>CBDIPP010000002.1:0-514392 GCA_965283695.1 uncultured Parvibaculaceae bacterium | reverse complement strand
TAGGCTTCCATTCGCCCGGCCTCACCAGCACCGCCTTCGCACTTGTTCGCAGCCAGAATGACCGGAGTTTCCACTTTTCTCAGAAGCTGGGAGAAATAGGCATCTGCTGGCGTAATCCCGGCGCGCGCGTCAACGAGAAGCAGACAGACATCGGCTTCTGAAATTGCCAGCTCCGTGCCCCGTTGCATCCGTGCTTCCAGAACATCGCCTTTGGCGTCTTCAAGCCCGGCTGTATCAACGATCGTAAACTCAATGTCTGCAATGCTGGCGTCGCCTTCTCGGCGATCTCGGGTCACGCCAGGCGTGTCATCAACAAGCGCGAGCTTCTTTCCAACCAGACGGTTGAATAGAGTCGATTTGCCCACATTGGGGCGGCCGACAATGGCAAGTTTAAACGGCATTGGTTTCCCGTCCGCCTTTCACAGCGGTTCCAGACATGTTCAGGCCCCAGAAGGCCCCAAGGGCCCAGAGGGGGCCCCGAACATCTGAGCTATTACTTCAAAGCAACGATACGTGCATCGTCGGTCAATACAAAGAGCGTTTCATTGGCCAGAATTGGCGGCACAAATACAGCGTCCGGCAGTTCAATTCGGCCTAGTTCCTCGCCTGAATAGGGCGACAAGGAGACCGCTTCACCGAGAGAGGATACAAGAACCAAGCGATCGCCTGCGAGCACAGGTCCACTCCACTCGATCGGACCATCACGGTCTTCCTCGTCTTCAAACCGCTCCAGCTTCTGTATCCAGCGAATACGACCATCGCGTCTGGAGAGAGCCACAACCTCTGCGTCCAGCGTCACCACAAAGATGAAGCCGCCAGCTACCCAAGGGGTCTGCGTGCCTGCAATGTTGCGTGTCCAGACGCGCTCGCCTGTTCGAATATCAATGGAAACTGCCCGGCCCGAATGGCTGACTGCATAGACCCGACCTCTGTCGATCACAGGGCGTCCGGCAATATCGTTGAGTTCCGTCAGAGAGGTAACATTGCCTGTGCGGGTCAGGCTGTCTGACCAAAGCGAGTTGCCGTTTTCAACGCGCAGCGCGTAGAGCTCGCCAGAGGAATATGGCACCACCACGATGGAACCTGACACTGCCGGAGATGTAGCGGCCAAAATCCCGGCACTTTCAACAATTCCGCGGTGTCGCCAGAGAACAGACCCATCTTCGGTGTTCAGGCAGATCATTTGATTGTCTGACGTGATGGTGAACATGCGGCCACCATTCACCGTTGGCGCGGCCCTGAAGGGCGTTCCAAGTGCGCTCCGCCAAATGATCTCGCCGGTCCCTGCATCAAGTGCAATTGCCTCACCAAAACCGGTCGTGACAAAAAGCCTGCCGCTCTCAAACGCAACCCCGCCGCCGCGGCCTTCATCAGCGTCTTCGTCTTCTGGCGCAAGCTCTGTTTCCCAGGCTTCATCGCCGGTCGTTGAATTAAATGCCCGCACGACCGTTTCTGTATCCAGGACGTAAACCTGTCCGGCGGCTGTGACTGGCGCCGTTGCAAGCTCTGTAGATCCGCTCGAACCCGACCCGGCATTGCTGCTCCACAGAACATCCAGGGAGCCCGACGCCTGCAGATGGTGCATCGCGTTATCTGCATAGCCACCCGGCTGTGGCCAGTCTTCGTTTACGTAGGGACGTGGAAGAACAACTTCCAAAGAGGCCAACCGAGGGTCAGCTTCCAGCTTCCGCTCAAGCGCCATAACAGAGATACGTTCGCCTGGGAGCGCTTCTTTATCATCGCTTGAAATGATGTCTTGAAATGTCTCACAGCCGCCAAGCGTCAACGCCGCAGCCAGACCGAGGGTCACCACACGCCATGTTGTCATTGTGCTTCTCCCGCAGGTTCTGTTGAGCTCGTCGGCGCTGGTTCTGCTGGCACGCTTTCAGACGCTTCCAACGGAACGGTTTGAGTTGCTGGTGCATGCGGTGCAATCAAGGCGAGCATCACATGAGCCCGATCTCTAACGCCTGGTGTGGCTGTCTGATCACCAACAATGCTCTGAAAAAAGCTTTGTGCCTGAGCATATTTCTGCTCCGCAAAAGCCGCCATGCCCAAGGCCTCTCTCGCTGGGTTACGCCATGGCTCATCATTGCCGGCCAAAGGCACCAGGCGGATCGCCAGATCATCAAAACTTGTCCGCCCGACCAGCAGGGTGCCTGATTTGACCTTTGCAAGGTCTCTCAAAATATCATCTGCGCCGCTATCTGCCGCGACGGCATCATAAGCCGCAATTGCCGGATCAACCTCTCCGGCATCTGCGAGCGCGCCTGCCGCTCTCAGCCGGGCAAGTGCTGCATAGCCGCTCGGTGCCTGGTCTGCCAAACTGCTGAAAATGCCAGCTGCATCGGCACCTTCCTGGGTCGCCTCTGCGATCGCTGTTACAAATGCCTTTGAGGCTTCCTCAGCCTGAGACTGCGAATAGGCACGCCACCCAACGATCAGACTGGTGAGGGCAATTATGCCGACCACAAAGCCGATCAGATAGATACCGTATTTGTCCCAAAGCTGCTGTAGACGGTCGCGGCGAATGTCTTCTTCGACTTCGCGAAAAATGTCGGCCAAGAATAGTCTCCGAAGTAGGTCGAGGCGTCTGCCTGAATGGCAGCCCCGATGGCGGTCTTGCGGCCGTAAAGTAACGTCAATTCAATGACTTGCCAACCGCCCTGACCACCACAAATGGGACGGACGACGAATTAGTTTAACGGCTCAATCGACCTTCTTCATGGCATATGTGTGCTCTTTGGCTGGAAACGCCCGACCACGTACTTCATCGGCGTAGGCTTCTGCGGCACCGGCAATCGCCGCGCCCAGGGTCGCGAACTCCTTAACGAATTTCGGCGGCTTGGGAGAGAGGCCCAACATATCTTCGAGCACCAGAATCTGGCCATCGCAGGCAGCAGACGCGCCAATACCGATGGTAGGAATGCTGATCTGACCCGAAATTTTCGCGGCGAGCGGCTCTGCCATTCCTTCAAGAACAACGGCAAAGGCACCAGATTCGGAGATGACGAGGGCGTCGTTCTCAATCTCGGCCCAGTCTTCCTCAACCCGGCCTTGTGTCTTAAATCCGCCCATCACATTGGTGCTCTGAGGCGTGAGGCCGATATGAGCCATCACGGGGATGCCCCGCTCGCTCAGATATTTAATGGTGGGGCCCATGCGCCCCCCGCCTTCGAGCTTCACGGCGGTGCAACCCGTCTCCTTGATAATCCGACAGGCATTGCGGAAGGCGATTTCTGGCGATTCTTCGTAGGAGCCAAACGGCATATCCACCACCACCAAGGCCCGGTCGGTCCCGCGGACAACGGCGGCACCATGGGCGATCATCATGTCGATGGTCACACCGAGCGTGTTTTCCATGCCGTACATGACCATGCCGAGGCTATCGCCGACCAAAAGGAAGTCGACATAAGGGTCAATGTAGCGCGCTGTGTGCGCGTGGTAGGCAGTCAATGACACGATGGGTGTATTGCCCTTGCGCGCCATGATTTCTGGAACGGTAATGCGCTTGATCTTGGTGTGAACCGACATGGGTACGACCTCCAATTGTGACCGCATTTCACCCAATGGGGCGACGGGGGGCGGTCATTGCCCCTGCCATATGGGGCAATTAAAGCCCCCGGTCAAGCATGGAGGGACATCCTTTTTTCTCTAATTTTTTCAATGGCTTAAAGTCAATATTTGTTAACTCTATGCCCCATTTAGGTCAGGTTTTGCTGATTGAGACACCCCCATCCACCAGCATTGCCGTGCCGGTCACAAAGGATGAGGCGTCTGAAGCCAGAAAAAGAGCCGCATCAGCCTGCTCGTGAGGCTCTGAAATACGCTTCAGTGCATGCATCTCTCGAACAAATTCACGCATCTCGTCTGTGTTGGCCATGACGTCTGCCATCGCTGTTTGGGTACCGCCGGGAAGCAAGGCGTTTGAACGAATGCCCTGTGCGCCATACTCAACGGCAAGGGATTTCATGAGACCTATCATCCCGGCCTTACTGGCTGCATAGGCCGCGACGCCCGGCATCGCCACAGTGTGACCAACAAAGGAACTCACTAAGACGATTGACCCTGCACCTCGTTCGAGCATTGCCGGGATTTGATGTTTGGCACCAAGAAACGCGCTGGTGAGGTTTGTCGCGAGCACCGCGTCCCATTGATCGTGGCCCAAATCGATCACCGGTCCCATGGGACCGAGCGTTCCCGCGGCATTTATGGCGATATCCAAACCACCAAAGTCCATACGAGCGCATTCCACCAGGTCACGCGAAAATGCCTCCTCTATGGCGTCTCCAGCGACCGCCTTTGCTCTTCCGCCATTTGTTTCAATTTCGGAGACCAAAATGTCGAGCTCAACCTGGCGTCTGGCGCCGGCCACCACCGTCGCTCCTTCTGATGCGAGCCTCAATGCAGTCGCACGCCCAATGCCGGAACTCGCTCCGGTCACAATGGCTACTTTGCCCTCACATGATTTGTCTCTAATCACCATCTTACCCTCTCCATGAAATGCGCTGGCGCAATCTAGAGAGACCGGCGAAGCACAGCTCGCCGCTTTCGGCCTTTCAATGGACAAACAGGTAAGATGACGCGGGTTTAGTGAACCTGAATATCAGGCGGGCTTGCCGCGCTCTGCCCGGAGAGCACCAAATCTCTGTACATCACGGAGAGGATGGCGACAGAAATGATCTGCGCAAAAACGCCGAGTACAGCGCCGCCGATAATTCCGATCACTGGACCCATTACCAAAGCGACGATGCCAACAAGAATGCTAAAGCCGATAGCGACAGCCAGGAGAACCAATATGTTGAGAGTGTGCGCCCCGAAGATACGGAGCACATTATCTTGTGTGGCTTCCAGGATCGCACGGGCGTCAACAGCGGCATCTGTTGCCACCGCCGGGAGAAGGAGCGAGAGACGTAGTGCATAGGCCAGCCCCGCAACCATCAGAACCAACCCGACGGGAACCGCGAAAGCTGACAGAGCTGTTCCCGCCCCGACAATCATGACCAAAACACCAGGGACGACCAGAAGTGAAAGGAAAATCGATGTCAGCATAAAACGTGCTTCACGACGGCCAAATTTGAAGTAGAGAGCGGAGGAACTTGTTTCACCCAGCAGGATGAACCGGTGCCATGCCACTGCGATGATAGGCCATAAGAACAGACCCAGGAGCGTTACTGCTGCGGCTTGCCAACCCCAGCTGGCCTGGAACATGGCTTCGACATCTGAAGGGTCAATCTCTTGAGTGATCGATTGAACTGATAGTGAGTGGAGAACGTTTGCCGCAATATAGACCACGACAGGCGCCCAAACGAGTTTCACCATATCGCCAAAGTGAGACCAAGCGCCTTTATAAGACTCCGTCACCGTCCCTACTATGTCGAGCTTTGCCATTTCTCGTCCCCTGCCCCCTATATCTTTACTGGCCGTCTGATTGCCCGCTTGCGCCCAACGCTTCTACACGCTCGCGGAATTCTTTATCGTCCGGACTGATTTCGTGTGCGCGCAAGAAATCACGGCGCGCATTCTCCGCATCGCCCATCGCCTCAAACAAGAGACCGCGAACATAGAAGGCTGCCGGGTTCTCCGGATTTAGCTCGATCGACCGATTGATGTCGCTCATCGCCTCCACGGGCCTATTTAACTCGCGGTAAGCATTGGCGCGATTTGAAAAGAGCAGTGCATCGCCGGGCGACAGTTCCAGTGCGGACGAGTAATCCACAACAGCCATTTCCAGATTGCCTGTGTTTTTATAGGCAACCCCGCGATTGAGCAGCGCAACAACCATGTCGCCCCGCTCCAGGTCGCCTGACTGGATAGCTCTGCTGCAGTAATAAATGGCGAGCTTCATGTCGCCGCCGCGGAACTGCTCATAGCAATTATTGTTGTCTTCCACGCCGTTGGCCTGAACTGCGCTTATTGAGCCAAGCAGCGCTCCAACAATCGCCAAACCTTGCATTCCACGCATGCCACTTCCTTCACCACAACCGATCTTGGCGAAAGACTACCCGCCTTTAGGGAGCGTGGGAACAGCCCGTCAGCGGGAAAATGCTTCTACAGCCACGGCGGTGTTCATGAAATCGCGAAAACGCGACCACTTGCCCCCCGTCATCGTAATCACGTGAACAAAATCCGACTTGATGGTGCCCCCGGTCGACTTTGGCGTGAGATGCAAGTGTCCAGTGACAATCACCTTGTCTTTGTCCGCCAGAAATTCTTCCGGCTCGAACACGTGAATATCCACCGAAGAGAGAACTGTCTCAAAGAAGGACCTGGCCTCGTCACGACCTTTGTAGGTCCCGGCATAGGGAATGATGTCTTCAGGACCGTAGAATTCGATCAGGATGTCGTCATTCACAAATTCGAGTATGCGTGGAACATTTCCTGCGCCAAAGGCTTCAAAGAGTTTTTGTGTCTGGGCAATATTCAGATCTTTATCCATCACGCGGCCTCCGCTGCATTGCGGACGAACCGCAGAACCAATCGCTCAAATCCATGATTTAGAAGGCTCGCGGTCTGCGGCACCGGAAAGGACCCGCCGAACAGCACTTCATCGCCGCGAGCCAAAACACCCTCCAACAGCACCCGCGCTTCCAGCTTCGCCAGAGCTGAACCCAGACAGTGGTGAATGCCGACGCCCAGCGTTAGCTGCTTGTTGAGGTTGGGCCGGTCCATGTCGAAACGACCAGGGTCTGGAAAGACGGACGGATCGTGATTGGCTGCGGCAAAGAAGAGCGCCACCCAATCACCCTTTTTGATATCGGCATCGCCGACAGGTACGTCCTCAGTCGCTATTCGGAAAAGGCGTTGCGGCGGCCCGGAATGCCTCAGGGTCTCATCGATGAAAGGAACCAGAAGCGCTGGGTCGTCTTTCAACCGTTGGTGTACCGGCTTCATCGTGGCCATATTGTAGAGCAGATTACCGATCAAAAAGGTTGTGGTTTCAGCACCGGCAACAACCAAGGTGATGCAGAACCGGATAACCTCTTCTACTGAGAGTTTCTCTCCATCTGCTTCTGCCTCAAGGAGTGCACGCATTAAACAATCCGGCACAGCCTCTCCGGCTGCGATGGCTCCGGCCATGGCAGAGACTTTTTCAACAAAATAGGCTGCAAGCTCTTCATTGCTTGCCTGACGCTGTTCTGCCGTCAAATCGGCTGACAGCATAAAAGCGGTCGCCCAGTGACGAAATCGATCCGCGTCTGCAGGTGGCAACCCAAGCAGGTGCACCATCACACGTGCGGGCAGGACTGATGCCACCTTTTCCATCACGTCAACATCTTGTGGCCCGAGTTCGCTCAATAGCTCTTTCACAATTTCCCGAACAGCAGGTGCTTCTCCCTCCATACGTTTGCGTGAAAATGCCAGATTGACGATCCCGCGCAGGCGGTCATGCTCCGGATTGTCATGATTGACCAACATGAGGGTTGGTGCAGAAGAAGCCTCTTGCAGCGGGTCCCGCGAAGAGAATGTGCGATGGTCGCGCGCCGCAGCGGCTACATGATCGTAGGAAAGAAGGACCCAAGCTGACACCGGCTCATCCTGGCCCGGCACGGTTCCTGGTGGATAGTCTGCATACCCCTTTACCGGACACACCGATCTCAATCGGTCATAAAGTGGGTAAGGGTCTGCGATGATTGATGGCGCGGTAAGACGCGCCAAATCAGCTGCGATTTCGGATGCTTTCACCTTTTCCTCCCCGAGATGATCTTTTAATTTACATCATAAACTATTTCCGATGTAAATATTTAAAGCCTGACGAATAGGCAAGACCGGCTTAGACTCGACCAAAAGGCTCAAGGGATTCGCGATATTCATGCCTAAGAACAAAACTAAAGTAGGGGCTGAACAATCCCCGGCAGACGCAGCGCGACGCTTTCTCGGGTTTTACTATCCAATTCACTACAAAGCCGGATTGCGCGTGGAGGATTCCATGCGTGGGGGCGAAATTGGGCGTCATCAGGTGGCGATTTTGTGGCTGATCCACTCGGAAGGAACTGATGGTCGGCTAATGAATCGGAAAGACATCGAGCGGCAGTTGGGCGCCTGGTTTGAGATTTCCGGCGCTGCGATCACAAAGGCGATCCGGACCATGGCAAGCGAGCCCCTCTCACTGCTGACTGTCGAAGAAGCTGCCCATTCAGGACGAGAGAAGGTCGTCACCCTGACACCCACCGGCGAAAAATTCGTGGATGGCATGATCAGCCGCGGCGATGCGTTTATTCAACGCATCATCGAAACCATGACTGACGAAGAGATCAATCAGGGCCTCCACTTCTTTCAGCGGATCTCAGAAGTTATTGACGATCTGCGGTAGGCGGTGATGCTTTTATTGAGACTGTTCAACCATGTAGTCGACAGCTGCTTTGAGCTCATCGTGAGAGCAATCCAAACACGGTCCTTGAGCTGGCCTTCAGTTGAAGCCGCTAATGGTGCTCGTGTACAGGACATCAATGCCTTTACCGACCAACCGTCGGCCCGCCTAGTTTTTTGCCTCTGCGACTAACCAAGAGATGAAGTCCCTGACTTTTTTTGAGTCCCTCTTTTCCGCGCTGCAAAGGCAGCAATAAGCCAAACCTTCGAGATGGATTTCCGGACGGTAGGGCTGCAACCAGCGCCGCGAAACGATATTCCCTGCGAGTACATCACTCAGCAGGATCAATCCTTGTCCTGCAAGACCCGCTTGAAGCACTTCGTGTTCATGCAGGAACTCCCGAAACGCTGCTTTCTTTGGCGGCTGCATACCTCCAGCTGCAAACCAGTCTACCCAGCTCGCCCGCTTTAAGTTTTTTTCCACCCAGGCAGTGCTAATGAATTGCGCTTCTGACAAGTCGTCCAACCGTTCAATGTATTCGGTGGATCCATAGGCCATGAAGGTTTCCCTCAAGGCGAGCGGGCTGTCCAGCTCAGAGACACTATCGCTGCCATATCGAATGGCAACATCTATAGTTTTATCGCGGCGCAAATCGGCCCGTTCCGTGGATGAGACCGTCTTTACATTTACATCCGGATACTGCGCTTCGAATGACCCGATCCGAGGCGCAAGCCAAAGCGCCGCGAAGGCCGGTGTCGCGGAAATTGTTAGCGTTTTTTCTGATAGGCTAAGCGCATCAAGCGTGGTTTCAATGCGCGAAAAGGCTGACGCGGTCGCCTCAGACAGTTCTCGTCCCGCCGCTGTCAATGACACCTGCCGTGTTCCCCGTAAGAACAGAGCCACACCAATCTGCGTTTCCAATCCTCGAATGTGATGAGAGACAGCGGTCGCTGACACGTTCAGTACCTCTGCGGCATCCTTAAAACTGCCAAGCCGCGCTGCAGTATCAAACGCTCGAAGCGCAGTAAGGGAGGGCATTGCCACGGCGGACTCCAAGATGAGTAAAACTTATCTATAAATACCAAAACTGTATTTGTCATTGGCCAATAAAGCCACAAAATGTCCACCTCGTCGTCACTGTGATTCAATTTTAATCATCTGTTTTCAAAGCTATCCGCCATCGCGACCCCACAAACAAGAGCGCACAATCATGCCTTCTCTATTGCGAATTGATGCAAGTCCGCGTCAAACAAAGTCTCTCACTCGAATGTTGAGCAATCAATTTCTTACCGCCTGGAAAAGTACTGGCGTCGGCCTGGAAGTCATGCCGCGAGATGTGGGTTTGCACCCACCCGCCGCGATCTCCGAAAGCTGGATCGATGCGGCCTTCACGTCAGAGGATGCACGTTCATCCGCACAAAACGCCCAGCTCGAATCCTCTGAAGTTTTCATCGACGAAGTAAAGCGTGCTGACATAATTCTAATCGCTACGCCCATGTATAATTATGGCATGCCAGCTGCTCTAAAAGCCTGGATCGATCAGGTCGTGCGTATCAACAGGACCTTCTCCTTCGATCTTGCGCGAGGCGATAGGCCGCTTGAACCGATCCTTGATGGCAAGACTCTGGTGCTTCTCACCGCATCTGGCGAATTTGGATTTGGCCCCGGCGAACTGAACGGCGGCGATGGGCACCTCGTCCCCCATATCCGCACTGTTTCAAAATATCTGGGGGCGGGCGATCTACGTCATATCGGTATTGAGTATCAGGAATTCGGTGATCATCGCTTCGAAAAATCAAAGACCGCGGCTATCGCAAATGTTGAAGCCCTGTCCGCCCAGCTTGCCGAGCGTCACAGGTAGCCCCCCTAGATCAGGCAATCATTCCCACTCAATGGTCCCTGGTGGTTTGGATGTCACATCATAGACAACGCGGTTGATGCCACGCACCTCATTGATTATCCGTGTGGAGATGCGTCCCAGGAAGGAATGCTCAAACGGGTAATAGTCAGCCGTCATTCCGTCGGTTGAGGTGACGGCGCGGAGTGCACAGACATAATCATAGGTTCGGCTATCCCCCATTACACCCACTGAGCGGACTGGCAACAGGACAGCAAAGGCCTGCCAGATCTCGTCATAAAGGCCTGCTTTGCGGATCTCATCCAGATAGACTGCATCGGCCTTTTGCAGGATGTCGACCTTATCGCGGGTGATTTCGCCAGGAATACGGATTGCAAGGCCCGGCCCCGGGAACGGGTGACGCCCGACAAATGTCTCCGGCAGGCCCAGCTCACGTCCCAGTACGCGCACTTCATCTTTGAAAAGTTCGCGGAGGGGCTCCACAAGTTTCATGTTCATGCGTTCCGGCAGGCCGCCCACATTGTGGTGACTCTTGATGGTCACACTCGGACCGCCGGTGAAGGAGACGCTTTCAATCACATCTGGATAGAGCGTGCCCTGGGCAAGGAAGTCTGCCCCGCCGATTTTCTTTGCTTCTTCGTCAAACACATCGATGAAGGTCGAGCCAATAATCTTCCGCTTCTTCTCCGGATCAGAGACGCCTTCCAGCTTGCCGAGGAAGAGGTCGCTTGCGTCTGCGTGAACGAGCGGAATGTTGTAATGGTCGCGGAAGAGGTTCACGACTTCGTCTGCCTCCCCTGCCCGCATGACGCCGGTGTCCACAAAGACACATTGCAGCTGATCGCCAATGGCTTCGTGAAGCAGCACCGCCACCACAGAAGAATCCACACCGCCGGAAAGACCGCAAATCACGCGGCCCGAGCCGACCTGTTCGCGCACCTTGGCGATTTCGGTTTCCTTGAAAGCCGCCATGGTCCAGTCGCCCTGGCAGCCCGCAATCTTGTGGGTGAAGTTCTTTAGTAGGTCGGCACCCCGTGGCGTGTGCACGACTTCGGGGTGGAACTGAACCGCGTAGAACTTTCGCGCTTCGTCTGCGATGGCCGCATAGGGTGCACCTTCTGACACGGCGACGGTCTTAAACCCTTCTGGAAGTTCAACCACCCGGTCGCCATGGCTCATCCAGACTTGTTCTTTGTCACCAGGTTTCAGCACACCGTCAAAGAGCGCGCAGTCTTCGACTATTTCAATGTCGGCACGCCCGAATTCCTGATGGTCATGGGCCTCGACGCGTCCGCCAAGCTGGGCACACATGGTCTGCTCGCCATAACAAATGCCCAGCACCGGCACCCCCGCTGTAAACACAGCTTCTGGCGCACGCGGTGTGTCAGCGCCCGTCACACTTGCCGGACCACCGGACAAGATAATCGCCTTTGGGTCAAAGGTCTCGAGCGCTTCTCCCGCCGAGTTAAACGGAACAATCTCACTATAGACGCCACTTTCACGCACGCGGCGGGCAATGAGCTGGGTTACCTGGCTGCCAAAATCAATTATCAGAATACGGTCGGTCATGCGGCTCTACTGATGTTCAGAGAAAATATGGGTAAGGGACTCACCATCCCCGGTCGATTGAGTCAAGGAAGGGTGCACCCTCATTCAACGCGCTCCAGAATGGTGGCGAAAAACCCGTCTGTGCCGGTCCTGTGCGGGGTCAGACGCAGGCGGGGGACCTCAGGCGCAGCAGGCATGGTTTCGCCCTCTGGCCAGTTCGACCGCCAGTCTCGTTCCTGAAACATGGTGATCTCTTTCAGGAAGGCATCGATCTGTGCGTCATTCTCACTGGGCAAAATAGAGCAGGTAACATAGATGAGCCGTCCACCGGGCCGCACCAGTCGAGCGCCGCGGATCAAGACCTCAATCTGGGCGGTGCGATAGGCATCCAGCTTTTCAGGTGTCAGCTGCCAGCGGGCTTCTGGTTGACGGCGCCATGCGCCGGTGCCGGAACATGGTGCATCCACAAAAACGCAGTCGACCAGGCCTTCCAGATCTTCCAGGTCCGGGTCTGCAGCGTTTGGATCGAAGGGATGAAGCCTTCGGGTTTCAATTGTTCCCGCACCTGCCCTGTCCGCACGGGGCTTTAAACGCCCGAGACGTCGCGGGTCAGTGTCACAAGCAATAACCGAGCCTTCACCAGATAGCATCGCGGACAGTGCCAGGGCTTTGCCCCCCGCGCCGGCACAGAGATCGACCACGCGTTCGCCTGGCTGAACACCTGAAATCATGCAGGTGAGCTGAGAACCCAGATCCTGAATCTCTACCAGACCTTCATTGAACGTCTTTGTATGCGTCACACGCGCATTGCTTTTAGAACGAAGGCCCCATGGCGACCCATCGCAAGGATCGGTCTCGATGTTTTCAGCGCCGAGGCGTTCCTTAACGTCCGAGCGCGTTGCTTTCAGCGAGTTCACTCTCAGATCCACAGGCGCGCGGGTATTCAGTGCAGCCAGCTCGACTTCGAGCCTTTCATCAAATGCACTCTCGAGCTCCGGCAGTAGCCATTCGGGCACGTTCATACGTACATGTGCTGGCGCGTTTTCCAGTCGTGCAGGCAGACCGGCCAGCGCTTCGGTCTCGGTCACGGTCAATGGTACAGGTGCGAACTTCGCGCCATCGAACAGACTGCGAAGCTCGTCTGGGGACAGCCCGTCTTCAATCGTTAAAGACGCTTGAACGAGAGACCGGGGCGTTGTGCTGTCAGCAGCAAAGCTGTAGAGGGCGCGATTGCGAAGCACGTCAAACACACGGGCCTGGATCGCCGCACGGTCTTTTGACCCAGCATAGCGGTTGGCCTTCGCCCAGGCAGCAGACACTCTGTCCGCCATTTTTCCCTTCGCGATGTCACCGAGAATTTCAATAGCTGCAGAAAGGCGGGCGGCAGGTGTCATAAAAGTCTTCTGTTTTTCGGGTTAACCGCGAGCGCCCGGATAGTTGGGCGACTCCCGGGTGATGGTTACGTCGTGGACGTGGCTTTCGTGCAGGCTTGCTGCAGAGATTTTGACGAACTTCGCCCGTTCGCGAAAATCCGCCATGGTTGCAGCGCCGGTATAGCCCATGGCTGCTCGCAGCCCCCCCACAAGCTGATGAACGACACTGCCAATCGGACCTTTATAGGGCACCTGACCTTCGACACCTTCCGGCACAAGCTTCAGCGTGTCCTGAACATCTTTTTGGAAGTAACGGTCGGCAGACCCCACAGCCATGGCGCCAACGGAGCCCATGCCACGATAGGATTTGTAGGAGCGTCCCTGATAGAGGAACACCTCGCCAGGGCTCTCTTCTGTTCCGGCAAAGAGGGAGCCGATCATGGCGCACTCCGCGCCTGCTGCCATTGCTTTGGCTAGGTCACCGGAGAATTTGATGCCGCCATCTGCGATCACCGGAATGTCTGCTTTTTGAGCTTCTTCCACACAATCAATAATCGCAGTGAGCTGCGGCACACCGACGCCGGCAACAATCCGCGTTGTGCAGATGGAGCCTGGACCAATGCCCACTTTCACCGCATCTGCGCCAGCATCAATCAAAGACCGTGCGGCTTCTGCAGTAGCGATATTGCCAGCTACTACCTGTGTGCTATTTGAGAGCTTCTTCACCCGCTTCACAGCTTCTGCGACATGGATCGAATGCCCATGCGCCGTGTCGATCACAATAAGATCGACACCTGCATCGATCAGTTGCTCAGCACGGTGAAACCCATCATCGCCAACCGTAGATGCTGCTGCTACGCGCAGACGGCCCTGATCATCCTTGCAGGCATCGGGGTGCGTTTGCGCTTTTTCCATGTCCTTGACGGTAACAAGGCCAACGCAACGATATTGGTCATCCACCACGAGCAGTTTTTCAATGCGGTGCTGATGAAGGAGTTTCCGCGCCTGATCCTGGTTCACACCCTCTTTCACCGTAATGAGGTTCTCGTGGGTCATGAGATTGCGGACAGGCTCAGCAGGATTGTCAGCAAAGCGCACGTCGCGGTTGGTCAATATGCCCACAAGCTTTTGCGTTGAGGGTTCAACAACCGGGATGCCCGAAATGCTGTGCCGTTCCATAAGGGACAGCGCATCTGCCAGAGAGTGGTCCGGCCCAATGGTCACCGGGTTAACCACCATGCCGCTTTCAAAGCGCTTTACGCGTCTTACTTCTTCTGCCTGTTCATCCGGGGTCATGTTCCGGTGAAGGACGCCGAGACCTCCAGCCTGGGCCATGGCGATCGCCAATCGGGCTTCGGTCACCGTGTCCATAGCGGACGAAATGAGCGGAATTCCAAGCTTGATGGAACGGGTGAGACGGGTGGACGTGTCAACCTGACCTGGCATTACGCCGGATTCGGCGGGCTGCAGGAGCACGTCATCAAATGTAAGAGCTTCGCGGAACATGGGGCCAACCTCCGGCTACAGCGGGATAGTGATGTTGGCGCTGGTGTGTAACACCAGATCGGGGAATTGCAAAGGACGATATTGTGACACAGCCTTGCATAATTCATGGGACGCCCGTGCCCCGCTCTAGACCTCGCCTTCGTCCTCTTCCTGGCGACCGCGAAAGCCGGTGGCGAGCACATACATTTCCGAAGAATCGGCCCGGCTGGCAGCCGGTTTCACGTGCCGCACTACCTTGAAATCCTGCTTCAGCATGCGCAAAAGCTCTTGTTCTGCGCCGCCCTGCAGCACTTTGGCGCAATAAGTGCCACCTTCGCACAAAACATCATGGGCAAACTGAGCCGCCGCTTCGGCGAGCGCCATAATGCGCAGATGATCGGTCTGCTTGTGGCCCATAGAGGCCGCCGCCATATCCGACAAAACGACGTCAGCTTCGCCACCGAGCCATTCTTTCACCTTAGTATCGGCATCTTCCTCCAGGAAATCGAGCACATAGAGGTCAGCGCCAGGAATCGCATCAACCTCCTGCAGGTCGATGCCCACGACCTTTCCGTTACCCTTGTCCGAACCCGTCCGGGCGACCGAGACTTGTGTCCAGCCGCCAGGTGCTGCGCCGAGATCGACGATCCGGCCGCCTTTTTTTAGGAAATGAAACTTGTCGTCCATTTCCGTGAGCTTGAAAGCCGCGCGCGAGCGATAGCCCTCTTCCTTCGCGCGGGTCACGTAAGGGTCGTTCAGCTGACGTTCGAGCCACAGTTTGGACGAGAGTTTGCGTCCCCGCGCAGTTTTGACCCGCTCGCGAAGATTGCGCCGGCCGCCTTTGCGGCTGGAACCGCCTTTGTCCGCTTTCTCATTCATATTTGCTGCTCATGACTGAGTCCCTCCAGAAACCGGAGAGCCACCCTGGTTTGCCTGTGATTTCCGCCTGCGCCGTCTTCTACGCCGGCGTCGACCAGCGCTCCCGCGTGTTTGATCAGCTTCCATCAAAGAAAACAAGATGCCTTCTCTTAGACCTCTGTCGGCAACCCGCAGCCGTTCAGCTGGCCAGGCCTGAGATATCGCATCCAAAATCGCGCAGCCTGCCAGAACCAGATCCGCCCTCTCCTGTCCAACGCAGGAATGAGCGGCGCGTTCTGCCAATGTCATGCCCAACAGCGTTTCGGTTACTTTCGACACATCCTCGAGGCTCACCCAGGCGCCATCGACCTGGGACCTGTCGTAGCGTTTCAGCCCCAGATGAACACCGGCAATGGTCGTCACCGTTCCCGATGTGCCCAGCAGATGGAACCGCTTCTCTGCACACTCTCTACCTGCTAGGCGCTGTTTGAACGGTGCCAGGCGCGCTGCCACGTCGGCGACCATGTCCTGGTAAAGCGCCTCAGAGACCTTATCGCCCCCGTAGGTCTCCGCCAGCGTCACCACGCCACAAGGTAGGCTCGTCCAATCGAGAATTTCCGGCTTGGTCTGGTCTTCATGATGCACCCACATGAGTTCGGTGCTGCCACCCCCAATATCAAACACCAAAGCCGCTGCATGCTCGCGGTCCAGGAGTGGTGCGCATCCCCCAACCGCCAGTTGGGCTTCATCGGCAGTAGAGACAACATCAAGCTCAATGCCTGTTTCGCGTTGAACACGTGCAATAAAGTCCGTGCCGTTTGCCGCCGTGCGACAGGCTTCTGTTGCGATCGACCGAGCGCGCGTCACGCCCCTGCGTCTCATTTTGTCAGCGCAGATTTTCAGCGCCGCAGCAGCCCGGTTCATGGCGTCGTCGCTGAGCTGCCCTGTTGAGGCCAGCCCCTCACCCAAACGCACGATGCGGGAATAGGCATCAATGACCCGAAAGCCATCGCGACTTCTTTTGGCGACAAGCAAGCGGCAATTGTTGGTGCCCAAGTCGATGGCCGCATAGACCGGCGGATCCTTGGGAGCGGCAGGTTTAGGCGTCGGCGGATGCTCCGATTGGGATTCTGGTGCCTGATTTTGGTCTTTAGCAGACGCCTCGCCTGCGGCATTGTTTGCCTTTTTGCGGCGACGGCGGCGTCTTCGCTTTTTGGGTTGGGCAGTGTCATCGCGCGTCACATCGACACCAGACGTTTGCCCAGCGACCGCGTTTGATCCCTCCACAGGTCCCGCATCCGACCGAGATGCCGCTGCCTCCCCCGAAGCAGCCTGGGACCGATCTCCCGTATCCGTCACATCGATCCACCTGGGAATACGGCCCGCTCAAAGCAATCTGCGCCTTGTTCGCCCGTCTCAACCAGGGTCCTTTAATCGTTAGTTGCCGGAAGCCTAACAGGTTCAGCCGGACGAAGGAATGGCCGGTTTAAGGGGAATATCCATTGGTTGACGGCAAGGCTCGCGCCACATAAGTTCTGGCCCACTTCAGCAGGCCTTCGGCCCCGCGCGAAGCCACCCGGATGGGGAATCGTCTAATGGTAGGACGCCTGACTCTGACTCAGGTAGTCTAGGTTCGAATCCTAGTTCCCCAGCCAATCTTTCTTTCCTGAAAAATGATACGCGACCTGTCTGTCGGATCAGTGGCCCGCTCAAAGGCCACTTTCTACCCGCTCCTTCAGGGCGGCGTTCATGGCATCGAAGCCTGCTTTTGTGTCCTCACCAATGAAGGCGAAAATCGGATAGCTGAGAAAGCCGGAGAAGTTTTCACCATGACGGAACAGTGTCGTGCCGCGACCCGTTTCCTCAAGCAGGAAATAATGCTCGCCGTCAAAGATGCCCGGAACACCAGCGTCACCCAGCCACCGCAGCTCGACATTTTCCGTCGCAACAAGCACACGGGGCGTGAATTCCATCGGTGAACCACCCACAAGCTGCAGGACATTGCGCAGTTGCGCCCCTACTTCGAGGTCGCCTGACATAGAGATCAACAGAGGGTTCCAGTCCGCGTGCCCGTCTGTGTCTGACAGCACAGCCCAGACTGCCGACGTCGGCGCCGAAACTTCGATTTCTGTGTAAACCGATGGGCCCGTCACTCTGCCGATCCCATAGATGGCAATGGCTGCGACGGTGATGAGTGCTGTGATCTGCATGAATTTGCGCATGTTCTTTGGTCCTTTCGCTCGCAGGCGGGGCGCACCGCGATTTGTTGGACTTCAGAATTGGATATTTTCTTTCTTATATAAACCCTCGTTTTCTTGATATTTTATATTAATATTTTAATATCCAACCATGTCATTGCAATTAGATCACATACGAAGCTTTCATGCGGTGGCCAAAACCGGCTCACTCTTAGCCGCATCGCGGCAGCTTGGCCTCACGCAGCCGACGGTCGGTCGTCACATCGACCTGTTGGAAGAGACCCTGGGCCTTCGCCTTTTCACGCGCGGTCGGGAAGGCATGCGCTTGACGCCGAAGGGCTCTGACCTGTTGGCGTCCGCCAGCGAGATGATGGACACGGCGACCGAATTCGAGCGCGTTGCCGCTGGCCTGGAAGACCGGATTGAGGGAACCGTTCGCATCTCTGCAAATGAGATCTTCGGCACACTGCTTTTGCCCGGACTGCTCGCCCCCTTCATTTTGGACCATCCGGAAATCGAGGTTGAGTTGGATGTAAGCAACCAGGTCTCCAACCTTCTTCAACGCGACGCCGACATTGCCATCAGGCTTTTTCGTCCTGCGCAGAATGATCTCATCGCCCGCAAGATCATCGATCTACCGCTCGGGCTGTTTGCCCACGAGCGCTACCTTGCTCGAAACCCGGCCCCGCAAAAGGCCGCTGACCTGAGAGATCACGTGCTTGTCGGTCAGGATCGCAACGCTGGTTTGATCAGCGCTTACGAGGCCGCAGGTGTCGCGCTTAGGACAAATGACTTTGGGTTTCGGTGTGACAATGACATTGCAGAAATCAATGCAGTTCGCGCCGGGATTGGTATTGGCCCGCTTCATACAGGCATGGCGTCCAAATGGTCAGACGTGACACAGGTTCTACCGGACACGCCGGTGCCCCCGCTTGAGCTCTGGCTCGCCTGCCATGCAGATGTCCGCCACAATAAACGCATTCGGGTTGTGATGGACTTCCTTGCCGAGAAGCTGAAGTCTCCCTATGCGTCCTCGCCGCTTTAACCCGGAGAACCTGATCAGTCAGACGCCGCTGCGGTCTCGCGCGTATAAAGCGCGGGCAACAGGTCAGATAGATATCCCATCTCTTCGATCGCATGGATCATGAGCGCCGTGGCAGCCTGTTCGTCAAGCAGGATATAGCGCGCAAGGGCCGTGTTTCCAATAATGCCCTCAATAGAGCTGACTGCTTCATTCCCCTCCCGGCGGGCGACGTGCCCCATCCAGAAATTGCTGCGCATCTCCGCCCCCCACGGCGTATCGCGCACCACATGGCACATTTTGGCGACATAGATCGGTTCTTCCAAAAGTCCCGCCCGCGCGCAGAGGACAAAGGTTCCCTCCTCCAATTCGGGAAGTGGCCCCAGCACCTGTTCAGGCGGTACAAACTGGATGCGCAGTTTCTGCATTTCGCCGCCGATATATTCATGCACAAGGTGACTTGCGCCCACGATCTTTCCCGGGACTTTGTTCTCCCAGTCCATCCAGACATGGGCGGTTGGGTGCCACCATGAATAATGCTCACTCGCCTGCAAAAAGTCGGTGAACCACCATGACACCATTTCCGTTTTGACACCTGGCATGCGTGTAAGCGCTGAGACCTGATATGTGCCATCGGGCAAACGCTGAACACCCGTTTCGAGTGAGTCATAGCCAGGCGCAAGCGCATCATCTGGATTAATCGTGCTGCTAATCGGCGCCCAACCCCAGATGGCGATCACTAGTGCCGCACCTACCAAAAACCCTATCGCCTTTTTCATCGTCGAACCTTTCCGTCTGGACATCGGGATTTTATTCCATGTATATAGATTTTCCTAGTTTTTTCTATGATCATAGAATTTACGACATGTGACGTCGGAAACCAAAGAATGTTCTGATGAAAATTCCACGACTTCTGTTTGCATTCGGCGGTTTTGTAGGTTTAACCGCACTCGCGATTGTTCTACTCAGCGCCAATCGCTCGACGTTGATCAACTGGCAGATAGAACGGGGCGTGCAGGAAGGTGTGGCCTCACAGGAAATTTCCCCGACCCGCTTTGAATTGATCTTCTGCGGCACTGGAACACCTCAGTTCTTTCCGGATCGTTCCCAACCCTGCCTCGGGGTTATCGCGGCTGGAAAGTTCTTCCTGTTTGACGCAGGACAGAATGCATCCAGGCAACTGAGTGCGACAGCATCTCCTTTCACCAAACTCGAAACTGTTTTCCTGACCCATCTGCATGCTGATCATATGTCTGGGGTCGCCGACGTGTTGCACAGCAGTTGGTTGATGGGACAGCAGCATGATGTGAGTGTTGTGGGCCCGCCGGGCACCCAGCAACTTCTCGAGGGCATTCACCAGGGATATTCAAACGATATAGAGGAACGCCAGCGCGTGCTTGGCGTTGAGTATCTGGAAACCACGGTGAACATAGGCCAGGCCAAGGAAGTCACAATCGACAATGAAGATGCAGTTGTTGTCTACGACACTGACGGTCTGGTTGTGGAGGCCTTCCGGGTGGACCATCCCGACTGGCCTTATGCCTATGGCTATCGAATATCCTATGGCGGCAAGACAGTGGTGGTCAGTGGTGACACGAAATACACATCCGCTATCGCCAAACATGCACAGGGTGCTGACATGCTAGTTCACGAAGCGGTCAATCTCGACATGATGGAGCAGATTGCATCAGCACTGCGGCAGTTTGGTGGTCCGGTGGACCCTGACCGGCTCGCCCTTATCAGCGCTGTGCATACCCCGACGCTAGAGGTCGCCCGCGTCGCAAAAGAAGCAGATGTGAAAAAGCTGGTTCTGACACATCTTATTCCGCCGATTCCGGCAAACTTCGTTGCCGAACAGCATTATAGCAACGGCATGGACGACATCTATGACGGCGAGCTGGTGATGGCCCGAGACGGGATGCGGATTACGCTGATAGAATAGAGAAGTCGATATCCATCAAGGTTTGAATTCAGCATGGCACACACATCTTCGGAGCGATCTCGAGGGCGCCCCCGTTTAGAGAAATCAGATGACTTGCGGCGTGCCTTCCTGGACGCCGCGGTCGAGCTTTTCGGTGCCCGCGGTTTTGATGGTGTGTCCTTGAGTCAGATCGCCTCAGAGGTCGGCGCCGATGTGGCGCTCACACGCTACTATTTTGGTTCAAAGCACGAAGTCTGGATCGCGGCGATCAATCATTTGATCAGCCAGATTGAGGAAGGCTTTAACGCCACCAAACCTGCACCGGTGGGCAGCTACTCAGCTCAACTCAAAGACGCGATCCGGGATTTCATTGCCATGTCCGCCAAATGGCCGCAACTCAGCCGGATCATTGTCTTCGATGGAGACAAGACCGACAACCGAGGCAAATATATCGCTCAACATGTGGTCCAGCCCTTCTACAAAAGACTATCCAAATTGATCCGGGGCGCAAAAAAGGAGGGGGCAATTCCGAATGTTTCTGAACGCACCCTCTTTTTCATGATCACCCATGGTGGCTCATTTCCAATGGCGATGAGCGCACTGACAAATTCTTTTCCCGGTGGAGATATCAAGACACCAAAGGCGGTAAAGGCACATGGAGACGCCATTATTGCACTCATCTTCCACACCAATAAGACATAAGAAATCGCGACACCGGCGACACTGATCTCATTCTTCACTCGAAACCTCCACCTCGAACAATACGTTTGTAGAAAAGCTGCATCAAAATGCCGCCGATTGTTGGATGTCAGCAGATCCAACAAGTGTGTCGCGGACGGCCTCATTTTGCGCAATAATCTGAGGATACGCCTGATCAACGGCGGCGATGGAATTTACAATGATCAAACAAGACGAAATCGAGCCACGACGTAGGGCCTTTATCCATCTACTCAAGGCCCACGGCATCGATGCCGATGAACTTGCAAAGCGCGCCAACATCCCTGCTTCAACTATCCACAAGTATGTCATAGGCGAAACTGACACCTTGAACACCGCGGTTGAGTCCGCAGTTGCCAAGGCATTGGGTGTAAGCAAAACAGAATTATTTATTGGGCAAGAACCCGCAATCGTGGAACCGATCTATGTACCAGTTCTTGGATTGGTTCAGGCAGGCGCATGGATGGAATCGTCAGATTATGAATCTGTTGAGACCATCCCCATGGCGCCTGACCCAAGGTTCACAGGTCTTAAGCAATTTGCATTCAAGGTCCACGGGCCAAGCATGAATCAGATTGTTCGGAGCGGTGATTATGTTCTTTGCGTTGACTGGCAGCCGAATAATTTCACTCCAATTGACGGGCAAATTGTTATCGCGCGACGGGAACGCGATAATCTCCTTGAGACAACGCTCAAACAAATTGAAATCGGCGATGACAGCACAATCATACTGCGCCCGAGATCCGATGATACGCGGTTCCAGCAACCCATACGATTGAAAGGAAAGCATGAAGAGGGTTCTGAAGGCATCAAGACCAAAATTTCCGCCCTTGTCGTTGGGCGTTACCAGTCGCTGATCTAGCTTTTGACGACCCGGAGGCTGGGCTTCGGCGGGGCTGGTGGGTCTTCATCCAACAGCGCTGTCGCCGATAATCTCAGAACTTCAATTGCGTGGTCCGTCTTCATATCGGGACCACCCTGATAGGCGGCAAGCAGCAGATGCAACTCTGCCATGAAGGCATCAAACGAACGATCAATCATGCGGCACTACGACTTTCCGCCAGCTTCGCTCGGACCTCTACAAGTTGCTGTATTTTTTGGTCAATCTCAGCTTGATCAATTTCCAGCGACAGTGCCACCGAGGGCACGCCGTCAACATCCATCGGGGGCCCGAGTGGTGTCATATGAGGAAGGGTCGCACGCCAAAGCCGCTCCGCTACCATCAGGACAATCCAGGGCCTCTCCATTTGCAGCGCATAAAGCTCCAGTTCAATCCGAAGGAACAATGCTGCTTCCATCTGTTTTAGCGGTGGCAAACTTCGTGAGACACCAAGCCGATGAACCTCGAAGCAGGCATGAGCAGGCGGCATTCCCGAGCTAACCAGTTCAGGCCAAGCTGCCTCAATCATTGTTCCATTGGCATCAGCCGGGATCATACGAGCAACAGCCAGCACTTCCCCGTCTTCATCTTCGACAACAGACCAGATGGGATCAAAGAGCACTGTGTCAAAAATATCTCCCTCATATCCGTGGAGATAGTTCGGCGCAGGCCAATCAGGAAAAAGCTGCGCACGGAGCGCGAAATGGCCCTTGATCAAACGTCGATCTGTCGGAAGATTGTCATGGGAAAACTGGTGGTAGCGCATAAAATCGACCCTCCATTGCGTGGCAGGCTTATCAAGCCACGCAAATGGTGCCGACTAAAGGTGAGGTTTCTCACATACGTAGTACGCCCAATTTCTGAAGTTTGACAATCAGTTGAGTGTCCGTTTCGCAGGCGAACCGTGCGCGCAGTTTTGAACGCACGTTGTCAACATAGGAGGCATCGAGCCCAAACTCGTTGGCTATACGCTTCGACCTCATACCAAGTGTTATCGCAATCAAAATTCGCCGCTCGCTGGGACTTATTCCTACTTCGGTCATACGGTGCGATGTAAATTCGGCTTCTGCCAGCGTATGAAAAGCCTTAACTGCTGAAAGAACCCCAAGCGCTACTCCCTGGGTGGGTGCATCATCTCTCTCGACAGCGCCAAACCCACATTGCGCTCCGTTCGTCGCGGGTATGGCAAAGCTCAGGCCATGGACCTGTCGTCCGTCAACCCGCGCGCGATCACGCATTCTCTTTTGAGCATCATTCCAGATTGGAACTTCCTCATAAAGAATTGGAGTGTACTGATCACGGGTCGCAAGACGCACGGGATCGACAGCGGCTAGCCCGCACTCGTCGTATTGACGACGCCACTCAGGGTCACGAAAATCTACTGCAATAAAATTTGAAACATGATGAGGCGCTGGGACACTCGGGTCCTTCATCCACAAATAGACGAACTGCTGAAACCCAAACGATTTGATTACTGTTTCAAGCGCCCGGACCCTATCGTCAAATATCGTCGAACCTTCAAGCTCCTCGAAATAACGTGCAAAAGCGTGCATTTCGAAGCCGGGAACGGTCAAAGCATCTCCCATGGAACCCCCAAAACAATTTGCGCCGTCAGAGTTTTAATTTTACCATGAATTTAGAGATTCAGTATTGCAAATTTCTTTTGGGGGAATGGGAACATTGCAAAATATTGTGCCTATTCGGCCAGGCTTAGCAATACAAAACCTTTCAGCGTATTCAGAAGCACGAGATATCTTGCGTCTATTGGATGGCTTGAGCCAAGAGAAACGCCGCAGAATCTATGATCTCGTAAAAATGATGGCTAGCAGCCCAACTGAAAAACCGACTGCTCGCGAGCCGGTGCATTCAGCTTCCAGCGAAAATCGCGCGCTCCTTGTCAGGGATCCACAAGATGGTGGTTTCCTCCATGTAGCCCCTGTCGGTAGTGTGACGCCAACATCATTTGAAGGCGCAGCGCAACGATCGAAGCTCCTCTTGGGTCCAACAGGCGCAGTGATTGGAATCAAGATCGGGCGATATACCCGGCTCTAACAACAAACAAGAATAGGTAGATGGTCTTGATCATTCGCTTCCTTCGAGTTTCCAACTCTCTCCGCTAGGTCAAACGATCTCCCAGCACATCCTCGGGCATGGCGTGGATCCACGCCGCGATCTCCTGCAAATGCCCGCAGGGGTCCACATCGTGGCAACAATGACTGACTTCCAGCGGGTTGTGCGCCGGATCCGGCACAGGCATGCGTCCCGTCTCGCCAAAGACTGAGGCCACTGACTTGGTCAACATGGTGACCGCCCCTTCGAACACGACGCCCGCGACGCGCACATCTTTCAGACGGTCAACGCTCAGGTCAAACGGGTCGTCTTCGAGGACGGCGAAGTCTGCCTTCTTGCCAGCGACAATGGATCCAATCTCATCATCCATCCCGAGAGCAAAGGCGGCGTCAATGGTGATGCCGCGCAGAGCCTGCTCCAGGCTCAAACGCTCTTCCGGTGACACCTGTTGGCCAGACCGGGTCACGCGTGCCCCCGCACACCAGGCGAGGAAGAGTGGCTCAAGCGGTGCCATCATGAAGTCTGAGTGAAAAGAGACCTTCATATTGTTGCGCAAAATAGATTGAGACCGCACGAGCTGCCCCCCACGTTCAGGACCGAGGTCAAGCTCCGAGAGCGTATCTGACAGCGCGTGAATGTAATATGGGTTCACGCTTGCGTGCGCCCCAAGAGCGGCCATGCGCGTCGACTGCGCATTGGTGTGAAAACCCACATGATGCATCATAAAGCGATGATCGAACCGGGGCTTTGCGTCCTGTGCCTGGGCAAGCGCATCAAGGACAGAATCCATACCCTTGTCTCCATTTACATGGACATGGATCTGGTAGCCCGCTTCCCAGAAATGCCTTACGCCGCCAGCCAGGACATCCGGCGTCATGATCCATTCGCCTTCATGCCCATCGGTATAACCCGGCTCATTCATCTGCATAAGCGCTGAGAACATGGCGCCGTCAGCGAAGAGCTTCACAGCTTTCAGAAAGCGCACGCGGCCCTCGTCGTTTCCAAGAAGTTCTTCCATCGCGCCCTGTCCGGCAGCAAAGTCGATCTCCGCATCCGGCGCCCCATTGCCACGTCCAGACGCCCGGTTGCTGAAGCCGCGTCCATCAAAAACATTCACGACCCGCATGGGCCGTTCTGGCCGTTCAATAACGGCATCAATAGCTGCCAGCTCAAAGTCTGGACTGATGGTGCCAAACAACATGTCGGCGGCTGTCGTGATGCCTCCTTGAAGCATCAGATCGCAGGTAATGCCGAGGCCTTTGCGGTACCAATCATCAGCCAACAGGGTCGACATGAGTTTGCCCATGACCATCATGTTGCCGGTTTCAAAGAAATGGCCTCGCGCAAAATCAACCTGCGGATGATCACCAACCACATCCTCTGTCAACCCAAGCGCCGTCATTGCAGCACTGTTTAAAAACGTCTCATGGAAAGAGCGTTGGAATAAAACCACAGGCCGGTCCGGCGCAATTTTGTCGAGTTCGGGGCGCCCCCATTGTCCGTGTTCCAACGGCTGATACCCGAAAGAGATGAAGAGTTCTTCCGTGTCAGTTCGCGCGGCAAGGCGCTCCTTTAACCGGGCTTCATATTCTTTGGGCGTGTTAGCTGCGGGATGTATATCGCCCCCTGCCATGCGCCATGGCTCCGGCGCAATAATCTCCATGGGTGTGAGGAGAGCCCCCAGAAATGGATGAACATGATTGTCGATGAACCCCGGCATGAGAACCTTGTCGGCAAACCGGTCGTCAATTGTGACCTCCCTCCCCTTAAACCATGGCTCCATGGTCTCGAGTGATCCAACAGCCATGATCCGACCTTCTGATACAGCGACGGCTGTTGCGTCGGGCAATGAGGGGTCCATGGTGATGATTTTGCGTGCGGTAAATACTGTGACCGTCTGAAGCCGCCGTGTCGGTTTTTTTGTCATGATGCCCCCGAATTCCTATTTTTGTTTTTTGGAATGCTACCACTTTTGTCCGCTAGTGGTACCTTGTTCGCTACAGCTGACCGGATTACGCTGTAAGAAAGATGCCTTGGAGGTCTGTTGTTTATGGAATGGTCAGAGCTGCTCGACGGTCTTACTGCTGCTTTGGGTTCCGCAGACACTTGGCTACAGACACAGGTGTTTACCTGGCCATCCTTCGTTCAACTGATATTGCTGACTTTTGCGCTTCTTGCTGCCTTCCTTGCTCAACGCCTCATCGCAACACCTATGGACGCGATGGCGGAACGCGCGAAACAGGTCCGGCTTTTGGCCAAACCTGCGGAGAGACTTCGACCGCTCATTCTGCCGCTCACAGCGATGGCGCTCGTATGGGTCCTCTTTGCAATGCTCGTTCAGCTCGATCATCCCGCCGGACTTCTCCGGATCGTGGGCAACCTGTTTACAGCCTGGGTTGTCATTCGCCTCTTCAGCAGCTTCCTCAATCAGTCACCATGGTCGCCTGTTATTGCGACGATTGTCTGGATGGTCGCCGCCCTTGCCATTCTTGGCTGGCTCGATCCGCTTCGCGCTTTCCTGGACAGCGCTGCCTTTCAAGCCGGAGAAATGCGGGTTTCCGCATTGGGGGTGATCAACAGCCTTCTCATTCTCGTGGCGTTTCTCATCATCTCCTCAGTGCTGTTGCGCCTGGTTGACGATCGGATGCGATCAATGTCAGCCGTGACACCGTCTGCACGTGTCCTCTTGGTGAAATTGCTGCGCATTGTTTTCATAGCGCTCGCAATCGTCATTGCCATGACAAGCGTGGGACTCGACCTTTCCGCGGTTGCCATATTCTCTGGCGCTGTCGGTATTGGTGTTGGTTTTGGCCTACAAAAAGTGATCTCCAACCTGTTCAGCGGGATCCTTTTGCTCCTTGACCGGTCGCTCAAACCTGGAGATGTCATCGAAGTCGGCGACGCCTATGGGTGGATCGATAAAATGGGGGCACGCTATGTCACCGTCGCCACCCGCGACGGCAAAGAATACCTGATCCCCAATGAGGACATCATCACGCAACAGGTGATCAATTGGTCTCACAGCAACAAAGCTGTTCGGGTCAAAATCGGATTGGGCATCTCTTACAGCTCCGACGTGCGCAGGGCGATGGCTTTAATGATTCAGGCCGCAAACGACCACACCCGCGTTCTTAAAGATGCAGGACATGACCCCCAGGTGCGCCTCACTGAGTTCGCCGACTCGTCGGTGAACCTAGAACTCCGTGTCTGGGTCACCGATCCGGAAAAAGGCATGGTGAATATTGCCAGCGACATTCGGCTCGCGATCTGGGACCTGTTCCATGAGGAAGGGGTTGAGTTTCCCTTTCCCCAGCACGATGTGCATGTTACCTCCGCAAGCGGATTGGAGGCAGTCCTGGAAAAATACCTCAAAGAGCGGTAAGAGCCGGGGAGAATTCTCTTCCTTGTCCTTGCAGATGCCATGGCAGATCAGATGTCAGACTATTTCGATGTGATTATTCTCGGAGCCGGTGGCGCCGGACTCATGTGCGCCGGCATCGCGAGCCAGCGGGGCCTCAACGTGTTGGTTCTCGATCACGCGAAAAAGCCAGGAGAAAAGATCCGTATCTCGGGCGGCGGCCGGTGCAATTTCACCAACATCAACACCCAGGTGGACCGTTTTCTATTGACCGACCCCTATTTCGCCCGCAATGCTCTGAGTGCCTATACCCCCGACGATTTCATTGCTCTCGTCGAGGCCTACGGCATTGCCTATCACGAGAAGACCCTTGGGCAATTGTTCTGTGATGGGTCCTCCCAACAAATCATCGACATGTTGCTCGCGGAGTGTGCCAAAGGCGGTACAGAGATCAGACTGCAATCTGAGATTACTTTTGCTGCTAAGAATGAAGCTGGCTTTGCTGTCGAGACAAGCAGCGGTGAGGTTACTGGCGGGTCTCTTGTTGTTGCAACCGGCGGAAAGTCGATCCCCAAAATGGGAGCGACAGGCTTCGGCTACCAGCTTGCAGAGCAATTTGACCTTCCAATCGTTTCCACACGTCCTGGGTTGGTGCCCTTCACCTTCGATCAGACATGGAAGGACGCGCATGCAGACCTGTCCGGCGTGGCGGTGGATGCAGAGGTCTCCACAGGTGGCATCAGCTTTAGAGAAGCGCTTTTATTTACACACCGGGGCCTGAGCGGCCCTTCCATCCTTCAGGCTTCTTCCTACTGGCGGGAAAGCACGGCGCTGGAGGTCAACCTCCTCCCTGACACGGATCTGTTTTCTACCCTTACGGAAATGCGCGAGACCCGCCCCAAGACAGATATCACCGTCGCCCTGTCGGAGTTCCTGCCGAAACGTCTCGCCAAAAGCCTAACGGACGATTTTGACGGGCACCGACGTCTTGCTGATCTATCGAACAAGAAGCTGAAGAGCGTCACTGACAGAGTGCAGCGCTGGGCACCTATCCCTGCAGGAACGGAAGGTTATCGGACGGCTGAGGTAACTGTCGGTGGGGTCTCGACTAAAGCTCTGCACCCGAAGACGTTGGAGGCCCGGTCTGTCCCCGGGCTCTATTTCATCGGCGAGGTCGTGGATGTCACCGGGTGGCTTGGTGGCTATAATTTCCAGTGGGCGTGGGCATCTGCTGCGGCGGCGGCACGTAACCTCTAATGCCTCTACCAGGGCAACGCTTTCCCTTCATATGAAAAGAAGCCCCCAGTTTCGTCTGCAGACAATTCATCAATCGTCATCAACAGACGCTCTGCAGCCTCCTCGGGAGACTGTAGCGCCAAGCCACTCTTAGCAAATGGTGAGGATAAATCTGTCGCGACGGTGCCCGGATGAAGTGCGACGCACACAGCTGAAGGCTTCCGTCTTTTCAGCTCAATCGCGCCTGTTCGAACGAACTGATTAAGAGCTGCCTTGGATGCGCGATACCCATACCAACCCCCGAGCTGATTGTCGCCGATGCTCCCAACCTTTGCAGAAAGAGTGGCAAAGACCGACTTCTCCTGTTTCGGCAAAAGCGGAAGAAAGTGTTTCATGAGCAATGCGGGACCTGTTGCGTTTACGGCAAATAGGTGTGCCAATTGTGCGCCGTCGAGCTGCGCAATGCTCTTTTCCGGCATCACTCCACCCCCGTGAAACAGGCCGGTTGCATCGACAATGAGCCTCGGGGGTGCCGCTGAATTCGCAATTGATGCGGCGGTTTCTTCCAGGCTTTCTTCAGAAAGCAGGTCGAGGGCTGGGCTTGTAGATCGTCCAAATTCCCTGACCTCAGAAAAGCGACCTGATTTCGCTATCGCATGCACCAAGGCGCGCCCAATGCCACCGGTCGCTCCCACGACAACAGCGACACCGCCCGGCGGAAGTGATGTCAAATTGATAGATCTGGCCAACATGTGCTCCGCTGCATCAAGGACATGGCCTGTCTACGTGCTTGGCTTGGTGATAGATCAGTGCGTCAGCCTGCGCCGCGGCGCTTAAGCGCCTGTATCTCGTTCTCCAATGTGTTGAGAAACTGCGACCGGTCCCGCGCTGTGAAGCCCGCATTGTAGGTCTGCGTGTTGTTGCTTTCCCGCAGATGCTGTTTCAGCTCCCGCATGCCAAGGGCCATACCGATGTTTTCTTCACTGAAAACCTTGCCCGTTGGGCCGATAACTTTGGCCCCATTCTCGAGACAGCGCCCCGCCAGGGGAATATCAGCGGTTACCGCGATGTCATTTGCTGTGGCACGTTCTGCAATCCAGTCATCAGCAACATCTGGCCCTTCTGGCACGACAATTTGTTGAATAAGCGGATGACGGCGCGGCCTCATACCAGCATTGCTTACGATGAAAACCGTCAGCCCGTGCCGCTCGGCGACTTTTTCCACTTCGTCTTTGACCGGACATGCGTCCCCATCAACATAAATTTGAATCACACATGCCCCCGTTAAACCTTTGTCGACCTTTACTGCCGCGCTGCGCTCACTCTCTTAAGCCACAGCTCCACATTTTACAGCTGCCATTCTCTATACGTTAACAAAAGATCAAGATGTGACCCATGAGCAAGTCACAAACGCAACCGATTAACGGCAAATTATCTTCTCAACAGTAGAAGGTTAAATAAATCTGCATTCTCTGTTTGAGACCGGGGACATTTTAACACATGCATAGTCGCCAAGAAGGACTTGCCGAGTTGAGTGAGGGTGGGCACGCACCGCCAATACTCTCCAATCGGGCTCGTGGCGACAGAGGCGAGACACCCTCAGGGTCCGGTTTGTCCTACGATATGCACCCGGTCACAATGGGCTTCCTCGACCCCAAGGCGGAAGAAGCATACCGACAGGATAATTACGAACGACAGATCGGGTTTACCCGGTTTTGTATCGTGGCGGGCGCTGTCATCATGGCAGCCTTCGGCATCCTCGACTATTTCATCGTCCCTGACATTCTCTATGAAGCTTGGTTTATCCGGCTAGGCCTTGTCTGCCCTCTTCTGCTTGGCATTGTTGCGCTATCTTACGCACCCTGGTTCAACCACCGTCACCAGTTCTGGCTGTCTTTTTCCATGGCGACTCCTGGCCTGGGTGTTGTCGCCATGATCGCATTGGCGGACGCACCGGGTAGTTACCTCTACTATGGCGGTCTGATTGCGATCATTTGCTTCAGTGCATGTCTCTGGCGACTGAACTTTATGTATTCGCTCACCTGGGCCTTGGCCACATTCACGGCGTATGAAGCCGTGGTGTTGTTTATCAACCCCCAACCTGAGAATGTGTTGATCAACAACACAGCCTTCATGTTGCTGGGCATTGCGACCTGCAGTTTCTTGACCTATGTGCACGAACGCCAAATGCGTTTCGCTTTCGTGGACAATGAACGGTTGAAATCAGAGCGCGAACGCTCTGAAGAACTTCTCGAGCAATCAGAGACCGCGAACCGAGCGAAGAACGACTTCCTAGCGATCATGAGCCATGAGCTTCGGACTCCATTGAACGCGATTATCGGCTTTTCGGAAATTATCGCCACGCAGATGTTCGGCCCGATCAATAACGAACGGTATGCGGACTATGCAGGAGATATTCGCAATAGTGGCTCCCATCTTCTCAGCATCATCAATGACATTCTGGATCTGTCAAAAGCTGAAGCTGGAAAGCTAGAGCTTGACGAAGACGCGCTTGACCCCGTGGAAGCGCTCAACCAGACAATGCGCATGTTCCGACCCCGCGCCAGCGAACTGAAGATCAAGCTGACATTCCGCGTTCGCGACGACATTCCCTGGCTGTTGGCTGACCCGCGTCTGTTCAACCAAGTGGTTATCAACCTCACCTCCAACGCTCTGAAGTTCACACCAGAGGGTGGTCAGGTAGGTGTGGAGCTCGGCCTCACAGATGCAGGAGAGCTTGAACTCAAAATTGAAGACACCGGCATCGGCGTTGACGAGGACGACATTGAACGAATTTTCGAACCCTTTGTGCAGGTCGAAAATGCAATGAGCCGGACGCAACAAGGCACGGGCCTTGGCCTACCGCTGGTGCGAAAAATTATGGCATTGCATGGCGGCGACGTGCGTTTGGCCAGCCGAAAAGGCTCCGGGACGAATGTGCATGTCACATTCCCCCGCAGCCGTTTCGTTGACGCTCCATCTGAAGACGGAATGCGCTGGGCAACCTAACCCGGTCGCCGGTGATCCTGTCCTCAGCCTGGCTTGCGCACAGTCATCACGTAGACGCATTTGGTCTTGTCTTCTTCAAGCGAAATCCGCTCACAGTCCAGACCATCTACCATGTCCCACATCTCATCTGCTGTCCGATAGACCAGGCTCCAGTCAGTGATGAATTCTAGTGGCCACATGCAGGTCTCTCGACCCGTTTTTACATTCGCAAGCACCATGTATCCACCTGGAGCCAGCTGATCGTATAGGTCGTGGGTCAATGCCTTCGCTCGGCGCGCAGAAAGATAATCATAGAGCCCGAGGCTGTAGATCATCTCCTGAGGTGGCAGCGAGTTGAACAGTGGCCCAGCCTTTAACAGCTGCGCGAAGGACGCTTGCAGGCATTGTATCCGTGCTTTTCCGCCATGCCGGACCACCTGCGGGTGTGCATGCTCATAGGCATATGACAGAGCGTCATGATCCTGATCGATCAGGGTGAAGTTCACAGGACGCGCCAAGGTGTCCGTCTTCAGAAACTCCGCGACTTCATAGGCAGATCCACAGCCAAGGTTGGTGATGTTCATCACCTCGCTGCCAGCTGTCTCACGCACTTTCTCGTCGATGAACTTCTGAGTCATGCGCAGGCGCGTGCCAACACATTCCCCTGTCTCGATCCCAATGCGATGCAAAAGTTTTTCATAGGGTGTGTCGCCGACTTTTTCCCAACGATACACGTAGTTCATAATCTGATAGTCACCGGGATAGCCCAATGGCTTTTCATAACATCGGCGCATAACTGGACCCGGCATAAAATCGGGTGTCAGAACCTGTTCGGTGTACCGTTTGTGTTCGGCAAGCGCGATGGGATCGTTCAGCATCGGAAATGTGATGTCATTGCCGCGATACCACAGCTCTTTCCACTGAGGGACCATCTTGTCTTCACACGCGACAAGTGCTTCATGAAGTTGCTTTGCCCTGTCTTCTTCTGACACGTCGCCAAGCCTGCCCTCGAAACGGGAGAGCAGGTCACGATATGAGCGGAACAGATAAATGATCTCCGCCGCAAGCTCCTGATATTCAGGCAGGACGTTTGAGGCTGTCCCAAACTGGGGGTCAGAAAGCGCACGAGACAGAAGGAACTGGTCGTGATCGGTCACCACTGAGGGAATATCGATGTAGCCGGTGGTCAATTCCACAGCGACCGTCGTACGTACACCGCTGGGTTCAATGCGGCGGATCCGGCCTGAGCCTTCATAAAGCGTGTCGTCTGCGATGCACAGTCGCACTGGAATTTCGTCTCCTAGCCGACCGTCCCAATAATCCAGTTCACCGCTTTGCGCAGCAAGCCCGGTCATTGAGACATCTTTCAGTGCGGCGCGGTCGCCGCCCAAGTCCACTGAGGGCACGATGTCCTTGAATAGGTGGTCAGCCCTATACCGTTCGGCGCGGTAAAAGACCTTTCGGCCTTTTGCGCCCGTGAGCTGCTCATATGTACGCATTATTACTATTCCTTGATGAGCAAAACTAATTTTGCCGTTTCAATATAGAACACCCGAATCCGGTTTGGTTACAAATTTCCAGGCTTACCTAAAGATATGCAAGGCATTAGTACCGTTTCGTTTCGGATCACTCCTTACCTGCATTTGCAATTTCACTGCCACCTTTATCCATTAACCGTAACAAGGGCGGCAGAAGGAACCAACAGATGCCGAGTGCCACCAAAACGATGATGGACGTCTGGATCCCGAGAGAGCGGTTGATCTGAAAACCGGACAGAGACAGGACAATAAACCCTGCCGCCAGCGACACGCTGGTAATGACCATCGCCACTCCAACCGTTGAAAAAACTGCTTCAATCGCCGCAGCTGGCGACGCGCCAGCCGCCCGCTGACGTCGATATTTCATAAGGAAGTGTATTGTGTCGTCCACCACGATCCCCAATGTCATCGTGGTAATGACCGCCCCTGCGATACCGATATCCTGAATAAGATAGCCCCAGAGCCCAAACCCGATTATTGCCGGCAGCAAATTTGTTGCAAGGCTCAAGGCACCGAATGCGAAGCTGCGCAAAGCGAAGGCGATGATCAACCCGATAATCAGAATGGACACAAATGTCCCCGTGATCATCGATCGGATATTGTCGTTGGAGAGATAGGCAAACAAGACATTGATACTGATGCCCGTTGTGGCCGCCTGCCCAGGCGCGTGCTGCGCAAGCCAGCCGGTTGCGCGTTCGTGCAATTGCCGAATTTCACCCGATGTCAGCCCCTGCATGATGATCGTCACTCGGCTGGCGCTTCGCGAGACATTGATCCTGTCTGTAATTGACGCGCCATAAGGCAGCGATAGCTCGTACAGCAAAAAATACTGCGAAATGAGATCGGCATTGTCTGGAATGCCATTGCGCGCAGGCTCATCTGCTACCCGCATGGCGGTATGAATGCGCCGTGTGATCTCAGAGATGTCAGCAATGCTTGCAACACCTTTCTGTTCGCCAAGCCACCCCGTAAAATCTGCTAGAAAGTGCTGATACTCAGCCGTGTACACACCACCGTCGACACCGGTCTCCAGGTCGAACTCCATAATGTTGAGGCCCGTGAGACGCTCCTCCGCAAAATCAGACGCCACACGATATTCGAACCGATCATCGAAATAGCGCACAAAATCGTCGTCCAGCCGGATTTTCCCCAATCCGCCAATAGTGGCCAAAACACCTATGGTGACCATGATCAGGAGGACCCAGCGAAGTCTGTTGATGCTGCGTCCGACACCGGCCATCAGCGCCGCAGACCGGTCGTTTGAGGGCTTCAATGGCAGTAAGGTCAGAACGGCAGGCAACCAGGTGAAGGTGAGCAAATAACTTAAGACGATGCCCGCAAAGACGATGTTCCCCATATCGTTGAGCGGCGGTGCATCAGCCCTGTTCATGGCAAGGAAGCCGACGGCAGTCGTAAGGTTCGTCAGTCCAACCGCAGCGGCATTTGTTCTGATGGCCTGTTTGATTGCGGTTTTATTGTCGGCACCAGATGCCAGTTCATGCTTCACCGCAATGACCACATGGATGGTCGACGCAAGAGCGATAGAGATCACAATGATCGGCGCTGCGATCGATGCCGGTGTAATAATATGGCCAAACCAGCCAGCAATGCCCATTGAGGCCAAACTCGCGACCCCCAAAATGGAGAGGACTGAAATGGTCGCGTTGCGAGACCGCAGGAATACGGCGACGATGATCGCAGCAACAATCAACGCAACAGGCACCAGCAATCGGGCATCTACATGCGACGCCTCGTTGAAGGTTGTCATCAGCATGACGTTGCCGGTCAGATGCACCCGCAGATGGGGGTAGTCAGCTTCGATCTTTCGAACGAATTGATGCGCTGCCTCCGTGATCTCCTGCACCTCAGAGGAAGCAGACGGCGGCAGTCTGAAATTAACATTGATGCCAGTCGTCCGGCCATCAGCTGAAAGCAATCGATTAACGACCAGCCGATCGTTCAGAGCTTCCTTCTCAATCGCCGCCGCGGCGCTGTGTGTGAGTTGACCGGATGAGGGGACCATCTCCAAAACTGAGAAAGCGTCCTCATCTGACACAATGCGTGGAAAATTCGAGAGGCTCTCAACCTGAGTGGAATAAGGGAGGCGCCACGCCTGGTCCGTGATCTCAACTAGAGCTTGAAGTGTCTCAACAGTTGCGATCCTTCCCTCACCTTCATCGCGAGAACTGATCACAAACAGGATGTTGTTATTGTGGGAAAACTTTCGTTCGAAACCGCGCAGCTGCTGCAACAACAGGTTTTGTTCCGAATAAAATATCCGGGTATCAAACGATACGGTGAGGTTCTTGCCGCCCGCAATCATTCCCAAAAACAGGACCATCCAAATGACGAGAACCAGTCTGGGATATCGCTGACTGGCGTCACTTGGCCAAATACTAGTCAGGTGCCCCACTCCACTTCACTTTACATGTCATTGACTTGATAGTTTCTCGCAGTGGCGAAAAAGCTGATCTTTCGTACTGATTTGTGAGAGCGTGCCCTGACAGGTGGGTTTCCTTCAATAGTTCTTTGTATTTGGAGAAAAAATAAACGCACTGTGTGCTCATTCGCTGGCAAAAAAGGTGTGTTTTTGCACCTCTCACGAAATATTAATCAAATAAAGGCATGGTTTCATCTAATTGGGGGCCGCTGAGTCCGAAAGTGACCAGCGCCGGAACTGCGATGAAACACTTGATTGATGTCTGAACTAGCCACAATCAGCTCCTCAGAGCTTCGAAAACTCTCCCAGCGGGAGTTTCTGACCGGCCTGTCTGAGATGTCGCCGAGCGCGATCGACCGTTTCAAACGGATGCGAAAACTAAGCACCGAACATAACGAAACGCTGACTACATTTCTCCGCCAGCACCCAGAAAAGCGACTAACGGCGCAAAACAGTAAGGCTCAACCCGGTACGGCTAAGGTCAAAGCGAAAACGAAAACAGGTGTCGCGAAGCCACAACCAAAACAAGCTTCGATAAAACAACCGGTGGATGATGACGGTTATGTTCAGCTTTGGTCGCGTGTCCGGGCTTGGTGGGATGGCGAAGAGTTTGCTCCACAGCCCCAAAAACCCGCGGCCAAGAAACCGCGTATGCACATCGACCCTGCAGATAGCGCACCGGTAGATCCTGTAGCCGAGCGCCTGCAGATCATTCAGAGCATTTGGGGTGAAGGAAATTCACTACCAGGCGGCAAGTCTATGACACTCAACCTGCTCGAGGCCGCCAAGCCATCAGCCGACACTTTGATAGCCGATCTAAGCGGTGGTCTTGGCGATGGCGTTCGCCATATGGCGTCCACACTGGGAACGACGGTGCATGGGTTTGAACATGACCAGGATCTAGCTGCTGCGGCCCACAAAGTCTCCGAAGCAACGGGTGTCACTGAGCAAGCACCCATTCTTTGTTTCGATACACAGAAGCTTGATACGGTTCTGGACAAAGATCGCTACAGTATCATTGTCGCAAGAGAGTTCCTCTGTTTCCTCGACGATAGAAAACAGGTTCTATCTGTGATCGGCGAATCCCTATGTCCAAACGGTTCATTCGTGTTTACCGACTTCGTCCTCGCTAATCGGGCGACAGAGAACAAGTCCGTTATCGAATGGCGCCAGGCGGAACCCGCAAAACCCTATCCCGCGACGGCAGACGAATATCGAGAACTGCTCCTGGAACTTCGCTTTGATGTGAAATCCATGGACGACATTACCAGTAGCTACATCACAGCCATTCAGACCGGCTGGAAAGCCATGGTCGAAAGTCTCAAAACGGGTTCTTTCTCACGTACCTATGTGGACGCGCTCATGGCGGAAGGCCAAGTCTGGCTCGCGCGTTCGCGCGCCTTAGAAAGCGGACAGCTTCGCGTCGTTCACGGTCGTGCGGTAATGCAGCGCGGTCCCAAGCGCTCTCTGACGGACGCCATGTCGATTGACTAGGCTCTAACCAGCCGCAATCCAACGCCACCCCTCTGATTTCGTTACAAAATTTTACAATTTCTTCCTTGCTGCGTCTTGGCGCGAGATATATCGATCCTATATATAGCCACGATACGCAGCCCCCAAAACAGCGTGGAAGCCTCATTTCTCCCTTATGAGGCCTTATTGGAAATATGGACGTCAAAATACTCTGCCTTGGTGCACTGGATCTCGGTGACGCCACAGGATATGAGATCAAGAAAATGTTTGAGACCGGCATCTTTTCTCATTTCCATGAGGCGAGTTTCGGATCTATCTATCCTGCCCTCACCCGCCTGACAGATGATGGATTGCTCACCTGCAAATCCCAGCAACAGGGCGGACGACCGGACAAGAAAATCTATTCGATCACGGTTGAAGGCCGCCGGGAGCTCGAACTGGCGTTGGCCAAACCTCTGGCAGAAGACCGTTTCAAGTCAGAGTTTCTGTTTGTCATGCTCTTCGCTGATATGTTGTCGCCGGAGCGCGTAACCAGTCTGCTTGAAGACCGTTTCCAGGGTATTCAAAGCGAGTTACAAGAGCTTCAGTCGGAGCAGGACAGTTGCGTAAACCCAGGACAAGAGTTCGTCCGCCGATACGGGGAAGCGGTTATGACAGCTTCCCTGAAATTTATCGAAGAGAATAGGCATCTGGTAGAAGACCCGGTGCGTAATAACGAAGTGGAGCCTGTGCGCTGACAAACGCCGGTTTCTGAAACGACATGTCGATGCATCAATCGACAATTAAGCCCACTGAGCGGCTAAAAACAGAAGGTTGACTAAGATGAGCTTGCGGCGTTCCCACATATTGGCGCTGATTATTGCAGCTATCATTGGTGCATGGGTTTTGTCAGGCCAGATCGGCAATGGCGATGCTGAAGTCGTTGAGGTCGACGAAAATGGCGAAGTCATCGAGCCCTCCGACACAGAAGAGACCGCTGCACGAACCCCCAGAGTCCGGGCCGCGGTTTTCCATGCCGAATCTCGAAACACCGAAGTTGTCATTCGGGGCCGAACCGAGGCGGTCAGGTCCGTTCAGGTCAGAGCCGAGACGTCAGGAACCATCGTAGAACTGCCTGTTGAAAAAGGCGCGTCAGTGCAAAAAGGCGAGGTAATTTGCCGACTGTCTCTCAATGCACGCGATGCCCGCATGGCAGAAGCAGAAGCCCTGATGAGGCAGCGTTGGCTCGAACTTGATGCGGCACAGAAATTGGCTGCGCGAGGCCACAGGTCAGAAACGCAGGCTGCGGCATCGCAGGCTGCCTATGATGCCGCACGAGCGCAGGTGAAGCAGCAGGAAGTCGAGCTAGGCCACACAAGAATACTCGCTCCATTTGACGGTGTGCTGGATGCACGCCCCGTTGAAGTCGGCGACTATCTCCAGGTGTCGCAGCCATGCGCAACGATTGTCGACATGGATCCCTTCCTAGTGATCGGCCAGGTCGCAGAAACCGATGTCGATAAGCTGCAGGAAGGCACGGTTGGCATCGCAACCCTGGTAACCGGAGAGACCGTCGAAGGCCGGGTGCGTTTCATCTCCACCACGGCAGATGCTGCAACACGCACCTTCCGCGTCGAACTGGAGGTGCCCAATCCTGAGCGGAAGCTTCGCTCCGGCGTAACCGCTGAGATTAAGGTCCCCAGCGCAGAGGTGATGGCGCACCGCGTGCCACCTTCCATCCTGGGGTTGGATGATGCCGGAACCATCGGATTGAGAATTCTGGATGAAAATAATGTGGTGCACTTCCAGCGTGTACAGATCCTGGCAGATGGCCCCGCGGGTGTCTGGGTTACCGGCCTGCCAACAAGCGCGAAACTCATCACAGTCGGACAGGACTTTGTGGTCCCTGGCCAAACAGTTGATGTGACCTATGACGACGAGTCGGGAACTGCCTCATGAACAGCTTTATTGATGCTGCAATAGCGCGCACCAGAACCGTCATGACATTGATGGTTCTGATGGTGCTCGCGGGCGTGTCAGCCTACATCGCTATCCCGAAAGAAGCCGACCCGGATATTCAGATCCCGGTTTTCTATGTCTCGATCGTCCACCAGGGTATCTCCCCCGAAGATGCTGAGCGGCTGCTCATTAAGCCTATGGAGACGGAGCTTCGTTCTCTTGAGGGTCTTGATGAATTGACGGCCATTGCCTCCACTGGCCATGCAGGGATCATCCTTGAATTCGATGTGAGCTTTGACAAGGATTCTGCCCTTGCCGATGTTCGTGAAAAAGTGGACCTGGCCCAGGCCGAACTGCCTGGCGATACGGAAGAACCTCTGGTTCGCGAATTCAATACGTCTCTCTTCCCGGTCCTGATCGTTACGCTGTCGGGCGACGTACCTGAACGCACACTTTTTCAACATGCGCGTGCCTTGCAAGATCAAATAGAAGGCAGCGTCTCCACTGTTCTACAGGCGGAGCTTGTAGGTCACCGCGAAGAGCTTCTTGAGGTGATCATCGATCCATCTCGCATGGAGTCCTATGACGTCTCGCAATCTGAGTTGATCAACGCCGTTTCCCTCAACAACCGCCTCGTCGCTGCTGGCGCTGTGAATTCCGGGGAAGGTCGTTTCTCCGTCAAGGTGCCGGGTCTTTTTGAGGACCGCGACGACGTGCTTAATCTCCCAGTCAAGGTGTCGGGAGACGGTGTTGTTACTCTGTCTGACCTTGCCGATATCCGACGGACCTTTAAGGATGTGGACTCGTTTGCCAGATTTAACGGGCAACCTGCGATTGCTCTGGAGATCACCAAGCGGATCGGCGAAAACATTGTCGACAATAACCAGCAGGTTATTGAGGTTGTTGAGAGGTTTTCGGAAAACTGGCCAGATGAAATTCAAGTGAATTACACGCTTGATGCATCGACCTGGATTTTCCGTGCCCTCGGATCGCTGCAAGCGTCAATCATTACAGCGATCGCGCTGGTTATGATTGTCTGTGTTGCGGCGCTGGGCATGCGCTCGTCCATCCTGGTGGGTATCGCAATTCCGACGTCGTTCATGATCGGCTTCCTCTTCATGTCAATCATGGGCATGACCGTGAACATGATGGTGATGTTCGGCATGCTTTTGTCGGTCGGTATTCTGGTCGACGGTGCCATTGTGGTTGTCGAATATGCTGACCGGAAAATGGCAGAAGGCCTGGATCGTCTTGAGGCCTACTCGCTTGGCGCGAAACGCATGTTCTGGCCGATCGCTTCGTCTACGGCAACGACGCTTGCGGCCTTCTTGCCCATGCTCGCCTGGCCTGGGGTTAGCGGCGAGTTTATGTCCTACCTGCCAATCACATTGATCGTGGTTCTGACAGCCTCCTTTATTACCGCCATGCTTTTCCTGCCCGTTCTTGGGTCACTGGTTGGTAAAACAGAAGATCAGGACAGCGAAGTCCTGAAAATGCTTGCAGGGGCCGAAACCGGCGACGTGCGGCTGCTTCCTGGACTGACAGGGTCATATGTTCGGATGTTGGACAAACTGGTTCATCACCCCATTTTGGTCCTGAGCGGAGCCAGCCTCATCCTTATCGTCACCATGTTTGCCTACGGCACTTTTGGAAACGGCGTCGAGTTTTTCGTCGATACTGAGCCTGAGCAGGCAATCATCCTGGTCGGCGCGCGGGGCAATCTTTCAGCTACCGATATGCAGGGTCTCGCTGAAGAGGTCGAAACAATCGCGCTGTCGACGGCAGGTGTGAGAACTGTCTTCTCTCAAGCTGGCACGTCTGTCGGCGGTGGCGGCCCTGGTAACGGCGGTGGTGATCGCCCCGCTGACCTGATCGCCGAGATGATGATCGAGCTCGATAAGTATGAAACACGCCGAAAAGGCGCCATCATCCTGGAGGAAATCAGACAGCGTTCTGCCGAAATTCCGGGCATCACGGTTGAAGTGCGTAAACGCGAAGACGGTCCGCCGACAGGTAAAGACATTCAGATTGAACTGACCTCAGACGATGTGGACGCTCTCTTACGCACCACGGATTTCATTCGGCATCACGTCGACACGACGGACCTGGGTCTGATTGATGTGGAGGACTCGCGTCCATTGCCAGGAATTGAATGGGTACTCTCCGTTGACCGTGAGATGGCAGGCCGATTTGGGGCTGACATCACAACTGTTGGTGCCACCGTGCAGCTCGTCACAAATGGTATCCTCATCGGCAATTATCGCCCTGATGACGCCGAAGACGAAGTTGACATTCGCGTACGTTACCCAAGCGAATATAGGAGCGTGGCGCAGCTGGATCAGCTTCGTATCCGCACGAATAATGGTTTGGTGCCGATCAGCAATTTTGTCTCGCGGGAGCCACAACAACAGGTCTCCACAATTGAACGCATCGACGGACACCGACGCTATACATTGAAAGCCAATACAGGCGTCAATCCAGAGACCGGTGATAAACGCAATGTGGACGAAGTCGTCGGCATTCTGGAAGCTTGGCTTGCCGAGCAGGAGATCGACCCTGCAGTGACGGTCAAATTCCGCGGCGCGAATGAAGAACAGGCTGCTGCAGGCGACTTCCTCGGCAAAGCGATGCTTGCCGCCCTCTTCCTGATGTTCATCATTCTGCTCACACAGTTTAACAGCTTCTACTTCTCGGTCCTGACGCTGTCGACCGTTGTGCTTTCAACGGTGGGTGTGCTGCTTGGCATGATGGTCACCGGGCAAACCTTCTCCATCATCATGACGGGGACTGGGGTCGTGGCGCTTGCGGGCATCGTGGTGAACAACTCGATTGTGCTGATCGACACCTATCAGCGCTTGCTGAAGGACGGCATGGATGAGATTGAAGCCATACTGCGCACAGCCGGACAGCGTTTGCGGCCTATTCTGCTGACGACGATCACGACAATGTTTGGTCTGCTTCCTATGGCCATTCAGGTGAATGTGAACTTCTTTGCGCGGGAGATTACCTATGGTGGCCCGGTTGCCGCCTGGTGGGTGCAGCTCTCAACTGCAATCATCTTTGGACTTGGGTTCTCAACATTGCTGACCCTTGTACTCGTCCCAGTTCTGCTGGTCGCACCCAGTCGCTTCAAACACTCCTTCCAGGAACGGCGCTTCCTGCGAAAAGACCCGGAAAGCTGGAGACATTCACAGCCAGCCGAATAGGCATGTGCTCAAGACTGCTGGATGTTTGGATAGAAAGGCCCTGCTGCTACAGCGGGGCCTTTTACTTTGAGTCCGCCAGAAACTCATCTTCATCATCATCGGAGACGAAGGCAGTGCGTTTTTGGTGATGGCGGTAGCGCATCGTGCTGACCGGCAGAAAAGCCAGATATCCGATAACAAGCACGCAGAGCGTGATCCATGGATAGCTGAAGAGCACCGCAACTGACAGCGCAACGCCAAGCAGCACCGGCAGCATCTCATCCCGGCGGACCCGCATACCCAATCGCTTCCCGGAGAAGCTTGGGATTTTGCTCACCATCAAGAAGGCTATTCCAGCAACATAGGCGGCGATAAGCACCGGCACATCTTTCAGGAAACCCACACCGATGAAAGAGAGATAGAGCGGCAACATGACAAGTCCCGCCGCTGCAGGTGAGGGCACACCAATAAAGTAGTTTGCCGTCCAGGCAGGTTTATCTGGATCTTCAAGAGCGACATTAAAGCGCGCCAGTCTTAAGGCGCAGCACACAGCAAACCCGAGAACGACAATCCACCCAAGTCCTCCCAGACCGTTTAGCGTCCAGAGATAGAGCAGCATGACCGGCGCCACACCAAAGCAGAGAAAATCAGACAGGGAATCCAGTTCAGCGCCAAACTTGGTCGTCCCTTTGAGCAAACGCGCAACGCGACCGTCGAGACCGTCGAGGATCGCTGCCACACAGATGGCCAGAACGGCCAACTCAAACTTCCCATCGAGCCCAAACCGGATTGAGGTCAGGCCTGCACACAGCGCCATGACAGTGAGGCTGTTGGGCACAAGACTGCGTATGGGCAGCGTTTTGAGACTCCGGCGCTGATGAGCCCCTGCCGTGCGGTCACGCGATCCGAATGGAGAGATTGCCATGGTCTGCTCCTCTGTTCCGTCTGCTCAGGGCTCTCACTTGAAGTCTCCGCCTCTTAGCGGATTTCTGCAAGCCTTGCTGTTTCGTCCGACGTTGTGTCAACGAGCACCGTTTCACCGGCGATCATGGTCTGACCGACGGAAACCAAGGGTGTTTCACCTGGTTCAAGGTAAACGTCCACCCTGCTGCCGAAACGGATGAGGCCGAAACGTTCACCGGCCTGCAGCGCGTCACCGTCTTTCACTTCGTTAACGATACGGCGAGCCACGAGCCCCGCAATCTGAACCACGACATAGCTTTTGCCGTTTGCTGTATCGATCACCAAGGAATGACGCTCATTGTCATCACTGGCCTTATCAAGGTCCGCATTCAGGAAGAGACCTGGGCGATAGGCTGTCCGTGTCACTGTGCCGGAGACAGGCGAGCGGTTCACATGGCAATTGAACACATTCATGAAAATACTGATCCGCGGGCGGGCCATTTCGCCAAGCCCCAGCTCTGGTGGCGGCGCTGCCTCTGTAATGAGACTGACCACACCATCGGCGGGAGAAATGAGCAAGCCGTCCCGCGCCGGGGTCAGACGATCAGGGTCGCGGAAAAAATAGGCACACCACGCCGTCAAAATCACGCCGAGCCAGCCAAGTGGTTCCCATAGAAGGAAGAGTAGCAAGGTGACAGCGGCAAAAATGAGGATGAACTTGTGCCCTTCTTTGTGAATTGGCACGAGAACAGAGGTGAGTGCGTCCATTGACGGTTCCTAAGCTAGGTTGCGCGGCCACGCCGCTCTTTCGCCCACCTTACCGCGACGGCGGCTTCAGGTTAAGCGCTCTCTTAGAGCCTGTTCGATTTTGCCTGAAGCAAAATCAGGCTCTAAGCACCTTGATTTGTCGTATTTTCCGACGCTGAAGTGTTTCAACTTCAGCTGGAAATACTCTTAGACCTTTTGTGGGCTGTTTTCGGGTCCGCTCAATGCCTGTGTTTCTGCCGCTTCTTCCAGCTGGCGGTTCCACATATCTGCGTAGGTGCCCTCCAGTCCCAAAAGGTCCCTATGGCTGCCCCGCTCTATGATCTGGCCTTTGTCCAGAACCAGAATCTCATCGGCATCCACCACGGTAGAAAGCCGGTGGGCAATGATCAAGGTCGTCCGGTTTTCAGAGATAATGCCGAGTGCTGTCTGAATTTCCCGCTCCGTCGCACTGTCGAGTGCGGAAGTTGCTTCATCCAGCATCAGGATCGGTGGATTTTTGAGGATGGTTCGCGCAATGGCGACCCGTTGCTTTTCGCCACCAGACAGTTTGAGGCCTCTCTCCCCAACCATCGTGTCGTACCCTCTAGGCAGGTCCGCAATGAAATCCGAGATTTGTGCGAGACGCGCCGCCTCTTCGACTTCCGTGTCCGTGGCATCAGGCCGACCGTAGCGAATATTGTACCGGATGGTATCGTTAAAGAGCACCGTGTCCTGCGGCACGATCCCGATTGAAGCGCGCAGGCTGTCCTGGGTGACGCGCGAAATCTCCTGGTTATCGATGGTGACCGAGCCCTCCTGCACATCATAGAAACGATACAGAATGCGGCTGATTGTTGATTTCCCTGCCCCTGACGGCCCCACCAGCGCAACGGACTTGCCCGCCGGCACCTCGAAGGAGACGTGGCTCAGAATGCCGCGATCAGGATCATAGGAAAAAGAGACATCATCAAAACGGATTGCGCCACCCGAGACCGCAAGCGCCGCAGCACCAGGCTGATCGACGATTTCGGGTGGTACAGCGATCAGTCCGAACATGGTTTCCATGTCGACCAGCGCCTGCCGTATCTCTCTGTAGACCGATCCCAGCAAATTGAGCGGTGCCGACAGCTGGATCATAAAGGCGTTCACCATGACAAATTCACCGACGGTGAGATCGCCAGCGGCCACACCGTAGGCAGCCATCAGCATGAGCGCGATCAGGCCGAAGGTGAAAATGAGCGTCTGCCCCGTATTCAGAACGGACAGCGACGTGGAGGTGCGAATGGCCGCGTGTTCATATCCCTCGATTGCTTTGTCATATCGGCTGCTTTCGTGACGCTCATTGCCGAAATATTTGACGGTCTCATAGTTGAGCAGGCTGTCGATGGCCTTCGTGTTGGCTTCTGTATCCCGGTCGTTCATTTCGCGGCGAATAGCTGTCCGCCACTCGGTCGCCCAGTAGGTAAACGCGATATAGAGCGAAATCACTCCGCCGGTTACTGCTGCGTAGCGCCAATCGAAATTCCACCAGAGAATCCCGGCCACGAGCAACAGCTCGATGATGGTCGGGAAGATGCTGAACAGGGAAAACCGCAACAGAAACTCGATCGCTTTGGTGCCGCGTTCGATAATGCGGCTTAAGCCACCTGTCCGGCGTTCCAGATGAAACCGGAGCGACAAAGCATGAATGTGTTTGAAGGTACGCAGGGCCAATGTCCGCACCGCGTTCTGCCCGACACGGGCAAACAGTCCATCACGCAACTGAGCCATAGCGATCATCATGATGCGGGCCACACCATACGCCACAACCATAGCCACCGGGACCGCAACCATCGCAGTGGTATTTGTCTCATCTGCGGTCAGTGCATCGACCGCATCGCGATAAAAAAAGGGTGCATAGACAGTAAATGCCTTCGCCACGAACATGGCGATGAAGGCCAGCACCACCCGCGTGCGCAGATCAACCCTGCCTTCCGGCCACAGAAGCGGCAGCACAGAGCGATAGGTACTGGTTGTTTGTGGTGGCAAAGAGAGATCAACCGGCTCGCTCATTGCCCCGATGCGTGGCGTCATGCGCCCTCCTCTGGTGCTTGTTCACTCAAATCTCTTCGGATTTTCGCAGAATGCAGAAGAAAACACCCCGGCCTGAAAGACCGGGGTGGGAAACAAGCATTCTCTTTATTTAGGGCCTATGCCTCCTCGTGCCAAGGGGGGGCATTTCCGTCGCGCCCAAAGGTGTTCAGGACAGCCCTATTGCGCAGGCGTGGAGAGAACCTGCCCTGGATAGATCAGGTTTGGATCACGGATCTGGTCTCGATTCGCCTGATAGATTGTCGTATAGCGATAGCCGCTGCCATAAAGCTGGCGAGCAATGTTCCAGAGATTGTTGCCAGGCTGGATGACCACTTTACCCTCTGCGATCTGGCGGCGGACATCCTCCGCCACGCCGCGCTCGAACGGTACTTCAACGCGGGCTGAGACCTGACCATTGGCATCCAGCTGGTCGATGCGCATGGTGTAGGTGCCGGGCGCAACGGCACCATTCGGGCGAAGCTCCCAGCGACCTTCCGCATCGGCCATAGCGTCACCGATTGGTTTGTCGTTCAGGTAAATCCGAACTGTGCTGTTTGGTTCCGTGATACCGGAAACGATGACGTTGCCATTCTCGTCATAGTCGACTGCCTCGAGAACAAGATTTCCCGCGTCTGATGGAACACCTGGGCCTTGCAATACGCGGCTCGCTTTGCCGGGCTCCGCCAACACAACCAATGCCTGTCCACCTTCCTGTTCAGGAACAGAGACGGATACAGACTGGATGGAGTCGATCTCGCTGCCGTCCGGATTGCGGGCGGTCAGGCTGAGCTCTACGTCGCCGGGCGCCAGCGGTGTGTCCAGAACAATCACCCACTCGCCGCGACCGTCTGCGTCCGTCGTCGCGATGGCAGTTCCGTTTCTTTTGAGTGTTATCGTGGCCCGCGGTTCTGAGCGGCCTGCGATCACGGCCATGCCGTCTCGTTCAACACGGACAATGTCGAAGGTCGGCACAGTCTTCTCAGCGACCTCTTCTGTCGGCTGGGTCTGCTGAGACTGAGCGACCGGGGTCGTGGCAACCGTTTCGGTATCTTCATCCCCGCCCATAAACAGGAACAAAGCGATGATGATGGCAATGACTGCAGCGGCTGCCGCACCGCCAATAGCTAGGTTTTGCGATGACATTGGCACAGACCCCTCTTTCGGTTTCTTCCGTCTTGGTTATTCTGCCGGGCTATTCTACCGGCCCATGCTACCTGGCCTGACGAAAAATGCTTCCATCGGCCGCGCGCATGGTTAATACCTGTTCCGCACTGGGACGCAGGTCACAGTACACATTGTTCATGACGTTAGAGTGCAAATACGGCACCAATTTGAAGCCCATCGGACCGAAAAAAGCAGGAGACCGCATGCCCCGCCTAAATGTCTGTGTCTATTGTGGGTCCAGCAAAGGAGACGCACCCGCGTTCTCAGAAATGGCGGAAAGCCTGGGCCGCACTTTTGCTCAAAGCGATGTGGGGCTGGTTTATGGCGGCGGCGGTATCGGCCTTATGGGCATTTGTGCCCGAACCGTCATGGCTGAAGGTGGCCACGTCACGGGCATTATTCCCGATTTTCTGCAGACCAAGGAGATCGCTTATAACGAGGTGAGTGAACTTCTGGTGGTTGGCTCCATGCATGAGCGCAAACAGAAGATGTTTGATCGCGCCGACGCCTTTCTCGCCCTGCCTGGCGGCATTGGCACTTTGGAAGAAGTGATCGAGATGCTCACATGGGCCCAGCTCGGGCGTCACAACCGTCCCATCCTCTTTCTCAATCTCGACGGTTTCTGGGACCCGCTGATCGGCCTGTTCGACCACATGATGGATCAAGGTTTCGTTCAGTCGTCAATCCGCGCGCAATATGCGGTTGTAGATCGGGTGGAAGACGTACTTCCCCGGATTGAGGCGGCGCTGTAGCGAGAATACGCGGAGGTGGCGGAACCGGAACACCTGTCCCGGCTCCAGTTTTATACGGTCAGGCGACAGCCTCAAGTTTCACTTCGCCCTCGCTCATGAAGCAAGACTTGGTGAAAAGTGACAGGTCTAGCGGATTGGGTGTGCGGACATCTGCCAATGTGGGTAGATCATCAGCCGCCAGCTCATATTTCCGGTCAATCTGAGAGATTAGAATGATGATGTGACCGGCCTCATTCGCCCATTTTCTTAGAGCCTCAATCTGCTGATTGATCTCGGGACTGCTGCGTCTTTGATCCAGGATCTGCAGATAGTCGATAGCAATCACCGTGCCACGCGGCTTCTCTTTCAACTGTTCAATGATGTGCCGGGCGTCAATCTCATCAGACGTATCGACGAGCAAGGTCGCACCCAGCTTTTGCGGGTCGCTGCCAACGGATTGCAGGCGATGCGCCACGTCTGCTTCGTTGTAGTCCAGGGAAAAGAAAGCGCCCTCAGCGCCCCCCTTTATAGCTTCGGCAATGATTTCGAGCGCCATCAAGGTCTTGCCATGCTCCGGCCGGGCACCAAGAAGCACCAAATCACCTGGTTGCAACTCTGACAGGATACGAGATGCAGGACGCTCGGCGGCATACTGGCTCGCCAACAGGCTCCAGCTGTCAAAGCCTTCTTCTTTCGCAACGGAGTTGAGCGCTTCGTTCAGGGTTACGCCGGATTTGCGCGACAGGAGTTTTGCCTGACGTTTTAGTCGGTAGATGGGTGCAGATAGTCTCATTTGAGAACCTCCATTGCGAGCGGTCGTCACAATCCCTCCTTATGTGCCTGCTCGAACAGATGGTTCGATGAGTTAAGAACCCCACATGTCAGATGCTTCCCCAATGGAGGGGGGAGGCTCGGGCCAAGCCTTAAGGAAGGCTAAGCCCGTCAGGCAGACAGATCAATGATTCGTGCTTGGGGACACTACGCTGACCGCGCGACCCGCCGGAGCTCCCGCTCGCGCCGCCAGGTATCCCAGCTAAAGAGCGCGAGGCCTGCCCAAATGAGGCCGAAGGTCACCAAATGGGTATCCGTCAGCGCTTCGCCATACATCCAAACGGCGATCACCAGTTGGACAGTAGGTGCGAGATATTGCATCAGGCCAAGAGTGGCAAGGCGAATGCGCTGCGCCCCATAGTTGAACAGGAAGAGCGGGATGACCGTCATGGGACCCGCCAACATCAGCAGGAAGACAGTCCAAGACCCTTCATGCATCAGGGCCGTTCCCTCGCTGCTTTCCGTGAAGGCCAGATAAGCTATGGCAAAGGGCAATAGGATGATCACCTCAATGGCGAGCCCTTCAAGGGGGTCAACCTTCGTGATTTTGCGCAGATAGCCGTAGATCGCAAAGGTCACGGCAAGGAAGAGCGATATCCAAGGGACTTCGCCAAAATCAATGGTCATAATGATGACGCCAATGGCCGCCAGCACGACTGCGGTGATCTGTGGCCGTGTCAGTTTTTCCGACAAAAAAGCCACACCGATCAACACGCTGATGAGCGGATTGATGTAATAGCCAAGGCTCGTTTCCAGCACCCGCTCTTCATTGATCGAATAGATGAAGACGAACCAGTTGGTGCCGATGATCAAGCTTGTCGCGGTCAGAGTGAGAAGAAGCCGCTTGTTCGTGAGCGCTGCAAAAAAGGCAGCCCGGCGTTTGAACAGGAATATCAGCCCCACGGTCAGGAGCACACTCCAGAGCGTCCGGTGCGCCAGCACCTCATAGGGAGGCACATGGGTCAGCTGCTTGTAGAAGATGACGGTGAGGCCCCAGAACGCATATCCTGATGCGGCACCAATGCCGCCGAGCATGGCCTGCCGACGTGCCTCTTGTTCAGAATTCGCACTCATCCAAGCCCACCATTGTCGGAAGCCCACCAATGCGAGCTTCCGTGTGTTAGCGCCGGGCTAGAGATCAGGCCTCAAGATCAGGCAAAGGTCCGAAGAAACCATAGACCTTGGAAATCATTCCGGCATCGTTCATCACCACCATATCGAACCCGGTTAGTGCCAGTTCGCCCTCACTATGTATAGCCCAATTGTAGCGATACAAGCCGTTGTGTGAGTCGATGCCACTGCTTCGTGAGTTAATTGCTTTGGGCACAAGTTTCTGACGAAACTCGTGAACCATCTCAACGAACGCATCGATACCTGTGACGTCTTTCGTGGGGTCAAGGAAATGCACATCCTCTGCCACAGCCTTTTCAAGATGCCCACGAACTTTAGACAGATCGTGTTCGTTCCAGGCCGCCAGCATATGGTCGAAGTTTTCAGGGTAATTGCTCATCAATTCTCTCCTATAAGATTAATACCGACTGTCTGTCGGTTTTACCTCCACCAAAGATTGGTGTAAAGTGGTTTTATGGCGACTCAATCAGAACGACGTACCGCGACACGCGCGTCCCTTATCAGCTCAGCCGAAAAACTCTTTGTGACCCAAGGGTTTGAGGGAACATCCACCGACGATATCCTGGCCGCCGCCGGGGTAAGCCGGGGCGCGATGTATTATCATTTCCGCACGAAACGGGATGTGTTCGAAGCCGTGTTCGTCGCCACATCTGATGGGGCCATCCTGCGATCTGGCCGCGCCGCCAAGAAGTCAGACTCGCCTCTGGAGAGCCTCATCAATGCCTGCCTTTCCTGGCTGAAGGAAGTTCGCAAACCCCAAATCGCCGCGATCCTGATTGATCAGGCGCCGCAGGTCCTCGGCTGGGAACGGGCACGAAACCTGGAGGCAGAAACAAGTCTCGGCCTCATGACAGCCGGCGTCAAAGCGGCACAAGAAGCCGGTGAGATCGACGTGCCCTCAATTGAGCTTGCTGCGCGCTTTCTCAATGCCGTCCTGGCAGAGGCTGCGTTGGTCGCACTCCATAGCAGCCGACGGGTGCCTCAAAGCGAACTGGAAGCCTCCATCCGACACTTCATCGTCAGCCTGTCTGCCAAACCGTAACCGGATTAGCGTCCAGGTTGTTTGAGCGTCGCCTGACTGTCGGACGTGAGCGGCGCAGGCGCACCATCGCGCAACAGTTTGTAGGTGATGCTGTCCGTCAGGGCCTGGAAGGACGCATCTACAATGTTCGGGGAAACGCCAACTGTGAACCAGCGAGTGCCGTCGGCATCTGCACTTTCGATCAGCACGCGGGTGACCGCTTCTGTGCCACCAGTGAGGATACGCACCTTGAAGTCCACGAGGCGAATTTCATCGATATAGGACTGATATTTTCCGAGGTCTTTGCGCAACGCTTCATCGAGAGCGTTGATAGGGCCATTCCCTTCGCCCACGGAGATAAACTGCTCCCCATCCACCACGACCTTCGCCGTTGCTTCGGAAACGGTGACCAACTCGCCCACCGCGTTGTAGCGGCGCTCGATAAGCACGCGGAATGAGTTGACCGTGAAGTATTCCGGGACCTGTCCCAGCATGCGACGCGCAAGAAGCTCAAAGGATGCCTCAGCGCCGTCATAGGAGTAGCCGAGATATTCCCGCTCTTTTACTTCATCAAGCAGACGGTTGATACGTGAGTCTTTGCTGTCCACGTCAATGCCTGCAGCCTCAAGCTGAGCCAGAACGTTCGACCGGCCAGACTGATCAGAGACAGAGATGTGACGTTTATTGCCAACACTTTCGGGCTCCACATGTTCGTAAGTCGCAGGGTTTTTCATGATCGCCGAGACATGGATGCCTGCCTTTGATGCAAAAGCGCTCTCGCCAACATAGGGCGCGTATCGATCCGGTGCGCGGTTCAGCAATTCATCCAGTGTGCGTGAAACATGGGTGATGTCTTTGAGCTGCTCTTCCGTGACGCCGATCTCAAAGCGATCCGCATATTCCGGCTTCAAAACGAATGTTGGGATGAGCGAGACCATATTGGCGTTGCCGCAGCGCTCGCCCAATCCATTCAAGGTACCCTGCACCTGACGTACGCCGGCACGCACTGCAGCAAGTGTGTTTGCCACAGCGTTCTCTGTGTCATTGTGACAATGAATGCCAAGCCGGTCTCCAGGGAAGTCCTTCGTGAGATCCGTGACGATCTGTTCCACCTCGTGGGGCAGCGTGCCGCCATTCGTGTCACAGAGGATTGCCCAACGCGCACCCTCATCGAGCGCAGCCTTTACGCAGGCCCGTGCATAATCCGGATTGGCTTTATAGCCATCGAAGAAATGCTCGCAGTCGATCATGGCCTCGCGGCCCCGTGCGATGATCGCACGAACGCTGTCGGTGATGGTCTCCAGGTTCTCGGCATTGGTGATGCCAAGCGCCACATCTACATGGAAATCCCAGCTTTTGGCGACAAGGCATACCGCCGAGGCTGAGCTGTCGAGAATGGCAGCAAGGCCCGGGTCATTATCCGCAGACCTCCCTGCCCGCTTGGTCATGCCAAACGCGGTAAAGGTCGCGTGCTTCAGCCCTGGATCGGCGGAAAAGAAATCCGTATCCGTGGGGTTAGCCCCGGGATAGCCGCCTTCGACATAGTCGAGCCCGAGCTTGTCCAGGAGGCTCGCAATGAGCTTTTTGTCCTCGACAGAGAAATCGACGCCCTGCGTCTGCGCGCCATCGCGCAATGTCGTGTCGAAGAGGTAAAGCCGTTCTTTGCTCATTTTACTTGTCCATTTGTTGATCGCATTTTCGAACCGCAAAACCGCTACACACTTTTGCTGAAAATGCTCAACGGACACATGTCCGCCCAACCGTGTTCCCTGTGTCGCCACCGGCCGGTTCTTTACGTCTGGATTTCTGAAGAAAACGTGCTCGAACGGCGGCGGCCAATGCTATTAGCCGCTGATAATCAGACCCTTAATAATGATCGCGTTGATGATGTTCATCGGATCGGTCTCGCCGTAAATGCCTAAATTCAAGCCTTTTGTCCGCCCAAACGAGCCAAAGCCCGCTCGCGCCCGAGAAGAGGTAGCAGGTTTGCGAGCTCAGGTCCATGGCGAAGGCCGGTAAGCGCCAGGCGCAGTGGCATGAAAAGCCCCTTGCCTTTGCGCCCAGTCTCTTCCTTGAGAGCGGTCGTCCAGGCCTTCCAGGTGGTTTCATCCCAGGGCTCAGCGGGCAGAGCTGCTGCAGCTGCGGTGATGAAGTCAGCATCGTCGGCTTCGATGACGGGTTCCACCGGACCGTGAGCGACGTGCCACCATTCAGCCACCCCATCAAATAATGTGAGATTGGGCCGCACGGCTTCCCAAAACTCAGCCCCACCGTCAATGCCCCGTTCAGCCAACCGATCAGCGACGTCCGCGAAGGATGTCATGTGCATCAGCGCTGCGTTCACCCGTTCCAGTTCCTTCATATCGAAACGATGGCCCGAGCGGCCTACATCACTTGGGGAAAATTCTTCTGCCAGCACGCTCAAGTCTGACCGGGCGACCGCAGCATCGGAAGTTCCGAGCTTCGCCAGGAAAGAGGTCACCGCCATGGGTTCGAAACCGGCCTCTCGCAGCGCCTCGATTGAATATTCACCACGCAATCGCTTGGAGAGCGGCTGGCCTTCTTCGTTGAGCAGGAGCGAATGATGCCCAAAACGCGGTGGCTCGACACCGAGTGCGCGAAAAACCTGAACCTGAGCGCCTGTGTTGGTGACATGGTCTTCACCACGCACAATATGGGTGATTTCCATATCGATGTCGTCCACCACGCTTGGCAGCGTATAAAGGTAAGACCCGTCACCGCGAATGAGGATCGGGTCAGACAGGCTCTTCGTGTCGACCTTGACCGGCCCCAGGAAGAGGTCATCGAATTCAACCACTTCCGGGTCGAGCTTGAAGCGCCAATGGGGCTGACGCCCATCTGCTTCGAAAGCCGCTTTCTCTTCGTCTGTGAGATTGAGCGCTGCGCGGTCATAGACTGGCGGAAGTTTTCGGCCCAACTGGCGTTTGCGTTTGCGATCAAGTTCATCCGGGGTTTCATAGCAGGGATAGAGGCGTCCCTCGGCTTTCAGCTTTTCAACCGTCTCCGCATAGCGATCAAACCGGTCTGACTGGCGGAATGTTTTGTCGTGTGTAAGGCCGAGCCAGGCCATATCCGCAACGATCTTGTCGGCATATTCCTGTGTGGAGCGTTCTGTATCCGTATCATCCAGGCGCAGAATGAAGGTGCCGCCTTCCTTCTTTGCAAGCAGCCAGTTAAACAGGGCCGTGCGGACATTGCCGACATGAATGGTGCCGGTAGGACTCGGCGCAAATCTAAGACAAGCAGTCATGATGTTCCTTACCGCGCGTCGCGATAACCGTTGGTGATGGGATAGCGGCGGTCCCGCCCGAAATTACGGGACGTGATCTTCACGCCGGGTGCAGCCTGTCGGCGCTTGTACTCGGCAATGTAGAGCAGATGCTCGATGCGCTTTACGAGCTCGCGATCATGACCCCGTTCAACGATCTCCGCGAACGGCATTTCTTTCTCGACCAGACATTCGAGAATGTCATCAAGCACCTCGTAAGGCGGTAACGAGTCTTCGTCCTTCTGATCCTCGCGAAGCTCTGCTGACGGGGGCTTGGTGATGATATTAACAGGGATCACTTCCCCCTCCGGCCCGAGGCCGATCGACGGCTTGTATGCATTCCGCCAGCGACAGAGCGCGAACACCTGAAGCTTGTAGAGATCCTTGATCGGGTTATACCCACCATTCATGTCGCCGTAGAGCGTGGCGTAGCCGACGGATACTTCCGACTTGTTGCCGGTTGTCACGACCATGCTGCCAAACTTGTTGGACAGTGCCATGAGGATGGTGCCACGGGTTCGCGACTGAAGATTTTCTTCTGTCGTATCAGGTTGCGTATCAGCGAACATAGGATCAAGTGCTTCGAGGAAGCCCTTCACAGGTCCTTCAATCGGCACGCTGTCATAGCGCACACCGAGCGCCGCCGCACATTGCTCCGCATCGCTGACGCTTTCGTCCGCAGTGTATTTGTAGGGCAACATAACGCAATGCACTTTGTCCGCGCCGAGCGCATCCACCGCCATCGCCGCGCAGATGGCGGAGTCGACCCCACCGGACAGACCCAGCACCACGCCCGGAAACCGGTTCTTGGTGACATAGTCGCGGAGGCCCAATACACAAGCATTGTAGATGGCTTCATCCCCATCAGGGATTTGCGCCGAGTCTCCCACACCGCAGACCCAGCCGGACCCTTCGCGGGTCCAGGCGGTAACCAGGACGCTTTCTTTCCAGGCAGGCATTTGCGATGCCAAAGACAGGTCGCTGTTCAGGACAAAGGATGCGCCATCAAACACCAGTTCGTCCTGTCCGCCAATCTGATTGAGATAAACGAGCGGCAGCCCTGTTTCATTGATCCGCGCTATGCAGTGTTGCATGCGGGCGTCATGCTTCTCTGTATCAAAGGGCGAGCCATTTGGAACAAGAAGCATCTCTGCGCCGGTTTCTTCCAGACATTCGGTCACATCTTCAAACCAGATGTCTTCGCAGACCGGCACTCCTAAGCGCACGCCTCTGAAAGGCAATGGCCCGGACATGCTGCCCGCGGCGAAGACACGGGGCTCATCAAACACGCCATAGTTTGGCAAATGAACCTTATGGCGCTTCCCAACGATCTCACCGCCGTCGATCAGAACCATGGAATTGTGAAGCCCTGTCTCCTCGCGAGAGGGCGCACCAATGAGATATCCTGGGCCGCCATCAGCCGTGTCTTTTGCGAACTCCGCGAGTGCTTCATCCACTGCCAGCTGGAATGAAGGCTTCAACACCAGATCTTCAGGCGGATAGCCGATCAGAAAAAGCTCTGGGAACATGACCAGATCTGCGCCTTCTGCCGCGGCGTCAGCACGCGCGGCCCGGGCTTTGGCCATATTGCCTGCAATATCGCCCACGGTTGGGTTCAACTGGGCGAGGGCTATTTTCAACTGATCGGTCATGGAAAGGCTTCAGACTCAACTCTCTGTCAGATTGGAGACGTGTTTCTAGCTTGCTGTTCGTACATGAACAATAGGGACCACAATTTACCTAACGAATATGGGGTTTTACAGGTGGTGCATCGCTCTCTCCCTGTCTATATGCTGGCAGCAACAAACATTAAAAATGGGGAGAAATAGGATGGCTGAAGCGACAAATCGCCTGATCCTGCTGGTGGAAACACCAAAGGGCAAGCTTGGATCTGAGCACTTTAAGATGGCTGAGGCAGCCATTCAGAGCCTCTCTGAAGACGGCACGCTTCTCCTTCGCACCCACTACATCTCCCTTGATGCCGCCAACCGCGCCTGGATGCAGGGCGCAACCTATCGCGACGCGGTGGAATCCGGCCAGGTGATGGCTGGCGGTGCCATTGCAGAGGTGATTGAGAGCAAGTCATCCGACTTCTCGGCTGGTGACCTCGTCTTCGCCGACACAGGCTGGCAGGATTATGCAGTGGTTCCCGCAAAGGCCGCGCAGAAGGTGCCTTCCATGGAGCCAAAGACCCATCTCTTGAGTGTCTACGGCGTTGCAGGTCTCACCGCCTATTTCGGTCTCTTGAACTGTGCGACGCCAAAAGCAGGTGAAACCATTCTGGTTTCTGCCGCCGCTGGCTCTGTGGGGACGCTGGTCGGTCAGATCGCCAAGGCTGCTGTCCCTGATTGTACAGTGATCGGCATCGCAGGTACGGACGAGAAATGCCAATGGCTGAAAGATGAGCTCGGGTTCGATGCCACGGTAAATTATAAGACAGAACCGGTCTTCAAAGCTCTGAAAGCCGTCGCGCCGCAAGGCATAGACGTTTATTTCGACAATGTTGGCGGCGACATTCTGGAAGCAGCACTCTTCCGCATGAACAATTTTGGCCGCATCGCCTGTTGCGGTGCCGTCTCTCAATATGATGGTGCCCCACCCTCTGCAGGTCCTCGCGGCGTGCCGGGCCTCATCGTTACCAAACGCCTCAACCTGCGTGGCTTCATCATGTCGGACTTCCCCAACGAACGGGAAAAAGCGCTCAAAGACCTGGAAGGCTGGGTCGCAGAGGGCAAAATCAAAGTGCAGGAAGACATTATTGACGGGCTTGAGAATACGCCCGCTGCGCTGATCGGATTGCTTGCTGGTGAGAACCGCGGTAAACGCATGGTCAAAGTCGTCTGAGACGGCTCACATGAGCGACCGACCCAATTTCCTGATTTTCATGCCGGACCAGTTGCGCGCCGATTGTGTCGGCGCGTTTGGCAACCCGGTTGTGCAAACGCCAAACCTCGACGCATTCGCATCACAGGGCACGCGGTTCACCAATGCGTTTTGCCAAAACTCCGTCTGCAGCCCAAGCCGGGTCTCCATGTTCACCGGCTGGTACCCACATGTGCGGGGGCATCGGACACTCACCCACCTCATTAAACCCTGGGAGCCCAATCTTCTGAAGCTACTGAAAGAGGGCGGGTACAATGTCGCCTGGGCAGGTGCGCGCGGCGATACATTTGCGCCAGGTGTGCTGGAGGAGAGCACAGATTTTCACGGGTTCACCACCTACCCCACCATGTTTTTCGAATTCGACAAAACACCGCGCGAGGATGCGCTCGCGCGCGCTTTCTATCACGGTGAGCGTAAAGGCAAAGATGGTTCCGGTGAGGGCCCGTTCCTTGATCTCGATGAAGCCAATCTTCAGACCGCGATTCAATGGCTAGAGGAGGCGCCTGAGGCCCCATGGGTTCTCTTCATCGCGCAAATCTTTCCACACCTGCCTTTTGAAGTGGAAGAACCGTTTTTCAGCCTTCATGATCGTGCAGAAATGCCTCGGCGTGCGCAGGCAGACCTCTCGACAAAACCCCGGTTCATGCAGAAGCTTAAAGAGAGACACGGTCGTGACCGCCTTAGCGATGATGAATGGAAAGAGATTGTCGCCACCTATTACGGGATGGTTTCGCGCATTGACGCACAATTTGGTCGGCTGATGGATGCGCTTAACACCAGTGGTCAGGCCGATGACACGATGACGCTCTTCTTCACTGACCATGGAGAGTATGCAGGCGACTTTGATCAGGTGGAAAAGTGGACGAGTGGGCTGGACGACTGCCTGGTGCGTAATCCGCTCATCATTGCGGGGCCCGGCGTCACGCAAGGTGGCACGGCAGAAACCATGGTGGAGATGGTCGACCTTCTCCCCACCCTGCTCGACTATGCAGGGATTGAGGCAAACCACACGCATTTTGGGAGAAGCCTTAAGCCGGTTCTTGCAGATCCCAAGACGCCCCACCGTGAGCTCGCCTTTTCCGAGGGTGGATACACGAGAGATGAAGCCGATCTCGTTGAACAGGCCGACTTTCCTTATGACCTAAAGGCCGGCCTGCAACAGGAAGACCCGACCTTTGCCGGTAAAGCCATTTCCGTCCGCAGCCAGGACTGGACCTATATTTATCGATTGTATGAGAGTGATGAGTTCTACGACCGGGCGAACGACCCCCTAGAGGAGCGCAACCTCATCAATGACCCGGCGCACCAACCAAAGATCAGGGAAATGAAAGACCAAATCCTCATGTGGATGGTCGAGACCGCAGACGTCATTCCCTGGGACACAGATCCAAGAAACTAAACCAATCAATCACCACTTAAACAGGAGACAGATATGTCAAACATGATCAGTAAAGAAGTGCAGTTGGCGGCACGGCCCGACGGAGAGCCAAAAGACAGTGACTTCCAGATCGCTGAAGTCGCTGTTGCCACCCCCGGAGCTGGTGAGTTCCTCGTCCAGAACCTCTGGATGTCCGTCGACCCCTATATGCGCGGTCGCATGATGGACCGAGAAAGCTATGTGCCTCCGTTCCAGATTGGCGAAACCATGGATGGTGGCTGCATCGGTAAAGTGATCGAGTCCAACAATGAGAACTTCGCCGTTGGCGACTATGTGAATTCCATGAACGGCTGGCGCGAGCTTTATGTGACCGACGGCGCCATGGTGAACAAGATTGACCCAGCTATGGGGCCGATTGAAGCGAACCTCGGCACGCTCGGCATGCCTGGCATGACTGCCTATGCAGGCCTCTTCAAAGTGGCTGGCCTAAAAGATGGCGAAAATGTCTTCGTTTCAGCAGCATCTGGCGCCGTCGGGGCTGTGGTCTGTCAGCTTGCTAAGGCGCATGGCTGTTATGTGGTGGGCTCTGCCGGTTCAGACGACAAGTGCAAATGGCTGGAAGAAGTCGCAGGCATCGACAAAGCGATCAACTACAAGACCTGTGGCGATCTGGATGCTGCCGTGCGCGATGCGTTCCCGAAGGGCATTGATGTCTACTTCGAGAATGTGGGTGGCGCGCATCTTCAGGCGGCAATCAACTATATGAATCCTCACGGGCGTGCAGCACTTTGCGGCATGATTGAGCAGTATAATGACAAAGAGCCGCGTCCCGGCCCGAACAACCTCATTCAGATTGTCGGCAAAAGCCTGAAGCTGGAAGGCTTCATTGTGTCAAACCATCTCGACATCATTCCAGACTTCTATGCAGAGATGGCGAAGCTCATTGGCAGCGGAAAAATGAAGACCGAGCAAACGGTCGAAGAAGGCATTGAGAATGCGCCAAAGGCATTCCTCAACCTTTTCTCCGGTGCCAATTTCGGCAAGATGCTGGTGAAGATCAGCGACGATCCATCTGCCTAAGCCGGGTGGCTTTTCGCCATCCCCATTGCTAAAATTCACGGCCCGGCGGCATCTGCTGCCGGGTTGTCTTTTGGAGGATACAGACTGTGCCGACGACGAACCAACGCTGGGTGCTTGCATCTCGACCTGAGGGGAAGCCCGCTCCTAAAAACTTTCGGTTGGAGGAAGTCGAGCTGGCTGATCCTGGCGAGCATGAGCTTCTGATACAGGCGAAGTACATCTCCATTGATCCCGGCATGCGGTCGCGCTTGTCAGCTGACAGCTATGCTGCAGCTCTGCAAGTCGGTGAGGTCATCGAAGGTGCCATGGTTGGCGAAGTCGTCCAGTCCAACAATGAGAAGTTCGCCGTTGGAGACCTGGTTACTGGTGGCTTTGGCTGGCAATCCCACGCGCTATCGAACGGTCGGGGCCTCGCGAAACTGGATGCATCTATGTTCCAGGGACCGCTGCGGGTCACAGCCGCTATCGGTGTGCTCGGCATTCCAGGGCTGACTTCCTATTTCGGCCTTCAGGATCTTGGGCAGCCCAAAGAAGGCGAAACGGTTCTGATTTCTTCAGCAGCGGGGCCCGTCGGCGCCACTGCTGGTCAGATCGCAAAAATGAAAGGGTGCCGCACCGTTGGCATCGCTGGCTCTAAAGAAAAGTGCGCCTACGTTACCGGTGAACTCGGCTTTGATGCCTGCATCAATTACAAGGAAGTCGCCAACCTGGAAGATGCCATCAAAGGCGCCTGCCCTGACGGTGTCGACATTTATTTCGACAATGTCGGCGGTGAAATGCTGGACGCAGCCATCGCCAATACCAATGAACGCGCGCGCATTATCATTTCCGGTGCGGTATCGGAATATAACAAGGCCGAGCCGCGTGGTATCCGCAATACGCTGCGCTTCATCACCCACCGGTTGCGGATGGAAGGTCTTGTTGTGTTTGACTATTTCAAACAGTTCCGCGACGCCCAGGCTGAAATGGGCGGATGGATCATGCAGGGGAAACTGATCTACACCGAAGACATAAGTGAAGGGCTTGAAACTGCGCCAGCTGCTTTTGCGGGCCTCTTTGAAGGCGAAAACTTCGGACGGCGGCTTGTCAAAGTGAGCTAACAAAAAAGGCGGGCCAGTCTAGACTGGGCCCGCCTTTTCTAAATCACTCTCTTGCCGTCAGATAGAAACGACCTTGTTTTCCGGCGTACGGCTGTCACGTTCTTTTTTGAGACCTTCAGAAATGAGGAAGGCGAGCTCAAGTGACTGACTGGCGTTGAGGCGCGGATCACAATGGGTGTGATAGCGATCTGACAGATCTTCTTCGCCAATGGCCTGCGCCCCGCCCAGACATTCGGTCACGTTCTGACCAGTCATCTCGAAATGGACGCCACCCGCATGGGTTCCGAGATCGCGGTGCACACTCATGAATTGCTGCACCTCCGCGAGCACCCGGTCGACAGGACGGGTCTTGTAGCCTGTTGAGGCTTTGATCGTGTTGCCGTGCATCGGGTCACAGGACCAGACAATTTTGCGGCCCTCTTTCTCAACCGCCTGAATGAGCGTTGGGAGGTGCTTTTCAACATTCTCCGCGCCGAAGCGGCAGATAAGCGTTAGTCGTCCAGCTTCATTGTCTGGGTTCAGCGCATCGATCAGACGGAGCAGATCATCCGGCTCCATTGACGGTCCACACTTCATACCGATCGGGTTTTTGACACCCCGGCAGAATTCCACATGGGCATGGTCTGCCTGGCGGGTCCGGTCGCCAATCCAAAGCATGTGTGCCGACGTGTCGTACCAGTCGCCTGAGGTTGAATCGACGCGTGTCATCGCCTGCTCAAAGCCCAATAGCAAAGCTTCGTGGCTCGTGTAGAACGACGTTGTCTGCAGCTGAGGCACTGTATTCGCATCAATGCCGCAGGCCCGCATGAAGTCGAGCGCTTCGGTGATGCGCTGAGCGACATCCTCATACCGCTTTTTGCCTTCACCCTCGCCAACGAAGCCGAGTGTCCAGCGATGCACATAGTCGAGGTCAGCGTAGCCGCCGGTGGCGAAAGCCCGAATGAGATTGAGAGACGCTGCTGACTGGCTGTAGGCCTGCAGCTGACGGCGCGGATCAGGAATGCGTGCTTCTTCTGTGAACTCGATGCCGTTGATGATGTCACCGCGGTAGCTTGGCAGCGTCACATCACCGATCGTTTCACTATCCGACGAGCGGGGCTTGGCAAACTGACCGGCAATACGTCCGACTTTCACAACCGGTACGGCCGCTGCATAGGTGAGCACCACCGCCATCTGCAAAAGCACGCGGAAAGTGTCACGAATATTGTCGGGGTGGAATTCAGCGAAGCTTTCAGCGCAGTCGCCGCCCTGCAATAGGAACGCACGCCCTTCACAGACTTCCGCAAGATCCTTCTTCAGGTTTCGGGCTTCTCCTGCAAAGACGAGCGGCGGCGATTTCGCAAGGGTCGCTTCTACGTCAGACACTATAGCCGCATCTGGATAGGTCGGGACCTGGAGAATTGGCTTCTCTCTCCAGCTTGTAGGGGACCAATTTTTCGATGCGCTGCCGTCTGGCATGGCTAACCTCTTGTAATAAAGCACTTATTCGCAAACCTTCCTTCGCATCAATCCATCGACTCCACTTAAATCTCGGAGCTTTGAAGGCAGTGCTCGGAAGGCGGGATGTTATAGGCCCAATCAGTTCCAATGAAAAGGCTAAGTGCTTGAGATGGTTAGTTCCTTTGGGCAATTCAATCGCGTTCACCTGCCTGTGAAATGCTTATCAAGCCATTCCCTCAGCCCAGCGCTTCTGCATTTCAGCTGGTGAAACGTCTTCTGTCTGGGTTGCGACGAACCATGCGTGGCCAAAAGGGTCCTGCAACATGCCGCTTCTATCCCCAAAAAACTGGTCTTTGACCGAGCGGAGTTCGACACCGCCCGCCTCAATCGCGCCCGCAAATACCGCATCCACATCGTCTACATAGATATGCAGTTTCACTGGCGAACCGCCGAGAGTTTCCGGCGATATGGCGCCAAAATCCGGGTATTCATCCGAGAGCATTAGGGTCGAACCGCCTAGTGTCAGTTCAGCATGTCCAATCCGTCCATCAGCCGGGTCTTCGAGGCGATATTTTTCAACCGCTCCAAAGGCTCGGGTGTAGAAGTCAATCGCAGCTGCACCGTTTCGGACCGCGATATAGGGCATCAGACCGTGGGTGGCGACATTGGTCATGATCATTCTCCTTGCCGGAACCATTTAATTACGTTACGTAGTGTTTCATAATGATTGACAGAGTCAAGAGCGAAAAACCAAAACGCGGGCGGCCTCGCAGCGAGGCCGCACGTCGAGCGATCCTCGATGCTGCAGCAGGCCTGTTGGAAGAAGGCGGGATATCCGCGGTAACGATGGAAGCCGTAGCGGCCCGCGCGAAAGTGGGAAAGCCCACGATTTACCGATCCTGGCCGAATGCCCAGGCTGTCGCCATGGCCACCCTCATGGAAGCGGACACAGCGCCGACGAACGTTCGTGAAACCGCGTCCCCCCTAGCAGATCTGGAGCGACAGCTTCTGAAAGTGGTGGATAAATTCGCGACCAAACGTGGCGGTCAGGTTCGGCTCATGCTGGCGGCGGCGGAACAGGATAGTGAAATCGCCAAAGGTTTCCGCAATCAGGTGATCCTGAAAAGCCGCGTCGAAGGGCATGACCTTTTGACCCGCGCGATTGCCGCCGGAGACATTCGCGCGGATGCAGATATCGAAATCGCTCTCGACATGATTTATGGTCCGCTCTTCTATCGCGTTCTGATCGGCCATCTACCGCTCGATGAAGCGTTCGCCAAAGGACTGCTCAGAGAAGTGCTGCGCGGGCTGCAGCAAACAGATTAGTCAGCTGCCTTCAGCTCCGGCGCGACCCATTTTTCTTTCATGGTGACCAGTTCTTCCGCGGCAGTCGGGTGGACGGCGACGGTCATATCAAACTGAGCTTTTGTTGCGCCCATGGTGACGGCGATGCCAATGGCCTGGATCATTTCGCCTGAGTGCGGGCCGATAATGTGACAGCCCACAACCTTGTCTGTCGCGGCGTCAACGATGATTTTCATCATGGTCTGCTCGTCGCGACCCGACAGGGTGTGCTTCATTGCTCTGAACTTTGATTTGTAGATATCAATCTCAGAGAATTCGGCACGGGCCTGTTCTTCTGTGAGCCCCACAGTCCCGATCTCAGGCTGAGAGAATACAGCTGTCGGAATGATGGAGTGATCCACGGCTTGCGGGTTATTGTTGAACACCGTTTCCGCAAAGGCCGCCCCTTCGCGGATCGCGATCGGAGTCAGGTTTGCGCGGTCAGTAACGTCGCCCACGGCATAAATGTTTTCGACATTCGTTTGAGAATATTTATCAACAATGATCTCGCCTTTACGGCCCGTCTTAATGCCAACCTCTTCGAGGCCCAACCCCTTGGTGTTGGGGTCACGACCAATCGCAAACATGACGAGACCGGTATCCAAGGTCTCACCATTGCTCAGGTGCGCTTTACAACCATCGCCTGATTTCTCGATCTCGGTGAAGACGGTATCGGTGATCACCCGAATGCCCTTTTTCTCCATCTCTTCATGAAGGGTGGCACGTAAATCGTCGTCAAAGCCGCGCAGAATTTCCTCGCCGCGATAAAGCAGCGTCGTCTCAATGCCAAGACCATTGAAAATCCCCGCGAACTCAACGGAGATATACCCACCGCCCGCAACGATCACCTTCTTGGGCAATTCATCCAAATGGAAAGCCTCATTGGAGGTGATGGCGTGCTCACGTCCCTTAAGGCTCTCGTCCACATTTGCGGTGGCGCCCGTGGCGATCAGGATCTTGTCCGCGGTCACGTCCCGGTCTTCTCCAACCAGATGAACTGTATGCGGGTCTTTTAAGACAGCTCGGCTGTCGATGATTTCAACGCCTGAATTGTTGAGGTTGCGGATGTAAATCTGATTGAGCCGGTCAATCTCTTTGTCTTTGTTGTCGCGGAGCGTCGTCCAATCAAATGTCGCCTTGGGCACGGTCCAGCCGAAACCTGCCGCGTCTTCAAACTCTTCGTGGAACTGGCTTGCATAGACAAAGAGCTTTTTGGGAACGCAGCCGCGAATGACGCAGGTGCCGCCAACGCGATATTCTTCTGCCACTGCGACCTTTGCGCCATGTGATGCAGACATGCGGGCTGCTCTGACTCCGCCTGAGCCTGCGCCGATCACGAAAAGATCATAGTCAAATTTTGTCTCAGACATGGCGCAGTCCCTTCACGCTCTTGTTTGTTTTTCCGGATCGTTCAGACGCGGAGGTAACGCTATTTCGGCTCTACCAGATGTGTGCCGTCTTCAGTTCCCACAATAGCCACGCTCGCAATCCCGATAAAAAATCCGTTATCAACAACGCCCGGGATCAGATTCAGCGCCTTTTCGAGCCCATCGGGATCAGGAATCGCGCCAAATTTGCAGTCATAGATAAAATTCTCGCTGTCGGTGAGAAACGGCTCACCATATTCATCGGCCCGACGCTCAATGGCACCGGTGCATCCAAAGTCCGCGGCGACGCGCTTGATCTTCTCTTCCGTCGTTCGGCATCCAAATGGGATGACCTCAATCGGGAACGGAAACGCGCCCAGCGTCTCAACCTGTTTGGAGGCGTCTGTGATCACAATCATGCGGTCGGACGCCGTTGCGACAATTTTCTCCCGCAACAAGGCGCCACCGCCGCCTTTCACCAGCCGCAACTGCGCATCAAACTCGTCAGCACCATCAATGGTGATATCGAGATGAGGAGTATCAGACAGTGTAGTGAGGGGGATTCCCAGTTCCTCAGCCAACGCTGCGGTGCGGTCCGATGTGGGCACGCAGACGACGCGGAGCCCATTTGCAACCTTTTCGCCCAGAAGCCGTACAAGATGCTCAGCTGTAGAGCCCGTACCGAGGCCGAGCTTCATACCGTCCTCAATAAAATCGAGGGCGCGCTCCGCTGATCGTTTCTTCTGGTCGTCTGCGCTCATCCCGCACTCGCCTCTCTGCGAGGCAGATCAGAGACCGGCCATCGCTACATATTTGATCTCAAGGAATTCCTCGATGCCCCACTGGCCGCCTTCGCGACCGACACCAGATTCCTTCCACCCGCCGAACGGGGCCACCTCTGTGGAGATGATCCCTGCATTTACGCCGACCAGCCCGTATTCGAGGGCGGCGGCGACTCGCCAGCAGCGGCCAATATCGCGGGCATAGAAATAGGCCGCAAGACCAAAAGGTGTGTCATTTGCCAATTTGATGGCTTCTTCTTCCGTTTCAAAGCGGAAGACAGGCGCAACAGGGCCAAATGTCTCTTCACTGGCGATTTTCATATCTGTCGTGACATCCGCCAGAACCGTCGGCTCATAGAAAGTCCCGCCCAGAGAATGACGTTTGCCACCGGTCAGCAGCCGCGCGCCCTTCTCGACCGCATCGGACACATGTTCTTCAACCTTCTCCACGCCTGCCATATCAATGAGCGGTCCCTGGCCGACGCCTTCCTCCAGGCCATTGCCCACCTTCAACTCCGCTGCTTTGGCAGCAAGTTTCTCGACAAACTGATCGTAGACGCTCGCATGCACCAGAAATCGGTTTGTGCAGATGCAGGTCTGACCTGTATTGCGATATTTGGCCGCGAGCCCGCCTTCCACAGCAGCATCGACATCAGCGTCATCAAATACAATGAAGGGGGCGTTGCCGCCGAGTTCCATCGACATTTTTTTAATCGTCGATGCACCCTGCTCCATCAATAAACGGCCAACTTCCGTTGAGCCTGTAAATGTGAGTTTTCTGACCTTAGGGTTTGCGGTGAGCTCGCCGCCAATCTCTCCGGACTTGCCCGTAAGCACCGAGAATACCCCTTTGGGGACTCCGGCCCGCTCCGCTAGTTCCGCCATGGCGAAGGCTGACAGAGGCGTTTGCGTTGCCGGCTTTGCGACAACAGTGCAACCAGCAGCAAGAGCAGGCCCGACTTTCCGTGTGATCATCGCGGCTGGGAAATTCCAAGGCGTGATGGATGCCACAACACCCACTGGCTGCTTCAAGACGACAATCTGGCGGTCGTCCGATGGGGCAGGAACAATACTGCCGTGAATGCGTTTGGCTTCTTCTGCATAGAATTCAAGAAAAGAGGCCGCATACGTGATCTCACCCTTGGCTTCAGCCAGCGGCTTTCCCTGCTCGCTTGTGAGGATCAACGCTAAATCGTCGGCGTTCTCCATCATCAAATCGAACCACTGCCGCAGGATGATGCTGCGTTCCTTTGCTGTTGACCCAGCCCAGGTAGGCCCCGCGTCATAGGCCGCGTCAATGGCCCGCTCTGTCTCTGCCTTGCCCAGAACAGGCACGTCCGCGATCACCTCGCCGGTTGCAGGATTGGTGACGTCCGTCTTTGCGGCATCCTGACCGGTCCAGCTCCCATCAATGTAGCAAAGCGTGCGCAGGAGGTTAGGGTCGCGAAGGTTCATGTGGCCAGGTCCTCTTAGTCAGTTTAGCGGGCCGTTGCTGGGCCCTTTGGCACCATCTTGCGCATTCTGGTGCGGGTGCATCAAGGGCTCGCGTTCAAGCACGGTCCTATTCGACACAAAATATTCGACACAAACCAATCGACATGGTGGCCCAATGGGGGGACCATGAGCCTCAATGACTGAGACAGCTGCATTTTCTGATAGTTACACAACCGCTCGAGATCGCTTCGTGGAAGCAGCTCAGGCGGCCGGTGGAGATGTGCAGCAATATGTGAACCCGAATGCAACGGGACCATCCGGCGAAACACTCTCCCTGGACACCGCGTGGTTTGGCCCCAGAGACGCCAGCGCAGTGCTGCTCAACACCTGCGGCACCCATGGCGCGGAGGGATTTGCCGGATCTGCTGCCCAATTAGACTGGATCCAGGGTGGTGGCCCGGCCTCTCTTCCGCGGGGGGTGGCAGTTCTCATGGTCCATGCGGTCAACCCGTTCGGATTTGCCTGGTGTCTGAGGGGCACTGAAAACAATGTCGATCTCAATCGCAATTGGCTGGATCACGCTGCACGCCACCCTGAAAACCCGCTCTATGAGCAGATCCACCCTTTGCTCTGCCCCAAACGGATCGACGAGAAAGCGATCCGGCGCCTTCTAAATGAGGGAGCCCGTCTGATTGCCAAACACGGCCTTTGGTCGATTGAAGATGCGATCAGCCGCGGGCAATACACATACGCGGACGGGTTTCACTATGGGGGAACGTCTCTGGAATGGTCGACCAAGACCCTGCAGACAATCGTGCGGACGGAATTGGCGCAATCTCGCCGGGTTGGGTTTATCGACTGGCACACAGGTCCGGTAGGTGACGGGGAGCTCATATTTCTCTGTTTTTCCCCGCCGGGTAGCTCCGGACTTGCGCAGGCCAAACATTGGTGGGGCGCTGACGCCCTTAGCTCTGAACATGTCGACCAACTTTGGGGCTCTAAACGCCCTACCCGGCACGGCATCCTTTTTTGGGGGATCGAAGAGGCCATATCGAGCCATGCCACGTTTGCAGGGGCCGTGGTGGAATTCCGCTCTTCAAGACCGAAATCAAACGCTGCTGACGCTCTTCGTGTCTCCATGCTGGAGCGATGGCTCCGGTTTGAAGGCGGACTTGATGCCCCTGAAGCTGCCTCCTACCTCGCTGAAATTCGGGAAGACTATGCGCCAGACCGGGAGAGCTTCCGAGAGAGGGTCATCGGTAATGCGCGAATGACCTATACACAGACCCTTGCCGGACTCGCTGAGTGGCGCGGCGCTGACGCAGCGGATTAGACTCACTAGACGTGTTTTTTAAGAGATTGAATCAACAGGTTCAGGTTTCGATTCAACACCCGGAAGGCAAGAGCAAGTTATCCTCATCCAATCTATGAGCGTTTGGCCCTGTCAGAGATTGAGTCGGGTTGCGACAATAAGTGGTTGGAATTGAATCCCTTTATGACTTATCCACAAAGCGTCCTTTCTTCTTCCCTTAAATTGGTTTGACCTAAATGCGCTCCAGCCCAGTTGTTCTATTCGACCTCGACGGCACTCTTGCCGACACGGCACTCGACCTCTGCCACACAATGAACGTGTTGCTGGAGCGCCATGGACGCGCGCCCGTCCCCGGCGATCAAATGCGCCCCATGGTGGGAGCAGGTGCCCGAAAAATTATGGAACGGGCCTTCGCGGCGACTGGAACGCCGGCCGATGAAAGTCAGCTCGATGGGCTGTTCGAGGAATTCCTCGACTACTATGGAGACCATATTGCCGACCACACGGTGCTCTTTCCTGGTGTTCTAGATCAGCTTGAAGCACTCCGCGCGCGCGAAATCGGCCTCGCTGTTTGCACCAACAAGGCGGAGCGGCTGACCCACCAATTGCTGGACATACTGGAAATTGCACATTTATTCCCAGTAGTGGTTGGTGGCGACACACTTGATGTGAGGAAACCTGATCCGCTTCACCTGACAGAGGCCGTTATGCGTCTCGGTGGAGATGTCGATGGTGCCGTTATGGTTGGCGATAGCAGTCCAGATATCAGAGCGGCCGAGGCAGCTTCGATCCCCTCCATCTGTGTGACATTCGGATACACAGACATCCCAGCGTCAGACCTAGGGGCCGATCATCTGATCGACCACTACGACGCCTTGCCCACGGCGCTCAAAACGCTCCGGCCAGACCATTTTTGATCGCTAACACAGATCCAGTACATCATCTCCATCAATCAGGCGGATGGCGCGGTAGTCACATTTTCCGGTGCCTCGTTGGAACAGCGAATTGGCGATCAGCCAGACCTGCACCACCCTTGCAGGAACTTCCCCTCCGATGGCTTGCTCATAGTCTTTCCGGATCGACCGCTCCTCTGAGAGCCATTTTCCAACATCCTTTTTGGTCCGGATGACCCAATGGGTTTCGCGCTCATCCCACCAAGCGAGCGGGCATTGAAAAATCGTGTCCTCAGCTAGTGCCGCAGACCACATGTAGGTCAAATCCAGACCGTTATCGAACTCAACCGCAATGGAGAGATAGTCGTGGGTAGGCTCAATGTCCTCCGGCAGCGTGGACGGCAGCTGGTGAGCAATCCAGTCCCAATTGAGCGTCAGTGTGTCTGTCAGCGGTCGTTCCGCCGGGATCTGCAAAATCCCAACATCTTCATGTGTGGTGCAGTGGATGCACGCATCTTCCTGCTCCTCGGCGGCCTGATACAGTTCACCCTCACCCAGTCGCCAGAGGTAGTGCCATCCTTCCGGCGGCGTGGCTGCGTGGTCGAGGCGGTTGATACCCTCTTCCATCAGGTCAGCAAGCGGCTTTTCCGCCCTTTCAGCCAGATCCCGGAGTGCATCAGCGGCGTTCCCCTCAAACTTCAGGACAGCGACATCAAGTTCTCCCTGCGGTCCGTCAGGTACATCACCGCCCAAAAACTCGCCTTGCTGGCTTTCCCAGACGCCGGGGCCTGCTGCGATCAGAGAAAGATGACCGGAACCCTCTGCAACGATAGAGGCCGCATTGGAGGGCACTTTGAAAACATTGCCGTCCCCTATCCGGGCCCACAAAGCAGCGCTCGGCGGTAATCTTATATCCAAGGGCCTGGACATCCAGAAGACCCCCTGCGCCAACAAAGTGATTTCTTCACCCGCTGCGACAGAGATGCCGGTGTCTGTCCACTCGCCGCCCTCAGCCGGCAGTACATGAAACGACGCATCCAAGACCAGCTTGTCACTTCCGGTTGCCAAGACTGGCGTCAGCTGGCTTTTAAGAGACGCGCTTTGCACCACCGCATTGCCATTCACGAGATAGCGTCCGAGGCGTGGAATCGCGAATCTCGTCAGCGTCGATAGAGCGCCCAGTCCACCTGCTTTTTCCGCCATTTGCCGTCCTCCACGGGGAGACGCTGCCACACTTGGATGGCTTATGGAAGACAATCGCAGTCTGCGGACCTGTCCTAGTTCCTCAGAAGAGATTGAGGACGAACCGTCTGGCGTTCAGGGAAATTGAAATCTACGGATGTCTGGACCGGATCAAAAATGCCCTCCAGGGTCGACTTCACAACCCCTTCGGTATGGCAGACAGTCTCGTTTACCTCGCCAATTGATTTACACTCAATATTGGCGGCATTGATTTCATAAGAAAAATAGTTCCCTGACCCAACGAAAGTACAGGGTGGGCGGCCAAAAAAGACGTGCTTGTACTCGGCAATCTCCAGGTCGGGCAGTTGCTCGATTACACGGCTCGATGCCTCACTCGTGCGATGACGAAAATAGACCTTGTGGAAATGGGTATCGAAATAGAGACGCCCACGAGTGTAGAGGCAGAGCTGAGTTACAGAAGTTTCTGTTGGTGCCATTGTGGGAGGAACAATTGGTGCGTCAAAGCTAAGGGCCGCAGTCACAGACCTTGAGGGCGGAATGAGGTCAATAGCCCCTTTAAAGAGCGACACAGATTTCTGATCTGGCGACAGGAACGCGATGCTCCCCACATAGTCGGTTTTCCCGACATAGGATGTCCCATAGTTCGCGACTTCAAAGGAAAGCGTATCTGAATCAACGGCGATGCCGAGAAATTTCAGCCGCAACTGCTGCTCCCATTGGAGCAGGAAGGCGACCAAAACCATGATCGCTAGAAAGATCAGAAAAATCCTACTCAGCACTGCTGGAAACAAATCACCAGCCCCCAAAACTCAACTCAGGCGCTGCTCATACTCGGCAGCTTCCTTCCCCAGAGGCCAAATTTACCACGAGAATGGAATGCTCGCTGAAAATCGTAACTTATGGTTAACCATGCGGGGCGAGGCCAACTGCGGCGACAAAGTCAGCCACAGATTCCTCGTCATAGCCTAGTTCCGTAAGTAGCTGCTCGGTGTGCTCCCCGAGATGTGGTGCCTGACGCTTTATGTCAGCCTGGGTCGCACTAAATCGCGCCGCAGGACGTGGCAGGCGGAAGGAGCCCAAATCCTCTTCTTCGTGAATCTTGATAATCTCGTTGGCTTCGATCTGCGGATGATCCAGCAGTGTTGTGCGGTCCAGGATTGGCGCACAAGGAACCTGATTGGCATCCAGCACACTCAGCCATTCGGCACTTGTCTTGTGCTGCAGAACCTCCTGTGTGAGCGATAATCGTGCAGGCGCATTCACCACCCGCCCGCTTGGCGTGTTGAAGCGCTCATCCTCTAGCCATTGTGGCTGATCCAGCGCGGCGCACAGGCCTTTCCATTCATCGTCCGACACGGCTCCAACAGTGATGTACCCATCCTGGGTTTTGTAAATCAAATCCTGCGACAGCTGCGCCCGGGCTGCATGTTTCTCCCCACCAGGAAATGTGAGCGCAACCAAACCTTCTGCCCAGAGGAAGGCGATCATGGCATCGAGCATAGAAAGCTTGATGTGTTGACCCTCACCTGTCCGTTCCCTCGCAAACAACGCAGCAGTGATTGCCTGCGCAGCGGTGACGGCTGTCAGCTTGTCGGGAATGATGGTGCGGATCATGCGCGGACGACCAGTGTCCCGGTCTGCCTGAATGGCTGCCAGACCGGAGAGCGCCTGGATCACCGGATCGTAAACACGTTTTTTGGCATAAGGGCCCGTTTCTCCAAATCCCGAGATTGATACATAGATCAGGTTTGGCTGCTCCTTGCGCAGGTCAGCCTCCCCAATGCCCATCCGTTCGGCGGCGCCCGGTCTAAAATTCTGGACCACGACGTCTGCGGTGCGCACAAGCTTTTTTAGAGCCTCAAGGCCCTCAGCACTTTTCAAATCCAAAACCAAAGAACGCTTGTTTCGGTTCGCCGCAAGGAACGTCGCCGTGCGGTCTCCCTTCGCAGGCCCTAAAACCCGCACCAGATCACCTGTCTTCGGCTCAACCTTGATGACATCTGCCCCCTGGTCCGCCAGCATCATGGTGGCAATGGGCCCCGATATCATCGTCGTTAGATCTACAACTCGCACACCGTCCAATGCACCAGGCATGTGACCACCTTCCCGATTGTTAGGGAGCCATTCTGACCAATTTGGCGTCTCAGGCCAATCACGGTTGCGCTAAGGACCTGTTTCTGCATTCTTGCCGCCATCGATATTCACACTAAGCCGCACTGGGAACGTCATGACAGACACGCAAACAAATGCTCCTGAAAAAAACACGCTCATGGAAACAATGGGCTTGGTCCGCACCCTTTCCGTTGATTCTGATGAAGGACGTGTTGCTCTGGAGTTTGAAGCTAAGCCGTCACAATGTCATTCAGGCAACATTGTGCAAGGTGGGTTTGTTACCGGCTGGATTGATGCCGCTATGGCACAGGCGCTGATTGCTAAGACGGATGCAAAGCTGCTGCCGCTGTCTCTCGACATCAAAATTGCATTTTATGCTGCAGCGCATCCCGGCCTGGTCCACGCAGAAGCCTGGATCGAACGCCTTGGGCGGAAAACAGCCTTTGTCGAAGGCCGCCTGACGACGCCCGACGGCACTGTGATCGCCAAGGGCATGTCGACGGTTCGTCTTGTCCCAATGAGTTCATGATCCCAATAAGAGCTCAAAATTTGGTGATGCGGTTTAGGTGTAATCGTGCGTCAGACACCAAAAAGAGATAGTCTGGTTTCAACTTTAAAGAGTCTGGACCGATAGGGGTCATGAAGGAAAAAGAACTCAGACTGGCCCTGGTGTGCTACGGCGGCGTATCGCTGGCTGTTTACATGCATGGGGTGACGAAGGAGTTCCAGAAGCTCATTCGTGCCTCAGCGCTCTATCACCAGATAAGTGATCCAGCAGACCGACCCGACGAGACCTATCTCAACGTCAATGATGATCCTGAGCGCGAAACAGATACTGAGAGTGTCTATTTCGAACTGCTGCAGGAAATCGGGCAAGAACTTGATCTGCGTGTATTTGTTGATGTTATCGCCGGGGCTTCCGCCGGGGGCATCAATGGTGTCATGCTCGCCCGTGCCCTTGCTCACGACCTGCCGCTTGATGCTCATCGACATATGTGGCTTGAGAAAGCCGACATCACGGCGCTGATGGACCCGGAAACCATTGCCGGCAAGTGGAGTAAGGCGTTCCTTCGTCCCCTCTTTTGGGACATTAATGATCGGTGGTTGAAGAAGATCGCGCCGGAACTCGAGATGCGTGAAAAGCTCTCCACCTTCATGCGGTCAAGATGGTTCGAGCCCCCTTTCTCAGGTCAGCTGATGACTGACATGTTGCTTGATGCCTGCCATGCCATGGGGGACCCAAAGTCGCGCCGGGCAAGCCTTCTGCCAACGGGACAAGAGCTCAACCTGTTTGTGAGCGTCACCGACTTCTATGGCTATGAGCAAACCATTCCGTTGCACGATCCGCCCATCGTCTCTGAGCGTGAGCACAGGCACGTCTTGCGCTTTGACTATCTGCAGCATTCCGATGGTGACGTGCAAAGCCAGTTTGATGCGAGCCACATTCCGGGTCTTGTTTTCGCCGCGCGGGCGACATCTTCCTTTCCTGGCGCGTTTCCGCCTGCGCAGATCAATGAAATAGATCGAATTTTGAACCAGCGCGGTGAGGAATGGCTGACGCGGGATCGGTTTATCGCGCGAAGTTTCAAAGCGATGATCGACATTGGGCACAACCCCCTCACAAGCTCCTTCATTGATGGCAGCGTTCTGAACAACAAGCCATTTGCAGAAGCTGTGTCTGTCCTGTCTGATCGTCCCGCTTACCGTGAGGTGGATCGGCGGGTGATCTATATCGATCCTGATCCCGAAAGTGGTGAAATTGAACGTGGCGGCGCGGCCCCGGGGTTTTTCCAGACCTTGCGGGCTTCCCTGTCAGACATCCCACGTAACGAGCCCGTGCGCGATGAGCTTGCTGAGATCAACGAGATCAGCCAGCAAGTCCACCTCTACCAGGAAGTCCTGAAAGCCACCCGCCCGCATATTCAGCGCGCAATCACCGGCATCCTGCCGGATGGCGTGCCGGTGCACCCGACACCCCATCAATTGGCGCAGCTGCGCGAGACGGCAAACGGGCACGCTGCTCGCGATGCGGGCTACGCTTATGACGGCTACATTCAAACCAAGGTCCTGTCGGTTCTAAGCTGGATCTCTGACATGCTGACGGATCTCGCCCCCCAGGTCGCTCAACCAAGCGCGCGCGCAGCGCTTGCCAGGTCGGTTGAAGACTGGGCACGGGCAGAGGGAATTTTCCCGGTCGAGTTTGAAACAGGTGACCGGACCGATGAGTTTTCACCAAGCACTGCCCGCTGGGTCACTTTCCTTAGACGTTTTGATGTGGGCTTTCGCCAGCGCCGCTTAAGATTTGTGATCCGCCGCCTCAACGAGCTCTACGCGAGATCAGATCAATCGGACACGCCTCTCGACAGTCATGGGCTGGACGAGTTCAAAGGCGTTCTCTATCGGGCACTGGAGCGGTTGCAGCGGCGGGACGTGTGCTCATTTTTTAAGTCTGAGATTCACGATAAAGCTGGGAAGCTGCTTGCCAATACAGGCGGCAAAGCATCGCCGGAAGAACTGGACCCTCTCCTCTCAGAAATGCGAAACGCGCTGTCACTGGTTGAAGTGGACACGCTGCTTGATGATGAGTTCTCGATTATGATCGTGAATTTCCTGCCGGACGAAACACGCAAAGAGCTGATCCTCGCCTATCTCAGTTTCCCGTTCTTTGATGTGCTGACCTTTCCACTTCTGCGATGGCAGCCGCTTGACGATGTCGACACTGTGCTGGTTGCGCGCATTAGCCCGCAAGACTGCACTGCGCTTGAGATCTCCGAGACACGGACGGCACTCAGAGGGCGGGAGCTCGGTCACTTTGGCGCATTCTTCAGCCGCGAAGCACGCGAACATGATTATGTCTGGGGACGCTTGCACGCTGCTGAACGTTTGATCGACTTTGTGGTCGACGCTGCCTCATCTGGATTGCAGACAGTCTCGATCAATGAAGAAGCAATCAAAAGCCGACTCTTCCGGGCTATCCTCAAGAACGAAGCAGAACACCTGACAAAAAGCTCAGAGCTTCTGCGCAACCTCTCCGACAGGACAGATGCACTGCTGGCCGGAGAGGCAACCGATACTCAATAGGAGGTGTTTGGCGCCGCCTCGACTTGCCCCATCCAGACATTGATGTCTTGCCATACGACTTCCCGTTGCAAGTCGCGCAGCAGCATGTGCCATCCGTCCGGATAGTCTTTCGTGGCCAGCGCATTGCTAAACCGCCCTCGAATATCATTGACCGGCCCGCGAGGAATAATTTCGTCCTTGTCGCCATAGAGCAGAAGCGTCGGGGGCTTTATGTGCTCGATGGAGAGATAGGCCGCTTCCATCAAATCCACCAACCCGTAAATGGCGTCAAGCCGCGTCTCTTTGATCACGAGGGGATCGCGGGAAAAGGCACGCAGCATCTCAATGTTATCTGACGGCCATCGCCCCAGACCCTCACCTGTCAGCGTGTAATCCGGAGCGGCATGTGCCGCCAGCCAGAGCGTACTGCGATAGAGCGGGTTCAGGCTGGACCAGCCCCACACGGCAGGTGCCACCAGGATGACCCCATCAACATTCAGTCCGCCGTCACCGATAGCGGCGAGTGTCACCGCACCCCCCATGCTTGTACCAAGCACATAGAGAGGCGCTTGTGGATGGCGTTCTTTCAGAAGACGGATTGCCGTTCTGAGATCACGTGTGAGCGCGTCCGCCCCCGCCCACTTTCCATGGCCAGGGGCTTTGCCAAAGCCCCTCTGGTCATAGGCATAGAATGTGACGCCGCGCTCAGCAAACCAGGGGCCCGGCATCTCGAAGGCGCGGGAATAATCATTGAACCCGTGGACACCAAGAATGACCGATGTTTGATCTGCCGCGGCCCAAACCCGGAGCGGCAAGCGCGCGGCGTCCTCCGTGATGAAGTTGTCTGCGGTGAGCATTGCCTGTCGAACGGGCGTTCCGACGGTGAGCGTTCGCGGCGCGCAGGCCGCGAGAAGGAGAATTGCGGCGATCCAGAGCCTCATCAGCTCAGGCGCTCTTTTTCAGAAGTCTTTTGACCTCTTTCCGCAGCACTGGCAGCAGATCTGTTTCAAACCAGGGGTTCTTCTTCAACCATACATTGTTGCGCCAGGACGGATGCGGCAGGGGCAGATGCGTTGGCATATAGTCACGCCAATGCTCCACTGTTTCCGTTAGATTTTTCTTCTTGGTTTTGCCGAGATGGTAGGCTTGGGCGTACTGACCGATTACCAGGGTCAGTTCCATGTTGGGTAGCGCTTCAAAGAGCTTTTCCCGCCAAAGCGGTGCACATTCTTTTCGTGGTGGCAGATCGCCACCTTTGGCATCGAGGCCAGGGAAGCAGAAGCCCATGGGCACGATGGCGAGTTTGGTGTCGTCGTAGAACGTTTCACGATCCATGCCCAACCAATCGCGCAACCTGTCCCCACTTGGATCGTCAAAAGGCACACCCGATGCATGAACGCGTGTGCCCGGCGCCTGTCCTACGATGCAGATACGTGCCTTGGTTGACACCTGCAAGACGGGCCGGGGCTCGTGGGGGAGCGGTTTCTTCCCCCCATCCTCGAAGCACACCCGACATTTGCGGATATCCTTGACGAGGGAATTGAGAGCCCTGGCACTCACTGAAAGACGCCTCCCTACTCAGATGCTTCGCGAACCATATTGCGGCCAATAATCATCTGCTGGATCTGGCTGGTGCCTTCGTAGATCCGGAAGATGCGAACATCCCGGTAGAAACGCTCAACGCCGTAGTCAGCGACATAACCAGCGCCACCAAAGATCTGCACTGCTTTATCTGCGACGCGGCCAACCATCTCTGAGGCGAAATATTTGCAGCAAGACGACTCAGTTCCGACATCTTCTCCAGCGTCACGACGTTTGGAGGCGTCCATCACCATGCAGCGCGCCGCATAGGCTTCTGTTTTGCAGTCCGCGAGCATGGCCTGCACCAATTGGTGATTGCCAATGGGCTGTCCGAACTGTTTCCGCTCAGCCGCATACTTAGTAGCGTCTTCGATGAGCCGTTCCGCAACTCCGACACAGACCGCAGAAATGTGAAGGCGTCCACGCTCAAGCACCTGCATGGCAGTGACAAAGCCTTTGCCTTCCACGTCGCCGAGCAAGCAACTGGCCGGGATACGCGCATTGTCAAAAATCACGTCACAAATATGGGCCCCCTGTTGGCCCATTTTCTTTTCTGACTTGCCGAGCGAAATGCCCGGCGCGTCAGCGGGGCAAACAAATGCAGAGACACCCTTTGCGCCAGGCGTGTCCGGATCGGTACGGGCCATCAACGTGAACATGCTCGCCTTCGCCGCATTGGTAATGTAGCGCTTCGTGCCATTCACAATGTAATGATCACCGTCACGGATCGCTGTTGTCTTAAGCGATGCTGCGTCTGAGCCCGCCTCAGGCTCGGTCAGTGCGAAACTCGCGATGGCTTCGCCTGTTGCAAGCTTTGGAAGCCACTCTTCTTTCTGATCCTGGCGGCCATGCATGACAATGCCCTGAGACCCGATACCGACATTCGTCCCAATGACGGAGCGGAATGCTGGAGATGTTCGGCCCAGTTCGAAAAGAAGCAGGCATTCCTCCTCCATGGTGAGGCCAAGCCCGCCATATTCGGTCGGGATTGAAATGCCGAAGAGGCCCAGATCGCGCATTTCCTGAACGATCTCTTCAGGTACTTCGTCGTTTTCCGACACTTGATCTTCGATGGGCCGGAGCCGTTCGTCGACAAACCGCCGAATGGTGGACAAAAGTTGATCGCGTGTTTCGAGATCAAGGGCCATGCGTTCCCCGCTAGTCTGGTTACAAAAGTTGCGGGACTTTAGGCCATGGAGCTAGCGGGCGTCAAAACACGGGCCCGCGAACTGCTCAGGTCCGATAATAGACGGACGCGCCGAGGATATTGGTGATCTGGCATCCACCGTTGGAAAATGGCAGATAGATCATTTCATGGCGTTTGAAACCGTCTTGAAGCGCGCCATTGGGACCAGCCATAGCAATAGGCTTTCTCTGGTCAATGACCCAGGCATAGGTCTCGTGAAGCAGTTTACCTGTCGGTAGGCCGTGGGACTCAATGGTGGAGACCTCCTGCCCACAGACATTTACGCCAAACGCGTTGATGACGTCTTCGCCCATAATGCGAAAGCGAAAGCGTAATGGTTCGTGCTCGACAGCGATGACAAATACTTGTGAGAGGCGTTTCGGAAGGGCAACAGGGTCAATACAGGACGAACAGGGCATTGGCATGCCATCTCGCGCCTTATTCCAGAAGTCATGCATCTCGCGGAGCGGGCCTGCCTCCAATACGGAGACCTCAACCGGCTTTATCTGGTCATTGCCAACCTTCCGGCGAAGTTCCAAAACCTCGCTAGAGTACGCAGACACAACATCAGTTTTCTCGGGGAGCCCCATCTTCGCCGCCGCCTTCATTCCTATCGTCCATCTATTCTGTTGGAATTCTCCTAATGAAGACCTAAATAGAGGCCAAGACCGCCATTTCTGGGGCAAAATGAGGCCATTTCGGTGGCTTTTCCGCGCACGAACTGAGACAAAACAAAAAAGAAGGATGTCAGATCATGAACGCACCTACTGGACGGCTTGAAGGGTATCAGGCCTGGGAAGGGGGAACGGACCCCTTTGAGGACTATGCCGGGCCCTATTTCTTTAAGAAGATAGAAGACGGCACCATCACATGTGCGTTTGAAGCCCTCCCCCATCACTGCAATGGCGGCGGCTTCCTGCACGGTGGGTCGCTGATGACATTTGCCGATTACGCACTGTTCGCCCTTGCAGGTGATGTGCTGGACGGACCCGGCGTCACCGTCTCCTTCAACTCAGAATTCATTTCCGCTGTCGGTTCCGGCAACCTGATCGAAGCCACCGGCGAAGTCGTTCGCAATACCCGCTCCATGGTCTTCGTCAGGGGTCAGGTATTCTGCGGCGATGAAACCCTTTTGAATTTTAGCGGTGTGATCAAACGCATCCGGAAATAGACCCAAACTCATGGTAGGATGCGTCTCATGGTAACGCTCAGCGCTCTCGATCAATCCCCCATCCGCGAAGGTGGCACTGGCGCACAAGCGCTGCAGGAGACGATCGATCTTGCGCGCGCCTGCGAAGCTGTCGGCTACCAGCGTTATTGGGTTGCAGAGCACCATAGCGGCTCTTCTTTCGCTGGCTCTGCCCCTGAAATCCTGATCGGCGCTATTGCGGCAGCGACGAACACCATTCGCGTAGGATCGGGCGGCGTCATGCTGCCTCACTACAGCCCGCTGAAAGTTGCTGAAATTTTTCGGGTACTACACGCCCTCTATCCCGACCGCATCGATTTGGGACTTGGACGGGCGCCGGGCTCCGACCAGAAGACCAGCCGCGCACTTCAGCCGGGGCCTCAAGCTTATGGGATTGATGTGTTCCCGCAGCAGGTTCAGTTGCTGCAGCAATTCCTAGAAGACGCACAGGGCCTCAAAGGCGACGCGGGCGGTCTCCCTGTCGATCATCCCTATCAGGGCATTCACGCGGTGCCGCGCGGACCGGGCATGCCTGATCTATGGATGCTGGGCTCAAGCTCAGATGGTGCGGCCTATGCGGCCCAGTTTGGCATGCCCTATTGTTTTGCCCATTTCATCAATCAGGATGCAGGGCCCTCGCCGCTCGAGATTTATCGCAAGAGCTTTCGACCATCCGGGATTTCCTCGCAGCCACGTGGATCAATCGGTGTCTCAGTCATGGTGGCCGACACGGAAGAAGAAGCCGAGCGTCAGTCCGCCTCACGGAACCTGTGGGTGCTCCATCTGCTGCAAAACAAGGCTGGGCCCTTTAAGTCGCTGGATGACGCACTCGCCTTCCCTCTCCGTCCCGATGAAGTGCAGATGCTGCAGAGTGTTAAGCAACGCAGCATCACCGGCACACCTGAACAGGTGCGGGGCCGACTTCTTCAGATGGGTGCGGAATATGGCGTCGATGACTTTGTCATCCTGACGATCACACCGGACCACGAAGCGCGGAAGCGTTCTTATGAAATGCTCGCGGAAGCCTTTGATTTGAAAGCTGCGGCTTAGTCCGCCGGAAGCGGCTGCACGGTGACACCGGGAATGACCGAACCCTGCTCTGCATCACCACGCCTTACTGCGCGGCGGGCATAGGCTTCTCTGATACGCGTCAGGCGCTCGGCCGTAATGGGGAAGTTCCAGATCACCAGAGCGGATATGGTCCAAAGGCCAAGAGGCAGTAGGCAATAGACCATCACAATGCCAAATGTCCCGCTGTCTGTTTGCGCCTCAGCCTGGGGATCAAATCCCAGAAAAGCGATGAGCGGTAGCGCAATGCCAACGCCTGCGGCTTCAAAGAACTTTCTCGCAAATCCCAAGAATGCAAACAGGAGACCGGTGCGATGTTCGCCGGAACGCATCATGTCCAGATCCACGACGTCGGCGAGCATTGAGGCGCCCAAAATCGCCCCTGCGCCAAAGGCGAAGCCTTGCACCATTGTGACCAGGAACATCGCAACGAAGGTGAAATCGGGCGACACGGGAACAATGAAATAGACCACGAGCGGCACTGAGCTAAATGCGAGCATTGACAGGAACACTGCAACGCAAAGCGCGCGATGCTTGCCCATCTTGTTGCCCAGAGACACCCAGAATGGAGAGCCAAGGGCAGCAGTACCAAAGAGCACGAGAATAAGCACAAAGCCTGCTTCACCCAGTTTCAGCACATGATCGTAAAACAGGATCGCCACCGCCGCGTTCAATGATCCAGCCAATGCGCTCACCATTGTGGAGATGAGCACCCGGCGAAATGGACCATTGCGCATGATGGCTTTTAGACCATCCGCCAACGAGATCGTTTGCGTCGACTGAGGGGCGGGCTCCCGAATTTTCCAAAACAAGATCGCGGCGCAGAGAGGCAATAAGAGGATCACCATCCACCCAAGAGACGCCATGGCTTCTTTGGAAACTGAGTTCAGTTCGCCTTCTTGCGTTTCGGCGCCTGAAACAATGGCCCAAACAACGGGGATAAGGATTGCCGAGATGAGACCAATCAGCAGGAAAACCTCTCTCGCGCCAGTGATGCGGCTGCGTTCGCGATAGTCCGTCGACAGCTCCGCGCCCCACGCTCCATAGGGAATGGTGATCAGCGTGAAGCCGAGATAGATCGCGGAGATCCAAAGAAACAGATAGCCAAGAGAGACAGGTTCGCTTGGCACGAACAACATGAAGGCGGACAACGCCATGAGCGGCACGCCCAGTGCGATCCAAGGTCGGCGGCGACCAAAATTGCCTCGCGTCCGGTCGCTCATGCGTCCAATCAGCGGATCAGTGATCACGTCGGAGAACCGCGCAAGCATGAGGATCACACCGACCGCCGCAAGGTTCAGCCCAAGTGTGCCGCTATAAAATGCGGGGATGTAAATGGCGATGGGCAGACCAATCACAGCGAGCGGCAATGTCATTTGTGCGTAGGCAACAAGATGCCCAAAGGGGACCCTGTCTTCCGCGCCGCTTTCTGATTCTTCTGTCTGATTTTCTGCCGACATCACGCCTCCCTGGTCCCTCAAATCTTGCAGCGAAACAGTAACACAAGTTTACGACCTGCCAAAAGCCCAGAAAAACTGCCAAAAATGCGTTTATTTCGTGATGACCGAAACCTGTTCATCTAGTTCAGGAACTGTTCAGGTGAATCTTGGCATCTTCATTTCAACCGCTGGGAACGGCGGCCTGAATGCCCTGGCTAGATTGTCATGCGTTATCTGGTTGGGTCCTGAGGGGGCAAGGCGGTGTCTGAATGTACCCCCGGCCACCGCCTTCGCCCCTCTCAACTTCCCCCTCAAAAACCCATCAAGCAGCCGCACTCGGTCGTGCGGAGACACGCTCATGCCAGGCTTTGAGGTTGGCTGCGGCTTCCGGAACCGGGATGCCGACAAAAGTCGCAAAGTCGATGACACAGAGTGCCGTGATGTCTGCCACCGTAAAGCTGTCACCTGCAAAATAGTCGCGGCCTGCAAGGTCTTCGTTCAACCAATTCAGAATGAACTCAGCGCGCTTTTTGCCGGCTTCACCCGCTTCCTTGATCTGACCACCAAGAGCCGCCGTCAAAGGATGGCAATGGCGCCAATAGGCTCCTACCGTACCAAGCAATTGAAACTCAATTCGACGGTTCCACATCTCAACCTGCGCCTGCTCAAGCGGCGTTGCCCCAAAAAGCGGGTTGTCTGGGTTGGCTGCTTCGAAGTAGCGGCAGATCGCAAGGCTCTCAGCGATGCAGGTGCCATCGTCCAGCTCCAATACAGGTATCTGCTGGAGAGCGTTTTTTTCTTTGAACGCCTCGGTCCGGTTTGCGCGTTCCATCACCGGGGTTTGTTCCAGGGGCACGTCGATGCCCTTCTCCGCCAGGTAGATGCGGACACGCCGCGGATTGGGTGCGCGTGTATCGTCATAGATTTTCATGGGTGGTTCCTTTTTTGAGTTACGAGATCATTCCGATGGTGGCGCCGGTCATGGCAGCAGCGAGGGTTCCCCCTACAAGCGCTTTCATGGCCAGCGATGTAATTTCCTGTCTACGCTCCGGCACGATGGCAGACAGCCCCCCGATCATGATGCCAACAGACCCCAGATTGGCGAAGCCACAAAGCCCATAGACCATGATCAGGCGGGAGCGTTCCGAAAGGTCTTCCACCGGCGTCTGGGTCAGGCTCACATAGGCCAGGAATTCATTGAGGATGGTCTTGGTGCCCATAAGCTGGCCCGCGACTGCTGCCTCTCCCCAGGGCACACCCATCAGAAAAACCAACGGCGCAAAGAGCCAGCCAAAGATGCGTTGAAGTGTCAGCGGCGCGTCACCAACACTGGGAAAGAGGCCCAGCAGGATATTGGCGAGGGCAACCAGCGCAACGAGCACGAGAAGCATGGCAAGGATGTTGAGGAAAAGCGCGAGCCCGTCCAGCGTGCCCCGCGTCACCGCATCCATGCTGCTTTGATAGCCCAGGTCCTCCGCGCTTACTTCACCATCTGTTGGTTCCTCGTCGGCGCTGCCTGGCACCATGAGTTTGGCGACCAGCACGGCGGCCGGCAGAGAGATAAGCGACGCCGTGAGGATCTGCCCCATCGCTCCCTCAAGGAGGGAGGAGAGCACAAAAGCGTAGAGCACAATCACGGTGCCCGCGACGGTGGCGAGCCCCACCGTCATCAGAATGAAAAGCTCCGAGCGTGTGAGGCGGGCCATGTAGGGCCGAATGAGCAGCGGCGACTCCACCATGCCCAAAAACACATTGGCCGCTGTGCCAAAGCCCACTGCCCCCCCAAGGTTGAAGGAACGTTGCAGCGCCAGCGCAAAGCCTTTGGTGACCCAGGGCAGAATGCGCCAATACCAGAGCAACGCAGACAAGGCCGACACAACCAGCACCAGCGGCAATGCCTGAAACCCCAACACAAAGGCGTTTTGGGGATTGGGCACATCAAACGGCGCATCCCCGCCCCCAACATAGCCAAAGACAAATGAGGTGCCTTCATTGGTTGCGGCCATCAATGTGTCAACAACACCATTGAGCGCAATCAGCCCCTCACGGGCGAGCGGCACTTTGGTGAGGATGAGTGCAATCGCGATCTGCAGACCGAGGCCGGTGGCGATCAAACGCCATGAGAGCCTGGACCTGTCTTCGCTGATCGCCCACGCGAGCGTTGTCAGCGCCAGCAATCCAAAGGCGCTCTGCGCCGCATAAATCGTCATAAAGCCCCTTAGAGCCCAAGCGGTTTTGATTGGATCAAAACCGGGCTCTACTCCCTTTGTTCCGTCGCGTTTCCGCCTCGCGCCTTGGCAGAAAACCGCCTGGCACTTTTCTTGGAAACGCGTCAGCCCGCCAAACTCGCTCCGGCATCTTAAGGGCGGAAGCTGCTGCGGCAACCACAAAGCCTTGAAATCTCACCCTTTTTAGCGGCCATTCCCTTGGCTTGACCCTCGGAGCCTGCTCGGGCACAAAGAGCGCCAAATTTCCCGTAAATCCGCAGGCGGAGGGGCTTTTGTCCGGATTGGACGCGCCGCTCGCATATTCATAAGAAAACATCTCACAAGGAGACAGTCAGACATGAGCATTAGCTTTGAAGGCAAAGTAGCCATCGTTACCGGTGCAGGCGGGGGCCTTGGCCGGTCGCACGCTTTGGATCTTGCCAAGCGCGGAGCAAAGGTCGTTGTAAACGATCTCGGCGGTTCTGTTGACGGGTCTGATGGGTCTTCAGCCGCTGCTGACGCTGTGGTTGCAGAAATCAAAGCAGCTGGTGGTGAAGCCATCGCCAACGGTTCTTCTGTCACTGATGATGCTGGCGTTGCCAACATGGTCTCTCAGACCATGGACGAGTTCGGCCGCATCGACATTCTGATCAACAATGCCGGCATTCTTCGCGACAAGAGCTTCGTGAAAATGGAAATGGGCGATTTCCAGATGGTGATCGACGTTCACCTGTTCGGCACAGTGAAGCCAACCAAAGCTGTGTTCCCAATCATGAAGGAACAGGGCTATGGCCGTATCATGGTCACCTCTTCTTCCTCCGGTCTTTACGGTAACTTCGGCCAGACCAACTATGGCGCGGGCAAGCTCGGCGTTGTGGGCTTCATCAACACGCTGAAGCTTGAAGGCCAGAAAGACAATATCCGTTGCAACGCGCTGGCTCCTGTTGCTTACACACGGATGACTGAAAACCTGATGCCACCTGAAGCAGAACAGATGCTCACACCAGAAAGCGTGACACCTGCTGCGATGTATCTCGTTTCTGAAGATGCTCCAACCGGCACGATCATGTGCGCAGGCGCTGGCGTCTTCTCTGTTGCGAAGATCATGGAATCTGATGGCATGTATCTCGGTCGCGACGGCCTCACAGCTGAGGATGTTGCTGAGAATTTCGACAAGATTGCCGATATGTCGAACGCCAAAGCCTTCTTCATGGGCGGCGAACAGACCGGTAAATTCTTCGAAAAAGCATCCGGCAAGTAAGTTTGCTGAATACAAATTTAAAGGGGAGCCTCGTGCTCCCCTTTTTTGTGCCCTGTACCAGGCCAGCTTGTCTCTCCCGCACTCCCGTTTCATAGTCGGCTCCAGAAAAGAACTCCAAAAACAGGACCTAATCCCTTGCTCAAAAAAATCGGCCTTTCTTTCCTTACGCTGCTGGCGGTTCTGATATTTGGCGCTCTGTTCGTCCATCAGGATTTCTACTGGAGCAAACGGGCAGCCGTGTTTGAACGCGAGGGCGAGGTACGCGGTCAGAACGGCATGGTCGTCAGCGCTCATGCGCTCGCGAGCCAGGTTGGCATTGATGTTCTAAAGCAAGGTGGCAATGCCTTTGATGCGGCTATTGCGGTGCAATTTGCCCTTGCCGTTGTTTACCCGCAGGCGGGAAATATTGGCGGCGGCGGCTTTCTGGTCTACCGGCTGGCAGATGGAGCCACCGGCACACTGGACTATCGCGAGCGGGCGCCGAAATCCGCCCACCGGGACATGTATCTGGACGATGAGGGCAATGTTGTTCCGGGTCTCAGCCTCACTGGTCCCCTCGCAGTGGGCGTTCCCGGCACTGTCGACGGCATGGTGGAAGTACACGCTCGCTTCGGCTCCCGACCCTTCGCGGAGCTGGTGCAACCTGCGATCACGCTTGCCAGCGACGGCTACATCCTGACGCCCAAGGGCGCGGGTTCGCTCAATCGGTTCCGCGACACCTTTTCTAAGGTCAACCGGTTTGCACCTGCAGCTCTCAAAGACACGCCCTGGGAGGCTGGTGAAGATATTTCCTATCCCGACCTCGCCGCCACGCTCACGCGCATTCGCGACGAAGGTCGGGCTGGCTTTTATGAAGGCGTCACGGCCGATCTCATTGTAGATGAGATGCAGGCCGGTGGCGGCCTCATCACTCAGGACGATCTGTCCGACTATCGATCCGTGTGGCGCGCCCCCATTATCGGCACCTATCGCGGCCACCGGATTATTTCCATGCCACCGCCCTCTTCTGGCGGCATCGCCCTCGTCCAGCTTCTCAAAGGGATTGAGGCTTATGATGTGGCAGCCATGGGACACAATTCAACAGACCATATCCACTTGATGACGGAGCTCGCACGGCGCGTCTATGCGGATCGCGCGACCTATCTTGGTGATCCGGATTTTGTCGAGATCGACATTCCCCGTCTTACCGGTGAGGAATTCGTGAGCGCGCGCATGGCGAGTATTGATATGGACAGCGCCACGCCCAGCGAAGATGTGAAGCCCGGTACAGTGGAGGTGATCGAAAGTGTTGAGACCACGCATTATTCCATTGTCGACAAGGACGGTAACGCGGTCTCGGTCACCACGACGCTCAATGGCATGTTTGGCTCCAAGCTTGTTGTGAAGGGAGCCGGTTTCTTCCTCAATAATGAGATGGATGATTTTTCCATCAAGCCCGGTCACCCAAACCAATTTGGTCTGGTGGGCGCAGAAGAAAACGCTATCCAACCCGAAAAGCGGATGTTGTCCTCCATGTCGCCAACAATTGTCGAGAGAGACGGCAACCTTTTCATGGCGGTGGGGTCCCCCGGTGGGTCCACTATCATCACCTCAGTGTTCCAATCCATTCTCAATGTCATCGACTTTGGCATGAGCGCACAGCAAGCGGTTGATGCGCGGAAATCACATGCGCAGTGGCTGCCGGATGTCATCCTGATGGAACAGGGAAATCCGGACGTCTTCACCCTTCTGGGTCTGGTGGTTCGGGGTCACACCCCTGTCATCTATCCGTTTTTTGACTGGGAGCTCGGCCGTCTGGAAGTCATCACCGTTGAGGAAGATGGCACGCTTATCGGCGCGTCGGATGATACCCGCGGGTTCGACGACACAGCCATCGGCTACTAGCCAATCGACAGAATCGCTGCATTTCCCGTCGGCCCCTCCCTCTGACGATCCGGGCAATTGCGGGGGGCCACCGGATTTTCGCGCCGGTTTGACCGCATCTTCTGGGTCTCTACAATCGGGGTACTTTCAATAACCTCTGCAGGTTCCCATCTCCTTTCTCCGACTTTTCAGCCTTCTCATCGTCAGCCTCTTCTGGCTCACGCCCTCAGCCCACGCCGAGGCCTGCGACATCGACCGCCCGATCATGTTTGGCGGGCTCGACTGGGATTCTGCTGCCTTTCACAATGAGGTGGCGCGGATCATTCTGGAAGAAGGCTATGGCTGTGAGACCGACGCCATACCGGGTTCCACGCTGCCGCTCGTCACCGGTCTTGGGCGCGGCGACATTGATGTGCTCATGGAGGTCTGGCGGGATAATCTCGTAGAGCCCTGGACAGCAGCGCTTGAGCGCGGCGACGTGATTGATCTCGGCATCAATTTCCCTGATGCCGTGCAAGGCTGGTATGTGCCGCGCTATCTCGTGGAAGGTGATCCGGAACGGGGCATTGAGGCGGCAGCGCCTGAGCTCAAGTCTGTCTACGACCTGCCGCGCTATGCTTCCCTCTTCACCGACCCAGAGGAACCCAGCAAAGGTCGTTTCTACAATTGCATTTTGGGCTGGCAGTGCGAGCTTTTGAACAATGCAAAGCTGCGTGCCTATGGCCTGGATGAGACCTTTACCAACTTCCGCCCCGGCGCGGCGTCTTCCCTCGCTGCTGCCATCGCGTCGGCCTATACGCGGGGCAGGCCCATTGTCGCCTATCATTGGGGCCCCACCTGGGTGCTCGGCAGCTATGACATGGTCATGCTGGAAGAGCCCCCTTATTCAAGAGAAGCGTGGGAAGCCTTTAGCGATAACCCGGACACGGCGCCGCCCACCGCCTACCCAACGACGGAAGTGTCCATCGGGGTGAATACGAAATTTGCCGCCGAGGCGCCACAAGTCGTCGCCTTTCTCAAGCAATATAAAACCACATCCGCCATGGCGAGTGAGGCGCTTGCTTTCCTTAATGCCAACAAGGAAGCGACCACGCGAGACGCTGCTCAGAACTTCCTGGAGACCCGTCCGGACGTTTGGCGGCAGTGGGTCTCACCAGAGATTGCTGCACGTATTGTCGGTGAGCGCAGAGAAACAGAAGCATCCTCCTTCCCCCAGGAATGGCGCTTTCCCATCTCTGCCTGGGTCAATGAGTGGATCGAGGGCTTTGTGGCCAATTATGGCGGCCTCTTTGAAGCCGCCGGCAATCAGGTGTTGAAGCTCATTCTTCTTATGGAGGACGGCCTGCAGGCGCTGCCCTGGTGGCTGGTGCTCGTCATCGCAGCCGTCGTCGGCTGGCATGCCACGGGAAGCCTCTGGGCACCTGTCGGATTCACTCTCGCGCTCTTCTCTGTTGGGGTATTGGGTCTTTGGGACCTCGCAATGCAAACGTTGGCGCTCACGACCGTCTCTGTGCTTCTGGCGCTGGTGATTGGCATTCCTTTCGGCGTGATGCTTGCCAAACTGCCTCGCGTCAGGCGCTTCTCTTTACCCGTTCTGGATGCCATGCAGACCCTGCCGAGTTTTGTCTATCTCATCCCTGCATTGATGCTCTTTGGTCTCGGCAAAGTCCCTGCCGTCTTTGCGACGGTCATCTACGCAACACCGCCCCTCATTCGCCTGACAGACCTTGGCATTCGCCTGGTCGCAGATGAGTTCACTGAAGTCGCGGCCGACCTTGGTGCGGAACGCTGGCAACAGCTCGTGGACATTGAGATGCCGCTTGCTCTTCCCAACATTATGGCCGGCATCAATCAGACCATCATGATGGCACTCTCCATGGTGGTGATTGCCTCCATGATTGGCGCGCGGGGCCTTGGCGAACAGGTATTGCTCGGCATTCAGCGGCTCGATGTGGGCCAAGGCCTCACGGCAGGCATTGCCATTGTGGCACTCGCCATCGTGTTCGATCGGATCACGCAAGCCTATGGCAAGCGCGAGATCAAGCGCCCGGCTCTTCTTCAGCCCATCAAGCGGCTGCTCCAGGGTGTAAACCAAAGAGAAAGCTGAGCCATCCGCATAGCTGGTAAACCGAAGCTGAAATCGGAGTCCCGGTTCATCGCGCATGATGTCTTATGGCTTGCTTCCCTCAACGAGCGGCAGCGACGCATCCCTCACCCACTCGCCCATGGAGCCGTCATAAACGGCCACATTGGTTTTGCCTGACATGAGGCAGGCGAACGCATCGATGGTGGCGGAGATACCGCCACCGCAATAGGCGATGACAGGTCTGTTATCTAACAGTCCTGCATCGGAGAGTGACTGTTTGATGTCCGCTGATGACCGGAACTTTTCGTCTTCCAAGAGTGTGTCATAGAAAACATTGATGCTGTTCGGGATATGCCCGCGCCGACCATAGTGGTGATCTCCAGTCCCTGCATAGACTGCTGGTGAGAGCGCATTCACAGTGCAGACACCAGCATTTTCGATGGCTGCAACAACATCGTCTTTGTCCACGAAATGCTGACTGAGAGCCATTGAACTCCACTTTGCTGCACTGTAGCTCGCTGGTTCCACCGACAGTTCAAGGCCTGCCGCCTTCCATGCTTTCAATCCACCATCGAGAATGGCCGCTTTCTTGTGCCCGCAATAATTCAGCAACCACCAGGCACGGGTCGACCACATGGTCATGCTGGTTGAATAGAAGACAACATCGCTATCTTCATCTATCCCCGCATCTGCAAAGGCCTGGATGAGCTCCTCATCTGGAAGCCGGGTAAAGCCGACCGGACTGTTCTTGTCGGTCAGTTGGCCATATTGATTGAGGAATGCCGCGCCCGGAACGTGCTCCTTGTCATAGACGGACTGCCCTGATGTGGGGATCATCCCGCCTTTTGGATTTGGTTTGAGATAAAAGGACACATCAAACAGGCGCAAATTTTTGTCGCCCAGCTTTTTCGCAAGCTCATCAGCCGAGACCAGATATTCCGGATGCGCAAAACTCATCGTGCTTCTCCCAGTTTGTTTAGCCACTGACGGGACTAGTTTTCCCCATTGAAGCACATTTAACTGTTCAGTTTTGTGAAATAAAGACAGCGTCAATGAGCGGCTGTTCGCATGAAGCTGGGAGCTAGACCCCCTTCTCCATATGCCAGGCGCGATCAGGCATCGGTCCCTTGTGCGTTCCGATCTCATAATCAAAAGTGCGCGTCACCGACCAGCCATGCTTCTCATAGAACGCCCTGGCCCGGTCATTCCCTTCCGCGCAGTGCAGCCAGATGCGCTCGTGCCCTTCTGCCTTCAGGATGGCTTCGACGGTCGCAAGAAGCCGCGGGGCGACCTGCTTACCAAAATGGCTCGGCAGCACAAAGAGCTGTCCAATCCCGTCGCCTTCCCATCCGGAGAACCCAACGATTTGATCGCCCTCTTCCGCCGCAATCATGCGGTTTATGTTGGAGCCAACGCGGGCTTCAAAATAGGGAAGGTCACGGTACTTCGCGGCTTCGGGTTGAAGGCGCGCGTGCCCTGCGTGCCAGCTGTCGTTCCAAACCCGGGCAAGAGCGGGAATGTCTGTCTCTTCGGCTTTTCGGATGTTCACATCATGAACGGACATGGGCTTCCTTAAACAAAAAAGGGGCGGATGTGACACCCGCCCCTAAACCTACTGACAAATGCGGGGAGGGTTAGAGGCCCAACACCGCTTTCGCCATGATGTTGCGCTGTACTTCATTCGAGCCCGCAAAGATCGAGGTCTTACGAACGGAGAAATAGTAAGGCGCGATCACCTTGGCATAGGATGGTCCTACATCCGGTTCATTGGACTGAATCAGCGTGTCCTCAACATAAGGCTGTGCGTAAGAACCCACTGCTTCCAGCGCCAGTTCCGTACATGCCTGCTGAAGCTCTGTGCCGCGACACTTCAGGAGCGAACTTTCAGGGCCGACATTGCCGCCGGTTGAAAGGGCAGAGAAAATCCGCAACTCCGTGAATTCCATGGCGCGAACCTGGTTCTCAATGTCAGAGACCTTGGTTTTGAATTCCGCCTGATCGATCAGCTTGCCACCGTCAATGTCGGTGTCAGCCGCAATCTTGCGAATATTCTGAAGCGAGTGGTAAAGGCCCGGCGAATAAGCATTGCCGCGCTCAAACTCGAGCAGGTACTTCGCATAGGTCCAGCCCTTGTTCTCTTCACCAATGCGATTCTCGATCGGAATCTTCACATCATCAAAGAAGACCTGGTTCACTTCCTGGTGCGGTGCGGGTGACCCATCAAGACAGACGATGGGTTCGACTTTCACGCCAGGGCTGTCCATTGGGACCAGCACGAAGGAAATACCTTCCTGACGCTTGCCTTCATTGGATGTCCGCACAAGGCAGAAGATCCAATCAGCGTGCTGGGCAACGGACGTCCAGATCTTGGAGCCGTTCAGCACATAATGATCGCCTTTGTTTTCAGCTTTCATCTGCAAGGATGCAAGGTCTGACCCGGAGCCCGGCTCAGAATAACCCTGGCACCACCAGACATTTGTTTCCTGAATGTCAGGCAGGAACTTCTTCTTCTGTTCCTCAGTGCCAAACTTCATGATGACAGGCGCAACCATGGTGATCCCGAAAGGCACCGTGTGCGGCACGTGAGCCCCACTCATTTCAACGTCGAAGATGTATTTCTGCGTTGCAGTGAAGTCTGGGCCGCCATGCTCTACTGGCCAGTTGGGTGTTGCCCAACCTTTTTTCGCCAGCGACTTCTGCCATTTCACGTGCAGATGCTTGTCAATATAGCCGTTCTTCGACCGTGATACCTGATCACGAATATCATCCGTGTAATGTTCTGCGATGAAGTCACGCACTTCCTTACGGAAGGCTTCGTCTTCTGGACTAAAAGAGAGGTCCATAAATGTCTCCTACTAAGACTGACTGGAATTAGTCGAGGATGTCGAGATACTGAATATCAGGCGCGCCAGCGAGAACAGCGCCGAGTGCTGGGCCTGCTGCCTTGAAATATTCTGTCTGTCCGTGCGTTTCGAGCGCTTCCTGGGATGCGTACTTCTCCATGATCACATAGGTCTGTGCATCGGCTTTTGACCGGGTGAGGTCATACTGAAGATTGCCGTCTTCATTGGACTGAACTTTGTCCCGCAGATCTTTGAAGGTCGCTTCGAAATCAGCTTCTTTGCCTGCCTGTACTTTCAATGTCGCTACAACGCCAATCACGCCCATGGAATTTCTCCCTGAATATTGTGGATTTTGAATTTGACCGGACTTTAATGGCTGAGGGGCTATTCAGCAATGAAAAGCCTCTGCAAAAACGGGCAAAAAGGCGGTGCATATATGTTCAGCACCGCCTCTCAATCGACCGGTTTCCCTACGTATTTTTCCTATTGGCCCTTATAGGACGGTTCACGCTTATCAAAGAAGGCGTCGAGCGCTTCTCTGTGGTCGTCTGTGTGATGCGCCAGAGCCTGCATATTGGCCGACATCTCCATGACGGTGTCATAGGAGTTCATCATGCCTTCGCGCATCAAGCGCTTGGTCATACGAAGCACGTTTGGGGACTGACCACAGATGCGTGCTGCCAGCTCGTTTGCCCGCGCCATAAGCTCATCATGAGGGACCACTTCGGACACGAGGCCCCAGTTTTCTGCTTTCTCAGCGCTGATCACATCGCCCGTGAAGAAGAGTTCCGACGCGCGGGCCATGCCAATGATCTTCGGCAGCAGCCAAGCGCCGCCGTCTCCTGGTACGAGACCAATTTTCAGGAAGGTCACGCCAAACTTGGCCTTGTCCGAAGCAATGCGCGTGTCACACATGCAGGCAACGTCATTGCCAAGGCCAATAGCCGGGCCGTTAACTGCGGCGATCACCGGAACCTGCATGTTCCAGATTGATTTGACGATGCGGTGAATGCCATTGCGATAACGATCGGCAATCTGCACACCTGGACCGCCAAAGCCCCCGCCCTTCTCACGCATCGCCTTAACATTGCCGCCTGCAGAGAAAGCAGAGCCGGCCCCGGTCAGGATTACACAGCGGACATCCATATCTTCATTGATGCGGCGCGCCGCTTCCGTAAAGTTATCAGCGTCTTCTGCCTCACCTAAAGGATTACGACTTTCGGGCCGATTGATGGTGAGAGTGACGACGTGGCCGTCTTTTTCGAAAATAAGTGGATCTGACATGGATCTGTTTGTGTCCCCGCGTTCCATCCGCACCATGCGGAAATTATTGTTTTATTTTATAGGCTTAAGTGGCAACTGTCCTTAGATCAGCACGAAACAGGCCCGGTTTTCCACCGGTTTTCTGCCCCGCCAAAAGTTTTTTAACCAAACTATCGAAGTGGTTTTTAACACTTTTGGCCGAGGCTCCGCGCTGTTGAAGTCCGGGATCGCCTGTTTAGGGGTCCTGTCGTGCCGGGGGGCTCTGGGACAATGGATAAATTGCTGAACTGGTGGGCTGGCCTTTGGCCGGTCGACGAGCGGCATGTTCCGGTCGTCCAGCAGCAGATGCGTCAGCTTGCGTCAACGCAAGCACAAAGCTTCAAGCAGACGCTGCCTACCGTCTATGTCGTTGGACCAACTTTTCTTTTCTGGATTGATTGGCAAATCATTGTTGGTTGGACGCTCCTCACGACCTTCGCTCAGTGCGTCAATACGACGAATGCAAACAAGTTTCTTCGGCGACTGAAAGAGTCACCACTTTCTGAACGTGAAAGCAAAATTTGGGTAGGACGGCTTGCCTGCTGCACGCTTTTCTACAGCGGCTCGTGGGCCTCCTGTCTCGTCCTCTTCTGGGTTGACGGCACCCTCCTCAACAATTTTTACCTGCTGGCTCTTGTTGCGATTTCGCTGGCACCTATAACCCTGTTGAATTCGTCTTTCCTGATCAACTTCTTCTGTGCTGCCGGGATCAGCTCTGTGTTCATGTTGAGTACACTGCTCAGCCATCCGGACCCGGTCTATTGGGCAATGGCGGTGGTCTACGGCATGTTCTTTGTCGCCATGAGCGGCCATGCTATTCGGATCAATCGAGGCGGACGACGGCTCATCGAGATGTCTACAGAGAAAACGGAGCTTATTGAAGCTCTCTCCCAAGCGAAAAAGAAGTCCGACGAAGCAAGAGCGGCAGCTGAAGACGCGAGCCATGCCAAATCTCAGTTTCTCGCGAACATGAGCCATGAACTACGTACACCACTCAATGCAATCATCGGATTCTCAGAAGTGATCAGCCGAGAGGTTTTCGGTCCGCTCGAGAACGAAAAGTACCACCAGTATTCCGGAGACATTCATTCCAGCGGGCGTCATCTCCTTGCGCTCATCAATGATATTCTCGACCTATCCAAAATTGAGGCAGGGCAATATTCGATTTTTGAAGAGCGGGTCGATCTCTCCATCATAGCTGACGATTGCCACAAGCTTTTGGATCTGCGGGCCAGTGTCAACGATATCAAAATCGAAAGGCGGTTTAGCCGGTCGCTTCCTGAACTACATGCGGACAAACGCGCGGTCCGGCAAATATGGCTGAATCTACTCACCAATGCGGTGAAGTTTGCCCCAAGCGGCAGCCGGGTTCACATCGTCGCCGACTATGGATCTGACGGATCCTTCTGCATTGGCGTCCATGACGAGGGACCAGGGATCGCTGAGGACGAGTTAGAAAAAGTTATGGAGACCTTCGGCCAGGGCAAGGAAGGCGTGTCCCGACCAGGCTCTGGCACTGGACTTGGGTTGAGCATCGTAAAGGGCCTCGCGGAAGCCCACGGCGGGCGGTTCACGCTTGAGAGCGAATTGGGCGTGGGCACACGTGCCAGCGTGGTGTTCCCTCGCAACCGGGTGCTGCCAGCGAGCCCAGATTCAATCAACCGGCTATCAAAAGCCTATCCTTGAGGCGGACATAGAAAAAGCCGCGAGACTGAGATCCCGCGGCTTTCAAATTCTAACTGTCTGATGCTTTAGGCAGCTGACGAATAGCGTGTCAGGTGATGATCTACATTGCCGAACTGGGTGTCGATCATTGTCAGACGCTTGAAGTAATGACCCACATTGAGCTCGTCAGTCATGCCCATGCCGCCATGCAACTGAACAGCTTGCTGACCAACAAAACGACCTGCTTTGCCGATCTGAACCTTTGCGCCTGATGCTGCCTTAAGACGTTCTTCTTCGCTCTCACCCAGTTTCAGGGTCACCATGTAGGTCATGGAAACGGACTGCTCATAAGCCATGAACATGTCGACCATGCGATGCTGCAGAACCTGGAACTTGCCGATCGGCACGCCGAACTGCTTACGCGTCTTACAATATTCGACCGTCGCGTCGTTCAGCTCTTTCATGCCACCAGCCGCTTCTGCGCTGAGCGCTGCAATTGCCTGGTCTGTGACTTTTTCGATGAGCGGTAGTGCTTTGCCAATCTCACCAATCACAGCGTCAGCGCCGACGTTCACATTTTCCAGTGTGATTTCGGAAGCGCGGCGACCGTCTACCGTTGGATAGTCGCGGGTTGAAACACCAGCGGCTGACTTATCAACGATGAAGAGCGAGACACCGTCTGCGTCGCGCTGACCACCGCTTGTGCGAGCAGAGATGATGAGCTTGTCTGCCCATGGAGCACCCAGCACAACTGCTTTGTAGCCATTGATGACATAGCCGTCGCCATCAGCTTTCGCAGTGGTCACAAGGTCTGCCAAATTGTAGCGACCCTGTGGTTCGGCGTAACCGAACGCCCAGACATTCTCGCCACCAATGATGCCGGGAACATGCGCTTCCTGCTGTGCAGCCGTACCTGCTTCGCGGAGGAAGCCGCCGCAGATAACGACTGTTTCCATGAACGGCTCTATCACAAGGTTGCGACCGAATTCTTCCATAAGGATCATTGTTTCGATCGGGCCGCCGCCGAGGCCGCCCTGTTCCTCAGAGAACGGAGCTGCCAGGAGACCGAGTTCAGCGAACTGGCCCCACAGTTCTTTGCTCCAGCCATCTGCGCTTGCTGAGATTTTGCGGCGCGTGTCGAAGTCATATTTGTCCTGAAGGAAGCTCTGCACCGTGTTGCGCAGCAATGTTTGTTCTTCAGTAAATGAAAAGTCCATGATGGTTCTTCCCTGCGGTAGTCGCTTTGCTGTGTTTTTTTGAGGTGACCGCCCGCAGATGGTTCCACGGACAGCACCCTTTAATTGACCATTGGCCTATGTGTTAGAGGCCCAACACCATTTTGGCAATAATGTTATGCTGAATTTCGTTCGATCCGCCATAGATCGAGGTTTTCCGCATGTTCTGATAGTTCTGAGCCACCCCGATGGAGTATTCTGGGCCAGGTGTGAAGGCGTTGTCGCCCTCGCCTTTACCGTGCGGGGCATAAACGTGGGCGTAGTTTCCTACGGCCTCCAGAGCAAGCTCTGTGATCCGCTGCTGGATTTCTGTCCCCTTGATCTTAAGGATGGAGCTTTCAGGTCCAGGTCCCTGCCCCTTGCTTTCAGCCGCCAGCGTGCGCAACTCCGTCACCTCCAGCGCTGAGAGGTCGATCTCGACTTCTGCGATCTTGCGCCCAAATTCGCCGTCCTTGATCAGCGGCTCGCCGTCCATCAGCTCGCTGGCTGCGATGTTGCGCAGACGCTCGATTGCCTTTTTGGAGCGGGCAACACCCGCAATCCCTGAACGCTCGTTGCCGAGCAGGAACTTGGCATAGGTCCAGCCCTTATTTTCCTCGCCGATCATGTTCTCAGCGGGGACTTTGACATTGTCGAGATAGACTTCGTTGACCTCGTGTGCGCCATCCATCGTGATGATTGGCCGGACCTCGATGCCAGGCGTCTTCATGTCGATCAGGAAGAAGGAGATGCTTTCCTGCATCTTTGCATCGGGATCGGTGCGTGCCAGGCAGAACATCCAGTCAGCAAACTGTGCCAAAGTTGTCCAGGTTTTCTGACCGTTGATGATGTAGTGATCGCCTTCGCGAACGGCTTTTGTTTTCAGAGAGGCAAGGTCAGATCCAGCACCGGGTTCTGAATAGCCCTGGCACCACCAGTCCTCACCATTATAGATACCTGGCAGGAAACGCTTTTTCTGTTCTTCATTGCCGTAGGTGTAGATCACAGGGCCCACCATGGAGAGGCCGAATGGCAGTAGCGGCGTCGTTTCTGCGCGCGCGCATTCTTCGTTCCAGATGTAGCGCTGCGTGATCGTCCAGCCTGAGCCGCCATGCTCAGCAGGCCAATGCGGCGCGACCCAGCCTTTTTTTGCGAGAATTTTGTGCCAGGCGAGCATGTCGTCACGGCTCATATCACCACGAGACCGCGTATTTGTTATGCGTGGATAGCTTTCCTCGATGAAGCTTCGGACTTCTTCGCGAAATGCCAGGTCTGCTGACGAGAAACTCATGTCCATTGGAAGTACCTCCTGGGTATTCTTGCCAAATGCCGAAGGGGGGTCTCCGGCGATTAGATTTGGCGGGATTTTACTGACAAACTGTCAATCTGCAAGAAAACTAAGCGCCCGGTTTCTGAACAGCAACGGCTGCAGATCTGCACAGATCAATGGCCAAGACTGAACCCAACCCACTGCTGTCTTGTAGGCCGATATCAAGAAGTGGCTCTAACCCTAGCTCCGTCAAGAGGCGCTGATGGCCACTGTCAGCATCTGCATGGGTCGCGCGACAATGGGCGATCGTTGCCGGGTTCAATGCCCGTAGAACTGCCGCTGCCGCTACGGAAACTGGTCCATCAAGTAGGACGGGAATCTTTTGATACCGCGCTGCCAGAATGGCGCCAGCAATGGCTGCAAATTCCCGCCCGCCGACACGACGGAGCACTTCCAATGGGTCGCTGACATCGCCCTCAAGGCGTGTAACAGCGCTCTCCACCGCCCGTTTTTGGTTCTGCCCCTTTGTGTCCGTTGGCTCCCCGACAAGCCAATCTCCTGCGACGCCGCCAAATAGTGCGAGAGCAACGGCTGCGGCGACGGTGCGATTCCCCGCCCCAATATCAGTCACGCACAGTAAATCGGCGCCACCGGCAATGGCTTCCATGCCAAAGGCCATGGTTGCTGCACATGCCGCTTCGTCCAATGCGTCCTCTAGTGTGATATCGGACGTCGGCAGGTCGAGAGCCAAATCAAAAACCTTCAGACCAACGTTGCTTTGCAGGGCAGCACGGGAAACAGCAGCCCCACCTGCGGCAATCAGCTCAACACGCTCCTGCGTGGCCGACATGGGTTTATCGGCAATGCCCTGGTTGAGAATATTGTGGTTTGCTGCGAAAACAGCGACCAACGGCTGGGTAATGGCCGGGTTCGGGCGGCCCTGCCAGGCGGCCAGCCATTCCCCCACATCTTGAAGTTTCCCAAGACCCGCTTCGCTCTGAGACCGCACACTGTCGGCGGCCTCGTTGTCGGGAAGCGGTGGCCCCTCAATCAATCGGCGAATATCATCAAACGGCAGGCCGGTTGCGGCACGGTCCATCGGGGGCTCCTGACTTTTACTTTTGTGGGGCTATATAGAGGGTTCAGCGCCCAATGGCCAAATCAAGATCTCCCTTGTATGGTCACGGCGTCAAAGAAGAGAGTGAACCCAATGTCGACCGATCCCCTTAAAAGCCCCTGCAAACGGCTCTGCGCCGTCGACGGTCGGCTGGGCTTTTGTCGTGGATGTGGGCGTACGCTGAAAGAGATCGGCGGTTGGAGCCAATATAGTCACGAAGAGCGTGATGTGATTATGGGTGAGCTGGACGGTCGCTTTGCTGACGTCGGCCTGGTCGCGCCGGAATAGCCTTAAGCCGTATCTTCCACCGCGCGTGTACCGAGCGGATCGGTCTTCAACACTTTTCCATCTAACGCACCGAGCCAATCGAGGCTCTGGCGCATGCGAACAATCTCACCGATTGCGATGATGGCAGGACCCTTGAAGCCCGTACGCTCCACTTCGGTAATGGCGGTTCCTAGTGTCGCTTCCAGAACTTCCTGATCGGGCAGGCTTGCATTGCGCACAAAGGCAATAGGCTCGCTTGAAAGTCGACCATTCTCGAGCAGCAACTTGATGATCGCATCTAGATGTGAGAGCGCCATGTAGAGCACGATGGCCGGTGAGCCCTTTGCGATGGCAGCCCAGTCCAGGTTCTCAGGCACCTCGCCGCCCGCCATGTGGCCGGTGACAAATGTCACTGCATGGTTGGTGTCGCGGTGCGTCGCCGGAATGCCTGCATAGGCGAGCCCACCAATGCCTGCAGTAACACCGGGGATCACGCGGAATGGAATGCCCGCTTCAACGAGGCTCAGGGCTTCTTCACCGCCACGACCAAAAACGAACGGGTCGCCCCCTTTGAGTCGCAAAACACGCTTGCCTTGCCGCGCAAGCTCTATGAGTTTCGCTGAAATGTCCCGCTGCTTCGCGCTTGGCTTGCCGCCGCGCTTACCTGCATAGAATTTCTCGGTACTAGGCGACGCCAGTGCCAAAATCTCGTCGCTGACCAGCGCGTCATGCACGATCACGTCTGCCTGCTGCAGAGCGTTGACAGTGTGAAGTGTAAGGAGGCCCGGATCACCGGGACCGGCACCGGCGAGCCAGACCCAGCCCGCTTCGAAAGTTGGCAGCTCAAGACCGGCGACTGTCTGCGACGTCGCTTTTCCTCGGGTCCCCTTGAGGGGCACGATTTTGTCTGATCGAGCCATTTAACCAAATTTCTTCGTACAAAATATGAAAGTCCATTTACAGCTTGTAGATAAGCGAAATGCCCCTCAGTTTCAAGATATAGACGCGGTTTGTCTTTTATGGACCGCTTCAAGGGCAAGAAACAGGAGAAACCCAGCTGGGCCGTACAGAAAGGTCACGGCAAGGCAGGGGATCACAAGCAAATGGTTGATCTCTGACGCCCGCGCCCGCTCGACAATCCAAGACCCGATCAGCAAGTCAAACGCCAGGAAATGTGTCCAGCCGGTCATCATATGGCTCGGGGCGGCCATGCCCTTCATGACGCCAGCAAGGGACCCATAGCCGACCTCGGGCTCAACGCCCCAGCCCGCTCCCAAAAGGAGCACATAAGCAATGGCCAGCAAGATGCCCACAGCCCGCGCGCCGGGTATGAAGACCCGCGGCTTAAGCGGAGACGCAATGAGCGCACCCCAACCAACAAATGAAAGGATGCCAACAGAAGAGAAGATGGTTTCATAATCCATGGCCGAACGTGCCTTCGCGAATAAAGCGGCTGGTGCCGCATGGTTGATGACGGGTCTTTGCGTTCAGATTAGCGAGCCAGGAAGGCTCACCGTTAGCCGGCCTAATAGCTCTGAGAGCGTGGCAATTTCTTCCTCCGTCCAGCGGTCACGGAAAAAGGTATTGGACGAGCGTTCGAAAGTTGCACGGGCATCCTCGACCAATTGCCGGCCCGTTGGCGTCAAGACCACATAGGAGAGCCGGGCGTCGCGCGCCTCTACATCGCGCCCAACCAGGCCTCGTTTCTCCAAAGGTGCAGCCTGCCGCGTGATGGTTGATGCACTTGTGTGCATGCAGCGGGCGAGTTCCACACGGCTCAACCGCCCAGCCGTCGCTCCATCCAAGAACATGAGCAATAGCAGTTCATTGAGCGACAAGCCGTGAACAGCAGACAGCTCGCCAGACAAGCGCTCTTCGACGATTGTGTGCGCCCTTAAAAGATGGGCGATAGCTGGGAAAGATTGATCAGTCATGTTTCCTATATATTGCAATATGCTTCCTTTTGCAAGCTTTTCAAAACTAGTCTCAGATACCTGCCTCAAAACTGATGAAAAATGTTCACTCTCCAGCAAAGACCGCTGCCCATAATCGTCCCATGAGAAAGAACACTTGGACATGGGTTGGATTGGCTGGGCTTGCGCTGACCGCTGCCCTCTTTGCGTTAGTGCAGGTGCAGCCTCAGCTGTTTGCAACGCTGCTTGGCCAATCAGGTCTCTTTGCTGCAGCAGGTCTGTTTGCCTGTGTCGCATTCAGCATCCTCATAGGCTGGCGGGCGAATGCGGGCCTCGCGCTGCGACAGGCAATGAGCTGGGTCGCCATCGCGCTTACCCTGGTCATTGGCTATGCCTACCGCGAGGACCTGACTGGAGCCATCCCGCTTCCAGACACGCAGCAGTTGGCAACACCAGCGGTTCAGACCCAGCCTGGCGTTGTGAGCCTTGGTGGATCTGGCAACGGGCATTTTTATGCTGATGCCAAAGTTGATGGCACCCATGTTCGCTTCCTGGTTGATACGGGTGCCAGCCATGTTGCGCTCACCCCGTTTGATGCCCAGCGTCTCGGTTTTGACTTGGATGAGCTCGACTACCGCCTTCAATACCAAACAGCGAACGGTGTGGCCTATGCAGCCCCGATCACGCTTGACGAAGTCTCCGTCGGCTCAATTACGGTTCGCCGTGTTCGGGCGTCGGTTTCTCAATCCGGCCTTTCCCAATCCCTCCTGGGGATGAGCTTTCTCGGCAAGCTGAACGCTGTCGAGCTCTCAGGTAACAGGCTGATCCTGCGAGAATAGGTGTGGGCTCAGGCCGCGAGCGCTCTACTGTCCTGTTGGCACCAATTTCGCAGACCCTTTACTCAAATACTTGTATAAGACCTGCGCCGCTCACGTTTTGAGCGGGAATTGCAGACTGCAAAGGACAAGTTCGCATGTTGCCTAAGCCCAGCCCTTCTATCGCGCCAAATTCAGAAGAGTTTGAAACCGCTCCGCTCGTCGCCCCACAGGGGTTTCGCGAATATGACGCCCGCTGGCTCTTTCCCGACGAGATCAACCTGCGCGGTATCCAGGCGCTCGGCATGGGCCTTGGGACTTTGCTGCACGACCTGAAAGTCGATCCCCGTATCTCTGTTGGGCATGATTACCGTTCCTATTCCGGCTCGATCCAGCAGGCGCTGATGAATGGTTTGATGGCCGCCGGCGCGGAAGTGTTCGATATCGGTCTGGCCCTCTCGCCCACTGCCTATTTCTCTCAGTTTGCGTTGGATGTGCCCGCTGTTGCCATGGTGACAGCAAGCCACAATGAAAATGGCTGGACAGGTGTCAAAATGGGGGCTGCGCGCCCTCTCACTTTCGGACCCGACGAAATGAGTGCGCTGCGCGAAATCGTTCTGAACGGCACCTATCAGGCACGTCCTGGCGGCAGCTACACCTATGTGAACGATATGCGGGAGCGCTATATCGCGGACCTGGTGGACCGACCTAAGATCAAACGCAAACTGAAAGTGGTTGCTGCTTGTGGCAATGGAACCGCAGGCATATTCGCCCCAGCGGTACTTGAAGGCATTGGCGTTGAGGTGATCCCGCTTGATTGTGAGCTGGACCACACCTTCCCCCGCTACAATCCAAACCCGGAAGACATGGAAATGCTCCATGCCATGCGGGACAAAGTATTGGAGACGGGTGCCGACGTGGGCCTTGCTTTCGATGGCGATGGCGATCGCTGCGGCGTTGTCGACAATGAAGGCGAAGAGATCTTCGCAGACAAGGTTGGGGTGATGCTCGCCCGCGATCTGTCCGCCACTCAGCCGAACGCACAATTTGTGGTCGACGTGAAATCAACCGGCCTTTTCCTCACCGACCCGGTCCTGATCGAAAACGGCGCAAAGACCGACTACTGGAAAACGGGTCATTCCTACATCAAACGCCGCGCACATGAACTCGATGCACTGGTCGGCTTTGAAAAGAGCGGACACTATTTCTTTAATCCGCCAATTGGCCGCGGCTATGATGATGGTCTCGTTTCCGCCATCGCGATTTGCGACATGCTCGACCGCGCACCCGACCAAAGCATGGCGGACCTTAAACGCGCACTTCCCAAAACCTGGGGCTCGCCCACTATGTCGCCCCACTGCCCGGACGATAAAAAATACGGCGTTGTGGATCGCATCATCGCGCGCATCCAGGCCATGGCAGACAAGGGCGATCAATTGATTGGTCAGTCCATTCGGAGTGTTGTGACCGTGAACGGCGTTCGCGTGACGGTCGAAGACGGTACCTGGGGCTTGATCCGCGCTTCCTCCAACAAACCAGGCCTTGTCGTTGTTGTGGAAAGCCCAGCGTCAGAGGAAAACAAGAAAGCCATGTTCGACGCACTGGACGCGATGTTGGCCGACGAGCCCGACGTTGGCGAGTATGATCAGAAGATCTAACGCTCATGTCTAGTTATCCACCAGAAGGTTTCGAGCCTATCTTGAACGATGGGGGCGTTTCCTTTGAGACCCATGTCGGACCACTGTTTCGTCAAACCGATGTCATCGACGGTGAAGCCATTTGGGGTTTTCGTGCCGAGCCGCACCATTGCAACCCCTATGGCATGCTCCACGGCGGTATGGCGGTAGCCCTAGCGGACACCATGATGGGAAGCCTAGTCTTTCACGCCATTGACGGCGCGCCCTGTGCCACGATTTCGCTCAACACGGAGTTTTTGGCAGCTGCAAAATCCGGTGCCTGGGTGGAAGGCCGCGCCAAGCTTCTTCGCCAGGGTCGCAAGGTCTGCTTCGTTCGAGCTGACCTGTTCGCCGAGGAGAAACTGATCATGACTGCAAGCGGTGCGTGGGCGATTATCGGTGGAGCTTGAGTGCCCTAAACTCCATTCACCAGGCCATAGAACATTCGCAGCGATGTCAGCAGCAGGAAGAACGCAAAGGCACGGCCAAGCGCCTTACGGCTGATGGCGTGCGCAAGGCTTGCACCCCAGGGGGCGGCGAGCACCGTGGCTGGCACGATGAGGGCCAAACCGATCAGGTTCACATAGCCCACGCTAAAGGGCGGGCGTGCCTCCACACCAATGCCAGAGATCATGAAGCCAATGGCGCCTGGCACAGAGATCAAAAGCCCAAGGCCCGCAGATGTCGCCACTGCCTGATGAATGGGTTTGCCAAAGAGTGTCATGATGGTGACGCCAAAGGTTCCCCCACCAATGCCCATCATGGCTGATACGCCGCCGATGGAACTGGCAATCACACCCTGCCCGGCAGATCCCGGCAGCTCGTCGCCCAAACGCCATTCTTCTTTTCCAAAAGCCATATTGAAGGCGACCAGGAGTGCGACGGTGGCAAAGATGGCGGTCAGCACTGCACCGTTCACATAAGCAGCAACGACTGTACCAATTGCGACACCAATCAGCATGGGCAACGCCCAGCGCTTCAACAGGTCGACGTCAACCGCACCCTTTTTATGATGGGCGCGCACCGACCGAATTGACGTCGGAATAATTGTGCCAAGAGAGGTGCCGACAGCCAGATGCATGCGCACGCTTTCGTCGATCCCGATCAGCGTAAACATATGAAAGAGCACAGGCACAATAACGATGCCGCCCCCGACGCCTAGTAGCCCCGCCAAAATTCCAGCGACGACACCGGTGACCAACAAGGCGCCCGCAAACAAAAACAGCTCGCCGAGCTCCAACCCCATAAATTCCATTATGCAATCTCCAACGTAACCAGGGCGTCAGCCTCGTGCGGCGCATTTAGTCCTCAGGTAGCCGATATTGACCCAAAACACCAGTATTGCCAGGAGCCGTTTGCCCGAACTCCGCTCTGACCACTGTCTCGGCGGGTCTCACAAATGCCGAACAGGCAAGACCGTGCGGACTCGTCTCGCAGCCATATGTCCGCTAGATTTGTTCATAGAAGGAGACCCGCGATGCCAACATTAAATCTCGCTCCAGCCTCGACAGAAGATTACCGATTGCTGGCAGAAAAACGCCTTCCCCGTTTCATATTCGATTATCTGGATGGCGGTGCTTATCAGGAGCGCACGCTGGTTTCCAATGTAACCGACTTTGAAGGGTTGCAGCTCAAGCAGCAGGTCATGCGGGATGTCTCTCAGCTGACAACAATGACCAGCCTGTTTGATCAGGAATGGTCAATGCCGGTTGCCCTGGCCCCCGTCGGCCTTGCCGGCATGATGGCGCGGCGCGGCGAAACGCAAGCAAAAAAAGCGGCCGACCAATTTGGCATTCCTTACTGCCTGTCGACTGTTGGCATCTGCTCACTTGAAGAAGTTGCGGCAGTGTCGGACATCCCCTTCTGGTTTCAGCTCTATATGTTGAAAGATCGAGGCGCTGTTGAAGAACTGTTGCAGCGCGCCAAGTCTGTCGGCGTCAAGACGCTGGTGTTCACCGTCGACCTTGCGGTCGTCGGCGCACGCTACCGTGATGTGCGCAATGGCATGAGCGGCCAGCTCGACACTTATGGAAAGCTGAGGGCAGCGATTGACACCTATCTAGCGCACCCCAGATGGGTCATGGATGTGGGCCTGCAGGGGCGCCCCCATACATTTGGGAACCTGACCGAATATGTGCCCAAAGCAACAACGCCTGCTGATTTCGCGGCCTGGATTGGTGCCCAGCTCGATGCATCTGTTACCTGGAAAGACATTGAATGGCTGCGCACCATCTGGGATGGCAACCTCATCATCAAGGGTGTGCTTAGTCCGGAAGACGCCATCGCCGCCGCAGATGCGGGAGCAGATGCGGTGATCGTGTCGAACCATGGCGGTCGGCAGTTGGATGGGGTGTCGTCATCCATTGCCATGTTGCCACGGGTTGTGGACGCCCTTGGTGATCGCACCGAAATCCTCGTCGATGGCGGTGTGCGCAGCGGACAAGATGTCATCAAGGCCCTCGCCCTCGGTGCGAAAGGAACGCTTATCGGCAGGCCCTGGGTCTATGCAGTTGCCGCGCAGGGACAAGCCGGACTTGAGAAATTTCTTGGCACAATGGCGGGGGAGATGCGCGTATCCATGGCGTTAACCGGCGTTACACAAGTAGGCGAAATTTCGAGCTCTCTGCTTGACCGCTAAGGCGGAACGCTCAACCCATCTACTCAGCGGGTTGGGGTTCTAAATCTGGTTCGCGAACCTTCTTTACCGCCTCACTCACGACATCGAGGCCCGCCCCTTTTTTGTAGGCGTTCTCGCTGATGTGCCGGCGCCAGGCGCGCGCGCCCGGCAGCCCTTGAAAGAGCCCCAGAATATGCCGCGTCATCGCATGAAGCGTGACACCTTCTTCCAGACGCCGCGCGATGTAAGGCATGAAGGCCTCAATCACCTCGTGGCGCGTTCGCGCCGGGGCAGCACTTTCAAAAAAACGCCGATCAACATCAGCCAATACATATGGTCGTTCATAAGCCATGCGCCCCATCATCACACCGTCAACGTGCTTTAGATGCGCTTCGGCTTCGTCGAGCGTTGCGATCCCGCCATTAATGCAGATTTCCAGATCGGGATATGTCTGCTTCATCTCATAGACAAGATCATAGTCGAGCGGCGGCACCGTCCGGTTTTCCTTGGGCGACAGACCTTCCAGCCAGGCCTTGCGCGCATGCACAATGATGGTACGACATCCGGCATCGCGTACTTTTTCGATAAGTGTCGGCAATGCTTCTCTCGGGTCTTGATCGTCCACACCAATGCGGCACTTCACCGTGACCGGCACGCTGACCGCATTACCCATTGCCGCAATACACTCGGCCACAAGGTCCGGCTCTTTCATGAGGCACGCACCGAAGCGTCCGGATTGCACACGGTCAGACGGACAACCAACATTCAGATTGATTTCGTCATAGCCGTAGCCTTCGGCAATGCGTGCGGCTTCAGTCAGTTCTTTGGAATCGCTGCCGCCTAGTTGAACCGCAACAGGGTGTTCAGCCTCATCGAAGCCCAGAAGATAGTCGCGCTTCCCATGAATGATCGCCGGCGCTGTCACCATTTCTGTGTAAAGAAGAGCGTGGGTCGAGATGAGCCGCAGGAAGAACCGATCGTGGCGATCGGTCCATTCCATCATCGGCGCCACAGAAAAGCGGCGGCTGGGCTCTGGCTTCGTGCTCATAAAGCCATCTATGCCTTAAGTGCAGGCCCTACCGCAAGAAGCCAGTGTTCAAAAGCTTCTGCGGCACAACCCAATTTCCGGGAAGGTGAGATTAGTACCCAGCGGTAAAAGCCGCCCGGACAAACCGGGCAGTTTGGGCTTCATCCACTAGCGCGATCGCAAAATCCTCCATTGAGATTTCTGAGTTTCCCTCCTCATCCACCAGAAGCGTGTCGGTTCCAATCCTGAAATCAGCGCGACGTGCACCTGGTCGCAGAAGGGCGGACGGGCTTGCATATGTCCAATCGGCCTTTGTATCGCTGGTGCAGAGTTCTGATTGGGCGAGCGATGCGCGTGCAATGGGGACAATATCTTCTGGCAGGAAGTCTGGGTCGGACAGCACAGTGTGTGGGCTGCCATCCGGCAAGCGCAGGCGCGCAGCACCGCCCACGATGATAACGCGGATGCCAGCCTCCGATGCGCCTGCGAGAATGGACCGTGTGAGAGCGACAATCTCCCCTTCTTGTCCGGCTGGTGGACGCACCGCGCTGATTGCAAGATCCTGACCTACCATGACGTCAGCAACTGCAGACGGGTCACTCACATCGGCGATTACGCTTTCAACTGCATCAGGCAGTTTTTTTAGTCCTGCCTCACTTCTAACGACGGCAGTGACGTCATGCTGGCGAGCAAGCGCTTCTTTAACGACACGTGATCCAACGTCACCAGTTGCGCCAAATACAATTATCTTCATGGGTTTTCTCCTTTAAACCGGGGACCGTACTGATTGAAATGGAAGGGCTCGCCTTGGGGACGGGCCGACAAATTGTCCGAGTGATACCGCTGCCAGAACCACCGCCGCGCCCCCGATTTGCATCATGGTCAATGCTTGACCCAACAAAGCCCAGCCGATCAATACAGCAGATACAGGGCTTAGGAAGCCAAGGGCAGACACAGAACTTGGCTCAATCCGGGATATGCCTCTGAACCAGAGCAGGTAAGTGAGCGCGCCGCCGATGAGCGCCAAATAAGTGATCCCTAAGAGGTTGGGCAGTTCGAGCGGTGGCAGAGGGGGCTCAAACAGAACGGCAAGTGGTACAAGGCAAAAGCCACCTGCTGTCATTTGCCAGGCTGTGAAGGTCAGCAACGGAACATCGGGCTGCCACTTGCGGGTCAGCACCGTGCCAGCAGCCATGGATGCGGCGCCGCCTATGCCTGCCCCTAAACCGATAGGGTCCAGAGTGATCCCAGATCCCAGGACAAGAAGTCCGACACCTGCCACGCCCATTATAGCAGCGAGCACAGCCGGCGCCCTGACCACCGCCCCCAACACAAGCGCTGACAGAAAAACGACCATCAAAGGTTGCACGGCGCCTACAGTTGCCGCGACGCCGCCTGGGAGCCTGTAGGCGGCGACAAATAGCAGTGACGTGAAAAGCGTGAAGTTGAGGATGCCCAGCAGGAAGATCCGCGCCCACCACTTGCCTCGTTGCAGTTGGCGGGTGATGAGCCACAACAGGCACCCCGCCGGCAGGATGCGAAGCGCCGCCATCGTGATCGGGTGATCTGCCGGCAGTAACTCCGTCGTTACAAAATAGGTGCTCCCCCAAACTATCGGCGCGACGGCAGTCAGCGCTATGTCGATCGGTTTTGGCATCCAAATTCTCCATTTATCTTGACCTCAAGATAGTTTAATAAATCTTGACGTCAAGATATTTTTTGATATTAATGCTGACATGGATCACGTGGACCGAATTATTGCCCAATGGAACAGCGAAAGGCCTGACCTTGATGTTGGCCCAATGGCGCCGATTGGGCGGCTGTTACGGCTCAACACGCTATTGCGCAGCGAGATGGAAAAGACCTGGCAAAAATTCGGGCTCAATACTGCTAGCTTTGACGTGCTAGCGACCTTGCGGCGCGCTGGCACGCCAGAAGGACTCTCCCCTGGGGAGCTGCTTGAGCTCACAATGGTGACGTCGGGCACAATGACCAACCGCGTTGATCAACTGGTCAAGGCGGGCCTTGTGTCGCGGGAGCAGAAGAGCGACGACAAACGCGGCTTTCTTATTCGTCTCACGAAAAAAGGGTTCGTGATCATCGATGAGGCCGTCACGGAACATGTGAAAACCCAGCACCAATTGCTAAGTGGCCTGTCTGACAAACAAAAAGGCGATTTGGATGCCCTTCTGAAAACGCTGGCAGATGCAGTGGCTTCACGCGTCGTTTAGTTGACCTGCGATGTCGAGACCTCTCGACTTAAATCTGCAAGAAGCTGGGCGAACAGCTGCTTTCTAGACGACCTTTTTGACTTCCGACAGGAAGCCCTCGATCTGACTTTGTAGAACATGGGCTTGTGCGCCCAATTCACGAGCCGCGCCAAACACTTCATTTGCAGCGGCGACAGATTGTTCGGCCCCCTCATCGACCTGCTTGATGTTCAGATTGACTTCGGCTGTTTGCGTCGCTGCCTGCTCCGCGCTTCGACCAATTTCAGCTGTTGCTGTTTCCTGCTCCTTGACGGCTGAGGATATCGACACTGAGGCTTCCGTCACCGCGTCCATTGTTGTGCCGACACCTTCGACAGCGGTCACGACTAGGTGCGTCACATCCAGGAGGCCTGCGACCTGCTCGCGAATTTCTTCTGTCGCCTGTGCCGTTTGGTTGGCAAGACTTTTCACTTCCGAGGCGACAACAGAAAACCCTTTACCAGCTTCGCCTGCCCGTGCCGCTTCAATCGTTGCATTAAGGGCGAGCAGGTTCGTTTGAGCCGTCACGTCGGAAATCAATTGCACGACCTCACCAATCTTTTGGGAGGTGCCGGAGAGCCTTTTAGCTTCCGCACTCGTTTTTTCAACCTGGCTTGCTGCGGTTGTGACCACATCCTGCGACTGCTCAACCTGCCGCTCGATTTCCCCAACAGAGACCGCAAGATGCGTCGCTGCCGATGCCATTGTCTGAACATTCTCAGATGTGCTCTCAACAGCACTCGTAACATTTACCGCCTTATCGTTTGTGGACCTGGCGGTCTGCTGCATTGAATGTGCCGACCTCTCAAGCTCAGCGGCAGCTGATGTGACGGTTTTCACAATGCCATCCATCGACGTCCTGAACTCGCCAACGGTCTCAGAGAAGCCCACAACCTGGTCCTCCATGATCTGCAAGGCGTTGTTAAACGACTTGGTCGCTGTGGCATAACCACCCACCATGCCTCTTTCCGCAATGCGTCTGAAATATTTTCGCTCGCTTACATAGTCCAGACAGGCAGTCGACTCTCGAACGTAGGCATCGGCACGATCAATCATGCGATTAATTGCATTATATAGATCTGCATGTCTGTCGCGGGGGTTGATACCAATAATTCTCTGTTCAAAGTCACCATTGGCAACCGCTTCACAGACTGCCAATGCTTTGGCGCTCGGGTTTGAATTCCGTCTCATCTCACTTACCTTACGATTGAATTTCGAGTTAGGCGGCACGGAGCGTGGCAATGAACTCGTCATATTCCATGCCAGCGTCTTTGAGCACTTCAACCAAAGACTGATAAGCAGCCTGCATTCCTGCTTTGCGGTTGGTGTGGCCCTTCTCTTCCGCCAAAAGGTTTGCGTAGAGCGGTGCAATTGTCTGTTCCACGAGAGCACGGTCCGGCACGCGGCGATTGGAGTGGTATCCGATAATACTTCCACGCGCGTCTCGACTAGGCGTCACATGAGCAAGCACCCAGTAATTGTCGCCCTTCTTGTTCCGGTTATTGACATAGGCGAAGATCTCGGACCCAGCCTGGAGTGTGTCCCACAACAGCTTGAAGACACATCGAGGCATGTCAGGATGACGAATGATACTATGCGGCTGGCCCAGAAGCTCTTTCTCGGTGTAGCCGCTCACTCTCAGAAAGACATCATTGCAGTAGGTAATATGTCCCTTCAGATTGGTCTTGCTTACGATGATCTCATCTGTGCCAAAAGAAACTTCGTTTCCTGAAAGAAAATGTTCCGTCATTTTGTGCATTGCCCGTCCGTATTACAGAAACCACGCCAACGTTTTCGGACCGACCGACATTTCAGACTGCCTGTAGAACAATCAAAATATCACCTGAAACTTGACGGCCGAAACTAGGTCTTGTGGTCTTAAAGAAAGATAAATTGAAACCTCCTGACATACAGCTGGCAGCAGAACCTTGTTAAGAGTGCCCATCGATAGAACTAACACGAATAGACCGGAAGTTCATGGAACCGTTCAAGAATAGAATCTCAGTTGACCTGGTCGGCCATATCAGCACCCAGCTACAAGCTCACGTAAAAGGCTTTGAGCGTAAGCCTTTCGAAGAATCTATTTTGAAAATCCTGGACGATCTAGAACTGAAAGAACGGGCGCAATTGATCGCCGACCATCTGCATGAAGCGCTGCCCCCTGCGGCAAAAAAGCGCGCCAAGATCATTCGTGCCATGCTCCATCCCCGCGGAACCGAAAAAGGTCAGCAGAGTGACGCGGACGGGATCACCGGCTGGGGCATGTTTCCGCTCGGCATGGCTGTTGGCCAGCATGGACTGAAGAATTTTGAAGGCTCGCTTGAGCTTTTGAAAGACATGACAGGTCACTTCTCGTCCGAATTTGATGTGCGCTACTTCCTGATCGAGGATCAGGAGCGCGCCCTCAGTGTCATGAGTGACTGGGTTGATCATCCGGACTTCCATGTCCGGCGTCTTCTGTCAGAAGGTACGCGGCCACGTCTCCCCTGGGGCATGCAGCTTCCGCGGCTAATCGAAGACCCCTCTCCCATGCTGCCGCTGCTAGAAGCATTGCGCGATGACGAAGAAGAATATGTCCGACGCTCGGTCGCCAATCATCTCAATGACATTGCGAAAGATCATCCGGACCTTGTCGCAACGCTCGCGATGAAATGGCTGAAGGGTGCATCCCCTGCGCGGGAAAAACTTGTCCGTCACGCCTGTCGCTCACTCATCAAGCAGGGGCATAAGGCAACGCTTGATGCATTTGGATTGGGCGCGCCTGAGATCGCGGGACCGACCATCACGATCGGCACAAAGACCGTTCAGTATGGTGATGCCCTTCGGTTTTCAGCCGTTTTTCAGTCCACGTCGAAGAAGCCGCAATCCCTTGTGATCGATTATCTCGTCCACTTCAAAAAGGCGAATGGCGAGCGCATTGCTAAAGTCTTTAAATGGAAGAAGGTCATACTTGCGCCAGGTGAGAGTCTGGCGATTGAGAAGGCACACCCGATCAAACCCATCACGACGCGGCGCTACTATGGCGGGAAGCAAGGTCTCTCGCTCCGCATCAATGGTGCGGATTTTGGTTTCGAGGAATTCTCCCTGAAAATGCCGAAGTAGCGTCCGGCGACTTATCCACCGACGCTTGTGGATCTATTCCGGCGTGACCAACCAGGTCAGACCGCCGTCTGAGTGAGTCACCTCTACGTTCATAAATTCCCGGTGAGAGGCAATAGCGCCCTTCCATATTTCAATCCAGCAGGAGAGAAGGTGCTCACGCCCCATACCGTCCAAGCCCCGCGCGATCCGCAGGCCCGTCTGGTGCACAGCAAATCCAGTTTCATTCTGGAGGGCTTCAACCCTCGCCTCGTCACCCATGCCTTGAAAGAGAGCACTCAGGAAATTGGCGGCGCTTTCTGGACCACCTTCGTCGATCTCTACTGCTGCAGCCATGGTCTTGTAGTGGTGGAGACCGGTCAGCCGAGCAGCCAGGTGCCCCAGCTCCAGCGCCCTGTCCGCGCCAAGGACCCCTACCAGCTCGCGCACACCGTTGCGAATATACTCAATTGCATAATTGCGGTTTGCTTTCGCGAGCCGCTCCTCAGACCATTCAGGGTCAGGCGGCGTTGGCTGCTCGGCAGCGTCATATGCAGGCGGGCGTTCGTCAGGCGCGAATGCAAGTCGTTCGTCTTCACTCAGATCGTGGTCATACTCTTTGAAATAACCGCAAAAGCCGAACTGCCCTGTCATGTCTTCGGACACACAGACAAAGCCCAGACGCGGGTTTTTCAGCGAGACACCGTTTTGTGCGTACCAGCCCTTCAGAAAGCCACGGCTGGCTTCAACCGGAATGCCACAGACAACAGCCCCATCATACATCCAGCGCGGATACCGAAAGCGGACCCAGGCCTTCTTGTCCGACTCGGGCATGTATTCTACCGCAACGCCGCCCATGCTATTTGAGAGCACATGATACTTGGCACAGGCCACCGCATCAGGCAGACCGTCCAACCCCAGCTTTTTGAAGCTTGAAAGAAATTTTTCCTCGTGTTGGCGACGGAACAGCCTGAACATCCATTCGCCCACCGCGTCTGGCCCCTCCCGAGTCGAGACCATCAGTTCTAGGCCCAGCAGATATTGATGGTGCAGATCAGCTTGCGCGTTGATGGCCTTCAGATCGTGGATCATGTGCTTTCTCTCTTCGTCTTAGGCGTCTCCTGGGCTTCTGATATCTCCCGCAACCAACGCTCAATATCGGACAGGCGCGTTCTTCTTCCATCGAGCAAGCGCTGCATCAATGCACCGAGCATAAATGTCAGAACCTTTGCCGCGTCCGCTTTGCCGACGATCGCCGCGATCATTTCCAGGTATCTTTTGTTGGCGAGCTTCATGTTTTTATCACGGGCGACTTCGCGATGTGATTTGCCGCGCATATAGTCCAGAAGCAAAAAGGCCTCCCCCTGGAAGCCCTTCTCAATCTCCCCGAACACTTCCATCAGCACTGCGGTCTTTTCGCGTGTCGTTACAGCGGTCATGTCCGCCTCAACCAGAGCCCCGTCCCTCTCGACGACAAATTCGGTGCAGGCAGCGAAGAGCTCGTCCTTTGACGGGAAATAGTGGTAGAGCGCACTTTTGGACATGCCGAGCTCTTGCGCGATCTGGCGCATCCCCAGCCCGCTAAATCCATGCGCAGAGAAAACGGGCGTCGCCTTCTCCACAATGGTGCGCCGGTATTTTTCGCGGTCCACAATCTTCGGCATCGGTCTCCGGCCTCATGTCATTGACTCTTCCGTGTAACATACTCTATTTTAGTCCAATTGGACTATTTAAATGGAAATGTGACAATGACTAACAATCCCATCAATTGGAACCATCCACCGCCAAGAAAAGGGTTCCTCGGATCTGTCGACAAAGGCATTGGTCCAGGTGCGACACGGGCTGAGTATGTTTTGCAGTTTGCGCTGCCCGGGGCTGCAACGCTTCTCGCCTATTTCTATGCCGATGCCGCAATCCCTGCCTGGCCCTGGTGGAAGGTCCTGCTCTTTTGCGTTCTGGCGTTTGATATGGTCGGAGGCGTCGTCACCAATTCCACGTCGTCAGCCAAACGCTGGTTCCACAGAGCAACTCAGACGTGGCGCAACCACCTTGGATTTGTTGCCCTGCATGTCGCGCATATCGCGCTTGTTGCCACCCTCTTTCGCGACTTTGACCTGGTCTATTTGGTTGCGATGACTGGCTACCTCATAAGCGCTGCGGTCGTGATCCTGCTCTTCCCGCTTTACCTGCAGCGCTCTATTGCGCTCTTCCTGGTCACTCTCGGCATGGTGCTGGAAATCTATGACTGGGGAGCGCCACACGAGATTGCATGGTTCACGCCCTTGTTGCTGCTCAAGCTTCTGGTTGCCCATCTTCTGCGTGAAGAACCCTATCGCCCACAGACGAAAGGCCAATAGAATGCCCCTCTCCCTCTGACAAGGCCTAACCCCTGGTCTTCTGATTGTCTCTATCGCGTTGCTGAGCTCCCTTATCCCCGGCGGTCCCATCGAGAACAGAGATTTTGGACATTTGGGGGTCACCGCTGTTCTCTCCTTCAACCTGTTCCTCGCCGGTCTGATCCTGGCCTCCTCTGTTGCTGTCGTCCTCACCTGGAAGCGGTCCCACTTCGGTGGCGGTCTGGCGTTCCTCTGTAGCGTCGGATTTGCCGGTGTCTACCTCCTCGACCTTTTGGAGATATTCCCAACCTCTCCAACAGCTATGTCGGCAGCGCTCTATTATGTTGAAGCTATCGGTCTGATTGCTGCGGGCCTCCTTATGGCAGCTTCCCAGTCCGTCCGGGTCAGCAAGGGCGATGCGGGAATGCCCGACGCTCAGACCAGATCCTTCAGCCTGTCCCTTCCGCTGGTGCTCATCATCCTGTCTGTGTCCCTTGGCATTGTCGTTTTTGCAACCAGTTCGGCGCTGGGTGTGTAGCTCAAGTAATTTGACACTACAGATGCCAATACCTACGCTATTGCAAAAGCAATAGGAGGCACAGATGAGCGATGTACTGGGCGAACCCGTCCAAGGAAAACGAGCCTGGACTCGCGCTGATTTGGACACCGGTAAGAGCTGGAACGTACAACTCGGCACGCAAGACATCACGGAACTTGAAAATGCTTCCCACGCCCTGCCGGACAATGTCCGAGCGTGGGTGCAAATGAGCCGCGATGATGTTGATGCACCCCACCTGGCAGCAACTCTAAACAAAGCCGCCGTTGAAATTTCAGATGGATTTGGGTTCGCCAAGATCTCCGGTATCGATATCTCGGATTACAACACTGACATGCTGCATCGAACCTATTGGGTCATCGCAGTCTTGCTCGGCAACGTGATTACGCAGAATGCCAAGGGTGAACTGATAGGTTATGTGACGGACAAGATCGCCGGCGCACCGCGCGGCGACAATGACCGTGGCTATACAAGCAGTGATGAATTGCGTTTCCATTGCGACGGGGGCGAAGTCTCCGCCCTTTTCTGCGTGAGGCAAGCTCCCACCGGCGGGGTCAACTCGATCGTTAGTTTGCTGAGTGTCTACAACGAGATTCTGGAAAAACATCCTGAGCATCTGGAGAGCCTTTATCGCGGCTTTCCTATCTACATGCGAAAAGAAGGTAATGATGCTCGACTAGGGAAAGTAAACGAGCGGCGTATTCCCAGTATTTCTGTAAAGGACGGACGCATGACCGCCTGGGTGAACCTGAAACTCGCGGAACTCGCAAGCTCTCTTTCCGACAGTCCCTTTTCCGATACCGATATGGCGGCACTTCAAGCAATTGAGGAAGTTGCAGAACAGCACGCGCTTAAGTTCGACTTTCGTTTAGAGCCAGGCGAGCTGGTGATCGTCAACAATCTCGCCCTGATGCATAAACGTTCAGCATTCCAAGACGATCCTGACCCTGAAAAGAAACGCCTCCTGCTCCGCCTGTGGCTCAATCTCTACTCCCGCCCGGAAGTACACCCAAATGTCGCCGGCGTAATGAAGGGGTTTGGCGATACGCCGCCGATTATCACTGCGGCGTAGCGTTGTCGCGAGCGTCAGTCGGTCATGTCCTGATAAGGGTTATCCGTTGGCAGGGAAATGTCGTTGGCGAAGCCTTTGATCGATATGCGCGTCTCGCTGATGTCAATATCTGCTTCTTCAATCATGTCCTCGCCAAACCGGTAGATGGGAGCGTACTCCCCTCGATCGGCAGCGCTTAGATATTTCTCTGATGCATCCAGGCTCGCTTCCCGCTTCTTGGTGTAGACAGCCATCGCCTTATTCCCATGGCGTTTGCGCAGCATCGCTTCTGTACGGTCTGGAGACAGCACAACCGCTGACGCGTTGTTACCGCCGAAGCCCTTCGAATTCAGTATGGCAACCTCAAGATCTTCTGGCGCAGCCTGAAGGTGATTGGGCCCAAGCTTAAGGCGGTCCTGGTAGACATCATCTGCCACGGCGTCGATCGTCGGTATCCCTGGCAAGATGCCATATTTGAAAGAACCCAGAGCAGCCACTAACTGGTCGGCGCTCGCTGGTGCAATCGTATGGCCGAGGTAGGCTTTGACTGCGACCACTGGCCAGTCGGTGATGTTAAAGGCCTCGGCGACCTGATCAAAAATCTGGGACTCAGAAACGCGGTTTTGTGGAGTACTGGACCCATGCGCCAGGACAAAGCTTTTCTTCTGCACAGAGTCTTTCCCGGCGACAGCGGACGCAGCAGCCACCGCCTTCGCCATGCTGATGTGGTTTCCCGGGCCAGGCGCGCTGATGGATTTCTTGGTGCCATCTGCGTCGACAAACACATCGGTAATCGACCCAAGGCAGGGTGCGCCCAGTTCGACCGCCAGTGCGTCATCCATCAGGATGAAATACTGGCTCGACTCGCCAATCGTGAAGCCACAATTCTCGCCAAACGGGCGGCTTGCACGGCGATGATCGACCTCATTGGTGCCATAAAGTTTCATCATGTTCGCATCGGTTGCGAGTGCGCCCATGGTCCCGAACCCATCCATGAGTTCCGGCCCAATCGGTGCTTCGCTATTGCCCACCATGGCTACTCTGATCTTGCCCGATCTGATGTCAGACACCGCATGGCGCAAATTGGAAAGGAATGTGGCGCAGGCAGCGACTGAACTGCTGGCAATACCCACATTTGCAAGCACATAGGCATTGATGAAATCGGTTGGCATGGAGTTAACGCCCATGACCAGGGACTTGGTTGTGACTCGCTCGCCCTTCATGCGGGCCTGGTGCATTCCGCCATAGCCTTCTTTGTCCATCTGGCCAAAGCCGCTGCTGGAATAGACGCCGACTTCATCCGGCTCGATATGTTCAAGAACCGTGTCCCATTCAATTCCCATAGCGCGCAGGGCGTCGGTTGCCCCGAACAAAGCCATCTGAAGACCGCGTGGCTGAAAACGCGAATTGTAGAGATCGGCAATCTCAAAACCGGTCGGTAATTGCCCCGCTGCCTTGATTGGAAAATCCCGATAATTTTCTAGCTTAACATCAAGATCACCGGCGACAGTTACCTGCACATTGCCTTCATCACTTGGCTCAACGGTCCAGCCCTCTGGAATGCGTGTGGGAACCTGATCAGCGGCCAATGTGAAGACTAGAGGCCCACCTTGTTGCTCTGATGAACACCGCAAGGACGCGGACGACTGCCAATGCAGGGCGTCGACATCAAAAACCGATTCTTCGACCCGTCGGACCAAGGTCCCATTTAGCACCTGCTCCCGGTAACGTTCTGCGACTTCGGTCAAGGTCAAAGGATCTCGCGGTCCGTCCTCCTCTGTCGGTACAAAATGTGTTTCATCCTCTGCGGTGACAAGACCCATCATCACAGCCAACGCAGCGAGCGTCTGCTGCTGTTCGGCTTCAGGCAAAAGATCAATCACCATCCGACGAAAGCTTTGGTACCCCGATGTGCGGCCTGCGGCATTCACCCCGCCCATACTTACAATGACTGGTAACCGCATCGAATATTCTCCAATTGGGTCTGTCGTTTCATACATGTCGAGTTTATCGCTGTTCTTTCAAGACGTGCCAATAGGTCCGGACCTGCTCTACATGGCGGCGGGCTTCATAGCCGCGCGCGTATCCATGGCGCAACGTCGGATAGACCTTTTCGTCGGAGAGAAACCTGAGCATCTTCTTCACATCAACCCAGATGTTTTTGTTAAGCCCCCGTCGCTCAGCAAGAGCCCGCGCATCATACACATGACCCATGCCCATATTGTACGCAGCGAGCGCAAACCAGTAGCGGTCATCCCCCTCTACATCTTCGGGGATACGTGTCAGCAATTCGGCGAAGTACCGCGCGCCGCCCCAGATGCTTTCTCGGGCATCGGTGCGGTCAGATACGCCCACGTGTTCGGCGGTTGACCGTGTCAGCATCATTATGCCGCGCACACCCGTAGGGCTCACCGCATCCGGGTCCCATTTGGATTCCTGGTAAGCTTTGGCGGCCAGCAGCATCCAGGGAAGTTCGTTGCGCCTTGCACCCGTGCGAAAATCGCGCTCGTATTCCGGCAAAACCTCTTTGATATCGCGGCGAAACCGAACCATGTCCAAATAGTCAAACTTCGGAAAAAAACCAAAATGCGACGCAGTCAGACGGTCGATCTCTTTCGCCGTGCTCTCTCGTGCAAACCAGGCGGCCACCGCATCCGCCAATTCATCCGCGCCAGGTGCAACAATCCATGCGAGCGGTTCCTCGTCCGTCAGAGAAAAGGCTTTGATCAGTTCGGGATAGTGGCGCCGCGTCACATTGAAGACCGGATCGTCAGCGACGGTGCAATCAAATTCTCTTTCCCAGACACTCAGCATCAGTGTCTCGGGGCCACTATCGAGCTCTGTCCATTCCAAGCCCTCTACTTCAGACGCCAAGGCCTCGAGCGCTGCCACATGTGAACTGCCAGCTGTCACCACAATTGACCGGCCGACCAGGTCGGCAGCACTTTTGGGTGAACTGCCATCTTTCCGGCATACGACAATCTGGCGGACGCGGTCATAGGACGGCGCGAAGTGGTACGCATCATTGCGCTCCGGCGTCACGGTGAGCCCTGCAGCAGCGATATGTGCACTGCCATCTGTGATCGCGTCAAAAATCTCAGGCACTGTGTCAACCACTAGAAAATCAACGCCCACACCCTGCCCCAGAGTTGCAGCGAAGGATTGCACAAGGTCAACTTCAAAACCTTCTTCTGTGCCATCGCGTCCGAGATAATAGGTGGTCGGCGAGTTGCGTGTGACGACGACAAGACGCCCTTCTTCTTCAATTGCTTCAAGGGAAGTGTCTAACCCCCAGTCACTCAAAGAGACGTAGAGGCCGGCAAGCACCAATAGACCGATGATGAGATAGGGGAGATGTGGCTTGTCGAACAATCTGGCGTTCGGACGTTGCCTCTTTTCACTGTCACTCAGCGCATTTCTCCTGCTTCCGGAATGCAAACTGAGCTTAGCAAATCCCCCACAAAAAAGCCCGCGAGGATTTTCCCGCGGGCTGTCTGTGTGACCGAAAACAAGGGCCCTATTTGGGCAGTTCGTTGTACGGCTTGTCCTTATCGACCCGGATATCCTGCGGCATGCCGAGAACCCGCTCAGCAACAATGTTGCGGAGGATTTCGTCCGTGCCGCCGGCGATACGATAGCCTGCGCCGCCCATCCATTGGTTCTGGAAGATAGCACCTTGAGGCGAAACCTGACGGTCTCGAATGATGCCCGCCTGTCCCTGCAAATCCATCGCAAAGGACCCAAGGTCCTGCATCTTTGCGGCCGAAACCACTTTGGAGATGCTGCTTTCTGGTCCGGGTGTCTGGCCCTTGGACAAGGCTGTCAGCGTGCGGAAGCGGGTGTATTTCAACCCTTGCGTCTGCACATACCAGTCAGCGATGCGTTCGCGCACAGCTCCATTCGACATGGCTGCCATCTGTTCCAGTTCGCTTTCGCGACCAAGGGACATCAGCTCTTCCCAGTCCGCTCCGCCGCCACCGCCGACAGCGAGGCGTTCGTTCATCAGCGTGGTGAGTGCCACTTTCCAGCCATCGCCGGGATTGCCGAGACGGTTGGAGTCCGGCACACGGACATTGGTGAAAAAGACTTCGTTGAACTCGCTCTCACCTGACATCTGCTTGATCGGACGAACGTCTACACCTTCCGATTTCATGTCGATGATAAACATGGTGAGGCCCTTATGCTTGGGCACATTGGGGTCGGTCCGGACCACGACGATGCCGTAGTCACAATAGTGCGCGCCAGACGTCCAGACTTTCTGGCCGTTGATGACCCACTCATCGCCGTCTTTTTCCGCTTTTGTGCGAAGACCTGCAACGTCAGATCCACCCGCTGGCTCGGAGAAAAGCTGGCACCAGATTTCATCACCACGGATAGCGGGTGCAACGTAGCGTTCTTTATGCTCATCCGTGCCCCATGCCAGGACTGTTGGCACGCACATGCCCAAGCCGATCGTAAAGAACCCGCCGGGGACGAGGTAGTTCGATTCTTCCTGGCTGTAGATCACATTGTGGATAGATGACCCGCCTTGGCCGCCATATTCCTTTGGCCAGGTGATGCAGGCAAAGCCCCCTTCAGCTTTCGTCGTCTGCCATTTGCGCGCACGCTCCAGCGCTTCTTCCAGCCCGAGATTTGGGAGTGCGTCTTTGCTGCTCTTTTTGCGCTCTGCATTCTGGTCTAGCCAGGCGCGGACTTTCGCGCGGTATTCGGCTTCTTCTTTTGTGTCGTTAAAATCCATGGATCGTCTCCATCAAAGGAAATTCAATAAATCGGGAAAGGTTCAGGCTGCGTTTCGGGTTTCAAGACGCGCGACTAGTTTGTCTTTCCACTCAAGGGCACTGCCCAGCGCCAAAGCCAGAAGCTTCGACCGACGGAAATAAAACTGTGTGTCTGCTTCCCATGTATAGCCAATGCCACCATGCACCTGGATGTTCTCCTGGGCGGCGTAACGATAGGCTTCTGTCGCAGAGATCCGCGCTGCCGCGGCTGCTTCCGGCAATTCTGCTCCACGATCATTCAGCATCATGGCGCCGAAATAGCAGTTGGAGCGCGCAAGTTCGAGCTTCACATACATATCGGCAATCTTGTGTTTGATGGCCTGATAAGATCCGATCAGACGACCGAAGGCATAGCGCTCCAGTGCATAGTCACGGGCCATCCACATGGCTGCTTCCGCGCCGCCAATCTGTTCAAAGGCCATCAGCACGGCAGCACTGTCAAATACAGTGCCGGTGCTCGCCCAGCCCTCACCTTCTGTGCCCATCAGTTCAGCGGGTGTGTCCTTGAAGGGTGATGTTGGCATGAGAGCGGGTTGGGTCGATTGTCTTCACAGCCTCAATGGTGACGCCGCTTGCTTTCAGATCCACAACGACGAGAGACAGCGCTTTGTCGCCGGACCCGCCTGTATTCGCGAGAACCACAGCAACGTCGGCAATATCGCCATCAGGCACCGCAACTTTGGTCCCGTTCAGCTTGCCGTCTTTGAAGGCGACTTCCACAGTGCGCGGGCTTGCGGCTGTGAAGCCTTCGGCCATGGCAAAGGTTCCAATCACCTCACCTGACGCAAGCTTTGGCAGCCAGGCCTGCTTCTGCTCTTCAGTGCCCGCGACCAGCAGCGCTTCTGTTGCAAGGTACACCGAGCTGGAGAAGGGAACAGGTGCCGCAGAACGACCCAGTTCCTCAGCCACAACGCAAAGTTCCAGCGCGCCAAGGCCCAGGCCCCCGTACTCCTCGGGGATCGCGGTGCCGGTGACGCCCATTTCCACGAGGCCGTCCCACACATCTTTAGCGAAGGGTTCATCGCCATCCAAAACTTTGCGGACACGGCCCCAAATCACATTTGTCGCTAAGCATTTTCTTGACCGACTCCTTCAAGAGTTTCTGGTCATCAGAAAAATCGAAATTCATATCGTCTCCCAAGTGTCCCGATCAGATGCTTTGCCCGATCGTTTTATGAGCGGCCAGTCACCCCTGTTTCTCAAATCAGAAATTAGGGCGGGCCCCCGCGATTAACAACAGCTAAGTCGGCGCGTATTCTTGCCGTAAACGCCCAGAAATCAAAGGTATTTTGGGGTTTCATGGGTTCGCGTAGGGGAACCGGGATGTGAGGATCAGCTTTGACGCAGGGTCAAGCACGCAGCCCATTCCATCACTTTGGACGCGGGTTTCGGTGGCGTCTAATTTTCATCCAAATCAAGCTGACTGAGATTCGTCTTGATGGATACGAGAACATCTAGCATTTCGTCGATTTTCTTATCAGGCACGTCTTTCAGAGCCTCAGTAAAAACCTGCCGTGCAGCTTCCCGCATCTGAGGCAAAGCACCCATGCCCAGATCACTGATGAAGACACGACGCGCCCGGCGATCTTCTGGATCTTGTTGCCTGGTGACGTATCCGCTTTCCTCCATCCGGTCGAGCAGTCGTCCGAGCGGCGCCTTCTCCATCTCCAGTTCGTTGGCTAGCTGAGTCTGGGTGAGCCCCCCGTTCTGGCGCTCCAGATTGGCCAAAATGCGCGCCTGCGGCTCGGAAAGGTCTGACCCAGAAGCCTTGAAAGTGCGGGCCCAGTTTCGCCGGATCAGGCGCTGCACATCGTGCATCGACCAAGCAAATTTGCGCTCAAACTCAAAATCGTCGCCGTTTTCTGCCTTTGGCATTCGGAACTTATCCCCGCCTCTTCTGGGCCGCATATCCTTGAATTCGTCCCTGAAGACCATAGAAAAAAGGAACACTGGATATAATATCCATAGTTACTATAATCAGGGCAACAATAATTCAATAGCCGGTTTGATTCACCGGACCAACAGGTAAACTAATGTATAGACCCCCCCCAATGCGCCCTCGCTTCTTTCGTGTACGGTTGAAATCTGCTGTGCAGGTATTGTTTTTGGCTGGGATCGGCCTTGGATTGGTTGCCTGTGGTGAGGAAGAAGCCGCTCAGACGGGCGGCGACGCAGCTCCTGTGGCGGCGGTCAGCGTTTTTTCGACCCACGTCCTAAGCGAAGAACTGATCAGACCGATAACCGGAACAGGCACCATCGCGGCACACAAGACAACAGATGTCGGCCCGCTTGTTGATGGCATCATCGAGGAAGTGTTTGTGCGCGTCGGTGATCGTGTCGCTGAAGGTGACCCGCTTTTTAAAACACGCAATGTCGAGTTTCGCCTCAGGGTCCAAGAACTGGAAGCTCAATATCGCCTGGCAGAAGCTGAGTCTCGCAATTCGCGCCGCGAGTTAGATCGCATCAAAGAGCTGCACGGTAAAGGTGTGGCGTCTGTTGGCCAACTCGACAATGTTCAAACCAAAGCAGACATTGCCACTGCGCGTCTCAGCATTGCACGCGCGCAGCTTGATGCGGCCAAGCAGGCACTGACAGACACAATAGTGGTGGCCCCTTTCGATGGCGTGGTTACCTCGCAAGACATTTACGAAGGCAAATTTATGTCGACCCGTGGGGGCGGGGCCAGCATGGGCGGGCCGTCCGGCGTGGTTCAGGTTCTCAAAATCGACATTGTTGGTGCGATCATCGATGTGCCTGAAGTGTATGTCGGTCAAATTGGTGTGGGTACGAAAGCGCGCGTCTATGTGGACGGAATTGACGGGGTCTATGAGAGCGAGATCCATATCTTCAACGACCGGGTCGATCACACCACCCGCTCGGCGGAAGTCCGCATTGGATTGCTCAATCCCGATTATCTCATCAAACCGGGCATGTTTACCCGGGCGGAGTTCTTCCCGCCGCCGCGCGAAGCCCTAACACTAGATCGCAAAGCGGTGCTCGGAATTGAAGGCAATCACTATGTCTTCATTGAAGATGCAGCCGGGCGCGCCAAACAAATGCCAGTGCGCGTCACCCAAATTGACGCCGCGCGGGTTGAACTAATCGAAGGTCTGAGCGAGGGCGCGGAAGTTCTCATTGGCCCCGCCGTGAGCTCTCTTGTCGAAGGTATGCCGGTGCAAATCGAAGCTGCCTATGATGATGGCCAGCCATCGGCGGCACTCACACCTGCGCCGACTTCAGAGGTTCAATAGACCCATGTGGATTTCTGACATCTCCATCAAACGCCCTGTCTTTGCTGTCATGCTCATTGGTGCGCTTGTTGCGCTTGGTTGGCTTTCTCTTGGCCGGCTGGGTGTCGACCTTTTCCCCAAAGTTGAGTTTCCTGTTGTCTCCGTTGAGACGCGGCTTGAAGGGGCTTCCCCGCAAACTGTAGAGAGCGAGCTCAGCGACGCGATTGAAGAGCAGGTCAATACAATCTCTGGCATTGAGACGCTGTCGTCGACCAGTTCGGAAGGACGCAGCTCCGTTGTGATCCAGTTTGAACTGGACGAAGACGCTGACGCCAAAGCACAAGACGCGCGAGACAAGGTCTCGCTCGCGCAAGGTGATCTGCCGAACGATGCGGAACAATCCATCGTTCAAAAAATTGATCCGGATTCTCAGCCCATCATGTCGATCATGATTGCAGGCGATATGCCGATCCGCGATCTCACCCGTTTTGCCGACAAGACGGTGAAAGAACATTTGCAGCGCATCTCCGGCGTCGGTTCCATCCGCGTGGTGGGTGGCCGCGACAGGGAAGTGCGGATCTGGCTGGATGCGGTGAAACTCCGCTCCTATGCCGTCACAGCTGATGATGTGATTAGTGCGTTGCGGCGTGAACATGCGGAAATTCCAGGTGGACGATTAGATACTGCCGGTCTTCAGTCAGAGTTTTCCGTGAAGACGATGGGGGAAGTGACTTCTGTTCCCGAATTTGGCGACATTGTTATCAACTTCCGGGACAATGGTTTGCCGACGCGTATCCGCGATGTCGCACGTGTTGAAGATGGGATGGAAGACCGCCGCTCCTATGCGGAACTCGATGGCAAGCCCGGTATCTCGCTGGAGGTCCGTCGACAATCTGGTCGGAACACGGTGGAGGTGGCGCAGGCCATTCGTACCGAACTTGATGGCATTCGGGCCCTTGCCCCTCCTGGTGTGCGCATTGTCACCGCGCGAGACACATCGCTCTTCATCGAAGCGGCGGCGAATGATGTGTTTGACGACATTATTCTGGGCGTGGTGCTCGTTATCATTGTGACACTCGCCTTCCTGCTCAGCTTCCGGGCGACGCTTATTGTGGCCATGGCAATGCCGACTGCGCTTATCTCCAGCTTCTTTGCCTTCTACGTGATGGACTTCACCATCAACATGATGACGCTGATGGCGCTTTCCATCTCCGTGGGGCTTCTGGTCGATGACGCGATTGTTGTTTTGGAAAGCATTTACCGGAAGCTCGACGAAGGCCATCCGCCAATGGAAGCAGCCTCCCTTGGTGTGAAACAGGTGGGCCTTGCCGTCTTTGCGGGTACTGCGTCTGTCGTTGCCGTCTTTGTGCCCATCGCCTTTATGGAAGGCATGGTGGGACGCTTTTTCTTCCAATATGGCATGGCGATTACGTTCTCTGTTCTCGTCTCCCTCCTCACGTCCATTACGCTGACCCCAATGCTTTGCTCGCGCCTCTTGAGCGAAGCAGCGGACAATCGGGAGAACATGGGACGCATTGCGCGCTTCTTCGACGACGGGTATTTGAAGCTCGAGCAAGCCTATCGCAGTGCCCTGGGGCTCGCCCTTTCCTATCGCTGGATCGTCATGCTGGGGGCTGTCGGGACGGTTGTTCTGGGCGTAATGGTGGCGCGCACCCTGCCTATCGCCTTTGACAGCACTTCAGACCGATCGGAGTTCCTCGCCAATGTGGATCTTCCCTTTGGGACTGGCATTGATCAGATGCGCGTCATTGCAAGCCGCGTTGCAAAACGCCTGAGCGCTCTGGATCACGTGAATACGGTCTTCTACACAATCGGTGCAGGTGCCCAGGAGCGTGTCAACGAGGCTGAGTTCTATATCGGCGTCACTGCCAAAGCTGACCGTGATGTAGGCATTGTTGCGCTTATGGTTGCGGTGCGCCAGGAGATGAAGCTGTCTGCCCCTGAAGCCCAGAAAGTCTCCGTCAGCGAGGTGCCCTGGATTTCAGGCGGTGGGAGCACCAATTTCGGTATCAATTATTCTATCAGCGGTGCCGACCTTGGTGTTTTACAACAACGGACCGACGCCATCCTCTCGCGCATGCGGGCGAGTGGTAATTTTGCCGACATACAGTCGAGCTTCGAGGCGGGCAAACCTGAAGTCCAGGTTGCCATTGACCGCAGGCGGGCAGCAGACCTGGGCGTCAGCATGCGCACACTGGCTGAATCTGTTCGCGCCCTTGTCGGCGGAACCGACGTCACGACCTATGAGGAGTTTGGATCACGCTATGACGTGCGGGTGCGCTTGGAAGAAAACCAGCGCAACGACGTTACCAAGCTTGAGATGATCCAGATCCGTGCCGCAGACGGACGGCTGATCGATATCGCCAATCTTGCCCAGTTCGACATTGACGCAGGCCCTGCCCAGATCACCCGACAAAACCGCTCGCGGAGCATCATGATCATGGCCAATACACCAGAAGGTGTGTCCCTCGGCCCCGCAACCGATGAATTGGAGCGGATCATTGCGGAGGTGGGGCTTCCAGCAGGCTATATCTGGAGTGCGGAGGGTGAAGCTAAACGCATGAAAGAGAACCAGCAGGCCATCGGGTTCGCCTTCATGGTGGCGCTCGCGGCGCTCTACATGATCCTGGCAAGTCAGTTCAACAGTTTCGTGCAGCCGGTGATCATCATGCTCACGGCTCCGCTCTCATTTGTGGGCGCCTTCATTGCACTCAAAATCTCAGGGCTTGAGCTTACGATGTTTGCACAGATCGGCCTGCTCGCCTTGATGGGGCTGGTAATGAAGAACGGCATTCTGTTGGTGGATTATGCCAATCAGCTGAAAGAAGAGACCGGCTCGTCGCGCGAAGCCATGCTGCGCGCAGGACCTGTGCGCCTGCGCCCGGTTCTCATGACCGCCTTTTCAACGATTTGCGGCATGATCCCCGTCGCTTTCTCCGACAGCCAAGGTGCCGAATTCCGCAATGCCATGGGCTTTCTGGTGATCGGCGGACTGGCCTCCTCCACCTTCCTGACGCTTCTCGTTGTGCCTGCGGCCTATACGCTCATGGATGATGCCGGTGCGCTCCTCCGCCGTGGCATTGATCGCGTGAGGGGAGCCGGTAGCGATGGCGAAGGACGTGGCCTGGAGCGGTTTAAGAGAAAGCTCTAAAATTACGGCCAGAGCCCATTGGGTTTTGATAGAACAAAAGCCGGGCTCTATTTTCTATGTTTCGTCGCGTTTCCGGACGGTTGGACTGGTTCCATTTCAAATGGAAACGCTCTAGGTGGTTGGCGGCGGCAATTTAAAAGCATACATTCAGCGCTTCCGCGAAGCGCTTCGCGCGCGCCCTCCGCTTGCTTAGAAGATTGTGATCCCCATGAAGACGGAAGAACCGCGTCCCGTTCTCCTTAAAGAATATCGTCCGCCAGCTTTCCTGGTGGACACTGTCTCCCTTGAAGTCTCTCTCGACCCAGAGAAAACAGAGGTGCGCTCTGTCCTTCAGATGCGGCGAAACCCCGATGCCGACGGCAGCAATGGACCGCTTGTCCTGGACGGCGAGCATCTGATTTTGAAAGAAGTGCGGGTCAATGACGAGCGCCTGGGCGAAAATCAGTATCAGGTTGACGACACCTCGCTGACCATCGCCGAGCTTCCTGACAGTTTTACACTGTCGACGCTCACCACCTGTGCACCCGCCGCAAATACCGAGCTGACAGGCCTTTATCAGTCGAACGGTATTTTCTGTACCCAGTGTGAGGCAGAAGGCTTCCGCCGGATCACCTATTATCTCGACCGTCCTGACGTGATGGCAGAGTTTCGCACGCGCATTGTCTCCCCCAAAGAGCTCGCACCTGTTTTGCTCTCCAACGGCAATTGCGTCGATGAAGGAGAAACAGAAGACGGGCGGCACTATGCGGAATGGCATGATCCGTTCAAAAAGCCTGCCTATCTTTTTGCACTCGTGGCAGGCGATCTCGCCATGGTGGAAGACATTTTCCGCACCCAGTCCGGTCGGGACGTGACCCTTCGGATCTTTGTAGAACCCGGAAACGAAGACCGCTGCGACTACGCAATGGACGCTCTCAAGCGGTCCATGAAGTGGGACGAAGACGTTTTTGGCCGTGAATATGATCTCGATATCTTCATGATCGTTGCGGTGAGCGCGTTCAATATGGGGGCCATGGAGAACAAGGGCCTCAATGTCTTCAACGACAAATATGTGCTGGCGCGGCCAGACACGGCGACAGATGCGGACTATGCAGCGATTGAGTCCATCATTGCGCATGAATATTTCCACAATTGGACCGGCAACCGCATTACCTGCCGCGATTGGTTCCAGCTTTGCCTGAAGGAAGGGCTCACAGTCTTCCGTGATCAGGAGTTCACCGGTGACCAGCGCTCCCGTCCTGTTAAGCGGATCGCGGATGTGCGCCTGCTCCGGACACATCAGTTTCCGGAAGACGGCGGCCCCTTGGCGCATCCTGTGCGTCCTGACAGCTACATCGAGATCAATAATTTCTATACGGCGACCGTCTATGAAAAAGGCGCGGAGCTTGTCCGCATGATCCATACGCTTTTGGGCGCCGAGCGGTTCCGCAGGGGCATGGATCTCTATTTCGAGCGTCATGACGGAGAGGCAGCGACGGTTGAAGACTTCCTTTCTTCACTTGCCGATGGTGGTGAGGAGGACCTTACCTCATTCAAGCGCTGGTATGCGCAGGCCGGCACGCCGGAAGTTCTGGTTGCTGGAAAGTGGGACACTGCTACAAAGACCTACACGCTCAATATGAGCCAGGTTACGGCACCGACTCCGGGCCAGCCGACGAAAGAAGCCCTGCCCATTCCCATTGCGCTTGGCCTGTTGGATGGACAGGGCCGCGAGATTGTGCTTCACCTTGAAGGAGAAGACGCGCCCTGTGGCACCTCACGGGTCATCACGCTCACCAAACGGGACCAGATTTTCCGCTTCCAGAATGTGCCAGAGCAACCAGTCCCGTCTTTGCTGCGTGGCTTTACCGCGCCGGTCAAACTAAATGCCAATCAAAGTGAGCGCGACTGGACGTTCCTGATGGCACACGACACTGATCCCTTCAACAGATGGGAAGCTGGTCAGAAATATGCCTCAGCTATTCTCGTCGGTAATGTTGATGCCATTCAGAACGGCCAAAAAGAACGCCAAGGCAATGCCTTCGCAGACATTATCAAAAGCCTGCTCGCCGACGCTTCACTAGAACCTGAGTTTGTGGCTCAGATCATTACACTCCCAGCAGAACAGACACTCGCGCAAACAATCGCCACCAATGTTGATGTGGATGCGATACATGAAGCTCGCGATAACCTGAAGGCCTCCCTTGCGGACACGCTGTGGGATGAGTTCAGGTCAGCATATGACCGGTTCGAGGTGAGTGGTCCCTATTCGCCTGATGCAGCAAGTGCAGGACGCCGCACTTTGCGCAATGTCTGCCTCTCCTATCTTGTCGCCGCCGCAGTGCCCGAAGGACGGGCTCTTGCTGCTCAGCAGTTCAAGGCGGCCAACAACATGACCGACCAGATCGCCGCCCTTGGCCTTTTGGTGGATCATGATGGACAGGAACGCGACGATGCGCTCAAAGCCTTTCATGATCGCTGGGCTGACGATCACATCGTCATCGACAAATGGTTTGCGCTGCAAGCGACCTCGACCCGTCCAGAAGCGCTGAACGACATTAAGCGGTTAACCGGACACGCCACCTTCTCAATGTCGAACCCAAACAAAGTGCGCGCCTTGATCGGCAGCTTTGCGTCAGCCAACCAGGTCCGCTTTCATGCGGCAGACGGCACGGGCTACGCCTACATAAGCGACAAGGTTCTGGAGCTCGACAAGATCAATCCCCAGGTTGCAGCCCGGATGCTGGGTGCTTTCCGGTCCTGGCGTCAGTTCGATGCGGGCCGACAGTCACTCATCCGCGAGGTCTTGCAGAAGGTGGTTAACACGCCGGGCATTTCGCAGGATGTTTATGAAATTGCCAGCAAATCTCTGGGCTGACACCCAGGCCCAAAGTGAGTCATAAATGCACCGGTCCCACCTGATTTTGGTTCCCCAACAAGGCTGAACTGGACAAGCGCACGCTGCACTTGAATCATCAAAAAAGCGAATCGTATGCGCAGAAACTCACTTTTTCTGCGGGATTGGCGGGTGCGTCTTAGAGCATGCAGGTGTCCTACATGCTCTAGTTGTTTAGGTACCGCGTTTTCGAAACGCACAGGTGATTTCACCCGTGCCGAAAACGCTCTGAAGGTCTAGGATAGACCTCGCCAAGAGGGGGCAGAAGAGCATGAACCTTGTGGCTACAGTAAAAGAAAAGATGCCTGGTGCCATGTCGCGTGAAACAGACGGCGCAGACCTACCCGCAAAGACCACCGAACCCACGACGTGGGCGCAGAAGCTGACACTTGGCGTGTCCGCTGTCGCGCTTACAGCGGTGAACGGGGCGCTTTGGTGGCAAGAAGGCCTTTCCCGACCTTTGATCCTCTCTGCTATCGCGAGTGCGGCCTGCCTTGGACTGGGTTATGCCCTTATCCGTTCCAATGAACGAAAATCAGAGGCACAAGCCCGAGCAACAGACAATCAGCAGCGCTTTGACATGGCCTTTGCTGGTGCCCGTTGCGGCATCTGGGACTGGGACATTACGGAGAACCGAGTCTACTGGTCCAAAGCCATGTTTGACATGTTGGGACGCCGACAACCTGCTGCGCGTATGACGCCTGCCGAGATCAAGGCTCTCACTCATCCTGATGATGTCAGCGCCATTGATGAAATCATCGCGGCGCCAGAAAAAGCGTCTCGCTCCTATGACACGAGCTTTCGCCTGCTGCACGACGATGGCAGCTGGATCTGGGTTCACGCTAAAGGTCAGGTCTGGAGCGGCCCGCGCAATACAGGCGACCGTGTGATTGGCCTGACGATTGATATATCCGAGCAACGCAGTGCAGAAGCCTCGGCGCAGCTTGCAACGGACCGCCTGAGCGATGCCATTGACAGCATCGGCGAAGCGTTTGTCCTGTTCGACCAGAACGACACGCTGCTGGCCTGCAATGACAAGTTCCAAGAGTTCCTCGAGATCGATGCAGAACGCGCCACTGCAGGCACAACGCGCGCCGCCCTCTTTGAAGATACGGGCGCTGCGGATGCCTGGCCGTCAGACCCGGAAGCCGGTGCCGCAGAAATTAGATTGCCGAGCGGGCGCTGGCTTCAGATCAGCACGCGTTCTACTGGAGATGGGGGTCACGTGAGTGTCGGCACAGACATTTCGGCGATCAAAGCGCAGGAAGAAGCGCTGACCACCCATCAGGATCAACTGCAGTCGACCGTCACAGACCTGGAAATGTCGAAATCCAAATTGCAGGACCAGGCAGGTCAGCTTGTTGAGCTTGCGGAAAAATACGCAGCAGAGAAATCCCGAGCGGAAGCAGCGAACAGATCCAAATCAGAATTCCTGGCCAATATGAGCCATGAGCTCAGGACGCCGCTCAACGCCATTATCGGCTTCTCGCAGATGATGGAAACGCAGCTCTTCGGCCCGCTTGGCGCGCCGAAATATGATGAATATGCGACCGATATCAAGGCAAGTGGCGAGCATTTGCTCGATGTGATCAATGATATTCTGGACATGTCCAAGATCGAGGCCGGGCGCCTCACGCTTGAGCTTGAACATCTTGATGTGGCAGATGCTGTGCGCGATGCGTTGCGCCTCGTCGCTGGACGGGCAGACATCGCTCAGGTGCGTCTCAACAACGCGATTGGGGTTCAGCCGCCCGTCCTCGCTGACAAGCGCGCTGTAAAGCAGGTATTGCTCAACCTGCTGTCAAATGCGGTGAAGTTCACAGAGACCGGCGGTGAGGTAAACATCACCGCCGAAGCGTCAGGTGGATGGCTCAAGGTCGCCGTTGCAGATACGGGCATTGGGATCCCAGCGGCGCACCTCTCCAAACTAGGCAAACCCTTTGAACAGGTGGAGTCTCAGCACAGCAAGAAACACAAAGGCACGGGGCTCGGCCTCGCCTTATCGCGCTCGCTGGTTGAAATGCATGAAGGCGCCCTCACCATTGAGAGTGACGAAGGTGTCGGTACGACAGTGTCCTTCACTCTTCCTCTTGCCGCAACACACTAAGCGTCTCAAATTGCCGCGTTTTCGGACAGAAAACCAGCCAGGTCTGATTTGGCACTTTTCTTGAAAACACTCAGATCAGAGATACCATTCCAGTTCGCGGGTCGAGATGATCTTGTTGAATTTCTCAAACTCAAGCCGCTTGGTCTCGGCATAGATGTCGACAAACAGATCCCCGAAATAATCACGCAAGACCGGCGACCCCACAAAAGTATCCAGGGCGCGAGGCAAGGTGAGCGGCAGGTCCGGATCGACACGATCGCAGGCATTCACCTGCGTTGGTTCTCCAGGATCAATTTTGTTCTCAAGCCCATAATCAATGCCCGCCAGAATAGCCGCCAACACGAGATAGGGATTGGCATCCGCGCCAGCGACGCGGTGCTCAATGCGCCGCGCCTTTGATGACCCTGTGGGCACACGGAACGCTACTGACCGGTTATTAAATCCCCAAGCGCCGTTCACCGGCACAAAACGGTTGGGAGCAAACCGCCGATAAGCATTGAGATTGGGCGCCAGCACTGCCATCGCCGCTGGAAGTGTTCGTTGCAGTCCGCCAATGGCGTGCCGGAGCTGGTCGGTGCCGACATCTCCCCCATCATCGAAGATATTATTCCCATCGGCATCTAACAGGCTTGTGTGGATGTGACACCCATTTCCCACCTGATCGACATAAGGTTTTGCCATAAAGCTTGCCCGGAACCCATGTGCTCTTGCCGCGGCGCCAATCAGATAGCGCAGCAGGATTCCATGATCGGCAGACCGCAATGGGTCGGGTCCATGCTTCAGATTGATCTCATATTGTCCGGGCGCAAACTCTGCGACCGCTGCGGAGGCCGGAACGGACAGATCTGATGCAAAGACACTGATGTCTGTGAGCAGATCGCTGAACCCATCCAGCTCTGAAAGGCCGTAAACCTGATTACTCCGCTCCCGATCACCGGTGCTTGGATTGATAGGGGCCAGCGGACGTCCATCGCTACCGGGCTTCTGATCGAGAAGATAGAACTCAAATTCCACCGCGGAGACAGGGGTTAGACCGCGGACACTAAGGCGCTCAGCCACTCGCGCGAGCACGTTGCGCGGTTCGAACTCGCAGGCGCCGCCTTCAGGCATATTCATGGTCATCATTACCTGAGCTTGGTCTCTCGCCCAGGGAACAACCGCTACGGTGCCCGCAATGGGATGCGCCGTGCCATCGGGATCGCCATCAGAAAAGCCGCGCCCATGAATGTCTTCATTCTCGCCCGTTACATCCAGGAAATAGACCGACATGGGCAGCTCAAGACCATCGGTGAAGACCTTGCCCGCTTCGGCCAATGGTATGCGCTTACCCCGCACGGTGCCGCATTGATCGGTAAAGACGGCATTCAAATAGGCGACCTTAGGATGAGCCGCACAAAAGGCTTTCCAATCCGCCAGGGTCGCTCTTCCTGCTGAGGCAGGTTTTTCTCGATTGCTCATCGCCGTCTCTTCTTCGCTTCGATCCTCGCCAATCATAAGCGACGAAGCTTAACAGGTACCAGTCATGAGCTTGCAAGCTGTTCTATATTTTCATCACTCAGGATTTGAGGGTTCAGTGCTCCGGTCCCGGCCCCGATCTCCCGGGCGTCCGCGACGAATGGCCTGAGCAATTTTTTCGCGAGATTCCGGCGATAAATCAGCAAATGCCTGCACCAGAATATTCTGGGACTGGGTCGCCACGGCATCCATTCCGGCGCGGAGCTCCGCAAATGCTGCTTTGGTTGCTTCTGGATCATATGGGTCAGCGGCAATGGCCACACTGAGCGCCTGGCGCGTCTGACGCATTTCTCTGAAGAGAGGGCGGAGTTCGGCCCTGTTCGCCCTCATGGTCGCTTTGAGCTTATCGCGTTCCTCACCCGATAGTTCGCGCGCCACAATATGATGTGGCAATCCGAGAGGCGATGCATGACCGCGACCGCCCCGGTCCATGTTGCGGACGAGACCCGCGGTGATGGCAGCGACCAGAAACAGGTTAATCACCAAGGAGCCCAGCAATGCAGGCCCCAACCATTTGCGGACAGGCCGCGTGGTGTTTGGCGTTTCATCGCTCATTGCCATTCCTCCGTCAATGTCGTGTCACCGAGCGCAAGGGCAAGGACATCATAGGACTGTTCATCGCTCCAGCTGTCCGTCGCGATCGTCGTGACAGCGCCAGACGTCACGCCCAAAACAATAGAGGCCGCCAGCGCGCCAGCCGGGATTACAGATGATCCATAGGGCCAAAGCAGGTCGAGTATCTGTTTCACAAGCCCGAGCCCCCCTATCCCCTCTTCCTTTTGGCTGGATAGAATGCGGCTCTGCAACGCATAGCTCGGTGCCTCAACCGGGGCTAATGCCAGCAAGCTGTCCAGCTCCACTTCTTCAGCCTGTCGCTTTGCAAGCAGCGGGTCCATCGCGATGGACTTTCTGACCGCCTCGCGATCCGCCTCAGGCCAGCGGGCTTCGTCTGCCCCGTAGGCGTCCAGCACTTCTCGTGCGCGGGCTTTTGCTTTTTCAAAATCTGATGCGTCTGTCATGGTTTCACGCTCATGGTTGGGTCGGGAGATGCAGTATCCCCCTCTCCTTTTAGTTGAGACCATTCCGGTCTCAATGATTTTTTCAATGCCCGTCGCCCACGCGACAGGAGCGATTCCAGCGCTTCAACGCTGACACCCATTATTTCAGACGCCTCTTGATTTGAGAGGTGCTGATAGTGGGACAGCACGATCGCCGCACGCTGCCTCTCCGGCAGGGCCTGTATCGCGCCATCAATACGTCGACCCAACTGTTGTTGATACAGCTCGGCCTCAGGATCCGGACGATCACTTGGCGCATCGAAATCGGGGGCGAGAGGTTCCGGCTTCTTCTTTCGGAGCCGGTCCAGGCACTGGTTCATCGCGATACGGTGCAGCCAGGTCGATAGTTTTGCCCGTCCTGGCTCCCATCGGGCGGCTGCTTTCCAGGCACGCATAAATGTGTCCTGTGCGACATCTTCCGCCTCGGCCTGGTCGCCCAACATCCGCCGGGCAACTGCGAGCACGTGAGTCAGGTGATCGTCCACCAGAGCGCGCCCCGCTTTTGGGTCGCCGTCAGCGAGCGCTGCCATCAATGCATCATCCTGCGATGCGCCTTCAGGCTTGTGGGTTTCCGTCGTCAGAGGAATGACGCCCTGCCCTTTCCTCGATCGTCTTTGGACACTGCTACTTCTATACCGGGGCGCCGCGGCGAAGTCACCTGGTCTGGAAACAGATGATCTCGACGCGACGCCCACGGGTTTAACGCTGGCCGCGACGCTCTTGCATTTTCTGGTGCATTGCTTCGGCTTCTTCGCGGGTAATTTTTCCATCACCGTTCTCATCCACGCGATCAAACATGCCTTCGCGCCTCTCACCACGTGGACCGGCGGCCATCTCTTCTGGGCTCAGGAGGCCGTCCTCATTTGTGTCGAGCTTCGCGAACCGTCTTTCCTGTCGCTCCGCAGATCGGGCCTCTCGGGCAGCCGTCATTTCTTCGCGGGAAAGCGATCCATCGCCATTTGTATCAGCGGCCTGAAAGCGCGCCTCGCGAGCAGACTCTGCTTCTTCACGTGTGATTTCGCCGTCTTTGTTCAGATCAAGCATTTCGAACATCCGGTCAGGGTTTGGCGGTCCGCCACCTGGACCCTTTGCTGCAACAGCAACGCCTGCCGAGGTCAGTAGAAGACCCGCGAGGGCCGATGACAGGATCAGTTTGTTTTTACGCATTGCTCATCTCCAATGTAGGTCCACGACGTTCGTCCAGACCGAAAAAGTTAGGAGCGGCAGACACGCTAGGGGTGGGGGAACGTGCCTGCCGCATGAACACATTCAGCGGAAATTCATGGTCCGAATATCCCAAACCGGAAAAGCGTCGCTGCCTGCATTCAATCAATAGAACGCATGGGAGCCTCAGTTCCGTCGGACAATCTCAATTTATTTCAGGAAAAGCGCAAAAAGGGTCGTTTTGTGAGCTTTGCAGGGATGTTTTGCCCGGCCTGGGTCTTGATGGTGAAGCCATCGGACGCACCCAGCGCAGATGCCTCCACCAGCCCGAGTGCGATAGTGCACTGAAGCGTCGGCGACCAGGCATGAGACGTGATCCGCCCCACCTGCTTATCCCCATTGCAAATTGGCCCCACGACTGCGGCGTCAGCCAGCTCAAGCTCAAAGCCGACCAACGCGTTTCTGCTTCCGCTTTCGGCAGTTTTTCTCAGCGCCGACTGTCCGTTGAAAACAGAGCGGTCCAAGTCAACACATCCGCCCAGGCAGAGATCATAGGGGGAGAGTGCGTCTGACGGATCAACAGCGCTGAATGCGGAATGATAATCCACACCTTCAAGTGCCACTCCGTTCTCCAGACGGGCAATGTCTCGTACCGCAGATCCGACAGGTCGAAGACCGACTTCTTGTCCAACTCCGAGCAGGCGACGCCAGACAATAGATGCGTCTGCCGGGTCGCACCAAAGCTCATATTCAAGCCCACCCATCATGCCGGTGCGGCTTAGATAAACGGGCATGCCGCCAAGTTCTACCCAGGCGCCTTGATGCTTGGCCAGCGTTGCAGGTTTCTCCATACCAGCCAGGGTAAGGACACTGTCTGCCATGGGCCCTGCAAGCGACAGACCCGCAATCGTCCCTGAGACGTCTTCCAATTGAACATCAAAGCCCAGTGCTGACTGCAGCAGCCAATCGACGTGGGATGAGCGCAGAACCAGGCGAAATTCTTCGTCAGCCAGACGAAACAGAACACCTTCGGCAATGACGCACCCATTCGCCTCGCACAAGACCGCTCTCGTGGAATGGTTTGGCTCCAGATCGCCCACAGGCCGTGTGAGCAATCGATCCAGGTAAGGGACGACGTCTTCCCCTGACAGGCGAACTTTGGTGAGCGGCGAAATATCCGACAGGCCTGCACGGGTCCGCAGCGCATCATATTCCTGCTCTATGCTCGTATAGACGTCCGCCACTGTGTAGCCGGCCCACGCAGTCCAGCTGTTGGTCCGGCTTTCGTCTGCTACTTCCAGGTGGAGCGGCGTGGTGAGCACATGACGGGCATAAGGTGCCTCATCAGCGGTCTGCTCAAACCACGCAGGATCTGGCGCGACACCAGGTCCATTAAGCGGGCTATCGCGAGACACATCTATGACCTCTTCAGGTACGCTATGCTCTGTCACATCTTCGGTCATGACACTTTCTCCGCAGCTAACGCAGCTTCCGCAGATAATTTCCCCGGTAGACCGGTTAAGCCGCCGCCAGGATGTGTCCCAACTCCACAGAGATAAAGACCACGGACACCGGCCTCATAATTAGCCATGCCTGGTGCCGGACGGAAGGCGAGGAGCTGGTCAAAACTCATATTTCCCTGGTGCCAGCCGCGATTGCCCCAGCCAAATCGCTCTTCAAGCTCTGGCGGTGTCAGCACCTCTCCAGCAATAATCTTATCACTCAGGTCAGGTGCATAGTCAGAGATGGTATCAATCACCCGCTTCACGAAGGGCTCTTTCTGCGTGTCCCAGCCGCCTTCAACGTCAAAAGGAACGTTGGGCACGATGATCGACATGACGTGATGTCCCATCGGCGCGAGCCGTGGATCATGATAGGAAGGGATCACCAGCTCCATCACCGGTTCCAGAGTGAGTTCACCACGCTTCGCAGCGGAAAAAGAGCGCTCCACTGTTCCCATATCCGGCGCGATCAAAAGCCGTCCGCCATACTCCCGATCAGAGAAGTTTTCGAATGTGGGCAACCCTTCCAAGGCCAGATTGATCTTGGCGGTCGCCCCCTGCATCTTGATCCTGCTTACATGGGTCACCGCTGGTGTCTCGAAGTGCCGCGCACCGACAAGATCCAGGCAGGTCGTTTTTGGGTCAACGCTGCTCAGAACAATGGGTGCTTCGAAGATCGTGCCATCCGCCAGGCGCACTCCTTTTGTGCGTCCCTCTTCAATGATGATCTCCACCACCGGGCTCTCAAGGCGAATGCGAGCCCCTAACCCCTCCGCAGCGCTTGCCAATGCCTCAGTCAGCGACCCCGTGCCGCCGACTGGATAGCCCATGCCCTGCCCTATTGCTTCCTGTGTCTTTTTGTAAACATAAGAAAAGGCAGTACCGGGCGTGTGTGGACCGGCATGCGCACCGAGCGTTGCTTCAAGCGATAGCGCGCCTTTGATCAGGTCCCCTTCAAAGCTCCGATCCAAAAGAGCCGCGACACTGGACGGAACCAGCTGCAAAAACGCCCTCAAGTCCGTGGGTCCCATTTTCTCCAGACGCAATGCCAGCATGGCCGCTGCCTTTGTCGCGGTATCCGCTGAGAAATCTGGTAAGCGCTTGTCCAGGAGTGGTTTCAGCAGCTTCACATATTTTCCGACGCGGCCCTCAAATGCTTTCCAGGCATCACCGTCTTGGGCGGCATGTGCGGTGAGCGTCGCAATGTCAGACTTTCGGCTTGAAGATAGAATGATGTGCTTGCCGTCACGATCAAGCGCGACGGTTGCCATGTCATTTGTTGCCCAGGCAAGACCGTGTTTGGAGAGTTTCAGGTCTTTTTCGATCTGGCGCGGAAAGCCCGAAACTAAATGTGCCGCAGTCGACACCTGATAGTCCGGCGATATTTCTGCTGTCTGTGCAGCGCCGCCGACAGCCTCTGCACTGTCCAGTACCACAACATTCTTCCCAGCTTTCGCGAGATATCCTGCCGCGACGAGGCCATTGTGCCCAGCGCCAATAACGATGGCATCATATTGAAGGGCGTCGTCACTCATGAGCGTCTCCCCTTCAATGAGCCCAAAATGCTTTGAGCGGCATTTGCCCCGGCGGCACCAAGGGCCAGACCTGCGGGGTGGCCACTGGCAGAACAGACATAGAAGTTTTTGATAGGGCTTTCGTAACCGCTAAAACCCGGCACGGGACGGTTGAAAAACATCTGGTCCAGCGACATCTGTCCGAGGAATGGGTCGCCTCTTGTGTATCCTGCCTGATCTTCAATATCTGAAGGCAAGCGTAACTCTTCTGCGACAATATGGTTTTCAAACCCCGGGGCGTGGTGGGAGATCATGTCTTTCACTGTCCGCATGAGCGCATTTCGCCGCACATCCGACCACACGCCATCGTGCAGCTCTGTCGGAATGTATTGCGCGGATACCGCGAAAATGTGCCCACCCTCTGGTGCCAAGCTGGGGTCTTCCAATGTCGGAATAGCAATCTCAAGAAGGGGTGCTGAGGGTGGCCGCTCGTCCAGCCAATCCTCATAGGCACGCTCCATGGACTCCAATCCGCCACCAATCATCAATCCGCCGCTCAGCGCAGGATTATCCGATGCAACGCCCTTTATCTCCGGCAGGCCTTTCAGCGCAAAGTTGATCCGCGCAACGATGCCTTCCATCCGTACATTCGCAACGTCCCGGGCAAACCCGTCAGGCAATCCAGACCACTGAAAAAGACTGAGGAAGCTCCGTTTGATATCGAGATCAGACAGGACAATGCCGGCCTCGATTTCTTCCCCATCGGCAAGAATGACCCCAGCGGCTTTCTTGTCCACCATCTTGATGTCGGTGACTTCCGCGTTAAAACGAATGTCACCACCCCGAGCCCGGACTACACCGGCCAGACAATCCGCCAGCGCTTGTGTTCCCCCTTTGGGGCTCATGCGCCAGGGCGCCCCGCCGGTGGTTCCCGTCATCCATTGCGCGGGTAAGAAAGCTGCACCAGTAGGGTCTGCGGGTCCGAGGGCTCGCCCAATCAATGCAGGCGCTGCCAAGTGCGCACGCACTTCTGGGCATTCAAAATAGCCTTCCAGAAAATCGTCGAGTGAGAGCGACCAGAACCGGGTGAGATCGTAGAGTGCATCCGGTTCCATCTGTAGGACAGACTTCGTGCGCGACATCATCTGTTTGAGGCCGCTGAGTGACCACTCACCCGGGTCTTCTTGTGCTTTCAACAGTGACTGACGAATGAGTTCCGCCTGGCGCTTCATATCCCGAACAAATCGAGGCCAGGCATCAGCATCCCGCCGCGAATGACGCGCCAGCTCCCGGCGCATGACATTTTCGTTTGCATAATTGGCGACATGCGAGCCGTCGTCGAAGAGAGAGATACCTCCCTCGCGACGGATGAGCTGAAGACCTTCCCGCGCCAAATCAAATTCGCGGATCAGCTCGGGCGGCACGTAGCCATGGGAAAAGCCTATGGGTGGTGCTGAATAACCGGGTGCCAGTTGCCCATGGGCCGCGCCGCCACCAACCTGAGCTGAGCGTTCGACGATCAGCACCGAAAGGCCTGCTCCGCCCAGACGCGCGGCCGCAGTGAGGCCGTTCAGCCCCGCTCCGATTATCACTGCGTCTACGCGATCCATTGACCGATTCATTCCAATCTCGTTCGTGTCTCAGATAGAGACAAAAAACCTGCTTCGTCTAGCTTTCACCACCCAGCCTGCCCCTTTCCGGGACGCGCTGCGTCGATCCAGCACCCCCGTTAACCTTGTTTTTCGCGGAGTTCCGGCAATGAGAGGACACGCCATGAACCCGGCACCAAACAAGGCGGACTGGGGCTTCCACTGAACTGCAAATGTTTAGCCAAACTATGACGGCGGACTTTTCAGGAGGCGCGATCGCCGATTATCTCAGCATAAGCATCCATGACTTCTGCCTGCGCTTCTCTGAGCGATGCCTCCAGGACAGCAAAGTCTGGCGCATTGCCAGCCTGAGCCAAACGCATTTTCAGACTTTCTGTCGCTGAGTCTGGCGCGAGATTGCCTGTCACACATATGCGTAAAACATGGGTGAGGTCGTGTTGCAGGTCGAAGGCGGCCTGCAACCGGTCCGACAGGCTTTGCGTGAGCAGGCCCAGACGCGCAGCATTGGCGTATACCGCGCGCGTATCGGTGGTCAGAATGTCTGGATAAGCTCGTGCATGCACCAGCTGCAAATATTGCGCGATGAATTCGAGATCAATGAGGCCACCGCGAACCTGTTTGAATGACCAGGGGTCTTTCGTCCCAAACTCTTTTTCAATGCGTGCTCTCATTTCGCACACATCAATCGCAGTCTTACTAGCATCGCGCTCCTGAGTGAGCGTCTCTCTGATGATCGTCTCTATCTTGGCGACGATGGCCGGTGGTCCGCTCACAACTCGAGCACGGGTCAATGCCATATGCTCCCAGGTCCAGGCACTCTCCGCTTGATAGGCTTTAAACGATGCGAGTTGCGATGCCACCGGCCCTGCATTGCCCGACGGTCGAAGTCTGAGGTCCACCTCATAGAGCTTGCCCTCAGCGGTTGGCGCTGTTAGCGCACTCACCAGCTGCTGGGTCAGCCTTGCGTAATATTGAGAAGCCACCAGGGGCTTCTTGCCATCAGATGCGTCGACACCTTCATCAAGATCATAGATCGTGATGATGTCGAGGTCAGATGCGGCACTCATCTCCTGGCTGCCCAGCTTGCCCATGGCAATCACCGCCATCTCGCCGCTCGGCATTGCGCCATGTTTACTTTCGATCTGTCTGGCGACATGGGTTTGCATCTGGCGGATCAACGCCGTTGCGACCGCGCTATAGGCAGGGCCTGCTTCTCGGGCATTCGCGCTGGCGGACAAGACCCTTACGCCTAATCGGAACCGTTGCTCGCGCGCCCAGATGCGGGCGAAATCCAGAACATCTTCAAAATATTCAGCGGAGCTCAGCGCTTCTGCGAGTTCCCCTTCCAGCGTAGTTTCATCTGGAAGTGCGGAGAAGAAACTCGGTGAAAGGACCGCGTCCAACACTCCGGCATTTTGACTGAGATAGTTCGAGAGGCGAGGCGCCGTGCCACAGATCTCTGCAATCAGGCTGAGGAGACTGGGGTTTGCATAGAGCAGAGAGAAAAGTTGGACACCCGCAGGCAATCCACTCAAGAACTGATCAAAGCGGAGGAAGGCAATGTCCGGCTCACCCGTTCGAGACAGAGCACGCAACAGCTCCGGCATAAGAGCCGTCAGACGCTCTCTTGAGCGTGGGCTTCTAGTCGCGGCAAACCGTCCGGTATGCCAGCCGCGAATGGTCGCTGACATGTTGGCGACATTTTCAAACCCAAGCTCACTGAGCGTGGTCAGCGTTTCAGGATCATCGTCGGTCCCGGTGAACACGAGGCTTCCGCCCTCTTCGCCCAGCGGCGGAGCGGTCTCGAAGAGGGCCATATAGTGCGTCTGGACACGCGAGAGATGGTGGAGCAGATCATGCTCAAAAGCACCGCGGTCGCCATAGCCCATGAAGCAGGCAACATGCTCGATGCCTTCGGCGGTCGATGGCAAAGAATGCGTTTGCTCATCATCGATCATCTGTAGGCGGTGCTCTAGCGTACGCAAAAACCGGTAGGCCGCCTTCATTTCGTCAGCGACCAGCGGTTCAATCCATTCCTTTTCAACAAGCTTGTCCAGCATAGGAACAGTTTGCATGCCACGCAGTTCCTCGTCCCGCCCTCCAGCGATCAATTGCTGGGTCTGAACGAAAAACTCAATCTCCCGAATGCCGCCACGACCAAGTTTTATGTTGTGGCCCTCAACAGCAATGGTGCTGTGCCCCCCAACCGCATGGATCTGGCGTTTCATCGAATGAACATCTTCAATCGCTGCATAGTCGAGATATTTGCGCCAGATAAACGGGGACAACATGGAGAGGAAACGTTTGCCTGCCTCAAGGTCACACGCAGCAGGGCGCGCCTTTATGTAGGCCGCGCGTTCCCAGTTCTGGCCGCGGCTTTCGTAATATTGTTCTGCAGCTGGAAGCGACACGGCGACACGGGTGCCCCCAGGATCAGGACGCAGTCTCAGGTCCGTGCGGAAAACATAGCCGTCGGCTGTGCGCTCCTGCATCAGTTTTACAATGTCTTTGGTGAGGCGCACGAAGAATGTGCTCTCATCGAGCCCATCCTTCAGCGACAGGGTGCCCGGCTCATAAAAGACGACAATATCTATGTCACTGGAATAGTTGAGTTCACCTGACCCGTATTTTCCCATTGCTAAAACCACGAGCCCGCTCGTCACCGGAGAGACGCTGTCGCCGACAATGTCGCCCTTCTTCCTCGCCTGTTGCAGTGCCCAAGCAAATCCCGCCTCCAAGATCGTGTCCGCGAACCGTGTGAGGTTGCCGGTTACCTCCTCCAGGGGCCAAAGACCAGCGACATCTGCAGCGGTGGTTCGAACCGCCATTTCAGACTTCGCTCTGCGGACGATGGTCATCAGTTCGTCAAAGGTTGCCGCGCCCGCTGTCGCAACCGTGATTTCGTTTAGTGATGCCTCAAAGGCTTCACTCGGCGCCGTATTAGCAATGGATGGCAACAGCTCTGGATAACGAAGGCAGGTGCGGGCAATGAAGGGGGAGTTTCCCGCCAGGGAGGCCGCTAGATAGCCGAAGGATTCCGTCTCAGCCACATCCTGCCAGTCACTTCCCACCAGAGCCGCTCGCAGGTCCGCCAGTGTCTCCTGGCCACGGGCTTCATCAGCGCCGCTTGGCAGCACATGCGTGACCTCAAGCAAGGAACTCTCAGACTTTGCTGCCATCGTGCGTCTCACTCCCCTTTAACCAAAGAAAAAGGCCCGTCGGAAACCGACAGGCCTATTCCTACAGCATTGCTGAAATAAGATCAGCAGCCAGCTGACTCTTTCAGCTGTGAAGACGGGCGGAAACGCAATGTCTTCGATGCTTTGATCTTGATCGCTTCGCCGGTGCGTGGGTTGCGACCCATGCGGGCTTTACGCTTAGAAACAGAAAATGTTCCAAACGTACCGATCGTGTATTTGCCTTCTTTCTTAGATGCTTTGAGACCGGCTTCGATTTGACCGAATACCAGTTCCACAGCACGCTTTGCTTCTGCTTTGCTCAGATCGCCAGCGTCTGCAACGCGTTCAATAAAGTCTGCTTTGCTCATAAGTCCACTCTCCTAAATTGGCCTCCGGGTGCCCCCGTCGTAACGAGCAGTAACAAATGACAAAAATTGCCGCTACGAAAATTCGCACTGTTTTTGCTTAAGGAAGCATTTTTCCGGGAATAAACGGCAAACAGAGGCGGAAATGATGCAAATTGGTGTCGCCGCAGCACTTCAAACTGTAAGAATCCGGCTTGGGAATGCGGGTCAGAGCGCATTTTCCGAATCAGTTTTGACAGGCCAAGGGTGCGAATCGCACGACTGGAGACGACATGAGTACGATTGGAATTATCGGAATGGGCGGTATGGGGCATCGCGTCGCCGCAGAACTCAACGACGGTGGGCATCGCGTTTTGACCTGTCTTACCGGTCGGAGCGATCTGTCCAGAACTCGCGCGGCCCAAGCTGGTGCACAGGACGTCGACTCTTTGGAGGCATTGGTTGACGCGGCCGAGATCATTCTCTCAATCATGCCACCGGAGAATGCAGCCTCTGTCGCAGCAAGGATCAGCTCAGCTTTCAAGACGACAGGGTCAAATGCGTACTATGTCGACTGCAATGCAATCGCTCCGCAGACCAGTCAAGAAAATGGGGCGGGAATTGTCGCGAACGGAGGCCGCTATGTTGACGCGGGCATCATAGGCATGCCGCCGCAGAACGGACAACGCATCAGACTGTTTGTCAGTGGTCCTGATCTGGATGCACTCTCCCCCCTTGATGGCCATGGGATTGATCTCAAGCCGGTTGGTCCGACTGTCGGCCAAGCGTCAGGTATCAAGATGTGTTACGCGGCTCTCACTAAGGGACAAATGACGCTTCACGCAGCAGTTCTAATGCTTGCCCACTCTCTAGATCTGCTGGGGCCTCTTTCCGCCGAGCTGGAACTCAGCCAGAATGATGCCTGGCAGCGCATGCAGTTTACGACGCCATTCATTGCACCGGATTCGGGCCGGTGGGTCGGTGAGATGAATGAGATCGCGGCCACATTTCGAGCCGCGCACTTGCCGCACGGCTTCCACGACGCTGCCGCTCAGGTTTTTGAAGCAGCAGCCGCCACGCCACTCGCCGCTGCTACACGGGAGACGGCGGATTTCAGCAAGCCCCTCAGCGAGGTTGTTGCGCTCTATACCGACGCCTGCCAGACGGCGCTCCAACGAAACAGTTAGGCAACCCTCACCGGCAATCTCAAAACAGCTTTCAAACCGGGCTCGGCATCATTGAGCTTAAGTTTGCCGCCATGCAGTTGCGCAGCCGCTGACACGAGTGATAGCCCAAGGCCACTGCCAGGTGTATTGCGACTTTCTTCAAGGCGAACAAACCGTCCAAGAACGCGTTCTCGATCTTCAATGGCAATTCCTGGTCCATTGTCGGAAACGCTGACCGTCACGGCACCTGGCTCCCGTCGTGCAACGACGCTAATGTGCGGTGAGCCACACGTCGCCTTATTGCCGTGCTTGATGGCATTGTCGAGCAAGTTCGCAATCGCCTGTGCCAACAATTCCCGATTGCCGAATATCTCCAGCTCCTCATCCGTTTCCACGGTGCAGGTGATCCCCGCATCTTCGGCGACGGGTTCGTAGAGCTCAACTGCATCATGCACGAGCTCTCCGAGATCAAAGTGCGTCATGGTATCGCGCATCGACCCCGTCTCTGCACGTGCAATGGCGAGCAACGAATTGAATGTAGACAGAAGATGGTCTGCATCAGCAATAGAGCGTTCAAGCTCCGTGCGAACTTCTTCGGTCGATCCCTCCCGCATCATCGCCATTTCAAGACGGGTCCTCAGGCGGTTCAATGGGCTTCTGAGGTCATGGGCCACATTGTCGGTCACCTCGCGCATGCCGGTCATCAGACTCTCGATCTGCTCCAACATCTCATTCAGGTTCTCAGCCAGTTGGTCGAATTCATCCCCAGACCCCGCGACCGAGACCCGCTGGGAGAGGTCACCGCGAATAATGTTGCGGCTGGTCTGATTGATCTCATCGACACGGGCCAACATATTCCGGCTGATGATGACACCGCCGACAAGCCCCAGCGCCACCGTGAGGGCAATTGCCCAGGCAAGGGACGAGGTGATGAGATTTTCAATGCTGCGCAATTCCTGCACATCGCGCCCTACAAGGAGGAAGGAGCCGTCAGGCAATGGAAAGGCCCGCGCTCGTGCCGAATGAATTTCTGAGCCTTCCATGGTGAGCCGGTTGAACTGAAAATCCATCCATCCATCGGGGCCCGGCTCCACACCCGGCCGACGGCCCAGATTGCCCGCGAGCACGCTGCCTCTCGGATCGACGAGGAGATAAAGGCTCTGACGCGGGTCGCGGCTGCGTTGAATGACAATATGCACGAGCTGGGCAAGACCACCTTGGGCATATTGTTCTGCAAGACCTGTGATTTCCACCTGGACCGCTTCGTCCGACTGGCGGGCCAGAAACCCGGCGGTGTTCCAGTACACATACCCCAGAAGCGCGATCGCAGAAGTGGCGAAAAGCGCGAGGTAAATCAGCGCCAGTCTGAAGGTGGTTGTATTTAGAAGATTACTCTGCTGCACGTAGCGAGTATCCGGCACCTCGGATCGTATGCAAGAGGGGAACGTCGAAATTTTTGTCAATTTTCGACCTGAGCCGGGAAATATGCACGTCGATCACATTGGTTTGAGGATCAAAATGATATTCCCAGACATTCTCCAGCAGCATCGTCCGTGTAACGACCCTGTCTGCGTTTTTCATGAGATATTCAAGCAGGCGGAATTCCCGGGGCTGGAGGTCGATTTCAGTATCCGCACGGGTCACTTTGCGGGCGAGCAGATCGATTTCCAGATCGCCCACCTGAAGTTTGGTTTTTACCTGATCCGGATTCGAGCGGCGCACCAGCACCTCAATGCGGGCCAGCAGTTCCGCAAAAGCATAGGGCTTGGTGAGGTAATCATCCCCACCTGCCTTCAGGCCCTTAATGCGGTCATCCACTTCGCCAAGGGCACTTAAGAAAAGGACAGGTGTTGCATTGCCTTGCTCGCGGATTGTGGACACAACAGTCAGACCATCACGTTTCGGCAACATGCGGTCAACAACCAGCACGTCATAGGGGGCGGACATAGCAAGCGTCAGACCATCATCTCCATCAGCGGCATGGTCCACCGTATGACCACTCTCCTTCAAGCCTTTGACAAGATAGGCCGCTGCCTCGACATCGTCCTCAATCACCAATACCCGCATGCGCTCGCTCCCTTCCGCCTCTATCTCCGTATTGTCTACGTTTTTGGGCGGCTGGCCCAAGTCTAACGCGGAAGTGGGTTGGCTGGCGAGTGCAGGGGGCGAATGGGGCATGTTTTGATCTCCAATTGCAGCGTATTGCGTTTAACTCGAGCCAAAAAACAGCGCCAAGATTGCGCGGTTTTTGGCGCTCTGATGAAACATTCAAAACGCAAAGCGCTTTGTGTGGTCACGACGGCGTTTCGCGGGGGGACCGGAGCGGGCAGGTACTGTCCCGCTCCAGAGTCTTGGAAACGATCAACTTTGTGATTTTGGATGCACGCATCCTAAATCACGTTGATCTGTGGGTGCCGCCGTGACCAATCAGGTTCCCTCACCTGATCAATGTTCGGCCTGCTGCTGCAGACCGAATCCGGGATAGGCTCAGGTCTCCTGCAGGCGCAGCGCGACGAAGCGCTGTCCTTCATCTGACCGAACCAAGAGCAGGACAGATTTGCGATCCTGCTCTTTTGCATTTGCAATGTCGTTCCTGACATCTGAGAGGTGCTCTACGGGTTCTCCTGCCACTTCAACGATGATATCGCCTGGCCGCAGTCCTTTGTCAGCAGCCTGACTTGCGGGCTTCACAGCGCGGATGACAACACCTTCTGGACTTTCAGCCAGCGCCAATCCCAATCCTTCAAGGACACCATCATCTGTTGGCACACTCAGCGCCGCAGACTGACGTTCTTCCGGAAAGGCACCAATTTCCACATCGATCGCCTGGCGATCACCGTCGCGCCACAGATTAAACTGCGCTGTATGGCCTGCCTTGAGGGCGGCGACGGCCTTGCTGACATCCTTGGGCGTTTCCATGATGGTGCCGTTGATGGAATAGATGACATCACCTGGCTCAAGGCCGCCTGTTTCGGCGGGACTTCCCGGAACCACTTGTGCGATCAGCGCGCCTTCATCTGCGGAAAGACCAAGCGTCTCAGCGATTTCCGGACCGACCGGCTGGATCGCAACGCCCAGCCAGCCCCGTTCAACCCGCCCGTTTTCACGGAGGTCCGCAATCACATCAGAGGCGACATTTGCCGGGATCGCAAAACCGATGCCGACATTGCCGCCCGTTGGGGAAAAGATCGCCGTGTTCACACCGACCACATTGCCACTCAAGTCAAATGTCGGGCCGCCGGAGTTCCCCTGGTTGATGGAGGCGTCAATCTGAATGAAATCATCATAGGGCCCAGCGCCAATATCGCGCCCGCGGGCCGACACAATGCCAGACGTGACCGTGCCACCAAGACCGAACGGATTTCCCACAGCGACAACCCAGTCGCCGACGCGAAGATCATCGGTTTCCTTGAAGGAGACGAAGGGGAGGTCCTCATCGGACTCAATTTTTAGGAGGGCCAGATCTGTCTTTTCGTCGGTTCCAACAATCTCCGCCTTGGCTTCGGTGCCGTCTTTGAATACGACAGAGACTTCGACACCCTTGTCGACCACATGATGATTGGTGACGATGTAACCATCTTCAGAAATCACAAAGCCCGATCCTTGCGCCTGCGGGCGCGGTCCGCGACGGGGGGCAGCCTCATTACCGCCCTGCCCATCTGGCCCTTCGCGGAAGAAACGTTCAAAGGGATGTCCCGGCGGGAAGCCTGAGCGTGGGCCGGATGCCGCAGCGGGTATCTGCTGCACGACCTGGATGCTCACAACAGCGGGGCTGACCTGCTCCACCATGTCCGCGAAACCGGCCATTGGCAGACCTGGGGCAGAGCCGGTCTGAAGCGCCCTGACGCTCGTCTCTGCAGAGACCGGGTGATTGAGCGACGCGGCCCCAAACCCAATGATGACAGCAGCGCCGACAGCGGCAATGAACGTGCCTTTATTGCAGAAGAAGCTCTTATTGTTGGTGTCGTCGGATCGAGGCATGTTGAGGGAACTCCGTTAAATTGGTTCCTTACAAACATGGGGATGCTCGCCTTACCGTCACCTGAACGGCCCATTACTTTTCGTTTAGCGCAGCGCCGCCTTCTCGCCACAATTGAAACCCAACTGGCGGCTTTTCTAGGCTTTCAGGCTGGTCACAACCTCAATGTCGGATTCAAGCGTTCGGTGGACCGGACACTTATTCGCGATCTCTATGAGTTTCGCGCGCTCTTCATCACTCATATCGCCTTCAATTGAAAGCTCGCGACGCATGACATCTATCTTCTGATTCCCTTCAGCCGCGCACTCCTCACAATCGTCCGCATGGATCTTGTCGTGTGAGAGTGTCACGCCGAGCTTGGTGGCGTTTATGCCCTTCCGCGCCGCATACATTCGCATGGTCATTGAGGTACAGGCACCAAGCCCCGCGAGGAGCAGGTCATAGGGTGCGAGGCCCGTGTCATCGCCGCCCACTTTCTTTGGCTCATCAGCAAAGATCTCGTGATTGCCAATGCGGACAAGGTGCTGGAACTTGCCCGCCCCTGTTTCTTCAACGATCACTTTGCCCTTCTCTAGCGGAAGCAGATCCGAAGTTTCTGCTTCCGGGAGGTAGCGCGACGCCCAGGCGGAGAGGACATCAGCGACATAGATGGCGTCTTCTTTGCGTGTGAGCAGATGATCAGCATCGTCGAGCGACACAAAACTCTTTGGGTGTTTGGCTGCCGTGAAGATGTCAGCTGCATTGTCTACGCTCACCTGCGTATCACGAGGCGCGTGAAAAACGATCAACGCTTTCTTCAAGGTTGCGATTTTGTCTTTGAGGCTCGTTTCCGCGATGTCCTCAAGAAACTGCTTTTTGATCTTGAAAGGCCGTCCCGCAAGCGTGACGTCTGCTTCGCCGTCGCGCTCGATCGTCTCAATATCGTTGGCAAAGGAATCGGCCACGTGGTGCGCGGTCGAGGGTGCCCCGATGGTTGCTACAGCAACGGCTTCTGGAACATCGCCAGCAGCGGCCAGCACTGCTGCCCCACCCAAGGAATGCCCGACAAGAATGCGCGGCGCTTCATGCTCTTCGCGCAGATAGTCAGCAGCAGCAACAAGGTCTGCGACGTTCGAGGAGAAATTAGTGTTAGCGAAATCCCCTTCGCTCATACCAAGCCCTGTGAAATCAAACCGCAGGACCGCGATGCCCCGTTCTGCCAGCGCGCTGGCTATCCGCGACGCAGCAAAAATATCTTTGGAGCAAGTGAAACAATGGGCAAAGAGCGCATAGGCGCGGATCGGGCCGATGGGACGGTCGAGGCGCGCTGCAAGCGTATCGCCCAGACTGCCAGTAAACGTGATTTTTTCAGAGCGTACGGAACCGGTCGCCATGGAACCCTCCCAGGGTGCTGTCCAACAAGATCTATGACGCTCCAATAGAGCGCCATCTCAGCCTAAGCTAGCATCCATATGGCGAATTAGGCAGAAAGCCTCAATCGTTCCGCTGGTCACGGGCGATCACAATTTCCTCAAGTCGGGCTTTTTCTACCTCTGACAGAGGTTCGGGCGCCTCTGCCACTTCCGGACGGCGGCTTCGGACATAAACGAGGACAGCGGCAATGCCGGCGAGAAGCACCATGAAGGGCGCAAGCCACAGAAGGACTGTTCCTGCGCGGAGCGGCGGCCGCAGCAGCACAAATTCGCCGTAGCGGTCGACAATGTAGGACAGGACTTCCGCGTCCGTGTCACCTTCCTTCAGCCGATCTCGCACAAGGACCCTCAAGTCTTTGGCAAGCGGCGCGTCACTATCGTCAATTGACTGGTTCTGACACACCAAACACCGCAGTTCCTGCGACAGGCCTCTGGCGCGTTCTTCGAGGACAGGGTCATCCAGGCGTTCACCCGGGTCCACAGCGGCGGCAGGACTCGCAAACGCGAGCACAACCAACAGCGTGGCCAGCCGCATCATGCGGGCACTCCAGGCTTCGCATTGCGGGCACGTACCGGCGCGCCCACACGGTAGCGTCGATCACTCAGAGAAATCATACCGCCAAAGACCATAATCACAGCGCCGATCCAGACCCAGGGAACCAGCGGGTTCACATAGGCGCGCACAGTCCACGCACCTGTGCCTGTTGGATCTCCCAGCACCACGTAAAGGTCTGCCACCCAGATTGTATAGATTGCAGCTTCGGTCGTCGGCATTTCAGAGACAGGGTAGACGCGCTTCTCCGGTGTGAGGGTCGCAATCTCTTTGCCATTGCGCTCAACCAGGAAAGAGCCTCTGTCCGCGCGGAAGTTCGGGCCCTGATAGGATTCCACATTCTGGAACGTGATTGAGTAGCTTCCCACATCAAATGTCGCACCCGGCGCAATGGCTTCTATGACTTCCACGCGCCAGGACGTGATGCCAACAATACCAATCACCATGACGCCAACACCGGCATGCGCCATCGCTGTGCCCCAGGCGGAACGTGGCAAACGTCGAGCCTTGCCGAAGGCCTCCGCCACAGTCGCTCCACGGAACAGTCGCACGCGATAGCCGATTTCTGAGAAGGCCCCAGCGATCAACCAGACACCGAGAGCGATCCCAAAGGGCGCGCCCCACGGACCGTCATTCTGCCACATCCACGCGGCGGCGAGTCCGATGGTGCTGACCGCCGCGGCAACGCCCAGCCGTTGGGTTGCTCCTAGTACGTCTGCCCTCTTCCAGCCCAGCATGGGTCCAAAGGGGACCAGCAGGAGAAGCGGGATGACGATGGGCACAAAAGTGAGATTGTAGAACGGCGCACCAACGGAGATTTTGCTTCCGTCAAATGCATCGAGCGCCAGCGGGTAGAGCGTGCCGACAAACACCGCAACCGTTGCAGCGGTGAGCAGCAGATTGTTCACGATGAGCGCTGCTTCTCGGCTTAACGGCGCGAACAGGCCTTCGACTTTGAGCGCGGGCGCGCGGACGGCGTAGAGTGTCAATGCCCCGCCGACAAAGAAAACCAGAATGCCGAGGATCACAACGCCCCGTGCCGGGTCCACCGCAAAGGCGTGCACGGATGTCAGGACGCCGGAGCGCACCAGGAATGTGCCAATGAGGCTCAGCGCAAAGGTGAAGATCGCCAGAAGCAGGGTCCAGCGTTTCAGAGCCCCGCGTTTCTCCACGACAATTGCCGAGTGAAGAAGGGCAGTCCCTAACAGCCAGGGCATGAGCGAAGCGTTTTCCACCGGGTCCCAGAACCACCAGCCGCCCCAACCGAGTTCGTAATAGGCCCACCAGGACCCCATGGCGATGCCCAGCGTCAGGCAACACCAAGCTGCCAGTGTCCAGGGCCGCACCCAGCGGGCCCAGGCTGGATCAACCTTGCCTTCCAGGAGTGCCGCAACTGCGAAGGAGAAGGCGATCGAAAAGCCCACATAACCCGCATAGAGAAAGGGCGGATGAAAAGCGAGCGCCGGGTCCTGCAGGATCGGGTTGAGGCCGTTGCCATCAAACGGGGCCGGATCAAGCCGCAGGAACGGATTCGACGTGAAGAGGAGGAACATGAGAAAAGCGGCGCCGATCAGTCCCTGGACACCGAGCACGCGGGCCCGCAGGCCATCAGGCAAATTGCCACCGAAGAACGCCACAGCGGCGCCGAACGTTGCGAGGATCAGGGTCCAGAGCAACATGGAGCCCTCATGGTTTCCCCAGGCGCCGGTGAGCTTGTAGATGAGCGGCTTGGCGCTGTGGGAGTTCGCGGTCACGAGGGACAGGGAAAAGTCCGACACCGCGAACGCATAGACAAGAGCGACGAATGAGACTGACAGCAAAACGAACTGGACCCGCGCCGCTGGCACCGCGAGCCGTCCGAAGGCCGCGTTAAACGGCATGCCGAGCAGTGGACCGAGAGCCTGCACCAGGGCGACGCCCAGTGCCAGGACCAACACAAAGTGGCCGAACTCGGCAATCATGGGTAGGCCCCCTGTCCGTAAGTTTCGCTATGGGGTGCTTCTGCCCCTTCGCCCTGCCAATTGCCATTCCGCTTCAGCGCATCGGCGACTTCCGGTGGCATATAGTTTTCGTCATGCTTGGCGAGGACCGTGTCGGCGCTAAATTTCAGGTCCGCCTGCAAGACACCTTCGGCCACCACGCCCTGGCCCTCGCGAAAGAGATCCGGCAGGATGCCGTCATAAGTCACAAAAAGGGTTTCGGAGAAATCGGTGACGGCAAAGCGGACTAACGTCCCCTCGCCGCGCGTAATGCTGTCTTCAACGACCAGACCGCCGATGCGCATGCGCGTGCCCTCTTCCACATTCTGCTCCACGATGTCCGCAGGGCTGTAGAAGAAGACAATATTGTCGCTCAGGGCATAGAGCACGAGGCCAACGGCCAGGCCCAAAATGCCGAGGCTGGTACCAATCATGGTGGCGCGGCGCTGCTTACGCGTCATGGATCCTCACAGACTCAGGGGTCCTCACACATTTCAGGCCAGCGCGGGACGCCCACCCTTCTTGGTTTCAGGTATACCTTCGCTTACCCAAGTCGCAAAACGGCAAATCGCCGCGCATGAGCAGCTCTCTATTCTACCGCATTTCCGGACAGATAACCGAGACCCCCTAATCGCTGGAAATGCTTTAAAGCCCCAGAGCCGAGCGGGTTATTGGGCCGACCATGCCGTCGACGCCGAGACCCAGTTCCTTCTGACGCTCCCGGACGATCCGCTCCAGGCTCGCATCGAAGATCCCATCCACATTGATGGCATATCCTGCCTCAATCAGGGCTTCTTCGAGCGCCCGGACATCGGCCCCACTCATTGGCGGGTCGGTGAGTTTTAGTGTCCTGAGCCCGGCATCCTCTGCCGTCACCCGTACCGGGGCGGCCACCTCCAGAGCATCGCGGTCGATCCGCACGCCCCTGGCGATAAAGGGCAGATCAAGGGTCCAGTTGTCCGCGTCCATCAGCGCCAAAAATACATCCATGCGATAGACAGTCTTCTGCAATAGACGGTTTCGATGAGACGCCAGCCAGTCGCGGCGTTCTGAAACATAGTGCTTGATCCATGAGTGTGTGCTCGTCTCACTGGGGTGTCCATGTCTCTCCAGGGTGCGGTTTTTTATGAACCGCCAGGACCCGTGGATATGGCTGTCATAGACCACTGCAATGGCGAGTGGGTCAGTGAGGCCCAGGGCCTCTGCAGCACGCGCGGCCGGTGCCCAATAGGCGTCATCAAAAAAGCGATCCTGCTCTTCCTGCATGACCGGGTCATTTCCGGCGGCCTCCAGCAACGCTTTCAGGGTGGCATCAAAGTCTAGGCTGACATCCATGTCGCTCAGGCGTTGAAGATAGGGTTCGAGATGGCGTCCAAAGGCCGCCCCAGCGGCATTCACATAGCGCTTAATAAGCAGAAATAAATTGCCTGACGCCAGCGTAGTCTGCGCGCGGCCGTAGGTCAGGTGCCCGGTGTCGCCCGGTAGCAGGGTGACTTTGCCGTAGTCTCCCAGGACAGCTCCGGTTTCGAAAATATTCACAACCGCCTGCGCGGCCTTTTTCTCTATGTCGTTCATTGGCCTGTCCGCTCCTCAATCCTCATCTGGTTGACCAGAACCTGCAAATTGTGACTTCATATTGCAGAATAAGAGGCGGTGTGAGGATAGGGGATAGAATGAATTTGTCACGATTACTGTTGGGATGGCGCGCCACAGCGAGGGTCGCCCTCTCCGGACTGTTTGCGGTTTCATTAGTGGCTTGTTTTCCCACATCCGAGCACCCCATCGCGCTCAACGGTGAAGCCGAAGTCCCCGCTATTTTCTCAGGCATTTGGGAGGGCGGCCTTGGTGACGGTAAGGCAACCCTCATTTTCATGGAGGGTTCTGAAGACGCCGCCCCCTCCCCGCGGTTCACAGGACTCATCATTCGTCACAGGGAAGGAAAACCTTCGATCAATGAAGGCTGGATTGAATTTGAGGCAGAGGCTGCCGAAATCCGGGGAGAGATTTTTCTTTCCGCCCTTCTAAAGCGCCTTGATGGCAAGCAGACTGAGGCGGACGAAGAAGGATATTATCTGTTTCGCATTCAGATGACTGGTGACGACATGTCGGTCACGACGCTTGATGACCGTGTCATGGTCGAGCTTCTCAACCGAGGAGCACTCGACGGCACTGTGTCCAGCACTGTCGGACTTCAGGTTATCCGGATCACGTCAGACAGCATTGGCCTGCGCGCATTCCTGGTGACCGCAGATCTGGATGAGGTCTTTTCCGAACCGTTTGCGCGCTTTACTCGTCAGCAGTAGGGGTGTTTTGGGTCGCCAGGATGTTTTCTGCTGCGCGAACCTGAGCCTCCACGGCGGCTGCCCACGGGGCGCCTTCTGGGGCTTCCGCCAACAAGACCTTCCAATCCGCAAGTGCGTCTGCAATATCGCCGCGTTGCGCTTTGGCCAGTGCAATATAGAAACGTGCCCTTGGATGTGCCGGGTCTTCCCCTAACGCCGCCTCAAAGGCCTGGCGCGCAGGCGGCGGCACCATGCCGTCTCCGGATAGAGTCAACGCTTCGCCGAGCCCTGCAAGTGCGTCGGCGTCCCGGCCTTCAAGTTGCATGACGGTCCCGAACGCATTGATCGCATCGCTGTACCGTCCAAGCTGCATGTAGACCGGCGCAATCAACCGCCAACCTGTTGCATCGTCGGGTTCCTGCTTGAGTTGTTCTTCCAGGCGGGCAACCAAACCCTCAACAGGCAGCTGATCAAGAGGTTTCTCCAACCTTTCAGCATAAGGCTGTCCGGGAAGCCCCGGCGATCCCATTGCGAGATAGGTCGCCAGCACACACAGGGGCAGTACGACTACAATTGCCGTCAAAAGTAATTTGCCGCGCCCAGCGCGTATGATGCGTGGCTCTTCTGCCTCATTGTCGGCAGCGGCGAGTAAACGCCGCGAAATTTCGATCCGCGCTGATGCGGCTTCGGTTGCCGGCAAAATTCCTTTCTCAACATCCCTGTCGAGCTCTTCCAACTGGTCCTGATAAACGGCGATGCCAGCTTCGCGAGATCCATGAGCTTTCCCCTCGCCAAGCACAGTCCTCAGAATGTATGCAATTGTTGCGGCGGTAACCGCGGCAAACAGAAGCCAAAGCAGCATCTCTTGGGAGCTTAGGGGCACCGGCAATCTCCAGCACAGGGTGGAATTCAGATCTGTGGTGACGATTGTATAAAGGGTCCGCCCGCTCGCGTCACCCTATGGCGGTGCTCTGAAAGCCCTGCAGCCTGCCCCGATTTTGCGCTGCGCGCTCAGGCACTCACTGTTTCAGGCTCATTTTGATCGGCCGGTGCGTCAATTCGCTCCAGGGGAAGATCGATCAGGACGCTGGTGCCTTCGCCCCTTGCACTTTCGATCGTCAGCTGCCCGCCATGAAGTTCTGTCAGGCGCCTGGCCAGTGGGAGCCCCAGACCGGTGCCTTCATATGTGCGGGTCAGCGTGCCATCAATCTGACGGAAGGGCTCCAGCGCTTCTGGAATATCTTCCGGTGCCATGCCAATGCCCTGGTCGATCACGGCAATCCGCAACGCGGTTTCCGTCTCTGTCACGTCAACGCGGACTGTGGTTTTCTCACGGGAAAACTTAACCGCATTGGATAGAAGGTTGATCAGGATCTGTTTCAGCGCGCGTTCGTCACAATGCACACCAAGGCCGCTCTTAACCGACCTTTCAAGTTTAACACCGGCCTGATCTGCGCGTGTGGCAACGATCCGCATCACCGTGTCAATCGTGTCTTCGATGCTCACGATTTCTTCTGTCAGCTCGAACTTGTCGGCCTCGATCTTGGACAGGTCCAAAATATCATTGATGATATTCAGAAGATGGATGCCAGAGCTATGAATGTCCTGCGCATATTCCTTGTATCGATCATTCCCAAGTGCGCCATAAATCTCTCGGTCCAGTGCCTCGGAAAATCCGATGATTGCATTCAACGGTGTCCGCAGCTCATGGCTCATATTGGCGAGAAATTCTGTTTTTGAGCGGTTCGCGGAGTCTGCCACATCGCGGGCATCGCGGAGGCGCTCCTCTTCTTCACGTCGATGAGTGATGTCATGCAGCGCAATCAGGATCGTCGGCGCTCCGCGATAGCGCATCGCTGAACTGGTAACGTTCACCCAGAGGTGTCGACCATCTGCTGACTCAATAGCAATTTCTGCTGGTTCGCGGGCGCTCAAAAATGTCTTCACATCCTCAAAGCGATTTTCCACCATGCGCGCTTCAATGACTTTTTGAAGGTCCAGTGTCTTCATCTCTTCCGGGCGAACGCCGAGCAGGTCACATGCGGCCCTGTTGCCCAGTTGGATTTTCGTTTCGCCTGGATGAACGAGAACCAAGGGCAAAGGTGCAGCACGAAAAACGCCTTCAAAGCTGCGTTCGTTGGCCCGTGCTTCTGTCTCAGCAACCTGCCGCTCGGCGATTTCCTCGGCCAAACGCCCAGCCATGGTTTTGTGGTGTTCCATCGACAGATATTCGGTCCGACGCAACCTGCCCCATAACCTCCCCAACTGGATGCCGACGAAGTTCACTGTCACGCACATAACGGACAATACGAGCAATCCATAGAGCGAGATGTCTGGCGTAAAGCCGATGGTTACAACAAGAGCAGCGCTACAGACAACACCCACTAAAGCGTTCAAATGCAACCGGTTAGGGACCGCGATATAGTAGGTGAAAAGGATGACTATTGTTGCCACCGCCAAATCGCGGACAGGCGATGTGCCGACAATCGACGACATGAGGAACACGGTGAAGAGATAGACTTGTGTAAAGACAACGCTTGCATAAAAAGCTTTAGGGTCTCTTCCGTCTGAGAACAGAACCACCGGCACAAAAGCGACAATAAGGGTCAGCAAACGCAGCGCAAGGAGCTGCAGAAATGCTTGAGAATATCCGAGAGTTATATAGTCAACGCCAGCAGCAACCATGAACACGAGTCCGGCCAACATCACAGCGCGGCTCCTGGCGACAACCTCACCCCAGGTGTCTTTCACAAAGCGCGCTTCCAGCGTCCGGTCGGCAAATTCCCCATCCCAGCGGTAAACAGGCTGGTCCGAATTTGTGTCGACCGGTTGTGTAGATATTGTTGTCGACATGATGCTCACTCAACTCAATGCAGGCTCAAGACCTTCACTAAACCCCCGCTATCCCAGCGTTTGCCGAGAGTACCCGCAGGACCAAAAAGATTTGGTTATGGCGAAAGAACAATTTTCATTAAAAAACGGTAGATCTGCGCGGGAGCGATCGAGGGCGCTATAGTGAGCTTCAGTTAACTATACGGGCCGCGATTCCCCGCGGTTTCCAAAGGGAGTGATGACGTGTCAGGGGTTTTGGACGGCATAAAAGTATTGGATTTTGGGCGCTATATCGCGGGGCCGTACTGCGCGACTTTGCTCGCAGACATGGGCGCAGACGTGATCCGCATCGAAAAACGCGAAGGAAGCGAAGACCGGTTCGTTCAGCCCGTCGTGCCAGATGCCGCACCGGGTGAAGGCGGTGAAGGAACCATGTTCCTTCAACTCAACCGCAATAAGCGGGGCATGACGCTCGATCCCATGTGCGACAAAGGACGGGAGATTGTCGCGCAGCTTGTGGCTGAAGCTGATGTGGTGGTGGCAAATCTTCCCCCGCAAACGCTGACCGCCATGGGCCTTGATTATGAAACATTGTCAGCCACCAATCCCAAAGTCATTCTGACAACCGTTTCGGCCTTTGGGCATGGCGGACCATATTCAAACCGAGTGGGTTTTGATGGGGTTGCTCAGGCCATGAGCGGTGCAGCCTATCTCACCGGTCGCGCCGATGAACCCACCAAGAGCTACGCCCCCTGGGTTGATTTCGGCACCGCCGTTCTCTCTGCCTACGGAACAATTGCTGCGCTCATGGCGCGACAACAGACGGGCAAAGGCCAAATGGTCGAAGGTGCCCTGCTCGCCACAGCGCTCAATTTCTTCAACTTTCACCTGATCGAGCAAGACCTTAGGGGCACCGACCGAACGGCTATCGGCAACCGCAGTCCCTATGCAGGTCCGGCTGATTGTGTGCAGACAAAAGACGGATGGATTTTCGTTCAGGTGATCGGCGACCCCCTCTTCAAACGGTGGGCGAAACTGATGGGAGAAGACACCTGGTTGTCAGATCCTCGGTTTTCCGATGATCTGAAGCGAGGCGAACATGGCGAGATCCTGAGCCAACGCACGGCGGATTGGGCCGCCCAATATTCGATGGAAGAAGCCCTAAACATTCTGGGTGATGCACGCATCCCTGCTGGGCCTGTCTATTCTCCGGCGCAAGCGCTTGAGGACCCTCACATTCAGGCGATGAAATATATGACGCCGCTTGATTTCCCGGGCCTTCCCCATCCTGCCCCTGTGATGGAAACGCCCATCAAACTCTCAGATACGCCCGGCGGCATCAGGCACAGAGCGCCCCTGCTAGGCGAACATACGGACGCCATCCTTTCTGATCTTGGATATAACAAGACCGCGATTGAAGAATTGCGTGCCCAAGGTGTGATCTGACTGACTTTGTTCTAAAGGAGTCCTCAATGCAGCTGCCTAACGATCTGCCACATGTCTCTTTGATGGAGGGTGCAACACCGTTGCAGGAAATGCCACGTCTGCGGGAAGCCCTGATGACTGACGGGCGGCCCTGTCCCCGTCTCTACATCAAACGAGATGACCTGACGGGCCTGGCCGGTGGTGGGAACAAGACACGGAAACTAGAATACCTTATCGGCGATGCACTTGAAAAAGGCGCAGATACGGTCATCACCGCCGGCGCTCTACAATCCAATCATGCACGGCAAACTGCGGCGGCGGCAGCCAAAATCGGCATGGCAGCTCACCTCATTCTGTTTGAAACTGTTGCCTATGATGACCCTGCCTACAGCACGTCCGGCAACCTTCTTCTGGACAGCATCCTGGGAGCTCATATCCACCGACAACCAAAAGACGCTGACGCCCGAGCGATCTTTGAAGAGGTCACGACAAACATTCGTAGCGCTGGCGGCACGCCCTATCTCATTCCCGTTGGAGGTTCGAACGCGATCGGGTCCACCGCCTATGCACAGGTCTTTCTGGAGATCCAAGAACAAGCTGACACCTTGGGGCTGACCATAGATCGCATTTTCCACGCGAACGGAAGCCTGGGGACCCAGGCGGGTCTTCTTGCGGGGCGCGCACTGGCGAAGGGCGGTCCAAAAGTCGACGGGATAAGTGTTTCCAAGCCGACCCGGGAAGCTCTGCTTGAGGAGCTTCTGGGTATTGCCAATCAGACGTCCGAGCGCATTGGTGGTGGTCCCATCACCGAAGACGACGTGCATGTGGATTTTCGCCATCTTGGCGAAGGGTACGGGCTTCCTACCGAAGGCATGGTCTCAGCGGTAGAGCTTGTCGCGCGTACAGAAGGCATTTTGCTCGATCCGGTCTATACGGGCAAAGCAATGGCAGGGATGATTGCCGCAATTCTGAACGGGGAGATTGCAGAGACAGAGACACTCGTCTTTCTGCATACCGGCGGCATGCCAGGCCTTTTTGCTTACCCGGCTGAATTCAAGCGGAAATAGGGGAGCAAAGTGACAGGCGTCGATTCAGGCGGATGCCTGAAGGGCAACGCGTCCGCGCTTGAGCAAGGTCGCGGCCCCTGCCCGGCCCGTCAGCTGCTCGGAGACCTCTGCTGCAAATTCCAGGAAGGCTTCGGCGTGCTCTGCAACATCCGCCTCACAATGGCGCATCTCTTCAAGGATGGCATCTTCGTAGGTGACCATATAGGCCTCGAACTCGGGGAGCAGTTTATCAAAGGCAGCTTGCGCACCGATTGATTGCGCCAGATCTTTGGTCTTCAGCACGAATTTGAGCTCGCGCCGAATACGCGAGAGCTTCTCTTCATCCGGCATATGAGATATGTCAACGCGTCTGGGTCCAGAGCGCCCGAACCCGCCAATACGCTGCAGCGGAAGCGCCGCGCCCAGGTCCTTTGGGTAATGCGCAAATTCATCACTGATGGCTGTGGAGATAACATTCCGTGCCTTCAGCAAGCGCTGACCCCAATTTCCGATCCTGAGTAGCTCGATTTCCCGCGTAATCCCTTTAGAAAGTTCGGAGAACTCGATTATCTGCAAATGCAATTCTTCGAGGTCAGACAGGCCCGGGCGAAGATTTTCGAAATAGGAGGCAATCATCTCCAAGCGACGAATAAGACGCTCTCCAAGGATCGAAAAATCCGTCCTTGAGATCATCGTGTCGTCGTTCTTCTGCGCCACTTTGCGCGCAAGACGCAGGATCTGCCAAGGACAATCCAAGCGCCCCATAACAGCGAGTGCTAAGTAAATTGCCCGGTCGGCATCGCGTTCGTACAGGTCATCATAAAGGTCGCGCACACCAGAGACCATCCGGTCATCAAACGCCCTAATGTGGCGTGGCACGCTTTCCTGCATCTCCTGCATCTCATCAAGGATGACAAAGACGTCCGCCACCTCGCGGGCATCTGCAACTACGTCATAGCCGCCCAACCGCGTGGCCGTCGTGTTTGCATATTTTGTATCCGTATCGCAGCGTTCAATCGCGGCCGTCATGGCAGAACCAGCCGCCTGTAACAGTACCGTAACGGCGGCACGTAGTGCTTCCTTATCGCCACTTGCGATGTGTTTTTCTATTCGCGCGGCCATCGCAGGGAAGGTATCTGGAATAAGCTCTTTTGTGATCCAGTTCCAGATGGGTTCAACGGAACTGCGCGGAATGAGTCCTGCTTCTTTTTCTTTACGCACACCGTCGAACAAAAAGTCCTCAAAGGGGGCTGTGAACAGACGTAGATCAGTCAACGTGCCATCGCGCTTACCTTTCATCTTGGCAAGCGCCGAGCCAAGAGCTGCACGGATTTCTTCAATCGGCAGACCGAGATGTGTCGCCGGAAGCGTTCCACTTTCGACAGCATCCATCAGCTTCACCGCCGCCGGTGGAGGCAGGTCGGAAAGAAACTGTCTCAATGCATCGGACTTGGTCACAACCAACCTTCCAAATTGCTCCTTCGCAGGCGGCTGCGTCGTGCAGCCGCGCGGGCACCCGGACCGGGAGCATCCCATCATTAGTATTATGTTCTCATGTTTAACAATCTGTTCACAAACGGGGGACTCGGGCACGAAAAAGGCCGCAGAAACAGCGTTCTGCGGCCTTAATTCAGCAAATTGCGCGTTTGTTTAGTTCATGCGTTCAATGATCACCGCTGGTGCCATACCGCCAGCAGCGCACATGGTCACGAGGCCGAACTGTTTGTCCTGACGCTCCAGCTCATCAAGCATCGTGCCGACGAGGATGGAGCCTGTCGCACCAATTGGATGGCCGAGAGCCATTGCGCCGCCGTTTACGTTCACTTTTTCGCGGTCAAGATCCAGATCGCGGATGAACTTTTCGGTCACAACCGAGAAGGCTTCATTGATTTCGAAGAGGTCAATGTCTTCGATTTTCATGTTGGCCTTCGCGAGGACTTTCTTTGCCGCCGGAACAGGTGCGTTCAGCATCAGCGTTGGGCTGTCACCCATGTTGCACATGGCGACAATCCTAGCACGCGGCTTCATGCCGTTGGCTTTTGCATATTCCGGTGAAGCCAGCAGCAAAGCTGCTGCGCCGTCGACCACACCAGAGGAGTTACCGGCATGGTGGACGTGGTTGATCTTCAGGTCAGGATATTTCGCAAGAACGAGCTTGCGGAAGGTTGTGCCTTCTTCATCCAACTCAAAATCGGCAATGGCTTCGAATGACGGTGCAAGACTGGACAGTCCTTCCATCGTTGTCTGCGGACGCGGGAACTCTTCCTTGTCGAGCGCGAGCGTTCCATCTTCGTGATAGACCGGCACCAGACCTTTATCGAAATGTCCACCTTTGATCGCTGCATCCGCACGCTGCTGGCTTACCAATGCGAGTTCATCGAGTGCTTCGCGGGGAATGTTTTCCAGTGTTGCAATCGCATCTGCGCAGACGCCCTGGTGGGGCTGCGGGTGCTCATGACGCAGGCGCTTATTGCCATTGTCCATGAAAGGCGAACCGCCCTTGTTCATGCTGCCAAAGAGCGACATCATTTCCGTGCCGCCAGCAATGGTCATGTCTTCCATGCCGGACATAATGTTTGCCGCAGCGATATTCACTGATGTAATACCGGAGCCGCAGAAACGGTCGAGGGTCATGGCACTTGAGCGCACGTCATAGCCAGCATCCAATGCCGCCATGCGACCCAGGTCACCAGACTGCGGACCCTTCTGAGAGCTTGTGCCCCAGATGATGTCGTCGACTTCTTCTGTCTTGATGTCGTTGCGCTCTTTCAGCGCTTTCAGGACAGTGGCGCCAAGCTGCTGCGGGTGGATTTCCGCCAGCGCGCCCTTGCCTACTTTGCCTATGCCGCGCGGTGTGCGGCAGGCGTCGATAATCCATGCGTCAGACATGTTTCTTACCCTTTTTGTTTAGAACAGATTGGCCCATTCCTATTCCAGATAGTCCGGCTTGTTACGGACAGTCTGGCTTATTTCGAACAGTTTGGATAATGGGTTCCGGCCTCCCTCGCAACAGGTCTCGGGCCGGCTTTTTGATTGACGCAGGGGCGACGTACGGCCGATCTGGAAAAAACTTCGGCAGCTGCCAAGAGAATGCGCTGTTTTTGGCCAAAATCTGTCAAAACAGGTACATTGACTGAAATAAAGAACCCCCTTTTGGGCGTGGAGGCACATGTGTTCGGTAGCTTAGTTTCAGACCTGCAAGCGCGGCTCACACGAGAAATCTGGGCCAAACCAAAAGAGGATGACCCGTTTTTTCGACGTCCGCTTGTCGTGGCCGCTCAGATCTTCTGGGTGGTCGTTCGCGATCTCCTCACAGGCCAAGCGAACCTTCGCGCCATGAGCCTTGTCTACACCACGCTCCTTGCCATCGTGCCGGTCCTGGCGCTGATGTTTGCGATCCTGAAAGCGTTCGGGATAGACGATCAGATTGAGACATTGATGCTTGAGTTTCTGGCGCCCATGGGTGCACAGGGTGTCGAGATCACGGAGAAGACCATCGCGTTCGTGCAGCAGGTCAATATCTCGGTGCTCGGATCGGTCGGGCTCGTGTTCCTCATCTACACACTCATCTCTCTCATCCAGAAAATTCAGGCCGCTTTCAATTCGGTCTGGCAGGTCACTGCCGATGGTTCGCTGGCGAAACAAATGGCGGCCTATGTGAGTGTGGGATTGCTTGGTCCTCTGGTCCTGTTCCTGGCCATTGGCGTGATCGCCACCACAGCCAGTTCGTTCCTCATGGATACCGTTGGTGCTTTCGGCCCCATCCGGGTGGCAATCGAGGAGGCGAGCAAGCTTGTTCCCTTCATCATGACCATGAGTGCGTTTGCGTTCCTTTATCTCGTTGTCCCTAACACGCGGGTGAAACTGTCAGCCGCACTTGTCGGTGGTGCGATTACGGGTCTTATGTGGGTCGCAACCGGTTGGGCCTTTGCGACGTTTGTTGTGACATCGGCACGTTACGCGGCCATTTATTCCGCTTTCGCCAGCGTCGTTCTGTTCATGATCTGGCTCTACGCGGCCTGGCTCATCGTGCTAGTCGGGTGCTCGGTCACCTATTATTTCCAAAACCGTGCCCATCTATCTCCGGAGTCGGGCCTGATGCGTCTGACACTCGATCAGGTGAAGCGGATCTGCCTTGTTCTCCTCACTGTGATCCATCGCTCCTTCCATACAGGCGATACTTCCTGGACCAGTGCACGCCTGTCGCGGCGTCTCGGCATTCCGCCGCAAACTGTTGAGCTGATCGCGGATCCCCTGCGCCGTGCCGGACTTGTTGCCTGGGCAGGCGCGGACAAGCGTCTGGTCCCGACCAAGCCTGCTGACATGACCCAGGTGAAAGAGGTTCTCGACGTTATCGCCACAGACGACCATCGCGGTGCGGCAGAAGACGCCACGCTTGGTTCTGATGTGTCTGTCGATACCCTCCTGCAGTCGCTTAGTGAGGCAGAGAGTTCCGTTCTAAAAGAAGCGACGATTGCTGATCTGATCTCGAAAGAAGCGGCTGCCAGCTAAGCCTTGCGGCTTGCCATCATTGTTGCGACCAGCGCCAATACTGCCGGAAGCGCTTGAACGATCAAAATGGTACCACTCGCTGTGGCCGCGCCATAGGCTCCGGCGACGATGACGCAGAGCAGGAAGAAGATGATCACGTCTGTCTTGCCTGCCAACACGCCCCAGAAGAGACCCGCAGCCAGAAAGCCATTATAGAGCCCTTGGTTGGCAGCCAACACCGCCATGTTTGCTGACTCTTCCGGTGTCGTTCCAAAAACCTCTCTGCCGATCGGATGATCGAAATAGAACATTTCCAAGACAAGAAATGCCACATGGATGACGGCGACAAGCAGCGTGAGAAGGCGTGCAGTGATTTTCATTCCAGAAGCGTGCCACCAGTCGCCGCGTATGTCCAGATTTTCCCATGCCTGGCTTTGGACACACAAAGAAACGCCGCCCTGACAGCTAAGTCAGAACGGCGCTCGATTGGCAGAAATGTTTTGCGAGGAGGAGACTACATAACCTGCCATTGACCATCAGGTTGGCGACAGGCAGTTCCGTATGCCTGTTGAGGTTCGCCACCGATGTAAACGGTCTGCTGATATTCGCGACAATAACCCTGCGCGGATTTGTATGAGCGACCGGGAGACACGGTTCCGTAGTTCCCGCTGTCATCATTGTACCAGTCCTGTTCGTACCCGGTTTCCATTGCACGGGTTGACGCATAAGACATTTGCTGACGGTCCCGGCCATCGAGGCTACGGCCAACACCCTGTCCAAGCGCTGCACCTGCAAGCGCACCTACACCCGTCGCAATAAGACGGCCGCTCCCTGATCCGAACTGGGAACCTGCAAGGCCACCTGCGATGGCACCGATGATCGTGCCGGCTCCTTCGCGCGGTCCTGCACCGTGAGCGTAACAGCCCGTAAGAGAGACGGCGATGAGGCCCACCGTGGCCAGCTTGGCGATTTTCATAACGAACCCCGTTTGTTCAGTTGATCTAACGTGAGATCAATATTACGCGGGTTGGTTTGATTGGCCCGTGAACACTCCGTTCATCTGACGTTCATGTAAAAAGGTCTGATTTCTGGGAAAAATCAGACGCGGGGCAGAGAAATCTCCGCACGCAGGCCGTTTTGTTCACTTTCAGAAAGGCGGAGTTCGCCGCCATAGAGCTCAGCGGTTTCACCGACAATATTGAGTCCCAGGCCTGAACCCGGCACGGCTTCGTCCAACCGCTCGCCCCGTTTGAGAACCTGGTCGCGCTTTTCAGGCGGCAAACCCGGACCATCATCATCAACGGTAATCGTCAGCATCGGGATGGTTCCCGCCGTGGCGACAGCTGTAACCGAGACATTTTCATCCGCCCACTTGCAGGCATTGTCGAGTAGGTTGCCGACCATCTCCTCCAGGTCCTGTGCTTCGCCCTTAAAGCTCAACCCCTCCTCCACCGACATGCTGACAGTCACAGCACGGTCCTGATAGATGCGTTCGAGTGTGCGGGTAAGGCCTGCCAATAAAGGCTCAACCGGCGCCGACGCGCCGAGCACCCTGGCATTGGCGGCGGTTCGGGCGCGGGAGAGATGATGTTCAATCTGCTGGCGCATGAGCCCTGTCTGATGGGACACAACTGGTGCCAAGGGCCCGTCATCATCGCGGGCCTCGTTGGCGAGCACACTTAACGGCGTTTTGAGCGCATGGGCGAGATTTCCCACGTGGGTTCGGGCCCGCTCCAACACATCATTGGCATATTCCAGAAGGGAATTCAGCTCATTGGCAAGCGGTTCGATCTCTGATGGGAAGTCACCCTTGAGCCGGGTTTCATCCCCGGTGCGGATGTCATGGAGACCCTGGCGCACGCGGTCCAGCGGGCGCAAGCCATAGCGGACCTGAATAAGAAGCGCAATTAAGATTCCTGCGCCAATGACTCCAAGAGCGGCCGCTAAAAGCCCCCCAAACTCGTCGATCTGTTCATCCAGCTTGGAGATGTTGCCGGCCACCGCGAAAGACACTTGGGCATCCAACCCCGGCAATCGCACAACCCGTTCCACCACGCGCAAGGGTTGGTTTTCAGGTCCGGAGCTCCGACCGGTCAGGAGCTTATCTTGAGGAGCAACACTATCGACCAGGTCCCGACTGGGCGTGCGCAGCGCCTGATCAAACAGAGACCGTGAGCGCAGTGGTGTTTGTTTGCCATCCAGCGCTTCAGACTTGCCATCGCCGATGGCCCGAACCTGCCAATACCATCCGGAATAGACCCGCTGAAACCGCGGGTCACTCAGCTGTCTGGTAAGAGCGAGTTCGCCGTCCGCGCTCACCTCAATGGCAGCGATCAGACTGTCGAGAATAGCATCGAGGTTTGCGTCGAACGTGTCTTCCACCGATTGGCGGAAGACAGATGCAAGCGCGAGTCCTCCCGCGATCAATACAATAGCAAGCCAGATTGCAGCCGCGGCGGTGAGCCGGAATGCAAGACTATCGAGCCGCATCTTCCGCAGTTGCAAGTCGGTACCCCAATCCCCGAACCGTTTCGATAACATCTTTGCCGAGCTTGCGACGCAGACGCCCTACAAAGACTTCGATCGTGTTTGAATCACGGTCAAAGTCCTGATCGTAGAGATGCTCGACCAATTCGGTCCGAGACACAACCTTATCCTGGTGATGCATGAGATAGGCGAGCAAACGATATTCAAGCGACGTGAGTTTGATGGGCTCACCGTTCAGCGTCACACGCGCGCTGCGCGTATCAATCCGCAGACCACCGAGTTCCAACTCACTGGTGGCATGACCGGCTGAGCGTCGAAGCAGCGCACGAACCCGCGCCAAAACTTCTTCTGTGTAGAAAGGCTTGGTGACGTAGTCGTCAGCGCCGGCATCAAAGCCTGCGACCTTGTCGGACCAGCGATCTCGGGCTGTGAGAATGAGGACCGGCATGTCCTTGCCTGCGCGGCGCCATTTTTCCAACACCGTCACGCCGTCCATTTCCGGCAGACCGAGATCCAGGATGACAGCATCATAGGGCTCAGTATCACCCAAGAAGTGACCTTCTTCGCCGTCCGCAGCCGTATCAACCACGTAGCCTGCGTCTGACAGCGCTTCACGCATCTGGCGGCTCAAATCCGGATCATCTTCAACAACAAGCAACCGCATGGAAATCTCCTTCGTGCGTCCCGCAGGCGTTACCGCCCACCCCTGCGCACATTCATGATGCCGCCAGAGCGGGCATCGACTGCGACCAGCAGAACTTCCCCTTCCGACAGCATTTTGATGTTGTAGACACCGGCCCGGCGATTGAACGCCGCATCCAGGAGACGTCCTGGATAACGGGACCGCACCGTGGACAAGGCCTGCTCCATGGAGATGTATTGACCGGAGCGCACGGCGTCGCGGGCATCATCCTGATCGGACCTTGCATAGGTGCTGCCAAAGGGGCCCCATGGATCATCATTTGCAGAGGCAATGCCGCCGCTTGTGATGAGACATGTCAGGGCCAACAAAGTGGCAAATATGGTGGACTGGCGTTTCATGACCCTCGTTGTACGCGAGATCGCCTGAACCCGCCATGAACGTAGACGTTCAGGTTCGTTAAGGAACCCAGCGCACGTTTTGGAGGACTAGATCACGATCATTTTAGCTTGACGCAAGCTAAAACGATAAACGTGATCGATTTCAATACATTTGAGTGGGATCGGACGGAAAACCGCATACACTTTTCCTGATCCCACTCTAAAACCCTTCTATGTGAGCATATTCGTTAAAGTCGGCGCGGTCAGTTCTCAATGTGTTGATCGGCGCATTTTCGTCCATATAGCCGATCCCCATGCCACAGAAAAACATCAGATTGTCAGGGATGTCCAAAAATTCACCAATGGTTTTGTACCAGAGAGCCCATGCTTCCTGTGGGGCTGTATGCAGCCCCTCTTCACGTGCCATCAGCATGATGCTTTGAATATACATGCCCAGATCCGACCACTGGCCGAGCCCCATCTGGCGGTCAATGGCAAAGAACAAGGCCGCCGGGGCTCCAAAGAGGTCAAAATTGCGGTTGAAGTGTTTCTGGCGCTCGGCTTTATCTTCACGCGCAACATTAATGCTCGCATACATGTCTTCGCCACATTTTGCCCGCCGGGCCTTATAGGGCTCGCTCAGTTCTTTTGGGTAAATGTCATATTCTGTCGCGCCATCGCCAAACGGATTGTCGACGATCTTTGATTGAATGATGGCGCGGAATTCAGCGAGCTTTTCCCCGCCAATGGCCCACACATGCCAGGGTTGCAGGTTCCCACCCGAAGGAGACCGGGCAGCACTCTTCAAGATGCGATTGATCTTCTCCGCTTCCACTGGCTGGTCGGTATAGGCGCGGCAGGTGATGCGAGTGTCGAGTGCTTTGGAGACTTTCATGACGCTGTCTTTCTTCGAACGGGTTGTCGAAATTGAGAGAAATGAGTTTAGCGCGCGGTGACGTCTGCCCAAAGGGCATCTGCGCCGCGTTCAATTGCCTGACGCCCGAGCCGCGCTGCCCAGGACCGTCCGCTGCCATATTCGGCCCGCCAGCTCCAGAGACGGCGGGTGACGAGGTGAAGGCCGTGCTCATAGGTAAAGCCAATGGCGCCGTGGACCTGATGGGAAATCGAGGTAGAGAGATTGACCGCCTCATCAATGCGGGTTTTGGCGACTGCCACCTCAAAGCCCGGATCATCCGTCTCGCCGGCGCGTTCGCAGGCATGTGCCGCAATGGCGCCCGCGGCGGCAGCCTGGGTCGCAAGGACCGCCAATTGCTGCTGTACCGCCTGGAATTTGCCGATGGGTTTTCCGAACTGTTTGCGGTCATTGGCATATTCAACGGATTGGGCGAGCAGATAGTCGAGCCCCCCTGCCATAAGGCCTGACCGCATCAGCGCGCCCCAGGTCTCAAGACCTTCTGTCAGATTGCAAGGTGCTGACGTCACGGCGTGGCCGTCAAAGGTGATGGTGTCGCGCGGTTCGCGGGCGATGTTTTCTTCTTCCACGATCGTGCTGCCTGCGAGCGGAGCGGACACGACATGGAATTTTCCATCTGCGTTTTCAACCATGGCGACACCCATCGCCGCCTTACGGCCCCAGGGAACATGAGGCGCGGTGCCGCTGAGCGTACCATCGTTGTTGAGCGTCACCCCGGTCAATAGAGTCAGGGCGCCGTCGGGAACATCCAATCCCGCTTCTGACAGGAGCCAGGCCGCGACCATGGTTTCCGCCAAAGGCACTGGCGCTGCATAACGACCTTGGGCTCGCAGCAAAACCAAGGCGTCGCCCCAGCTTCCGCCGGCGCCGCCCTGGGCTTCGCTCGCCATCAGGCGGGTGAGGCCATTTTCTTCCAGCGCGGACCAAAGCGCTTTTGGCCAAGTGCCTTCTTCCGCGCCCTGCACCGTCTCTTTGGTTGCATGATCGGCGAGAAGGCGTTCGATGGTTTCGCCGAGGAGATTTCTGAATTCGCTCATGATGCTCTCCTCACCGCAATCCAAGACCGCGGGCGATAATGCCGCGCAGAATTTCGCGGGTGCCGCCGCGCAAAGAAAAAGACACGCTTGCCTGGGTCAGGAAGCCCAGCACCTGCGCATAGTCAGACCCTGTGCCGAGCATCGGCTCCACCCCTGCGAGCTCATGAGCCTTCACGGGAAGTTCCTGCTCGTAGAGAGCACCCAAGTCTTTCACAACCGATGCTTCCTGGATTGGATTTTCCCCTGCCTCCAGGAGTCCAGCGATGGAGACCGACATTTGTCTCAGAGTGACGAGATGGGCAACAAGCCGTCCAATCTCAGCGTCCGCACTCGTGTCGCCGGATCGGCCAAGTTCCCGGATCAATTCGCTCAACAGCAGGAAACTGGAGAGGTACCGTTCAGGGCCGCTGCGCTCAAACGCCAATTCGGCGGTGACCTGCATCCAGCCATTGCCTTCTTCACCGACCATCATATTGTCGGGCACAAAGACATCTTCAAAGACGACTTCGTTGAAATGGGCATTGCCCGTGAGATCTTTGATCGGGCGAATGGTGATGCCCGGTATAGTGAGATCGACCAGGAACTGAGTAAGGCCCGCATGCTTATTGTCGGGATCGAAGTTCGTACGGAAGAGCGCAATCATGTAATGCGCATTGTGCGCGTTCGACGTCCAGAGCTTGGTACCGTTGACGATCCAACCGCCCGTCGGTCTTTTCGGCTTTGGTGCGGGTCGCAGCGAGATCGGACCCGCTGTCGGGTTCACTCATGCCAATACAAAAGAGAAGTTCGCCTTTTGCTGCTTTGGGCAGGATCATCTGGCGCTGTTCTTCGGTCCCAAACCGCAGCAGCAATTGACCGCTTTGCCGGTCCCCGATCCAGTGCGCACCAACGGGGGCACCGGCGGCCAGCATTTCTTCCAGCATCACGTAGCGCTCCAGTGCGCTGCGTTCATGACCGCCATATTTTTTTGGCCAGGTCATGCCGATCCAGCCCTTGGCACCCAGCTTCTTTGAGAACTCCGGGTCGTAGCCACTCCAGGTCTGCGCGCGGACCACCGGGGGAATGTCTGTCAGGGCATCGCTCAGAAAGGCGCGGACCTCGCCCCGAAGCGCTTCTGCTTCTGGCGGCAACCGGCAGGGGTCAAATCGGAACGTCTGCATGAGGTTTGGCGTCTCCCACCTGAGTTTCTTCTCTTTTACTCGACCATGTTCTTATCCGAAAACCGCATTACACTTTTCGGGAACATGCTATCGAGGCGGCACCTTGGGGCATCAGATCGGACTGAGCAAGCCGCTCGTCCCCCAAAATTCCACGAAAATCCCCGCATTGCTGCGAATTGTCTTGCCGCCCCTACGTGAGCAGTTCGGCGCTGCACATCAAAAATTCAGAAACGAGACGTCAAGACACAATCGCTGTAGAGCCACCATCAATACGGAAATTCGTGCTGGTGATGGAATCAGCAAGGGGGCTCGCGACAAATGCCACAAGCGATGCGACCTCTTCAGTCCGCGCAATACGCCCGGTGAGACCGCCGGTCACTTCTTCCATCGCCTTGGCTTCAATTTCGTCCCAATCATCGCCCCAGCCATTTTTCTTAGCAAGTGTCATGAACCAGGCTTCCACTTCTTTGGTTTTGATGAGACCTGGCGACACAATGTTGGAGGTGACGCCCGTGCCGGCGAGTTCTTTCGCAAGGCTCACCGTCATTGTGTGGAGTGCGCCTTTGGAGGCGTAATAATGGGGCATGCGGGCAGCTGGTGTGGTGGACCCAATGGTGCCAAGCTGAATGATGCGGCCCCAGCCAGCCTTTTTCATGGGTTCCATAAAGTGGCGAACCATGCGCACGGCAGAGAGCACGTTCACATCATAGGCTTCATGCCAGGCATCACTATCGGCCGACGCCCAGCTGGCGCGATCAGCGGTGCCATAATTATTGATGAGAATGTCGAGAGAACCGAGCGCGTCCACTTCCGCCGCCAACTGAGCCGCGCCTTCATCGGTGCGGATATCGCCAGTCACAGGTGCTGCGCTGCCGCCCGCTGCATTGATCTTCTCAGCGACGGGTTCGGCAGTGCCTGCTTCAAGGCCATGCACGAGAACTGTTGCCCCCTCATCTGCAAACAGCTTAGCGATCGCTTGTCCCGTGCCCCGATAGGAGCCGGTAACAAGCACGCGTTTGTCGATGAGATGAAGATCCATGACGTTTCCCCGAATTGTTTGGGGAAGTCATAGCAGGAAAGTTCAGAGGGGGGAATTTAGGGGGGGGTGAGCTAATGCTCGAGCGATGCGAAGACCGGTGTCCGCTCATTGATCTGCGAGGCGTATTGCACGCCGACACGAACGCCTGCCAGGAAGATCATCATGGTGACGGCCATCAGCAGGACGACAAAAGACATGCGGCGCATCGAAGCCCGTCGTCTCTCTCTCAAAAATATCATCCGCTGTGCCATCGCACCGATCCTTGTTCGCACGAACTGTGCTGAACAGTCAGAATACGGATGAAAGCCTAATCAAATGCAAAAACGAGCAGTTCTATTTGCAAACAAATTGCCGCGATTTGTCCTAACCTTATGATCTAGATGCGTAAAAGAGATAGGGACCAATCACCGCCCGAATATCCATATCTTCCGCCCAGGATGGGGTTTCGTCGTGGCAATGAAAGCGTGTGGCACCCTCTGTCGGATCGGCCAAAGCACCTGCGACGACCCGAGCAAACACCGCAAGAGCCCGGGCGGTCTCCTGTTCCAATGGATCGCCCATCAATGCAGCGGCCCATTCCGGTGATCTGGCCGGTGATCGGGCCGGTGAACTGGCGGCTGCAGGCCCAATCTCGCCCCCGTCTCCATTGGCACGGCGATTGAGGAAAGCCCAACTCAGCGCAGCCAGCACATCCTCATCCAGCCCTCGCCCATAGTGTGCGACCGCAGCACCGAGAACCATCAAGTCTATTCCACAGATCACCGGATGGTTTGAGTGGACACCATGGTTTTCCTTAGGAATCATAGGGTTAGACGTCTCCGACTTAGACGGGGATGGGTGGACAGCTTGGGTCATGAGATGAGTATAGGCGATGTAGGTTTATATTCCTATATCTGTTTTGACTCATTTACTTGGCTCAAACGCTCGGGATTTCCAGCGCCAGATAGTGGAGCGCCAGGCGGAGCGAACCGCCAGTAAAATCGCCGCCTGTCCCGCTCACGCGGACGGGTGTCGCACCATAATAGGCAGTGGGCGTGCCACTCACTCCATTCACGGTACTGCCAGCAGAAACGCCAATGGCGTTGCCATATCGACCGGGGTCAGCGCCAACTCCGAGAGTCCAGGACACTGGGCCCGTGAGGTCTGTCAGCACCCTCCCCGTCACGCCAAAAACAATCGCGCGATCCGGGATGGTGAGCGCAGTGTCATTGGATGCGCCTGCCACAATCGTGTGGTCGATCTCGATGGTTTCGACACGTGTGGCGGCCATGTTGGGCGTGAGGGCTGCCACTGTTCCCGCAGGTCCGGTGACCCAGACAGAGCCGTCATGGATCAACCAGGTTCGGCTCGCGGCGACCCATGCCTGCCAGCCCGCTTTGGGGGTGAGAAAGACCCAGGCCCCATCGATATAGGTCGCGACCTTGCCCTCTTCACCAGCCCACCCGTCTGAGGAGCCATCGCCGACAATCCAGCGCGCGCCTTCTGTGGGGGATCCCGGCGGCAGGGTCTCAGTCGCACTTTCCACAGCCAGATGAACAAGAGCATCCAGACGGCTCAGCGCCTCGTTCACGGTCACATGCTTTTGCGCCTGGGCTGCTTCCACGAAGGGCAAGGCCAAGTGTGTGCTGTCAGACATGAAGGGTGACCTCTCTGCTGGTGCCACGACCAAAAGCCTGGCTCAGTTGACTGATACGAAGATCGAGGGTTGAAAAAGAGTCGCTGCCGAAGTCGGCGACCTGATCGGTGCTGGCGTAAATCGCTGATGTGGTTGAAGCCGCGAAGGTGCGTTTCACGCTCCCGGCCTGCAGAATATCGATCTCATAGGCTTCGGTTTCTTCACCCAGTGGCACTTCAAGCCCGACCCAGCTGTCGCCCTCCAGGCGGGTCCGCCGTATCCAGGAAAGGTCGATATCGCCTGCTTCGCTGCGCCGCCCCCTAACATGAACAGGGGACAAGGGGCGCAGGCCAATCCCTTCAAAGGCACGTAGCTCGGTCGCATAGGTCTCATGATCAATGCCATATCGGCCTGGACCATAGCGCCAATGAATGTCGAGGCTACGCTCCGCAGATGATAGACCGATCTGCTGCACCGCTTCGTCTAAGAACACGAAGAGTGCTCCGGCGCCAAGCGTTCCTACCACCGCCTTTTCAGTACCACCCTGCCCGCGCAGTAGACCGCTCAGAACATAAGTGTTCACGTCAACAAGATCGGCTTCTGCAAACTGGATCACCTCCCAGGTTCCCGCTGTTGTTTCCAGCGCAGCAAGGTTCGCCCCATTGAGCACTGCCTGTTCTGAGACGCTTTGCAAGTCGCCACTTGTCAGGCGCACCAGTAGTGAATTTGCCCTGTCCCACCGGTTCACAGGACCGGCGGCAAGGTCCATCAACGTTCGACCCATGGTCGCAGGCACCTCAACCACACGGTCGAGTACAAAGCCCGACCCCGTTCCGCTTCGATAGAGCGCGATACTGCCGGGCCAAGGGACTGCTGTTGCAGCAATGAAGGGCGCATGTGGTGTTTGTTCACCGTTCAGCAACGGCAAGTCGAGGAACGCCACATCCGGCGGACCAAAACTCGGTATCGGGTCTGCGGGCCGCGTCCGCTCGGGCGCGGCCAGAAGGCCAAACACCTGCGCATCGGTCTTCACAGCTTCCGCCTCGATGGCCCCCTCGTCAGAGAGGCTGGTGAGATGGTAGCCCACCACGCGGTCCTCAAGTTCGAGGGTCACAACGTCACCTGGATCAATTGCCAGCCGACTTGGTGGTAATGCCAGCGACGCGCGTTCCCGTTTTACCCAAGTGTTCTGCAGCCAAATCTCGGCAATGCGCTGAGCATCCGCTTGAGACAAAACCATGGGCAAAGCCGCCGTCGATACCCGTTGAGACGACACAGTTGCACGGCGGGCTTCCACCGCGGCCTGTCGATAGTCCGCCTGCGCGTCGAGGTAGGTGAGTTTCGCAGCGAAGGGCAATTCAGTTTCCTGACCACGGGTGAGCGTGAAGCCTGCCTGGGCGGCCCTCTCCCCCACCGCGAGGTTTGAAGGGGTCACCGTAAGCGAAGGCGTCTTTCCCATTTGCTGGAAACGGATAACGCCTTCGCTTTCCACTGCGTCAAAGAAGTGGGCGAGCATAAGCGGCTCAATCGCCTGACGCGGCGACAAGATGCGATCAAGCACGAAGCCTTCGACTGTGCCGGTGAGGCTCCCCGCGACAATTGGCACATCGCCCCCCGCTTTTGCGAGTTCAGGAACAAGCAATGCCAGGGGTACTGCGCCTAAGCGTCCGGTGATCCAATGTCCGAGCTTCCAATTGTCCCCATCCGACCAGACGGAGGTGAGTGAGGGGAATGAAGGATAAGGCCGCGCGTCCCATGTCCAGACATAGAGATGATCTGTGTCGACCATGGGTCCGCCATAGACAGGCGAAACGGGGTTGGCCATAGCATCCTGCCAATAGGACAGATGTGCTTCAAGAAAACGGCGCTGCCCATAATCGTCGCGGATGCCGTTTGAAAAGTAGGGCAGATTGCTTTCAGAAGACTTGGGGTCGACGAAAACATTGGGCTGGTTCGCGCCTTTGTCGACAGCAGGGCATCCGAGTTCGGTAAATCTTATGGGCTTTCCCATCGGCACCCAATTGGTGGCTGCACCGCTTTCCGCTCCGCCCGGACGGTTGATATGGGTGTTGCTCCACCAGCCGTGCAGGTCCTTGTTGCGAAAGATCCAGGGCTTCCCGTGCGCACCGTCGGTGATGGACGTGCGGATCTGGCCATCTCGATCTGCAGTACTGGCGTAGTACCAATCATAACCCTCACCGCCCGTCACATTGCCTTTCAGATAGTCGAGATCATAGATGCTTGAAGCACCCGCTTCCGCGTCCAGATGCGCAGCGCCATCGTGCCAGTCGGCAAGCGGCATGTAATTGTCGATGCCGACAAAATCGATATTGCTATCGGACCAAAGCGGATCGAGATGAAAGAAGACATCTCCACTGCCGTCGGCTGGATGGTGGCCGAAATATTCGGACCAATCGGCCGCGTAGGAAATTTTCGTCGATGGTCCGAGCAAAGCGCGCACTTCAGCAGCGAGCGCGATCAGCTCAGTGACCGCCGGGTATGTTGTATCGCTATCACGAAGTTGCGTAAGGCCACGCATTTCTGAGCCGATGAGAAAAGACTCAACCCCGCCCGCCCATGCACACAGCGCCGCATTGTGGAGAATCATGCGTCGATAGGACCATTCTTCGGGGCCTGAATAGGTGACGCCCAAAGCGGAGACAGAAAAGTCACTTGCCGATACTGTCCCGAAAAAGGCGGCGACATCGCTCCCCACCGCTGGCGTCTTGTCCGTCGAACCAACAAAGCCCGGCGCGGGGGCAATCGACATGCGCCCCCGCCAGGGGTAGGCCGACTGTTCATCCCCGCCATAAGGATCGGGCAATCCATTGCCCGAAGGCACATCCATCAGGACAAAGGGATAGAAGCAGACTGAGAGGCCCCGGCTTTTCAGATCTTCAATGGCGCGCTTAACGGAGCCATCAGAGGGTGTGCCACCAAAGGCGGGTCGACCATCAACCTGACTCACCGGTAGGGCCGCCGCACGGCCCTGTCCCGCAACTTCCCAGTTTTCGGGGGTCGTCACTTTATCCTGTCGGTCCACCTTCGGGCTCAAGGAGCAGGATCCACACCGCAGGTCGTCGCCATACCAACTCACAACCAAGGCGGCTGCGTTCAGATTGGGGCATGTCGCCTGCAGGTCATCTAAGGATACCTGCCAATCGGTGCCGCCGATGCGATTGTTCATGTTCTCTGAATCGCTCACGCCATCTGCGAATATCCGGCGGAAGGCTCTTGTGTCGTAGCCAAACTCGGTCGCACCCGGAATGATGGTGACGGCTTTGATGTCTTGTTCAATATCGCTTAGAGCGCGAAACACTTCTATGGAGAGCTGTGGTAGGCGGTTGCCAAAGTCGGCGAGCTGCAGATCATCAAAAACGATATAGGCAAGTCCTTTATAGGCCGGCACATTGCCCGCCCCCTCAACTGCTTCCATCGTGCTGTCGGGCATCTGCGTTTCAGAACCCAGATAGGTTCGGTAGGAAATGCCAGACAGATCGAGCAGGTTGCCGTCTGCCCAAATGCCGCCAATGCGGGTGATGGGCCCCTCGCACAGAGCAATTGCACAAGAGACAGTGTAGGCATAGCTGGTCGTTTCCGCAGAACTGCCGCCGCCACTCCCCTTTCCGCCACCGCTGGAACTTGTGGTGGCCGTCTCCTTGAACTTGGTAGACCAGATCACCTGGCCGGATAATCTTACGCGCCCATAGACTCGGGGGATCGCTGCACCTTCGGTGGACGCCTGCACATCAAGGTCTGACAGTCGTGGCCCGTCCCGGGTGACAGATGTGCCAAAGAGTTGATCGTCGATTAGAGATCCGGCGATAGAGCCGACCGCCTTGCCAATGGCCGCGCCAGACACATTGGCGCCGAGAAAGTTCAGCCCGGCAGGCAGGGCTGCAGACCCGGCGGCGGACCCCGCCGCACTTAAAAGGACGGAAGCCACTAGGTCAATTCTCCTGGAAATCGAAAGGCAAAAGCAAAGTGGCGTGGCCACCAGGTACCCATATGAACTTCTGCCACAGCGCGGCCAGAGCAGGCATGGATCATCCGATCCTCAAAACTCTTGATCGCCGCGTGCTTTGCCACCGCGCCCGGTGTCATGCGGAACAGGAGCACATCGCCCGCTCTTGTGTCCGCTACATCTAGCTCAATGAGGTGACGGCGGGCAGCTTCGGCCATGGTCTCAACCCGAGTACCGTTCAGATCAGGCAACTCTGCCCAATCCGGACTGTAAGCGGGCGGTGTTTCCGGTTCCCGAGCATACAGGTCCCGGTAGACGCCTCGGATCAGACCCAGACAGTCGGTCCCCGCGCCGCGTTTGCTGGCCTGATGGCGATAGGGCGTGCCGATCCAGCGTCGAGCGCAGTCGACAATCTGGTTCGGGTTTGTCTCACGCGTCATACCTGACTGCCCCCGTCATTATTGCTGCCACGCAGCGGATAAGAGAGGGCGAAATCATTTCCGGGGATGTGTGGGAAGCCGCGAAAGCTTGCAGCGTTGGCGAATTTCGCGCGACAGGTTTCGAACTGTTTATCGCAGCCCGCAGCCACGCTCAAGGTGACGCCCTCGTCAATCGCTTGTGCGGACGCATGCCAGACCTCCAACACGACGGTCCCGGCGCGGTTGGAATGGCGTTTGACTTCCAACACCTCATCCTTGTTGACGCCGGAGGTGAAGGTCAGCAGGCCTCTCGCAAACCAGGCGTCAGCGTAGGCATCGAGGCCTGCAACAGTCATCTCTCGATTGTCTGTGACACCAATGACCGAGCCGGTGCCTGTGAATGCGCTGCCCGTCAGAGACACGCCGCAGCGGGCATCACCCAGATCCGCATCGCAGGCATATTGAAAGAGGCGGCCTGTCGGCTGGTTCAACCGATGGGAAAGACCGCGCACTTCTGCCGTGAATCCTGTGGGGCCCCGGCTGATTTCACCGAGGTTGCCTTTTCGCATCAGAACCCGCTGATCGGGTGCCTTCCAATTCACGCGCCAGATTTCGATCTCTGCGTCGTCATAGAGACCAGCGGCGAGATCCCCGTCTTCCAGATGATCTGAGGAGAGCGCTCCCAAAACATCCAGATTGTCCACCGCCAGTCCGCTGGATGAGGAGACAGCGCTTGCTGTAAACCCCGCCGCGGCTTCATACAGTGTGCCGTCGAAACTCAATGTCCGGTCATGGTCTGTGAAGCCCATTGTGATGCCGTCGCGTCGTGTCAGCTTCCAACATTGGCAAAGCGTGGTTGTCCCGCTGTCCAGGTGTGCCTGGAAATCGGGAGAAAGTGATTTCATCTGTTCAGGTCCTGCAGGCGCTAGATGCGGATTTCAACAAGGGGAATGGACGGGATGTCGCCCGCATCAAAGCCGGTGAGCGAAATGTCGAGAAAGTCTGTGTCGAAACGCACAGGCACATCGAACTCAAACCCTGCCGTCACATTGAGACCGGGTGCGGGTTCGTGCCCGGCCAGGAAGGTGACAAGGCCGGTGGTCATGTCGACGACAAAATCCGATGCGATTACCTGTTCAACACCATTGACCGCAACCCGCACGGTACCTTCCACCGGCTTTGTGATGGATCGCGAATAGGTCGCGCCGCCTGAGCTATAGTGTTTGGTCAGATTGAAAGTTGCCGCGCTGCCATCACCGGTTCCAAGGTGCTCATCGGTGGATGTCACCGGAACACCATACTCTCCGGACGCATGGTCCGTGCGGTCCTTCCAGCGAAACCCATGCAATCGTCCGTGGCGGGCTTCAAAAAAGCCGATCACTGTGTGCAGGTCTTCCATTGACCGGATGCCATAGCCTGCGTCATAGCGCCTGCGACTATCGGCCCAGGGAGAGTTGCGCTCCTCGTGACCAGACCCCAGTGTCACGATTTCGGTGCGCCGCTCTGGTCCGCCGGAAGAGCCAAAACCAACCTCCAACGGAAATCGAACTTCATGGAACGCCATTAGTGCCCTCCCAATTCACAGATTGCGATTGCCGCGACTGACCGTGCGCTGAAGCATGGCAGCGATCTGGCTTTCGCTGCGCTTGAAACTCGCCGCATCAGTGGCCGTGACATTGAAAGTAATGTTGAGGGCTTGCCCGCCGCCCTGTGACGCCACGCCGAGTTTTCCATCTGCCCCCCGGGCAAGTGGCAGGATTGCTTCGGCTCCCGCTTCACCCGCGAGCCCCACTCCCCCCTGCATAGGGAAGAGCGCTGGGTTCGACAGGACCCCGCCCTTGGCAAAGGCTTGGATGCGGCCTTGATCAAACGCGTTCCCTTTGGCATTGGGCGTCAGGATCGATCCAAACAGATCCCCCAATAGCGAGCCGGCGCCTCCGCTCTGCCCCCCTCCAACGCGGGTTCCAAAAATGTCTTGTGCTGCCAGTTTCGCGAGATCGACCGCGAGGGATTTCAGCACGTCCTGGAAGGAACGCCCGCCGACAACCAGATCGTCGAAAGCAGACCCGAGGGCGCGGTGCAAATCCTGTCCCACTTTGGCCGCGCGGTCCCCTTCTCGTGCGATGCCAGCAAAAGCGTTCTTGGCTTCTTTGCCGAGCCGTCCACTGGCGCTGGTTGCAGCGTCAAACTCCGCGCGAAGCCCGCGCAAGTCAGATGACGGGCTGCCTACATCGAAACTCTCAAACTCCATCCGTTTTTGTTCCTGTCTGTTCGTCGGGAAAGCGGGTCATCAACCAGTTAAGGCCACCCATTTGCATTGCGGCGCTGTCATTTGGGACAAATGCCAGAGCCGCGCCCTCCACTTCGCGCAAGCTTGCCGACCAGAAGTCTTTCGGTGTCCAGTGCAGCACGCTGCAGGCAAAACTCAAGAGGGGTTGCCAGGGAAAGGGGGCAAATCCTCACCGCCCTCCCTTGAATGATTGATTTCGGCCTCGACTTTCTCGATGACCTCAGCATCTGTGCTTCCAAAGGTTACCCGCAGCAGATCGGCCAAGGTGCGGATGAGCCCTGCCATGCCCCCGTCGAAACTCAGACTTTCGAGATCAAGCGCTGCGCTCTCGTGCCCGCCGCCTTTCAACCCTGCCTCCAACAGGTTCACAGCGTCTCTGCTCGTCAGCTGGCCTTGGGAGAAGCGGTCGGCGAGTGTCAGAATGTCCTCGCCCCCATACGCTTCTTCCAGATGGGCGAGCGCGCCGAGCGTGAGGCAGAGCGTATAGCTCTTGCCACCGGCCTTGAGCTCCACTTCGCCGCGATGTCTGTTCACCATGTCAGGCACCCGTAAAGAGAAGTTGCCCTGCAGACTCAAGGGCGAGGTCAAAGCGGAGCTCATCTTCGTGAGTGCCTGCATATTCGAGCGAGGTGATTTGAAAGGCCCCCTCGACTGTCCCGAAGTCTGGAATTATGACCTGCCAGTCGCGAATGGTCCCGTCGAAAAAATAACCTCTGACAAGAGCGTCGGAGGCTTCATCCTTGAAGATGCCGCTGCCACTAAGGCTCGCGGTTTTGACGCCGGCGCCTGCAAGCAATTCCCGCCAGGCACCTGCGGATTCCGCATGGGTTACATCCACCGTGCGCGCGTTGAATGAAAGTGCGCGGGCGCGAAGCCCCGCCATGGTTGTGAAAGTCCCCAGACCGTCGCTGTCGATTTTGAGCAGCAGGTCTTTGCCACGTTGAGCGGTCATGCTCACGTCTCCTTTGTTGGTCTATCTGAAAAGTTCAGCTTGTGGGTTCTGTATAGGCGCGAAAGACAAGGCGTCCGCGCAAGGCCTCTGCGTCGACCGCATAAGAGACACTTGCGCGCTCCAGTTGCAGATTCACAAGCGCATGGCCGGTCATTGGCAGAACTGCATCCTGCAGCGCCTCATCGATGACACTCATGATCTCTTTTACCTCCCGCCTTCCGCGGGCCCGTGACCAGACCGAAAGAGCAAGACGATGGATGGCGGCGCCTTCACTTCCTGCACCGTCAGGCTCCACATCCGTGTCGCCAAGTGTCACGAAGGGAAAGGCCGCATCCTGCGGCGGCCGGTCGAAAACACGGCCGCCTACCAGGGACGAGAGGGACGCGTCACCGACAAGGCTTGCGTGAATGGCTTTTTGCAGTTCCCAGCTCGCGGCCAAGGTCATGACGCCCCTCCTTCCGCGCACGTGCACCTGAGCCAGCGGCGGCGTCCGTCCACATCCAGGACCGCACGAATATTGAAATGCTGTGTTCCCAGCCGAAAGCGCATGTCGGTCGTGACGCCACTACGGTACCGAATGGTGATGTCAGTGGTGGCGTGCGCGCCCAAACGATCCGCCGCTTCGCGTTCCCGCCCGCTCTTCTGATGCATGGCGGCCCATAGGGTTGCCACTTCGGTCCAGCTTTCACTGGTACCGCCGCCTCCGTCGGCGAGAGAAACCCGCTCTTCCAGAACGAGGCGATGTCGAAAATCTGCAATCACAGGCGGAGCTTTCGGTAAGGCGCGAGCAGCCTGCGGACCGGCGGTATCAGTTGATCGCCTGTTCCCGGTGCCAGCTCCCGGTTCTCATACCAATGCGCCACGATCATGAGGAGTGCATGCCGGATGTCCCGCGGCACATCACTTCCGCTCGCGCCAAACCCGCACGCAAAGCGCACTACAATGCCCGCCGCGAGGGATTTGGGCCGGGGCCAGGCGGCGCCGTCTGTGCGTACCAACCGTGCGTTCAGGCCCGGCGCCAGATTGTAGGTATCGGGGCTCAGCATTTTTCCATCGACAGCGACACTGGTGATGGAGGTGATCGGCCCCATATTGAAATCGATGATGGGCTCGGGCCAACTGTCGAGCACCAGATCCCAACTTTGGTCCAGGAGCGCCAACCCCGCATAGGCTTCAATGCTCAATCGTGCTGCCGAAATATAGCCTTCGATCAGAACATCTTCGTCGATGCCATCGACGCGGAGGTGCAGTTTTGCATCGGCCAGATCAACGGGCTCGCTGGCCGGACCGGTCACCAATGTGTGGGGCATGGATTTCTCGTTTGTTGGGAGATGAATTCTGAAGAAAAACATAGGCTGTCACCCCCGGACTTGTTCCGGGGGTCCAGGGCAAGGTAACTCAGACCTATGTCTGTAGCCCCTGGATTGCCGGAACTAGTCCGGCAATGACGGTTTTGTTTAGGTCGAGACCCTTACGACCCCGGCTTCACATTGCCATGACCCAACAAGGCCAGAGCGGCAACCGGTGTGCCATTGCTATGGGACCCGGTGAGCTCCACCTGTACGCGGCAATAGCGAGCATCACCTACATAGCCAATGGCAATCACTTGCCCGTCTTCTGAGGGGTCATCGACCAGGGCAAAGGTGCCACTGCCATCAACGGCCACTCCCAGGACGTCGCTGTCATTGACAACAGGCGACCAATTGGTGCCGTCTTCACTTTCTTCCAGCTTGAAAGCAAGAGAAACCGAAGGCGACAGCGTGTCGCCGCTCATGCCGAGCGACACGATATGCTCCACGCTCTCATAGCCCTGTCGATCAACCGGCGCGCCAACACGCGTCGAAGTGGTCACAGCCGGATCCAGACTTTGAACAATGCCGAGATTTGAATGTAGATCACGCATGATGATGCCTCCTTACGCTGTGCCGAATTTCAGAAGCTTGATCGCTTCGAAATTCTGGATGCCGCCGCCCACACGTTTTGTTGTGTAGAAGAGAACATAGGGTTTTGCTGTATAGGGATCGCGCAGGACACGAATGCCGAGACGGTCCACAATGAGATAGCCACGACGGAAATCGCCATAGGCCAGTGCGAAACTGTCGGCGTCTACGTCCGGCATGTCTTCAGCCTCGGCGATCGGCACATTCATCAGCCGCGGTGCCTGACCAGCGGTCAAGCTTGGCTGCCAGAGATAGTTGCCGTCTGCATCTTTGAACTTCCGGATCTGCGCCTGGGTCTGCCGGTTCATGACAAAGTGGGCATTGGCCCGGTAGCCGGACTTCACGGAATAGACCAGGTCGAGCAAAACATCTGACGGGGTTGATGCCGGGAAGGCTCCAGAAGCGCCAGTGGGGACATAGCCCACCTTGCCCCAGGCCCAACTCTCATTATCGACGGTGTCGTAGGAGAGGAAGCCACGGGGTTTTCTCACACCATCGCCTAAGACAAAGGCCGCACCTTCCTGTTCTGCAAAGGCTGTTTGCACTTCTTCGGCGATCCACTGGTCGATATTGACCGCGCTGTCGTCCAGAAGCGTCGATGTCGCTGCCGGCATGGCATAGAGCTCCATCACTGGAAATTCGAGCTCGGAGATTTTTGGCGTGCCGGTTTCCGCGCGCGGCTCAGTCTCGCCGACCCAACCGGTCGCCGCCCCGCTTGTGGCAAAGGGCTTTTTGTAGGATGCCGCACCAATCTGGCGCACTCCTGCGATTGAGCGAATGGGAGAAGCTTCGGAGACGACCCGGTCAATCATCTGTTCCGTTTCGCTTGGCACCAGATAGCCACCATCCGGATCTGACTGAACAGACAGGGCCTTTTCTTCCAGGCCGCGCAGCGGGCCAGTGCCACCCTGACGCACATAGGTTTCAAAGGCGGCTTTGTGTTCTCTCGCCACCGGATTGAGCGGAGCGCCTGAGCCGATTTCTGGACGGGTGAGGGACAGGGCCAGACCATCAACCGTCTTTTGTTGAAGATCCAGGGCGGCGTTCAGACGATCCACCTTTTCTGTGGTCACCACGTCCGCTGAGAGCTTTCGCTCCACCTGGGACAGGCGGTCATCATTGACCTGCTTGAACGCATCAAAGCGCGTCATGAATTCATCCATGGCGTCGCGCACTTCATGCATGGCTGGTGACCCTAAGTCCGCGCTTTTCTTTTCCGGGGCGGCGGTTGGCGCAAGACTGCCCAGCGTATGGCCAATGCGGCCCACACGGGTCTCTCCGTTAAGAGGCATATCTTTCTCCTTAGATGGATTTAGTGAATAAAATGAGCGCCAGCTGCGCGGATGGTCCGCGCCAAGGCTCCCAAGTCTGTTGAAGTGAAGCCAGCATCCCGCCGCGCCCTCACCGCTTTGTAGCCACCTGCGATCAAGGCGCGGGCGTCTGATCTGCTGAGTCCCGCATCCCGCGAAAGCCAGCGTTCAAGTTCTCGTTCTGTAGGCAGCCATGCAGATTTCACTGTGCTGACACGGGCACCCGGCTGCATGGGAAAGGTCACAACTGAAATTTCCCAGAGGTCCAGCTCCATCAGATGGCGCAGACCGGTCCCCGCATCTCGCACGGCTTTCACTGTATGGAAGCCGATAGAGAGACCGTCCAATGCGCCTGCTTTCATGAGGGCGTGGACGTCCCTTGCCCGCGTCACTTCCAATGTGAGGCGGCCGCGGACATAGAGACCTCTCGTGTCTTCACGGATCTCGTCCCAAGACCCGATCGGGTCTGCAGGGTCATGCTGAAAGAGCATCCGGACCTGATCAGCGCCGCGCTTGGCGAGACTTGCCCGAAACGCGCCGCGCTGGACCAGGTCGTGACCTAGATCTTCAGCGCCAAAGAGACTTGCATAGCCCTCAAACGCTCCAGCTTCATCGACCTCTGCCACCTGGAAGGCCGCTCGTTTGGTTTCACAGGTGGCGCTTGCTGGTTTTCCCTGTCGCGTTGGTTTGTTCATGTTTCTCCCGACACAAAAAAGCGCCCCGCCCATTCTTTGGGGAGACGCTGGATGAAAGTCATGGCTAGCGAGGTTCGTCATTCTTTGGCGATCGCGCGGTCGAGCTTGTCTTCAATACGTGTGAGCGCCGCGCGCATATAGGCGGCCTGCACTTCCAGGCGCGCCGTGCGCTCACCCATATCGTCATCGCTGATCACCTGACGTTCCAAATGATTAATGCGTTCTGAGGCGGCCCCAGCCCAGGTCAGCGCGCCAGCAGTTTGAATGAGGATCGCTACGATGAGCGCAATGGGAACTCGTTTATCGAGGTGCCAGCGCCCAGGCTCTTTCTCTTCCCCCATCAAACCGTCTCCCTTGCGCCCAACCCAACGGCCCGGCGTTTTTCCTCATTGCTGAGGAAGTCCGCGTCCTTTACACGCGCCCAGACGCTTTCGCGCTCTGCGGCAAGGGCCGGGACCGCCTCAAGGTCGATATCGAGATGCAAAGACGGTCCAAAACGGGACCCCAGCCAGTGGGTAAGCGCCGTCGCCGACTTTCGCACCAGGGGTACAATGGTCTGACGCCAGAAAACCAGATTGGCCTCTTTGTAATTCGCGAATGTGTTGTCGCCGGGAATGCCGAGCAACATAGGCGGCACGCCGAAGGCCAATGCGATTTCGCGCGCGGCGGCATTCTTTGCTTCGTTGAAGTCAAGATCTCGGGGACCCAGTCCCATTTGTTGCCAGTCGAGCCCTCCTTCCAACAACAGTGGACGACCGGCGTTGGCCGAGCCTGCATAATTGTCTTCCAGCTCCCGCTTCAATCGGTCGAACTGATCATCGGTGAGCGTGCTGTCACCGCTTGCGCCTTTGTACACAAGCGCGCCAGAGGGACGCGCCGCATTATCAAGCAGGGATTTGTTCCAGGCGCCTGCGGCATTGTGAATGTCGACAGCCTTTGCCGCTGCTTCCATCGGTGAGAGACCATAATGATCATCGGTCGGGTGAAAGGCTTTCATATGCAGGATCGGCTTATTGGGTTCGTCTCGGAACAAAACCGTTCGCCCGTTCACCTCATACTCATAGCCTTCCGGCCAGCCCCGCGTACCCGGCACCACTTTCATGCGGTCCGGACGGAGTGCGTAGAGTTCGCGCACCTCTTCGCCAACACTCACCGCCTCCAGGTAGGCATTGCCTGCCACCTGCAGATGGCCATACCAGGCTTCCAGAAGCTCGGTTCCGCTTTCAGCCGGATTGGGTCGCGTGAGGAGTGTAAGCAGCGGATGCTCGCTTAAAGTCTGATCGCCTTCGCGAAGCATCCAAGGGACGCTTGCGGCGGCCTCCGCAATCATGCGGACGCATCTGAAGGCCACCGCATTCTGCTCATAGCCCTCGCGCGCCAAGCGATCATAGTCACGAGGTGTCCAAACCGGGCGCCCCAGCGAGCTCAGCGCAACAAGCGCTCCGGTCGCACTTGCTTTGGTGGCCAATGGACGTGCGAAGTATGGCCGTACGAAGAGCCTGGACCAAAGGCCCGCCGGCTTTTGCTGCGTCACTGCGTTCATCATTGTTTCCTTACAAGCGTCGGATGGCGGGGTCGCCCGCGGTTCGCATGAGATCTGTTATCGCCCAGACGAGTGCGTCTAACCGGTCGGGACTTTTGCCGCGACCTGAGAAATTGCACATCTGGTCTTCAAGCTCCGGCAAAGGCGCGAGGTGCGATACCCTGCCCTGTTCATAGAGCGCAGCTACTGGTTCAGCGCGCACCTTCTTGCCCCGCGTTGCGCGGACCTGGCGCACCGGCAAAGTTGGAGCCACGTGGTGAAGCACACTCTCAACCATCTCACCGCCCTGGTTCACCTCGGCGATCACGCGGTCTGCATCGAAATTCTCATAGGCTTCTGCGACCGCCTTTGCCCAGGCGGCTGGTTTGGCCCGAGCCCGTGATCGATCCGCAATCACATAGAAGCGATCGTCGCTCCCGAGCCCCGCGACCACGATGCCGCATTCATCCGCGCCAGCGCCGGAGCTTGCAGGTGGATCGACACCGATCACCACTCGTTCGAAATCAGGCGTAGACGTTCTGCGACAGCGTTCGACAAGCGCGCGCGTCCACAAGGCATCTGGATCGTCTTCCAATAATTCGCCGTTTAATTCCTGACGGCCAAGCCGGGTGCCTTCATAGGTCTTGATCACCGTCGAGAAAAACGCGTCGGCGAGGTTCGCGCGATTGTCGTAGGTTGTGGCCCGCGTCACGGCGACCCTATCGTCGGCCAAGAGGCTTCTGATCAAAGGCACGGCACGGGGCGTTGATGTCACTACCTGGCGCGGGTTGTCTCCCAGACGCAAACCAAATTGCAGCATCGACCAGGCCGCTTCCGCATCCGGCCATTTTGCAGCCTCATCGCTCCAGGCGGCGTCAAATTGTGGCCCCCGCAACCCTTCGGGATCACTCGCTGAATGCAAGCTCGCCACCGCGCCATTCGGCCACAACAAGCGTCGGCGTGTCGCTTCATAGCGTGGCTTTGTTTGGTCTGGCCCCAGCGCGCGCAAGCCCGACGTGCCTTCCACCATGACTTCCCGCGCGTCCGCATAACTCTCACCCACGAGCGCGATGCGTCCGGCGCGTGCTGCTTTTATCTCACCTGCAATCCATTCAGCGCCCGCCCGCGTCTTGCCCGCGCCGCGACCTCCCAGAATAAGCCAAGTCGTCCAGTTGCCCGCAGGGGGCCATTGGCTATCGCGCGCCCAGAAGCGCCAATCATGAGCCAGCAAGCTGAGCTCTTGGTGATTCAACTCAGAGAGCAAGACATCAATCTGTGTTTGTGGTTGCGATGCGAGCCAGGCGGCGTGCCAGGTCTTGTCTGAGCACGTCTTCGCTTTTTGCACCGTCATTGCCGCTTGCGTCTTCTCTCATCCGTTTAAGCTCCACCCGCTCCGCGGTGGCGGCTCTTTTCAACTCAATCAGTTTGTCCAGCGTTCGGGTTAGGTTCGAAAGTGTTCTCGCATCTCTTTCATGGTCCCGACTTTCAACTGCTTCGGCGAGGCGCCCTTCAATCTCTGCAATCTGTCGTTCAACGAGTGCCGTTAGGCGCTTGCGCAGGGTCGCCGGGTCGGTGCTCCCCGGTGATCGCTTCTGCTGGGTCGCCTGCCGTCTTTCATATCGGAGTGGCCAGCCTTCACGCTGAGCATGCGCCACAATCTTCTGAACCGTGATGCCGTATTCATTTGCGATATTCGCAAGTTTTTCCTCTGTCTGATAGACCTGCGCAATGCGCACCCAGTCAACGGGTTTGGGTTCTGCCGTCTCAGGCAGCGTGCTTTCAGCCATGGAGCAGATTTCTGAAGATGATGTTAGAGATAGGATAGACCGTCACGGCTTCAAGCTGATGCTCGCAAAATTTCTTAGCCACCGACCTGCCGGAGGATGCTCACCGTTCTGATGCAATTCTGGAGATGAACTTTAGATGGGACTGGAGCGTTTCATGTTCAAGTCTGAATTTGCATTTTCTGCAATTATTTTCCTTGCTCAGGCCAGGTTACAATGCGGCCTTCAAGGTCTGTCGGATCGACGTCATCTTCGCTGATAGTTCGCCCGCGAATTGACATGCCTGCCAGGTGCACAGATTCCTGCTCCCCACTTACCAAAGGGTGCCACCAGGGTAGGTCTTCACCATTTGCGAGCAATCGATAGGCGCAGGTGGAGGGCATCCAGTTCAACTGTTGGACGTTTTCCGGTGTCAGCGTGACGCAGTCGGGCACTTTGACCGACCGATTGGGGTAATCGCCGCATTGGCAGGTTTCGCAGTCCAGAAGGCTGCAGGAAATATCGGTATATTCCAACTCACCCGTGTCTTCGTCTTCCAACTTGATGAGGCAGCACTTCGCGCATCCGTCGCAGAGGGATTCCCATTCCTCCCGGCTCATCTCGGTCATTTTTTTGGTTTGCCAGAAGGGTTGTTCAGTCAATTTTTCATCCATTAGGGGCCTGGGATCGTCAGCACTGCGAGTCTGTATTCTGAGTCTGGGCCCAAGTTTACGCTGATTTAGGGGCCCTGTGCACAGGCAAGACCTCAGCTGTGCCGCGGCACAGGGCTTGCGATGTCTCCTCTCAGACAAATATGCGGGGCCCCCGCTGTGCCATTCCGGCACAGGTGCGTCCTATTGAAAGACCAAAACCGTGCGAGACGACGAAGAAAATCAAGAGCTGCCCCAAAAAGGCACCCGATCGCGTTCCTTCCTTTGGCGTGCCTTTGGCGTACTGGTCTTTGTTGGCAGTGTTGTGTTCGGCACCCTGATTCTGGACACACTGCCCAAAATGCAGCGGCAGCTCCTTGGTCCCCTGGGACCAGATGCGCTCGCGCTCACCGTCCTTGACCGGGATGGTGATGAGATCGCCAATCGCGGCGGGCGTTATGCCCCTATCGTGCCGCTCGACGAAATGCCGGATTATCTAGTGCTCGCGGTCTTGAGCACGGAAGACCGTCGCTTCTACGAGCATTTCGGATTTGATGTGTTTGGCATTGGCCGGGCCATTGTCGCAAATCTCAGCGCCGGGGGTGTTGTTCAAGGCGGCTCAACCATCACCCAGCAGCTTGCCAAGAACCTTTACCTTGGGTCTGAACGCACATTCTGGCGCAAGGCCCAGGAAGCGGTGATCACCGTCTGGCTTGAATATGCCTACACCAAAGATGACATCCTCACCCTCTATCTCAACCGGATCTATATGGGTGCCGGCGCTTATGGCTTTGAAGCCGCCTCACAGCATTATTTCGACAAGTCCGTTCGCGAGGTAAATCTCGCTGAAGCTGCGTTGCTTGCCGGTCTCATCAAGGCGCCCTCACGGTTTGCGCCCACCAATGATCTTTCCCGTGCCCAACGACGCGCAGAAATCGTACTCAGCACCCTGGTCGAAAACGGCGTTCTGACGGAAGGCGAGACTTTCGCTGCACGCGTAACGCCTGCAACCATTATCAAACGGGCGCCGCGTCAGGGGTCACAATACTTCGTGGACTGGATTGCCTCGGAAGTCGCTGAAATCCTGCCCGGTATGACGGGGCAACTCATCATCGAAACCACGCTTGATCCGGTACAACAGGCGGCGGGCGAACTGTCTATTGCAGATGCGATCGCTGAACGCGCCGCAAACCTGCCAGATGATGTGGACGAGCCCCCGACCCAAGGAGCGCTTGTCTCTATGGACCCGGACGGGGCGCTCCGCGCCATGGTGGGTGGCCGCGACTATCTTGAGAGCCAGTTCAACCGCACCTTCCAGGCAGAACGGCAGCCGGGCTCCGCCTTTAAGCCATTTGTCTACCTCGCTGCTTTGGAGAACGGGCTCACACCTGAATCCCGTGTGAGTGACCGCCCGATTAATGTCAATGGCTGGTCACCTCAGAACAATGGGCGCTTTCGCGGGAATGTAAGCCTGCTCACGTCGATGAAATATTCGATCAATACGGTCGCGGTACGCCTGTCAGAACAGGTCGGACGGCTTGAAGTTATTGATGCAGCTGAACGGTTGGGCATCACCTCGCCGCTTGCCTCTCATCCCTCCATCGCACTCGGGACAGAAGAAGTGACGCTGCTTGACCTCACGTCTTCCTACGCCGTATTTGCAAATGGAGGCTTCAGAGCCAAGCCTTACGGCATCAGGCGCATTCTTAATCCCGATGGCGACATTCTATTTGAACAGCAATCCCTCGCCACGCGGGTGGTGGCGCCAGGTGCCGCACGGTCGATGAACTATCTGCTCTATCAGGTGATCCTCGGCGGGACCGGTTCCAACGCTGACATTGGCGGGCGCCCCGCCGCAGGGAAAACAGGCACAAGCCAGGATGGACGCGATATCTGGTTCGTAGGCTATACGGCAGACCAGGTTGCTGGTGTCTGGTTTGGTCATGACAATGCCTCGCCCATGGTCAATGCGGAAGGCGGAGGGTTGAGCGCCACGACATGGGCGTCTTTCATGAAGTCTGTGCATGAAGGCATGCCGATTGCGGATCTCGCGGGCGGCAAGCCTGCCCCCGTCCGCCGCGCCCGGCCCCGCACCACGGACACAGAAACAACGGTCACAACAGCGCCTCAACCGGAACTCCATCGGTTTTACGTCTCTCTATCGAACCTGTTTCGCGAGGCGCACCGGAAACAAGTGAACCCTGGACCCGGGTTCCGGCGCGGCGGCGAGACCTTGACACGTTAACTGCGAAGAAGGCTCTGTCTGGTGCTTTCTGACCTCTGTGGTACAACCGCCCTTCGGGGACAATGATTGGGGAAGCTGGGAACCCATGGTTTCAGGACTTCTAAAAGCTCTGGGCGTTTTAGTAGGCGCCCTCATTATCGGGTTGGGGACGACCTGGTTTTCGATCAATGCAGGTCTTGGGACCGCGCTGCAAAATGGCGCGTGGACCACGGACCCGGCCATTGGAAGCCCTACCGCGAGTCCCTATGCCCGCGCCGCAGTTGCGCGCGCCGGACTGTTGGCACTCAACAAAAGTGAAACGGTCTATTTCACGGCGGTGCGCGATGATGCGGATGAGGCGCTGTCCACCAAATGCAGCTACCGCCTTGAAGGCAAGGCGCTCGCCACGCGCTGGTGGAGTATCACAGCCTATGGGGCAGACCACTATCTGATCCCCAATCCTGCCAATCGATATAGCCAGGCCATGAACACGGTGACACGCCACGCAGAAAACGGTTTCACAATTTCTGTGAACCCTGACGGCAGCGGCACGAACGGCATTCCCACCGGCTTTGACGGCACGGGTGAAGGAACGCCGTTTAGCCTGACTCTCAGACTCTACAATCCAGATGAAGAAACCTATTCCAATCTTGAGCGCCTGAGCCTTCCGACAATCGTGAAGGAGACCTGCTCATGAAGTCCTGGCCCTATCTGCTCGCTGCCACGCTTATTTTGGGTGGTATCATCCACATCATCACGGTGCTGGCCTTCCCGAGTTTTGTCATGGACCGCCTGATCTCCGGCGTTGAGGAACAGGTTGGTTTGGGCGTTGTCGCACATGCACCGCGCGCAACATCTGAAAGCCGCACGGTGGTTCGGCCAAGCCCTGACCTCATCTATACGATCTGTGCTTTCGATGTGTCGGAGAAAGCCTTACGCATTTCATCGCCCGTGCCCAAGGACACCTATTTCTCGCTGTCCATGTTTGCGGACAATACGGACAATTTCTTTGTGGTGAACGACAAGCAATTGCCGAAAGAGACGGTTGAAGTCATCCTGGTGAAAAACGAGGATCAAGTTGAGGGGCTCGGCGGCGCACCCATCGTGGTTGCACCTTCGGCGCGTGGGGTCATCCTCTTCCGCACGCTCATTCAATCAGAAGATCGGTTCGAAGAGCTGAACGCAACCCGCCTTGAGGCTACCTGCGAGGTGATGTAGGGGCGTCAACTTTTTCTCTCCTCATTCCAGCGAAGCATTTCCCACGTGATGTGCGGTGTAGCAAGAAGCACAAATGCTACAAACGCTGCATTCAATGAAACGGTGACGTCTGCCGACCAGAAGCCATGTCTTGCTTTCGTAAAGCTTGGACTCAACATAGTCAGCCCAGCCCCACCCAACAAACAAGCGAGCGATAGGAGTCGGATTTGATTTCGCGAAAACGCTATGCCTTCACGGATCTGCTTAGGATGAAACAGCACGTATCCAAACCGCGGCCGGACCTTTGTGTGCTTCCTAAGATTACTCATTCTAAGCTCCTGGTCACTGGGGAGCATTGAATCTCGGGGACCGCTCAGTTTTGGCTTGAACCAAACAAAATACAAGAGACAGGTAAACCCTACCGCTGCGGCTATGTGCAAAATAGCAAGTGCTTTCAACAGATGCATCTTCGCTCCGCCGATTTCACCCCATATTCTAAATGCTCGATTGCCGTCAAGATATGCAAACAATTCCAACATTGAGCACGATGGTGGTCGGCAACCAGTTTGTGTGAAGAAATGTTCCCATCCGGAGAAAACTAAGAGAGCGTAAATGGAAACCACTAACATCGCACCCAATGCGGTGAGGCTTACGTCTGTTTTCTTTTTTGCCCGATCAACATCCATGGGATCAGCTTGCCGTCGTTGGGTTTAGCAGGCAAGCCCTACGGTGGGTCTGGCAGCGCGCACCAGGGGCGCGCCCTTCGTGTGAGGGGGTGCGAAAAGCGCCGTCGCCTGCTAAACTCCGTCTGTCTTTTTGGTCGGGGGTTCTATGGATCGTAATGTTCTGGTCGGCGCAGGTGCCGTCATTGTCGTTTTAGCGCTGCTGGTCTTTTCGCTTTATGTGCCCGACAGTGGGCAATCAGATGATGCCTCTACAACCGCCGAGCTGCGCCCCATCAGTTTTGTAACTGACTGGAAAGCACAAGCCGAGCATGGCGGTTTTTATCAGGCACTTGCCAATGGCTACTACGCGGACGCAGGCCTTGACGTCAGCATTCGCCCCGGCGGGCCGGGCATTAATGTGCCGCAGCTTCTCGCGTCGGGCAGTGTGGATTTCGGCATGGGATCGAACAGTTTCATTCCGTTGAACATTGTCGCGGCAGACGCGGGCGCAAAAGCTGTGATGGCATCCTTCCAGAAAGACCCGCAGGTTCTCATCACCCATCCCCGCGATGATGTGAAGACGCTGGAAGACATGCGCGGCATGCCCATCATGGTGTCCGATGCCACGATCAGTGCGTTCTGGGTGTGGTTGCGGTCGCGATTTGGCTTCACCGATGATCAGATCCGCAAATATACATTCAACCTGGCACCCTTCCTGGTGGATGAACGCGCGATCCAGCAGGGCTATCTTTCATCGGAACCCTATTCGATTGAAAAAGAAGCGGGCTTCACGCCACAAGTCTTCCTGCTGTCCGATCATGGATATCCCGGCTATGCGACATTCATTCTCGCCAACACGTCCATGATCGATCAGGAGCCGGAACTGGTACAGGCATTCGTGGATGCCACCATCAAGGGGTGGGTCTCCTTCCTCTATGGGGACGCCTCGCCTGCAACCGCGCTCATCCTCGCCGACAATCCGGATATGAGTGAAGACGTGGTGGCCCAAGCCATCGACAAGCTCAAAGAATACGGCATTGCAGATTCCGGAGAGGCGCTGACGCTCGGCATTGGCACCATGAGCGAGGAGCGGTGGCTTACCTTCTTCACGGTTATGTCTGAGAACGGTGTCTATGACCCGGCGCTCGACTGGCGCCAAGCTTACACGCTCGCGTTCGTGAATAAGGGCGTGGGCCTGGACCTTAAAGAGCAGCTGACAGCTGAATGAACGTGTCTCCTCCTGCCTCCGACGGACCCCTTCTGACACTCTCAGGTGTCGGTAAATCCTATAATGGAGATACGCCTGCAGTTGCAGACGTCACTCTCTCCATTGAACGCGGATCATTCGTGTCTCTTGTGGGACCATCGGGCTGTGGCAAGAGTACGCTGCTCCGTCTCATCGCCGGCCTGCTCCCGCCAAGCGACGGCGCTCTGAGCTGGGTGGGCGACGACCGGCCCGATGATCTGGGGTTTGTGTTTCAGGATGCAACGCTGCTCCCTTGGGCGAGTGCCTTTGACAATGTCTATCTGCCGCTGAAACTCAAAGGGGTTTCGCAAGCCGAGGCAACGGGCAAAGTACAGGAAGCTCTCGCCCGCGTCGGATTGAGCGACGTGCCAGACCGGTTGCCGCGCGAACTCTCAGGCGGCATGCGCATGCGGGTCTCTATAGCGCGTGCGCTTGTGACCGAACCGCCTGTTCTCCTGATGGATGAACCTTTTGCCGCGTTGGACGAATTCACGCGGGAAAAGCTCGACGATGACCTACTTACGCTTTGGCGCGACCTTGGTTGGACGGTGATCTTTGTCACCCATTCTGTCTATGAGAGTGTCTATCTATCAGAGCGTATTCTGGTCATGAGCAATGGCTCAAATGGTTCTGGGGGCACGGGCCGCATCGCAGATGACATCCGCATCGATGCGCCCTACCCACGTGGCCTCGCTTTCCGGCAATCCTCAGCCTATTTCGATCATTGCAAGGCAGTGTCAGCGGCCCTGCGGGATGGGGACATATGAGCACCCCCTTCTTTCGCCTTCTCATCCCCATTCTGGTGGGCATTGGCGCCCTTTTATTCTGGGAGGCAGCAGTCACACTTGGCGATGTTCCCAAATTTGTCTTGCCTGCTCCCAGTGTCATCGGCGCTGCCTTGTTGGAAAATTTCGGGAGCCTTATGTCGGCACTCTGGGTGACGCTGCGCATTACATTGCTCGCGTTTGCGCTGGCTGTTGTGGGGGGCGTCATGCTCGCCATTCTCTTTTCCCAAAGCAGGCTCATTGAGATGGCGCTCTTTCCCTATGCCATCATCCTGCAGGTGACGCCTGTTGTGGCTATCGCGCCCCTCGTTCTCATCTGGGTCGGCTTTGACAATGTCAATCTGGCGCTCTTGATCCTTGCCTGGATTGTGGCCTTCTTCCCGATCCTGTCGAACACCACGCTGGGCTTACGCTCCGTTGATCACAATCTGATGGATCTCTTCACCCTTTACGGGGCAACGCGCTGGCAGCGCCTTTGGTTGCTGCAACTCCCGGCTGCACTCCCTTACATTCTGGGGGGTATGAAGATTTCCGGTGGCCTTGCGCTTATCGGCGCCGTGGTCGCTGAGTTCGTTGCTGGGTCCGGCTCAGGCACCGGCCTTGCCTGGCGGATTATTGAGGCTGGCAACCGGCTTCAGGTGCCCACCATGTTCGCGGCCTTGCTCCTGCTCTCCCTTCTGGGGATTGCCATCTTCTTCGCGCTGACCCTGCTCGAGCACCTGGCGCTACGCCGCTGGCACGAAAGTGCTGTAAACCGCAGTTCTTAAGCGCAATTTCCCTAATCCGATGCCATTTTTCACATCACGTTTTTGTAATTCATTCTATTTCACACCCCACTTGACCTTGAATGTAAAAACAACCATGTTTGCGGCCAATAAATGACCATTACCAGTGGCTGCGACCATTGGGGGTTAAACCACACCTGCGACCCCAGGCGACTGGATAGAGAGACTTGGTAAGGAGACTAGGCTTTGGCCCAGCACACCAATAAACGCGCGACCACCCAGGCTGTCACTGCCAACCGCTTGCTCGATGGCGAAGTGGTCTATTTTACAGCCGACGGAACCTGGTCTGACTGGCTGAAAGACGCCGATGTCGCCGACGGCAAAGAAGCCTGTGCGGCCCTGCTCGCAAAAGCAGAACCTTCAGTGGCCGCTCAACAGGTTGTTGAACCCTACCTCTTCGAAGTGGCTGTGGAAGACAGCGCGATTGTACCGGCGAGTGTGCGCGAGAAAATCCGCATGGCCGGCCCGACCATCCGCCTTGATCTCGGCAAGCAAGCGGCTTCTCTTTGACGTGTTTCCGGACGCAAAACCGCAAGAACACTTTTGCTGGAAACACTTGAACCACAATAAGACGCTTATAACGAAAGCACCTTAGATGTATCGCTACGATGAATTCGACCACACGCTTGTCAAGGAACGGGTAACCCAGTTCCGCGGACAGGTTGAGCGCCGCCTGGCTGGCGACATTACAGAAGATCAGTTCAAGCCGCTCCGGCTCATGAATGGTGTCTATCTGCAGCTTCATGCTTACATGCTGCGCGTTGCGGTGCCTTACGGCACACTCTCAGGCAAGCAGATGCATATGCTCGCCGACATCGCGACGAAGTATGACAAGGGATATGGTCACTTCACCACGCGCCAGAACATTCAATATAACTGGCCTGCCCTCTCTGACATTCCAGCGATCCTGGATGATCTCGCCTCTGTTGAAATGCACGCGATCCAGACGTCAGGCAATTGCATTCGCAACGTGACGTCCGACCAGTATGCAGGTGCTGCGGCAGGTGAAGTGGACGATCCACGCATCTGGAGTGAGATCATTCGCCAATGGTCCACCTTCCATCCGGAATTCACCTTCCTGCCGCGCAAATTCAAATTTGCCGTCTGCGGGATGAATGAAGACCGGGCCGCGATCCGCTTCCATGACATTGGCATTGAAGTGGTGAAGGGCAAAGACGGCGCGCCAGCCTTCGACATTTATGTTGGTGGCGGTCAGGGACGCACACCGATGATCGGTCACCTGATCGGCGAAGCGGTTCCCGCTGTGGATCTTATCGCGTATCTCGAGTCCATCATGCGCGTCTATAATATGAATGGACGCCGGGACAATCTCTACAAAGCACGCATCAAAATTCTCGTTCATGCACTGGGTGCTGAAGAGATGAAGCGGCAGGTTGAAGAAGAGTTCGTTCACGTGAAAGAAAAAGGCGTGGTCAATCTTCCAGAAGAAGAAATCGCGCGCATTCGGGCCTATTTCGCCCCACCCGCCTACGAAACGCTGCCGAACGAGTCCTCCGCGCTCAATGAAGCGATGGCAGACAATAAGAAGTTCGCTGACTGGGTTAAGACCAATGTCGCTGAACACAAGGCGGACGGTTACGCGATTGCCAACATCTCCCTGAAGCCCGTTGGCGGTGTCGCTGGTGATGCGAGCGACGACCAGATGCATGTGATGGCGGATCTTGCCACCCAATACAGCTTTGATGAGCTACGGGTCACCCATGAACAGAACATTGTTCTGGCTCATGTGAAGAAGGATGATCTGTTTGCGCTCTGGCAGGGTCTTGAGAAGGCAGCGCTTGGCACACCCAACCTTGCCCTTATCACGGACCACATTGTCTGCCCTGGTCTTGATTATTGCGCTCTAGCCAATGCGCGCTCGATCCCGATCAGTCAGGAAATTGCAGAGCGCTTTAATGATCTTGATCGCCAGCACAATATTGGCGAGCTGAAAGTGAAGATTTCCGGCTGCATCAATGCATGTGGTCACCACCATGTGGGTCATATCGGCATTCTGGGCGTGGACAAAAAAGGCACCGAGTTCTACCAGATTTCTCTCGGCGGCTCAGCGGATGAAAACGCTTCTGTTGGCGACATTCTCGGCCCTGCTTTCACCGAAGATGAAATCGCCGACGCGATTGAGACAATCGTGGAGACCTATATCAACATCCGGCACGAAGGTGAGCGGTTCATCGAAACCTATCGCCGTGTCGGCAAAGAGCCGTTCAAGGAGACTCTCTATGCCACTCATTAAGAACGGCGAATTTGCAGATGATAGTTGGGTGCTGGTCGGCGATGAAGACGAGCTCCCAGCCGATACCCCCGTCATCGTTTCAGCTACCCGCTGGCAGGCAGACCGCGACGCGCTAATCGGGCGCAACGCTCCCCTCGGAGTGAAGCTCGAAGCGGGCGAAGCGCCGGAACTGATCGCGGACGATCTCGACCGGTTTCAACTGGTGGCAGTCAATTTCCCCGCATTCAAAGACGGGCGAGGCTTTTCCTATGCGAGCCTGCTGCGGGATCGCTATGGATTTAGCGGCGAAGTGCGCGCAGTGGGCGAAGTGCTTCGCGACCAATGGTCTCTCATGGTACGCTGTGGTTTTGATGCGTTCGACGTTGCGGACGGCACCAAGATCGATGCCTTTAAGGAGGCTCTGGGAGAGTTCAGCCATGTCTATCAGGCAACGGGTGATGGCAAGAAAACTGTCTGGCAATTGCGCCACGGCGGCTAGAACATCCCTGAGGCGCGGCGCACAGATAGCCGCCCTGCTTTTTGTGAGCCTTTTCATGACGCTCCCGGTCCGCGCAGAACTGATTGTGCTCGCCGCCCCGATCACCGGTGACTCCTATTACGGGGAAGTGGCCGGTGAGATTTTCAATTTCCATGTGGCCTATGCCAAGGCTGTCCGCGCGCCAGATCAGGTCCTCATCCTAACAGATGAAGGCGCTTATGATCGCTATGCTGCCGTGCTTGGAGCCGACAAGGTTCTGGTTGCGCCCATGGCTGACATCTGGGCGCGCGATTTCGCCCCATCAAACGCGGAAGACCCTGTCTATTTCCGCTATACCGCCGCAGGCCAAGGCGGCGGATACACCGGGCAGGACGATGCTGACGCGGTTCAGATTGCACTCGCTGAAATGACTGATGCGGCGGACATGACAATCCGGGCGACGCACCTTCTGAATGATGGTGGTAATTTTGTTGACGACTATGCGGGCAGCGCGGTCGTCAGTACCAAGTTCCTCACAGACAATGATCTCACCGAAGATGAAGCCCGCACCGCCTTGCAGCGCGTCACCGGGATCAAACATGTGGCGTTCATCGAGGCGGATGAACAAGGTGGCCTGGAACATGCGGACGGTGTTGTGAGTTTTGTCGACACCAATACGCTCGTGATCAATTCCTACCCAGAAGACCCCGCCTATGCGCGCCAACTCCGCGCTGACCTTCAGCGCGGCCTGCCGGGCGTCACGATCCACGAGATCGTCACCCCTTATGACGGGTCGGAGATTTACGACGATCGGTTCGGGTCGGCCTGTGGGCTCTACACGAACGCACTCGTCACACCAGATCGGATTTATCTGCCGCAGTTCGGCATTCCAGAGGATGCAACTGCTCTTGCGCAAGTGCGCGCTGCAACAACCCGGGAGGTGATACCGGTGTCCTCTGCCCAGGTCTGCAAAATGGGTGGTGGAGTTCGGTGCATGTCCTGGCAATTGCGCGGGGCGCAGGCGCAGGCCCTGCTCGCTTATGCAACGGCGCGGCAAGCGCGGCGTTAAGGAACCATAAACCCTAAAAGCGAATTGTTTAAAATCCTGGCAAACACCTTCAGCGTTTCTCCATTCGCCGCGGGGTAAAACTCTCTCATGTTCCGAGGAGTTTTCTGATGAGCCATTCTCTGTCGCCCAATCGTTGGCACTATGCCGTTGCAGCAGCCGCTTACTTTTTTGTAGCGGTCATCGCCGCTCCTGTCTTTGCCGCGAGCCCATCTGTGTTTATGGAACAGGGAACAAACCGCCCGGGCGCTGACTACAAAGTTCTCTCGGCTGGCAGAGAAGGTCCGCAATATTGCGCGTCCGCCTGTTTTGCTGACACGCAGTGTCGGGCATGGACCTATGTCCGTGCTGGCAATGAAGGCCCAGAGGCGCAATGCCATCTGAAACTCGACGTGCCCCACGCGCAGGCCACGCCTTGCTGCATTAGCGGTGTGACTGTTGGCTCAAGCACACCGGGCCGCACACGCGGATACTAAATCCGTTTTCAACAGTTGAGTTTTGACTTGAAGGATACGGCTAGACCGGCAGATCCGCTGCCGAGCGACGCCCAAAAAGCTCGCCGCGCACCGCGCGGTGCCGGGCGGCATCATCTTTGATGCCTTCAATGCTCTTTTCGAGCAGGACAAGGGCTTCATCAATCGTCGCAATGAGATCCCGCTCCGGGATATCAAAGGCGGATTTCTCCAGCGCCACGCGATATTCCACATACCGCCTGGACATACGATCGGCCATATCGTCGATCACCTTGCCATTCTCTTCAACACGCAGCACCACGTCCACCGCATCAGAGAAGGCGGCACCGTTCGCCTCCATGGCATCACGCACGAGTGCTAGGCGCAGAGCATCAGCGGCTGTGACCGCAATGCTGAGATTTGCAAACTGGTCGATCATCGTCACATCGCGCAGGACATCATTGCCGAAGGCATGGAGCAGCGATGTCCCGCTTGCCGCATGAACACGCCTCAGTGTGTGATAGTAGACTTTCTCGTCTTCAGCTTTTTCACCACCGTGGAGAATGCGGTCAACCAAGTCTGGCTCACGATCGGCTGCCTGATCATTGATGGTGTCAGCGATGGTACGAAGCTGCGCTTCTTCCGCCGTCAGCGGAAGATCCGCCGCCGCGTTTGTTGGCTCCGACAAGCGGGCCACCCTGTCGCCAAGACTGCTCAAAAAGGAAAACTCGTTCGGCTTTGTGCGACCGAGATCAGCCTGCCCCGCGCAGGCCACAAGGCTGAGCGTCAACAATCCGGTTCCCAAAATCTGTATGTGGCGAGAGGCCATGTCAGATCCACTTCCTGTTGCCGGCGCGGGCATTCCCATCGGCGGCATAGTTTCGCCACAAGCCTAGGGCGTAATCGTTAGATGGCTGTTAATGGCAGCGGCATCCTTTGATCGATCGGGAGATAGGGTTGGCAAAACTCCCGGGAATGAGGGCTTTTGGACAGATGAACAACACATTGTTTAAGTCCGGGCCGACATTCGGGCCGGCCCCGATCAAAGGGCGTCGATGGCTCATGATTGTGCTCCTGACATCCTTGGCGATGGTTGTTGTTGGACTTCAGGTGCCAGCGGTCACTGTGAGCTCCTTCTGGTTCTATGAGAATGACCTCTCAATCCTGGATGGCATCCGGTCTTTCTTTGACGAGGGGCAAACGGCGCTCGGCCTGCTGGTGCTTGGCGTGTCGGTTGTCTTTCCTGTCGGCAAAATCCTGTTAGGTCTGTTGCTCCTCGCGCGGGGTCGCAAACGATCAAATGGAACCGGCGTCCTTCTCGGTCTGCTGGTCTGGCTGTCCCGTTGGTCGATGACCGACGTGTTTGTCTTCGCGCTCATTGTGCTGGTGTTGAACGGGCAGTTGCTCACCACAGCCGATGTACACGGTGGCGTTGCTCTCTTTGCCGGAGGCGTGTTGCTTTCAGCCTTTGCGGTGTCGCAAGTCAGACGACGTCTGACGGCGGAGTAAGCTTAGAAACGGCTGGCTGAAAAATTCGCTGGATCAACGGAAGGCTCGCGTCCGCCAATCAGCTCTGCAATGAGGGCGGCTGATCCCATGGCGAGGGTCCAGCCCAAGGTCCCATGGCCGGTATTGAGATAGAGATTATCCCGCCCAGGTGCTTTCCCGAGAACCGGCACGCCATCAGGCGTCATAGGCCGCAAGCCACACCAGAACTCAGGTTCGAGATCCTCGCCCAAGGCTGGAAACAAGGCGCGGACTGCGTCGAGCACTGACTGTGCCCGATCTGCTTCCACCGTACGATCGTACCCCGCCACTTCTGCCTGGCCTGCTGCACGCAAACGGTTTCCCAAGCGGCTCACTACGATGCGGCGCACCTCGTCAGTGACGCTGACCTCTGGCGCAGAGCCATCATCAGGCACTTCAAGGGTCACGGAATATCCTTTGACCGGGTAGACCGGGAGCGTCACCCCATCGAGCAGATGGGGGCTCATAACGCCCGCAGCGAGCACAACTGCATCTGCTTCCAGACGCCGCAGGTTCGTGCGCACATGCGTTATCCGCTCGCCGTGGCGTTCCAGTTTGGCAACGGTCTCTCCATAGAGACAGGTAACACCCAACTCTTCTACTGCGCGCGCCAGTGCATCGGTGAACTTGTAGGCATCCCCACTCTGGTCACTTCTGGAGTAGACCCCGCCCGCAAGCTCGCCACGCTGATGGGCAGACGCCAAGGCCGGCTCAAGCGCCACGCACTCCTGAGCGCTCAGCTGCTCCTGGTAGAGCCCAAATGGTTCAAGACGCTCGGCTTCTCCAGCGGCGTGGTCAACTTCGGCCTCCGTCGCGAAGACCCGCAGAATGCCTTTTTCTTTGCGGTCAAAATCAGGTGCCATGCCTTTGGCCGCAAGATCGTCCAACGTCTCCTGCAGAACGGTTCGGCTCAGCAGCGCAAGTCCCACATTGCGCTCTGCCCCGTCGCGCTGAGCTTTCAGCGAGCAGCGGCGCCAAAAACGCCAGAGCCATTTCCACTGTGCTGGATCGGCCTTCAGTCGGAGACGGAGTGGCGCGTCGGCGCGCCCGAGCCACTTAAGAGCCTGCGTCGGCACGCCAGGCCCTGCCCAAGGTGCAACCTCGCCGGCACTTACCTGTCCACCATTGGCAAAACTGGTTTCAAGAGCAGGTCCCTGCTCTTTCTCGATAAGGGTTACGTCATGCCCGTCGCGCCGCAGCCGATAAGCTGTCGCCACACCGACCACCCCTGCGCCGACCACCACGATTTTTTGTGGAGTATTGCTTTTCTGCGGTACGGGGGAAGACATGGAGGCCGGAACTCATTGCCAGAGGAATGTGTGGTCTTCCTAGCAAACTGCCCCAGCGCAATCAAAGTAAATAGGGGCAAAGGAAATGGGCTGGCGCAGGATTTGAGGCTATGTTGATTTTTTGCGTGGACCATCAAGGACACCACCGATGACAGAATGGCAGGGTGCATTCCATTTCGGCGACTATTGGGCTGCTTATCGTGGACCAGCGGGAGACAATGAGCTGCATTCACACGCAACTCTTCAAGTCACCTTTGCGTTGGTGGGTGACCTGAGGCTAACGGCCAGGGACGGTGCGACCCAATCCGGCCGGTCTCTCATGGTCCGCCCCAGCACCCCCCATCGGCTTGAAAGACATGAACAGGTTCTGCTCCTGTTGATAGAGCCACAAACGCCACTCTGTCGGGCGCTGCTGGATATGATGGCCAGCGCTGACGTCAGACAGGTTCCCAAAAGCGTCGCGACCGAAATCGACCTCAGCGCTCCCCTTCATGCCTGCCTTGATCATGTGTCGGCAGAGACCCCACCTGCATCCCACACCCTTGACCCCCGCCTTCAACAGGCGATTGATCATCTGCAGTTAGCGCCTGAAGATCTGCCCCTCGCCGCCGTCGCTGAGCATTGCGGGCTTTCAGAATCGCGTCTGCGGGCGCTGGCGACCGAAGAGCTGCGGGTACCGCTTTCCAAATGGGTCCTCTGGCGAAAATTGCGCCGGTCTGCCGAAGAACTGGCTGCAGGGTCGGACCTGGCTTCCGCAGCACTCGCCGGCGGCTTTGCAGATCAGGCGCATTTCACGCGAACCATGAAAAAGCTCATTGGTCTGACACCTGGCATGGCGGCTGAGCCTTTTCGGTAAGCTCAACCCACTGGCGAAATGTTCAAGACCCTGTACTTTTGGCGTGGTTCTCTCCCCTCCTAAATCTGATCCCTTAGGAGGCTCCCATGCACCACTCACTCAAACATGCATTTACGCAGGAGATGGCCAAGGCCCGCGAGGCCTATCGAGCTGGTGACCTTGATCTATCCTTCCACCATCTTGAGAGGGCTCATATTCTGGGTCAGCGGTTCTTCTGGCGGCATATGGTAAGCCATTGGTGGATGCTGAAAGTAGGCGTGAAGCAAGGTCGAGCTGACGAGATCGGAGGCCAGCTATTGCGCCTGATCGCCACCATCCCCGGCTATCTCTTTGGCTGGGTTCCCAAAGGCAATACCGGTGGAGCGAATGTTTCGCCTGTGAAGCCGATGCCCCTGCCCGCGGACCTCGCCCCGCTTCTGGATGATTACAAGGTCGGGAGAGATGTCGCGCGTCGGATGACTTACTGGGCCCTTCTCCTGGCGGCAACGGCAATTTGGGTTCGTGGTGGACTCTAGCTCAGCGCAGAACCAAAAAGTGTGCCCCAGAACCTTGAGGGCTTGCCGGTTTCCATCTCGATGCGATCGGCCTTGTCCCCAAAATACTGAATGGCTTTAACGCCAAGCCAGCGTAAGGGTTCCGGCTCCCATCTCGCGGGTGTGTCGTTCACCCACGCCAAGTCAGTCAGGTCGCTTTCACGTTCCAGCACAAGGTCGGAGAGGATGCGCCCGGCAAGGTTTGAAGCCGCGACTCCTTCCCCTGTATAGCCACCTGCGTGCCCCAGCCCAGTTTGACGGTCAAAAGCCACAGACGGTCGCCAGTGGCGCGGAACGCCCATCAAGCCGCCCCAGCCATGGGAGACCGTGTAGTCGTGCAGAACCGGGAAGATGCTCCGCAATGTGCTTTCAACATTCTGCACCATGGGATCGTCCGGTGGGATGATGCCGCGGCGCTTGGAGCCGAAGTAATATCCGGCCCGGCCGCCAAAGGCGAGACGGCCATCGTCTGTCTTCTGGCCATAGATGGTCACGCGGCGGCTGTCGCCAAAGGTCTCGCGGTTGGCCAGACCAATCTCATCCCATACGTGATCTGGCAAAGGTTCTGTTGCGACCATCATGGAATAGAGCGGCAACATCTGACGTTCCTGGCCCTTGATAGATTCTGTGTAGCCTTCGGTTGCGCGAATGATTTTCGCAGCGCTTACCCGGCCCTTGTCTGTGTCCACATAATCGGGGGCCATTTCGGTGACGGGCGTTCCCTCATAGATTTTCACGCCCTTTGCGCGCACTACCCGACCGAGACCCTTGACCAGTCTCGCTGGATGAATGACTGCGCAGTGAGGCGTGTAGGTCGCACCGAAATTCGGCGTCATGCCGACCCGTTCTTGCGCCTCTTCGGCTGGCAACCAGCGATAGTCATCTTCGCCAAAGCCCAGTTCATGATGAAGGGCCATATGTTCCTGCATGCCCTTCACGTGGAACGGCGCAATCGCCACTTCCAGCGTGCCGCCTTTTGCAAAATGACACTCAATGCCTTCCCGCTGAGAGATGCGCCCAACTTCATCTACCGTGTCATGCATGGCGCGCAGGAGGCGCACGCCTGCGTCTCGTCGTTTCTCCTCTGCGAGCATGCCGTCAATGCCCCAGGCAAGCCCCATGCACCAGCCACCATTTCGACCGCTCGCGCCAAAACCCACTGTGTTTGCTTCAAAGACCGCGATGTCGAGAGACGGGTCTTTTTCTTTCAGATAGTAGGCGGTCCAAAGGCCGGTATAGCCCGCACCAATGATGGCAACATCCACCTTTGACGGCAGCGGGGGCGTTTCAGCAATCGTCGACGGCGCGTCCAGTGTGTCAAACCAGAAGCTGCCATTTTCAGCTCTCGGGTCACTTAAGGGGCTTTCTTTCTCTGACATGAACTCTTTTCCGCTGGCCTGGATTGTGGAGCGATCACCGGGTTTTCCGCCCTAACCGTAAGCCTAGACGCTCCCTCCCGACCCAACGACAAAAATTACGTCACAGTTCCTTGACTCCAACGCCCAACGCACCTAAATACACCAATGAGTTAATTAACTTATTGGTGTATTATGAAACCTGACCCTCTCAGCGCTACCTTCTCCGCCCTCGCCGATCCAACGCGGCGGGCCATTCTCGCCCGGCTGACGCTGGGCGAAACATCGGTCAAGGAATTGTCGGAACCGTTCGACATGTCACCGCCTGCCATCACCAAGCATCTCAAGGTTCTGGAGAGCGCCGGCCTCATATCCCGAGGACGCAAAGCCCAATGGCGCCCTTGCGCTCTGGAGGCCGGACCGCTTCGCGAAATTTCTGATTGGGTTGAGCAATACCGCCTCCACTGGGAGGGCAGCCTCGATCGCCTCGACACCTATTTGCAGGACATACAAAAAGGAAAAGACACATGACCGCTCATACAAAAGCCATTACTGACACCTTTGACCTCACGCTCACTCGCGTGTTTAACGCCCCGCGCCCGCTTGTCTTTCAAATGTGGGCTGACGCTGAACATAAGAGCCAGTGGTGGCGGCCAAAGGTGTTCACGCTGGTGGATAGTGCAGAAAATTTCCGGTTTGGCGGCGACTGGATGTCAATCATGGAAGCTCCCAGTGGCAATCGCTACCGGATGGAGGGAACCTACAAAGAGATTGTCGAAAATGAGCTGATTGTCTTCACTCACCATTGGGTTGAAGACGGACAACGCGGGCCAGCGACGCTCATCACCGTTACGTTCGAGGATGATGCGGAAGGCACCCGCCTTACTTTCACCCAGGCGTTGATCGGGAATGAAGCGGATCGAAATGATCAGCAGAACGGCTGGAACGAATTCCTGGATATGCTGGACGCTTCCCTCTCGGAGGCAGGCTGATCACACGACGGCAGGAGCCGAGGGCTCACCCCCCTTAGCTTCGCCTACCGCATGGCGGGCCATCACCGCGCATATTGATCTATAACGCGGACGGCCAATCCGTCGCTCTTGTTAATCAGTAGCTCTGGGCCAGGTCAGATCCATCAGATCTGTCAGAGTGGGTACCTGTGTGGGCGACTTCTTACTGGTACTCGTTTTACTTTCTCGGACCGGCATCGGGATGACATCAGCCGCCTTTTCATAGGTGCGGCGTTTCCCGGTGGACTCCCTCGGCCTGAACTCGATGACATTCTGCATCGTCGTCTCCGTGGGTTAGTGCTCCCGGCTTAATCCGACATGGTTGCGGGAACCTTCCCCCAAAGTCTCTGCCCATTATCGTGAATAAAGTGTTAACGCTCTCGCGCGCGACAGTAGAGAAACCACCGTTACGAAGTCAGGCGAACGAGGTAAACCTTCAGTTTTTCGCAAATTTGACCCTACCTGCCCCCATTGGTTGTTAAGAATTTTGGCTCAAATTGAAGGGGAGAACGATGTTGAGTTGGGGCAGGCTTTTTTTCCATGACCGATTTGAGGCATTTGCGAGATCTAATCGACCTGGCAAAAGAACCGTCGAGCGAAAGACGGCGCGAGCTGCTGCGCAATGTCACCGACCTCTTTCTTGAGGACCCGGAATTTTACACGGGCCCAGAAACAGAACATTTCTCCCACATTATGGGAACGGTTGCGCGCACGTTGGAAGCGAATGTCCGCGCAGATCTCTCCCGTCGCCTTGCGACGGTGGCTGAAGCGCCACGCGATCTGGTCGCGCAACTTGCCAATGACGAAATCAGCGTCGCCACGCCGATCCTTGAAAACAGTCTCGCCCTCTCGGAAGATGATCTGCTTGAGATCATCAAAGAATGCAGCAACGCCCATCGATCAGTCGTTGCCGGACGACCAGATGTCAATGAGACCATTTCTGACGCGCTTGTGGATCATGGCGATGATGAGGTGGTCAATGTTCTGATCAACAATAATGATGCCAAGATCGGACAAACAACCATTCAGAAGGTTGTAGACCGCGCTGCCTCAAATGAGACCCTTCAGGGTTCCCTGGTCGACCGAGAGGATTTGCCGCCTGATGTGTTACACGACATGTTCTGGGTCGTTTCGACCAAGCTCCGCAGTCGCATCCTGGAACGCTCGGCCGAGCTCGATCCGGAGATTGTCGACCGTGTGCTCGCGCAGACTGAACGCAAACTCATGAAGGATGCCAATCGCCGCACGGACGAACGATCTCGGGCGCAACAATTTATCGACCGCAAAGTTGAGCTGCGTGAGCTTTCGGAAACATTGCTGGTCAATCTTGTTCGAGCCAACCGGCTAGAGGAATTGATCTGCGGGTTCGCTCGACTTGCAAAAATTGACGAAGACACCGCCGAACGCATTCTCAAAGATCCGTCCGGTGAGGGCCTTGCCATTGCGTGTAAGGCCACACGGCTTGACCGCCAGACATTCTCAACGCTTGCGGTGATTGGCGTTCAGTCAAAACGCCGCTCCGTCAGTGAGACACGCGACCTGTTCGATATTTATGACCAGATCCCCCAGGACATGGCCCAACGTGCCATGCGTTTCTGGCGTGTGCGCCGGGAAACAGAAAGCGCTGCGGCCTAAATTTTTTCAAACACCATCATCGACCAGGTCACCCCCGGCCGTCCGGTCCGGTCAGGTTTTTCTTCATGGCGGACAAGAACGAGCCCTGCTGCGGTCGCCCGCTTTGCCGCGTCATCGGGCGACAGGTCATGCATGCTGCGACCTTCAGGGACCGGCCCATGGCGCAAACTCATCGCAGCGTGGGCTTCCGGCTTCAGCAACGAGGCAATGGTCATGAAACCGTCTGCCTGGCTGTCCTCAGGCAGGTGCATGAAAGATGCGCTGGCGAGGACGAAGTCGAAGCGCAGGCCCATCGCCTTCACCTTGTCGAGGCGCGGCAGACAGTCGTCCACCCAGGTGATGTTTGGGTGGTCGCGGTCCTCAATCGCAAAGGTGCGCATCTTCTCCGCTGGTTCCACAGCAACGACCTTGTGGCCCAGCTCCGCAAAACCCTGCGCATCAACGCCCACACCGGCCCCAATGTCGAGTACCGACGCTGGCGCTTCGGGGAAGAAGAAACGGAAGGGTTTGTGCTTTTCCGCGAAGGGGAGTTCCGCATAAGTCCGCCGTAGCTTATCCGCCTCTTCATTGTAGGGCAGAAAGCCGCGCGCTATGAGATCGTCCGGGGTGGTCACGGTTAACCTCCCTCCGGCCCCTCAGTCGGATTGCTGTCGGGCAGCATCTCCACATAGACAGACTGACTTGGGAAAGCAAAGCCCGTGCCTGCACCTTCGACGATCTCTTTGATCTCGTAGGCAAAGCGCTCTTTAATCTCGAGCCATGCGCCCCAGTTCGTCGTCTTGGTGAAGCAATAGATCATTATGTCGATGGAACTGTCATTGAACGCGTCCACGCGAACAAAGAGCGCCGTTTCGGGCGGCTGTGCAAACTCTTCCGATGCACGAATGTAAGCCTCAATGCCGTCGCGCACCTGCTTGAGCTGCTCCAGGGTGGAGCGATATTCCAAACCGATTTTCCAGTAGATACGGCGGTGGGTCATTTTCGTGAAGTTGGTGACCGCAGCGTCGGAGAGCTTCTGGTTCGGCACATAGACCGGTGCCTTGTCGAACCGACGCACCGTGGTGGAGCGGAAGCCAATGTTCTCCACGGTGCCTTCAACGACACCATCTGCGAGAATCCAGTCGCCACGGCGATAGCGCTTCTCTATCAGTATGGAGAGGCCGCCGATTAGGTTTTTGAAAAGATCCTGCGCCCCGAGCGCCACTGCGACACCAAACAGTCCGAGCCCTGCGATGATGGGGGCGACTTGAATGCCCCATATCTGCAGGATCGTCGCCGCACCAATAATGATCACACCCCAGCGCACACCTGTGACCAGCCAATCGACCATCTCGCTGGTGAGGACCCGTTCAAGTTCGCGCAGCAAAAGGCTCAGTGGTGTGACGGCATTGTGCAACGCCCAGAAAATCGTAAAGGCAATGAGGGATGAAACAGCGTTGCGTGCCAGATCCGCCGCCGTACCTTCCAGGTTAAGGTAATCAAGAGCGAAGAAGACGCCGACAATGATGAACGTGGCTTTGATCGGATCGGCCAGCGCGTCGTGCAGATAGTCATCAACCTTCGTCTCTGTATCCGCCACCCATCGGTCCACAAAAGAAAAGACGAAACGCGTGAAGAGACCGCGCAACAGATAGAACACAAGGAAGATGCCGACTGCTGTCAGAAAATGTCCGACGTCATAGCCAAGAATGCCCGTCTGCCAGACGTCAGCAACCAGCTCCCACAGCTCGCCCAACTGCCCGTTTACTTCTTCCATTATTCGTCATCCTGTCGTCGAATCTTATGGGGCCAGTTTGTCGACCCGGCCTGCATGAGACAAGCCTCACGCCGCAGCAGGTGCCCGCTCCCGAATGGCAGAGAAGCGGATCTTTGGCCACTTCTCTTCTGTATAGCCCACTTCCCAGGCGCTTTTGGCCATAAAGACAGGCGCTCCGTCGCGGTCTTCGGCCATGCTGGCGACATTGCCGTCCAGAAAGCGTTTCAGTTCTGCTGCATCGTCGCTGTCCACCCAGCGCGCGGTTTCATAGGGTGCCTGCTCGAAGGCAACCTTGATGTCGTATTCCGCTTCAATCCGTTGTGCCAGAACTTCGAGCTGCAGACGCCCCACGACACCGACCACCCAATTGGCGCCCAGCTGTGGTTTGAAGACCTGCGTCACACCTTCTTCGGCGAGGCTTTCCAATGCGCGCCGCAAATGTTTCGCCTTCATGGGATCATCCAGCCGCACCCGTTGCAGGATCTCAGGCGCGAAATTCGGAATGCCGGTGAAAATCAGATCTTCATTTTCGGTAAGCGTGTCCCCCACCCGGATCGTGCCGTGATTGGGAATGCCGATAATGTCGCCTGGCCAGGCTTCGTCCACCAGTTCCCGGTCCTGGGCAAAGAAGAGGATCGGGTTATGCACCCCGATCGATTTGCCGGAACTTGAGAGCTTCAGCTTCATCCCGCGCTTGAACTTGCCCGAACAGAGCCGCATGAAGGCGATGCGGTCCCGGTGGTTCTGATCCATATTCGCCTGCACCTTGAATACAAAGCCGGAGACTTTCTTTTCATCCGGACTGATGTCCCGTGCCGAAGACGGTTGTGGACGAGGAGGCGGCGCAAAGGACGCCACCGCGTCCAGCAATTCATCAACACCCAATTCCCGAAGTGCTGTACCAAAGAAGACCGGCGTCAATGCGCCTGCGCGATAAAGCTCCAGGTCGAAGGGCGAACAGGCCCCCTGAGCGAGCTCAGTTTCTTCTTTCAACGTGGTCAGTTCATCGTCGCTCAGGAAGCGGGTGATCTCATTGCTGGTGACACTGAGGCCAGTGTTTTCTGGCGTCTCACCCTGCTTATAGGAAATGAACTCGTTTTGAGTGAGGTCATAAATGCCTTTGAGGCGATTTCCCTGCCCCACGGGCCAGGTCATAGGCGCAGTATCAAGCGCCAGCTTGTCCGACACTTCCTGCATCAGATCGAACGGATCCTGGCCTTCACGGTCGATCTTGTTGATGAACGTAATGATCGGCACATCGCGAAGACGACAGACTTCGAAGAGCTTCAGCGTCTGAGCTTCAATCCCCTTTGCCGCATCGATGACCATGATGGCGCTGTCTGCCGCAGTGAGCGTGCGATAGGTGTCTTCGGAAAAGTCTTCGTGGCCTGGTGTATCGAGCAGATTGCAGATGACGCCTTTATACTCAAACGTCATGACGGCAGAGGTCACAGAGATGCCCCGTTCCTGCTCGATCTTCATCCAGTCAGAGCGCGCTCGCCTGCGATCGCCGCGAGCTTTCACCTGGCCAGCCAGGTGGATGGCACCACCGCGCAGCAGCAGATTTTCGGTCAAGGTCGTCTTACCAGCATCCGGGTGCGAGATAATCGCAAAGGTACGGCGGCGACGCACCTCCTCCGTTTTTGGTTCGGTCGTCGGTTCAAAAGTACTTGTCATGTCAGCAGAACTGCTCACGGCTCAAATTTCCGGATTTCGGGGTTAAATTTGGCCGGACCCTATATCAGGTGAGCCGGATTTGCCAATCAGGCGAGCGGGTTCCAAACGGCCTCATCAATGGATTGCTGGGTCAGCTTTCCGCGCATACGAAGCTCATCGAGAATAGTGAGTGACTGATGGGGAATGCGGGCGCAGGAAAGAATGGGGCCAGCACCATCATCGACGACACGCACGGCGTTGATCTGAGCCTTGTCATTGAGCATGTGACATATGGCCAGCACGAATTTGGGCTCTTTTTCCGCCAATGCCGGATTGTCGGACAGGCCCTCGGTGAGCAATTGCATAAGATCATCTGTGGTGAGGCGCTCATATTGGTCGGCGCTGAGCGGAAACCCGTCCTGCTCTGCTGGCCCCGGGAGTGCATCTAGATTGACCAATCTGTCGCGATACAGAAAAAGTGTCATTGGCCGCTCATCCCCTCCTAGAAGACCGCTCCGCCCGCAGACCTTCATTCACCTAACCGCACTGTCGCATATTCCATGGCCGGGCGCGAGACCGGCCTGCCCCGCACCTTTGCGTCCGAAATACGCAAGGTCACCATGTTGATTTGCATCATTGCATGGCCGGTCATTTTCGGCGATTTTCGCCCCATCAACATTAAACTATGCCGGGCGTCGATCCTCAAACATCGCCGCCCACAAGGAGATCAACATGACAACAGCGAGAGACATCGCTACCAAACATATGGACGCCGCGCTGGCTGAAGCGAAAGCGGCCAATGTGCCTGCGGAATCAGTTGCGCGGGTGATGCTTGAAAAAGTGGTGCACGCTTACAAAGAAACGCGGTCTGAAGAAGACATTGCCGCTGAACTTGTTTCCACGTCGGAGAATCTCAGCCAGGACGAGGACTATATGTTCATGCGGCCCTGAGGGCGGGTTTCCCCTAGCCGGAGGTTCATCACACCGAGGCATTATGACTGGGGCGGGTCGCCCTTCACCGGTTCGGTGAGGAAATGGCGGCCCTGCCGATCTTCAATTTCAACGACCCAAAAGTCAGGGTCGAACTTCTCCTGGCGGGCAAGGTAGGCGTCCGCATCCGCCTCAGGCACAGCCCCCTCACCGACGGAGTGCATCCAGATCCGGCTGCCATCCTCCCCCCAGGTAGGCCCGTAGACATCCGCCGTTCCATCCAGACGCGCGACTTTCACATAGATCGTCCCGGCTTCACTGTTCCCCCGCCGTACGACCATTGCGGGGACATTTTCCACGCCCGCACGGCGGATCAGCGCCTTTACCCAGATGTCCGCTTTTAGGTTCATTCATCCCTCTTCATCGCCGGCCGGTTAAGCCTAAATTCAAAGAGGCCCGTACAGGCCAAAAAACACGCTGCCTTGCTTAACCTGACGCGGGCCAATCGCAAAATGGCGGGAAGCTGCCGATCCTTGTCGGTGACCTGATTATCGGGTTCGATTTTAAGCAAAGGAATTAATCAAGTCGCTCAAAACTCACGGGTTTTTGGGCCCCGAAGCGATTGCGCAGACGCGCGCAGACTCCTACACTCCCCTTCTTCAACAAGATGTTCGAAACAGTGTTGGGCGGGTGGTCATCCAACCTGTTAACGAAGGCGCCTGATTAACAAGACCCAAGGGCGCCTATGCGTCACAGGGCGAGGAGCGGTTGCGGTATGAGTAGAATGGGTTTGGGCTTTTCAAAACGGATGAGCGTTCTCGCAGGCGGCATTGCCCTTGTGATGGCTGGTATGACTGCAGGACAAGCTGAAGAGACAGCTGTCGCGGCACTTGCAGACGCACAAGCGTCTCCTGCCTTTTATCTTCCCCAAATACGCCCCATTCAACCAGGTGAAGTTCCGCTCACAGGTGTCCATGCCGTTGCACAGCCTTATGTTGCTTTTAACACCGCGGTAGACGAAGCCTTCAAAAGCCAACTTGCTACGCCGCGTGAAGTGCGACGTCTGCTGGATGGCCTGCGCTTTAGCGAGCCGCAAATGGTTGCTCAATCCTGGCTTGCTCATCGCGGTCTGATTGCGGCAGAAAATCCGGAGTTCCGGGAAGGTGTGCGTCTGGCGCTCGCTCGAGATGGCGCGATTTCCGTGATGCAGCAGCTGTCCGGCCGGGGCAGCTTTGCCCGTAATCTTCACGGTGCTGACGCCGCCGTTGCTGCGGTTCTGGAACGTGTCGCCAATGACAATTACCGAATGACCGTATTGAAAGGGCGTTTCCTGTCGACTGCCCAGGAGTTTCAGACCAAACGCTGGGGTATGATTGATCGCCCAAAACCTGCGGCTCCAGTTGATTTCGCTCACGCAGACACAGGCGACAACCTCACCACTCAGATTACCGAAACGCTGCAGAACTTCTCACCGATCAGCCCGGCCCATGCCTACGCCTCGCCGCTAATGGAGCGGGTGCTTGCCTATGGTGCGTTGCATGTCATCGCGACATCGCTTGAAACAGATGTGTCTACAGCGGAAATGGCGCCGGCTGACCGACGGACTACAAGCTGCCTGAACTGGGCGAAGCTTAACCTCAATCAATGTGTTGCAGCGGCCCACTTCCCCTCTGAGGAAGCCTGGTGCACAGCGACCCATGCGATCGAAGATGTTCGCGCCTGCTGGGAGAAGGTCCTGCCAGCCGCAGATCGATAATCGCTGAAGAACCCTTTAAAAACCGGCAGAAACCTGCCGGTTTTTTTGTGTCCATCTATCGGCCATAGCGGACGGTGACAATTTGAGGTAAATTTTCGATCAGTTCGAATAAATATAGAATATAGTATTTATAAAATTCCCCTAATTATATAAAACACTGATAAGTTATATACTTCAACGAAACGGTATTTCAGCGATATATATTCAATTTTACTTATGTATTTAAATTCTATTCAGTGTTTGGGGGGCTATGGTTCGTGCAAGTTAAGGCCGGACATACAGGTTCTCTTGCGCTTAGAGGTCCCTGCCCGGCCAAGTAAAGGGCCGATACAATGTTTCTGGTAAGAATTGCCTTCTGGGTCACCGTGGTGGCTCTGTTGCTGCCAAGTCCGGACTCCGCAACCCCTGATAGTGGGATCACCGGAGCGCCGATGGCCGCCTCTTTCAGCGATGAGAGAGTTGAGGAGCAGCTCAATCTCACTGATGTTGCTGGGGCCGCCATGGCATCTGCAGATGATGTCCTCAGCTTTTGCGACCGAAATCCCCAAACTTGCGAGACGGGATGGACAATCGCTGTCCATGTCCAGGCCCAAGTCAAACATTATGGCGCACTTGCTCTTGATTGGGTCGCAACCCAGCAAAATTCGAATACCCCGGCTCACCAGCCACGCGCACGACCATCTGAGACGCCTTCACCCAGCGTTGAGGTCGTGCGCGGTGCCTGAGCCTCGAGCGCTGAGGTTTCACCCGCCTCAGCACTCTCCCCTCGGACGGTAGCCCCCGTCCTTCGGGCGCACAGAATTCCGGTTTCCCGTGCCCTTTAACCGGTTTTCTGTGCGCCCCTTTTTTTGCCTTCAGTTTGCCATTTCGCGTCTTGCAGGCGGCTCTTCCTAGGGCTATCTCATGAGTTCGCCTCAACGCGGAGCGCTTAGAAGGACCGGCATGGCCATTCAAGATCTGATCGACGATTTCAGCTATCTCGATGACTGGGAAGATCGATACAAATATGTGATCGAGCTCGGGAAAGGGTTAGCCCCTTTGTCCGATGCTGAGCATAGCGATGAGACAAAGGTCCAGGGATGTGTGAGCCAGGTCTGGCTCGTTTGTGAAAGCGATGATGAAGGTGCCCATCTGTCATTCCGGGGTGATAGCGACGCGCTCATCGTCAAAGGTCTGATCGCCATCCTGCTGGCCATGTATGCTGGCCAAACCCCTGCTGACATTCTGGCGGTTGATGCCAAATCCATCTTTGAACAATTGGGCCTGGATGAGCATTTGAGCCCGCAGCGCTCAAATGGTCTTCATGCCATGGTGTCTCGTGTTCGTGAGGATGCAGCTCGGCAGCTTGCTGACGCTCATACGGACTGATCCGCGCTGGGCGGGGTCTCTTTGCTGGCTTGCCAAACATAGGATCCATGACGGGTGTCTGGCCCGCCCATTAACTTGTAGTGATACGCCAGTCTTGTCAGGGCAATCTTGAGGACGAGTTTCGCAGAGCGTTGCGGCCAGCCAAGAGTCCGTTCTGATTGCTCCAATCCGTGCAGATGGCAGCAGGTTTCCACCACAATATCGGCAAGCCCCGGCCCGACCTCGGCCAGCGCGCGCTCCACTCTTTTGCGCGCATCTAACGCATGAGCCGTCAGGTCTCCGCGACCGGCCGCGCCCGTCGATGAGCGATCGACATGCGCCAACATGCCCTCCCAATTTAGGGTCGTCCGGGCATCAAGTTGGGCAAACGTATAGTCACGGCGAAGCTGCTCACCTGCCGCCACCTCAGCCTCTGTGAGGTAGGCGGTTCCGTTCTTTGCCTGCCGCCGGCGCAGCCATCCCAAGGGTGATTCCCCCTGGTTCACGTTCCGGCGCACCACCCCGCGGTCCGGCTCGTCGATCATCGTCTCTCCCATCAGCTGGTGCTGTGCCTGAAACGCTTCGGCGCCTGCCATCTGCCGACGCCACCAGGCATGCCCTGCCTCCGACAGAATATAGAGAGGTCCGTCCCCACCCGGCGCGCAATGGGGCGCTGCCAGCGGGGTCACGGTGAGCAGATCTGCACGATGCAACGCCAGCACCACATCTGTTTTGAGCTTCATTACCGGCTTTTGCCATTGATTGCGGGGACCAAACAAGCCCGCCATTTCCGGCTCCGCCGCCGTCTTCTGGAGGAAATGCTCCGGTTCTCGGAGCCGCCGAAACACCCGTAATCCCTCCCGACGCAACACACCTGCCGCAATTTTCATGTTCAGGCCTCCTACTGGATTTTCGATGCGAGCCCTGAGCGGGCGGCGGACAGGATGGAAAGCGCTCTTTCCAGCCGGTCCAGCATCAAATCAAGGCGAAGATCATCCCTCCGGTCCTCCACCCGCTCACAGGCGTATGCCGCCGTCGTTCTGTCGCGTCCGAAATGTCGTCCCACAGCGCCCAGAGAAAGACCAAAGGTGATGTGAGCAAGATACATGGCAATCTGCCGGGCTTGTGCGACATGGGCTTCGCCACGGGTGCTTGCGCAGAGCGCTTCGGGCAAAATGTTGTAAACTCTCGCAACCACTTCGCAGGTCAGTCGGACGTCGGCTGCCTGGTGCGCCCATATGGCCGCCCGTTTGGCGGCAGCCTTCGTGGTCAAAATGCCGTAGCGTGATAGTTCTTCCGTGTGATTCAGTGAAACATTTGAGGACATTTCTTGCATTTCATTGCGCCTCCCACCTGGTTATCAGACGATTGTGTTTCGATCTCGTTGACCGTGCCCTTACATATAAGGCCGTCTGTAAACCCCGGGGGTAAATTTTGCGTTTTACGCAAATATTTTTGGATGGCAGGCGTAAGCTATCTGCGCGAAATGCAAATGAGAGAAAGCCTGTGAAAAATCGAATTCGATATTACCGTCGTCAAATGGGCCTGACACAGACCGATCTGGCAAAGCGCCTGGGGACAACGGCTGCCACCGTTTCCAGACTGGAAACTGACGGGATCAAAATCTCTGTCGACTGGTTGGCACCGCTTGCGAAAATCTTTCAGGTTCAGCTGACGGATCTGATAGATGCGCCCTCGCCAGAGCGCATTGAGATGCTCGGAGAACTGAGTGCAAGCGGCGCCGTTACCGCTCCCAAAGGAGCCATAGAAGCGGGTTTTCTGGTTCATGTTCCTGCGGCCGTTCCCGTAGCGGTTCAAGTCAAGCAAGACATTGGACGGTACACAGCAGGGGCCCTTCTCATCGCCGATCGGCTGTCGAGCGATGACTTCAAGCAGGCGTTTGATCGGGATTGTCTTGTGGGATTGCGTGGCGGCAAAATTTTTCTGCGGCGCCTCATTCAAAGCCCCAAAAATGGGGCACGCTTCGGCCTCGTACCTCTAGAGCCGGGTGTTGAAACCAAATATGTCAGTCAGCTCACCTGGTGCGCACCTATTGTCATGTCGGTTATGTATTTTTGAGGAGTAAGTTTACGTAATCCGTAAGTTATCCTCTCCCAGTTTCCAAGCTGTCATGCTGACACGATGGATCAGACAGACGCCATTCTGGATGAGCTTACGCGCAATGGGTGCATAGCCTACCGGCGGCTGGTGCGAGCTGGCGCTCCAGGATCAGACCATTGTTTTGACACCAATGGAGACCTGACAGGCCATATCGCACGCACGAAAAGACAGCTTAGGGTTGATCTCAAGTTGCAGCGAACAACTCCCTGGGCATCCCGTCCTCTTCGGACCGCTGCGCTGGAGTCTCACCTTGTCGACCTCCTGAGGGTGCAATCATTGCGCACCCAACAAACAACGCCCCGTCCAACGCCCACCGCCTGAATTCCGGTCCACCTTCACACCCCAGGTCCCCCTGAAGCTCTGTTCGTCATCGGCCAATCGCAGACGCGCACCGCCGCGGCCAAGTTCTGACAGCCATATTCCGTTCAACACATTTCTTTCGCGCGACGCGATTAGAAGTCCTGCGCGGGGCGCAAACTCGCTGCGCCGATAGCTGCCCGTTACGCGTCCTTCACGGTCAACAAGATGCAGGCGTCCAAACTCCGTATCCCAAATGCCTGTGAACCCTTGGCAGGTCGACCCCAAGGGTTCCACGCTGAGCGGGTGTTCGCTCAGAATGTGTCCACCGCGTTCCGGCGAGGCGAAAACCCGTACGACGTAAAGACCGGCTTCACTCGGTGCAGCAAGCAAGATTTCCGATGCTGCATTTCCTGCAAGGGCATACCGCTCCTCTCGTCCTGGCTCACTCCCTGCGCGCGCGAGCCCTATGGCACCAGCCGACATGAGACAGGCTGACGGCGCAGTGTTGGCAGCGACGGTCATTGCCTCACCTGTGCGATAGATCATCTGATCCAGGCTGAGTTCGACTGGCCGAGAGGCCCGGACAGCCGCATCTGCCGCGCGCTCAAGCGTGAGCGGCAGCGCACCCGTCACCGCAGCCAATGCACCAATCGATCGGTCGCTGGCTGACCGGATGGGACGCCCACTTAAAGACCGCGCCGACTGCGGACAGGCTGATTTAGCGCGACAGAACCCGAGGGCAGCAATTGCCTGACGCACTTTGAGATAGGCAGTCGCCAGTTCATTCGCACCGCAAACCGGACCGCTTGTTCTGTGCGGCATTGCCGGCGCGGGTGCCTCTGCAATCGCGAGGGCGGCATCGAGGCGGGCAGCGCTCAGCATTGCTCGCGACAAGGCCTCAAAATAGGCCTGAGTGTATTCTTGGCTGTCGTCCCGCCGGGCCCATTCTGCGGCCACATCGATTTCAGCCACGAGAGCGCCAACGCGCCAGGCATGTTGCTGGACCCCTCTTCGAAGCTCCGTTTCTTCAATCCAACCTTTAAGCCCGCTGCGCATGTCCGCTGCCCTTGCCGACAAAGCTTCCGCTTCAAGCGATGTTTCAGCAGAGTCAATCGCCAGACGCACCAAAGCGCGCTCAACCCCTCCCAAAACAACGGCCAATCCCGTGGGCGCTGCTTCCTCTACAATGCCCGGGAGCGCCGTGCGGCCACCCGCCAGCTCGGCAAGGGACATTTCGGCGATCTCCAGGTCCGCAGCAAACGCCGCAGACCGTTCGCAATTCATAATGGGGCAAACCGTGGATTGACACTGGCGTGCTGCGGCTATGACCCGCTCAGACAATTGTTCTATTCGTGAGGCAGCAGCACGCACAGGCCCTGCGTCTCGATCACAATCCAGCGGCTGGGTTTCTTCTGCCCGGACACTGTCATGGCGCTGGCAAAGACGCTCTTTCTCACAATCACCCATCGCATTTGTGTAGCTTCTGAGACCAGCAATAGCTCTGGCGGCCGCTTTCTGCTGCGCGGTCAATGCCCTTTCCAGGGTCGCTCTGGTTCCCGGCGGGGCCCGGTCATTGATCTGACTGAGGGCTGCTTCACTCTCGCGTATCCCGGCAAGGGTTGCCTCTGCACGCTCGCGGTAGGTAGACACAGTCTGCGCCAAGTAAGCGCAGCGCTCGCAGGGCTGTCCGTCAACGACAGCGCCGCGCTCAACATCTGCCAGCAGGTCAAGCACCCGAGCCATGTCTCTATCGAGACGGATGGTTGCCGGAGAGGCGATTTGCTGGACAACACGTGCTGAATTTGAAGATCCGGTTGAGCGGTCCCAGATCCACCAGCCGATAGCAGCGCCTGCGACAACAATAATGGCAGCCAGTGCCGCCGACATAAGACGCATATGGTCGTTGAACATTTTCATATTCTGAATTGGGCGGTGTTTCGCATCAACCCTGCCAGAATGGGCTGCTTAGTACTGACCACAACTGGCCGTGACAGAAGCGCTTCCTTCCTCAACGGTGGAGCAAGCACCACTGCCGAAGCAAAAAGCGGCCGGAACGCCTGAGAAGTAGAACCCGATAAAGGAATTTCCCGCACTTTTTTGAAACGTGCCGGTCATCTCAAACCGCCGGGTTCCGCGTCGCGGGAAGTTGATCACGTCCCCAACTGCGGGTTCGGACAAGGGAATATAGTCCCGGGCGTCAAATACGACACTTGCTGCACCCGTCGTTTTCACCTCGCACCACCCAGAGAATTCAGTAGAGCCCGCGCCGTTGGCTGCTACTGGAAAGCTTGCCCGCTCGCCCAGAGCAATGGTCTGCGTGCCGCCTTCGATGGTTGCCTGCTCGCTCGCCAGAGCTGGCGATGCCAATAATATCAAAGAAAAACTTGCCGCTGCCACTCTTGTGGTGATGGGTTGTGTGATCATCTCTTATAGGCCTCTCAAAGAACTGCGAACTGACGGTGCACCCTCTGCGTTACACCTAGAGTGACCCGCACGTCCTCTGTGGGCAAGCCCGAACAGTCTTGTTGAAAGAGAATTGATGCCTGGTGAGCGTTATTTGCCGCCGCGCGTTCCGCCGCTTTTCTGACCAAGACCCATCTTCTTGGCGAGCTTGGAGCGTGCCGCAGCATAGTTCGGCGCCACCATCGGATAATCTGGCGGCAGACCCCATTTGCGACGGTACTCTTCGGGCGAGAGATTATAATGGGTGCGCAGATGACGCTTCAGTGATTTGAAGCGCTTTCCGTCTTCCAAACAAATCAGATAGTCAGGGGTAATAGACTGGCGCACCGGAACAGCCGGCTCCACTACCAGCTCCTCTTTATTCGCGCCCGCCTGATCGACGCTGCTCAGCGCCCCAAACACTGTTTCAATGAGCGCAGGCACATCAGAGACGCTTACGGCATTGTTTCCAACATATGCCGACACAATCTCGGCGGTCATCTCTACTAGATCCGCCTTATCTTGCATGGAACCACTCCACTCAACTGTTCCTCATGGAATATTTAGCTAAAGCGCCTTCTTGATTGTCGTCAGCAGCCAAAAATAATGCTGGTGACTTATAGCAATCGAAAGAAACACAAGCAACGCAGCATGAGAATTTAACGCACATTTGACGTTCATTTGTAGTTAAATGCTTCTGCACTTGCAGACAGAAATTTTTATTGTAGCCGCATTGCAGATCAAAGGTTTTGCCTTGCTATCGATCCGAACCCCTCAGAACGCCCAGATCGTCCAGATATCGGTCGAGCGCCACAGTGACGATGTCTTGATGAGTCCGGCCGAGTAAAACCCCGGCACCCTTCAGCCGCTGGTGACGATGTTGTTCCAATCGAACCGAGACTTTCACCCGCGGCGGCACGGATCGGCGTCTTTCGACAAGCGGGCTGACGTCACTTTTTCTGCGCTCTGGGCCAGCATAGACCTTTTGGTCAGATTGATCCGTAGTCTGACAGGGATGGGCTCCAGACCGCACTTTGGACTGAAGAGCGGATTGTGCAGCAGGTCCGGTGCGCTTGGTTCTCTTCGGCAGGCTATTGGGCTTCGCCCGCTTGCCAAATGCTGAGTTGGCATCTGGCCCAGTGCGGCGCACGGATGCATGCGCTGCTTCCGATGGCTGCTCCGTATCCGGACTAGCGTCAGCCAGCGGTGGTGGCGTCGCGCCACCGCGCTGCATCATATCGGCGGTCAATGTGGCAAATCCATCTGATGCGCGGGACGGGGGTATGGACCGTTTAGAGGCACTCATTGTTGGGTCTCCTGACTGCGAGGCAGGTAGGTCTGCGCAGTGTACTCATGGGGAATGGGTGTTTGGTATTGGATTAGTGCCCGGCTCTGCGGCCAAATGCAGGTGCCTGGCGGCCCAACGCGTTTACATTGCTCGGGACATGGCTGCCAAACGCGTCGGTTGGAGCCTGGCTTTGAGCAGGACGGAGGCGATCAATGCGGTCAGCTAAATAGGCCCACAAAGCTTCGACTTCCGCTGCACTCTTTCCATTGGGTTTGGTTTCCATCACCGAGCGTCCATCAATCATGCTTGCGGCAAAATCGACCCGGTGATGGAGCGTCACCGGCGCTACCGTACCGTGCTGGGACAGGGCGACAGCGGCATCGGCGGTGATCCGGGTCCGCGCGGTTGCTGCGTTCACAACAAACACCAAGGGCTTGTCGTGCCATTGGGCAATATCGACTGTTGGTCCGACGGCACGCAAATCATGGGGGCTCGGACGCGTCGGCACCACGACCATATCGGCGTAGGAAACAACATCAGAGATCGCGCGGGTCACAGCTGGCGGCGTATCGACAATAGCGAGCCTCATGCCTGCCTGGGCGGCCTCGCGCAGGGCGGGGCCGACACCACCATATTCGGACTGAAACAGGGTGGGGCCCTCCAGAGAGCGGACTTCCATCCATTTCTGCAAGCTGCCTTGAGGGTCGGTATCAATCAGACCCACCGGCCCTGCCCCCGCCAAATGGGCGGCGATTGCTACATGACCTGCGAGGGTCGTCTTCCCGACACCTCCCTTTTGAGCCGCGAAGACCAGAACAAACATTTCCGTCGACATTACACCACTCCTTCGAGCGAAACCTGCCAGTGACCAGTGACCAGCGAAGCTCACCCTAGGGAGCCACGAGTTAACAGAAAATCAAACGAACAATTTGTCTCAAACCCAGCTAAAACATTGACAAAACTGTATTTTTTCGCATTTTGAAAGGCAGGTGGCGGCGCGTTGATTGGGGCCCAAAGAAACATGTTTTTACGCGATATCTGGTATTTTGCAGTTCCGGGCGAAAGCCTGGCGCCCGGCGCGATGGTGCATAAAGTTCTCTTGGGCGACCCGATTGTTATCGGCCGCGAAGCTGACGGCACGCCGTTTGCGCTGCGCGATATCTGTCCACACCGTGGCGTGCCGCTTTCATCGGGCGCCCTCTTCTCTCCTCAGACGAGCGGTTGTGGTACTAGCGCCATTGAGTGCCCGTATCATGGATGGAAGTTCCGGCCTGACGGGCATTGTGCGGAAATTCCCTCGCTTGTACCCGACCAGGACATGGATATTGAGCGCATCAGGGTGCGCTCCTATCCGGTGCGCGAGGTCCAGGGAAACATCTGGGTCTACATTGCCGACGATGCTCATCCAGATGCGGCCCCAACGATGGACCCGCCACAGGTGCCAGACTTTGACGACAAGGTGCCGAATATACGCGAGTCCATGATTTTTGACTGCCACATCGATCATGCGGTGATTGGATTGATGGACCCGGCACACGGACCATTTGTACACCAGGCCTGGTGGTGGCGGTCGTCAAAGTCGATCCATGAGAAAGCGAAAGACTTTGCCCCCAACCCACGTGGGTTCACCATGGTCGCGCATACGCCCTCGTCCAATTCAGCCGGGTACAAAGTACTAGGTGGGAAACCGGTAACGGAGATTTCATTCCAACTCCCCGGTATCCGCATTGAGCATATCAGGATCGGTAAGAATACGGTGTGCGGCCTGACAACGGTCACGCCGTTGGATGAAAACCGCACAGAGATCACGCAGACATTCTATTGGACGATGCCGTTTCTCTCATTTGCAAAACCCATTGCGCGGCAATTCATGCGTGCCTTCCTCGGCCAGGACCGGGACATGGTCAACCTGCAACAAAAGGGTCTCAAGTTTGAGCCGCGCCTCATGCTGATCAATGATTCAGATGTGCAGGCAAAGTGGTATCACCGACTTAAAACCGAATGGGCAAAGTCGGTCGACGACGGCACCGAGTTTGTCAACCCGATCGAACCCATCACACTGCGCTGGCGCAGCTAATAGAAAAACCCCGCAGGTTTCCCAGCGGGGCTTCTTTTCGTCGAGAGCGATCGCTTTAGAAACGGTAGCCGAAACCGGCACCGAAGATCCAAGGATCAAGATCCACATCGGCAGTGATCGCACCACCATTGATGCTGACGTCTGTGTTCAGCCAAAGTTTCTTCACATCAATATTGAAGACCCACTGATCGCCAAGGTCATAGTCCATACCGGCCTGCAGCGCATATCCAAAGCCATCTTCATAGTCGATGGATGCTACCGCACCGCTGTCTTCACCGTAGAAGATCGTGTAGTTGATCCCGGCACCAACATAGGGGCGGAATTGATCTTTGGGTGTGAAGTGGTATTGCAGCAGGAGCGTTGGCGGTAGGATCCAGACGTCGCCCAGATCAACACCCGCTGTGGCGGACATGTCGTGGTTTGACGTGGCGAGAATGAGTTCTGCCGCAATATTGTCCGTAAAGAAATAGGTGATGTCGAGTTCCGGTGTCAGCGCGCCGTCGGCCTCTACAGACCCTGCCAGGCCCGTAACCGATGCACTCTCATCCGGCGACACGTAAATGCCACGTACGCGGATCAGCCAAGGGCTGTCACCCCCCTCTGCGCGCGCTTCAACGGCACTCCCAAAAAAACCCAAAGCGCCCGTTGTGAGCCCCAATGCGAGGGCTAGTGCACTTGTAACCACCCCTAACTTTTTCATCGTCTTCTCCTCGTAATGCACACGCTCTCGGTGCGGTCAGTGAGGAGGGGCACGTCCCATAGGCCCCTTCTCTTCGATCTGACAATCTGTCGGATTGAGAGAAGAGGCCTTGATCCGGATCAATTTTCTGTGTTGTGCGACAAAATGCGCAGGGTTTTTCGCATCCAGTTTGCATCTTGCGAGGTATCAGTTCGTCAAATTGCCTGAGCAGTTGCTTCCTGCCGCCATCTGACCTTGAGAAAAGCCGCCAGGCCATCAATAGCCTGTTCGCCTTCCGGCAACATAGGGAAGAAGGCATGCCAGACATGGATCATGCGGTCCCAGACTTCCAGCTTGCAGTCCACGCCTGCGGCCCTCGCCTTCTTCTCAAATTCCCGACTGTCATCCAGCAACACCTCTGCGTCACCCACCTGCAAGAAGAGCGGCGGCAGGCCTTTGAGGTCAGCCAGTAGTGGAGAGGCAAGCGGGTCATCGGCCGATGCACCACCGAGATATTCCTCTCCGGTCTGGACAATGCCTGCAGGCTCAATCATTGGATCGGCGTCCGCACGGGTCTTGTAGGTTTCCGACCGTCCCGTGAGATCAGTCCATGGGCTGAGGCCAATTGCGGCTGCTGGCATCGGCAGTCCCATGTCCCGTGCTTTGAGTAAGGTGGCAAAGGTCAGCCCACCACCGGCAGAGTCTCCTCCGACGGCAAGTTTGGCTGGAGAAACACCTTCGTCCAGCAATGCCTTGTAGGCGGCAACACCATCTTCAATGGCAGCTGGGAATGGATTTTCAGGCGCCAGACGATAGTCAAAGCTGATGACCCGGGCATCTGCGGCAGTTGCGAACCGTGCGGTGAGGTTTGCATGGGAGTTTGGTGAACCCATGACATATCCGCCGCCATGGAAATAAAGCAATGTGTGCTCAGGCTCTTTGCCTTCGGGCTTAAAGACCTGCGCGGGACGACCAGCAAGCACAATATTGTCCCGGCTGACCCCCTGCGGTTCGCCAAAGGCAGCCGACATTGCATCCATGGACGCCCGACGGTCTTCCAAAGATAGGCCTTCACGGCCCATATCAGCCTGTTTCAATAGCTCAATGACCTGATCGATTGGCTCTGCAGACATGGTTTTCCTCCCCATTTGCCTTGATCCGCTTGGGTGGGACGTCGGCGTCTCCTGTTTCGGTTGAGACCATGATGACCGAAAGAGAGCCCAGCGAAAAGAACATCCGTTAAGAATTCGCCCTGCGCGAGCGAATCGGCGTATTTTGTCTGACAGGTGGCGAGGATTGCCAAGCGCATGTGCGACATGTGCCCAGGGCGAACTCAGGGATATTGACGATGGAAAATGTGGCCTATTTTGGCGGCGCAGAGAATGCCCATGGCATTGCCTATAGCCGTAGTGCCTTCCATCAAATGTCACGCCTTACGAAACATCACCGGTCACAGCTGAAGGACGCTCTCATGTCCATGCGAAGCGACGACAGCAATGACGAAATGCTTACCGGGTCGCGGCGTACCCGGCGACTTGATGATGGCTTGCGGTTTGTTTTTGAACGCAATGGAAGCGCGCTGACTGTGCTGGCCATCACAGATGCCGGCTTCCCGCCCCAAGCAAAGGACACTCCCCCATGAGTTCTTCATTGAAACAGGACAGCCGGTCTTCTGAGCCGCAGCTGGTTTATGGACCAGGCGGAGAAGCACTCTACGCTCTTGTCCCAGTTGTTGAATATGAAAGGCTCAAACGCGCCGCTGAGGATATTGTCGATATCAAAGCAGCCAATGAAGCCCTTCTGGGTGACCGAGCGGACCTTATTCCGGCAGAGGTCGTGCACCGGATCGCTGACGGAGAGAATCCGGTTCGGGTCTGGCGCGAACATCGCGGCCTTAAAGGTGTTGAGCTTGCAAGAGCGGCCGGGATCAGCCCGGCCTATCTCTCAGAAATCGAGACCGGCAAGAAAGACGGCACGTTCCGAACCATGACGGCGATTGGCCACTGTCTCGGGCTGCCGCTTGATGACCTTGCACCCATCGCCGATGACGATGAACGGGTGAGCCGCGAACAGGCCGCGCGTATCAACGATATCCGCGCACAGATTCGCTTTATTGAGGGTCTGATTGTCGGTCCAGGTGATTTCAGCACCGGCGCAGTGCGACAGGCGGCGGCCACACTCGCGATAGATGCGGAACAGATGCTCACTGAGAACGTAGAGCAGTCTGACTGGCTACCTCAGGTGCTAGAAGGGGTGGAAGAGATCCTCGACCTGATCGACCGCGCTGAGGGCGATATTATTGAGACCGCCCGCTCGACCCGCGCTGATCTGGAGAAAGTTGTCACCCTGAGTGCATTTCGGGCCCCGATAAACCAGTCTGGTGGCGCCACTTAGAGAGAGCGTCTCTTAGGCGAACGTCTCAGAAGCGACAATGCGATCCCAGAAGTGCAGAATGGAGTCGGCCCGGTCCATGGTCACGCTGTCAAACAGCGCAATCGTCCGTTCCATTTCGTTTTCGCTGAGGGCACCGCCGGGGCGCGCCGCGCTCAGCGCCAACGCAACCTGCTGAAATCCATCACGGGATAGACCCATCGCTTTGCCCACGACGGCCAGTGGTTCGCCGCCAGGATCTCCGAGGATCCATGCCGCTGTTGTCGAAGAAATCCCTGCTGAAGTAGCCAGCGCCCCTTGCGCGGATTCTTCTGCAACCCCCGACATGAGGCGAAGCTGCGCGCCTTCCGATATGCGTTCTGCTCGGCGGAGCAACCGATAGGTCTCGTGCAATGCCGGATCGCTCGATTGCAAAAGGTCGGCAATATCAACTGCGTCTGCGAGGGCCTCCGAAACACTGCGCCTGTCAACCGGGAAGCGCTTTAGTATCAGGGCGCGCTCCTCGCCATCGGCCCAGAAGAACATGAGATGGGCAAGCCAAGGAGTCAGTTCATAACGCTGCAGGAGAGGCCGGATCAATTCTGGCTTTGCGGAAGAACGCCGCACCATTGCTTCGAGCGCCCGAGTTGACAGCATCGCCCCTTTGTTTGCGATAAGGCGGGATAGCACCTCAGGTTCGCCGCGGGTCACAAGTGCGTCACAAACGACACGGGACAGCTCAAGCCGACCAGCAATACAAAGTCTATGACGTTCTTCGGTCTCTTCTGCCACACGGACAAGGTCGCAATTGGTCAGACAAAGCCCTTCCGCCAAAATCGGTTCACAGACCTCAAATGGCTCAGCAAGCAATGCTGAAAGAAGAACGTTCGGCGCCGTTTCAAGAGGTGAGACCCGCTCGGCAAGACGCCGTTTAAATTCAGCACCAGTGAATGGCAGTAAATCAACCAGCGCCGTTTCCGCCAAGACCAATTCGTTCGGCGCCAACTGGCTGCCGCCGGCAAGCAGAAAGTCGGCAAGGCGACGGATCAACTGGTCGTGGCCCTGAGGTTCTGCACCCATCAGCGAGGCAGCAGCGGCCTCAAAGACGTCATTTGTTTCCGGTGTCGCAGGCACGATGCAAATCCCCAAATTGGCAGCCTAATTCAACGCCCATGCAACCATTTGAGGCTTAAAATGGTGTGAATATCACCCTTCGCATTCGCTCCCATCTGCAGATTGGCGTCGATCCCCAAAGTCCGATAACCTCTCGCATTCGCGGAGCAACCGCGGGCCGGTTGGCATTTCGGCGCCGACCATAGTGAAAGAGACTTGTTATGATCGTGCGTCGCGTGAAACCGCTGTCTGTAATTGTTTTGTTGGGAGCTGCCTTAGGCTTGGCTGCTTGTGCTTTCGAGCGGGACCCTCAACTTCTGCAGAACCCCGTCTATAAGGCTGGGCATGCAGATGGGTGTCAGTCATCTCACACTCAAGTGTCTGGCTTTGACGAAACGATCCACCGCAACAAAGCCCTTTATGAGAGTGAAGCTGCTTACCGTACTGGTTGGGGAGACGGGTACGGATCATGTGGTGGCGGTCGCTCTCGATTTGATGATCGGTCGATCCTTAATGAGGGCAATGAAACGACCGGTATCGACTATTAGGATTTGAGACCCGAGTGATTGAAGATGCCTGTGTCAAACAGGCAGGCTTTCACAAAGCGGGTCTTTCTTTGGGGGGGAAGAAAATGCGAACTATAATCAGCGGCCTGGCTCTGCTGGCGATTGCCATAGGGGGCGTGTTCTACGGAACCTACAGCACCCTTGATCCGTGTCGCGCGCTCGCTCAAGAGATGGCTGAAGACACATTGGGGAGCATTGCTGAAAGACCCATGCGATTGGTCACGAGCCAAATGACATCTCGCGAATGCGCTGAAGGCCTGTGGGAGCGATGGACAGATTTCGAGGAATAAATCCAGGCCATCCCGGCCGGTTCTTTCGATTGTGGCTGGTCGCCGCAATAGCCATAGGTATCTCAGCTCCCTTCGATCTGGCCGACGCACGAATACGGGTTGAAACAGGGCGCGACTTACAAAATTTCTGCCAGCAGGCCATTGATCAGGAACTAGAACGCCCAGGTGAACGCATCGCCGGGAAAGCCCGCTATTGTCGTCAATATGTCAGCGGGTTCTTTGCCAGCCTGCATGCAATGCAGGTAAATGAGGGAACACGGAAAATACACCCAAACGACGAGGCCGACCGCTTTCAATGTGCGCTCGTGCCGCGGGCTGCAACCTACGAACAGCTGGAGCGGCAGATTGTCCGCTTTGGCGAGTGGCACCCGGAATTGTTGGATGAGCCAGCCATCCGGCTCATCCAACGAGCGTTTGATTCCATCGACCCGTGCTAACGGGAGCGACTTCGTTAGTCTCCAGTTACGCGACTTCCAGGTCGTCCGGCAGTTTGCCCACATAGCGCGCTGACGGCCGGATTAGGCGGCCTATCGCCTCCTGCTCCATAATATGTGCCGTCCAGCCTGCCACACGTCCAACGGCAAAGGTTGGTGTGAAGGCATCACGTGGGATTGCCAACGCCTCAAGCAACAGTGCTGTATAGAACTCAACATTCGTGTCGAGAGGTCGGTGGGGTTTCAGTTCTTTGAGGACTGCCTTCGCGGTAGCTTCAACTTGTCTTGCAAAGGCTGTGCGCTCTTCGACGCCTTTGAGACTTTTAATCGCAACACCAAGCACATCTGCGCGCGGATCGCGCACCCGGTAGACCCGATGACCAAATCCCATCAGCCGGTCGCCTGCCATCACTGCTTCACGCAGCCAGGGCTCAATGTTTTGGGCGCCGCCGATATCATCCAGCATGTCCAAGACGGGACCAGGTGCACCACCATGGAGCGGGCCTTTCAGGGCACAGAGTGCTGCCAGGACCGACGACACCTGCTCTGCAGCAGTTGACGCAACGACACGCGCGGTGAAGGTGGACGCGTTCATGCCATGGTCGCTCACCGTCACCAGATATTTGTCCATCGCATCGACGGCATCCGCGGCTGGTTTTTCGCCATGCAACATGCACAGGTAGTCTTCTGCGTGGGCGCGCGCGGCAGTCGGTTCAATCGGCGTCTTGCCATCGGCTGCGCGAGCAAGAGCCGCCACAAAGACCGGCATGGAAGCCACCAACCGCACATGGGCGTCGGTTGCATGGGTATCTGGCAACAGGCTCAATCCAACTCGGAGCGCTTCGGTAATTGTGAGGCCTTTGCCGGCTTCGAGAAGTGCTGGCACAAGATCGAACGCCTCAACACGGGCCTGCCCCAGGGCTTTCCGTGCCTCCTCTGCGCTGCATGGCGTGCCCGCAGTCGACCAGAGTGCGGCTGTGACGCCCTCGAAACCCAGTGACTCTGCAAGATCCGGCAGATCGCGCCCGGCAATGATCAAGCGACCTGCTGCTCCGTCGACCCGGCTCAAGGCAGTCTCCGCCGCCACAATGCCTTCGAGGCCGCCAGCTACGCCCTTTGACGCTTTGGTCTCTTCGTTCTTGCTCATGTGCTTCTCCTTCTTTCAGCTTGAGGGGGTTTTCAGCTTGAGAGCACTTCTTGCTCGGTGGCCTGCCGCCTCTTCTTTCTGCAGTGCAACATGATTAGACTTGCGGACATGGTCAATCTTGATTAAGCTAATCAATATATGAATAACTTGGTAAACACACCACCTGAGGAAGAGGCTCTTTATCTAAACGCCAAGGAAGCTGCGGCTGAATTGGGGGTGAGCCTGCCGACCCTTTATGCCTATGTGAGCCGGGACCTTATTCGCTCAGAACCTGTGCCAAACTCCCGCGCCCGTCGCTATCGGGCAGAAGATGTGCGGGGCCTCAAAGACCGGCGCACATCCAAGGTGGATGAAGCCCGCGTGCCTCCGGGAGATGCGGGCTACACGCTCAATTCAGGGCAACCGCTCCTTGATTCCGCGATTACCCTTATTGCGGACGGGCGTCTCTATTATCGCGGATCAGATGTTACAGAGCTTGCAGCGCACAGTTCCCTAGAGAGCATCGCCACCCTGCTCTGGGATTGCGCCAGCGATCCCTTTCAGGACGATGTCCTGCCGCCTGAACTCCCGGACATTCCAGGCAACCTTCCGCCGGTAGACCGGGCCCTCACGGCGCTCCCTATCGCCGGGACGCTCGACACAACTCTTTTCAACACAACGCCGGAAGGGCTGGCTGCGACCGGCGTCAAGATTGTCCGCTTGGTTGCTGCGACCATTGCCGGTCAGGCATCCTCTGCTGACCCAGTTCATCTGCAGCTGCAACAGGCGTGGGGCACTGATGCGACAACGGCGGATGCTATTCGCGCCGCACTTGTTCTTTGTGCGGATCATGAATTGAATGCGTCGGCCTTTACCGCGCGCACGACAGCTGCCGCAGGCACCACACTCTATGGAGCCGTGATGGCAGGCATGGCAGCACTTCAGGGCTCCAAACATGGCGGCATTTCGCGACGCACAGAAAATCTGTTGCATGACCTGGCCGAAAGCGACAATCCAGCAGAGAGTGTCCGCCAGCGTTTGCGAGATCAGGAACCTATGCCGGGCTTCTCCCACTGGCTCTACCCAAATGGGGACCCGCGGGCAAAAGTCCTGATGCGCCTCATGGCGGAGCACCGTGGGGATACCAAGACGTTTGCGCAGATGAGCCAGGTCATTGAAACCATGAAGAGTTCTGCTGGCATCAAACCCAATATTGATCTGGCATTGGCGGCTCTTTGCGTGACCTACGACCTTCCCCGAGGCGCGGCGCTGTCTCTCTTTGCGCTTGGCCGAACTGCTGGCTTAATCGCCCATGCTATTGAACAACAAATGCGCCCGGGCCTTATCCGCCCCCGCGCGCGATATACCGGACCGACGCCCCGGTGACACGCTATCCCAATTTCCGGAGGCTTTTTGTATGACCAAATCAACCGCGCTGATTACAGGTGCCACCGGCCTTATCGGTGGTCATCTGATTGACCTTCTCCTCACGTCCCCATCCCATGAAAAGGTAATTGCGCTTACGCGCCGCCCGCTTGATCGCACACACGATAAGCTGAGCAATCTTGTGGCTGATTTTGATCAGCTGGAAATCGCCGTAAGCCAATCAGGTATTCGGGTCGACGAAGCCTATTGTGCGTTGGGTACCACCATCAAAAAAGCGGGCAGTAAAGAAGCCTTCCGCAAAGTGGACTATGAGTATGAAACAGCTTTTGCCCGCGCAGCGCTCGCCGCAGGCGCCTCAAAGTTCGCTCTGGTTTCTGCGGTTGGCGCGGACCCGAGGTCGCCCATCTTTTATTCCAGAGTAAAGGGCGAAACCGAGACAGCGATACGCGATCTGGGCTTTGCCTCCACCCATATCTTCCAGCCCGGTGTTTTGCTGGGAGAGCGCGCTGAATCTCGCCCCGCTGAGCAATTGGCGGCCACCCTCACCCCCCTCCTCAACCTCGGACTACAGGGACCTTTTAGGAAATACCGGGGCATAGACGCGAAGACAGTCGCTGAGGCAATTATGGCTGCGCTCCACTCAGACAGACCCAGCGCCGTTCACCATTATGATGCGATGGTCAAAGCCACAGTGTAGCGGCATCGACCCAAGACGCCCGTCCGGACATATCCATTGCCGGCGGGAGTGTTTGGTTGCGAATCAAAAGCTACTAAATGCCTTTTCATGCTTTAATATTGGCGGGGGAGCGCGGGCCCACACCTAAGTCAGGCAGCGCCAGGCGGGGAGTTCGTGCACATGGCGGAGAGCGACGTACAAAGATCACTGCAAAGACAGTTGGGCTGGTACATGGCGGGACAAGCCACCTGGTTCTCCAGCGTCGGCTTGCAGTTTGTCTTGTTTCCCATTCTTGTCACCAACGTTCTAAACGAAACAGGTACCCGGCTCGGCATTGCTCAAGTGGCCCTCTCCATGCCTGCGCTTCTGTTCATGCTCCTTGGAGGTGCTACAGCAGACCGGGGCGACCCACGGACGATATTGTTTCGCATCCACCTATTTGCCGCGCTCCCGCCCCTTGCTCTTGCGTCGGCCCTCAACCTTGATTTTTTGAGTTTTGAGCTTTTGGTTGCGTATGGATTGTGCATGGGCACAGCGACGGCTTTTGCCATGCCAGCACGTGACGCAACACTCACGCGTGTTGCCGGATCAAACGTGCAGAAAGCAGTTACTCTCGCCCTGGCAGTTCAACAAACCACGCAGCTCGCAGGAATGAGCCTTGCGATATTCGCCAGCAAAGTCGGGTTTGCTCTTCTCTTCGCAATCCAATCACTTGTCATTCTTGCCGGGGGCCTCGCCGCGCGTCAGCTGCCCAAGAAAAAAGGCGATGACACTGTCCACGCGTCCCGTTTGCAAGCGATGAAAGATGGCCTCACTTATGTGATGAAATCAGATGTACTCGCGCCCGTGGTCGCGGCCATGTTTGCCGTCGGCGTTTTTTACGTCGGAGCGATACTGGTTCTCTTCCCCCTAATTGTTCGGGACTTCTACCCAGGAGATGACGCCCTCGAACTTGGTGTGGCGAACATATTCTTTTGGGGCGCCACCATCATCTCGACTCTCTTTCTCCTTCGGTTTGGACACGTCACGCGCCGCGGACGCGGCGTTATGATTGCCCTCTTCCTGGGCGTCCTCGTTGTCTTTGGATATACATTTGAGCCACCCTATTGGGTCTTCTGCCTTCTGGCCTTTGCGTGGGGACTCGGAGCCGGCTGCGTCATGGTGCTGGGTAGAACAATTGTTCAGTCAGAAGCAGAAGAGGCCTTCCGCGGACGAGCATTGTCAATCTTCCAGCTAGGTTTCGCTGGAGGGGCACCCTTGGGCTCGCTCATTATGGGCGTCCTTGCTGACCTTATTGGCCCACATAACACGATGTGGTTTTCCGTCATCGGGATGACACTGGTTTTGGCATACCTTATGCTAAAATCTCGTCTGTGGACACTTCATGCCCACGACGCCACCTGAATAAGATCCGGAAAGGACAGGATGCAATGCGCCCGATGAACCTCTATTTCGGCGGCCTTGTCACCTGGTTTGGCGCCATTGGCATTCAAACGGTGCTGTTTCCGTTCCTGGTCACCGGACAGTTGGCTTTGGGGCCGGCTGAACTCGGCTTTGCCATGATGGCCCTCTTTCTTCCGACCATGTTGCTGATCATGGTCGGCGGCGCGACCGCGGACCATGTGGATGGGCGCCGGATATTGATCCTGGTGCATTTCCTCTCAGGCCTCCCAGCCCTTGGTATTTTGATCGCGCATCTTATGGGCGCGCTCACCTATGAAGTCCTGATCATCTATGCGCTCGCCATGGGCGTCGCAGGTGCCTTTATTATTCCGGCGCGCGACTCTCTGCTCACTCATATCGCTGACGGGAAAATCCAAAAAGCCGTGATGATTGCAACCATCTGTCAGTTCGGTGCGCAAATGCTGGGCTTCGGACTTGCCGCCCTTGAACCCTATATCGGTATTGCGGTTATTTTCCTCTCTCAAATCGCTCTCTTGTGGACCGGTGCTTTGCTCGCCCTTCGCCTGCCGACCCACAAACCTGAAGGTGCCACTGCGCCGTCTCTTGCAGCGATCATTGACGGGTTTCGAGAAGTTGCACGTGACCCGCGCCTCCTCACACCTACAGCGATGGTGTTTGGCATTGGCGTTTTGTTTTTTGGAACCGCTCAGGTAGTCCTGCCGTTCATCGTGCGGGATGTATTCGATGCGGGTGAAAATCTTGCGCGCGATATTGCGATCGTGAACATCTTCATGATGTGCGGCATTGTTTTCACCGCGATGCTCATTGGCCGCATAGGCGGGATTGAACGCCAGGGACGCGCTCTTGTTCTGGCTCTGGGTTTCGGTGCTTTTGTGATGGCGTCTTTTGGTTTCGTCCCCACTTTCTGGGCCCTGTCGCTGGCAACCTTTGCATGGGGCTGCGGGGGTGGCGTCGCCATGACCATGAACCGCACCATCATTCAAGAATCAGCGCCTGCCAGTCATCGCGGCCGCATTCTTGCTGTCTTCCAGATGGGGGTGCTTGGTGGCGGACCCATCGGCGCTCTCATTTCAGGGTTCCTGATCGAATTGTGGGGGCCGCAGAATGCTGTGCTGCTGCCGGCTGCGGGCATGGTGGTGATGCTGTTGCTGGCATGCCTGGTCAGCCCCATCTGGAGTTTGCGCTCACCCGTCGTTTCCGCAGCGGCAGACTGACTGTTCATCTGTAAGAAGTCGCTGAGCCTTGCGCTGAACGTCCATTCAGCATAGGCCTTGAAGAGTGTTCGTGCCTAAGGAATCCCCCGTGTCGACAGAAACCCGCAATCAATCTGAGCAGCATGGGCGATCTGACCTGCATTGGTATATGGGCGGCGTCTCTGCTTACTTTTTCTCAGGCGGCGTACAGACGGTTCTTTTTCCCTGGTTGCTTGTCTTTGTCCTGAACGAAAGCGCAGCGCTCACCGGCGTGGCGCAAATGTTCGCCATGCTGCCTATGCTCATTCTGGGCCTGTTTGGCGGTGCAACCGCAGACAGAAAAGAATTACGTCGATATCTGATGCGCCTGCAACTTGCGGCGGGCGTAGCGCCGATCGCCCTCGCCTTGCTCTACCTTGCTGGATATCTGAGCTACGAAGTCCTGATTGGCTACGCGATTGTTCTGGCGGCGCTTGGTGCATTCACCATGCCCGCGCGCGACTCCCTTCTGAACAGGGTCGCCAATTCAAGTCTTGGTGGAAATATCCAGCAAGCGGTCTCGATGGCGACTGGTGCGCAGTTCATGTCACAGGTTGTCGGCCTGCTTATTGGCGGGCTCGCAACAGTCGTGGGGGCCGTTCCTCTAATGGCAGCGCAATCGGCTTCGCTTATCGTCGCAGCTGTAACAACCATGCGTCTGCCAAAAGCACCGCCAACCGTCACCCATGCCGCTGACGAGGACAGGCCGTCACAGCTCAGTCAGATCCGCGAGGGTATTGATATTGTCTGGCAGAACGAAGATCTGCGATCCGTCATCCTGATGATGTTTTTCGCCGGCATTCTCTATATCGGCGTCTTTATGGTGCTCTTCCCGATCCTCATCCGCGATATCTATGGAGGGGATTCATTCGAGATCGCCTTCATCAATATCTGCTTCTTCGGCGGGATCGGTGTGTCATCGATGGTGCAGACGCGTTTGCGACCGATCAAACGCCAGGGCCGCGCCATCATGCTCGCCATGTGTTCCGGCTCGATCATGATGGTGTTTGTGCATTTCCACCCGCCCCTTTGGGCGGTATTTACGCTGGCCCTTTGCTGGGGCCTGTCGTCAGGTGTGTCCATGAGCCAATCACGCTCGATCGTGCAAATTGCCGCTGTGGACAGCCACCGGGCGCGGGTTCTGTCTGTCTTTCAGCTGGGCATGATGGGGGGCGGACCTATTGGCGCGTTTGGCGCAGGTTTCGTCATTGAGGCCCTGGGGCCACTCAATGCTGTGCTTGTGCCATCGTCCTGCATGGTCGTGCTGTGGCTCCTCATCTTCTTTTTCACCAATATGTGGAAGATAGAAGCAGGAACCGGCCAGGCCGCAAAAGCAGCCTGACCAGATTTTTGCGATGTGACTTCGCATATTCTTGTCTGAAAAGTCTGCAACTTTTCAGGAATAGGCTCTATTCGTATTCGCGTTCGTCCCACCAAGGGAAGAAGACAGGCATGTCTTCTGACACTTTGCAGGGATAGGTCGCCGGACGTTTTTCCAGGAAGGACATAACACCCTCCTTTGCGTCCGCCGACGCGCCACGGGAGAAGATGGAGCGGCTGTCCATCTTGTGGGCTTCCATTGGATGGTCTGCGCCGGCCATGCGCCATATCAGCTGACGCGACAACGCAATCGACACTGGCGCTGTGTTGTCGGCAATCTCGCGAGCGATTTCACGCGCCTTCGGCAGGAGCTCATCTTCCGGCAGAACCTCACGCACCAGGCCGCCGCGAAGCGCTTCTTGTGCGTCGAACACCTTACCGGAATAGATCCACTCCAGCGCCTGGCTGACGCCAACAACGCGGGGCAGGAACCAGCTGGAACAGGCTTCTGGTACAATGCCGCGACGCGCGAACACGAAACCAAAACGTGCCTTCTCTGATGCCAGGCGAATGTCCATAGGCAGCTGCATGGTGACACCGATACCGACAGCCGCGCCATTGATCGCGCCGATAACAGGCTTCAGGCTTTCATAAATACGCAGTGTGAGACGTCCGCCGCCGTCACGTACAGACGGGTGGCTCCAATCGATTTCACCATCGGCCGTTGCTGCAGAGCCACCTTTGTCGGGCCGGTCGTCACGCTTTTCATAGTCAAATGTCTTGGCACCAGCAGAAAGGTCTGCGCCAGCGCAGAAGGCTTTACCTTCGCCGGTGATGATGATTGCACGGACGTCGTCATCGGCATCTGCGCGGTCAAACGCGTCAATCATGTCCAGCATCATCTGACCGGTGAAGGCATTCATCTTCTCCGGGCGATGCAATGTGATGGTCAGGATATTGTCCTCGACCTCATATTTGATTGTCTCGTAGCTCATGTTTTTCTCCCTGTTCAAACCCGTAACTGTCGAGGGATATGTTTCCCCTGCGTCACCCTTGGAGACGGGCAAATCGCAGATCCCTCGCGAATTCAGCGGTGCATAAATGTCTGCATCTGATATAACAGCCTTCGCGACAAGGCTGCACTAGATCATGATCGTTATTATGTGACTTCACCTAAAAACGATATACATGATCGGTTTAAACAGACTTGAGCGGGATCGGACGGAAAACCGCGTACACTTTTCCTGATCCCGCTCTGGAAAAGCCTGCGCATACGCCAGCATAAAGGCTGGCGAGACCAATAAAGACACGCCGGGAGATGACCTAAATGTTCCACCCATGCCACCACGCCGCCAAAAACCCTGATAAGCCTGCCTACATTATGGCGGCGACCGGGGAAGTTGTGACCTATGGCGAACTGGAAGACCGCACCAACCAGGCCGCACAATTGTTCCGCGCTGAAGGCCTGAAAACAGGCGATGCGATCGCCATTTTCATGGAAAACAATGCGCGCTTTCTAGAACTCTGCTGGGCAGCCCAACGGGCCGGTCTTTACTTCACAGCGATTTCTTCGCGGCTGACTGCTCCGGAGGTCGACTATATTGTGAGCGATTGCGGCGCGAAGCTCTTTTTCACCTCAAGCGCAATCGGTGCTGTCGCGAATGAACTTGTCGGCCAGGGGCTCATGAAGGGCGTGCAAAAGCGTTTCATGATCAACGGCAAAGATGATGGCTATGAGAGCTATGAAGAAGCCCGTAACGGGATGCCGACGGACCGCATTGCTGATGAGACAGCTGGCACGGACATGCTCTACTCCTCTGGTACGACAGGACGCCCAAAAGGTATTCGCCGGAAGTTGTCAGGGGGACCGATTGATGAAGGCGAAGGCCTGCTCAATCTGGTGACATTGCTCTACGGCATGACGGAAGAGACGATGTATCTCTCGCCTGCACCGCTCTATCACGCAGCTCCGCTGCGCTACAACATGTCGGTTCAGCGCATTGGCGGCACATGTATCGTGATGGATCATTTCGATCCAGAAGCGTCGCTCAAGCTCATTGAAAAACACAAGATCACCCACTCGCAGTGGGTTCCCACGATGTTTGTGCGCATGCTGAAGATGCCTCAGGAAGAGCTTCGGGTATATGACCTCTCAACGCATAAAGTGGCTATCCATGCCGCGGCGCCCTGCCCGGTCCCGGTCAAACAACAGATGATCGAATGGTGGGGCCCTGTCATATATGAGTATTACGCTGGCTCTGAAGGCAATGGATTCTGCCAGCTTAACTCCGAAGAGTGGCTTGAGCATAAAGGTTCCGTCGGCAAACCGCTGCTTGGGTCTGTTCACATTTGCGATGAAGATGGCAATGAACTGCCCGTTGGTGAAGCAGGTACAATTTATTTTGCACCTGCCGAAGATGCGAACCCGGACGACATGTTCGAGTATCACAACGACCCAGACAAGACGAAAGACTCCCGTCACCCGTCCAAACGCGGCTGGTCCACATTGGGCGATGTGGGGCGTGTCGATGAAGACGGCTATCTCTACCTCACAGACCGCAAAGCGTTCATGATCATTTCCGGCGGGGTGAATATCTACCCGCAGGAAGCAGAGAATGTTCTCATCACCCATCCAAAGGTCGCCGACGTTGCTGTCATCGGCGTGCCCAATGAAGATTTTGGTGAAGAGGTCAAGGCGGTCGTGCAACCAGTTGACTGGAACGAAGCTGGCCCTGACCTAGAAGCAGAATTGATGGACTACTGCAAAGAGCAGTTGGCGCCAATTAAATGTCCGCGGTCTGTCGATTTTGATGAAGAACTTCCGCGGCACCCAACCGGTAAGCTCTACAAGCGTCTCGTGCGAGATCGCTATTGGGGCAATCATGACTCGAAAATCGTCTGATCAACAGGCACGCAATTCATCCCGTCGCCCGGGTTCTCTTCCGGGCGATGGGACCATTCGCCGTGAAGATATTACGCCGGCCTTTATCGATCGATTGGAGCGCCAGGTCGCCAGCCTGCCGAACTATTCGCTCATCTCCCACGAAGAACGTGAAGCATCCCGACAGGCTTTTCTGTCGGGCCGTCGCAAAAATCAGAGCCTCTGGGTGTTTGGCTATGGCTCGCTCATGTGGAACCCGGCCATTCATGTCGCGCAAACCGCGCGGTCAACGCTTTTTGGATATCACCGCGCCTTCTGCCTGCATCTGGTCATAGGCCGCGGCAGCCCCAAAAAGCCTGGCCTCATGTTGGGGCTTGATACTGGCGGTTCTTGTGTCGGCCTTGCCCATCGCATCGCGCCGGAGCATGTGGAAAGCGAAACAGAGATCCTCTGGCTGCGCGAGATGGTGGGAACAGGATATGTCCCCAAGGTGGTTCAGTTGCAGATGGGATCGAAACGGGTCCAGGGGCTTACTTTCGTCGCCAACCGAGAAAGCAAGCGCTATGCCGGGCGCATTCCGTTAAAGAAGGCTGTGCGTCGCATGGCGAGCGCAGAGGGCGATATTGGGACGAATAGAGACTATCTCTACCGTACAATCGCGCACCTCAACGAATTTGGACTGGCAGAAGGCCCCCTCCACGAGTTGGAACGCGCCGTGAGACAACGGGCGGGAGACCTTTAAATTAGCCAAAAATCAGGCTAGAATTGCTTACGAACGGGGTACGTTCGAAACCAAAGGTCATCCATGTCTTTTCTTCGTCCAGCACTTCTTAGCACCACCGTAATCCTAGCCGCGGCCTTCGCGATGCCTTCTCAGGCCGTTGAAACTCATTCGTCCGGCAAGCAGTGCGGCAGTAATCAGGGCGTGGGTGGCAAATTCGACCGCGAGTTTTTCGTCTACTTTGATACCGGCTCTACGGCGCTGGACAATGAAGACAAAGCGATCATCCGCGAAGTGTATGAGCGTGCAGATGGACAGCATGCCGCGCAAATCTGCCTTTTCGGCAAAGCCAGCAAGACAGGCAACCCGGCGTCAAACGCTGCGCTGGCCAGAGGGCGTTCAGAAGCTGTTGCTGCAGAGCTCAGGCGCCTGGGCTGGGAGCGTGGTCGCATAGCGATTGAGCCAGAGGGTGAGACCTGGGGCTGGCTTGAAGACCTCACCTGGGAGGCGGGTGAAGACCGACGCGTCCGCATTCGCCTTTCCCTCTAAGATTGGAGCTCCACTAGATGCTCGCCGCCCGCCCTGTCAGAAAACGCCGCGCAAAGCCAGGAGAACGACTGGCCAAAATGCGGTCACAACAGACAGAACGGCTAGAGTTTCTGGGCTATGTGATCCCATTTCACCCGATGATTGGACATAATCTAGGGCCGGGGCTTTTTGATTGGGACCGATTGGAGCGCCGCCAGATGAAAGAAGCCCATTCAGCGGCCTGGGCAGGGCCCAGCCAGGAAACCGCGCTGCGGCGGTTCAAAAAAGCACAGGAACTTGGCGTTTCCTATCGCGATTATGTCTTGGAGATTCTCGAACGAGGCCGTTACCTTTAGCCCAACTTTCTCAGGGATCACTCCCCAATATCCAAAACACAACTGGAGGCATTTTTATGCGCATGTTTGACACCGTTGCTGATTACGCGGCGGAAAAAGGAAAAGAAATCGGCGTCAGCGACTGGGTCGATATCGACCAGGAGCGGATCAATATGTTTGCCGAGGCAACGGGCGATCATCAGTGGATCCATATTGATCCTGAACGGACCCAAAAAGAGCTGGGCATGCCTACTATTGCTCACGGTTACCTCACTCTCTCCCTGCTGCCAAAGCTGATGGGTGAAATCAGCGGCGTGAAAAGCGTTACACGCGGTATCAATTATGGCTCTAACAGCGTCCGCTTCACCAACATGGTGCCTGTCGGTTCACGAGTGCGTGGGCGCCTGACGCTCAAAGACACAGCGCCGAAAAGCGGCGGCACACAGATCATCAATGAAGTGTCGATCGAAATTGAAGGCCAGGAACGTCCAGCACTGATCGCTGAAACGATCACGCTTCTTTTCGAATAGGCGTTTCATCCCTATGTTATGAAGCCTTCGGCGGGTGCCCCTGCCGGAGGCTTTTTTACACTTGAAAGACCGTCATGCCTCTCTCGCTTCCTCCGACCACGCCTATCGCCGATGAGCGCTCCGTTACAGACACACGGCACGGCATTACTCGTTCTGACCCTTATGACTGGCTCAGGGACCCGGATTGGCAAACGCTGATGAAGGACCCAAGCGTCCTGCAGCCAGATATTCGGGCTTACCTGGAAGCGGAAAACACCTATGCGGATGCGGCCTTCGAACCGCTTGAGGATCTTCGCACGTCCCTCTTTGAGGAAATCAAAGGGCGGATAAAAGAAGATGACAGCTCTGTCCCTGCCCCTCATGGGGACTGGCTCTATTATTCTAAATATGAAACCGGGTCGCAGCATCCGCTCTTCTGTCGGAAGCCCCGTACAGGTGACCAGCCTGAGACCATCATCCTTGATGGGAACAAGGAGGCCGAAGCAGAAGCCTATTTCAAGATAGGCGGCGCAGCGCGCAGTCCCGATGATGCTCTGTTCGCGTGGAGCAGCGACGTTAAAGGCTCGGAATATTTCACGCTCAAGATCCGCGATGTTGAGTCGGGGGCTGACCTCGCAGACACCATCCCTGACACCAGTGGCGGTGCAGCCTGGGCGCTCGACAACGCCACTTTCTTTTATGTGCGGGTTGATGAGAGCCATCGCCCCAGCAAAGTGTTCCGCCACCGGTTGGGGGAAGACCCGGCAAATGACATTTGTGTTTATGAAGAAGCGGACCCTGGCTTCTTTGTGGGTGTGGGGACTGTGCAAAGCGGGCGCTATATCGTGATCAGCGCCCATGACCACCAGACCAGTGAAAGCCACCTGATCGATGCGGCTACACCAGACGCCACTCCAGTGCTGGTGGCTGAGCGCGAACCTGGGGTTGAATATGATCTGGAGCATGACGCGCCGAGAGAACGCTTTTTGATCGTCACAAATGCCGACGATGCCGAAGACTTCAAGCTGGTTGAAACGTCAACCGGTTCATTGGAACGCAGCAACTGGCACAATATTGTCCCTCACCGTCCAGGCACACTGTTGCTCGATCATTGCGCTTACAAAGACTTTCACGTGCGTCTGGAGCGCCAGGACGGTCTGAATAAGATCATTGTGCGCGCACTTGGCGACGATAGCGAACATGCGATCTCTTTTGAGGAAGAGGCTTTTGATCTGGGCTTTATGTCGGGGCTTGAGTATGAAACGTCCCAGGTGCGGTTCGCCTATTCTTCCATGACCACACCCGAACAGATTTTCGACTACGACATGAACACGCGGGAAAGAACGCTCCTGAAAGAACAGGAAGTCCCCAGCGGGCACAATTCATCTGACTATGTGACCGAGCGCATTTTCGCGACGGCAAAGGACGGCACAAAGGTTCCCGTCTCTCTTGTTTATCGGGCGGGCACCAAGCTCGATGGAAAATCGCCCTGCCTGCTCTATGGCTATGGGGCCTATGGCATCTCCATGCCCGCGTCATTCTCTGTCAGTCGATTGAGTCTCGTCGACCGGGGCTTCATCTATGCCATCGCCCATATTCGCGGCGGCAAAGAGCGTGGCTATGGCTGGTACAAAGATGGCAAGCTCGACAAGAAACAAAATACATTCACAGACTTTATTGCCGCAGGTGAACACCTTGCCGCGCAAGGCTACACGTCTAGAGGCAACATTACCGCTCATGGCGGAAGTGCAGGCGGCATGCTGATGGGGGCGGTCGCAAATCTCGCTCCAGATCTCTTCAAAGGCATCGTTGCGGAAGTCGCGTTTGTTGATGTGCTCAACACAATGCTGGATGACACATTGCCGCTCACCCCGCCGGAATGGCTGGAATGGGGAAACCCTATCGAAGACAAATCAGCCTATGAGGCGATTGCCGCTTATTCGCCGTATGACAATGTCAGAAGCCAGGCCTATCCGAACATTCTGGCACTTGCAGGCCTCACAGACCCTCGTGTGACTTATTGGGAACCGGCCAAGTGGGTAGCTAAGCTGCGCGCGCATTCAACCAGCGGCAACGCGATCCTCTTCAAGACCAATATGGATGCAGGCCATGGCGGGGCTGCCGGACGCTTCGAACGGCTCAAAGAAACCGCTCTTGTTTATGCGTTCGCTCTCGCTATTCACGACCTCGCGTAGCGCCCCACAGAAAAGTCCTCCCCTGCTAAGCAAGGGAGGACCTGATTTCTGCTGAGTGTTTGTTAGGCGGTCAGACTGGTGTGTCGCCAATCACCGTCACCCGTTCCATGCGGCGCTCTGCAGGCCAATAGTCGGACACGGCATAGTGCTGCGCAGACCGATTGTCCCAGAAGGCAATGGAATTGTTTTCCCATTTGAAACGGCACTGATACTCCGGGATAGCGGCGCGGGAATAGAGGAATTGCAGCATCGCGTCTGACTCAGCGCGATCCCACCCTTCAATGTACTGAGTAAAGGCGAGGTTCACATAGATGGACTTCCGGCCGCTTTCCGGGTGCGTGCGGATCACGGGGTGATGCGGGTTTGGGTATTTCTTGTTGTAGACCTCGATCTCCTCGTCAGAGAGCCCCTTCTTTCGAAGGCCTGCGCGGAAATTCGCAAAATCATGCACGGCAATGGCACCATCCAGTTTTTCTTTTAGCTCATCGGACAGATCGTCATAGGCCATTTCCATATTGGCAAAGAGCGTATCTCCACCTTTCTCCGGAACTTCGCGGGCCCGCAGAATGGACCCGAGTGAGGGCTCCAGGCGCCAGGTCACGTCTGAATGCCACGTGTTTTCGCGGCCCTTATTGTCTTTGTTGTGGAAGATCTTCAGAACTTCCGGGTTCTCCGCGTTCTGTGGTCCGAAAGGATGCACTTCCAGGTCGCCAAACTTTCTGGCGAAATCCAGATGCTGGTCGGTCGTAATGTCCTGATCGCGGAAGAAGAGAACCTTGTTGTCAACAAGTGCCGCGCGGAGTGCTACCGCCACTTCGTCGCTGACAGGCTTCTTCAGATCGATGCCATAGACGGTGGCGCCGATGTTTGGGCTCAACGCGTCAAATGTCAGCCCTAAGGATTCTGCATCTTTAATCGCTGCTGGTGCATTCATTGCCGGTTTCCTCTCCAGGATCTAGCGAATTGGCACTTTCCAATTTCTGATCTCAGTCTGCCGTGCGTTGACGAGAGCCGCTCCAAAATGATTTACTAATTCCACATAGTGGAATTCAAAAGTTGAGCACACATGGCAGAAAGAAACATTGAATCTCTGACGAGGGGCCTCACCGTTGTTGAGGCCCTCAACCGGCGCGCCTACACAACCCTTGCTGACCTTCATGAGGATACGGGATTGCCAAAATCCTCCCTCGTTCGCCTGCTCGATACGCTCATCTCAGCGGGTTATGCCCGCAGGATATCCAGAAGTGCAGGCTATTGCCTGACGGACCGGGTTACGCTGCTCGCCGGTGGGTTTCAAAGCTCCGATCAGCTCGTCGAGGCGTCGCGTGCTCATCTCAGAGCTGTGACACGGGACCACAAATGGCCGCTTGCCATTGCCACACTCGACGGGGACGCCATGCAGGCGCGCTACAGCACGCTTTCCCACTCTCCCTTCGCGCTTGACCGTATCTATATCGGGCGGCGCATTCCGCTTCTCATTTCCGCCATGGGTCGAGCCTACTTCGCCTTCTCTTCCGACGAAACACGGGCGCTGTTGCTTGCGACATTGCAGGGGACAGGTCGGGAGACAGATCGTGCAGCCTTGGATGAAAAATACATCGAGCGATTGATCGAGACCGTTCGCAGCGACGGGTACGCAGTGTCCGGTCCGGTTCAAGACGACAGAGCCTTCGGCCTTGCGGTACCTGTGTTGAAGGACGGCGAAGCGCAAGCCGCTATCACGATGCGGTTTATCCGCTCTGCGATCAGTCCAGCAGATGCCGCACAACAGTTCATTCCCATATTGCAGGAGACTGCCAGGGGCATTGCAGCAGAAATCTAGCTCTGCAACCGCTTGTCATCGAAATTTAAAAGAATGTCGTCGAGCGGCCTGCCATCGCCGGAGAGTTTGGTATAGGTCGATGCTGTTCGCTCGCGGCCCACTTCTTTTTGAGCCAACGACACAAACTTTTGTTTGCAATCCTCAGCGATCAAATGAAGTCGTTTGCGGTCTCGATCGTCACTTGCCAACCAGATTTTTGCAATCTCATGCGCAACGATCAGTTGATCCAGAATGAGCGGGCGCGTCCCACGATAGGCGGGAGGTTTATGCCGTCCCCGTCTGCCACCGGGAATGTTCTTGAACAACAACCGCCCGCGTTCGACCAAGACAGACGTGTTGAACGTAATCTCCAGCAGTTTCTTCTTTTCCGTCGCTTCATCCAAAATCGTCCGGTCGAGCGAGCAAACCAAAACGAGCGACTGCATGGTTTCAATCACTTCATTTGCCCAAGAAAGCGCATCCTCTCTCCTTAGCTCTATCCGCCGCCAGCGCCACCACCCGGCAAAGAGTGCGACAGCCGCGACAATTGCGGAGATCCCCTCCGCAGACACTAAGACTCCACCTACTTCCATATTCCCCCCTCGACCTTAAGCGGCTAACCGAGCAGAACAGTGTTTCGCTTATTCATCTGCCACTGGCGTAATGGTGATAACCACCTCACCTGTACCTTCAGGTGTCACTGTAACTTTCTGAGCGATGGCGTCATAATCGGCAATGCCACCGTCAACCGACAGGCTGTAGCCGTCAGGATACTGCAGTACCGGCACAAACAATGTCGCCTCCCCGCTTCCTTCAGGCTGGTAGCGCGACACGAACTCTCTCGTCTCCAGCGTGAATTTTGTTTCCAGCGGCGTGCCCTTGCATGCCTGAAGATAGGGTCGCACGAACCCTTTCAGCGCGCGGCCTCCCGAATTGATGTCGGTCGGGTCGTCTTGCTGATCCCGACTGAAGATGGATAGATCTTCCTGGTTCCATCCATCACCAGTAGCTAAATCGTTCGAGTTGGACGCGGTGTAGTTCCAATGGGTCGAACTCAAATGAAGATCATCGAGCGCGTTATAGAGAAACTCCAGTGCCAACACGTGTGACGTCCAAGGCATTTCTGACCGATCACCGTCAGCCCAAGCCTGATAGGCGGTGGCGCCATCCAAATCATAAGGAATGCCACATTCGCCGATGAGCGTCGGCGCGCCCGTCCCACCATTTAGAGTGCGGCCTGCATTGCCGATGTTGGAGAGCTGCCGCTTGTAATGCGCTTCAATTTCCTCCCGCCCATTCAGGGTCTTGCCTGAGAAGGGATTGACGGCGGTTGGGTACATGAAGGTCTTTGTCGAAAGGGTCGCGATATCATACCAGTGCGAGGCATTCACCGTGCGGTCGGGCGTCTCTTCAGGAAAAGCGCCGCCAAGCAGACCAGTGAATGGATCAAGCTCAGCGAAGATCAACCAGTCATCCCGAACCGCCCGGACCTTCTTTGCAACCTTGTCGAAGAACGGCGCCATGTAATCATCTTCCAGATCCACTTTACGACCATCGACAGATTGGAAGAAATCTTCCCGGAGAGGCTCAACACCTTCGTTCGTCCTGCGATAGGCCCCTGCTCTTTCAAACGGGTCTTGTGCCCCTGGGAGCCAGCAATCAACATTGTTGGGATTGACCTGCCGGTCCTCTGTCACGACAGAGGCCATATGCTCCAGTGAGAATTCGAGCTGCGGGACAGAGCGGGTTACACCTCGCGCAACTGCCAGACCATCTAGCGCTGACCAGGCGGGTCCCGGTGTTGCGATGCGCGAATTTTCTTCTGACTTTCCAACATGCTGATAGGACAGACGCTGGCCAACAAAGCCGGTCCCCGGTTCATTCAATGTATCAAAGCCGATCACGTTGGGCATGTCCTTTACCCGTTTCGCAATCTCCACCAGACAGCCCGCATAATGGTCCTGCAGGTAGTCCTGCACATTCTGGCCATCAATGATCAGATCTGGCGCGAAATCGCGACCCGCAAAGAACAGTGTCCACATGATGCCATTAGCAGGCAGACGATAGTTCTGCGCCCAGGTCATGGTGGGGTAGTTATCTTCCTGCCGGCCGCCGCGCGCATAATCATATTTATATTGCATGACATGGGCGGCCCCCGCCTCATGGAACTTTGTAAAATCGAGACCGACCTTCTCAAAAATCCAGGCTGGCGCACCATCACCGCCTGTCATGCGGCTCCAGACATCCTGATGAAAATCTACAAAGACATAGAGACCGTATTCCCCTGCCCGGCGGCAGAGCTCTGCATAATAGTCAAGATAATCCGTGTCATAGTCGCGCGGGCCAGCATGCTCGACAGCTTCCCAAGTGGTCAGCAAACGCAAGCAATTAAACCCCCACGCAGCTAGCCGCGAGAAATGTTCGTCGGCTTCTTCCATGGGGAACGGACGACCGATAAAGGACACTGTGCGGTGATCGGAGAAATCTGTTGGATGGTTGGTGCCGCCATCGGGGTAAGGCATTTTACAATCGCCGCCGAGATTGACCCCGCGCAAAATGGTTTTGCGACCTTCCGCATCGATGAACCATGACCCATCAATGCCGATTCTTGGTAATGCCACCCTTCTCTCCCCGGTTTAGCCTTTGTTTTGTTGGGATGCATCAAACAGGAAAGAAGCCCGCGCTGCAATCGTAACCGTGACTTGTCATTCGCGCGCCAGTCACCCATTCTGCGGCCCTTACTATTTCAGCAGGTGGTTTTCCATGAGCAACGCATCCCTTCTTCCCTTGCCCGCACACCCTAATGGCGTTGCCTGGCCCACCAACGGTTGGGAGACAGCAGAACCAAAGGCGGGAGTTGATCGGGAAAGGCTTGATGCGCTTGTTGATGATGGTTTCGGTGCCCAAAACGGGCCTGACATGGGAGAGACCCATGCCCTGCTCGTCGTCCAGCATGGAAAGATTGTTGCAGAACACTATCGGGAAGAGTTCACCGCTGCCTCGACCTTCCCCTCCTGGTCCAAAGCAAAAAGCATTACTCAGGCGCTGATCGGCATTCTGGTACGTGAGGGCAAAATCGACATTCATGCACGCGCGGATGTGCCGGAGTGGGAAGATCCGGCCGATCCCCGTCACGCGATCACATTGGATCAGTTGCTGCGCATGTCGAGTGGTTTGGCATTTCGAGAAGAATATACGGACCAGGCGCCATCTGATGTGATTGAAATGCTTTGGGGTGCAGGCAAGGAAGATACGAGCGCGTTCGCTGCCTCCTTTGATCTCGAGCATCCCGTTGGGTCCTATTGGTCTTACTCAAGTGGTACGACCAATATTGTCGCGCGCTGTGCTGCGCGGGCTCTTGGCGCAACTGGTCCTGAGTTCGAAAGATTCATGCGCGAAGAGTTGTTGGACCCTATTGGGATGAAGAGCGCAGATCCGAAATTTGATGACGCAGGCACATTTATCGGATCGTCATTTTGTTTTGCCACCGCCCGCGATTTCGCGAAGTTCGGCACGCTTTATCTGCGAGATGGCGTCTGGGACGGAAAACGTATTCTGCCAGAGGCTTGGGTCGACTATGCGCGCGCGCCCACCGCCCAAACACCTCAAATGCTGACAGATGACGGCCCTTATGGCGCTCACTGGTGGCTTGAACGGGGCGGCCCTGGCAGCTTTTCCGCCAACGGGTTTGAAGGACAATTTACTATTGTGGTGCCCGATTGCGATCTGGTGATGATACGGCACGGCAAAACAGATGCGAGCCTTGGCCCCAACATGAAGGCCTGGATGGCAAACGTGGTCGATTGTTTTCGCTGCTAAGTCGTTCAGGACTTTTTTGGCTGACACACCTTCTTACCCCGCCTATACAATGTGACTTGTAGTTTTTAGTTCATCGAGTTTCTGGGGGAAATTATGTATCGAGTAATGTGCGCAGCATTTGTTGCTGTTGCTATGGGGGGATGTTCGTCCATCATTGAAGGCACGTCTCAAGACATTGTTGTTAACACTGATCCATCGGGTGCCAAATGCCTGTTTGAGCGGGAAGGTCGGACGATAGCGACCGTTGACCCGACACCTGGTGTTGCCAACATTGACAAAACCAAACACGACATCACCATCAAATGTTCAAAAGACGGCTTTGAAGACGCCGCCTACCACAACAAGTCCGATGTTGCTGCAATGACAGCAGGCAACCTCATTCTAGGTGGTGGCATCGGCTGGGTCATCGACTCGGCGTCAGGTGCAGACAATAAATATGATGGCTCTGTCTTTGTAACGCTTAAAGAAAGCAAGTAAGCGCCAAAAAACCGATCTGGGTGTCGCGGGCAATCGCGACACCCAATGCCCTCCGCCATTATGATTTCTGGCCCTAACGCCAGTCGATAGCTAAGATCACCCCCAACAGAATTTTATTTGCGGGGGATCTCCATGAACGCAGAAACACCATTTACGACGCCTGAAGATGTCGGGCTCGATAGCTCCAAGCTCTCGAGCATTGCTGGATATTTCGGCTCCTATGTCGACAAGGGCAAGCTGGCCGGTGTTTCCACGCTGGTCGCACGTGGCGGCAAGATCGCTCACTTCGAAACAGTGGGCGAACGCGATAGGGAGAATTCCTTTCCCTTGGAAAAAGACACGATCTTCCGTATCTATTCCATGTCGAAGCCCATTACCTCAGTCGCTCTAATGATGCTCTATGAGCGGGGCCTCTTTCAGCTCTCTCATGAAGTGCATCGCTACATTCCCTCCTTCAAGAAACTACAGGTCTGGGATGGCGGCACGTTTGACGGTTATCGCACCAAGCCCTGCGAGCGAGCGATGACAATCCGGGACCTGCTCACGCACACGTCTGGCCTCACTTATGGCTTTATGCATGTGCATCCTGTCGACAAGATTTATCGCAAGAGCGGCATTGAAGGCGCTGCCACCGCGAATGGCATGAACCTGGAAGAATTCTGCGACGCGCTCGCGGACATTCCCCTGCTCTTCTCGCCGGGTACGCAGTGGAGCTATTCAGTTGCCACCGATGTTTGTGGCCGGTTGGTAGAAATCTTGTCAGGTCAGCCTCTCGACAAATTCCTGCAGGAGAACATTTTCAATCCGCTTGGCATGGTGGACACCGGCTTCATGGTGCCCGCAGACAAGCTATCCCGCTTCGCGGCGAACTATGAGAAGGACCCGAAGACCCGCGAGGTTCGTCTCTTTGATCCTGGTAGCGACAAGAGCACCTATGCCACACCGAAGCCCTTCTTCTCCGGCGGTGGTGGTCTCACGTCGACGATGACGGACTATTGGCGCTTCTGTCAGATGTTCCTGAATGGGGGCGAACTGGACGGTGTGCGCATTCTCTCGCCGAAAACGGTCGATTACATGACCCTCAACCATCTGCCAGGCGGCAAGACCATGCCGGAGATGGATCAATCCGCTTTCTCCGAAACTGGGTCTGAAGGTACAGGCTTTGGTCTTGGGTTTTCTGTCATCATTGATGCAGCCGAAGCGCAAGCTGTGACCTCAGAGGGCAATCATTCCTGGGGTGGGGCGGCGTCCACCTATTTCTGGATTGACCCCCAAGAGGATCTGATTGGTATCCTGATGACCCAACTCATGCCGTCACGGGCTTACCCGCTGCGGCCGCAGATGCAACAGCTGGTCTATGGCGCACTTGTCGACTAGATCTATGCCAAGCGAGACATTATGGCAGACGACCCCTTAAGCGATGCCGCAAAGGCATCGCTCAAAAAACATGCGGCCGACCCTGTGGTTCTTGCGCTGCATAACAGCGCATGGGGAGCACAGTTCAAGGAACTGGCAGATCAAATGAAGGCCGCCTGTGGCGACAGGCTTGTCGCTATCCATCACATTGGCAGCACGAGCGTGCAGGGGCTCGCCGCCAAGCCGCTGATCGATATGATGCCGGAGCTTCGCCACCATGATGAGGGGCCCGGTCTCGCACCGCTCCTGGAACCGCTTGGCTTTGTCTATTTCGGTGCCTATGGCATTGACGGTCGTCACTTCTTTCGTCGCAAAGGCGAGGTGGACGTGAATGTGCATATGTTCGAGACGGGTCACATTGAGATCGAACGCCATGTGGTTTTTCGTGATGCGCTGAGATCAGACGCAGCACTGCTGGCGGCCTACCAATCCTTGAAAGAAGATCTGGCCTCCCGCTTTCCCAATGATGTGGACAGCTATGCCCGCTCAAAAAGTGACTTCATTGAAGGTGTGCTGCGAGATCTGGGTGCGCCGGAACGTCCGGGCGGTCCCGACAACTAATGCCTTTATGGATCCCCATCACCATCGCGGCAGCCTTTCTGCAAAACCTGCGCTCGGCATTGCAGCGGCAGCTGGCGCAAGACCTCACGGCCACCAGCGCCACTTACGTCCGTTTCCTCTTTGGCCTACCCGTCGCGATCATTTATCTGTTTGTCTTGCTCGCAACTTTTGATGTTGAGCTCGACGCACCTTCGCCCGACTTCTACGCCTACGCCTTTGTTGGCGGGGTCGCGCAGATTATTGGCACCGTACTGCTCGTGGCGCTTTTCGCACATCGCAATTTTGTGGTTGGGACGACCTATTCAAAAACAGAAACTGTGCAGACCGCACTTTTTGGGATTTTTGTCTTTGGCGAAACGATCACGCTCGGCGCAGGCATCGGTATTGCGGTGAGCCTTGTGGGGGTCATCGCCATCTCCATGGCCCGGACGGAAGCGTCTCCATCCGCGCTCATCACGTCACTGACAGAACGTGCTGCGCTGATGGGTATCGGGTCAGGGGCGGCCTATGGCCTTGCCGTAGTCTGTTATCGCGCGGGGTCGCTGTCTCTTGGTATGGAGGGGTTTCTGCTTCCTGCCGGGATCACACTCACGGTGGTTCTCACAATTCAAACGCTGCTCATGACTGGCTGGCTTTTGTGGAAAGATCGCACCTCCCTTGTGGCGACACTCAAGAACTGGCCTGCTTCGCTTGCCATTGGGGTCGCAGGCGCGCTCGGCTCCATCGGCTGGTTCACCGCCATGACACTTCAGAACGCGGCTTATGTGCGGGCGCTCGGGCAGATTGAGCTGGTCTTCACCTTCGCCGTATCCTGGTTCTGGTTTCGAGAGCAGGCAAACGCCAAGGAAATCGCGGGCGTGTTGCTGATTATCGGCGGTTTGATCGTCCTTGTACTTGGCACGTAGAGAGACCATGCCAATGGACATACGCCCTGAAAGAGCCGACGACGACAATGCCATCTATCAGCTGACACGCATTGCCTTTGAACCCATGTTTTTTAGCGACGGTTCAGAAGCTCCGCTCGTTACGCAACTGCGCAAGGACGGAGATCTCACAATTTCTCTGGTCGCCGAGAAAGACCGAGAGATTGTGGGGCATATCGCGTTCTCCCCTGCCACCATCAACGGGCGCCATGATGGCTGGTTTGGCCTCGGTCCCGTCTCCGTTCACCCCAACGCTCAAAAACAGGGGATTGCCCGTTCTCTGATAGAAACAGGACTAGCGATGTTGGAAGAAAGCGGGGCAACAGGATGTGTGCTCACGGGCAATCCCGACATTTACAGTCGACTGGGATTCCAGAGCGATGGCAACCTCGGCTACGGGACTTTGGACAGGCAGTTCATTCTGTGGATCGTCTTTTCTGGCCCCACACCGGTTGGCGAACTTAAGTTCGCGCCGGCATTTGGTGACGAATATCCGGCTGATTAGTCCAACCAAGCAATCACCGACTTCAAACGGTGTTCATCCCTATGCAGGCACGTCACCCGCAATCGTCGTGCGATGCATGACCCGCAAATGGCCGTCATACCCGCCATCAGCCAGGTGCAGACAACAGCGATTATCCCAGAGGGTGAGCATGTTCTGTTGCCACTTGTGGCGGTAGACATATTTGTCCTGAACCATGTGTGTGAAGAGCTCGCCCAGCAGTTTCTGTGCCTCTGCCTCGTCCATTCCGTCAATACCGATTGTATAGGTGGGGCTGACAAAAAGCGCCTTTCGGCCTGTCACAGGATGCGTCCGCACGAGGGGATGAAGCTGCTTCGTTTCCGCCTTGGTCGATGAAATGATTTTCATCGTGCGCTTTTCGGTCTCCCGGGCGAAGAGCCCTTTCGACCCGTAAGGCAGGATCGCACTGTGGATGGCCATCAGACCGTCGAGCCGCGCTTTCATCTCGTCGGATAAATCGTCATAGGCGCGCCTGCCATCTGCATAGAGCGTGTCGCCGCCAATGGGCGGCGTTACTTCAGAATGGAGGATCGTGCCTGCGGGTGGTGTTTCCTGGAAGCTCCAATCCGAATGCCAACCCGCGCCAAAATTTGTCGCCTTTTCATCCGGCTCGCGGCGCAACTCCAACACGTGGGGGCGGCCTTCCATGGACTTGATGAACGGGTCTTCGCCGAAATCACCGAACTGCAGCGTAAAGGCTTCCAGCTCATCCAAAGTGAGGGGCTGATCAGGAAAATAGATCACGCCGTGGGCCGCCCAGGCATCTTTCACCTCCTGCAGCGTCTCCGACGGCAGGGGTTTTGAGATATCGAGGTCGGTGATACCTGCGCCAAACCCATCTGGATTTGCCTCTACCCGGATCGATTGAAAATCAGAAACCTGTGTTTGCGCCATAAGACCCTCCCTCTTGATCCATGCCAGTGTGCACGTTCAGACGGCATGGTCAGTGACAAAGCGCGCCAAGATTGTGACATGAGACGTCATTTTCCTTGACGTATTTTGTTCCTACCTGTTCAGTAGGTCCATGGTGAACCCCCAAACAATCTCTGTCGGGTGGATGAATGCCGCGATTGATCAGCTGGTCGCCCACGGCCTCGACCGAAATGCCCTCGTTGCAGAATTAGGTGACGTTCCCACAGCAACCGGCCTCCCGAAAGGGCAATTGCAGCTGATCCTTGCGCGACGTCTTTGGCACCTGGTGGCAGATCTCAACGATGATCCGTTGCTCGGCCTGAAGGTTGGCGCTGCACTTCCGCTGCAAGCGACCAACATCGTTTCACTGGTGATGCTGCACAGCCCAACGGTGACGGACATGATCCGTAACGCGCGCACCTATCAGGGATTGGTGAGCAATAACGGATTCTATTCGGCCCGCACAGTCAAAGACGGACTAGATACGGTCTACCGACCAGAACCTGCGGCGATCCTCTCACACCCTCTTCAAATAGACTCAATTCTGTCCGTCACCTTGTCCCTAATGCATCACGCTGGCCTTCCCGACATTCGTCCAGAATTTATTCGCGTCACGGCGCCCGATCACTCGCTTCAATCTGCCTATGAGACCTTCTTCCGCTGTCCGGTTGAAATGGGCAGTGGCGAGCCTGGCTATGTCTTGTCCAACAAAAACCTCAAACGCGAGGTCCCCCACGCGGACACCGCTCTACTGGCTGCGCTGCAGGCGCATGGGGATACGCTTCTCAAAGCACAACAGAGGCTCGATCAGCTGGGGTTCACTGTCCGCACCGCGATCACCGCGCTGGGTTCCCATCGCGTGACCTGCGCTGAGGTTGCAGATGACCTGGGTCTTGGAGTGCGTACCTTACAACGCCGCCTCGCGGTGGCAGGCACTACGTTTCGGCGCCTTTGTGAGGAAGCATCCATGGAAGAAGCGGAGCGTCTTCTTCAACAGACAGACATGCCCGTCACTGAAATTGCCCACCGACTTGGATACTCAGAACCCAGCTCCTTTTCGCGTGCCGTCTTCAACTGGTACGGCATGCGCCCGTCAGCCCTTCGTCCGACAAAATCGGCCGCGTGACGGTTCTTGCTTGAATGAAATCAAAAGTATCTATGACATCCCCTCTCCAGACGAGAAAATGGAGGACAGCATGACAAAAGAGAAAAAATCGACAGATATGTATGTGGATCTGCCGGACGGCCTCTCCCGGGATCAGATAATGGATGTTGTCGAGCGCGCAGCGGAGCGGGTCGGCCTCTACATCTCCCACATTGGCAGCTATTCCAGGAAGAAATACCCCAACTCGGTCCATTGGCATTTCAAGCGCGATGCAAAAGAGGCGGGCCTCATTGATGCGACCTGTTGGGACGTTAAATCATTGCTCTGGCACATGGTGCGCCATCGCGAGCCAGCATGGGTACAGAAAACGGCGCCCAAGCTGCAGCGTGCGCTCCGCCAGGAAGCCAAGGCGCTCGCAGGTGCATAATGAAAGGGCCCGGCATTCCTGCCGAGCCCTTAACAAATTTACTGGTCAGATCACTCAGCAGCCTGAGCGCTTGCATTCCCGGCCATGCCGCCGAGGCGGCTTGCGATAATGGCTTCAGCTTCTGTCACGATGCGGGAGATGAGTTCGCCGCATGTGGGCACATCATGGATCAAGCCCTGAACCATGCCTGCAGACCAGATGCCGTGGTTCGGATCGCCTTCTTCGTAGACAACCTTACCGCGCGCGCCTGCGACGAGATGGGCAATATCTTCGATCTTGGCATTGCCCTTACGTTCGATGGCAACCACTTCCTGGCTCACATCGTTGCGCGCCACGCGTGCGGTGTTGCGCAGGGTGCGGAAGATGAGATCGGTTGCCCGCTCATCATTCTCAACGATCTGTTCCTTCACCTTCTGATGGATCGGTGATTCAGCCGTGGCCATGAAGCGCGTGCCCATATTGATGCCTTCAGCACCAAGTGCCAGTGCGGCCACAAGGCCTCGTGCATCTCCGAAACCGCCAGAGGCGATCATCGGGATTTTCACTTTGTCTGCGGCCGCAGGAATCAGGATCAGGCCTGGAATGTCGTCTTCACCTGGATGACCCGCACATTCGAAGCCATCAATGGAGATGGCATCTGCGCCCATCTTTTCGGCTTTGAGCGCATGACGGACGGCGGTGCATTTGTGAATGACCTTCACGCCGGCCTTTTTGAATTCAATGATGTGGTCGGCGGGGTTATTGCCAGCGGTCTCTACAATCTTCACGCCGCTGTCGATGATGGCCTGGCGATATTCTTCATAGGGAGGCGGCTTTAGGGCAGGCAGGATCGTGAGGTTCACGCCGAAAGGCTTGTCGGTCAGGCCCTGACACTTCTTGATTTCCTTCGCGAGGTCTTCAGGCGTCGGCTGTGTGAGGGCTGTAATAAAGCCGAGGCCGCCGCCATTGGCGACACCTGCAACGAGTTCTGCGCGACCGACCCACTGCATTCCGCCCTGAGCGATTGGGTGTTCCACACCGAACAATTCCGTAAATCTAGTCTTGAGCACGATTGTCTCCCCTGTTCGTCGGCTTCCCAGTCGGTTCTATGTCCGTTTCAGGCTGCCCCATAAAAATCGATGTCTCAGATTTAGCAAATCGACGCCGCTCATGCATCCCTCCTCATTTTCCTTCCTATTCCTGGGCCTTCTGGACGGCAGCACCTTGAATTTTCCGCCGGGGCGCTCCACATTACCGTTCATAATTGCACAAGAAGAGATCGCATATGAACACGGGCGCTGATTGGAACCTCTTTCGCACTTTCCTCGCAGTTGCCGACGCTGGATCCCACTCGGCAGCTGGCCGTCGGCTGAAGCTCAGTCACGCGACCGTTGGCCGACACATTGCCGAGCTGGAACGGCATCTCGGCCAGAAACTCTTTGTCCGTGACGCAGACGGCTATGCCCTTACACCCGCCGGGGATCATTTGAAGCATGAAGCAGATCTCATGGCCTCTGCAGCGCTGCGCGCTGAACGCATCGCCGCAGCAGAGGGGGAGAGCCCCAAGGGGGTCGTTCGGGTTTCCACCGCTGCAACTCTCGCTGGATATTGGCTGATGCCGCACATGAAGGATTTCCATGCCACATTCCCGGACATCGAAATTGAATATATGACCGACGCCTGGCCTGCCAGCGTGCGCCGCCGTGAGGCAGATATCGTCATTCGGCTCTATGGTCCAGGGCAGGAAAACCTTGTTGGAAAGAAGATCGCCCGCGTGGGCGTCGCTTTCTACGCCTCCAAAGACTATGTGGAGGTGCACGGGGTTCCCTCATCCAGAGAAGAATGGGCGTCGCATACCGTCATCGGGTTTGCGGGTGCAGCTGCAGAAACTGAGCTTCACAAATGGTCGAACCATGTGACCCGCGACGCGCCGACCTGGCTGCGCTGCTCGTCTATCGCCGATCAGCTTCGCGCTGTACGAAACGGTGTAGGGATTACGGTGCTCACCTGCCTCATTGGCGACCAGCATCCCGACCTTGTGCGCATCGCGCCTGACAAGCTGTTCAGCTCGACAGATGTTTGGCTGCTTGCCCATCCAGACCTTCGCCAGACGGAACCAGTTTCGACCGTTTTCGACTTTATCGCCCAGCGTGGCAAACAGGACCGAGATCACCTGCTTGGTCGGGTCTCCTAAGAAGAGCGTCAGACACGACCTGTTCAAAAAAGAACGCCTTCTTGATCATAAACGAACCTGTCGCTCAGCCGGAACCGCTCTATATTCCGCCTCAACAACGTTGAACCAGATCGCTCGGAGACTGATCCATGTCGCTACCTCCCGTCCTACAGAATTCACTGGAAATCCCGGTGGTGGGCTCCCCACTCTTCATCGTGTCGGGACCCGAACTTGTTATCGCTCAATGTAAGGCGGGGATTGTTGGGTCTTTCCCAGCTTTGAACGCGCGCCCGGAACCTGTGCTTGAAGAGTGGATCATCCGCATCAAGACCGAACTCGCGGAATATCAAGCCGCAAACCCTGACAAGAAGGTCGCGCCGTTTGCGGTCAATCAGATCTGCCACTCATCCAACAACCGTCTGATGCATGACATGGAGGTCTGCACCAAGCACGAAGTGCCGATCATCATCACGTCGCTTCGTCCTCCCGCGGAGATTGTTGAAGCTGCGCACTCTTACGGCGGGAAAGTTTTCCACGACGTCATCAATGTGAAGCACGCCAAGAAGGCGGCTGAACAAGGCGTCGACGGATTGATCCTTGTGTGCGCGGGCGCCGGTGGCCATGCAGGCACACTCTCCCCCTTCGCCCTCGTTCGGGAAGTGAAGGAATGGTTCGACGGCACAATTCTCTTGTCCGGTGCAATCTCTGATGGTTTTTCCGTTGCCTCCGCTCTGGCGCTCGGTGCAGACCTTGCCTATATCGGCTCCCGTTTCATCTCGACGGAAGAAGCAAATGCGGATCAGGCTTACAAGGAAGCTCTGCAGAAATATGCCGCTGATGACATCATATATTCCAACCTCTTCACGGGCGTGCACGGAAACTACCTCGCACCGTCTATCGCTGATTCAGGTCTCGACCCGAACAACCTGCCCGTTGCGGACAAATCCAAAATGAACTTTGGCTCCGGCGGTAATATGAAACAGAAAGCCTGGAAAGACATTTGGGGCTGCGGCCAGGGCATCGGCCTTATTGACGATGCGCCACCTGTGGCAGATCTTGTTGCGCGCATGAAAGCGGAGTTTGACGAAGCCCGCGAGCAGTTCAACGCGAAAGCGAGCTAACCGCTTCACAAATGAAGAATGACTAGGCCTCGCGGAGAACACTCCGCGGGGCTTTCTTATTCTTCGGTCTCCTCGCTGCTAGACGTCTTCACATAAATCTCACGAGCAAACCAAACCAGGATCGCCACACAAATAGTACTAAGCGAAGCAACCAAGAAATACTTTCCGACACAGGTAGAAAAAGACGCGTCTGAACACCCCATCCATCGCCATCGGTACCGGTAGCTATTCCATGGAAGAATGTAGACACCAACAACAAACATCATCCAAAGAACAGCCAATATGTGAAGGCCGAACCCGGATTTCTTACTCGCCCTCTCTCGCACCCCGCTTGTTTCGATCTCATGCACCCAACGTTTGGGCAAAACTTCCAACAAAAACATCATATTCAAAGGCGCGATGAGCAGGAGCACAACTCCCACCTTCTTCAAGTAGGAAAAGAGAGGTTTCGCAACTTCGTTCCATTTTGAGTTCCAGCCCTCATCATTTGGCCAGAAGAAACCCGCCTCATAAGCTGTCCAAACAGTCCTGACCTCTTCGTCCGAATACAACACGACGGCGTTGTACTGCGATGTCACATACCAACTAGCTATACCAATTAGCAAAACGTGCGGCAGCGCTATAAACCAGGCAATGGGCGGTCCTAGGACCTTTCTGTTCCAATACAAACCAATCAAGATCGCGCGCCTCTGTCAGAACAGCAAATAGAAATATCGACTTTAGCTTAGGTAAAGGGGCAAAACCACGCCGGGCTTTTTGTGCCCACTGGGGTCCCGTTCAACAAAAAATTAACCATGATTGCCTCGGCTCTCAGCGCGATTGGGCAAAATGCTGAGGCTGGCCTTTTTATGAAACACAGCTTTTATTTCTCTTAAGACTATCGGACTAGGCTTCCCTTCAGACCAGTTGGACCGAGAGAATGGGGACTAGTGGCATGAGGATTGTCGAACAAACGCTCGCTGAGCAGATGAAGTTCTCTGACCGTGAGATTGAAAAGCGCAAACAGCTGTTCGACCTCCGGGGTGAGGACATTGCAACCTTACTTTCCTGCAAATCAGCGGTCATTGAACGTTTGGATTGGGCGATCGACGAATTCTATGCGCGTCAAATCGACGATCCGGAAATCGCCCTGATTATCGGCGATTCTGAAACGCTCTCACGTCTCAAAGGCGCCATGCGGAACTATATCGTCGAACTGTTCGGTGGTATTTATGACAACGATTATGTGAATTCCCGTCTGCGTGTTGGCAAAGTCCATTGGCGCATCGGCGTAACGCCAAAGTTTTTCCTGTCCGCCCTTCGACGTTTGAACGTGGTTCTGTGCGCGATCATGGACGAAATCTCGGACACGCCAATAGAACTACATGCCCGTAAAGAGGCTATCCAAAAGATCCTCTTCTTCGACTCCCAGCTTGTGTTTGACACCTATATCAACGCGCTCAGCGGAGAAGTTACCGCTGCGAAAGACGAAACAGCCGCCTATGCTCGCGGCCTGGAAGAAGAAGTGGCTCTGCGCACCCAGCAGATGAAAGAGCTCACACTCACCGACGATCTCACCGGCGTCAGCAATAAGCGCGCCTTTGGTGAACATGCCAAGCGTGAGATGGCGGCTGCACAACGTGCCAGCCGTGAGCTCTCTCTTCTTTACATTGATATCAACGATTTCAAACTGCTCAACGACACACTTGGACATCAGGTAGGCGATGATCTGTTGATCAAGGTCGCGCGCCACCTGAAGGGCGCCTCGCGGGACAGCGATATTGTCTGTCGCTTGGGTGGCGATGAATTCTGCATCCTTATGCCAGATGCCCCGGGCGCCTCCGCCCTCAATATCGCCGAGCGGTTTGCAGAACTGATGTACGAAGAAGCCAGTTCGCCCTGTGGTGCCAGTGTTGGCATTGCCACGACTGGCCCAACGCAATTTTGCACGGTCGAAGAGCTTGTCACCCAGGCCGATCAGAGTATGTACAAGGCAAAACAGCGTAACAAAGGCGGCAAGCCCGGCCTCGTGTGCATCGATAATCCCCTGCTCTCTTCCAACGATGGAGAGAGCGAGACGCACGAAGAGCAAACTCTGCACAGCGAAGCCGGTTGAGTTTCGGTTTAGACAGGGACTTCCTGTGCAGTGACTTGAGACCGCATGCTTTTGATACAGCCCATTCCTTCAAGCGATTGCGCAAGCGCCGCTTCTAGTTGCGTGTGCGGCTCTTCACCTAAGAAAGCGACGAGTTTCGCGTTATCGAGCTCGACCGTTTCCTGCCAGAGGTAACGCATCTCCAGCAATTCTCTCAGCATGCGAACGAACGGCGATGCCAGGCGGATCAGGCCCCAAGGCATTTTCTTCACCTTGATGTTCTCATCGCCAGCGACGCGGGCAACTGCTCTTGCCATATCCAAGCCTCTTTCGAAGAAGTGTCCGCCCAAATGGAATGTGTCGTTCTCCGCCAGTCGGTCTTCCTGCTCCAGCAACTGACGAAACGTTTCGGCGAGGTCTGGCAGGTACGCCCAGGCATGGCCCTTGTCGTGTACGCCAGGGTAGGTCACCGACTTGATTTCTTTGCCGGGCTTTACCAACGCATTCTGCAGCCAGGAGCCCGGCGCGTGCGCGCCAAAAAAGTCACCTGCCCGGACGGTGAGCGATTTGATCCCGGCATCGACCATCATCTGTTCCATCTCAACTCGGATGGCACCTTTATTGGTTTGAGGGTTTTGTGGTGACGCCTCGGACAGCACAGGCCAGGCATCAGGACCAAAATTGTAGACATTGCCGGGAAAGAGCAGCCGGACGTTTTCTGCTTTAGCTGCAGCAATCGCGTTGGCAAGCATCGGCACCGCTCGCTCGCGCCACTTCTGATAGCCGGGTGGATTGGCGCCATGGAAAATCGCGTCCACGCCTCTGGCAGCCTTCAGCACGTCTTTCGATTTCAATGCGTCACCCTTCCGCCACTCCGCAACGCCTAACTGGCTGAACTTCTTTGCCGCTTCCTTGGGTTTCCGAGCCAAGGCACGGACGGTCCAGCCGGCACGGGCGAAGCACTTTGCGACTTCACCACCAATGCCGCCGGTGGCACCAATGATGAGAAGGGTCTTAGAGGGGGAAGATTTCATTTGGGTCATCAGACAGGCTCCGTTTCAATTGCCCTGCTGATATGAACCCAATATTGATGAATATAAATTGCCTATTTATGTGCCTTATCTATACTTTTTTGTATGACTGGAATTGAACCGGACTGGGCCCTCTACCGCTCCTTTCTCACCGTTATGCGCGAGGGCAGTCTTTCTGCGGCCGCCGACTCACTTAAGCTCACCCAGCCGACCCTCGGACGCCATATTGACGGGCTTGAGGCAGCGCTTAAGACCCCGCTCTTCACCCGCTCGCGGATGGGGCTCGCGCCCACAGACGCGGCTCTCGAGCTTCTGCCCCACGTGGAAGTGATGGAGGCCGCAGCCGCTGCCCTTCTACGTACCTCCAGCGGTGAGGCAGCGGAGACACGCGGTACTGTGCGGCTGACATCCAGCGAGATTATGGGCGCCGAGGTGCTGCCAGCGATGCTCGCCCGCTTCCATGCGCAATACCCCCACATTGATATTGAGCTCAACCTGGATGATCGCCAGCAAGACCTGCTTCGTCGCGACGCTGACGTCGCGCTTCGAATGGCGCGGCCCACCCAGACCGCATTGGTGGCGAAACATGTGGGCAATGCACGGGTCAATCTCTACGCCCACAGGTCCTATCTTGCCAAACACCCCCTGCCCGGCTCTTTGTCAGAAATCACTGGTATGTCCGTCATCGGATATGACGATAATTCGAGGATTCTGGATCTCATCCGGATCGGGCAGCTTTCTGTGCCACCCAATACATTTACGCTCCGAAGCGATTCAGAACTGGCGCAGCTGGCCCTTTTGAGAGCGGGTGCTGGAATTGGAGGGTGCCAGGCTGGGATAGCGCGTCGGGACGCTGATCTGCAGCCTGTTTTTCACGACCAGTTTGAGTTCACCATGGAAATGTGGCTCGCCTACCACGAAGATCTGAGGGCCAGCCGCCGGGTGCGACTTCTGGTCGACTTCCTGGCGGCTGAACTTCAAGGCTACGCAGCGGAAAACGCCCCATAGTCTCAGACGGTTCCAAGTGCTATATCACCCTCAATATTCTTTATTGATTGGAGCCACCCCATGTCTCAGGCCGCAGCCTCCGGCGACACCCAACCCGTCGCCAACCCAAAACTTCCGCCTTTTAACTGGGAGGACGCCCTGGGATTTGACGATCAGCTGAGCGAAGAAGAACGGATGGTGCGTGACAGCGCTGCTGCGTTTGCCCAGGACAAGCTGATGCCCGGCATCATCGAGGCCAACCGGCACGAAAAGTTTGACCGCTCGATCATGAACCAGATGGGCGAACAGGGCCTTCTCGGCTCAACCATTCCAGAAAAATATGGCTGCGCGGGCCTGAACTATGTCTGCTACGGCCTCGTTGCCCGCGAAGTTGAGCGGGTCGACAGTGGCTATCGCTCAGCCATGAGTGTGCAGTCGAGCCTTGTTATGCATCCGATCTATGCTTACGGATCAGAAGAACAGCGGATGAAATATCTCCCTAAGCTCGCGACCGGTGAATGGGTTGGGTGCTTTGGCCTCACCGAGCCAGATCATGGGTCGGACCCAGGCTCCATGAAGACCCGCGCCAAAAAAGTCGATGGTGGATATTCCCTCTCAGGCTCCAAGCTCTGGATCACGAACTCCCCTATCGCGGACCTCGCCGTTGTCTGGGCAAAGACAGAAGATGATGTCATTCGCGGCTTCATTGTGGAGCGCGACTTTAAGGGCTTCGAAACACCGAAAATCGAAGGCAAAATGTCTCTCCGGGCCTCCATCACCGGCGGCATCATGCTGGATGAATGTTTTGTGCCGGAAGAGAACCTGCTCCCGAACGTTCGCGGACTTGCCGGTCCGTTTGGCTGTCTCAATCGCGCGCGCTACGGGATCGCCTGGGGCGTCCTTGGTGCGGCTGAATTCTGCTGGCATGCGGCGCGCACCTATACATTGGAGCGCAATCAGTTTGGACGGCCCCTCGCGGCCAATCAGCTCATTCAAAAGAAGCTCGCGGACATGCAGACAGAGATCACGCTCGGGCTCCATGCCTGCCTGCAACTTGGCCGGAACTTTGATGCAAATACAGCAGCGCCGGAGTCTATTTCCCTGATGAAGCGGAACAATTGTGGCAAGGCGCTCGACATTGCCCGCGTCGCCCGCGACATGCATGGGGGGAACGGTATTTCAGACGAGTATCACGTGATCCGCCATGTGATGAACCTGGAAACGGTGAACACCTATGAAGGCACGCACGATATTCATGCCCTGATCCTGGGCCGTGCTCAGACCGGCATTCAGGCATTCTTCTAAGCACGGATGGCCGCGCCTAACCTCACTGTCTCCCGCCACAAAGGCCATGGTGCGATTGATGGGACCCACGACATTGCCGTCGTGATCGACGTCATTCGTGCTTTTACATTTGCAAAGACCGCATTCGACAATGGGGCTGAGCGTCTTCTGCTTGCAGAGGAAGTTGATACCGCCCGCGCCCTTGCAGCTGCGCATCCAAATAGCTTGCTTGCGGGTGAAGTGGATACGCTGCCCATTGACGGATTTGATTTCGGGAACTCGCCTGCTCAGATCGCCGGACTAGACCTGGCGGACCGTACGATCGTGCACCGCACCTCCAACGGCACGCAGATGGCCATCAAAGCGTTGGAATGCGCATCTCATGTCCTTGTGACTGGCCTCAGCAATGCTCAAGCCACAGCAATGGAAGTTGCGAACCTTGCAGAGAATGGTGCAACAAAACTGCTTCTCGTCGCGACCCACCCAACAGGGGATGAGGATGTCGCCTGTGGTGACCTGCTATTGTCACTGCTTGGCCAGGAAGGTGGCATTAGTCCTGATCAGGCGTTTGATCGGACCCAGGCTTCAGAGGCTGCAGAAAAATTTCTCGATCCGGCACAGCCCGATTATGCTGCAACCGATCTGGTTCACGTTCTTGCCATGGACCCGCCAGCCTATGCGATGCGGGTGACGCTTGAGGTAGACGTCCCGACTGTCAGAAAAACTACCTTCAAAAACGCCTGACCCCTTCCGTCGTTAGCGGGACAGGTTTAGACTTTTTAAACGACTCAGGCGCGGCCCGGAAAAACTCCGGGTCGCGCCATTTGCGCCTCTGGTCCCAGGTGTCGTTTGGGGAGGAGAGCTTGAGGCTGCTGACCCAAAGGTTTGAATGCATGTCGACCGGTGCCTCCAGCCCCGGAGTCCGCCGCCAGGGTCCTCTTTGGCGGCTCGTACCCCTTATCCATGCGCACGCCCGCAAGTTCTGGGGCGGGATGGTGCTGATTATCAATGGGCGCTTTCTGGAAGCGGGCATGCCTCTCTTGCTCGCGATCGCCGTCGATTCACTCAATACCGATGCGCCCACCCTCCTCTGGCCCGCACTCGGCATTCTCGCGCTTATGAGTGCGCGGTATGTTTCGTTCTCCTTTGGCCGCCGTTTTGTTCGGCAAGTCGGCGTTGAAGTGGCCTTTGACCTCCGCCAAAAGCTCTATTGGCATCTTCAACTTCAGGGGCCTCGCTTTTTCGCCCAATATTCGACCGGCGACCTGATGGCGCGCGCCATCAATGACCTGCAACTCATCCGAATGATGATTGGACTCGGCTCTCGCCTGCTGCTTGTGTTGGGCGCCTCTGGCATCATCGCTTTTGGCGTGATGCTTACGCTGTCTTCGACACTTGCACTAATGCTTCTGCCTCTTTTGCCCTTCATTGCGTTTTTTGGCTGGTTGATCGCACGAAAGATTTTCATCCAGTCGACTGCGGTTCAAGAAGGCTTTTCAGAACTCTCCGCCCAGGTGCAGGAAAACCTGAACGGGATACGGACCATCCAGACCCATGCTCAGGAAGCACGGGAAATTGATCGGCTTGAGAAGAAGAGCAGTGACTATGCTGGCGAGTTCCAGCGCCTCATGTTCTTCAATTCAGCACTCACCTCCACCATGTTTGTGATGACCGGTGCGGCGACAATCATCATTGTCGGGTTCGGCGGATCCCTCGTCATGGCTGGCGAGATCAGCATTGGTACCTTTACAGCGTTCATTTTCTACCTGGCCATGATGTTGTCGCCGGTCAAAGAAGCGGGCGTCATGGTCACCCTTTTCCAAAGGGCGGCCTCAGCTTCTGCCCGCATTCACGCGATCCTGGATCACGAACCGGAAATCCGCGATGAAGACGGCGCTGCACCTTTGGACGGAGTTGGCGGGGCACTGACCATCAAACATCTGTCCTATCTGCATCCTGAGCAAGAGGATGCTGAAGATGCCTGGCCTGCCCTCGATGATGTGACCTTCGACGTCGAGAAAGGACAGACCGTCGCTATTTTAGGACGGGTCGGTTCCGGAAAATCTACCTTGCTTCGATTGTTGGTTCGGCTTCTCGACCCGCCGCCGGGCACGGTCTATCTCGACGGACAGGACGTGCGCATGTTGCCACTTGCACAGGTGCGGCAGGAAATCTCGTTTGTGCCGCAGGACCCATTCCTCTTCGCGGACCGCCTGGGGCAGAACATCACTTACGACAATCCGGACCGCACAGTCGAAGAAGTCTGGGATGCTGCGGAAGCGGCTGATCTGGGCGAGACCATTGGAACGTTCCCTGCCCAGCTCGATACTGCTGTTGGTGAACGCGGCGTCACGCTGTCGGGCGGCCAAAAGCAGCGCACGAGCCTTGCGCGTGGTCTCATCCGCGGTGCGCCCGTCCTGTTGCTGGACGATTGCTTTTCGGCTGTGGATACAGAAACAGAGGACAAGATCCTCAAGCAACTTAGGATGCTTCGCGCTGGACGCACCACGTTGCTCGTCTCACACCGTGTTTCGACAGCGCAGCATGCAGACAGGATTTTCATGCTGGATCAGGGGCAGATTGTCGAGGCGGGGACCCATGCAAGCCTTATGGCAGCGGGCGGCTCTTATGCTGAACTCGCTCGACTGCAGAGCCGACGGGATGCCCTTAAGTCAGACCTCGACGCACAGAACGTATCGGGAGGTGCAGCATGAGCGACCTCCCAGCAGAAGAACGGGACTATACAGTCTTCGACAATGATATTGAGGGGAAGCGCTTTGACTTTCAGCTTTTGCGCCGCCTCTTCAGCTGGCTGAAGCCTTACCGAGCGCGGGCGTTGCTTGCCGTTGCCTGCGTGCTGCTGGCAGCGACAGCCACAGTGCTCGCACCCGTCATTGTCACTCGGGTGGTAATTGACGGGATGCTGCTGCCGGGCGAAGGCATGGAAGCCCCTGACATGGGGCAAACCGCACTGGTCGCCTGGTTTGCAGATGCTGCCTCGCTTGACGCGCTTCTTGCTGCCTGTGTGGTTTATGGTGCGTGGGTGCTGATGGCCGGCATGTTCGCGCATCTCTTTCGCATCCTCCTGGCGGGATCGGTTCTCTCAGGTCTCAAGGATCTGAGACGAGATGTATTCGCGCATCTGGAGAGGCTGCCTGCGACATTCTACGACCGTGTTGCTGTGGGCCGGGTCATGACCCGCGTCACCAATGATATTGAGACACTGTTCGAACTTCTGTCTGGCTTTGGTGTTCTGATGGGAGAGTTTGTTCCCTTCTTTGTCGCCATCACCATCATGGTCTCCATCAATCCGGAATTGACCGGCATGCTGCTATTACTCATGCCAATAGCGGCGGCGGCCACCTACATCTTCCGCATGGCGAGCCGCAAGATTTATCGCGACATCCGTTCCAGCCTCTCCCGGCTCAATGAAAACCTGCAAGAAAATCTGTCGGGCATGGAAGTCGTACAGCTCTATCAACGCGAAGAGATCAACTTCAAGCGCTATTCAGACGTCAACTCGGAGAACCGTCATCAGGAGAACCGGGCCGTTGTTATTGAAAGCCTGTATGGCCCAGCAATGGACAGCCTGATCTTCCTCGCCATGGCAACCATCATCTGGTTTGGTGGCGCGCAGGTGGTGGGCGCGGATGTGACGCTCGGCAGCATCATTCTGTTTGCGAGCTTCACGGAAATGCTCTTCCGTCCGATCGTGGCTATGGGAGAACAGTGGAATGTCCTCTTTCGCGCCATGGCAAGCTGTGAACGGATCTTCCAGGCGCTTGATTGGAAAGAGGCGCTGACTGAGCCCACAGCCCCAAAACCGTTGCCGGCACAACTCAGTGGTGCGGTCGCTTTCAACAAGCTCAACTTTGAATACAGATCGGGAAATCCGATTCTTAAAGATGTCAGCTTCGACATCGCCCCCGGAGAGAAGATTGCGATTGTGGGCCCGACCGGGTCTGGCAAAACGACCCTTATCCGTCTCCTTTGTCGCTTCTATGACGTGACCCCGGGTGACATTACCATTGATGGTGTCGACATCATGGATGTGGCGCCGTCTGAGGTTCGCCGGAAAGTCGGCGTCGTGCTGCAAGACTTTCATATTTTCTCGGGCAGCATCTATGACAATATTGCGTTGGGCGATCCGAGCATCTCACGAGAGGCGGCTATTGAGGCAGCGAAGACAGTGAATGCAGACTCGTTCATTCGTCAATTGCCATTGGGGTATGACACGCCACTTGTGGAGCGTGGACGGAACCTGAGCCACGGCCAAAGACAGCTACTGGCCTTCGCGCGGGTACTCGCTGTGGACCCAGACATCCTCATTCTGGATGAAGCGACTGCCAGTGTGGATACAGAAACGGAGCTGGTCATTCAGGATGCGCTGCGCAAACTCACAGAGGGCCGCACATCAATCATCATTGCCCATCGATTGCAGACCATTCGAGAAGCAGATCGGATTGTGGTGCTCGTTCAAGGTGAGGTTCGCGAAATAGGCCCACATGACGTGCTCATGGCACAGGGCGGGCTCTATGCAACACTCTATGAGCTGCAGGTTCAGGAAACGGATTGAGCGATGAAGTCAGTGTAGTCCCATCGCACTCTTTATCACCGAGATAGCACGCTCAAGATCTACGTCGGACATCGCCGACCCGGAAGGGAGGCATAGTCCTGTCTTGAACAACCTTTCACCTACGCCGGTTATAACAGACCGCGCGTTTCCGAAAACTGGCTGGTGGCTCATGGGTTTCCAGACGGGGCGACACTCGACGCCTTGCCGCGCTGCAACTTCACACACGTCGGCTGGAGAAATAGAAATATCAGACGGCGACATAGTCAAAACCGATAACCATCGATTTGCACACCCATATGAGGCCTCTGGCATCATTTCGATACCCTCATATCTGCCGAGGGTATCCGTATACACCTCAAATATTTCCCGGCGTCGAGCTACTCGATCGGTCAACACTTCCAATTGCCCTACACCCACAGCGGCGCAGAGACTCGGCATGCGGTAATTGTAACCCGTCTCGATATGTTCGTAGTGAATTACAGGCTGACGCGCTTGTTGGGCTAGGTAGCGCGCACGGCTCAACATTTCTTCGTCTGCACCGGCCAGCATACCACCGCCAGCAGTCGTCATTATCTTATTGCCGTTGAATGAATACACAGCCAGAGCCGCACCAACGCCGGCATGGCGACCCTCGTACGTGGCGCCCATGGACTCAGCAGAATCGACAACCACGGGAACGCCGTATTGGGCACAAATACTTACGATAGGATCGAGATCACAAGACTGGCCGTACAAATCGACTGGTACAACCGCCTTAGGTAAGCGTCCAGATTGATTTGCTCTTTCCAGCTCAGCCGTCAAAAGCGCTACATCAAGAGTCCATGTATCCTTCGAGACATCCAGAAATACCGGCTTCGCCCCTCGGTAAAGTATTGGAGAAACGCCGCCAATAAAGGTCAGATCAGAGACCCAAACTTCATCATTTTCTCCGACATCTAACAATCGAAGAGCAATATCCATCGCTGCAGTACCGCTTGATAGAGCCACAGCAGCTTTATGCCCGGTAAACGCGCAGAACTCCTCCTCAAACCTGTCAATCATCGGGCCCGCAGGTGCCACGAAGTTGCTGTCAAACACCTCCATGACAAGCTCTCGTTCGCGCCCTGACATATGCGGTGGCGACAAGAAGATTTTTGAATGTTCAGTCACTCTTCAACTCCCTTGCCGGCACACCCGCAACCTTCTGTCCTGCTGCAACATCTCTTGTCACCACAGCGCCAGCGCCAATGACAGCTCCTGAACCGATGCTCAATCCCGGCATGATCGTTGCGCCAGCGCCAACGAATGCAGCCGCCCCCACCTGCACGCCACCTGCAAGCACGGCACCGGGCCCAACATGCGCGAAGTCTCCCACCGTGCAATCGTGATCGATGCTGCAGGATGTATTGGCGATGACATGACAACCGAGTTCTGTATCAGGCTGGATCACCACACCCGCACAGATCAGTGTACCTTCACCGATCTCAACACTCTGATGCACGATGCTCTTGGTGTGCTTTGCAACTATCCATTCAGCGTCTAAGGAGCTTAACTGCGACCGGATCGCGTTGTCGCCAATTGCAATGAAAGCATGACGATTTTCTTCCCGCCACCAGTTTGGCGACGGTGTGATACTCCCTATTTCAACACCGAGTACTTGCTGGCCGATTTTGGCGGGCGTGTCATCAAAAATGGTACCAATTGTCTTTCCCATTGACTGCAGCGTCGCAACAACAACCTTTGCATGCCCACCTCCTCCTAAGATCCAGACCTCTTCGTTCACCGCTCTTGATCCCCCAACAACTTGCCCTTCGCTTTCCCGGCGCGAACCTGGTCATCGAAGCGCGGCATCGTTTCGTGCCCGGCCGCACTGATGCCAGATCGAGAGAACACCCTCAAAACTGTGAGCGCCAAAATTCGCATGTCTCCCAAGAAACTCATCGTACTGACGTACTCGACATCGAACGCAAGGCGGTCGTCCCAACTTTGCGCATTGCGCCCATTTACTTGCGCCCAACCGGTCAGGCCTGGGCGCACATTGTGCCTCTGCGCCTGAACATCCGTATAATAGGGAAGATACTCCGGAAGCAACGGCCGCGGACCCACGAAGCTCATGTCACCGCGAATGATGTTCCAGAGTTCAGGAAGCTCGTCTAAACTAGTTGACCGGAGGAAACGCCCCAAACGGGTTGAGCGTTGCTCGTCTGGCAACGGAGACCCCTTCTCATCAACTGCGTCTCTCATCGTCCGGAACTTTATGATCTCAAACGAATTTCGGTTCAACCCCGTCCGCTTTTGCAAAAAAAGCACTGGTCGTCCCATACCCAAGTAAATCGATGCAGCCAATGTGATGAGCAGTGGCGATACAACAACAAACGCCAGAATCGCGACTGCAACGTCGAGAGCTCGTTTCCAATCGAAAATCGCACACCTCCACCAGTGAGCTAACCGTCACGCATGTAGCGAACATACCCTCGTGGTTTGCTATCACTTAGTATCTGTTATCTCAGGCTTCGCTATCCAGGACGTTATCCCGATCACACCAAAAACAACACTAATCCACCAGCTTTGCCACACCCCATGCGATATCGACAAAATGCACAAAAATGCCACTAGGCCTGCGATAAGAGCGGGCTGTTGGTCCAGACTATAAGATCGGATTTTCCGAGACAAATAGACCCATATAGCTGCCGCAACGACCGCCCCTATCGCGCCAAGGTCCAACCAGATCTGCAGTGGTCCGCTATGTGGATGGGGAATGTTGGGGCCGACGAAATAGACGAAGTCTATTTGCCAGTCCTTGATCGAACGCGACGCCTCTAATCCATGTCCCCAAATTGGGGAATTGAGCACTTCCAAGCTCGTCGCGTACCAGATATCTAGCCTGGCACCAACCGATGCTGCCGGAATTTCAATTGCCCGCTCTGTGTCAAACTTAAGCAAGACAAGAAACACGAACGGCATAGATAGGATGAGTCCCGCGCCGCCCCAAGTCGCCAATTGGATGGCGAGATTTGGCGCTATGGCTGCAACACCATACACAACCATCCAAACCACCATACCCGCGCCAGCTGATTGACTTTCAGACATCGCCACCAGCATGATTAACACGCCGCCCAGTACCCAACCGGCCGCAGGACTCCAGGTCTTTCGCACAGCCAGGAAGGCTGCGGAGAAACACAATACCATCACCACGCTTGGACGATTTGCGGCATGCAGGATGTCTAGTGGATCATTGTTTGGATTGAGCAAGCCGTACAGACCGTGGTGGGTGGCTAGTTGAAAGGCTAGCAAAACAAGGCCGGCCGAATAGCCAACTAGTAGCGCAGCGTCGACCGACCCGCCATTCTGTGACATGCGACTTTTTATAAGCAGGAGAAGAAGTACACCAATCAGCAAAAACAATGAGAGTTTTGAGAAGCGATCGATGCCGTGGGAGCTAGCACCATCGACCAGCCCGGCGAATAAAAGCAACGCTAAGGACACTGCGAAAGGGATCCAGATTGGGGATCGAAGGGCTCTGAAACTCCTTTCATTCCACAAGAACAAACCTAATGTAACGATTGTGGCGACAGCAACTAGAGCCGCCGCACTGCGTGGCGCGACAAATCCGACAACTGGGAAGAACGCTACAAACCCAATCCAAACATATTGCTCTAAGTTATTTCGGCTCACCATTATCTAACCCACGAATTTTCGGAGTAACTTCGTTGCGGCGCCTGCACTGCTCAACCATTGCCCGCACGCCTCTAGGAAGCACGTCTATCCCAAACGTTATAGAGACACTCTACCCTCAGCGTTCACATTCAATGAACGAACCTTACCGACAGAGCTTTTCTCGCTAAATCTAGGAATAACTGGGTCACCAACCATAGCCGCAATTTCGGGGAAACCACTTGCCATAGATAGTGCAGCCGCCGGGATTGCCCGCCGGGCTTCAATGTGGGGATACCCCCCATTCCTCGATGACTTCGACGTTTTCAAGCGAATGCACATCGCATAGATAGTCAGCGAAGTATGAATAGCGGGCCCAATAGGCAGCCGCAAGTCCAGGAACATTTTGTGGTGGAATTTCTAGTGCAGGAATCGTTTCATAGGGGAGCCCGAGTTCCATCCTTGATGCTTGCAGCCCGTGCCATGTGTTGTAGCCAGATAGGCTAAATCCACCGAGAAAGGAATGCCAAGCGGCATCAATCGCCGCAATAGCATTTGCCTGAGGCATGTCTGATGGAAAGAATTCCAGAACTTTTCCCCGGAGTTTCTCATATTTTTTTACAAAACTCTGGTTGGAGAAAATTTCGACCCCTGGCATCGAAACGAACTTCGCGATTGACTGACCTAACTCCTTTCCGAAATAGGGCAGACTGCAATGCCTCATTTTCCCTTGAGCAAGCAAAAGACAAACGAGCAAAGGGTCACCAAAGCTAAAATCAAACAGCTCTTCTTCATAGTGCTCGATCACATCCACAACGCCTCTCAGAGCCGCCTGCAACGCGTCCCCTCTCATCACCCCGTAGAAACTTGTGATGGGCCCCTCGTTCATAGTCCAGAAGAGACGGTCAATAGGGCTATCTTGAACGTAATCTCGAGCACTCAGATCCGGAAAGGACCAGATCATCAGCTCAGACTCCTCTTCTTTGACGACGAAATTTACATAGTCGCCGTATGCCGACACAAGACTGGGATCCGCGGAAACGATTTCCGCTAGCTCATATACACCCTGAACATTTACGAAATCGTCGTCCGGCAACAGTTGCACCAATGGATAAGCCCGCCGATCTAGCGCCTCTATCATACGATGGTAACCGGTATATTCCTTAGACGGATAAAACCGATAATCAAATCCAGCCACACGACACAAGTCTTCATTCTTTTTCCGGTGCTCCTCGTCGGTCGAACCATCTAGGATCAAAACCTCACATTCTCGGTTGTCCAGCAGAGGTTTAAGATGCCGAAAATTTCTCTCAAGATAGTGAGACCGATTGAACGTAGGAACAAGAAATGAGACGCCGGTCGAGGGCATTGCTACTTCCTTTTTTTATAAAAATACGGCGGCCTCAAGTGATCGGCCCCACTCAATCCAACAGAGTTACACCTAGATCACTTCTATCAATCTTCTCCAGCCACTGCCGAATAATCTCAGGCGCAACTGTCGGATTTAGACCTGCGTAAACCATCTCCACGTCTTCAGGGAGACCCTCCGGTTCGAACACTGGCAGACCAAAAAATTTCTGGGATTGAGCATGTGGATTACGATCGACAAAACCCACCAGGTTGATTTTGTTGATCAGTTGGGATGCGACGAAGGCTCCATAGAAACCTGCACCATAAATAACAGAAGGTTTTTCTGGGTTTGCGTCTGCCGCAGCAACCAACTTGCGTCGGGCCTGTCCCCAAAACTCCGCGAGCTCAATGACAGGGGCGCTGGATTCCACACTCTCGGGCGAGACTTCATCAGACATTGCGTTGCTGCCAACTACAACAAACGCTCCCCGGAAAAGATTGGTGTGTATCTCATCAATCTGCATTTCAGCACGGCGAAAAACTTCTCTAAGAGACTGTGGCGTAAAACGGTTCACATGGTCGACAACAAGGAAGTCGCCGGGGTTCCCAAGAACATTGGGCACTGACAGGAATACTTTCCCTGTTGGCTTCAACAGCCGCGCAACATCCTGCAGCATCGATAACGGTTCACCGACATGCTCCAAAACGAAGTGCGCTGTCACTAAGTCAAAAGTTCCGTCCCATTCATCCGGCAGAGCATAGCACGCCTGGCGACCTTTCGGCAGCCACTCAGCCCAATGGGACTTGTAATCCTCGCTTACATCAAAGACATGAGGATCAATTCTCGGATGTTTGTTTGTGAGCTTCTTCAACGTTTCGGCTTTTGCTGCGCCGTAGTCCAGCACGCGAGCGCCCTCGGACAACCCGATAGTAGAGTCCACAAGCCCAGCCTGATGATCCGTTCGATAGACTGGTTCACCGTCTTTGAAATCATATAGCTGGTCGTGATCGCTAACATCTAGCGAAATTCGGTATCCACTATCGTAGTAAGTTTTAAGATCGAATAGATCTGGACTTTGCAGGTGACCACAAGAGGAACAGAAATAGCACTCTGTATCTACGTCAATCGGCGTTGCCATAGACGTAATCGATGGAGGCTGTGAGCGATAAATTGGCTCTCCACAGGCACTTTGACAGATACGGCACTCCATCACTTTTTCTCCGCGAGCAATTCAGGAAGGATGGTCCCGAAGCTAGTTCCAGATGCGAAAGATCCAGCCCACGCGATTTTTTGTCCGGTTGGATCAGCGAAATTGAAGTACCGAAACTGCATGCTCCAACGCGCACGGTCTGAACAATTTTCGCCGGAGCGGTGAAGTGTCAGAAAATCGATCAATATTAGATCCCCCGGTTTACTAAGCGGTGAAACCTTTGAATAGGACGCGAGCCGTTCCTGCTCACGGTCCAACCGCAAACTGTATGCTCCACTTTGTCCCGTTGATGTGTCACGCAACACCGGAATGATCCCCTCTGCGTGCGACCCTACTGCCAACTCTACTGGCCCCAACTGATGCTCCATCTCGACCAAAGGTGACCAAAATACTATTCCATCAACGCTCCTAAGCTGCGCAGGAAACTCTTGATGCCAAGGTGCACGAAACTTTTCTTCATTCGGGTGGTCAATACGAATACCCGCACCTCCACTCGCGATCCCAACCGTAGAGTTCTGCCTCAACGCCTGGTACGCTTGCTCATTCTTCTTGCTCGCGAGCAGCCTCATGAACGCCGGAAGCTGTTTGACTGCGTCATACACTTCCCCTGCACTCGCTCGGTTCTTGGCGACCAAATGCCGCATCCCCTCTGACATTGCCTCAGCGGGATCTCTGAACTTTGCGGGGAGTCCATATTTTGCAGAGACAATTTCCACAATCTCCTGAATTTTCTCTTGGATTGGTCGAATTTCCGCCTCAACATCATAGAAGTCGGAAATTATCAGATAGCCGTTCTCTTTGAAGAACTCAGTTGAGCTAGACGCCCCAAGCGTATTGTCTTCGGACTTCACGGTCATTCATCCGCCTCGCTACGCTGAGCCAAGAACTCCCGCCAACCGACCGATTTGGGATACAGGAACTCCGATGCACGAGTTCCTTCAGCTGCAATGAGGTCAAGACTGCTTACGAAGGGCGTAGGTTCAGCACGCCCCTGATCCCATGTGTTCAGGGAGTAAGACATGTATTCCACGGAAACTCCCTCAACGTTGAATGCGTCGTGATCCAAGTATGACGCCCCCCCTGCGCCGCTGACATATGTATCCCCGCCCACTGCTTTTACGAGATCCAGCACCCGCCGCCAAGACGCCCCCTCGACAGCTAGTTCACTGGACCGGACTGTGTGTTTGGGTGCCACACCAATGTACTTCGCCAGCTCCTCACTTGAGGCAATCAATAGGTGGCAGAGATTTTCATTGGTATTGCATGTTTTGTCGAAAATATCGAGGGCTGCAGAGCTGTGTTTGTAGCCGCGCAGGCTGTTTGCCAGCAAAGATCGGTGCGATGCTGCCCAATCGGCGCCGCTTGCCTTCAGATCTCGAATCGGCGTGAACCTTCCCTTGTTTTCCAAAGGGATGGTCATCCAATTCGTCCCAACGTCGGAACATACTTGAATCCGGTTGGTAAACGACCCTTTTGAGAACTGAGCATCATCCAGCCAGATAAATGTGTCTGCGAGTGCCATCATTTCCATGAATCCGGGCCAGGGAAAGTACATCGGCTGAGAAATCGCCACGATACGCTTAGTCATAATTCCGGTCCGCGAGTCTAGGGAAGGCTCGTCCTTGTACAACGCTGATAAAGCCTGTTATAGGCGTAACAACTCGACGCCAATACTGCAATCTGTTAGCTTTACGATGTTTGGAATTCACCGAAATAGCTACCCGTTCAACAATTTGTGGCGGAGTAAACTGACATAATCAAGGAGTAGATCTTGAAAGCTGTCATCCTCGCCGGGGGCCGCGGAACGCGGCTGAGCGAAGAAACAATTTCTCGTCCAAAACCCATGGTCGAGATCGGTGGGCGCCCAATACTCTGGCATATAATGAAGATCTACTCAGACCACGGGGTCAACGACTTCATTATCTGCTGCGGGTACATGGGGAATCTCATTAAAGAATATTTCCAAAGCTATGCCAGCGTAATGTCGGATGTCACGGTAGATCTCCGCAACAATACAACCACTATCCACAAAAAACACGCCGAACCCTGGAACGTCACATTGGTGGATACTGGCGATGATTCAATGACAGGCGGTCGCCTGAAACGTGTTTCTCAATTCTTGACGGATGAAGAATTATTCTGTTTTACATACGGTGACGGCGTGGGTGATGTCGACATCTCTAGACAAATATCAGAGCATCGCGACGCTGGTAAGATGGCGACGATTACCGCAGTTCAACCTCCAGGACGCTACGGCGCTCTGGAGGTTGATGGAAACAATGTCAAAGGCTTCATTGAAAAGCCAAAAGGCGACGCTGGATGGATCAACGGTGGGTTTTTTGTACTATCGCCTGCTGTGTTGAACCTGATTTCTGATGATACAACCACCTGGGAAGCGGAACCACTAAGTAGATTGGCCGAAGAGAACCAACTCAACGCCTATTTCCATGAAGGTTTCTGGCAACCGATGGACACCCTTCGCGACAAGAACCACCTCGAAAGCCTTTGGAATACCGGGAGCGCTCCGTGGAAAACATGGACGTAAACCCCTCCCCTTTCTGGCCCAGTGCTTTTTGGCATCAACGAAATGTCTTCGTTACTGGCCACACAGGCTTCAAAGGTGGCTGGCTCACTCATTGGCTGCACGCTTTGCAGGCCAAGGTCCACGGGTTTGCGCTGGCTCCTACAGGTGATGTCAATCTCTTCGATCTCTCCGATGTACCTTCATCCCTGACGTCCCACAAAATTGGAGATATTCGCCAACTGGACGCATTGCGCACTCGGATGATGGAAGTTGAGCCTGAGATAGTCTTTCATCTTGCGGCACAATCTCTGGTTCGTGAATCCTACCAAAACCCTGTTGACACCTATGCAACCAACGTCATGGGCACAGTTAATCTTTTGGAAGCCGTCCGCCACGTCCCCTCCGTCAAGGCGGTTGTGATTGTTACCAGTGACAAATGCTATGAGAATCGCGAAACCGAGTGGAGTTATAGTGAAGATGAACCTATGGGAGGGCATGACCCATATTCAAACTCTAAAGGTTGCGCTGAGTTAGTGGTCTCTGCTTACCGCCGATCTTTTTTTTCAGAAGGAAAAACCTCGATCGCCTCTGCGAGAGCCGGAAACGTAATAGGTGGTGGCGATTGGGCGGCGGACCGACTGCTTCCTGACATTCTCAATGCACGCGACAATGGTTCACACTTGGAAATTCGGTCACCCGCGGCTGTGCGGCCCTGGCAACATGTTATGGAACCGTTGGCTGGTTACCTCACCCTGGCTGAACGTTTGTTCTCAGATGGCAGCGGTTTTTCTGGGGGCTGGAACTTTGGCCCAAACAAGGAAGATGCCACCTCTGTGGAGTGGATAACAAACTGGATTGCACAACATTATGGCCCCCTGGCCTGGTCCATTGGGAAAACGCCGCAGCCCCATGAAGCAATCTATCTCGACCTGTCTAGTACGAAATCGAACCAACGCTTAAGTTGGCATTCCAGATGGTCGTTATCAGATGCCTTAACAGCAACCATCCAATGGCGGGATGCATTTAATAAGGGTGCGCCCATGAGGGCCTATACCTTAGATCAAATCAGACGATATTGCGGCCTGCCGACAGAGGGCGACTAGGTCTATGGCACGCTTTTATACCACGGACACCGGGTTCGACTGCTTAATCCAAGTCAGTCACCCTGCCTTATCGGACCGCCGCGGTTCTCTCACGCGCCTCTTTTGTAAAGAGGAGCTTCGCGAGTTGGGGTTTGATAGTGACATTGCGCAAATAAACCTGACGCACACCGCGAAGGCCGGTACTTTTCGTGGTTTCCACTATCAGGTTCCACCACATTCGGAAATCAAGATGATCACCTGTATCCGCGGGGAGGTGCAGGACATCGTTATTGATTTACGTGCTGGATCCGCGACTTACCTGAAACACTTTTCAACCGTCCTCTCAGCGGAGAATGAACGAAGCCTCATTGTTCCGAAAGGTTTCGCTCATGGCTTCCAGAGCCTCTGCGACGATTGTGAAATGCTCTACTTTCATTCAGCGATGCATGAGCCTTCTTCTGAAGCTGGCGTTAACTACAAAGACCCTCGCCTCTCCATCCAGCTCCCGTTGGAGATTTCCTGTGTTTCCGAACGCGATCTGTCTTTCGCCTTGATTGACAGCAACTTTAGAGGCATTTCCCTATGAAGTGTCGACATTGCGACAACAGCCTGTCCAATCTGTTTTTGGATTTGGGCTCTTCACCACATTCGAATGCGTACCTGAGCGCTGACGCGTTGTCTGCGCCCGAACTCTGGTTTCCCCTTCGGGTACTGCAGTGTGATTCCTGCTGGCTGGTACAAACGGAAGACTTTTCAGCACCAGATCAGCTCTTCAGTGAAGATTATGCCTATTTCAGTAGTACATCGAAAAGCTGGCTTCGGCATGCTGAACAATACACCCTTGATATGATTCAGAGATTTCAAATCTCGTCATCATCAATGGTATCTGAAGTGGCAGCGAATGATGGATACCTGCTCCAGTTTTTCAAGCATCGCGGAGTGCCTAGTTACGGAATCGAACCAACCGCTAGCACAGCAAAAGCTGCTCGCGATGTCCACGGTCTCGAAATCGTCGAGGACTTTTTTGGAACACGTTTGGCGAAGGTGCTGGCAGCAGAAGGGAGAACCGTCGACCTAGTCGCGGCAAACAATGTCTTAGCGCATGTTCCAGATATCAATGACTTTGTTAAAGGCTTTTCCATTCTACTAAAACCTAGTGGCGTAGCTACCTTTGAGTTTCCCTCGCTAAAAACCCTGGTGGATAAGGTTCAATTTGATACCGTTTACCACGAACATTTTTCGTACCTGTCACTCACCAGCGTAAGCAGTATTTTCGCTGCAAACGGGTTGCGGATATTCGATGTCTCCACACTACCAACTCATGGTGGAAGTCTTCGTGTGTTTGCCCAACGGGCGGATACCCCCCACCGAAGCATCAACTCTTCGGTACAAAACATGCTTGCCGAAGAACACAGACTGGGAATGAATACCAACGCTTTCTACCAGGGCTTCCAATCACGCGTCGGGCGCCTAAAAAATGATCTGGTCTCATTTCTGATTGAAGCACAAAAAGAGGGTAAAACTGTTGTTGGTTATGGCGCGGCAGCCAAAGGCAACACAATCCTCAACTATGCTGGCGCCCGAAACGATCTCATCTCCTACATCGTTGACAATGCTGAGGCGAAACAAGGAAAGTTTATGCCCGGCAGCCGGATTCCTATCCTATCTCCAAAGGAAATCGAGCGGACTCAGCCCGACTACATACTCATCCTACCTTGGAATTTGAGAGAAGAGATATCATCGCAGATGGAATCTGCTCGACTTTGGGGCGCTCGTTTTGTCGTGGCAAGCCCATCTCTGGAAGTTTTCTGATGTCTGAAAAACCCAAACCACGCATCCCTTACACCAAGCCGTCAATCACCAAGCATGAACTGGCGTATGTCGCCGACGCGGCAGCCAACGGCTGGGGTGAGGCTTGTTACGATTACATACACAGGTTTGAAGGGGCTTTTCGCGAACATCTCGGCACCGAATTTTCGATCGCGACCTCAAGCTGTACTGGTAGTCTGCATATGGGGATGGCGGCCCTTGGGATTGGTCCTGGGGACGAGGTCATTCTGGCCGATACAAATTGGATCGCCTCTGTTGCACCAATTGTTCATCTGTCAGCAACGCCAGTCTTTGTGGATATTCTCCCTGATACCTGGTGTATCGACCCGGCACTTGTCGAAGCAGCAATCACACCAAAGACGAAAGCAATTCTGGCTGTTCATCTGTACGGAAACTTATGCGAGATGGACGCGCTCAGAGCGATTGCAAAGAGTCACGACGTCCACCTGATAGAAGATGCCGCTGAAGCCATTGGGTCTGAATATAAGGGCGAACCGGCAGGCAGCATGGGCGTATTTGGTGCCTTCTCCTTTCATGGAACAAAAACTATGACCACTGGCGAGGGTGGTATGTTTGTTACCAATGACGGAGACTTGTATGAAAAGGTCCTAACCCTTTCAAACCACGGACGCTCACGGTCGCAGGTGAAGCAGTTCTGGCCCGAAGCCATAGGATTCAAATACAAGATATCAAATGTACAAGCAGCAATAGGCCTTGCACAGACCGAACGAATTGAAGAGCTAATTCAAAGAAAAAGACAAATACTGGATCTGTATCAGGAACGTTTCGCACATCTGGAGGGGGTGACACTCAATGCCGCACCCCCGTCATGTAAATTGGGAGCATGGATGCCGACAATCGTCTTTGATGAACAGCTGGGAATAAGAAAAGAAGCACTTTTGACCGCTTTTGCCAATGCCAACATTGACGCTCGCGTGTTCTTTCCCCCCTTGAGCAGCCTGCCCCCACTGATCAGAGAGGGAGAAAACGTAGGACGCCCCATCGCGTGGTCCATACCGGAGCGAGCTGTTAATCTACCAAGTTTCCACGATATGGATGACCATGACATCGACCGTGTCGAACAAGTAATTATGAAAGTCTACGGAGAGAGATGATGGCCAATGATGACCGTAAAGAGTTCGCAGAAACAACGACCGCTCAGGCGATCGCATTAGGCGGCGACCGCTCCGTCTTCGACCAGTCAACTGACTTGATCACACAACTTGATCGCTACGACTACTCCTACCTGTGGACGTGGATGGGTGTTCCTATCATCCAGATGCCGGCGGATATCATGGCCACGCAAGAAGTAATTTGGAAAACACAGCCTGACATCATTATTGAAGTCGGAGTTGCGCGGGGTGGTTCTGTTCTCATGATGGCGTCGATGCTGAAATTGATTGGCAAAGGACGCGTCATTGGAGTTGATATTGACATCAGACCACACAATCGCGACAGCATTGAAAGCAATCCGGTTTCAGATCGGATTACACTTATTGAAGGTGGGTCTGTTGATCCGGAGATCCTCGACCGTGTAAAAGCGGAGATACCAGATGGTGCGAGTGTAATGGTCGTCTTGGACAGTGACCATTCATATGATCACGTTCTTAAAGAATGCAGAGCCTATGGTCCGCTAGTCACCATGGGTCAATATCTGATTGTCGCAGACACTCTGCTAGGTTTCCTTTCAGAAGATCAAACACCGAAGAAGAGATCACACACCTGGCTTAAGGGGAATGAGCCTTTGGCGGCAGCGCAGCAATATCTCTCGGAGAGCGAACGTTTTGAGGTTGACGAAGCCCTGAATGGCAAGCTGGTTCTATCATCGTCTCCTCAAGGCTACTGTAAGTGTGTGAAACCGTGACACTCCCAGAATATGGTGTTGAGCTTCGCGGGCGACGTCTTGAGGACTTTTCCATGCTGGCCAAGTTGCGGCGCGATACAGAAGTCCAACACTCTCTGATGGGGTACCCCTCCGGGCATGTAAGCGACACCGATGTTCAGCATTGGCTGGACCGACGATCGTCAGACCCCTCGGGTCGATTTCTGATTATCGCAGATCAGAAAGACGATTGTGTTGGGTTTGTTCAGCTTGTGGGCATCCACCAGAAGGGCCGCTTTGCATGGCTAGGTATCGCTATAGATCCTGCACACCAAGGAAGCGGCTTTGGCAAGGGAGCCCTAAATACTCTCTTCCAATTTTCTTCAACCGAACTCGGCTTGAAAAAACTACTCTTGGAAGTACTTGAAAAGAACCAACGGGCGATCACTCTCTATCGCAGCCTTGGCTTTCGCCAAGTCGGTATCTTGTCTGACCACTACCGTGGACGCGAGCATCCACAGAGCGTTGCCATCATGGAAAGAGAGCTCATGCACCCAAACATCGATAGTGATAACATCTAGCCAAAAAGTTTCATCAATCAGTCGCACTCAGGGAACAGCAGACCACTGGGATATAGAAAGAACAACAGGCTAGCTTTCAGCGAGGACTCTTTGCCTCTGAAACAGGATCAGAGGCGTGGCAATTCATCGATTGGGAGTCTCTTAATGTGCCGCCGAAGCTCTGGATATGGGCACAAGATTTCCATTTTTTACGCCATCAAAAACTTCGGTAGAGAAGACCTGACGATCGTTGATAAAAGTCTAACTGCCCTGTCTCCCAATATGGTTCTCATATTGTGGCACAATCGTCGTGTGGAGTTGCTTCATGCCCCCCAGGGGATTCCAAGACTAACAATTTTATCGAACGGATAAACGATCGTATCAGAGACGTATGTCTGAATGAGCGCTTCTTCGGATCCCTTGCATCAGGCTCGTCATCCGATCGCAGTATTGAGGAGACACGAGCCTGTTTGGCTCCTGCATCACGTCACCACCAGGACTTCTCGCTTTTTTCAATCCATTCCTTATGTGGTAGCCAATGGCCTTCACTGCGGGTAATCGCAGCACTTCCTTCCGAATTGGACAGACCTTCGAAATCAACCAATACCGCCTCTAAAAGGTCCTTTACTTCTAATGCTGCCTTTTTCTCTCCTGCTGCGTAGAGAGCTGCAGCATATTTTGAGGCCCAAAAGATACCTTCCGGAGTCGCCAAAACACTTGCCTCAAGTAGATTTCTCCAATCCGTCTCAATCAAAAATGAAGTTTGTAGCTCGCTGAATGAAATGCGCGCAAACTCAGCGAGAAGAGGTACCTGTTGGCAAATTGGCAGCTCTAAATCAGGAACTATCTCTGCAAAAAGGTCGCCAACTTCACCGACCTGATCAGTTACTGCAGCGACGGTCGAAAACACCACTAGCAACACTGCATTAAGCGATGCATCTTCCTCTTCATCATTCAGACCCTCCATCAACACCGCGGCAAGATCCTGACTTTGACCAGACCCGTGGTGCAGAAACAGTCGGCAAACTTCGTCTAGTTTGTCACCTTGGTTGACCTTGTCATTGTGAGGCCGAACCAAATCTATGATGTTAGCTCTGGGATTATCCATCACCCTGATTTGCTCAATGCATGCGTCAGCATTATCTCGCAGCAACGCCATGTTCGCGACAAAGACACATGCGCTAATGCTTGGCAATGTGTAATGATTTTTGTCGAACAACAAGTCGATGGTTTGGTAGGTCACAAGTCGTTGGTTTTTCGATACATAGTTAAACAAATCTAGAATCACATCCGAAAAACCATCAAAGCAAAGCCAACTGATCAGTTCCTTCTGATCATCTGAAAGACTGCTAATCATCCTGTCTTGCAATGCCGCGCCAGTAACTTCTTGCGCAATGCCATCGGGACATTTTGTCATGAGATGAACCGCCTCCAAAAGGATCGGCAAATCGTTCTCTGCCGCCAAGCGACGTACATCTTCGGGCGTTAATATCTGCGCCGCTTCTTTACTCATGTCATCATCAAGCATGAGCTTGGCCTGCAGGTCTGCAGCGGCATTTCCATTGTCTACCGCGACCTTTGAAGATAGGAATTCGTACTCTGGCAGCATTGATTTGAGAAATCGGTCAAATGCAAGGTCGCAAGCACCCGGAACACGCTCATCACTTGGAAACTTTTCCTGAATCTTTTTGCGAAAGTACTCAACTTGCTGTTGGAACTCAGTACTTTCGACAATCTCGCTCCAACTACTAAAAGCAGTGGATTGGTTGTGATACACCTGCCGTATAATGTAGGGTGCGTCGATGCAATGGTAACCGCCGTTCAGAACAGTAACAGCGCCCTGCATCAGTTCTGAGGCGAGATTTTCAGTATTCATCTCATATGCTGTACGGAACGCCTCTATCACACTTGCCCTACGGTGAATTCCATAAAAGGTCGGCCAATATGATTGAAAATACTCGACCAAACGATTCATCGGATCTACTGAAACTGCTGAATTCTGCTGATGTCCAATTACCGAGAAACCCCAGTAAGTTAGAAGCAGCGGACTTGGCAACGCGACCCTAAATTCGCGCCCATCAACTACTGAAACAGATGGGTTAGCGTCAAGGAAGTCGATGCCTTCAGCGACGCCCGCATTAAGCAAAATATCATCATCGCCGGACAAGCCGATATAATCCGTATCTTGTTCTTCCATCACTTCAATGATTTTGAGCCAGGAGTTGAAGTCCGCTGGGAACCGCTTGATTTCCAGTGACAACTCAGGAAACTCACGTGCAAGACCGTCCATTTCATCATGGAAAACACTGTCACTGCTATCTGCTACGGCGATTTTGTAGGAAAAGCCATGGCGCGCGTAGAAATCCAATGATCGGCGGAGCAAGCCCGGTCGATTTCGAGTGGGCAACACTATCGTCAAATTCTCACCCATTACCGACCTCTCACAAGTTAGCGGTACGATACCGCGGGTCCGGTTAGTGCAGAAATAATCGAAATCAACTTCTTCCAACTAAAATGAACAATGAAAACTCAAACATAAACTGTAGGGAGAAGAACATTTCTTTTCGTGAAATTGCAGTTAATCCAAGTGCATGTTTTCACTCTTAACCTATTTGTAATCTCCACGGCAGTACCGCGAGTGCTCTCAAAGGAGTTTGGGGACCCGTAGCAAGAATGAGCAATGAAATAGCTCAGCGGGTTCTACCAATTGTTTATCGGGTGCCTTGCTTGAATTCGTGAGCAATGGTCTCATTTGCCCAATTCATCAACGCCCGATAATTTTGAATGCGGGACGCACGACTTTCTGAACACCTTCTGGCAGAGAAAACCAGACCCTGAGCAGCTTTTTGCGAAGTTGCTGAGACAGCAGAATTTTCTGCAGGCCATAGGCAATATAATTTCTGATAATGTAAGACGGCGAGCGGTGTGCATCTATCCAAAATGACATCGCCGTGTAGGTGCCAACGCGGGCGACTCGGTCCGGTATCTTGCCTGCGCAGAAAGCCGCAAACTGATCATAGCAATAGTCGCCCGATGCAACCAAATCATCATAAGCGCGCTGAATGATTGGGGTTGCGAGTTCACTGTCTTTCACATAGGAAATTACTTCACTCAGATTGCTAAAGTCTTTCTCCAAGGGGACGTAATGGACCCATGGCGTAAGGACTTTTGAGTATTCGCCGGGGTAGGCAACAATAAGCGTTCCGCACGCCGCCGCCTCAAATATTTTCGGGGATAGACAATTGGCGACGAACTTTCGGTCTGCTTCACCTACAATATGATCTACATCCTCAAAGGACGCATCAGGATTTCTTCTTACAAACCGGTCGACCTGTTGTTCGATCGAACCATCAAAATCGAAAATACTCGCGCCACTTTCTACGCACAGCATCGCTTTGGAGTTGCGCAGAAACTTGATCCACCTTCTCCCGTAAAGCCTATCTTCTTCGTCGGTGGAAATGTCCAGCGCTAAGCCACTCCCTTGCGACTCCTTGGCGAAGCGTTTTCCAATGGTCGTTTTTTCCTGTGCTAGAGAGCCAAGCCAAAATGGCGTTGGCCGCGCTCTGTACCCAACGTCGATCTTCCTCTCTGAGTATGGTGGCCAACTTTGATCCTTTAGACCATTGTCGACATACCCAGTCAGCACAGTCTCAACAGAAGTGGCTGGGAGCTTCTCTTCTGCGTAGATATCCTTGACGATGCTGTCTGGAACGACACTAAAAACTGTGTCCACCTTCAATCGGCGTAGTCTTTCCAGGGTGGCATCTACATTGCGATACTCGTCGTGCATCCAAGTGCACTTGGCACCCTGAAACTTCGAAACTCTGTTTATCGAGTCTTCACTAAAAAAGTGATTTCTTTCATCACTCAGATGGAGCGTGTAATGAATGCCAATTGCGTCAAACTTACTTAAGTCTATCGTGGAGGGAAAATCTCCAACCATGGAGACTTCCCAAACACGAAACCCTGGCATTCTGTGAATTGCATTCAGATGGTCAAGAATCGTCGTTGCGTTCGACCCCACCGCTGGCCTGTTGCTCAACAAAAGCATGTGTTTCATCGCGCACACAACCCCTCGTCACAGCGCTGCTGAAAACATTGAGCCACCGATGTTTGCTCCTAACGATACCCTAAAGGCGACCTGCGTGACGCAATCGCGTTTTAACGCGCTCACAAACCCGCTTAACACCTTCTTCCAGGTCCACTTTGGGTGTCACGCCTAAGATATTTTCCTGTCGATCAAGAGTTGGACGTTTTGCAAGCGTCATACGATTTGGCAGATCCACAATGTTCACGAGGTTTTTGTCTGCGCCATACTCGTCGCAGATCATCATCGCAAGTTCTTCGATGGGGCGGATGTCGGGACTGCCAATATTGATAACCGAATAGTCGTCCACTCTCGCAGCAGCCTCAACAGATCGCACTGCGTCGGTAACATGGAACCACCCGCGCGCTGACCCTTTGTGTACTTCTATCGGTTCGCCTAACGCCAAGTTGGTGGCGAAACGGATCATCGCAGAGCGATGGTCTCCCAGATCTTCATCCTCGTCATACATCATAAACGGTCTAAGTGTTACGGCCTTCAAGCCATACTGCTCGACTTCGTACTCCACTAAAGATTCGCTCAGGAGTTTAGAAAGGCCATACCGATTGTTTGGTTTTGGCGTTACCTCCTCAGACATAATGTCGATACTCGGACCATAAACCTCCGACGTGGAGAAATAGACCAGCCGAGCACCACACCTTTTCGTCATATCCAAAACATTTTGAACACCGCCCATATTGGTATCAATGGCCAGTGAGGACGCTTGTTCACAGGTTACACGACTAACCATAGCGCCGAGGTGGAACACAACATCCGGGCCCCAGTCAAATGCTGGGACCAGATCTCCGATGTTGCGAATATCCGCCATGATATAGTTTTCACGCCAAGCGGGGCGGATATCAGTTGCAAGAACTTCGTATCCGTTCTGCAGCAAATACTGGATGAGCGGTTTACCGATGTTGCCTTCCGAGCCTGTAACTAACGCTTTTGTTTTTTTCATTTCTTCTTTCTCACCCATTCCCTCGAACAAGGTTTTTCAATTTAACAATTAGCCCCTGCGGCAACACACTGCGGGCGCGCGCGACCATACCTGTAACTCGACTTGGCGCAAACGAGTAAGGGAACTGCAGAATTGGTGGATTGCTCTTCTCCAGCTCAGCGATTAACAGGCCCCCAAGACCCTTTCTTTTGACGCCCCCAGTTCTTTTGACGCCCCCAGTTCTTTTGACGCCCCCAGTTCTTTTGACGCCCCCAGTTCTTTTGACGCCCCCAGTTCTTTTGACGCCCCCAGCCAAGATTTTTTTTGCTTGCGCAGCTGCTAGCTCTGCGTCGAAAAGTTTGACAAATGACTGATTAGAGTACTTTTCTGAATGCACCAGTTCAACGTAAGCGTTTTTTACTATTTCCGCTACGTAGTAGTCATCTTTCAATTTTTTGCAGACTTCATCAATATTACTGAAGTCCTTTTTCAATGGTAGGTAGTGTTCATTTGCCTTTACTACACCAGAATAGTCGCCTTCATACAAAATACAAAGTGTCCTCAATGATATAGCCTCGAAGACACGGGGAGAAATCTGTTCGAGGCCTATTCTGTCTTCGAGATCGGCAAAATATGCTTCTCGCACTCGATCATAGTCGAACTGCTTATCCCCCAGGAGATAACTGATCGTTTCCACACTCGTCGATATCTCGCCAGTGAAATCAAAGACACTTGCGCCACTTTCAACACCCAACACAGAGCGGGAATTCCGAATAAGTTCTACCCAGTTTGCTCCATGGACGCGATCTTTTTCGCGGTAGCTAATGTTGGTCTTAAGCCCCTTCCAACGAGTTTTTTTCTTGAACTGTTTCGCTATTTCCCATTTTTCGCGCCCCAACCGCCCATGCCATGCCGGGTACTTTCTTCCTCGGTACGACACATCGTATTTTCTCTCACCCAACTCTTTGGGCGGGACGTTTTTCAACGCATCAGAAACATAACCCGTCAGGACGTTGACCGCTTTCGCACCGCCGACTTGTTCGGGCGGATACACCTGCGGAATTCCCTTTTCGGGAACACAGGTGAAGATGATATCTGCACCAACTGTGTTTATTCCCTCAATACTCTTGTTGACGAACCGATATTCGTCCTGAAGAAACACAGCTTTGACACCCTGATACTGCGCAAGCCGCGCCTTGGACTTGTCCGACAGGTAATGCTCTACGGCGACAAAGATTGAATAGTGAACGATGACCGCATCAAATACATCAAGGTTTAGCCAGTCAGGCAGATCGCCATTGTTTTCCACAAGACCGCTGTACCGATAAACATTGTTTTCAGAATACCGCAGCATCGAATTGATATGATCGGTAATCGTTGGGGCATGGGACCATCTGTAGTCACATAGCAAGAGCACTTTCATCAGCCTTCACCCCCAGCGTACATTCCATTGTAATGCGATATAGCGTCTTCAATCGGCCCATGGAAAACGATCTTCCCAGTTTCCATGACCAGTCCAGTCGTGCAAAAATCCCGAAGCATAGCGTCCGAATGTGATGCAAGGACAAATACGCTAGAACTCTGGATCTGCCTCTGAATCCGTCGACGGGCCTTGTCGAGAAACGCGGCATCGCCTACGCCGATAATCTCATCGATCAGCAAATTGTCTGCTTCAATGGAGGTAACAAGCGCAAACGCCAAACGGACCCTCATCCCCGAAGAATATGTTTTCAGAGGCCGGTTAAGCGCGTCACCAAGTTCGGAAAACTCGACAATGTCTGCGCGCAATTTTTCAATTTGATCACCACTTATCCCTAGTAATGCCCCAGCAATCTGAAGATTAGCATGCCCACTGGCTTCTTCGTCCATTCCAAAGTGAAGGTCAAATAGGGAAACTGCGCGTCCGGAGCACACAACACTTCCAGAGGTCGGCTCGAAGACGCGGGCCATTACACGCAGAAGCGTAGACTTCCCGGCACCATTGCGCCCCAATAGCCCAAGGCGCGTACTATCTGGCAGGTCTAGATTCACACCGTCAAGTATGCAAACGGTGTCATCTCCGCCTGCAGGTTTTAACGCACTTGCGAGCGCCTGCCTCAAAGATTTAACACGTGTCTGCGGAATGCGGAGGCTTACCTCGTCGAGCTTCATCATCAGTCAAATCCAGAACAAATATCGATATCGACTTATTCTCAACGAAAGAACAAAAACCGCTGCTGCAAGAACGGAGAGCCCCAGGCTAACCGCGTAGTTCAATTCAGATGGGCCGGCACCCAGGAAAGGCTGGCGCAGAATCTCCACAATGTGGGTCAGAGGATTGAAGGTGGCGATATAGGCACGCTCTACCAGAATGTCGGGGGACCATATAATCGGTGTCACAAGGAAAAGCACCCCTACGACCGCTGTCGTTAGAAGCTGGAAATCATGGAAACGAGCACTGATAAACGCAATTGAGCCCGACCCAAAAAATATGAAAATGCTCGCGACAAAAAGCCCAGGCATCAGCCAAATGATTTCCCAGCCCGGAAACACACCAAAGTAGAGCAACACAATGAGTATGATCGGGACATTGTGCATGAGGACAATCGTGTTTCTCACAAATACCCGCACCAAAACAGAGACAGGGTGTACGGGAATATTATGGACAATAAAACGATAGCTAACCAGCGCGCTAGACATCTCTAACACCGTTGAACTGATCCAGAGCCAGAAGATATATCCGGTTACGATAAAGGGGAAATACTCTGCCAATGGAAGTCGGAAAAGACTGCCATAAACCACCCCAATAGCGAATATTGTGAACCCATTGACCATGCTAATCCACAATGGGCCCAAGACGGTCCGCCGATATCGGCTCACAATGTCAAGGTAGCCCAGCTTTGACCAATACCCGAACTGGGCCAAATCGCTTTTGGCGATGATCGCCATCTGATTAGCACTCCTCAGAAATGAGATCTTTAATGATCAACTCAGCAGTGTTGCCTGCGCCAAACACCTCAGACTGAGGGCTTTGTGGCACTGTCGACTGCTCGATCGCAGCTCCGATTTTCTCAGCCGATGCATCGACAAGCTGATTCCAGCCTGCTTGCAGCGTTTCAGACCATTCGGTTTCATCCCTAACAGTTATGCAGGGTGTGCGGCAAAAGAATGCCTCCTTCTGCACTCCTCCTGAGTCTGTCAGAACAAGCCGCGCCTGCCTTTGAAGAGCCTGCAGGTCTAAATAGGGCAGCGGCTCCAAAATCTGAACGCCCTCCAAGCTGCCCCAAAGAGATTGCTGCTCAATACACTTCCTTGTTCGTGGATGTAGAGGGAAAACAACTGTCATTTTCTTAGCAGCAGCGCCGAGGGATTCACAAATTGCTGCGAGGCGCTGAGGCGAATCCGTGTTCTCTGCCCTGTGGATCGTCACCAGTGCAAACTGTTTTGGTTCCAGTTGGAGCGACTGTAGAATCCCAGAGTTTTCCAAAGCGGCATCAGAGTACATCTGAGTAACTTCAAGCATGATGTCACCGACGTTCATCACACCATCAGCGATCCCCTCATTCTTAAGGTTTCTGACTGCTGTGTCTGTCGGACAATAGAGACGCGACGAAACATGGTCAGACATCACCCGATTCACTTCTTCGGGCATCCGCTTATTAAATGATCTCAAACCAGCTTCTACATGTGCCACTGGTATATGAAGCTTCGCAGCAGCAAGCGCGCCTGCTAAAGTGGAATTGGTGTCTCCATAGATCAGTACCCAATCGGGCTTCTCAGAGAGCATAACCTCCTCGACACCCTCTAACATCTGCCCCGTGCTGGCGCCATGCAGTGACGATCTGGCGCTCAACTGGAAGTCCGGGCGCGGAATATCCAACTCATCAAAGAATACATCAGACATGTTCGAGTCATAGTGCTGACCGGTGTGAATAATTTTTTCTTCGACGTCGGTACTTGCATGATTTCGAATGTAGCGCGACAGACCAGCTGCTTTGATGAACTGAGGACGCGCACCGACGACAGTGAGTATTTTAAGCGACATAGTTCCCCTCAGCTTTGGCCATGGCCATCTTGGGTTGCAAAAGTTGAATAAAAGAGCAGAGCGATCCGTCGGCGGAAGAATGATCGCGTGAACCCATCATCGCAGCTCAGAACGCAGGGCTTCGATAATGACGTCTTGCTCCTCCTTTTCAAGGTAGGGGTGCATGGGGAGACTAAACACCGATTGAGACAACGCCTCAGACACTGGAAGCCCTTTTGACGGTACAATGCCTGATTGAAACGCTGTTTGTTGGTGCAATGGCATTGGATAATAGACGACGCTCGGCACACCCTTATTTTTCAATCCATCCATGATTTTCGCACGGTCCATTCCTTCAGGTGTCTTCAGCGTATACTGAGCCCAAACCGAGACCTTGTCGTTCGATACATACGGGGTCTCGATCAGATCACTCAGACCCTCATTATATCTCAACGCAACAGCTTGACGCGCATCGATTTCGGCGTCGTAAACAGCCAGTTTCTCTAGTAGAATGGCCGCCTGTAGCGTATCGAGCCTTGAGTTCACGCCGATCCGCTCATTGTCGTACTTATGAGTACCCTTCCCATGTACTCGAAACGACTTGATAAGAGCAGCCAATTCGTCACTAGACGTGAAGACCGCACCGCCATCCCCATAACAACCGAGAGGCTTTGCAGGAAAAAAGGAAGTTGTTGCTACATCACCCAAACTTCCAGCCCGCTGTCCGTTGTAGGTAGACCCAAAACCCTGCGCGCTATCTGACAACACCCACAGATTGTGTTCGTCGGCGATCTTCTGAATTTCATTGTACGATGCTGGTAGACCAAAAAGATCCACGGGGATCACGCCAGCCGGACGCAACCCTAGCGCCTTCGCCTCGGCAATAGCGTTGATGAAACTCTCTGTATCAACGTTAAAGTCAGACGCATTGACATCTACAAATACTGGCGTGGCGCCTAGCAGCGGCACAATCTCAGCGGTAGCTGCAAACGTAAAACTTGGGCAAAAGACTGCGTCTCCAGCCTTCACCCCAATCGCCATCAGCGCGATCTGCAACGCATCGGTTCCGTTGGCACACGTGATGGCATGTTTCGCGCCGCTGAATGCGGACAGCTGTTGTTCAAGCTCAGCAACTTCAGGACCCATGATGTACTTTCCATGGTCCAAAACATCTGCGATTCTTTTGTCTAGTTTTTCTCTAATTCGAGACTGTTGTGCCGCTAGATCAATGAACTGGATCGACATTTTATTTGCTCTCCACAATAGACAATTTGCCGTCTGTCTCGATGTATTCTTCGCCGCTTCTGGGACAGACCAAAGAGGCATCTAGTCGCTCTCCAGATCGAGAGACCCATCCGATTTGCCTTGCCGGAACGCCAGCAACCAGGGCATGAGGTAGCACATCTCGCGTAACGACTGCGCCCGCAGCAACCATGCAATACTCACCCAAAGAGTTTCCGCACACGATGGTTGCGTTCGCCCCAATCGTCGCTGCCTCGCCGACCTTGGTCTCAGCAAACTCATCTTTGCGTTCAACGTGGCCGCGAGGGGTCAAGACATTTGTAAAAACACATGACGGCCCACAAAAGACGTTGTCCGCGAGGGTAACACCCGCATACAGCGCTACGTTATTCTGAATTTTACATCCATCGCCTACCGAGACATCAGGACCGACCATCACATTTTGACCAAGCGAGCAGTTCCGTCCAATTGAGGTGCCCGAGAGCAAGTGCACAAAATGCCACACCTTGGTTCCCTGCCCAATGGCCACACCATCGTCAACATAAGAGCTTTCGTGAACGAAATAGTCCTGTTCTGTAGCCATGGCACTCATCCCTCCAAGCTCTCAGCCAAAGATTTTTCCATTGAGCTCAACACTCGAAGAACCGCCAATCCCTCGGCGCCATTCGTGCGTGGATCCGTACCATTGTCGATGCAATCAATAAAATGCTGGCACTCTGCTTTTAGCGGCTCACCATGGTCTACGTCTATCAACTCGACATCCCCTTTGGTCGGAAGGGGCGCAGGGGTAGTAACATCAACCGTATGCGGATAAAACGCTAACTTTTCCGACCATTCAGCTTTGCTGTCTTCGAAAACCAGGGCGCCTTTCTTGCCGCAAACTACGAACCGCTGCTCCTTAAACGGGTGCATCCAAGACACGTTTAGATGCCCACGAACGCCCGATGGAAAAGTCAAACTCGCTGCACACCAATCCGCAATGCCGGACGTAAAGTAGGATGCTCCCTGTGCATTCACATACGATGGCTCTTCGCCAGCCACACTCAACAGCATTGAGAGATCGTGCGGCGCAAATGACCACAGAACGTTTTCTTCCGTTCGGAATTTGCCGAGGCTCAAGCGATTGGAGTACACATAAAGCACCTCACCAACCTTGCCCTGAGCAACTAAACTCCGGAGCTTCATAAATATGGGATGGTATTGAAGTAGGTGTCCAACCATTAGGCGGCGATCGCGTTGCTCCGCTAGTTTCACTAACGCCACGGCGTCCTCGACCGAGAGAGCTATGGGCTTTTCCACATACGCATGCTTTCCCGCCTCCAGAGCCTTGGTCGCCAGCGCGGCATGTGTTTCCGCAGGTGTTGCCAGTGCTACCGCATCGATGCTCGGATCCGCCAACACATCTTCGAAGGACTTAGCGGGCACGTCATACTCAGCACTCATCGCTTGGGCGGTTTCTGCGTTGCCCTCCACGACACACGCCAATGCTCCGAGCTGAGCAAAATTCCGGGTCAAATTCTTTCCCCAGTGCCCACATCCGATTTGAGCTATCTTAGCCATTCACTTAACTCACTTTACGCTGGCGTTATGTTCGGAGTTCGCACTCTGTATTTCCCGCGGGTATCGATCAGAATATCTGCGTTGCTTGCAATCATTTCATAGTCAAAATCAGTATGATCGGTGAGCAACACTACGGCGTCGTAAGAACTGACCGTTTCGGGCGTCAAATTGACCGAAGACAAATCAAAACTGTGTTCTCGCATTTCGGGAAATACAGGGACATTGGGGTCCGAGTAAGATACATCCGCACCCAGATCTCGCATCATCTCCATCACAAACACTGATGGACTTTCTCTCATGTCATCAACATCGCGCTTATATGCAATGCCTAGAGCCAAGATCTTTGATTTAGATATGGCCTTCCCTTTATCGTTCAGGGCGAGAAGCAGCTTGTCAACCACATACCTTGGCATGCGCGCATTGATCTCTCCAGCCAACTCGATAAACCGGGTGTGAAGTCCGTACTCCCGCGCTTTCCAAGTCAAATAGAATGGGTCAATTGGAATACAGTGTCCCCCGATGCCAGGCCCCGGATAATATTTGGTGAACCCAAAAGGTTTCGTTCCTGCTGCATCAATCACTTCGAAGATGTCCAAACCCATCTTGTCAGCAACTTCTTTAATCTCATTCACAAGACCGATGTTTACTGCACGATGGATGTTCTCGATTAACTTCACCATTTCCGCAGCTCTTGGCGAGCTGACTGGAACAACCCGGTCGATAAACGTTTCGTAGAGAGCTACGCCGGCATCACGACAATTTTCCGTCATTCCACCTAGAACTTTTGGAATTGTTTGAGTCGTGAATGAAGGATTACCTGGGTCTTCCCTTTCAGGTGAATACACCAGGAACACGTCTTCTCCGATCTTCAACCCTGCATCTACCACGTAGGGCTGCAGGATTTCTTCCGTGGTACCAGGCCAAGTTGTGCTTTCCAATGAGATGAGCTGGCCAGAGCGGAGGTGAGGCTTGATCCACTCCATCGTATTAACGACATAACTGAGATCAGGTTCCCGCACCGCATTGAGAGGAGTAGGCACACAAATGATAAGTGCGTCGCATTCTGATGCTCGAGAAAAGTCGCTTGTCGCAACAAAGCCTCGGTCAACCATCGACTGAATCTCAGCGGCGTCAAAGTGCTTGATTGGACTTTGACCGCTGTTCAGCATATCGACCCGTTCGGCGGAAACGTCAACACCAACAACCCTGAAACCAACCTCGCTGATTCTGAGCGCCAAAGGTATTCCGACATAGCCAACCCCGATAACTCCGACCTTGGCGGACCGTTCAGCTATCATTTCGTTGAAGTTTTTCATAGCCCCTCGTTTGTAAAGCCAACATCTCGCCGCCCTTGCCCGTAAAAACAGGTTTGCATCGATTGGAGAGTAGTTTTTGCCTCAAATCCCGGCGCTGTTTATAGAAGATGTCAAAACTTCAGCAAGAGAAAAAGCAAGTTACGCCTAATGGCGTCAAACAATCGCATGCTTTCCTTCCAAGACGAAATTCGCCAAAAAGGCAACAGACTCCAAAAAATCCAAGCATTGCCAAGATAAAGCTTTGCCTACCCAGGATTTTCTTAAGTATATCCGGAGTTTTTTTGGGAAAAATTTTTGGTTCACTCAAGTTCAGCTACGAATGGAGTGCGTTGTTCGTTCTCTAAACAGGACCGTCTGGACGAGGAGCTGGCGAACCTGAGAGGTGCCTTGGAACACTGCCACCTCACGATTCTTGCTTGTGGCTGGGGCGGCAGGATTCGAACCTGCGCATGCCGATACCAAAAACCGGTGCCTTACCACTTGGCCACGCCCCAACAGACAGCGTTTGCTGTCAGGACATGCACATAGCTCGAAGCGGCTCAGCGTGCAATATATATTGAGCTTATTCGCCTATTTCTGCCGGTTTTATAGTGTTTTTTGATCCAGATTGCAGGTCACGCCCATGTCATCCCAATCCAACGCTCCAGCCCGCCCCTTTTCCCTCAAGGGACTAGACCATATCGTTCTGAGGACCCCTGATCCCGCCACACTGATTGGCTTCTACGTGGATCTATTGGGTGCAATCGTTGAACGGGAAATTCCCAAGTTTCAACTGACACAACTGCGCGCCGGGCGGTCGCTGATCGACATCATTGGTGTCGAAGCTCCCCTTGCACCCATAAATGAGCGAAATGTCGACCATTTCTGTCTGCGAATTGACCCATGGGATGAGGCAGCGATGGCGACCTATCTGCAGTCCTGTGGCCTTCTGGTCGAGGAAAGCGGCATCCGATATGGCGCAGAGGGCAACGGCCCCTCGATCTACATCAATGACCCTGAAGGCAATGTTGTTGAGCTAAAAGGACCACCAACGGATTAGGCGCCGAGGCTTTACGGCGCTGAGAGGCGGCCAACTGCCCCTTCAGTGAGACTGCCTAAATATAGCTGCCCTGAGCGTTCATTGACGCTGGTGATTGTTCCAAAGTGACCGTTGGGGTCCTGAAGGTTTCCGATCACCTCCCCTGACTCATTGACGGCGATGACCCATCCAAACGGCTGGATCAGCGCGCCGCGCATCGCTTCTGGAAGACGCATCACGACCTTTCGCCAGAAGGGTGTCGGCATGAGCCTGTCGAGATCAGCAGATCGCGGTGCTACCAGCGCGATCCAAAAAGTGCCGTCCGGTGCTCTGGATAGATTGTCAGGATGTGCAGGAAGGTTCTCGATAAAAATGTCTGCCTGCCCTGCTTTGGAGCCAGTCAACCAGAGGCGCGTCACGCGATAGCGGAATGTCTCGTTGACCAAAACAAAGCTCTCGTCAGCAGCTAAGGCAACACCGTTGGCAAATCCCAACGCGTCGAGTTCAACTTTCGTGAGCCCCGTGGCAGGGTCAAAGGTGAGCAAGCGTCCCGTCTTTCTGCTCTCCACCACATCAAGCAGATTGTCATGAAGATCAAAACGCGTGGACGCATCAGAGAACCAGATTGTCCCGTCGCTTGCGATGTCGAGATCATCGACGAAGATCATCTTTTCGCCATCGACACTATCGGTTAGGAGGCTGAGTTCGCCCTCAGGAGATAGAGACAGCAATCCTTTAACGGCATCGGCGATGATCAGATTACCGGACGCGTCGAATTGCAGTCCGAGTGGACGTCCGCCGGTGTCCGCAATTTCTGTAGCTACCGCTTCAGCCCCTTCGACCGGGTTGATTCTGACGATGCGGCCATCTGCATAGCCAGTATAAAGCCAGCCTGCCGGCCCAACCGTCGTGTCTTCAGGCCCTATCCCCTCCCCGTCCGCGATGCGGGTTAAAGCCGTAAGCGCGTCGTTGGTAGCAAAGGGGCCTGTTTTCCCGACATCCTCAGAGGGCGTCCAAGCGACAGGATCAATCGGCACCGGCCAAAATGACAGGTACGCTGACAAAATACCCAGCAGAACAGCCAAAAAACCAAAGAATTTCGCCATTCTTTATCCCCCCGTTAAGACCCTTGCCGCATCTTGTAGACCTTAAGTCTGAGCGTCAATTAATTGGTGCGTCGGACATAGGGAGCGTATTGCGTAGTATTTGAGGGCCTTATGGCAGCGTTTTTGCTAATTCACGGTGCATGGCATGACGAACGGTGTTGGGAATTCCTGGTTCCCGAACTCACCGCTCGGGGCCACGCTGTGCACACACTAACGCTCCCGGGTCATTGGAACAGGGCCCTTCCCAGCTACCAGATATCTCTTCGCCGATATGGGCACGCCATCTGCGCCGCTGCTCGGCAGATCGGCGAACCGGTTACCCTGGTTGGGCATTCAATGGGTGGCATGGCAATCTCCCGTGCCGCAGAAATGCAGCCGAAGCTGTTTGATCAGCTCGTCTATTTGACGGCCTATCTTCCTCGGTTGAACAAGTGGACGCGGATGCGTTCCTTGGCACTCAGCGATGAAAACACACGGCTCTGGCCTGCCGTCCAAACAGACTGGCTGAGATTTCGCGCGCATATCAGGACCGAGCTTGCCAGCGAGGTCTTCTATCACGACTGTCCAAAGGATCTTGCGGATCAAGCGGTTGGGCGACTTTGTAGCCAATCCGGCCTGCCCATTGTGGAGTTTGCGCGGATCACCAATGAGGGCGCCGCTAGTCGGCCCATGACCTATATTGAGTGCCTTCAAGACCGAGTGATCTCGCCGGAACTGCAAAAACAAATGCAAGATCACGCCCCTTTCAAAGAGGTCTTAACACTCGACAGTTCCCATTCACCCTTCCTCTCACAGCCAACTGCCCTTGCAGAAATGCTGCACGGTATTGTGGGTGGGCGCGTCTCAAAACAAAGAATCGCCAGCTCACGACATGCGAAACTTGCGGAGCGCAAAGGTGTTCCTCTGCCACCTCTAGCTGAGGCAAAAGCCGGTTAATATGATCCGTCTTAGATTGTCATTCATTTAGCGGAGTGTGGCGCAGCCTGGTAGTGCACCTCGTTCGGGACGAGGGGGTTGGTGGATCAAATCCACTCACTCCGACCAGCGTCAAAATATCGACGCTCTGAGCATTCTGATGGTGTATTCACATAGGCATCGGGCTCGACAGGTGGTTGGCTAATAGTGCTCGATAGAGACAACCGATCTAACCTACGCAAACATGGCCATTGACAAGCAAAGGACAAAACCCGATGCAGCGCATTGTAACCATTATTGTCCCGACCTTCGGAAGGCAAAGACAGGTGTCGGAGGCTGTCGCATCGGTAATGCGTCAATCAGCAGTCCCAGGCTACAACGTTCAGATTGTCGTTGTCGACGATGCTTCTTCTGAGCCGATTGATCTTAAAGATCATCCATCAATTGAAATCAAACGACATGACTATAATCGGGGAGCTGCCGCTGCACGCAATACAGGAGTCCAAGCAGCCAAAGGGGAGCTGATCGCTTTCTTGGATTCAGACGATGTGTGGCTCCCCAACAAGCTCGCCAATCAGATCGCCCTCTTCGAAAACCTTTCACAGACTCACAATCCGGAGCTTCTGGTTGTCGGTTCGGGGTTTTATGATCCAAATCGAAAGACAGGGAGTCTGCGGGCGCGTATGCCGATGAACGCGTCCGATGCTCATCTATTCGCGAGCGGATGTTGGATTGCACCTGGTTCGAGCGTCCTTTTGAGCCGCAAAGTGTTCGAACTTGTCGGGCCGCAAGATGAAAGTCTACGGCGGCTGGAAGATCTGGACTGGCTCATTCGTTTCGGGCAGGCGGGTGGGAAATTTTTCTCCACCGCCACACATGATGTTGTCATTCGACCATCTGGCAACGCCCCGTTCGATGCCGTCATGACCGCTGTCGAACAGCTTACAGAAAAATACGGCCCGGCGGGCGCCGCGCCGCTACCGCCGCGTACATGGAAACGACTTGCTGCGTATCTTTCGTTGGAGAAGGCGGTTGCGCACCTGGGCAATCGGCAATTGGCACCAGGAGCGCTTGAGCTGGTGAAAACAACTCTCCTTAAACCGCGATTGCAACCTGCGGTGGAACGTTTCTGGGTAGAAAGTTCCGACATTCCTGAAGAGGTAGAAGTAGTCTTCGCAAAGATGCTTGAGATGCAAGATTGATGCTCTAAACCAGACCAAACGCCAAGACCATTTCCTATTTTCCTGAGAAATCTGGCGCGCGTTTTTCGACAAAATGAGCAACGCCTTCTTTGAAATCTTCGCTCGCAAAACTTGATTGCATCTCGGCGTCGGCCATTGACGTAGATGTGTTGAAATCCTGGAACAGGGATTTGTAAACTTGGCGCTTCATCACCGTCATCGATCGAGGTGACGTTGTGTCAGCAAGACCTTTAGCATAATCCGTCACTTCACCCATGAGCGCGTTGCCTGCGACTGAGCGGTTCACCAGCCCCAAACGCGCGGCCTCCTCACCGGTAAACTTTCGCGCGGACATCAGAATGTCGAGCGCATTAGCGGATCCAATCAGCCTTGGCAAAAGCCAGGCAATGCCATGCTCTGCCACCAGCCCCCGTTGCGCGAAGGCAGTCGTGAATTTTGCTGAATCAGCAGCAATCCGCATATCGCAAAAGAGCGTCATGACCAGCCCGATGCCAGCGCACGGACCATTGATGGCTGCAATGATCGGCTTGGGACATTCGAACATGTAGCCGAACCGACCTTCGAAATGCTCAAGCACTGAAGGTCCTAGATCACCGTCAAACGAGACCTCTGCTTCCTCGCCCTTCTCGACAATTCGCTTTCTGCCATCGCCATTGGCGTCGATTTTCTGCAAGCCGCCCATGTCTGCACCTGCGCAAAAGCCGCGCCCTGCACCGGTGATGACAATCACTCGAACCTCATCGTCTGCCGCCGCATCGTTGATGGCACCGCGCACGCTGTTCTCCATCGTGGCCGTCCAGGCATTTAACTTGTCTGGACGATTGAGCGTGATGGTGGCTACGCGATCAGCGACATCATAGAGAATTTCGTCATAAGCGGTCATGGCATCCCCCCGGTTGGGCATTCTTCAGTGTTTGCGTTAGCCTATCATTCCATGGGCGCGCGAGCAGGCACAAGAGGGAGACAAACATGACCGATTTCAGCCAAATCCTGGTGGATCACCCAGCAAACAAAGTGATGCGGATCACGCTGAACCGGCCTCAGGCAATGAACGCCTATACAACCCATCTTTGCGAAGAAGTCACAGAGGCCATAGAGGCCTATCTGCGAGACGATAATCAGCGCGCGCTGATCATCACGGGTGCTGGGCGTGGCTTCTGTTCTGGTGGTGATGTCAGCGGCAATGGGGATGAGGAACACAAAGCGCTTATGGCGAGCCAGCTTTCCCATGGACGCGAAATGCGCGACGGCATGCACCGTGTAATCCTCGCGCTACAACGATGCGACAAGCCGGTGATTGCGATGATCAACGGACCCGCTGTCGCGGGCGGTCTCACGCTCGCCCTGGCCTGCGATATTCGGATGGCGTCCGACCAGGCAAAGCTTGGGGACACCAGCGGACGGTTTGGGTTGCTCCCGGATGAAGGTGGTGCCTGGTTCTTCCCCCGGGCCATGGGCATGGATCGCGCACTCAAGATGAGCATGTTGGCTGAAACCTATGATGCCCGTACAGCCATGGAGCTTGGGTTGGTCACAGAAGTTGTGTCCGACAATGCGCTTGAAGATGAGACTCTGAAGCTGGCCACCGCTCTTGCGGAACGCGCACCTCTTGCCGTGCGGCTTGCCAAGCAAATGATGTTGCGCTCCCACGATGTCTCGCTTGAGCGGTCTCTCGGTGATGCCGCTCTGTCGGTGATGGTCGCCAACCCCTCGCAGGACGTGAAGGAAGGTGTGAAAGCGTTTTTCGAAAAGCGTTCGCCTCAATTCACCGGGAAATAAAAGGGCCGACCTGCCTCTAGAACCCAGTTTTGACGAAATCCAAGAATGGGTTCTAGGTCTCCTATTAGTCGCATTTCTGGACGCTGAAATGCTTTCACTTCAGCTGGAAATGCTAATGCAATTCGACCCTTCCTCTTGGACGCTCCCTGAGTGAGAAAGCGTATTCGAAGGTCTTACGCCTTCTTTTGATTGTGTTCGCTGACGATCTGTAGGGATTGCCGCTCAGCAAATCCGTAAATGCCTTTTGACATGAGTGAGGCTTCCGCCTTGCGCCGAGCGGCATAGACTTCTGCACGCATTCCATGCACCTCAATATCGTCTGGCGCGGCAAGCCCCGCCATTTCGGCCAGATGGCACGCCAGCCTGAGGTCTCCCTCGCCGACCAGCTTGGACGCCCTCGCTGCAAGCGCTGTTGCACCGCCAGCCAGCGCAGCCATTTCTTCCGCCAACGCGGTCTCCGATGCAGGCTTCAGGTTGGCGGGATTGCCATCATACCAACCGCCATACAGACGCCAGATATTGTGGATGACAAACTCCGGCTCGTCGTAAACAGGCTGCAGGTACGGCTTGCCCATCAACTCCGCCGGGAGCTTGATGGAATGAATGATCTCATCAAGGCGCGCACCAGTGTTCATCATGTCGACGGTTTGGCTGACCAATGTTTCCAGCGCGGTCGCGATATGATCCAGCACGGTCGCGATCCGCGCCTTCCCGCCAATAGGAAGGCCGTGGGCTGGCAGCAGAAGCTCCGGTTCTTTCGCGATCATCTCGCGAAGCGCTTTTGCCCACTCAAGGGGATAGCGCTGCACTTTCTGTGGGTTGCCAGCGTTGGGGAATACCCATGTCACAAAGTCACCCGAACAGATCGCTTTGTGCTCAGGCACCCAGGCCCATAGGTGATCGTCTGTCTCCCCGATCGCATGATGCAATTCAAACTGGGTGTCTCCGACCTTGGTGTTGAGGTTTTCGCGGAATGTGGTGTCCGGGTCGATCCAGGGGTCGGGCCCGAACCGGCGGGCGCTCGCCTTTCCACCTTCTCCCGCTTGGCCCATCCGCAGCTCCGTTGCAGGTGCGAACTGGCGCGCATTTATCGTGAAATTGTATCCGTTGGTCGCCTCATAGCGACGGAAGCGGGGCGCTACATTTTCATGTGCGATGATGCGTGGGCGGCGATGCCCTTTTTCGCAGGCCTCACAAACAAAATGATTGGTGCCGCCAACATGGTCTGCATGGCCGTGTGTATAACAAATGTTCGAGACGGGTTCGTCTGTCCATTTGCGCAAAGAGTTCAGAACACCGCCCCCAAAGGCTTCCAAGCTTGTATCGAAAAGGACAAGGCCGTCGCCGGTCTTAAACGTCACAACGTGGGAGAAGGCTTCGATCAAGGCAATCCCATTGCCGAGTTCTGACAATTCCATTGTCGGACGGTTCACAAGACCAGCGCCCTCGTAAATGTCATTGTCGATAAACCGCTCAGACAGAGCCAGCAAATCAGCCATGGTATCTCCTCTAATATCCTAGGTGGTCGATTGACAGTGACCATACCTGGCCTTCCTCGTCGAGAGTGACAGAAGCTAATTCCACTCTGCGGGATTGGATGCAGCGACGTTGATCATCCGTCAAACCGGTTCGCCCAAGCATTCCCTTGGCGAATGCGTTCGAGCAGGTATGATCCTCTCAAGACCCACCGGAATCGGCGGGCAAACAGAACAAGTTGAGCGTCAACACCCTCATTGGATAGATGACAACAGAGGGGAAAGCTGGCGCCACAGGGAGAATCCGATGAGCTTCAAGATGCCCGAGCAAGGCCGCGACTGGGAAAGCCTGCGCAACGAGATGCAGACGCGGGGCGGCAATGATGTGAAATGGCGTGACGGCAAGACGGCCGTCTATGTCTTCAATGCCGGGCCGGACGTCGCACGTGTGCAAAAAGAAGCCTACACAATGTACATGTCGGAGAACGGCCTTGGACCCATGGCGTTTCCAAGCCTGAAGCAGATGGAGGACGAAGTTGTCTCCATGGGCCTTAGCCTTCTTCACGCTCCTGTAGGCGCTGCGGGCAATATCACGTCAGGCGGCACTGACTCCATCACCATGGCGGTCAAGACTGCTCGGGACTATGCACGTGCTGAAGGCACCTTGAAGGGCCGCCCCAATATTGTGGCACCCTGGTCAGCTCACCCTGCTTTCGACAAAGCTGCCAAGATGATGGATATGGAAATCCGACGGGTTCCCTGTGGACCTGATTTCCTGGCGGACGCGGCTGCGATGGGTGCGGTCATTGACGATGATACGATCATGCTGGTGGGATCTGCCCCCTGTTTTCCCTATGGGCTCGTTGACCCGATTGAACGTCTGGGCGCTGTTGCAGAAGCGCATGGCACCTGGCTCCATGTTGATGCCTGCGTCGGCGGCTATTTTGCTCCCTTTGCCAAGATGAATGGGGTGCCATTGCATGCATTCGACTTTGAGGTCCCTGCGGTCAAATCTATTTCCGCCGACCTCCACAAATATGGCTATGCGGCCAAAGGTGCCTCAACCGTCCTCTTCCGATCCGACGAACTGCAGTCTCACATGATCTTCGATTGTGCAGACTGGCCTGGCGGTCGAATGATTACACCAACTCTTGCGGGCACACGGCCCGGCGGGGCCATCGCTGCTGCCTGGGCGGTCATGAATTATCTGGGCATAGACGGCTACAAAGAAAAGCAGGGCATTGTGTGCGGCGTCCGCGAACATATCGAGACCGGTGTGAAGCGGATGGGTTTCAAGATTGTCGGGAAACCAGTATTGGGCCTCGTTGCCTTTTATCACCCAGACTATGACGCCTTTGCCCTTTGGGGAAAAATGGCGGAGCGCGGTTGGATGACGTCAGTTACGACAGAGCCCAAGTCGCTCCACCTTATGCTTTCGCCCTTCCATGCTGCCGTTCAGGATCAGTATCTCGCCGATCTGCAGGCCAGCATGGCTGAGATAGACAGCGGGAATGCGGGCGACGTGAAAGAAGTCCGCTACAGCTAGCCTGCGTCCATACACCTTTGGATTAAAGCTCGGCCATAAAGGCTGCAATCATGCCTTCACGGTCTTCCGCCAGTGTTTTGCGGAACGCCTTTGGTGTGTTTGTCAGCTTATCGTGCTTCGCGCTCCAAGCAGTGATCTCCAGCATAATCGGCATTAGGTCTCTTCCCTTGGCTGTCAGCCGATAGTTGAGCTTTGACCTGTTCGCTTCGTCTTCAGATTTTTCGACAATTCCATGTTCTTCCAACCGCTTGAGTCTGTCGGACAATATGTTGGTGGCAATTTTTTCATCCGACTTAAGAAACTCACGAAAGTTGGATTTCCCCTTGAACATCAGGTCACGGACGATCAATAGCGTCCACTTGTCACCAAAAGTCTCCAATACAAAATTGATCGGGCAATTCGAACGATAATTTTCAGATGTCTGTGTCATGTAGAGAAATTATCTCTAGTGATTGCTTTTTGCAACTGGATGGATCATTGTACTTGCATTTAGCAATCACTTAGTTCCACCAGATCGGCGCATGCACGAGGCTCCAATGAAACGAAACGACAAACCGCTCTCCATCGGCCTTGGTGCCGGAGTCCTGATCTTTTTCTCTATGATTTATTGGTACTCTTGGAGCGCCTCTCCGCTAACCCAAGACGAAATCGATGCCTATCTGGACACCATCGCTGCACAGGACCAAGTCGCTGGGCGGGAAAATGATCTCGGATCCCTGAGGCAATTTCTGGAAGAAGATGACGGCCAACCCTTTTACACCGTGAATCTCTACAAGTTTTTTGAGCAAGCAGACTATGCCAGTGATGTCCCTTTTGGGGGCTCAGGTCGCGAAGCATTCGACAGGTTCAGCAGTGTGATGATCCGTTTATTGGCGGAACGTGCGTCACATCCCATCTTTGGGAGCAACTGGGTCTTTGACGATGGCACCGACTGGGATCGCCTCGTCATTGTCCGCTATCGAAGCCGTCGCGACATTGTCGACATTTTTGCCAGCGAGGATTTCGAAGCGGCATCCATTCACAAATGGGCCGGACTACGCGAGAATGGGCGGATGCTGGTCCAGGGACTGCATATTCCCGCGGCCTATTTGCCGACCGGCTTACTTGCTCTTTTCACTGCCTTTTCGGTGACACTCATCATCAGGAGCCTTACTCGCCGCAGTTGACCTGTCTTGGTAGCACTGAGGGCACGATGGATGGGGTTCCGCCAACCGCCCCTCGTTAGCTGCAGTGTCAACGCCCCCGAAGCTTCCCCGAAAGAGGTCTTACATTCCTGCGGTGAGCGTGTAGAGGAGCATGCCTGCTGCGCCGACACCCGCACCTATTGTTCCCAGCGCACCAATGGGTCTGAAGGGCATGCCCGATCCGGACGTGCTCAGCGCAATTGCATGGGATATGCGGGCCACCAAAAATACACCGCCAATCCAAGTGACAGCAGTGGCGCTACTGCCGGTCATTTCCAGGAGACCCAAGAGGATGAGGAAAATTGGGGCATTCTCAGCCAAATTTCCGTGGCGACGCATCTTGCGCAATAGCTCCTCATTGCCGCCGTCCCCCAAGCTTACGCCAGCAGGGCCGCGGGCCAGGCCTACGGTCAACATCAATGCATATTGCATAAGACCCAAAATGACCGCGACAAAGGCCGTTGTGATCGGAAATTCCATGCTTTCTCTCCCTGAATGAGCTGGTTCCCCGCAAAGATGGGACCAAATTCCCTAAGTATCCATAGTAGGCCGTCACCTGAATCTGAACCAGGCTGGTGCTTTTTTGGGCCATGTCATGATTTATTGAAATATTTGCCTTGAAACTTTTGTGCAGTGCACATATCTAGGGTTCAAGAACAAGAACTGACAAACAGTCATTCCCCCAACAGGAACGCTCTCGGCGGGCAAAAAGTACCGCTAACCCTTTGATCTTGGAGAGAGATCATGATTACAGCTAACCTGAAGCAGATGAAAACAGACACACACCAGCCCTTCGGACAACCTTTCGCATACGCGAAAGAAATGGTTACCGAGCGACTGAAGACCCTTGGCATTGAAGACGCGACAGACCTTGCTACCAGCATTGGCTACCTCGTCGTCGGCGCTTATGGGATCACCATGGTCCTCAACCTGACGGTCAACTATTAGGACCGATCGTCCTGCGTCCGGGCCAAAACCCGGAAGTGCACGTGACATGGACATGCTCATAGCCCCCACTTGAGTGCGGCACCGGCGATCCCCCCGTCGCCGGTGCCCATATTCGCTTGAAGACATTCAGCCGACCGGTCATTCTGCGCCCAAATTTGTTGTAGACAATCTTGGGAGCCAGACCAGATGGCCGTTGCGATCCCCTTTGTGCGTGAAATTGACATTGATTATGGACGCGTGGACCAGGTGAGCCCGCTGGTTCGGCGGGTGACGGCCAACAATCCAGGCGGTTTCACCTTTATGGGCACCGGCACCTACATCATTGGCAAGGGCACGGTCGCCGTGATTGATCCAGGTCCGAATGATCAGGCGCATATCGACGCGCTCCTGAAAGCTGTCGAGGGTGAGACGGTCAGCCACGTCCTGATTACCCATTGTCATATGGACCATTCACCGGCCGCTGCTGCCTTCAAAGCGGCAACGGGCGCAAAGACATATGCTTATGGTCCGCACGGGTCCGGCCAACCAAAGGACTCTGTGCAGATCGAAGAAGGGGCAGACAGAGACTTCACGCCAGATGTGGAGGTGCGTCATGGCGACGTTCTGGAAGGTCCAGGGTGGAGCGTGGAGTGCGTCTTTACACCTGGTCATACCTCCAACCATATGAGCTTTGCCCTGCGGGAAGAAAAAGCGCTATTCACCGGTGACCATGTCATGGGCTGGTCGACCAGCGTTGTCAGCCCTCCCGATGGAGACATGGCAACCTATATTGCCTCCCTGGAACTGCTACTCGATCGTGACGACGAGCTCTACTGGCCAACACATGGTCCGGCAATTACGGAGCCGAAGCCCTTCGTTCGTTCTTTCATTGCCCATCGCGAAGACCGCGAACGCCAGATTGTCGAACAGATCAAAGCCGGGCGAACCACAATCGCCGACATGGTGCCTGTGATGTACGAAGCGACAGACAAACGTCTGCACCCGGCGGCCGCCCGGTCCGTTCTGTCCCACGTGATTAAAATGGTTGGTGACGGGAAGCTTTCCTGCGACGGCGATCCTTCGCTTAGCTCGGCGTATCGGCTGTCCTGATCTCGCGCGGTTTTCCGTCGAGGAAATCCTGAAGATTGTCGAAGGTTCCAGTCCACCCGCCCTGGTGACCGTCGCGGTCAGCCTTGCTGGTGAGCATAGCCTGGTGCAAGTGGACCTTTGTGCCGGCCCTTACATCTTCAAAAGTGACGGTCACGGTGGACTCGTGTGACCGGGTGCCGTCAATGGTCCAGCCCCAGGTGAAAACCATCCTGTTCGTCGGCGAGATTTCCTGAAAGACACCACTCACAATATGCTGCGATCCGGATGGTGCTCCCATCACGACCCGCCATTCGCCGCCCTCTACCACGTCAAAATCATGTTCGGGGAGTGAGAAGCCTTTCGGTCCCCACCAGGCACTCAAATGCTGTGGCGTACTCCAGGCTTTAAAGACGCGGTCTCTCGGTGCTTTAAAGATGCGGGTGATCTCAAGCGTGAGATCTTGTTCATTGTCGGATGCCAATGCCATTTCAGGCCTCCCCGTCTTTTTCATCGAGGTCTTCGCCTTTTGCGAGGAGTTCCTCAAGGCGCTCAAAGCCGTCCTCCCAGAAGACAGCAATTTGGGCCATGAAAGCTTTTGCTTCTTTCAATCCGCCAGGCGTTAAGCGGCAGCGCCGACGCTGGGCATCAACTTCGCGTACGATAAGGCCCGCGTTCTCCAGGACCTTCAGATGGTTGGAAATGGCAGGCATGCTGATGTCGAAGGGCTCTGCCAACTCCCCAACGGTCGCTTCACTTCTCGACAGCCGCGCCAATATTGCGCGACGGGTTGGGTCAGCCAGCGCACCGAATGCCTGGCTCAACTGATCACGTGCCATCGTCATATCCAAGGTCAGAGGCCGTGCTGTCAGCGGCCTTTAATTAAACAACTACTTATTTAATAAGATAGACAGTGTATTACAACCCTGGAGACTGGACAATACCGGAGACCGGGAACCAAGATAGGGGGAGACTAACCTTTAAGCTCATCCCGAAAGGCCCGGATTCGCGCGGCATTTGCGCCAAGGTCGCTTTCGCCAACCCTTGAGACCGAACGGACGTCGATGAGTGCTGCGCCGTTTTCGTCACGCACACGAATGACGATGTCATCCTTAAAACCCATCAGCGCCGTGGTATCGGTCGCCTCAATCCGTCCTTCTTCGACAGCCACAGAGACAATTTCCCAGCCCAGCGCCTGACCGGCGGTCACGGCGTCCTCAAAGGCGGCACCTGGATGACGGTCCAACAAGATGGATTGAATGTCCGGATAGGCTGCCTGCTGAAGCTCGGCTAAGTTTTCAGGGCTTGAGCGATCCAATGGATTATGCGCCGGCGTGCGATGAGCCCGCACAGCCACAAACACCGGCGGATCGGTCAGGTCTGTTGTGATGTCGTGAATTGGCGGAACAGCGGATCCGTTCATGATCGCGGCGCCGACCGGCGCCACGATCGCGAGGCTGAGGAAGATGGCGGCAACCGCAATCCCTCTGCCGCTTTTGTCGGACGTCAGCGTGATCACTAGCCCTACAATGGACAGTAGGATCGCGATGACGCCAACGATGAAGCCGCCACCTAGGCCTGCGAAGAGAGCAATGGGGAGCGGCATGATCCCGAGCCGAAGCCCCAGAACTGCTATAACAGCGATAACCACTGAAAAGAGCGCAAGCCGGAACCCCCAGCTTACTAGTGCCGACCGATCGCCCATTTTCGTATCCCCTTTGCCTCAGTTTTGGTGCCGACCCGCAGCGGATTACTCCGCTGCTGTTGCCGTTGGCAGTGTGTAGTCTTTGAACTGCTCGCGCAGCGTCAGTTTCTGGATTTTGCCAGTCGCTGTATGCGGAATTTCATCCACGAACACAACATCATCAGGCATCCACCATTTAGCGATCTTGCCATCCATGTACTCAAGAACGCTCTCTTTTGTGAGACCGCTGCCCTCTTTCGGGATGACAATCAAAAGAGGACGTTCATCCCATTTCGGATGCACGATACCGATCACAGCAGCCTCGACCACATCTGGATGCCCAACGGCTGTGTTCTCAAGCTCGATAGATGATATCCACTCACCGCCGGACTTGATAACGTCCTTTGCCCGGTCTGTGATCTGCATAAAGCCGAGCGGATCCAAGGTGGCAACGTCACCGGTATCAAACCAGCCATCCTTGTCGAGGATGTTTCCGCCCTCGCCCTTGAGATAGCCTCCAGCAATGGCTGGGCCGCGCACCATCAGGTGACCAAAAGCAACGCCGTCGCTTGGCAGATCATTTCCGTCATCGTCGGTGATCTTCATCTCAACCGTGTAGATTGCCCGTCCCTGCTTCACTTTGATGTCAAGCTGCTCTTCAAACGGCAATGTTTCCATGCCCGCTTTAAACGACCCAAGTGTTCCCATGGGACTCATTTCGGTCATGCCCCAGGCATGCATCACCGTGACATCGTAGTCGCGTTCAAATGCTTCAATCATGGAGCGCGGCGCGGCAGACCCGCCGATAATCACTTTGGTCAGATCTGGAAGTTTCACTTTGTTTGCTTCCAGATGGCCCAGCAACATCAGCCAGACGGTTGGAACAGCAGCTGTGACCGTCACACGCTCGGTGCTCAGAAGCTCATAGATGCTTTCGCCGTCCATGTTAGCGCCCGGCATCACAATCTTTGCACCACTTGCTGGTGCTGAGAAAGCAATCGCCCAAGCATTGGCGTGGAACATCGGCACTACGGGAAGAACAGTATCTACTGAGCGCATGCCCATTGCATCAGCGCCATTTGCCGCCAGAGCATGAAGAACGTTGGAGCGGTGGGAATAGAGTACGCCCTTGGGATTGCCGGTCGTGCCGCTGGTGTAGCAAAGGCCACAGGCATCGTTTTCATCCACGTCCGCCCACTCAAAATTGCCATCTTCCGCTTCGACGATTTCCTCGTAGCAATAGACGTTTTTGAGCTTCGTCTCAGGCATGTTTGCCTTATCGGTCAGGATGATGAAGCCCTTCACGTTGGGCAGCGTATCTGCAACCGCCTCAATAACTGGCACAAAGGTCGTGTCGAAGAAGATGAACTGATCTTCGGCATGGTTGATGATGTAGGTGAGCTGCTCGGCGAACAAACGCGGATTAAGCGTGTGGCACACAGCCCCCATGCCCATAATGCCGTACCAGGCTTCCATGTGGCGGTGGGTGTTCCAGGCCATCGTGGCGATCACGTCGCCCTGCTTCATGCCCAGTTTTTGGAGAGCCTGAGCACATTTGCGCGCCCGCAAATGGATATCAGAGTAGGTGCACCGGTGGATCGGTCCCTCGACGGTCCGGGTAACGATTTCGCGCTCTGCGTGAAACCGGTTTGCGTGATCAATAATGCTCATCACCGTGAGCGGCCAGTCTTGCATCAGGCCTTTCATGGCTCTCTCTCCCTTAAAATTGTCGACTTTTTGCCGTTTGGAGGGAGTTTAGAGACTTCCGCGGTTCCAAACAACGCTTGGCGTAAAAGGGCCAATTAGGCTTGCAGACCGCCACGAGACGACTAGTCTCTTGGCCAACAAAAACACAAAAATCGGAGGCTCAGATGAGTGATTGGCATCACCAGTCCGCATCAAGACTGCTCGCCGCTATGGATCAAGGGGAAGTGAGCTCAGTAGAGCTCACAGAGCATTTCCAAGGCCGCTTTGAGACCCAAAATGCCAAGGTTAATGCCGTTGTCGCCACCAATTTTGATGGTGCTGCCGATAGAGCAAAACTGGCCGACGCGGCCCGCGCCAAGGGTGAAAACTGGGGACCGCTGCACGGGCTTCCCATGACCATTAAAGACGCCTTGGAGGTAGTGGGAATGCCGGCTGTTGGCGGCGCGCCGATGTGGAAAGACCACCGCCCCACACAAAATGCGGATGCCGTCCAGCGCATCATTGATGCCGGTGCCGTGATTTTCGGCAAAACCAATGTGCCTTTTCTCTCAGGCGACCTGCAGACCTATAACGACGTCTACGGCACAACCAACAATCCTTGGGATGTCACTTGCGGACCGGGCGGGTCCTCGGGTGGTGCTGCGGCAGCGCTTGCGGCAGGCCTTACCCCATTGGAACTCGGGAGCGACATTGGCGGGTCGATCCGCACGCCAGCCCATCTTTGTGGCGTTTATGGGCACAAGCCCACCTATGGCATTGTCTCGAAGCGCGGCCATCTGCCCGGACCCCCCGGCGCATTGTCAGAAAGCGATCTGTCGGTGGTGGGACCTCTGGGCCTGTCGGCAAGCGATCTTGGTCTGTTGTTGGATGTGGTCGCCGGACCTAATACAGCGTCCTCCGCTGGCTGGGACCTCAGCCTGCCAAAGGCCCGCACTCATTCACCAAAGGACCTGCGAGTCGCTGTGTGGCTTGATGACCCCTATTGCGAGATAGATGCGCAATCAGCCGCCCATATCACAAATGCTGCCAACGCCCTCAAAGACGCAGGCGCAAAAGTAGACTTCGCCGCACGGCCTGATTTCACATTGGAGGAGATAACCGAATGCTATCTCCTGTTGCTCCATTCTGTGGTGACGCGGGGCATGCCGCCGAAGGTTCAGGAGAAGTGGCGCACCCTGCTCGCTCAAGCGGCACCTGATGACAAGTCCCACGAAATCCTGCAAGCACGCGGTGGTTTAATGAGCCATGGTGACTGGCTCGACTGGCACGAAAAACGTGAACAGATTCGAGCCAAGTGGGCCGCCTTTTATCAAGATTGGGATGTTGTCCTCGCTCCCACACTCATGCGACCAGCCTTCCCCCATGACCACACGCCAAGTTGGAGCAAGCGGACGCTTACGGTGAACGGGAAAGACCGCCACTATATGGATGTCCTTATTTGGGCCGGGCCCGCCGTCCTGTCCTATCTTCCAGCCTCGGTTGCGCCTGTTGGGCTGACCAATGAAGGCTTACCGGTTGGCGTTCAGATCATTGGTCCCTATCTAGAAGACAAGACACCTATTGCAGTAGCAGGCATGATTGAAGAGCTGGTTGGCGGCTTTCGCGCGCCCCCTGATTTCTCATAAGGCTCACTTCTGCTACACCACCGATACGATTTTTAACCGACAGGACCCCTACTTCATGTCCACGCTCAGCAATGCCGCTATTCGCGATATCGAAACCGTCATCCACCCTTACACAAATCTGGATGCCTTCCGGAAAACGGGGCCGCTTATTATAGACCGAGGTGAAGGCATCCGCGTCTTTGACACGGACGGAAATGACTATATCGAGGGCATGGCGGGTCTCTGGTGCACCTCGCTTGGCTATTCTGAACAGGAACTGATCGATACAGCTACTGAGCAGATGAACCAGCTGCCCTTCACGCATGTGTTTAGTGGCAAGACCCACGAGAAAGCCGCGGAACTCGCCGAGCGGCTGAAGGCCATCGCGCCTCATGACGCGTCAAAAGTGTTGTTCTGCGGATCCGGTTCAGAAGCCAATGATCAACAGATCAAGCTCGTTTGGTATTACAACAATGCGCGCGGCAAACCGAACAAGAAGAAGATCATCTCTCGTACCAGGGGCTATCATGGCGTGACGGTGGCATCAGCGAGCCTCACGGGCCTGCCTGCCAATCATGCAGACTTTGACCTGCCTCTTGACGGTATCCTGCACACCGACTGCCCGCATTATTATCGCTATGCGGAACCCGGTGAAACCGAGGATGAGTTCACCACACGCCTCGCCAATAATCTGGATGAGATGATCCAGCGCGAGGGCCCGGACACGATCGCGGCCTTTATCGCAGAGCCCATTATGGGTGCTGGTGGTGTTGTTATCCCGCCAGAGGATTATTTCGCAAAAATTCATGCCGTTCTTGACAAGTACGACATTTACGTCATCGCCGACGAAGTGATCTGTGGCTTCGGACGCACAGGAAACATGTTTGGCTCAGAGACTTTTGGTTTGAAGCCAGACTCCATCTCCGTCGCTAAAGCGCTGTCTTCGGCCTATGTACCGATTGGGGCCGTCACCGTCGGCAATGACATGTATGAAGCCATGCTTGAGCAAAGCAAAAAGATCGGCACATTCGGTCATGGCTTTACCTACACAGCCCATCCGCTTGCCGCTGCTGTTGCCTGTAAAACGCTCGAAATTTACGAGAAGCGCGATATCGTCAGTCAGGTACGTGGGCTGTCGCCAACCTTCGAGAAACGGGTTGCTGCCCTTGCCGACCATCCGCTGGTGGGTAACTCCCGCGCCAAGGGTCTCATCGGTGCAGTAGAACTTGTCGCCGACAAAGAAACCAAGCGCGCCTTTGATGCGTCGCAGGGCGTCGGCGTTGCAGCGCAGAACAATGCGCAGAAGCATGGCCTGATCGTGCGTGCCATGGGAGGCGACATTGTTGCTTTCTGTCCACCGCTTATCATTGATGAAGCACAGATCAACGAGATGTTCGACAAGTTCGAAAAAGGGTTGGATGACACGGAAGCCTGGGTCAGCAAGGAAGGCCTGCGCTAGCCCCATGACTTGGTATCGGTATCACTTGCAGTTTGAGGGCAAGGTCAGCCCTCAGGATGACATGGGCGAGCAGATGGGCATCGAGGCAGAGGCCAAAGTCGGGCCTGGCTTCGACGCCGCCATCGGCACAGAGGGCACGACAGCCAAGTTCGAATGCCTTGTGATGAACGATATGGATGGATCCTTCACCCTGCAAGGCGAAGTCACGCTTGCGGGAGGTACGCTGGCCATCTCGACCTATCGTCCATCTTCACTGGCAGAAAGCCCTGACCCGACCATCCAGCGTGGCACCGCTGAGTGTCAGATTGACAGTGGCACCGGTTCGTTTTCCGGCGCGAGCGGCACGGTCACACTTAACTTCACAGTTGACGAAGACGCACGCTTTACAGATTTGCAGACGGGGCTCGCGTTTAAGGCTTAGCGGGAACCGGCACTTAGCATTAAGCGCTCCTTCGCCCGAACACTCCGCATATTGCCTTGCTGTACATTTGGTCAATTTTTTGATAAACTGAATAATTCATTTTTTTGTGGTTGGTGCCTACCGGTTCATTCCGGTCTTGCATCGCTGAATGAGACAGCAGGGTGACAGCAATGATCTCGAACACAAGAAGTTGGCTCGGCGTTTCAGCATTACTTTTTATTGTCTCGTTTTCTGGAGGGTGTGCTGAAAAAGCCCGTGTCCTGAGCATTGGCGTTACTCAGTTTGAGACGGAGGCACTGACCGCAATAGATGCGATAGACAATATGCGCGCGTTGGAGATCGCCCCAATGGGCATATCTGAGCAGGAAGCAACGAACGAATTCGTCGACAATGTTATGGAGCTCAATGCTGGCACACCGATTGGGCCACGAAATCTCAATGTGATATTGAATCCCTATGAAGTCACTATTAATCCAGTAAACAAAGAAAACTGGCGCAAATTTATTGGTGACCTACGCTTACAATACGCGTCGTTTGCGGCAATTTTTGCCTCTATTGAAGAGTCAAGTTTCGTCAGTCGAAACGACGTGATTCAGGCAGAGCCTTACATCGCCAAGCTGACTGCCCAGATGGTATATCTCGCTCAAGCAATTCAAGAAAATCCACCACTCCTTCTCCAACATCGTTCCGCTCTTCTGGCGGAACTTGCGGACATTAGAACGCGCCGAGGTAGCGAGGTGGACAAGCGAAGAGCCATTTCTCAATGGCGAGAAGACTGGACAAGTCTACAAACAGCAGAGAATGAGCTAATGCGTGGCACCGCTGAACAATGCCTCAAGGCAGCGGCCATCGGTGTCAAAATCCGCAAGCAGATTCAGGAGTATAACCAACTTTCTCTTTCCAACATCAGCGCCGGTCTTACAACTGCATTCTCCTTGGCCTCATCAATTACCGGGAATGATTTCGGGAAGATCAGCGCAAAAGCTTCGCAGGTTATCGCAGAGATTGAAAGTGACCCCGCATTTAAGATCACGGCGCAAGCTGTGCTGTCTGAGGTGAACACAGCGGTCGCTGCGCGTCGCTGACGCAAATCACTATTGATTCTTCGAAGGAGGCAAAAATGGCAGACAATGACGCACTGGTCCTCGAGAATGCCACAAACGCAGTGCTCAAAATCGACCTCAAGTACCGGCAGTCTGACATAAACGAGAAGTTGCTACTAAATCCTGCTCGCGACGAAGCCTTCAATGCATATGTCTCAGCACGGCTGGTGTTATTGCAAGATGGGATCGTTTGTACCGACGCCGACCTGGCTGAAATGAAGGCGCTCCGCACACAAATGGACTCAAATGTAACGACGCAAGCCTATATAGAGACCGCCAGGAAAGTCGCCCAGCTTTTGCTCCGGATAGTGGCATGAGCCGGCACACTCACAGATAGAAGCAAACCAAGGCCTATTCCTTTGACACTGCGACCAGCGTTCGTCACCCGTTCTGCTATTGGCCGCTTTTACCTACTGTGAACTTGACGCACCCCGCCGTGTTTCATCTAATCTCCCTATCCGAACTAAGTGAATGTTAGCGTATCGATCGCCAGGGCCCTTGTCTGTCCTGCGCGTCCGTTTTTGACCCTGCAACTTACCGGTATTTGGGGTGTTTGGTGTCCCCTCGGGACTTGCCCGCAAATTGACGCCATTTGGATGGTGCACATGAACCCGCTCGTCAATGCCGCGCTTTCACGTTCGCGCACAACGCTGTCGATCCTCTTCGTGGCGCTGATTGCGGGCCTGTCCGCCTATTTATCCATTCCAAAAGATGGTGACCCGGATGTACAGATACCGTTTGTTATGGTCACGGTTGTCCATGTGGGTGCGTCCCCTGAGGATGCCGAAAGGTTGCTCGGTCGTCCACTTGAACGTGAACTGATCGGGCTGGAGGGACTGGTAGATGTTCAGACTTTTGCGATTGAGAGCACTGTGGCCATGGTGCTTGAATTCGCGCCATCGATTGATATTGACGAAGCCATGGTCGACGTTCGCGAGAAAGTCGACATCGCTCAAGCTGAGTTTCCAGATGACACTGAAGAACCGCGGATCACGCAGTTCAATACGGCCACCGATAATATTCTTCGCCTGGCGATTTCCGGGACAGCGCCTGAACGCACCCTCATAAGACTTGGCCGCGAGCTCAAGACAGAGATTGAATCCATCTCAGCGGTGCTCAATGCCAGCATGTATGGTCAGCGCTGGGAGCAACTGGAAATCTCCATCGACCAATCCAAGCTCGAAGCCTATCAGATTGGCATCGGTACTCTTATTCAAACAATCACGATGAATAACAGGCTGATCGCCGCCGGTGATGTGAGAAGTGCTGCAGGACGCTTTGCTATTAAGGTGCCTGGGCTCATCGAAACTGGGGCCGACCTCGGCGCCATTACCATCATGACCCACGAGGAAGGGGTCATTACTCTCTCAGACATTTCTAACATTCGCCGAAGTTTCGCCGACCGCTCCGGCTACGCCACCTATAACGGGCGCCCCACAATCGGCATGGCGGTTTCGAAGCGGATCGGAGAAAACATCCTGGAGACCTCCCAGGCAGTTCGCGAGACCATTGACCGGGTTACTGCAGATTGGCCGTCAAATGTCAGCGTTGATATCAGCTATGATGAGAGCGAGCGCGTTGGGAACATTCTGACCGACCTGCAAGCCAATGTGGTCAACGCGATCCTGCTTGTTATGCTGCTCGTCGTCCTTGCACTTGGCTGGAAGTCATCGCTCCTTGTGGGCGTTGCGATCCCCACGTCCTTTCTGCTTGCCTTCCTCGCGATGACGGTCCTCGGCATGACCGCAAACATGATGGTGATGTTTGGACTGATCGTTGCCGTCGGCATGCTGGTAGATGGTGCGATCGTGGTCGTTGAGTATGCAGATCGCAAGATCGCCCAGGGCTTTGATCGGCGAACGGCCTATGGCGCTGCTGCGACCCGCATGTTCTGGCCAATCATCTCATCGACCCTCACCACCCTCGCCGCCTTTCTGCCCCTGCTGCTCTGGCCTGGCATCACCGGCGACTATATGCGTTTTCTGCCGATAACGCTGATTCTCACACTTTCCGGTTCTCTGCTGGTCGCGGTGTTCTTTCTGCCCGCCCTCGCCGCTCAACTAGGCTGGGGCAAAGAAGGGAGCGACGACATTGCCCATGCCCTTGATCCGATTGCAGATGCAGAGTCTGACAAGGCCGATGAAACCCAGCCGATGGCTGCCGCCTATACCCGCTTGCTCACCTTGGCGGTTGAACGGCCGGTTAGGATTGTCTCCGGCGCTTTTGGATTGCTGGTCGCGATTTTCATACTCTATGGCCAAATGAATTATGGCGTGATCCTCATATCAAGCGAGGAACCACCAGGAGCGCAAATCATCGTGACCGCCCGCGGCAATCTCTCAGCAGATTCCTCACGGGCGCTGGTTGCGGATATAGAGGCCGCGATCCTCGCGACAGAGGGTGTGCGCAACCTCTATTCCTATGCAGGACCTTCAACGGACAGAAATCCATTCGACAATCTGCCTCGCGACACGATTGGCGAGATGTATATGAACGTGGCTGATTGGCGCGGACGTCGGCCGGTTGCTGATATCTTTGCAGATATTCGGGCCGCCGCCGAGGCGTTCCCAGGCATTCATGTTGAAATCAATCCCTTCGTGCAATCCTTCGACCGCGACAAGGATGTAGTCGTTGAACTTCTGACCGCCGACCGCACTCTCCTGCCAATCGCTGCAACGACCATTCGAGAATATATGGAGACTGAGATGGAGGGTCTTGTCGACATAGACGATACGGGCTCGCTGCCTGGCATTGAATGGATGCTCGACGTGGATCGCGCCCAGGCTCAGAAATTTGGCGCCAATGTTCTTACGGTGGGAGGCGCCGTTCAGTTGGTCACGAACGGTCTCAAGGTGGGCAAGTATCGTCCGGATGACACCGACTATGAGCTGGACATTCGCGTCCGCCTTGGCGAGACCCAACGAGGGGTGTCTCAATTGGACACTCTAAGGGTCATGACGCCGAGCGGCCTCATTCCCATCAGCAATTTCGTCACCCGCGTCGCGCAACAGCCGGTCAACACGCTTGAACGCCGCAATGGGCTTTGGATCATAAAAGTTCGCGCGAACACTGAGCACGGCGTGCTCCCCAACACAAAAGTTGGTGAGCTAAGGGAATGGCTGGGTGACAGCAGTCGCCTACCTCCTGGCGTGACTTACCAGTTTGGCGGCGATGACAGACTGCAGTCCGAATCCGAAGGGTTTCTCAATCTGGCCTTCACAGCCGCGCTCGGCCTCATGGCGATCATATTGCTCACGCAGTTCAACAGCTTCTATCAGTCAGCGCTCATTCTGTCGGCAGTGATCATGTCCACCGCGGGCGTGTTGATCGGCATGATGGTAACGCAACAGCCCTTCTCCGTCATTTTGACCGGAACAGGCATCATCGCGCTCGCAGGCATTGTAGTGAACAACAACATCGTTCTCATCGACACCTATCAACGTCTCATCAAAGCCGGAAGTGATGTGGAGAGCGCGATCATCAAAGCGGGTGCCCAGCGACTGCGGCCTATTCTGCTCACCACCATCACAACCATGGTGGGCCTTATGCCGATGGTGCTGCAGGTGAGTGTCAACCCGTTCGCAGAAGACTGGTTCGCTTACGGTTCGCCGACCAGCTACACGTGGAAGCCCATGTCCAATGCCATCGTCTTCGGGCTTGGCTTCTCAACGCTCTTGACCTTGATTGTGACGCCGGCAGCACTTGCCTTGCCTCTGCGTTTAAGACGCATCAATTTGCCCCTGCCGTCCCTGGATCGGGTCAGGCTGCCCGGACGAGAAGCACTACGTGCACGGCTTGGCCGGTAGCTTCTAACTTTGAGAGATGCATGCTGGAATGCGTTCCTAAGAAACACAATGCGTTCAACTGTCGTAGACTATTCGAGGTTTACCTATGGCTCCGGCGCTCCGCCGGCCTAAACTCTGCTAATTCTTGGATGCAGAACCCTTAGCAACTCTTTGGAACATCCCAAGGTCGCCAATTTCTTGGGCCGCATAGTCCGACAACTTGCCTCGAAGTTTTCCTGTTGGTGCTATCTCTAGATCGTCAAGCAAGTCCATCAATTCTTTGTTGGAGACCATCCGGTCACCAAAATAGCGTTTTAGTTCTTCACTTGACATTCCCAGAAGAAAATCTCGAGGTTTATCTATCCGCTTGATTGGGCTCATGATCAATTCAATAGTCAACTGTCGACGCGCCACTTTGCTACCCATTTCAATCCCCCTGTTACGCAGATGGACCATCAGTTCGGCGTTAGTTAGATTGCTTTTCTCTAGACCAGCGACGGCACCTTCTGGCCCCAGCCACTCAGTCAGCGCCTCGAAATCAAGCTGCTTCATTTACAAACTCCCAGGAACTCCAGTGTAAGCTCCTTGAATTGTTTCGATTGTTTGTCAGCATTGGCGCCTGTGACACCGAAAACATCCGTCCGCTGAGCCGCTGCCTGGCGTAAACCATCACCCTCTGTGACATACGTCTTGAATATTTTCCCTGTCTTTCTAAGACGGCGATATTCAGCCGCTTCAGTTTGTTTAAGGTCACCACCCCACTCCCGCGCCATCATACCCATTGCACCCGCAAATTCAGTGTTATTATGATCAATCCCATTTATGTTTTGGCTAACAACAGCAACATCAGCGTTCACATCCTTGATCTCACCTATCACAGTTGCAACACCAATAGCAGATTGACGGTCAAGCTTGACGGGTGAGACGCAATAGTCAGATGCATAAATCACCGAACGAAGGATATCAGATATCTCAGGATGACTATCAATAAGAATGTAATCGTACTCATCTTTGAGGTTATCCAACACGAACCAGATTACCTGTAGGTGCCTCAACAACAACACGTTGTTCTTCATGATACTGTTTGTGCTCGGCAATTTATCTTTTGAAACACTAGAGAGCCTGGGGTCTGCGGGTATCACATCAACCTTTGAATTCCATCTCTTCCACTCTCTCACATCGACGTTTGGGGTAGCGGTAGACGCACTATACAATTGTTGAAACTTATGAAACAGCGTCGTTCCCGGCATCTCACCCGATGCGAAGCTCTCTATGATGTCGGGAAAGAATCGTCCAGAAATCCCACCGCGCTGATAGTCAGCATCGACAACCAATACCTTTTTGTCGTGAAATCGATTGAGAGCCACAGCGATGTGATAGCAGGCCGTGGTCTTTCCCACGCCGCCTTTCTCACTAATGAATGAGATGGTTTTCGTCACTTCGTATGTCCCTTCGACTGCACTGGTTTCTTTAGAAATGGACTTAGATACAACCACTGTTTCGTCATTAGGTCGAATCCCACGTGTCGGTCCTTTCACCTAAGACCGACAAACGCCAGTCAATGGACTGCCAAGCCTAAAACAATTTTGCTGTGCGCTCTGGATAAAGGGCGACCTAGACAGCTTGTCTTGTTCCAAAACCTCAAGGCACGCGTGTCGACTCCAAGCTTCAGCTCTCGGCCAATTAACAGCGCAATTGCGAGGGTGAGCCTATTGGTTTTACAACCAATCTTTAGGAGAAATGGTACAGCTGGGAGGAATTGAACCACCGACCTCTTGATCCACAATCAAGCGCTCTAACCGACTGAGCTACAGCTGCACATCCATCGTGCGGGGCTAAGCCCCAAGCACTCCGAGAGCCGGAACTTAATTCCCTTGCGCCCACCTTGCAAGGGCTCCGGGCGCCTTATTTTCCGCCTCTTTTTGGGCGGTTTTCGGCGATTCTTGACTGGTCAGTCGCCGCCGCTCGGCATCATGGAGGCGACAAAATCGGGCCACACCGCCCCTGCAAAGACCAGCAGCACGGCAATCGGGCAAACCACGCGGACAGCAAAGAGCCATGCCCGGAACCAGACAGCGTTCGAATCCTTCACGTTGAGGGCATCCACCACCGTGTCGCGGCTCAAAATCCACCCGGCAAAGACCGCCATCATGATGCCCACACCAGGCTGGACCCAGCTGGTGACAATGAAGTCAAAGACATCGAAGACAGTCTGATTGACCAGAACGCCCAGCGGCGCCAGTGGATAGAAATCCGACCAATCACTAAAGGAGAGCACACTTGCAATGCCGAGCGTCCAGGCAGCGCCGCCGACCAGAATCGCGGTCGCTTTTCTGGACCAGGTGAGTGCCTCTTCCATATAGGCGACGGCCGGCTCCAGAAGCGAGATCGCTGAGGTAACGGCTGCTACTGATAGCAGCACGAAAAAGGCAGTGCCCAGCAGCAGTCCTGCGTCCATCTGTCCAAAAGCGATCGGGACGGTCACGAAAATCAGGCCCGGCCCCGCTGACGGCTCCAGCGCAAAAGAGAAGACCAGGGGGAAGATGGCAAGCCCCGCCAGGATCGCAACACCTGTGTCAGCGATCACAATGATGATTGCTGAGTTCTGGATGGAGACGTCTTCATCCAGATAGGCGCCATAGGTCATCATGGCGCCAAGGGCGACGGAGACAGAGAAGAAGCCCTGTCCAATTGCCATTAAGAATGTGTTGGAGGTCACTTTGGAAAAGTCGAAGGTGAAAAGAAAGTCCACCGCACGGTCAAAGCCAGGTGTCGAGGCGGCATAGAAGACCATCCCCACCAGCAAAACGAAGAGCAGCGGCATGAGGAAGACAACTGCGCGCTCAATCCCTTTGTGCAGGCCCCAGATGACGATGCCAATGTTGATGCCCATAAAGAGGGTATGCCAGCCGATGAGCGCAATCGGGTCGCCGATGAAGGCGCCAAAAATGTCGCCTGAGCTTTCCCCGTTCAGATTGCCAAAGGTCCCCGACGCCGCCAGGGTTACATATTTCAGGGCCCAGCCGCCAATGACGCTGTAATAGGACAGAACGACGAAGGCACCGAGCGTGCCGCCCCAGGCCATCAACACCCAGAAGACGGACTTCTTGTGCTTGCGGGTGATCTGCATCAGAGAGCCAATGGGGCTCTGGCCGCCCATGCGGCCGAGCATCACCTCTGCGATCACAATCGGCAGCGCGATGCAGGTCGTGGTAATCAGATAGATGAGAATGAACGCGCCACCACCGTTCTCTCCGGTGACAAAAGGGAAACGCCAGATATTGCCGAGCCCGACGGCAGATCCAATTGCCGCCATCAGAAATGCAAATCGCGACGACCAATGCTCGCGCGCTACGCTAACCGCCATGTCTTCCCCTCTTTGGCCTTCGTGCTGTTCGCTACGGCCCCCGCCACCAGCTCAGCCTCTGTTGGATGCTACCCTAACCCGGTTTGCCGCCCCTGTCAGGCGGCACAATGATCGCTTATAGTCCGGGCCGCAGGAGGAAGGCCATGAGTGCAACACCCATCACGACACGTATGATTGAGGCGAACGGCCTTACTTTTGAGACAGATATTTGCGGTTCGGGAGACAAATTCGCGCTCCTCCTCCATGGATTTCCGGAGAGCAAGCATTCCTGGCGCTTTCAGATGCCACTTTTGGCCGAACTTGGCTATACGGTCTGGGCACCCAATCTGCGGGGCTATGGCCACAGTTCACGGCCACCCAAGGTGGCCGATTACAACATCACCCATCTGATTGCAGACGTTGCAGGTTTGATCGATGCGGCACGTGCCCAGGGCATTACGGGACCGACAACACTCATGACCCACGACTGGGGCGGCGCAATCGGCTGGAGCTTTGTGCTGACCGAGGCCCGTCCACTGGAGCGGTTCGTGGTGATGAACCTGCCCCACCCCACGCAGTTCATGAAAAACGTCTCAGGCTGGGCGCAATTGAAGAAGTCCTGGTACATCTTCTTTTTTCAGATCCCCTGGCTGCCGGAGAAACTCATGACGCTGCGCGGGGCCCAAGCCATCGGAGATGCCTTTTCGAATATGGCCATCGACCAGACGAATTTTGGACCAGATGTTCTGGAGCACTACAAACAGAACGCCCTCATTCCGAGCGCGATGAAGGCCATGATCAATTACTACCGGGCATCGTTTCGCAGCAATCCGCTGAAAGAGGTCTGGGAAAACCCGCCGCATGTTAAAACGCCCACCTTGATGGTATGGGGCGAGGAAGACGTCGCCTTGGGGAAAGAACTGACCTATGGCACGGAAGATCTGGTGGAAAACTTCACCCTCAGATATCTCCCCAATGTGTCACACTGGGTCCAACAGGAGGCGCCCCAAACGGTGAATGCTATGCTGGAAGCATGGTTAACCGACAGGCCGGTGCCGGAAGCGTCAGAGGTAAGCAGAACATGAGCGGATCGGGCATTAACAAAGAAACAGACGAGAGCGGCGAGATTCAGATCGGGCCGACCTCAGAGGGCATGGTGCGCCTGTTCTTTAGAACTTCCCAGTTTGAGCTGCCAATGGACTTCATGCCAGATGAGGCCGAAGAGATTGCTGCTGAAATCGTCGAGGCAGCTAATATTGCGCGTCAATCAACGCCCAAGAAAAAGAAGAAGAAATAGGCACGCTTTTTGGTCTGATTGGCCGGAGTTCCCTTAACCACATGCGCTGGACCTCATCCCAGTTTAAACGCTAGGCTAGGCTTGCAAAGAGTGTCGGATCGCGGCGGTCCAGCTCTTGAGACAATTGACCCTGCCATCAGGTATGGCAGGTATGGCGGCATTACGTGATGCTCGCCGACCCGGGAGAAATGTGTGAGCGCCGCGTCCAGTTTGAGTATTGAAGATCTTGTGGGTTCTCCTGATCCCGCCTGGCTTTGGGATGTCGGACGCCGCCGCATCGCATGGGGCAACCCGGCTGCCGTCTCCTTCTGGGGTGAAGACAGCCTGCTGGATCTGATTGAGCTGGACTTCGACCCTGATGATCCAGCTACCTTAAAGCTCGACAGACTAGCTACTGGCTTTGATGAGGACGCGCCGCTTACAGCCAAGCTCGAGTTTCATCTCGCCACCGAAAGCCGTTGGACTGTATGCACCTGCTATCCCTCCACTCTGGATGATGGCAGACCAGGACTTCTCCTTACCGTGCCCTCAGATACATCTGATCAGCTCACTGGGTTTTCCAGGTTTGGTGAAATGGTTCAGGAAGCACCGCTGCCCATCGTTCTCTTCGGCACGGATGGGCTGCTCCTGCATCAGAACATTGAAGCAGAACGCATCTTCGGGGCGCGCATACGAAAAGGCGGCCTGCTTGCATTGCTTCCCACCGAGGACGATGCCTTGCCGCTCATTGCGCGCGCTGTGCGCAATGGGACCGTGAGCAAGTCTCTGCGCTTAAAGACCCGCCATGGCGACAGACTTCATCGCATCACCCTGCGGCGGGTACACGACCCAGATACAGACAGCCAGGCGCTTCTTGGTCTCTTTCGGGATATTGGTGACCGGCGCGCACTGGAGAGGGCAGCAGACGCTGATCGGACGAAGATGCAAGCCATGCTCGACCTTGTCAGCGATTTCCAATGGCGGCTTGATAAAGACCTGACCTTCACGCGCATGAGCCCCGGCGTGCAAGCCGCCATCGGCATGCGGGTCGAAGCTCTCATCGGCAAAAAATGGTCTGACGTTGTGCAAAACTTCGGGCTTGGACCGAGTGCTGGTCTAACAGAATCCCTGTCATCAAACGCAGCCTGGCGGGATGAAGACCTCCTGTGGCCGGGCGCTGATGGAGATGTGATCCACCTGTTGCTCAGTGCCCTTCCCCTGCTCGACAGCGACGGAGGCTTCGCTGGATGGAATGGTGTGGCGCGGGTCGTCGCGTCAGCCGGCCTTGTTGATACGCCTTCTGCGGAGACGGTTGCGCCGATCGCTCAGATATCCGACCCAGATACACTGCTCAGCTCCGTCACCGACGGTGTGTTGATGCTAGATGATGCCGGTCAGGTCATCCGCGCTAACGCAGAAGCAGAACAGATCCTTGGCAACCCACAAGGCGACCTTCTGGAACTCGCCTTTCGTATGGCGGACCAACCTCGCGTGCGAGACTACATCGCAAGCCTCAAAGATACAGGCTTCGCGACTGCCTATGACAATGGCTTGGAGGTCATCACACGCGGCGAGCCTGGTCGGTGTTTGCTGCTGGTTATCCAGCCCCTTGGCAGCGACTATGCCGGTGCTGTATTTACAGCCGCCCTCAGAGACATTACGCCCGCCAAACAAGTGGAAGCAGAGTTACGCGATGCGCTCTCGAAGGCGACCTCTGCCAACACGCAGAAGTCTGGTTTCCTTGCCTCAGTAGCCCACGAGCTGCGCACACCGCTCAATGCGATCATCGGTTTTTCCGAGATCATGCGTGATGAACATTACGGGTCTTTGGGACATGAGAAATATCTTACCTACGCGGGTGACATTCACGACAGTGGAGAGCTGCTGCTCAGTCTCATCAACGATCTGCTGGATCTTTCCAAAGTCGAAGCAGGCAAATTTGAGCCAGAGTTCGAACAGGTAGACATTGCGAGCATTGTAGATCAGTGCGTCAATATGGTGAAGCCGAGCGCTGCTGATGAACGCATTTCCATTCGCGCGCAGATTGATGAGCATCTGCCGGGTCTCGTCGCCGATAAGCGTAGCCTCACACAGATTTTGCTCAACCTCCTCTCCAACGCAGTGAAGTTCACGCGCCCCGGAGGCCAAGTGGGTGTGGTGTCATCCTTGTCGAAGGACGGTGACCTTGTGATCACGGTCCAGGATACAGGCATTGGCATGTCGGACGAAGACCTGTCGCGCGCCTTTGCTCCTTTCGGCCAGGCCCGCAGCGCCGTCATTCACGGCAAAAAAGGGACGGGACTTGGTCTTCCGCTCGCCAAAGCGCTGACTGAGGCTAACAGAGGGGCGCTGTCCGTCGTTTCCTCGCCGGGCGATGGGACCATCGTTGAGCTCACTTTTCCTCCGACACAAGTGTTACAGGATTAGGTCTGCAGTTCGTCCAGATTCCTATAGAGATCGAGCGCTTCCGGGTTTGTCAGCGCCTCGCGGTTCTTCACGTCACGCCCTTCTATAATGTCGCGAACCGCCAACTCGGTGATCTTGCCCGACTTTGTCCGGGGAATGTCGGCGACCGCGATGACTTTTGCAGGAACATGACGAGGACTTGCGCCTTTGCGAATGTTCGACCTAATAGTTGCGATCAAATCATCTGTCAGTTCGGCACCCTCAGCGAGAATGACAAACAGAACGACGCGCACATCATTCTGCCAGTTCTGGCCAACAGCTATCGCCTCGCGAATTTCAGGTAGTGTCTCAACGACGGCATAGATTTCAGCGGTCCCGATCCGCACCCCGCCGGGATTGAGTGTCGCGTCAGATCGACCATGGATAATGATCCCGCCATGTTGTGTCACTTCTGCAAAGTCGCCGTGATGCCAAACGCTGGGAAAGCGTTCAAAATAGGCGGCGGCATATTTTACACCTTCCGGATCATTCCAGAATCCAGTGGGCATGCTGGGAAAAGGTTTCGTGCAGACCAGCTCGCCCTTTCCACTGGTCAGCAGTTCGCCGCCTTCGTCCCAAATCTCCACGGCCATGCCCAGGCCCTTGGACTGAATTTCGCCTTTCCGGACTGGCAGGACCGGATTGCCCAAAACAAAACAGGAAACAATGTCGGTGCCGCCAGAGATGGAAGCGAGCTGCACATCTTTTTTGATTGACCGGTAAACGTATTCAAACCCTTCATCCACCAAAGGGGACCCCGTCGAGAGGATCAAGCGCAGGTCGCTCAGATTGTGGGTCTCAGCGGGCTTGAGTTTCTCTTTGTTAAGCGCATCAATGAATTTGGCCGAGGTGCCAAAGACATTGACCCCAACCTCATCTGCATAGTCGAACAGCACATTGCCGTCAGGATGAAAGGGTGATCCGTCATAGAGAGCGAGCGTTGCCCCGACGCCTAACCCAGCAACGAGCCAGTTCCACATCATCCAGCCGCAGGTGGTGAAGTAGAAAAGCGTGTCACTCTCTTTCAGATCGCAATGGAGCACATGTTCTTTTAACTGCTGAAGAAGCGTGCCACCTGCAGAATGCACAATACATTTCGGCGCACCGGTCGTGCCGCTGGAAAACATGATGTAGAGGGGATGATTGAACGGTAGCTGCTCAAACACGATATCGCCCGGCTCAAACGGCGCGCAAGCGGTCTCCCAGGGAACGGCATTTTCGACCCCGGTGACAGCGGTGTCGACGAACGGCACAATCACGACATGTTCCAGAGTGGTCAGACTGCCCGCAATCTCACGCAGATTGTCCTCAAGCGACAATGTCTTACCGTTGTAGCGATAGCCATCACAGGCGATTAGCACTTTGGGTTCAATTTGTCCGAATCTGTCCAAGACACCCTTCGCACCAAAGTCAGGAGAACAGGAGGACCAAACCGCGCCGATGCTTGCGGTGGCGAGCATCGCAACAATCGTCTCTGGCATGTTGGGCATGTAGCCTGCCACCCGGTCACCGGGTTCCACACCCCACGCACGCAGGGTCTGCGCAAACTGCGAAACAGTGCCTTTGAGCTCTGACCAGCTCACCGTGCGTTTGTGGCTGCCCTCATTGTTGAAGTGAAGTGCTGGTGACACGTCATCTTTTCGCAGCAGGTTTTCCGCAAAATTAAGCCGGGCGTCCAGGAAGAACTCAGCACCGGGCATTGAGGCCTCACCCAGAACTCTTTCACCTTTTTCAGAAGCAATCACCCCGCAGAACTCCCAGACAGCGTCCCAAAAGGCCGCTGTCTCCGTTACGGACCAGGCGTGGAGCGCCTGATAGTCGGGCAGGTTTCGACCGAGGCGCTTTTCGGCTTCGAGACGAAATCGGTTCATCGCTGTCGCCGCGACACGGTCCGGGCTCGGTGACCATAGCGCGCCGGCATTTTTGGGGGGTGCGTTTTGCTGACTGTTCATATCCAGGTTTTAGAATATTTCCACACGAAGGGGAAACAGGTCTTCGTTCAATTGACCTACATCCCGTATGCTGGAGATCTCAATCTAGGCAGACCCACTCAACCGGCCAAAAATGTCTTCATTCAAAATCGCAACCGTGAGCGCACCTATCGATGTCGACCCTCGCGTCAACGCAGCGACAGCTATCCAGCTTATGAAAGAGGCTGCTGAGGCTGGCACTCGCCTTATCCACTTTCCCGAAGGAGCCCTTTCCGGCTACGTCAAGTCCCAGATTACGAGTTGGGACGATGTAGATTGGGAGACCACACGGGCTGGAATCAGCGAAATCGCGGAACAAGCGCGCGCTTTGAACATCTGGGTGGTGATTGGATGCAACCACGAGCTCACAGCGCCAAATCTGCCTCACAACAGCCTGTTCGTCATATCGGACAGGGGGGAAATTTCTGCGCGGTACGATAAGAGACTATGCTCGTTCACTGAGCTGAATGGCTGGTACACGCCTGGAAAAGACCCATTGGTCTTCGAGCTTGACGGCTTGCGATTTGGCTGCGCGCTCTGCATTGAAGTCCAGTTTTATGAAGTTTTTGAAGAGTACCGCACATTGGATGTGGATTGTGTGTTGCTCTCTTCCTATTCCGATGATCCACAATTCGAAATCTCCGCACGCGCACATGCCGGATTGAACACCTTTTGGATCAGCCACTCTGTTCCCTGTAACACAAACAATCCGGTAGGCAGCTGCATCATCGGTCCCGACGGAGTGATTCAAGCCCAGACTTCCCCTGGCATGAAAGACATTGCAGTCTCTGAAATAGCTCCTGATGACAAAAAGTGGGAAACCCCACTCAAGAAAGCGAAGGTTTGGCGGAAGAAGGTCCGAAATGATGACGTGTACAAAGATCACCAAACCAGTGATCCAAGAAGTCGCAACAAGACCACTTTGTGATAATTCGGAGGCCGCCCTTCCATTTTCAGAACAGCGGCCTCCCTAATTCTTGTGCTGTTATGATTAAGTCCCTAAGCCTCACCCCCCTCAAGCGCAGGACTTAAGTCTTCTGACGACTGAACCGCATGGAAACGGGCAAGATAGCCCCCTTCCCGATTGGCCAGTTCGTCATAGGCACCATCTTCAACGATCCGTCCATCCTCAAAGACAAGAACCCGGTCGACCTGCCGGACTGTGGACAGACGGTGCGCGATGATGATGGTCGTCCGCCCCTTCATCAGGTCTTCCATGGCTTCCTGAACCGCAGCCTCCGTAACTACATCCAGGCTGGAGGTTGCTTCGTCGAGCACGAGGATCGGGGCATCGGCCAGGAATGCCCGGGCAATGGCCACCCGCTGACGTTCCCCACCGGAGAGCTTCACGCCGCGCTCGCCCACCATCGTGCCAAGGCCATCAGGCAGCGCCTCGATGAATTCATCGGCACGAGCCAGACGCGCCGCTTTCATCACGTCAGCTTCCGTCGCATCAGGGTTTGCATAGGCAATGTTTTCCCCGAGGCTCCGGTGGAACAGGAGAGGCTCCTGCGGCACAACCGACACCGCCCGGCGCAAACTGACCGGATCAACCGTGGCGATGTCCTGTCCATCGATCAGCACCTGCCCACTGTCCAGGTCATAGAGACGCTGAAGCAGCTTCACGAAAGTGCTTTTTCCGGAGCCGGACTTACCCACCAGAGCGATCTTTTCACCTGCTTTGATTTTCAAAGACAGATTGGAATAGACCGCCTGATCCTTGCGCGGATAGAAGAAGCCGACCTGATCGAAGTCGATCGCCCCTGCGCGCAGATCGAGTGCACGGGCCCCTTTGACCACGGCAGGTTCCATCGGCAAATCATGGAACATCACCAGATCCTCAATCTCCGATACACCCTGTTGCAGGTTCTGCAAATGGTAGCCCATATCCCTCAGATAGGCGTTGATCATGAGATAGGCCGTCAGCCCAAAGACAATGTCACCTGTGGTTGCGCGCCCTGCTGCCCACTCGGCAACGATCAGGCCGACAATCCCAGCGACAAGGGCCACGGAAGCAACATTCTGAACGATGAGAAGGTTTTCCATCATCGCCCAAGCGCTCACAGCCTTGCGTCGCCAAAAATCAACGAGAGACAAGAGCCGTGTATCTTCGCGATCCTCGGTGCCGAAACTCTTCACCACAGAGTTACATGTAATGGCGTCGGCCACCTGCGCGCCAACTTCACTATCAGCATCCATGTGCGCTCTATGGCGGTCCGGCAAATGTCGAATGGCAAGCCAAGCCGTCACGGCAACATAAAAAATGCTGGTTACCCCCGCAAAAAGGCCGACTAGTGGCCAGCGCCAGCTCAGCACCACCAGAATGCCGACGAGCATGAGCACAGCCGGGAGCAACGCTGCATAAACTGTGTCTGCAATGGTGTCGTAGGCCCACATACCACGGGTCAGCTTCCGGACGGTTGCACCCGCATGCGAGCTTTCGTGCCAATTGGCCGGATAGCGCTGCACGCGCGCGAAGCCTTCAGTGATGATGTCACGCATTACCTTGGCGGCAAAATGCATCCAGAGCCGGAATTTCAGGCGCTGCACTGTGAAAAACACCACGCTCTGGCCGACAAACAAGATCCCAGCCCATATCGCCGTATCAACCTGATCCGGCGATGGCGGGACATCGGCAGTCGAAATCGTATCAACCAGATAGCCAGAGACGACCGGGAACATGATGTCGATGGCGACATTGACCACCAGCCCCACCATGAGCAGGAAAAACCAGAAGCCCTGGCGGCGCCAGTAAAACCAAATAAACGAAGTCACCTGCCGTGCAGAGACAGTGCGTTTCATATCATTTTCGTTTCCCTGACGGAAAACGCTCCTAACCAAAAGAGCCATGACGGACCACAAAGATCGCAATAGTCAGGCTCAAATATTTCTATTGAGAAATGCCCTGGGGTTGAGAAGTACCCTGGCGGGCAGTTGCGCAGACGGGACGCCTCTCCAGCCAACGGCTTGGAGCGGTCGTTTGCCCTCTTGTCGGCAAGCTTTGGGCATATCCTTCGAAAAATGTGAAGGAGGTCCCCGCGGCTCAGAACTAAATCAGAGGCCGACGTAGAGGTGGTTCGGAATTTTCACTACCGGTTCCATGCTGGAGCCTTTTTCTGTGTCCGATGCTGCATCCCTCAAATGAGGTCTGCTGCTGCGCTGGGCTGAAATGTGCCCGTTGGTCAGGTCAAGATACGCTCTTTGCGGCCGAAACCAAGAGAACCGCGCTTCACTAATCTGATTTTGACATCAATGTGACCGAAAAGCCGCATCCCTTGATCAGGTGCAGGTGTGTCGGGATCATTTTTCCGCCACACTTAATCCTCAGACTGTTCAACTTACAGCCAAGACATTGAGGGGCTTCATGTCACGCTTTTTATCTTTTCTCGTCGTCCTTGTTTTGCTCGTCGTAGGCGTTCTATTCGCTGCGCCTTCCTTTATTCCAGTGGAGAGCTATAAACCGCAAATCGCCGCTCTCGTGAAGGAACAAACAGGGCGAGATCTCACGATTGATGGCGACATCAGTCTCTCGTTTTTGCCCCGCCTAGCGGTCAGCGTGAATGATGTCACGTTCCAGAATGCGTCATGGGCCTCATCGCCCCACATGGCGAAGATGGAACAGCTGGAAATCGTCCTGAAAATCTTTCCGCTGATCCGAGGCGAAGTCGCTCTGGATCGCTTCATTATGCGCCGCCCTGAAATCGACCTCGCCGTGAACAGGCAAGGTGTGGGCAATTGGGTGTTCGACGTCCCCGCACAGAGCGCCCCAGCCCCAACCGCAGAGACAACACCTGCAGGTGATGAAGGTGGTTTCACACCTCAAGTCACTGACATTCAGCTGGGCGAAATCTCGCTGATTGATGGTTCCGTTAAATACTCAAACCTCGCGACAGCTGAGACTTACGAAGCCAGTGACATCAATCTTGATGTCTCCCTGCCGAGCCTTGATGCCCCGCTCGGCCTTGCCGGATCGCTCGTTTGGAATGACGACACTGTTGACCTCAGCTTGGACGTTACGGACCCCCGCGCCTTCTCCGTTGGTGAGGCCTCAGACCTCAGCCTGAAAATCACTGCTCCCAAAGTGACGGCGAGTTTCGCCGGCAATGGCAAAATGAGCCCGGTGCTCACAATCAATGGACCAACATCTCTTAGCATTCCATCTGTTCGCGATCTTGCAGCCTGGGCTGGCCAGCCAATGGCAGATGGTGACGGGTTTGGCGCGCTTGATTTGAAGGGCACTGTTGCTGTCGTTGGCGACAAGTATTCCTTCACCGGCGCAACGCTCGCGTTTGACGGCATGAATGGCACAGGCGACCTGGCAGTTGATGCCGGCAGATCGCGACCGAAGCTCACCGGCGCGCTGGCGCTTGATCGGCTCGATGCCAATGTTTATCTGGCGGGTGGGAGCGAAAGCAGCCCTTCTGATGGTCAAGCTGCACCCTCCGGTGGAGGCGGCAGCGGTGGAAGCACGGCGGCGTCTGGATGGAGCGATGCCCCGATTGATCTGTCGGGCCTCAAAGCCATTGATGCTGACCTAGATCTAAGTGTTGGTGAAATCCTGTTCCAAGAGCTCACGATTGGCAAAAGCGCCCTTGATGTCCTGATCAGCGGCGGAAAGTTGACTGCGAAACTCACCGAGCTGGCGCTTTATGAAGGTGCAGGTGTTGGTCAGCTGGTGCTCGACGGATCCGGCAACACACCTTCTGTCGGTGCAAACTTCAATTTGAATGGCTTATCTGCTTATCCCTTCCTCAAAGACGCCGCTGGTTTTGAGCGCCTGGAAGGACTGGGGTCCTTCAATGTGAATGTCACGACGCGCGGGAAAAGCCAGAGAGCGATGATGAGCGCCCTGAACGGTTCAGGTGCAGCTACGTTCGCGGATGGCGCTATTCGGGGGATCAACATCGCTCAGCTCTCACGCAATGTATTTGCAGCGGCCACGAGCGGATGGGAATCTGGTGGTGCGCAGAGCACTGACTTTTCTGAGCTTGGCGGAACCTTCACCATCGCCAATGGCGTGCTGACCAATAATGATCTCAAAATGTTGAGCCCACTCGTCCGCGTCACCGGCAAGGGCACCGTGAGCATGCCTCCGCAAACTCTCAACTACCGGGTCGAGCCAAAACTTGCCGCGACCCTTGAAGGACAAGGTGGCACCGGTGATGTGAAGGGTATTGAGGTGCCGATTGTGATCTCAGGTCCGTGGAGCAATCCAAGCTTCACGCCGGACCTTGCTGCAATCATCAGCAATCCAGACGGCATCAAAGATGTAATTGACAGCGTCAAGGAAGACGGTGGCAAAGGATTGCTGCAGGGCATTCTGGGCGGCGGTGCCGGATCTTCAGACAGCACCTCCGGCGACACAACCGAGGAAGAAAAACCACGGGTAGAAGATGCCATTCGCGGCCTTTTCAATCGCTAAACAAGTCGGGCGCTAAGCCACATCTGGAAGGACGCCAAGCGTCCTTCCAGCACCGCGTCAAACCTTCTTAAAAGCAGCCAGGTCTGCAAATTCTTTGACGCCATCGACTCGGTATTGCCGCCTCTGCAATTTTGGATAGGTGCAGACGTCGATTGAGGGACGCGTGCCGCCCATGAGGTAAACGAGGTCGTCCTCCCCCTCATTGCGCATCGCGTGGGCGGGCCCGCCTTTGGGGAAAAGCAGGACGTCGCCGGGTTCCACATCAAACACCTCGTCCCCCAGTTCAGATTTCCCCTGCCCGGAGATGATGTAGACGAACTCTTCGTCCTGATCGTGATAGTGAAATTCGGTTGTCTCGCGCCCCGGCTCAATCCTGACAACATGAAGGCCCATATCGGTCAACCCGGCCAGATCACCCAGGGTTCGGGTTAACCGGATTGCGTTCTCATTGTACTGGTGAACATGGCGTCGCTCCTCCATGTCCTTGATCCGTGATACCGGAAAAAAACAGGCGTCTTTCGGGTTTTCTGCCACTGCTCAAACTCCTTTGGAGAGGTCACATTCAGTCTAGATGGTACCTGGTCGCTTGGATCGCTAGACTGTGCGTGCTCGAATCACTCATAGGTACATCCTTGCTGTACAACGCACTCGCCGCCCTTGTGAAATTCACAATTGCCTCCGTAGCGATTGGGGCGGCCCTGTCTGCGCTCGATATCCAGGCAGCCGACCTTTTGACTGATATGGGCCTGACACCTGAGAAAATGCGGATTGTCCTATCTGACGCCGTTGATTGGGCGCTGCCGCATTTTATGCTGGGCGCCATGGTGATCGTGCCGATCTGGCTTGTGCTGTTTCTCCTGAAACCGCCGGGCATCAACAAATAGCGTGCCGGGCACGCGCTACTACTTGCACCGTACTCACCAAGCTCTAAATTAGTCGCTTAAGGAACCGGACCGGTGGTCGGCCGGTCCATTTGACACCCCTGCACCCCCGTCATTTTCGGGAGCAAACTGCGGGCGTGCCTAATCTGGGAGGTTCATCTATGAAGAAACTCGTATTGACCGCCGCAATGCTGGCCATGAGCACAAGCTTTGCGATGGCAGACATCGGCGTTGGCCTGGTCGGCAACACGGTCACTCTCACGGGGCCTGATGGGACGGTGACGAAAGTCCACTACCCTGATGCCTCAAACATTGTGCTCAAGCTCCCAGACGGCGCTGAAGTGCCTGGCACCTGGCGCGTTGAGGGCAACTCAATCTGCACAACAGCGGGTGATCAGCCGGAAAACTGCACACCACCTATCGACGACGCTCCTGCTGTCGGGAGCTCCGGTTCGATCGACGGTGAGGCTGGGTCTGTGGCCTGGGCCGTGACCGCTGGCAAGGACTTCTAAGTCCTTAGATCAGGATTTGTTCAAAACGGCCCCTATCATTGGATATGGGGCCGTTTTTTATTGTATTTGCGCAAAACTGTTTTCCTGCGCAAACGGATTGCTTGCAGTAGACTTGGCGCCATATCGATTCTCCAGAGCCGGTCGATTTTGACCTGATCAAGACCCGGCTCCTGATATTTTGTTTTGTCGCGTTTTCACCCGTGCCCGTTGGCGGAAAACCGTTTCCATGGTTCGGGAAAACGCTCAATTGAGGGGCCTTACGATGTCGAGACTGGCAGGCAAAAACGCAATCATCACAGGTGCTGGAAGTGGTATTGGCCGCGCAAGTGCGCTGATCTTCGCACGGGAAGGAGCCAACCTTGTCGCTGTCGATCGGGTCGAAGGCGCCGTCGACGAAACAGCTGAAATGGTTCGGGCCAAAGGTGGCACGATCAAAACAGTCGCCGCGGATGTGGGCGACGAGAATGCAGTCAAAGGCTTTGTCGATTTTTGTGTGTCGGAGTATGGCAGCCTTGATGCCATCTACGCCAATGCGGGCGTGAGCGGTGGGCTCGTCCCCATTCAGGATCAAACACCTGCCATGTGGGAAGAGATCCTCCGGGTCAATCTGATCGGTCCCTTTCTTGCGATCAAACACGCATCAGCGCATATGGTGAAACAAGGCAAGGGCTCAATCGTTTGCACCGCATCGGTAGCGGGCCTGAGAGCCAATGCAGGCAACACGCCCTACTCGGCCTCAAAAGCCGGGGTGATCAGCCTCGTGCAAACAGCTGCCAATCAGTTTTACGGCACAGGTGTACGCGTCAACGCGATCTGCCCCGGGCTCATTGAAACCGGCATGACGGCACCGCTCTTCGAAGGTGCTCGGGCGCGGGGTAGCGAAGGGAAGATCGGGCAGCTCAACCCCACTGCGCGGTATGGACACCCGGAAGAGATCGCCAACATGGCACTCTTCCTGGCCAGCGACGAAGCATCTTACGTAAACGGGCAGGCAATCCCTGTCTGTGGCGGCCTCTCCAGTACGCATCCGTTTGCCCCGAGCCGGCGCGGCGCCTAACGCAAACACGCCATGAACCGATTGCCGTCTGCCGACATTACATGGCGCGCGGACGGCAGTCCGCAATCAACGCGCTTTGACGATATTTACTTCTCCAGCGAAGATGGTCTGGCAGAGACGGCACACGTATTTCTGCAGGGAAATCATCTGCCGAACGCATGGTCTGACCAAACCCATTTTACAATCGGAGAATTGGGTTTCGGGACAGGGCTCAATTTTCTGGCGACGTGGGCACTCTGGCGGGAGACCCGATTGCCGGGTCAACATCTCCACTTCATCTCCGTTGAAGGCTTCCCGCTAGGCTCAGAAGAACTATCGCAGGCGCTTGCGAAATGGCCGTCGCTTGCCCCCCTTGCGACTGAGCTTAGTGCGCACTATCCCGCACCACATAGCGGCACCCACCTTCTTCATTTGGCAGACAATGTTTCTCTGATGCTTTGTGAGGAGGACGCGGTGCCTGCCCTAAGCCAGCTTGAGGCCCAGGTCGACGCGTGGTTTCTCGATGGGTTTTCTCCCGCCAGTAATCCTGACATGTGGTCGGAGGCAGTTTTTTCGGAACTCGCAAGGCTATCGCGAGCGGGAACCACCTTCGCGACGTTCACAGCAGCAGGTGCGGTACGCCGCGGGCTTGCTGCACAAGGTTTTGATGTTCAGAAAGTGAAGGGCTATGGGCGCAAGCGCGAAATGCTTGTCGGTCGGATGGAGGCAGCGCCAACACGCGGTGCCGCCAAACCGTGGTACAGCATCCCGCCCACATCAAATCCCAAGTCGGCGCTTGTTGTAGGTGCCGGGATTGCAGGCACCGCAACAGCCTATGCGCTGAAACGCAGAGGCCTCTCTGTTCAACTTCTGGATGGCGAAGGCCTTGGTGCAGGCGCATCAGGAAACCCAGCAGCGCTTTTTATGCCGCGCTTTTCAGTCAACCCAACGCCTGAAGATGATTTCCATATTGCGGCATATCTCTATGCAGAGCGTGAGATGCGGAACCTGCAACGAGAAGCAGCTGCCCCCTTCTTTGACCCCAGGGGGGTTTTGCAGTTCGCGCGCACAGTCGCTGAGGCCTCACGTTTTGAGAAGATCGCCGCGCGGGATCCGCTGCCAGAAGGTCACCTGGAGTTCATCGCTGCGAACGACTTGAGCGACGTTGCTGGATTTGAAACCGGGTTTCCGGCGTTTCTGTTTCCCCGTGCAGGGGTTATCGCCCCAGGGGGCCTTCTCACGCACCTGACCCAAGAGGTCGAGGTTGAACATCTCTCAGCTGCCTCGCTGACAAACAAAGATGGGGCCTGGCACATAAATGATCCTGACGCAGAGCGCGCAGATATTCTCGTGCTGGCCAATGGGCCCGGCCTCTCCTCGTTTCCCGAGACAGACTGGCTGCCGCTGGAGCCCGTGCTTGGACAGATCACAAACCTGCCAGTGGGTACATTGCCTCATCACTCCCATGCAATTGTTGCTGGGCCGTACCTTATCTCTCATGGGGACGGCTCCGCCCTGACCGGTGCGACCTATGAACTTGGCCAAGACGCGCAGAGCGCGCTGGAGCCAACTGTGATCGGCCATCAGCGTAATCTCCAGGATCTCGCGGAGACGTTTCCTGCTTTTGGACCGGCGCTCGCGGATCTCCACCCAGAAGGATTGTCGGGCCGCGTGTCGTTCAGAGCGCAGGTGCCGGACCGTGTTCCTTTCGCGGGGCCTGCGCCAATCAGAGACGACTATCTCACCTCCTATGACCGACTGCGCCATGGCGATAGATTTGCTGCCTATCCGCCCGCGCCGGTTCATCCCGGGCTCTTTCTCCTGGGTGGGCTTGGGGCTCGCGGCTTCACCACCGGTCTGCTGCTCGGCGAGTTCCTTGCCGCTCAAATCACCAGCACTCCCCTGCCGCTCCCCCGTGACCTAGCGGAAGCCGTCCACCCAGCCCGATTTATCGTGCGGGCTTTGCGAAAAAATACGGCCTGAGCGCTTTTCTTTGGCCTAGAAGCGCCTATCCTCTCCCCATCAACATTCAAATCTTCAAAAAAGGGTGCGCCCCATGGATCTCAGCTTCAGCGCCGCAGACGAAAAATTCCGACTCGAAGTCAGGGAATTTTTTGCCACCGAATATCCGGCAGACATTCTCAGCAAAGTGCAAAACGGACAGCAGCTCAATAAAGCTGACTATCAACGCTCCGAAGCAGCGCTGAATGATAAGGGCTGGGTCGCCGTCAACTGGCCACAAGAATATGGCGGCACCGGATGGACGGCGACGCAGAAGTTCATCTTTGATGATGAGCTGGAAAGAGCGGGCGCGCCAAATGTTGTCCCAATGGGTCTGCTTTATGTTGCGCCAGTCATCTATACGTTTGGGTCAGAAGAGCAGAAGAAGCGATGGCTGCCGGATATTCTGGCTAGCCGGACATTCTGGGGCCAGGGATATTCGGAACCCGAATCCGGGTCTGACCTTGCCTCTCTCCAATGCAAAGCAGAGCGCGATGGCGATGACTACATCGTCAACGGCACTAAGATCTGGACGAGCCAAGGTCATTATGCGGACTGGTTCTTCTGCCTTGTGCGCACTGACAATGGCGGCAAGAAGCAGGAAGGCATTTCCTTCCTGTGTATGGATGCAAACACGCCAGGCATCACGGTCTATCCGATCATCACCATTGATGGCAGCCATTACCTCAACCGCATCGAGTTCGACAATGTGCGAGTGCCTGCTGAAAACCTGATTGGTGAAGAAGGTATGGGCTGGACCTATTCCAAATATCTCCTCTCCAACGAACGCACGTCCTATGCCCATATCGCAGGCAAACGCGCTGATATTGCGCGGCTCAAAGAAATTGCGGGGACCATCCAATCCGGCAATCGTTCTTTGATGGACGATCCGGCATTTGCCACGAAGCTCGCTTCCGTTGAGATTGATCTGACGGCTTTGGAGTTCACCGCACTGCGCGCACTTTCCTCTGTCGCCGCAGGAGACGCTCCTGGTGAAGAAAGCTCGGCACTCAAGATCCTCGCGACTGAAAATGCTCAAGCCATTACGGAGCTGTTCCTGGAAGCAAGCGGTACCAATGCGGTTCCGTTTTTTCAAGATAGAAGCGACGCGGACTGGAACGATGGCAGCGGCATTCCAGCCTTTGCAGCGCCGTCGACCGCCTCCTATTTCTTCAATCGGGCTCAAACCATTTATGGCGGCGCCACAGAAGTGCAAAAAAATATCATTTCAAAACAAGTACTTGGCCTGAGCTAGCGCCCATTCCACCGAATCTCCTTGAATTAGTTTAACGATAAACTATATTGGTTTAACGTTGAACTAACTGAGGATATGCGCCATGGCCAGCCGTCGCCGTTTTTTGAAGATCATGGGATCAACCGCCATCATTGCCGCTGCAGGTGCTGGTGGGTTTGCTGTCACACGAACGCCGACAGACGCCGTTGCGCCCTGGAAGCGCGCCGGTGGGCCTGAATATGCTGAGCCGCGTATGCGGGCGCTCTCCTATGCAGTGCTTGCGCCCAATCCACACAATCGGCAACCGTGGCAGGTGGACCTATCCGAGCCGGACGTCGCTACGCTCTATTGCGATCTCGATCGGTTGCTACCGGAAACAGATCCCTTTGAACGCCAGATTGTTATCGGCCTTGGATGCTTTCTTGAGCTTGCCCGCATGGCCGCAGCTGAAGACGGCCGGGCGCTCACGCTGGAGCCTTTCCCTGACGGCGCCCCGGATCAAAATCTCGACACACGCCCCATCGCACGTATGCGGTTTGGGGCGCCGGGGTCTGCAACCCCAGATCCGCTCTTCGCCCAGGTGCTGGTAAGACGCTCGCTCAAAGAACCCTATGACACCAACAAACCTGTTTCCGAAAGCAGCCTGTCGGCCATTGCCGCCGTTGTACCGGAAAGTGTCAAAGTTGACTTTACAGCCGACCCGACACGGCGTGAAGAATTACGCGAGCTCAGCTGGGCCGCGCACAAGCTCGAAGTCACAACGCATCGCACCAATATGGAAAGCGTCGACCTGATGCGGATTGGCAAGACGGAGATCAATGCAAACCCGGATGGGATTGATATTGGTGGCTCGGCCTTTCTGGACGCTGCCGCACTGGCCGGGATTATCTCCCGCAAAGAACTGGCTGATCCCACATCCTCCGGCTTCAAAATCGGCCTCGATATGTACCAAGAGATGATGTTCACCGCGATGGCCCATCTCTGGTTGATGACAGACGGCAATTCCCGGATCGATCAGCTGAATGCTGGTGCAGCCTGGATCAGGACGAACATGAAAGCGACTGAGCTCGGCATCGGTATTCATCCGCTTTCCCAATCGCTTCAGGAATATGTGGAGATGGAACCGCTTTACGAGGATGTTCACACAAAACTGGCAGCACCCGGACACAGGATACAAATGCTCGGGCGTTTGGGGTACGGTCCTACCATCCCCGGCGGGCCCCGCTGGCCTATTGAGACAAGGGTTTTGTAAGCGTGACAGACAATGCTGAGAGTGAGAGCCCAGAGGAGAACGGCTCTACTCTCTACGCCTTCTTCAATGAGATCGGCATCATCAACCAGCTCTTCTCCACGGCTTTTAGACGCGCCCTGCCGCCGGGTATGACCAGCGCGCAATTCACCGTGCTCAACCATTTCGCCAGATTGGGTGGGGAGCGTACGCCTGCACAGCTCGCCGCATCGTTTCAGGTGACCAAAGGGGCCATCACAAACACGCTGCAAAAACTGGAGGAGAAAGGACATGTGGCAATTGCCACCGACCCTAAGGACCGACGCAGCAAGATCGTGACGGTAACTGACAAAGGTCTCGCAAAACGAGATGAAACACTGGCCGCCACTACCCCAGCGCTTGCACAGATTGTGGAGGAGCTGGATGTGTCGGAAATCAAAGCCGCACTGCCCTTTTTGCAGCGGGTTCGTGTCCATCTGGACAAGGCTCGAGACGAGATCGATTTCGCTGATCTCTAACGCCACCCCTGCTCTTCTCTGACATGTGATTGTCACAAATTTTGACGAATCACTTCTCAATCATCAGAATCAAAACACTTGAGAGAACACACTCGCATTCTTTCGGAGGAGAGGCCCATGCGTGACATGTTGTTTGCAGTCTCGACCACAGCCATGTTTTGGCTGATCGTCGCCATAACTGTCTATCTGACTATGGCTTTGTAGGGTGCCACTGATTACCGGTGGTCAGACGTGCTGGCCACCATTGATGTGGATCTCCGCACCATTCACATAAGATGTTTGGTTGGTGTGGAGGTAGCAGATCGTGCGCACGACCTACTTAAACAGGCGATACATCTGGTCAACAGATTCCGGACCATATCCAACAGACCCGACAGGTACAGCACCTGAAATCGCGTCGATGATGCGACCTGTCCAAACCGGACCAAATCCACCGCAAAGCTCAATCAGTTGGATCCCCTCGGCGACCATATCTACCGCGACGGCCACACCCTCTGATGCCTCTGACACACCTACCGCAATCATTTCGAACGTATCTGACTTCATCGATATTCTGTTGATGTCCGGTTTGAGATTGCTCCCCGTTACAATAAATCCAAATTTCGACAGGCCCATGCTGTTCCCCTTCGCGTTGGCGCTACTCGGAAGAAGGGAAACCACCATGAGCGTTTTCAGCAGTGTTCGACGATCCATGTGCACCCCTCCATTGCGAAACACCTACCAAGCGTATATAGATCTGTCTAATCTGATGTTTGTCTATGTTGAGATATTTTTTGTCTTATGTTTAGTCTGCGACAACTGCGCTATTTCGTATCCGTTGCCGAACATGAACATGCGGGGCAAGCGGCAACACAGCTGAACATCAGCCAATCGCCCCTTAGCCGCCAGATGATTGAGCTTGAAGCCAGGCTTGGTGTGAGTTTGTTCCACCGCTCAAAAAAGAGATTGAAGCTCTCAGTCGCAGGTCGAGAGTTCCTTGCTGAAGCCAAATTATTGTTAGCGAATGCTGATCGGCTAGAGCGACGGGTAGGCGCCATCGCGGAAGGGCGGTCCGGGTCACTGATAATTGGATATGTCGATGGCGCAATTCACGCACAGCTGATTTCATCTGCGCTCCGGTCGCACGACCAACGTATTCGATCAATTAATCTCAAACTTCTTCCGATGCGCTCGCAACAGCAGTTTGAGAAGTTGGCGGCAGGTGAAATCGACATCGCGCTAACATATGCAGCCCCCTTTAAAAGCGACGAAATTGTCAGCACCAAGATTCATTCTGAAGCGTTTGTCCTCGCTGGACCAGCAGGGTCCGGTCTGGGCAACAAGATTCACGCCCGCCAGCTAAATGGGAAGAAATTTGTATGTCTACCAGAAAACGATTTCCCCGATGCACGGATAGCCTTTTTACAAGCCTGCCGTCATGCAGGCTTTGAACCTGACATCAGCCTGGAAGCGACAAGCCCATTGGCCGCGCTTGATTTGGTTAGTGCGGGACTTGGGTTTGCAGTCGTACAAGAAAGTCTGACGAGACTATCCATAAAGGACGTGAGCTTCCATTCGCTGCCGACCGATTTTCCGCAGAATGTCGAAATCCATCTGTCGCATCGTCCTGCCCCTGCCTCACACGAACAAGTTTTTTTGAATGCAATCTGTGACGGACAGCCTATTTGACCATCGCTTTGTAGAGTCGTGGTGCCGCCTAGACGTGCTGGCCGCCATTGATGTGGATCTCAGCACCATTCACATAGGATGATTGGTCGGTGCAGAGGAAGTAGATGGTGCGTGCTACTTCTTCAGGCGTGCCTAAACGCTGCATCGGAATTTCAGCTACGATCTTGTCAGTCCCGGGGGACAGAATTGCGGTGTCGATTTCTCCAGGCGCAATTGCGTTCACACGAATACCTCTGCGGCCAAAGTCCGACGCCATTTCTCGGGTGAGACCCGCGAGCGCAGACTTCGATGTTCCATATGCCGACCCGGCAAATGGATGAACGCGGGTTCCTGCAATTGACGTCACATTCACAACCGAGCCTTTAGCAGAGGCAAGCTCCTCCACCAATCCGCGCGCAAGGCTCACCGGTGCAAAAAAGTTCACTTCAAACACCCGGCGCCAGGCTTCCATATCGGTCTCGAAGACACCCAAGCGGCTGCCATCCTCCGCTTTGGGGGAGATCGCAGCATTGTTGACCAGCGCGTTCAGATGACTGCCCTGGTCCCGCAAACGGAGCCTCATTTCAGCGACCGCATCTGCAACATTTTCTGGATCCGCCAGATCGACCTGAATGTGATCTTCAGGCCCCGCTTCCCACGGACAGTCCTCCGGAAACGGATGCCTGGAACAGGTGATCACCCGCCATCCAGCGCTTGAAAAACGCTTCACGGTCGCATGCCCAATTCCGCGGCTTGCCCCTGTGAGAATGAGGGTCTTTTTGTGGTTTAATGGATCGCTCATGCAGGCAATCTAGTGGAACGCCGCAGTCATGACCAGCGAGAGCTTAGTCACATAGTCTTTATTACTATGATGTTGGGGGCGTTAGGTTCAGCGCGGCACGGACACTGGATAGAACCGTCCCGGGCTCTTCCGCCGTCTCAACCACGGTCCAGTTGAGATCCCCCACGTCGTAAGAAAGCTGCTGCCTGACGATGCTGGTGTCCGCGTCCGAAGCGTCGGTCCCAGCCTCAGATCTCTGCTCAACGCGAGATTCCAACAGTTTTGCAGGCGCACTGAGCCAAATGCCGTCAAACGGAATTGACCGGCTTGTTGCCACCTGCTCAATCAGGGCCCGTTCTATCGGTTTCGCAAACACGGCATCACAGATCACCGTTTGACCGGCATCCAGTGCGAGGCCCGCGAGCCGCGCCATCTCAGCATATACCTTATCGCTGGCCTCCTGCGTGTAGGCATCAGATGCCAGACGATCTGCATTGGCCACACCAGCCAGTCTTTTACGGATAATGTCTGTCCTCAAGTGAACCGCGCCTGCCATTCCGCCCAACTCAGGCGCCAACAGTTTGGCAATTGTGGTCTTGCCGGTTCCTGACAAGCCGCCGATCGCATAGAGCCTTGCCTCTTTCGCCCGCAACAACTCCTCTGCAAACTCGGCATAGGCCAGCGCAAGACCCTCGAGCGCTGAAGCATTGTTATTTTCGGCGCCGGACATTCTTGCGCTGACATGGGACCGAACACTTGCTCTGATGCTCATAAAAAATGGAAGCCCCCGCAAACCACTCAAAGTTTCTAAAAGATCGTCGGGTGTTTGTGCCTGCAGATACGCATTGAGCGTGGCATTCGCCTGTGCAGCTAGCCGTAGATCCGCCTTCGCTCTGAAGGCCAGGTCCATGAGCAGAAAGGCAAGATCATAGAGTGTGTCGATGCGTGCGAATTCGTCGTTAAACTCGATGCAATCAAATGGCACCGGCTTCCCATTGAAGCACACAACATTGTTTAGATGGAGATCACCATGGCAGTGGCGCACCCAGCCCGCCGTGCGACGTTCTTCGATAAGCTCGGACAAAGCTTCGAGGGTTTCTGCATAGAGACAGCCCAATCGGTCAATGAGGTTCGGCGGATATACCTGTCCGACAAAGGGATCAAAATTCTTGCGATTGCTCTCAAGAATTTCCGCAAAGCGCTTCTGACCGCCATCCGTCCGGCTCACCTCAGCGTGTTTATGAAACTGTTCCAATTGCCGGGCCAGCTTCTCGACCATCGCGACAGTCAACTCGCCGCGACCTGCCATTTGCGACAGAAGGTCGGATTGATCAAAGCGGGCCATCTTCACAACCCAATCAACAATAGTGCCGCCAGCACTCTCGCCGAGCACCAGCCCGTCATCCGTCTCAGTTACAGGAACTATGTCGAGATAGAGCTGTGGTGCTGTGCGCCGATTAAGCTTCAGTTCTCGTTTGCAGGCATTGTAACGCGCATCAAGCGTTGTGAAGTCGAGATAGGCGAGATCAACCCGCTTCTTCAATTTATATGCATTCGGCCCCACTAAGAAGATAACCGAGATATGGGTATCAATGCGTTCGACAAATGTGTCCGCAGAAAGTCCATAGGCTGCGGGTGTCGCCAAAAACCTCTCGACGGCGACTGCGTTGATACCGACCATTAGGTCCGCTCGAAATCCGTAATGATCTCAACTCCGGCAGGGTCCTGATGCGACAGAACCTCGCTGCCAGGGAAAGCGTGTCGTACTGCCCCTTCAACCCGGTCCGCAACTTCATGCGCGTTGGTCAAGCTCATGTTCCCATCAAGCTCCAGGTGAAACTGAATAAAGAGCTTGTTGCCTGCCATTCGTGTGCGCAGATCATGCATGTTCTGCACATCCGCATCCTTCAGAACGATGTTCCTGATCTTGTCGCGTTCTTCCTCCGGCAATTCCTGATCCATGAGCTGCTGCACAGACTGATCGGCTATCTGCCAGGCGCTATAGGCGATGAAACATGCAATCAGGATTCCGAACAGAGGGTCCGCCCAAATGAGCCCCGGAAAGGCAGACAGGGCCAAGGCGGCGATCACAGCAAGGTTCATCAACAGATCACCCTTGTAGTGGATCGAGTCGGCAGCGATGGCCAGAGAATTAGTCGCTCGGACAACTTTTGTTTGGTAGGCAACGAGCACCAATGTCAGTGCGATTGCAATCACAGTCACGGCGATCCCGATCCCAGAGCTGGACACGGGTTCCGGCTCGATCAAACGCGATCCAGCCTCCCACAGGATGTAAATCGCCGACAAAACAATGATCGTCGCCTGGCCCAACCCTGCCATTGCTTCAGCTTTGCCATGACCAAAGCGATGATCATGATCTGCCGGTGTGAGTGCAGCACGAACCGCAAATAGATTGAGGACCGAGGCCGCCATGTCGAGCATTGAGTCGAACAAGGTTGCCAGCATCGCCACAGACCCTGTGACAAAAAATGCAGCTGCCTTCATCGCAATCAATGAGAGTGCAATACCAACTGCCGCATAGGTGGCGCGGCGCATCAGCCTGTCGTTCGTGGCACTGCTCATTGTTTGATCATTGGTCATCGGATCACGGGAAAAGTTTTGATGTTTGCCATGGTGCGTCAGCGGTCTCCCGGCGGAAGACCAAACGCTCATGCAGGCGAAAAGGCCTGTCCCGCCAAAATTCAATCTGGCTTGGTACCAGACGGAAACCAGACCAGTGGGGCGGACGATCTACTTTCTTGATGGCGTATTTGGCGCCATATCGCGCAACTTCTTTTTCCAGTTCAAATCGCCCTTCCATCGGACGGGATTGTCTCGACGCCCAAGCACCGATCTGACTGTCTTTAGCACGGCTGGCAAAATAGGCATCTGCTTCCGTATTGCTCACAGGCGAGATGGCCCCACGCACCCGAATTTGGCGGCGGAGTGATTTCCAGTGGAAGCACAGCGCAGCTTGGGGGTTCTCGGCCAGTTCCGTGCCCTTCGCGCTTCCCAGATTGGTGTAAAACACAAACCCTTCCGGGCTTGCGTCCTTCAGGAGAACCATCCGGACATCCGGCAAGCCCGAAGCGTCTGCCGTTGCCAGTGCCATGGCATTGGCGTCGTTTGGCTCAGATTTCTCAGCTTTCGCCATCCACTCTTCAAAGAGAGCGAACGGGTCCGTGCCGGTGATGCTTTCTACGTCTGTGTCCGCCATTGCGGTCCTCATACCTTGCTGCCGTTCCAACGAGCGTCTGGGGCCTTATTTTGGCCCTGCGGGTCCTCTTATATAGTCGACATTATATATAACCGTCATTGGGACCTGTCCCAGATTCGATACCACGTAAAGCGATAGCAGAACGCAGATGACTTTCACTCGCACATGCCAATTTGCGCTCACAGCCCTCACCCTTCTGGGACCCCTTGCCAATGATGGGCTTGCGACAGAAATCAACCAAGCAACCACTCCTGCTTCTCTGCAAGATTTGGCAGGGAACCAATTGGAGTTTGATAAGGGTGTCGCGGCTTACGATGTGGGCGACTACTCAACTGCCTATGCGATATGGCTCCCGCTTGCCAAATCCGGGGACATCGCTGCCCAACGCAATGTTGCGCACATGCTGCGCCGTGGTGAGGGCGTGCCCCAGGACCGTGAGCGCGCCTTATGGTTTTACGAGCGCGCCGCCAGTGTGGGACTTGCGAGCGCCGCCCTCAATGCTGGCATGATGCGCATTGAGCCAGACGCCCCATATCACGATCTTGAGAAAGGCGCGGAGTGGCTCAATCTAGCAGCAGCCGCTGGCAGCCCCGACGCCATGTGGGAGCTGGGATTGCTGATCGAAAACAGCGCCAAGAGTACGCCTTCAGACGTCAGTGCTGCACAGGCGCTCATTCAGCGTGCTGCTGAGCTTGGCCATGAAGAAGCCCAGCTTCGCATTGGCGAGGAAACGGAGGCGCCACTGTCCCCTCAACCACCCCCATCGCAAAGCAACACTCTGGCGCCGTCTACCGTACTCGTATCGCCTGAGCAGGGCGCGCGGTTCATGGCAGGCGTCCACCTGTTCGACGAGGGTGAATTCTTAGCCGCCGCCGAGCAATGGCGTCCACTCGCCGAAGAAGGCGTGGTCGAAGCGCAATATCGCCTGGGGCGCCTTTACCGATTTGGTCTGGGCGTCGGGCCAGATGTGGCCGTGGCTCGAAAATGGCTCACCGCCGCGGCAGCGCGTGGCCACGAAAAAGCGGCCAAAACACTCGAAATTCTGCCGGCTCCTTAACGATTTAGTATTCGTGCCGGGTTAGGTTTGATCATGCTTTTTTAACCATGATCGCAGAGTTTCTGAGCCAACACGAACTTCTCAGCAAACCCTGACTTCTCAGCGAACCCTTTCTGGCAGAGCTCTATGCGCAATCCCTACCATGTGCTTGGTATTTCACCGCAGGCCGGTCCTGATGAAATCAAATCAGCCTATCGGCGGCTGGCGAAGACCTATCACCCAGATTCTGGTTCGAGTGACCCTAAGCAAAATGAACGCTTTCACGAGGTGACCGCTGCGTATGACCTTCTGAGCCGAAAAGCCAAGGCATCTGACAGAAACGGCCCGACGAGGCGGCGCCATGCTGCTCGAGCTGCTGCAGATGGTCCGAATACAAAAAAAGCTCAGCCATCCCATCAAACACGACCAAAAACTGCGTCACAACCAAAACCGGCGAAAAAGGCTGAGGCCCGACCCGAGCCCTCAGCAGCAGATGAAGCGATCTCACCAAAATCCGAGAAATTCCCACCTTTCGCTGACATTCTGACCAATCTGAAGAGTGCTGGTCGCCGCGCCTTTCGAACATCAGGCGCTGATCACAGCTATGACCTGAGCATTCCTTTTCTCGATGCCGTTGAAGGCACCAAACGCCGCCTCACGCTGGACAATGGGAAGTCGCTGGATGTCCATATTCCAGCGGGCGTTGAAGATGGTCAGCAGATCCGGCTTCGGGGTCAGGGCGACCCAAGTCTAACAGGGCGAGATGCAGGAGATGCTCTTGTCACCATATCTATTGCGCCCCATCCCACCTTTCGTCGAGAAGGGGCTGATGTTCATATCGACGTACCGGTAAGCCTTCCTGAGGCAGTGCTTGGCGCAAAAATCACGGTTCCGACCGTGGAAGGCGATGTTTCAGTGAGCGTCCCTGAAGGTTCTAACAGCGGCAGCGTGCTTCGCCTGAAGGGCAAAGGCTTGGCCCACCCGCCAGGTAGGCGGAAATTCGGTAAGGGGGATCAATTTGTGCATCTGACCCTTGTTCTGCCACCCAAACACGACCCAGCCTTGAAAGACTTTTCAGCGACTTGGGCACCGGGCCTCCAACACACCCCTCGCAAGACCTGACCCATTTTGGATCACACCTCTGTAATGGTCTGTAATACAAGCGGTTTTTCGGTCCTTTTCGCTAGACCCCTAAGTCCATTTGTGTAGGATGCCGCGCTAATGGGGGCAGGAAATTCAACAAGATAGGGGGTCCCGTGACAGCATCTGGGACAGCATCCGGCGGCCTGATGAGCGGAAAAAAAGGGCTCATCATGGGAGTGGCAAACAACCGGTCGATCGCCTGGGGCATCGCGAAGGTTTGCGCTGACCATGGCGCCGACGTGGCATTCACCTACCAAGGGGAAGCCCTGGCCAAGCGTGTGAAGCCGCTGGCTGAATCTGTTGGCTCAGATCTCGTTCTTCCTTGCGATGTGACGGATGATGCCTCAATGGACGCTGTCTTCAAAACGCTTGAGGAAAAGTGGGGCAAACTAGACTTTCTTGTGCATGCCATTGCCTATGCCGACAAGAGCTCGCTTGATGGTCGCTATCTCGACACCACAGCTGACCAGTTTGCACAGGCCATGAACATTTCCTGTCATTCGCTTGCTGCAGTCGCCAAACGTGCGGAGCCCCTGATGGCTGATGGGGGTTCTATTGCAACCCTCACCTATTATGGCGCAGAGAAAGTTATCCCCCACTACAACGTCATGGGGGTCGCGAAAGCGGCACTTGAGGCAAGTGTGCGCTATCTCGCCGTTGATCTCGGCCGGAACAATATCCGCATCAACGCCATCTCGGCCGGTCCGATCAAGACGCTGGCCGCGGCAGGCATTGGCGATTTTCGCTACATCCTGAAGTGGAACGAGCTGAATGCACCAATGAAGCGGACAGTGACCATTGATGAAGTGGGCAAAACTGGTCTTTACCTGCTTTCTGACCTTGCATCGGGCGTCACAGGTGAAGTTCACCACGTAGATGCGGGCTATCATGTGGTCGGCATGAAGGCTGAAGATGCACCAGACATGAGTATTGTCTGATTTCGGCGTCGCGTTTCCGTTTTCCGTGATTATCAGCTAGAACCTGCTCAATCGGTTTAATGGGGTAGGACACATGTCACACAATACGTTTGGCCATTTATTTCGCGTGACCACCTGGGGCGAATCCCACGGGCCAGCGCTAGGCTGTGTGATTGACGGCATGCCTTCGCTTGTGCCTATCACGGCAAACGAAATTCAAACCTTCCTTGATAAGCGCCGGCCGGGTCAGTCACGATTCACCACTCAGCGCAAAGAACCCGACCAGGTAAAGATTCTCTCTGGCACGTTCCAGGACGAGAGTGGCCAGGAAGTCACGACTGGCGCGCCCATTTCGCTGATGATCGAAAATGTCGATCAGCGGTCGAAAGACTATGGCGATATCAAAGACACATTCCGCCCTGGTCACGCGGACTTCACCTATGAAGCCAAATACGGCATTCGCGACTATCGTGGCGGTGGACGCCAATCTGCTCGCGAAACAGCGGCGCGTGTGGCGGCAGGTGCTCTTGCGCGCAAGGTCATGCCAGGTGTTGAAGTGCGCGGCGCACTGGTTCAGATGGGTCCGCACAAAATCGACCGTACACGGTGGGATTGGAACGAAATTGATCAGAACCCTTTCTGGTGCCCCGACCCTGTCGCGGCGAAGGAGTGGGAGACTTATCTTGATGGCATCCGCAAAGCCGGTTCCAGCTGCGGTGCGGTGATCGAACTCATTGCGAGTGGTGTGCCGGCGGGCCTTGGCGCCCCCATCTATGGCAAGCTTGATGCGGATCTCGCTGGAGCGCTCATGAGCATCAACGCTGTCAAAGGTGTTGAAATCGGCGATGGATTTGCAGCTGCGGCCCTCACCGGCGAAGAAAATGCCGACGAAATGGGCATTGATGGCAATAAAGTAAGCTTCGATGCCAATCATGCAGGCGGAATTCTTGGTGGTATATCCAGCGGACAGGACGTCGTCGCCCGTTTTGCTGTGAAACCTACCTCGTCTATCCTTACGCCCCGCAAGTCTATTACCCGGTCGGGCGAAGAAACAGAGGTCATGACCAAGGGTCGGCACGATCCTTGCGTTGGTATTCGTGCGGTACCCGTCGGCGAGGCCATGATGGCCTGTGTTCTAGCCGACCATTTCCTCAGGCACCGTGGACAGAACGGCCAAGAAGAGAGCTAACGTCATGACCGCACCAGCGCCCGTCTCCCCCCAGCCCTTGATGGCACGTTTCGATCAACGCAGCGGAGAGATGATGGTCTATGGCGGCGGCTTCTTTGGCTGCTTCGTGCTGAGCGTTGCGCTTGCCCGCGGTGACATCGCCCTCCTGATTGTCAGTTTGGCGCTTTTCGCTGTCGCCTATCACTTCTGGCCCTTTGTGCGGAGGAACACACCGGCAGTCGTCGCGAGTTCTGCGGGGCTCATGATAACAGGGCTCGGCACAGTCGGCTGGGATGCCATCGTCAACGCCACCACGGTGGATAAGGCAGTAAGGACCATCCGCAATACAGAACTGCACCTAACGCTCAGCAAGTCCCTCGACAAAGCACTGGTTGAGGAAGACATGGGCGGGCTTCAACGTCGTTTGATGGTGCAGATTTGGCGATACAATAAAGACACGCTGGTGATCCGGCTGGAACCGCTGGATGTTGCCCCGGAGCCGATCCTGGAAGCCGTTCAGGCTTTCCTCAATCAAAGACCGGTCTAGTCTGTTTTATGATCGCGTTTTCGCCCAACTCTCTTGGCGGATAACCGTGAACACTTATCCTGAAAACGCTTAGCTCTTCTCAAACATCGCCATCTTTGTCAGATAGCCGGTCTGTTGTCGGACCGCGTTTAGCCCAGCACGCTCAAACAGGGCCTCAAAATCCTCTTCCAAGTAGGTTGAGAAATAGGGCTCATGAAAAGCGACCGGGAAAAACTCCAGCAGGCTGTTAAAGGATGGATGATCATCTGTCTGCAAGGCGTCCACCAGGATGAACAGCCCGCCGGGCTTCAAAACACGGGCAATTTCGTCTGCTACCTGTCGCCGCACTTTAGGTGGCAATTCATGAAACAGGTAGGTCGCAGTGACAATGTCCTGGGAGGCCTTTTCCAGCGGCATGCGCTCAGCCGGGGCATTGACAAAGCGTGCCCGACCCCACTTTGACAAAGCACGCTTGGTTTTTGCGAGATAGTCCGGAGACAGATCAAGGGCTGTCACGCCCGCACGTGGCCAATTGCGCTTAACTTCCCGCAAGAAGCGTCCGGTGCCGCAGGCAATGTCCAGCAGACTCACGTCTCGCTGATCTTTGTCGCTCATATACTCAGAGATCGGGACCAGTGCCTGCCGCCGCATGGCGTCTGCAGTACCCGCAAAGAGCGTTTCCACCTGTGTGTCATAGAGATTGGCAGAGTCTTCTGAGAGCCAGCCATCTGTCTGGAAGTGAAAATTCTGAAGGTAGTAGCGGGGAAAGTGTTTGGCTTTCGCGCCGGTGTTTACTTCCGAGTGCCGACCGTCCATCCGACGCTCGTCCACTTTCTTTGCGTCCAATAAAAAACGGATCGCTTTATCGACAGGTTTCCTGGGATCGGTTCCAAGTTCTGGCGCTTTGTAGATGCCCGCTTCAATGTTTTGAAAGTCACGATCGAACAACTCGCGGATTGATTGCAGAATTTCGGGCAGTTTTGGGATTGGCGCTGTTGGCTTGAAGGGTGCCTCGCCTGGTCGGGTCACCGGCCCACGAAGGCGATTGACCGCGGCATAGTGCCCGGCATACCAAGCCACCCGGGCGCCCTGTTCTGCCGCATATCGCAATCTCGCTATAGGACGTGCTAAGGGCCGCAGCATGCGCCTCACTCCCTTTTAAAAATGCCTACCAGTTCAATATGGGGCGACCAGAGGAATTGGTCCAGAGGGGTGACAGATTCCAGCCGGTAGCCCCCAACAATCAAGGTGCGTGCATCCCTGGCAAAGGTCGCTGGATTGCAGGAAACCGACGCAATCACGGGTATCGACGATGTCGCCAATGCCTCGCACTGGGTGGCTGCGCCCGCACGTGGCGGGTCAATCACAGCGGCATTGTAGCTGTTCAGTTCATCATGCCGGAGGGGTCTGCGCGCCAAATCCCGGCGTTCAACCGCTAAAGGCTTCAAGCCCACGCGGGGACCTTGACGGCGAACGGCGAGTTCCAATGCCGCACATTGCGCCTTCGCCCCCTCAACTGCATGGACCTTATGGGTAGCTGCCAGTGCCAGGGAAAAAGTCCCGCATCCGGCAAACAGATCGACAATGGTTCCGCTCCCCTTGAGGGCCTCCACAACAAGGGAGACCATGGTTTCCTCGCCTGATTTTGTTGCCTGCAGGAATGCGCCCGGTGGCAAGGCCACCTCAATGCCCGCGAGGTCTAGCACCGGCGGCCTGCGTTCTGCGAGAATGTCTCCATCCCAGGTTAGACGCGCAATATCCGCTTTCGCTGCGCCGTCAGCGAGCGTCTGGCGCAAGCCCAGATCAGGATCAGCTTTCCCGCCGATGACCGACACATCAAGACCCGATGCAGTCGCCGTGACGCTCACGCTTGCTTTGCCTTTGCGGGTCAATCCAGGGCCCACCAATTCCCGCAAGGCGGGAATGGCCTCTTCGATCTCCGGCACCAGAATTGGGCAAGACGCGACATCAACAATCGTGTGGGTGGCACGTTCAAAAAAACCAAAACGGACCGTCTTACGGGTTCGCATCGCGGCAAAAGTGGCTCTGCGACGGGTGCCAGGTGCGCAGGGAATGATTTCAGCGACCGGCGCATCAATGCCCTTGCTCTCGAGGGCACGCACGAGCTGATCACGCTTCCAGCCAAGATAGCTTTGCTCACTTTGGTGCTGAAGCGCGCAGCCGCCGCAGGTTCCAAAATGGGAGCAGCGTGGATCGGTGCGGTCTTGCGACGGTGTGAGAACCTCCAGCAGTGAGCCACGGTCCTCTACAATGTCTGCCCGCACTGTTTCACCAGGAAGTGTCCGCGGGATGTAGATTGGTCCGGCATCCGTGCGGACTACACCATCACCCTGGGCACCGACATGATCGATTGTCAGGCTAGCTTCGCTCATGACTTCTCCGCATAAATCAAAAATTCTTTGTTGCCATCACTGCCTTCAATAGGACTGTCTATCAGACCTTTGACTACCCAGCCCATCTCATTTTGAAGCCAATCTTCTATGCGTTTGCAGACCTGTGCGTGGAGCCCGCTATCTTTCACGATACCGCCCTTCCCAACCTTGCCCGGCCCCACCTCAAACTGGGGCTTGATCAAGGCAATCAGCTCAGCACCAGCACGGGCAAAGCTCAGCGGGACGGGCAGTGCTTTTTCCAAACCGATGAAGCTCACATCACTGACAATGAGATTAATCGGATCCGGAATGAGTTCTGTGGTCAGCTCCTTGGCATTGGTCTTTTCCAAGGAGATCGCGCGGACATCCTCAGCGACTTCTGGTGCTAGCTGACCATGCCCCACATCAACCGCATAGACTTTTGCGGCTCCATTTGCGAGCAGGACTTGTGTAAACCCGCCAGTTGATGCGCCGACATCGAGCGCGACCATTCCTTCAGGGTTCACCGGAAAGACATCAAGGGCGCCCACAAGCTTCAGGGCGGCACGCGACACCCATTGCTGGTCCAATCCTTCAACGCTGAGTGATGCACCCTCGGCGACCGATTGAGATGCTTTCGACGCTGGCGCACCATCAACCCGCACGTGCCCCGCCTTGATAGCCGCTTGGGCTCGGGCACGGGTTGGCAGGATGCCGCGCTCGACCAGCGCGCGGTCCAGCCGTCCGGTCATGGGCTCAGGACTTTCCAGGAAGAGCGTTTGCGCGTTCAGCAGCCAACGAGATCAGTGCCTTTTCATGACCAAGTGCGGTCAGGGCCGTCCCTGCGATGTTCGGCGCTGTCAGACCAGCGGCAACGTACATCGCGTCGGGCTTGTCGTGATCCTGGAAAGTGTCCGGCAGGGTCAGCGTGCGCACTTTGAGACCACGGTCCATCAGATCGTTATTGCTCAGGAACTCAAGGACGTGGGCTCCAAAACCGCCTACAGATCCTTCTTCCACGGTGACCAGCACTTCATGTTCACGGGCCACACGGGCAAGTAGTTCTTCATCAAGGGGTTTGGCAAATCGCGCATCAACGACCGTGGTTGAAATGCCCTGCGCGGCAAGCTCATCAGCGGCCTTCATGGTCTCTTGAAGACGACAGCCAAGCGAGACGAGTGCCACTGTGGTGCCTTCGCGCATGATACGGCCTTTGCCGATTTCCAGCGGCGTGCCAATTTCGGGAAGCTCGATGCCAATGCCCTCGCCGCGGGGATAGCGGAACGCGCTCGGGCGGTCATCAATCTCAACAGAGGTTGCCACCATATGCATGAGTTCGGCTTCGTCCGCCGCCGCCATCACCACGAAATCTGGCAGGCAGGTGAGATAAGTAATGTCGAAGGAACCCGCATGGGTCGGGCCGTCGGCGCCGACAAGACCAGCGCGGTCGATCGCGAACCGGACAGGGAGCTTCTGGATCGCCACGTCATGCACGACCTGATCATAGGCGCGCTGCAGGAAGGTTGAGTAGATGGCCGCGTAGGGTTTCAAGCCCTCTGTTGCCATGCCAGCAGCGAAAGTAACTGCATGCTGCTCTGCAATCCCGACATCAAAGGTGCGGTCCGGGAAGGTTTTTGCAAATTGGCCAAGCCCCGTGCCGTCTGGCATTGCCGCCGTCACAGCAACAATCTTGTCGTCTTTCTCAGCGTGCGCCATCAGAGATTTCGCAAAGACGCTGGTATAGCTGGGCGCGTTAGCGGGTGGCTTCGACTGCGTACCCGTGATCACATCGAACTTGCTGACACCGTGATACTTGTCGGCAGATTCTTCTGCAGGTGCGTAGCCTTTGCCTTTCTGGGTCACCACATGAATGAGGATCGGTCCTTCATCGGCGTCGCGCACATTGCGCAACACCGGCAGGAGGTGATCCAGATTGTGGCCGTCAATAGGCCCGACATAGTAGAAACCCAGTTCTTCGAAGAGCGTTCCGCCGGTTGCCATGCCACGCGCATATTCTTCCGCGCGGCGCGCTTTTTCCTCAAGTGATTTGGGAAACATCTCCGCGATGTGTTTCGCGAAATGGCGGAACCCGCGATAGGTGCCTCCAGAAATCAGGCGTGCCAGATAGGCACTCATCGCGCCCACCGGCGGTGCGATGGACATGTCATTATCGTTCAGGATCACAATCAGGCGGCTGTCCATGGAGCCTGCATTGTTCATGGCTTCATAAGCCATGCCTGCGCTCATGGCGCCGTCGCCGATCACAGCGATGACGTTGTTCTTTTTGTCCTGCAGGTCGCGACCAACCGCCATGCCGAGGCCAGCGGAAATCGACGTTGACGAGTGTGCCGTCCCGAACGGGTCATAGTCGCTCTCTGCCCGTTTGGTGAAGCCGGACAGACCACCTCCCTGGCGAAGGGTGCGGATCCGGTCCCGACGCCCGGTCAGGATCTTATGCGGATAGGCTTGGTGGCCCACGTCCCAGATGATGCGATCATCGGGTGTGTTAAAGACGTAGTGCAGCGCGACTGTGAGTTCGACCACACCAAGGCCAGCGCCTAAGTGACCGCCGGTGATAGACACCGCTTCAATCAGCTCCTGACGCAGCTCATCTGTGATCTGAGGGAGGTCGTCGTCATCATGCGCGCGTAGGTCGGCCGGGATTTTGATCCGGTCCAGCAACGGCGTCTTACTCGTGGTGGTCACTCTGGTTCTTCTCTGACTCTGGCTTGTCGACTTTTAACCTGGGGCGATACTCGACCCGGGTTATCCGGTTCGCGATTGCAGTGCCTCATCTTCTCTTCAGCGTACGGCGAATTGAGGGCCGAGGTAAGGCCGCATTGCGCCGCACCTGCTTACGCGCTGCGGTTTATAACGAAGCTTGTTGCGCTGCGCAAAGAATCTGCTTTTTCATCAAACAAATCAAGGTGTTGAATGGCCTGATCTGCGAGCATTCCGGCCTGTTCGCGTGCCCTTTCAGGGCCCAGAATTGTGGCAAAAGTGGCTTTACCCTTGGCACGGTCTTTCCCGGCTGTCTTGCCAAGGGTCGCACTATCGCCTTCCTCGTCGAGCAAATCGTCGATGATCTGGTAAGCAAGGCCCAAATCATGGGCATAAGCATGCAGCGCATGGTGCGCATCTTTAGACGCTTTGCCCAAAATTGCGCCAGATTCGCAGGCAAATGCGATCAAAGCCCCGGTTTTGAGCTGCTGCAGGCGCGTGAGAGCTCCAATATCTAAAATGGTCCCTTCACTTGCCATGTCGATCATCTGGCCGCCCACCATGCCGTGAGTCCCGACGGCCTTCGCCAAACCCAGAACCAGATCGCAGCGCACGCGATAATCGTCATGGGTGTCCGCGTCGCCCAATATCTCAAACGCGAAGGTCAGGAGTGCGTCGCCCGCTAAAACCGCCGTCGCCTCGTCGAAGGCCTTGTGGGTCGACGGCCGGCCCCGCCTCAGATCATCATCATCCATACAAGGAAGGTCATCATGAACGAGCGAATAGGTGTGAACGCATTCGATCGCTGCTGCAGTGCGGAGCGCCCTGTCTTCACTCACGGTAAAGAGTTTGGCCGCTTCGCACGCCAGATAAGGACGAAAGCGTTTGCCACCGCCAAGCGTCGCGTAGCGCATGGCCTCTGCCACACGGCCCTCGGGGCCCTCAGGCATAGGGAGCAGACGGTCTAGGAGCAGCTCAACATCAGCTGCTGTGTCTTCCATTGCTTGGGTGAGGCTCAGATTGGCCATAGGTCACTCGATATTTGCAGGTTCAGCGCCCACATCACCGTTTGCTGACAGGGTGATCTTTTCAACCTTAGCCTGAGCAGACTGCAGGCAGGCTTCGCAGTGCGCTTTCAAAAGGTTGCCGCGCTCATAAAGCTCAATGGATTTTTCCAGTTCGGCTTCACCAGACTCTAGTTGGCGAACAATTTCTTCCAACTCGGCCAGGGCCGCCTCGAAACTCATTTTCGCGATATCGGCTGGTGCCGTTGATTTACTGGCCGCCATGGCGTCCTCCGATTGGTCTTCAAGTCTTCGAGCCTACACGTCTGTGCCCATTAGGGTTGCCACATGAGCGCTGGTGCTTCGAGCAAGTGCGCCTAAGTCATAGCCTCCCTCAAGGGTCGAAACAATGCGACCATCACACGCATTTTGAGCAACGCCCATCAACTCCTTGGTTACCCAGACATAATCTGGCTCTGTAAGATTGAGACCGGCCAAAGGATCCTCTTCATGGCCGTCAAATCCCGCCGAAATCAACAGAATGTCCGGGTCAAAAGCCCGCAAGGCCGGGAGAATCACTTTCTCATAGGCCGCTCTGAATTCCTGGCCATCCGTCCCCTGTCCCAGAGGCACATTGACGATATTGCCGACACCGGATTCGCTGGCGTCACCGGTGCCGGGATAGAGCGGTGATTGGTGGGTGGAGGTGTAGAACAGGTTTTCATCAGCTTCAAAAATGGCCTGAGTGCCATTGCCATGATGGACGTCGAAATCGACCACGGCTGCTTCCAACAAACCGCATTTTTCCCGCGCATAAAGAGCGCCGACGGCCACATTGTTGAAAAGGCAGAATCCCATGGGCGTTTCAGGTTCAGCGTGATGGCCCGGCGGACGCACGGCACAAAACGCGTTCTGCACTTGACCGGATGCGACAGCGTCGACGGCTCTGCAGACAGCACCGGCAGCTCTCAATGCTGCTTCGCCAGAGCCCGGCGACATGACGGTATCTGCATCGATGTGCACAACGCCCTTTGTCGGCATGCTCGCCATCAGGTCTTCGACATGGGCGCGCGGATGCACGCGCGCTATGTCTTCAACACTTGCTCTTGGTGCCTCTTCTCTCTGGAGCGCATCAAACTGGGGGTCGCTCAGTGCGTCCAACACAGCACGTAACAGGGCCGGGCTTTCCGGATGCCCCGCAGATGTCTGATGATCCAGGCACGCGTCATGGCTGAGCAGAAGTGTCGTCATGCCATAAGTGTCGCGTGACTTGAGGGTCGGTTCAAGCGCCGCTTCGCACGTACCAATCCACACCCTTGTCATCGCGGCTCACGGTTGCGTCTCCGCGCGCCACAAGACAGGACAGGTGTGCCAGACTTTCGCCGGTCGCCATGAAAAACACATCGGGCCCAATCTTCCGCTTAAAGAGAGCGGGAAACACATCAATGGCGCGCTTTGGTTCCGCGAGCATCTCCAGAAGTTTCGCAAGCCCGTCTTCGTGGCCATCCACCAGCGCGTCGAGGCGCCTATGGAGGCCATAAAAGGGCTCATTATGGGCGGGCAACACCAAGGCGTCTTCAGGCAGAGCGGCCTTCAGCTTCTTGCAGCTGTCGATCCATTCCTGCAGTGGATCTGCGTGGGCCTCTGTTGGGTGCAAGCTCACATTGGACGAGATGCGCGGCAGCACCTGATCACCTGAGATCAGAATGTTCAGCTCATCGCAGAAGAGACAAACATGTTCAGGGGCGTGGCCAGAGCCCACAATCACACGCCACTCGCGACCGCCCATTGTGAGTTTGTCGCCCTCCTTCAGGCGTTTGAAAACGTCGGGCATGCGCGATACACGCTCCCCAAAGCCACCGAAGCGCTTGGCATAGCCTTCTACGCCTTTTTGAGAGAAACCAGCGGCACGGTAAAATTCCAAGGCGTCTTGAGGCGCTTCTTTGCCGGTATCCGCTACCAGCGTCCGGCACATCAGGTAATCCGTGCGAGACATTTCGAGGGTGACGTCGAACTTGCGCGTGATCCAGCCCGCAAGACCCACATGATCAGGATGCAGGTGTGTGACGATGACCCGTTTGACGGGTTTGCCGCCAAGTTTCTTGGTAAAAATCTCACGCCAGGAGGCTTTGGTCACATCGTCATTGACGCCTGTGTCGACGACGACCCAGCCGTCTTTGTCATCAATGAGCCAGAGGTTGATGTGATCAAGCGCAAAGGGGAGTGTCATCCGCACCCAATAGATGCCAGATGCAACTTCGCGAATTTCCCCTGCTTCGGGAATTCCCTCGATCGGGTAACTGAGACCCTTCTCATCAACTTCGGCTAAAGAGACATCACTCATAGGAATTTGTTCCCAAAATTACTGTTGGGCGGAGTGTGCCGAGTGTCAGAGCAGAGGTCAAACGGGGGAATGCCGGCTCAAGCACCCAATTGTTGCTCATCCAGCGTGAAAAGCGAGGCCGCCCCTGCCGTCGCCGGAGTCACAAGTCCTGCGCATGTGGGCAGGGTATTTTCTGCAAAGAAGCGTGCGGTCGCCTTTTTTGCAGCGAGATACGAATCGTCAGGGCTCTCGACAGCGGCGAGCGCCGCCTTTGTGAGATAGAGCCCCCCCGCTACATTCCCGAAGAGCTTGGCGTAAGGCGTCGCGCCAGCCAGGCAATCCTGCACGTTGCTTTTGCCGGTCTCCAACATCCAGTCTGTTGCTTCTTCCAATGCATCCAATGCATCCGCCAGAGCATGACCTGCAATGTTCAAATCAGCATCATTGTGCGCGGCAGCACTTTCTGCAGTCTCTCGGATTTCTCCAAGATAGGCTTTGACGACCTCTCCATCGCCAAGCGGCAGCTTGCGGGAGACAAGGTCAATCGCCTGGATCCCATTCGTGCCTTCATAGATCGGCGCGATGCGGGCATCACGATAGTGTTGAGCTGCGCCTGTCTCTTCGACAAAGCCCATGCCGCCATGGATCTGCAGACCGATGGAGGCGACCTCGACCCCTATGTCCGTGCTCCAAGCCTTGGCTATCGGTGTGAGCAGGTCAGCACGGGCCTGCCCCGCAGCTTTCGTCGCATCATCTGTACCAGCATGGGCGGTGTCGATTGCAACCGCGTTGGCATAACAGATGGCGCGCGATGCCTCGGTGAGTGATTTCATCGTCATAAGCATGCGCCGGACATCTGGGTGGCCAATGATGGCTCCCATCTCGCCCGCGGGAATATCCATGCCCTCAGGTCGTCCCTGCTTGCGGTCCAATGCATAGCCCAATGCCTGCTGATAGGCGCGCTCTGCCACGGCGACGCCTTGTATGCCAACAAAAAGACGGGCGTTGTTCATCATGGTGAACATGCAGGCGAGGCCCTTGTTCTCCTGACCAACCAGATAGCCGACAGCACCACCCTCTTCGCCGAACGACATGACGCATGTGGGGCTTCCATGAATGCCAAGCTTTTCTTCCAGCCCAATGCATTTGGCGTCATTGCGCGCGCCAAGCGATCCATCTTCATTGACAAGAACCTTTGGAACCAAGAAAAGCGAAATACCGCGGGTGCCTGCTGGCGCATCCGGCAGGCGGGCCAGGACCAGGTGAATGATATTGTCGGTAAAGTCGTGATCGCCGTAAGTGATAAAGATCTTGGTGCCTGAGATCAGATAGGTGCCGTCGCCCTGCGGTTCTGCCTTTGCTTTCAAGGCATTCAGATCAGACCCTGCCTGAGGCTCCGTCAGGTTCATCGTGCCTGTCCATTCACCAGAGATGAGTTTCGGCAAGTAGGTGGCCTTCTGTTCTTCCGTGCCGTGAGCCGTCAGCGCTTCAACGATGCCTTGCGAGAGAAGCGGACAGAGGCCAAAGCCCATGCTGCCCGCATTCCACATTTCCTGCAGGGCGGCTGCGAGCACAACCGGGAGACCCTGCCCACCATATTCCGGACTTCCCAGAATGGAGCCCCAGCCTGCCTCAACCCACTGCTTGTAGGCATCGGCGTAGCCTGGCGAGGTCTCCACGCCGTTGTCGGTCAGCACTGGATGGGTCTGATCACCGGCAGTATTAATGGGGGCAATCACATTAGCTGCGAGCTTCGACGCTTCTTCGAGCACCGCATCAATGAGATCATCACTCAGGTCGGGAAAGGCCCCTGACGCCTGCAACTTGTCCAGACCTGCGAGGGATTTAAGGGTAAATGCCATGTCCTGGACGGGGGGGCGATAGGTCATCTGTCTCTCCGGTAACTAGCTCGGGCGGCGTCTCAATTGAATTGCCACCTTTTACTGTATTCTCTCGTGAAGGCGAACTGCCTGAACCAGAAAATGGTGTAAAAGACGGGACAGTCCAGCTTTAAGCTCGCTTACTGACAATTTGCTCAATAAATCATGACCAAAAGTGTTTCCCCTGCCCGTGACAACTGAACTTCTGACCCCTGAAGCTGAAAATCTCGCCCGAGCTGCCGTTGCGCTGCAGGCTGGGCAGCTTGTCGCATTTCCGACAGAAACTGTTTATGGCCTTGGTGCGGATGCAACGAATGATGAGGCAGTGGCGGCGATCTTCGACACCAAAAAACGTCCGACCTTTAATCCGCTGATTGTGCATGTGAAAAACCTCGCAGAAGCAGAGACGTATGCGCAGATTGGTGAAGTGGGACAATTGCTCGCGAAGCATTTCTGGCCGGGCGGGCTGACCCTCGTCGTGCCACGTTCCGCAGACTGCTCTTTGTCTCTCCTGGTTAGCGCGGGGCTCGATACAGTGGCGCTAAGGGTTCCAGCACATGATGTAGCGCAGCGCCTTCTGGAGGCGGTCGCGCGACCGCTCGCAGCCCCTTCTGCCAATCCGTCCGGTCGCTTGAGCCCAACCGAAGCACTCCATGTGATGGAGGGACTGGGGGGCGAAGAAGCTCTGTCCTTTGTCGTTGATGGAGGCTCGTGCAGTCTGGGGCTTGAGTCGACGGTGATTGGTCTCCCGAAAGATGGTCCGCCAACGTTGCTTCGGCCCGGCGCCATTCCACGTGCCGAGATTGAAGCGGTTCTGGGTAAACCCTTGTTAGATCCAGAAGCGCCGGGAGGCGCAGAAGGACGCTCATCTCCGGGCATGCTCGCGAGCCACTATGCGCCCAACGCATCATTGCGACTTAACGCAACAGAATGCGGTGAGGATGAAGTGCTCCTCGGATTCGGGGACGTGGATTGCGTGCTCAACCTCAGCCCCGCTGGCGACGCAAGCGAAGCTGCCGCCAATCTCTTTTCCATGCTGAGAAAACTCGATGCAGAAGCGGGCGGCATGAGTCTCGCTGTGAGCCCCATCCCTATGGAAGGCCTTGGCGAAGCTATCAATGACAGGCTTGCGAGAGCTGCCGCACCAAGAGATTAAGCCGCTGGGTCCTGACCAATCAGCAGTGTTGGAATGCCGTGGGTTTCAGGCTTCACGGTTGCTACCAATGTTCCCTTCTTCCGTCCAGTACGCACCCCTGACACATTCACACCTGCCTGCGTCAGCCGTTCCTGCATGAGGGCCAAGTCCGGTGCGCGGTAAGCGATGCCCCAAAGACTATCCTTCTCTGGCACTTCGTCCTTTGCCGTTGGTGTTACGACTTCGAGCGTTACATTGCCCACTCGGAAGAAGAGCTGCCGCACACCCCATTTTTCAATCGTGTGGTCGAGCGCAAGACGCAGTCCCAACTGTCCTTCGAAAAAAGCGATGAGGTCGTCCGGCCGCGGCGTATTGACCACAACATGATCCACGGCGTCGACTGCCGCGCGGCCATTTACTCCCTCAGCTGTCGGAGACAAGGGGATTGCCAGACGGTCTGCCTGCTCAATCACAAACATGAAAAGTCCCCCGGTCTCATCCGGGGAAAGCATCACATTACGCCAGGCGCGTTCATTGCCTGCCGCGTCTTTTGCCCCACCGGGAATCGGATCGGTGGGATTAAGCCCGGCATCCTTCAAATGACGGACGCAGGCATCCGCATTCACCGTGCCAAACACAAGCCCCATCAGCCCCTCGCCCTCATCTTCCAATTTTGTGCGGATCATGTCGGCGAATTGGCCCTCGCCGGTCGCGGCTACAAACTCAAGATAGGTGTTTCTGAGGCGATAGATGAGATTGGAGGAGCCGAGTCCTGGATGCTCCCCCTCCCAGGACGGTTCGCGCCCCAGAATGCGTGTATAGGTGGATTTGGCGGCGCCAAGGTCCCGCACGGCGATAACAATGTGGTCAATCGTGTCAATCATGGAGGCGAGCCTAGCGGGCCACTCAGCGGCGGCCAAGCTTGCATTTGCGCGACGAAGCTTGCGCTTGTGCTAAACTCGGGCAGCAAAACGGAGTGATCACACAAAATGTCTGTTGCCGAGACCCAAAATCCCCAATTTGAGCTGGATGACCTTCCAGAGCTTGTTGAACGCTTCCATGTTCCCGGTGCGTCGATCGCCGTCTGGCATGGTGGTGCGCTGTCTGAAGCGGCGGCTGGTGTGGTCAATCTGAACACTGGCGTTGAAGCCACGCAGGACACGCTCTTCCAGATCGGATCTATTACCAAGCTCTACACCACGGTGCTCGTGCTGCAATTGGTGGACGAAGGCTTGCTGAGCCTCGACGAGCCCATCCGGAAATGGTTACCAGACTTCAAGGTCGGCGATGCTGAGGCCACAGCGAAAGTCACGCTTCGGCACCTGCTCACACATACCAGCGGGATTGATGGGGACTATTTTGTCGATGCCGGACGCGGTGAAGACAGGGTCGAGAAATTCGTTTCAGCGTTGGGTGAGCTGCAAAACCTCTCACCCTTTGGTCATATGTTCGCCTATTGCAATGTCGGATTTGTAATAGCTGGCAGGGTGATCGAAAAGGTCACCGGCCTTACCTGGGACAAGGCAATGCGAACTCGCATCGTCAAAAATATCGGGACACCCTCCTTTTCGACTCTGCCCGAGCAGGCCATGCGGCACCGCACCGCGATCGGGCATCTGGGAACACCAGACAAAGGCTTGATGGTGTCGCCCATTGCCTACCTCGCGCAATCGAATGCCCCTGCCGGTTCTACCCCGATGGCAACTGCCAAAGACATCGTGACCTTCGGGCGGACACTGATGGATGGTGGCGTTGCGCCCAATGGCCATCAACTGATTTCTAAAGAAAACACAGCCCTCATCGCCCGTCCGCACTGCGCCTGCCCCCCCGGCGGCTCGCTCGACGGAATTGGGCTTGGTGCCTTTCTCTGGAACTGGGGCGGTAGGTTGGCTGAGCAGGAATATGATGTGTTTGGGCATGACGGCTCGACCATTGGACAAGCCGCCTTCCTGCGTATTCACCCGAAGAGCGGCACCGTTGTCGTTCTCCTTACCAATGGGGGCGATGGCAAAGGATTGGCGCAAGCTCTCCTGACCCGGATATTTACGGCGACATCAAACATTGCACCGCAGGAAATACCATCACCCGTAGGAACAGGCGAACAGCTCGGTCCCTATGTGGGCACCTACGCCAAGACAAGCGAAACGGCACATGTAACCCTAAAAGAGGGGACCCTCTACGTGACGATCCAGCCAAGCGCCAATTTTGGGGTCATTGGCAGTGGTGGGGAGGTCGAACTCAAATCCGTCGGGGAAGGCCGCTTTGTAGGCACCAATCCAGGCATGTCGAAGTCGGTCAATTTCAATTTTCTGGAACCGGACGATCGAGGTCGACCGCGATATCTTTATTCAGGTGCACGCGCGCTCACACGGGTGGATGACTGAAATGAGCGATGAGTTTCTTGCTCAGGTCTGCGCGATCGTTGGCGAGAGTGGCGTAACCACCAACGCAGACGACATGGCGCCCTATCTTGAAGAACGCCGAGGCCTCTATTTTGGCAAGGCAGCAGCCATTGTACGGCCAGGGTCTACAGAAGAAGTCGCCGCCGTCATGAAGCTTGCGCATGAGACGGACACTATTGTCGTACCGCAGGGCGGCAATACAGGCCTTGTGGGCGGGCAAACGCCTGATCAGAGCGGCATGGCCATTGTCCTCAACCTGAGCCGCATGAATGCTGTGCGCTCCCTCGACGTAGAGAACAACACGCTGAGCGTTGATGCCGGCGTGACACTTGCGGCAGCGCAGGACGCTGCAGCGTCTGCCTCTCGTCTTTTTCCTCTTAGCCTTGCGTCCGAGGGTACCTGCCAGATTGGCGGGAACCTCGCGACCAATGCAGGCGGGACAGCGGTTCTTCACTATGGCAATGCACGCGACCTGGTGTTGGGTCTGGAAATCGTGCTTGCCGATGGGCGCATCTGGGATGGTATGCGCGGTTTGCGCAAAGACAATACAGGCTACGACCTCAAACAAATCTTCTTGGGTTCAGAGGGCACGCTCGGCATCATTACCGGTGCTGTTCTGAAACTCTTTCCATCACCTAAATCACGCGCAACAGCAATCGCTGCAGTCCCCACACCGGCAGCGGCTGTTTCTCTTCTCCGGCATGTCGAAGCTGAGAGCGGCGGTGCCATCACCGGTTTCGAACTCATGCCGCGCACCGGCATTGAGATGGTCTGCACCCACGTGCCAGGTGCCCGAGACCCGCTCAGCACTCCCTCGCCCTGGTATGTACTTGTGGAACTGTCATCCGGCAGCAATGGCGATGAGCTCAATACGTTGCTCGAAACGTCTCTCACCGGTGCGATTGAACGGGTATTGGTCTCAGACGCGGTTGTCGCGCAGTCAGACACTCAAAGGGCAGAGTTCTGGCAGGTTCGCGAAGCCATGTCAGATGCTCAGCGCCATGAAGGCGGCAGTATCAAGCATGATGTGTCTGTGCCGATTTCAAACATCACCCGCTTTCTAGAGCGTGCGATAGAGGCGGTACAATCCGAACTGCCTGGCATTCGGCCCGTGCCTTTCGGTCATCTTGGGGACGGGAACATCCACTTCAATCTGAGCCAACCCAAAGCCATGGAGACAGAAGCTTTCCTGGATCAATGGACCCATTTCAACCAAATCGTTCATGGGATCGCGCTTAACCTCGATGGGTCGATCAGTGCTGAGCACGGTATTGGTCAGCTCAAGCGGGATGAGATGGCGGCGCTCAAGTCAGATGTTGAGTTGGATCTGATGCGCACGCTCAAGCGCACGCTTGATCCAAAAGGCATTCTCAATCCAGGAAAAGTCTTGAGGGTCTAACGCGCTCACGCTTTGGCTGCGTCCGCTTCCTTCAAGAGCAAGGAACTGTCAGCAGATGGCGCACCATCTGCACCGCCGGAGAGAAAATCACCAATTGGCAGGTTTTGCGCCGGCACGATCAGAATCTTATCAACCCGCGGCCCATCCATATCAGCCACCTCAAAACGGTAGCCATTCCATGCGAAGTAATCACCCTCTGTCGGCAAGCGCTCAAACCAATGCAGCATAACGCCAGCAAGCGTGTTCACATCACCGGTATTGTCGCCCGGCAGACTTGTTAGCATCAGGAGACGTTTCACTTCGTCAACGGACACAACCCCATCCACAAGATAGGAGCCGTCTTCCCGCTGTACGATGGCGGTATTGTTGTCAGAGGCGTTGGCAGATGTATCGCCTACCATGGCAAAGAAAATTTCGGCCATGGTCAGCGTGCCAACAATGTCGCCATATTCATCGACAATGAAGCACATGAACTTGTTCTCAGCCTGAAGCAGGCTGAGTGCTTTCAAAACGGTAGAGGTGCGCGGCACGTAGAGAGGCGGCGTCATGCGTGCGAAGAGTGCTTCATTGGTCGCTTTCTCGATGTTCGAGAACAGATCCTCCATGCGCACCATGCCAACTGTCGGACCATCCGGACCTTTACGTACCGGGTAGCGCTGACTTTCGTTCGCACGAATCAGAGCCATGTTTTCTGCAAAACTCGCATCCGTATCAAGCCAGACCAGCTGCGTTCGAGGGCGCATTACCTCACCAACGCGGGTGTCGCCCAATCCGAGCACACGGTTCACAATGTCGCGCTCGACGCTCTCGACGGCGCCGGTGGCAACGCCCTCTTCCACCAGATGCTTGATTTCTTCTTCAGTCACCTCAACCACGTCCTGACCCGTTGCGCCATAGGCTTTCAGAACAGATTCGGTTGAGTAAGACAGCAGCGTCACAGCGGGCGAGAGCGCGCGCGTCACTGCCACCATCGGGCGGGCAATCTTGATCGCGATCCGCTCCGGGTTGGACAGGGCGACCCGTTTAGGCACCAACTCGCCAATGATCAGTGAGAAATAGGTGATGATGATAACAACAAGGGCGAACGCGATGGGCTCGCCATATTCGGCCAGCATTTCCCACCCGCCGATAACTTCGCCCAAGGGGGCTGCCAAAGTGGCGCCACCAAAGGCACCCGCAAAGACCCCAACCAGGGTGATGCCGATCTGGACGGCAGATAGGAAACGGCTTGGATCCTGGTTCAGGGAGATCGCGAGTTCGATACCGCCGGTGCTGCTTTTCCCGGCCTCTTGCTGCCTTGTCAAAAGGCCAAGCAGGCGCTGCCGCCTGGATGACACAATTGCCATCTCAGACAGGGAGAAAAAGCCATTCAAAAGGATGAGAACGGCGAGAATAACAATGTCGGCTGCCATGACGTCTCCAGAGTCGGATACATAGTATACAGCACTTGGTTTTCAAGCGGAATCGCCGGGACGGAGATTTCTTCCCCAGCGTCAATTAGACCTTTGCCCCCCCTGGAATAGCCATATTTTCCAAGCGGCTTTGCGTGCTCAGAGGAGACTGAGTTGATCATCGTCAGGCGGGGCCTGTTTTGAGCTGTCTGGTATTGCCTGATCCGCATCGGGATCAACGATTTGTGTCAGTCCCGCATCATCCTGAGAAATCTTGTTCACCCGTGGGCTGACAGGAACTGCCTCCATCACATCGTCGGGCGCAGACCTTAGGAGCTCCGCAGCCTCCTTTGCGGACGTACCCTTGTTGTCCAGCCAGACATCCCAATCTTTTGGGTCCAATATGACCGGCATGCGATGATGGACAGGCGCCAGTCGGTCATTTGCCGCCGTCGTGACCACCGCACAGGTTTCCAGCTCTGACCCGTCGGCGCTCATCCAATCGTCCCATATGCCTGCCATAGCGAAAGGCGCGCCATTACTACGCTGAATAAGGTGGGGCTGCTTTGGACGCCCTTCGCGGGCCTGCCATTCATAGAAGCCGTCTGCAGGAATGAGGCACCGCCGGTGCCGGAAGCCGCCTCGGAAGGAAGGTTTCTCATCAATTGTTTCTGCCCGGGCATTTATCAGAACGGACTTTGGCATCTCCTTCATCCAGGAAGGTACCAACCCCCACCTGACCAGCTGGAAATGTCGCTTGCCTGCAACCAGCCGAACGATGGGCACGGGCTGTGTCGGCGCGATATTGTATCGCGGCGGAAAGTTCGGATGCTCTTCAAAGTCGAAGAAGGCCCGCAGCTCTTCCGGTGACCGTTCGATTTTGTAGCGACCGCACATGGACTTGCTATTTCTTCTCGACAGATTCAGCAGGGTATCCCGCTTCGGCCCAGGCGGTGAAACCACCACGCATATGCGCCACGTTTTTAAGCCCAACGTCATGGGCAGCCTTGCCCGCAAGAGCCGACCGCCATCCTTTGTTGCAGTAGAAGATGAACTGCTGGTCCGCTGCCTTAAAAATGTCTTTGAAATAGGGACTTGTTTCGTCCACCCAGAATTCGGTCATGCCACGTGGCATGTGATAAGCGCCTGGGATGCGACCCTCACGCCAGATTTCACGGATGTCCCGGGCATCAATCACTGTGACATGCGGTTCCGCATACAAGGCTTTGACGTCGTCCACACTCAACCAGTCAATTTGTGTTTCCGCCGCATCGACGAGCTCTAGTATGGTGGGCATGAGCGAGATCCTCTTCAACTAGGCAATTGTTAGTGGTTCATTGTATCACGTGTCGAGCAACCACCGCGAGATTGATGCTGCTGGCCCCTGCGATCTTGATGAGATAGGGTGCGCCGTTTTCCATGAACGTGCTGGAACCCATGAGCAGACCCACCTTGATTGAACTTAGCGATGTTTCGGTCCGCCTTGGCGGCCGGGAAGTCCTTACGGATGTGGACCTTCAGGTGAACCGGGGCGAAATTCTCACCCTCATTGGGCCGAATGGGGCGGGAAAGACCACCCTTGCGCGCACCCTTCTTGGGATTTTGAAACCCTCATCAGGCCGCGTCAGCGCCGATGAAGGCGCACGGATTGGCTACGTCCCTCAACGCATGCAGATTGAAGCAGCTCTTCCGCTCACTGTGCGCCGTCTTCTTTCACTAACGCGCACCTACAGCGAAGACGAGATGAAGCGGAGTCTCACAGAGGTAGATGCAGCACATCTGCTCGACCGGCAAGCTGCTGAGCTTTCCGGCGGCGAATATCAGCGTGTTCTTCTTGCGCGCGCCCTTCTTGGGTCGCCTGACCTCCTGATCCTTGATGAGCCCACCAGCGGAATTGATTTTGCTGGTCAGAGCGCACTCTATGACCTGCTTGCGACCATCAGGCAGGAAAGAGGGTGCGCAATCCTGCTCATTTCTCACGATCTGCATGTGGTGATGGCTGCCTCCGACCGCGTTATTTGCGTGAATGGTCATGTCTGCTGCGAAGGCGCGCCAGAAGCGGTGACGAGCGACCCTGCTTATGTCGCCCTATTTGGTCCGGGCCACGCAGAATCACTAGCCGTCTTCAAGCACCATCACGATCATGTCCATGATGTTTCCGGTCATGTGCATGGGGAGGACGAACCCCATGTTTGAAGAGTTTTTTGTTCGTGCTCTCTTGGGTGGGATTGGTGTTGCGCTGATTGCTGGTCCGCTTGGGTGCTTTGTCGTCTGGAGACGCATGGCCTATTTCGGAGACGCCCTTGCCCATTCGGCACTGCTTGGCGTCGCACTTGGCTTCCTTCTTTCCATTGAACCGGCCCTTGGTGTGTTGGCTGCAAGCGCAGTCCTCGCTGTCGCCTTTACGTTTCTTCAGAAACAGCAACGTTTTGCAGCAGATACAGTGCTCGGACTACTCGCCCACTCTGCACTCGCACTCGGCCTCGTTGCTCTCGGCTTTTTAGATCATTTACGGATCGACCTTATGGGCTACCTCTTTGGGGATGTTCTGGCTCTTTCCTGGAACGATGTCGCCCAAATATATGTAGGTGCCGGTGTGGTCCTTGCTGGACTGCTCGCCATCTGGCGGAAGCTCCTGGCTGTCACAGTGGAACCAGAGCTCGCACAAGCCGACGGCATTCATCCGCTTACTATTCGTCTCCTCTTCAGTCTCTTGCTTGCGGTCGTCGTCGCGCTTGCCATGCAGGTTGTTGGGGTTCTTCTTATCACCGCGCTACTGATCATCCCGGCTGCCGCGGCCCGACGTTTCTCCTCAACACCGGAACAGATGGCGGTCCTGGCCGCCCTTGCTGGAGCATTCTCAGTGGCACTTGGGCTTGGGGGGTCCTTCTCCTTTGACACAGCCTCCGGTCCATCGATCGTCATTGCTGCATTGCTGCTTTTTCTCGGTGCAAACGGCCTGGCCGCGCTGCTCCAGAGAGCCCGAAGCAAATAAAAGTCACCCACAACGCCATTTTTGGCAGTTTTGTGCTGTTTTCAAGACAACCAAATATCAAGATCTAATCCCTACTTTAGGTCGTTGGGGTTGGCGATTTTCGGCTGCATTGCTGCAGGTCGGAGGTATGCAGAGGCAAGATGGCGACGGATGTAGAAACATTCCGGGATGATATGGAGCGTCCAGCGGGTGGCATTGGCTTTCCGCGCACGCTGCGTCTGCTCGTCCAGGGCAAAAATATCAATGAAGATACGCTGCTGGCTACCGACTATCTCAACCATTTCAACGAGATCGTCATGCTGCTGGAATTGGTTGCCGACATGCCCGATTGCCTTGAAGACGCGCTTGAATGGAAGCCAAAGAGCTACGAGGACCATTTCGAGGATTCCAGCTTTCAGAACAAGGCGCTCGCCATATTCGCTTATGAAAACGCTCCGCGACGCTACCGGGAACCTTTCGATCAGTTGGTGCAGCAAATGGATGCCACGGTCATTGCCGCATTGAAGGGCCTGAGTGCGTCATCGGAGCTGGGTGACGCAGAAAAAACGCATCTGCTTGTCTCACGGGTGACGACAAAGCTGCAACGCTTTGTCGACGTCGCAAGCGCGGTGATCCACGGTCGCGTCGAGACCTCCGGCCAGGATGAAATCGATACGCTGCTCTCAGAAATCGATGATGAAGAAGCAACGCCAGAAACCGACTCGCCCGAAACCGAAGCTCCCGCGCCGCTCGGCGAACAGGATGACGCAGCGTCTCAAGCCCAAATTGACGCCCTTTTTGACTAGCCTTGCGTCGCCGTGTTCAGCCTCCAAAGGACACTCGTTCTGGCGCGCGTCAGTGCTATAGTCTCCCTAACAAATATCACTAAGAAGAGAGACTCTGGGGAGACGATCATGACTTACAAACCTTTTGACCTGACTGGCAAAGTTGCCCTGGTAACAGGCGGCAATGGCGGCATTGGCCTTGGTATGGCAGAAGCCATGGCGGCAAGCGGTGCTGACGTGGCTATCTGGGGCACGAATGAAGAGAAGAACGCCAAGGCAGCTGAAGCACTCAAAGCGCATGGAACGAAAGTCGCTGTTCGCCGTGTGGATGTTTCCAACGAACAGGAAGTGATTGACGGCGTTGAGGCGACTGTCGCCGAGCTCGGCCGTATCGACACGGTTGTCGCCAATGCCGGGATTGGATTTGGGTCGCCCTCTTTCGTCGACATGACGACTGAGGTCTACAGGAAGGTCCTTGCAGTCAATTTGGATGGTGTTTTTTGGACCCTGCGTGAATCCGCACGGCACATGGTCGAGCGGTCAAAAGACGGTGACAAGGGCGGGTCCCTTGTGGGCATCGCAAGCCTTGCAGCGATTGAAGGGGCGGCCCGCAATCAGGCCTATGCCGCAACGAAGGGCGGGGTTATCTCCATGATCAAAGCCTGTGCGTCGGAATATGGCCGGTACAACATTCGCGCGAATGCCATCCTCCCGGGCTGGATTGCCACAGACATGACATCTCAGGCTCAGGCCGCCCCCGCGTTCGCTGAAAAAGTGATCCCGCGCGTGCCGATCCGCCGCTGGGGTGAGCCGGAAGATTTTGGCGGTATGGCGGTCTATCTTGCGAGCGACGCCTCAACCTACACAACAGGCACGACCATGATCATTGATGGTGGCTACTCAATGTTCTGACCTCACTCTGGTCAGGACAGGTATCTGTCGATTTGCAAAAGGCCTGGGCGGAAACGTGCAGGCCTTTTTCAGGCCTCCGGTTTCGGCGCGTTTCCTGCAGTTCCTCGTCCATGATGTTGGATTATGTGCGAAATCGACAGCAACGCCTGGTTGACCTGTCCCAGATTGGGACAAAACAGCTGATGCGTCCTGCTATGGGGCTGGCGGCCCTTTTGATGGTGTCTCTTGCTTTTGCCGGAAGTGCCAATGGGGAGACCCGAAGCGGCGCCAGCGAAGGAGAAATGGTCCGTCTGGCTGAGATCCTGGGCGCCGTGCATCATCTCCGTGAGGTCTGCAACGCCAATGAAGGACAGCTCTGGCGTTCCAAAATGCAGGACCTGTTGCGCCATGAGAAGCCGTCAGCCGACATGAAAGAACTGATGGTGGCCCGCTTCAACCGGGCCTATCACCAGCACCGGCTGGCCTATCCAAGGTGCACGGGACAGGCACGAACAGATGCCGCCCGCTTTCTCGATGAAGGCTCTGGCCTGGCACAACGGTTGGCCGCCAGAACCCGCGGCTGACCGCCATCTACCTAAGAATTTCTCGGGTTTTTCAGTCTGACATTAACCTTTGGCCCAACTTGTGACGGGACAAAGCGGCGATATGTGTTAAAAGGAACCCACGCCCTGTTCCAATTCGGGACAGGACACAACATGTTCCTAAAGGCGGCACCAAAAGCTGCCTGTTTCAAGAAAGGCCGCCACCGCTCATGGCCGACTCTCGCGACACCGCTGCCGACGATCTCCTTCACGAAGATGAAGAATTCGAGTTCCCGCTTCCAGATGACGACGAGCAGCGCCGTATTGCTCTTCAGATATTTCTGGATGCCTGGGACGATGCGCTTGCCGAAGGCGTAAACCCGGATGTTCTCGCCAGCACCGCCATCTTCGCGGCGTTCAGTGACATGGTAGAGACCTATGGCGAAGAAGCGGTGAGCGAAATGGCTGAGGGCATGAAGGCCCGCGTCCAGCAGGGCGAGTTCACTCTCAACCAGACCCGCCACTAAGATTATCGACCCAACAAAAACGGCGCTTCGCTGGTCAGCGGAGCGCCGTTTTGTGTGTCTAAGATCTGTTGTTAGTTAGATCACCGCTTCGATCAGATGCGGGCCTTTTTCTCTCATACAAGCCGCAAATTGTTCAGCAAATTCCTCAGCGGTTTCCGCGCGCATGGAGTTAACCCCCATGCCCTGGCCCAACTGCACCCAATCCAACTCAGGATTGTGCAGGTCGAGCATGGACAGCGCCTTTGGCCCTGGATTCTCAGCACCCACCCGCATCAGCTCTACATTGAGGATCGCATAGGACCGGTTCGCAAAAATCACCGTTGTGACGTCAAGCTTCTCGCGTGCTTGTGTCCAGAGCGATTGCAGCGTGTACATGGCGCCACCATCTCCGTGCAGACACACAACCTTGCGGTCGGGACAGGCAACTGCCGCGCCGGTTGCAACCGGCAGACCTTGCCCAATCGCCCCACCTGTTAGCGAGAGATGGTCATGGGGCGCTGCGGTCGCTGTGTAGATCGCTGGCCCGATGCCGCTGGTCGCTGCTTCGTCGGAGACAATGGCGCCTTCCGGCAGGTAATGCGCGACCACCTGTCCGGCGGTGAAGCTGTCGAGTTTCCCGGTGGGCAGATCCGGCAGTTCGAGCTTGGCAACATTCATCGGTCCGGTTGGTGCACCAACGGCTTCCGCCAACGCTTCCAAGGCCCCCGTCCCGTCTTCGTGAGGATGCGCCAATATATTGATCTCACACCCTTCCGGCGTCATCCAACTGGCTTTACCGGGATAAGCAAAGAAGGAAACAGGCGGCTTGGCTCCCACAAGAACGAGCTGCTCGGTTCCGGCCAGATCTTCTTCAATCTGTTCGGAGAAGTACGGCAGACGGTCCACCATGACCCGCCCTGCGCCGCGTTGTATGCGTGCGGTAAAGGTATCGCACATGATCCGCGCGCCGGTTTTGGCAGCGATCCGCCCTGCCGCTAACAGTCCATCTTCTTTGAGCGCAGCGCCCCGGATCAGGATCGCCGTCTTCTTCCCGTTTTTTAGCAGTGCGGCAATGCGATCAACTGCGGCGCCTTCAACAGCGGCGGGCCCCACAATGTCGAGCGCCGGTGAGGATCCTTCCGCCTCAAGCCAGGCGGTATCTGCGGGCAAAACCAACGTGGCGATCTGGCCGGGCGCAGACATGGCGGCCTGCACCGCCCGCGCGCCATCTGCTGCAGCCGTCTTTGGCGACGGCGATGAGTGATACCAACCTGACACTGGCGAGGCGAACCCCTTCAGGTCAGACGCGAGTGGTGCATCATACTGGGCGTGATAGGTGGCGTGATCGCCGACAATATTCACTATAGGCGTGTCAGCTCGGCGGGCATTGTGAAGATTCGCCAGGCCGTTTGCGAGGCCAGGGCCCAGATGGAGTAATGTTGCCGCTGGTTTTTCTGCCATACGGCCATATCCGTCAGCAGCCCCCGTTACCACGCCTTCAAAGAGCGCCAAAATTGCCCGCATGCCCTCAACTTTGTCGAGTGCCGCCACAAAGTGCATTTCCGATGTGCCTGGATTTGTGAAGCAGACGTCGACGCCACTATCAACAAGCGTACGAACAAGGCTTTCCGCACCATTCATGGATTTTCTCCCTGAGAATTTCTATGCCGGTTGTCGCCATATGCGCCCGGACGTTTCTTCAATGATACACAGATCACGCACACGTGCGCTAGAGAGACAACCAAAGTCTCAGCAGGTGCCGTCGCTCCGCAGGATCCTCATGGTCTTCATAGTCTGTGCGAGCGTGCAGATTGGTATGGTTCGACAAGAGTTGAATGTCGCCGGGCTGCAAATCCATATCCAGGTAGATGCCAGGTTCTGCCGCGATCTGCTCATAAGTGTCGAGCAGTGCCCGCTCGTCTTGTGTAAAAGGCGGTACTTCCGCGTGACGCACAGCAGAGCGAAAATAATCCGAATGATAGAAAGTTCTCAACTTGCCACCGGCATGGCAGCAGGGTGTGATGGGAATGCTGCCCGGCGCATCGTCCTTGGACTCGCCCCGCGAATCCAGTTGGAACGGCTCGAACAGGCGCGCCACCAGGTCTGGCCGTCGTTTCACAAGTTCATTGAAGACGGTGACGGAACTGACAATCCGGCTCTGACCGCCTGACTTCGCTTTCTTAAGGCAAAGAAGGCCCACAACATCAGCCGCATCACAATGGTAATCGATGTTCGCTGATGTCTGATAGAGCCGGACCATGGGATCAGTCTTTGAGGCATTTGTATCTGTCACATGCCCCAGGAGATCGCCCTGCGGATTTTGCCCGCCAGGTCGTCCAAGATGCAGGCCAAGACACCAAAAGAAAAGCTCAGCATCATCCCGCGACCAACGCTCAACCGGCACGCCTCTGATCACCTGAAACCCAATACCCTCGCCTACTGCATCGCGCCATTGACGAATACGAGCCGACAAGGTCGGCAGCGGGAAGTCGTCTGCAAGAAGATCGCGATCGGCCTTGCCGCTAGCTTTCGCTCTCGCCAGCCCTGCATCCATTTCCGCTTTGTCGTCTTCAGTCAGCACATAAGCTAAGTCTTCCAGCAACGGGAGATCACGACCGATCCAGGCTGCTGGGCTGGTGATCTCAGACGTGGTGACGGCCTCGTGGGGGCGATCAAAATAGTGAAGTGCCTGCTCTCCAAAGGAACGAAAGCCCTGTTGCTTGTCTAACATTCTGTCCTCCCCACACCGAATGTGCGCACCCTAATCGCAGGCAATCATTTAGATCACGATAGTAGAAGGCGCCCAAGAATACCCGCACCAAACAAGACGATGATCACCGCTGAGACTTTATTCAGAAGAGCCAGCCCGGTGTCGGTCATGCGGTCGCGAAACAGGGAGACAAAGCCGGTGATTGCCGCCCACCACAAGACTGACCCCCCAATCACAGAAGCGACGAGAATGCTTGCGCGCATATAGTCTTCAGTACCGATCGTGAAGTCTGCAACACCGCCAAAAATCGCGATAAAGCCCAGCATGGTCGCCGGATTGGTGATGGTGAGAAAAAACGTGACTGAAATCACGGGTAGCAGATCACCAAGACTTCCGTCCGGGAGTTTGTCGTCGAGGTGTGGGTGGTCAAACCAGGTTCGAACGCCAAGTCCCAGCAGAAAGACGCCACCCACCAGCTGCAACCAGCCGGAATAGGCCGCCACAAAGCTGATCACTGCCGTCACGCTAAATGCAGCGACAATCGCAAACACACCGTCGCCCACTGCCGCGCCTGCGCCAGACACGAAGCCGTTCAGCATGCCGTATTTCAATGTCCGGCGGATGCAGATCAGATTGACCGGGCCGATGGGCGCTGCCACGGCAACACCGATCAAAAGCCCGCTCAATATGAGGACCAATATATCCATGAGGCCTTACGCCAGTCCGTTGCGCCTAGAGCACAACCACATCATTGCCGGGTGTTTCCACATAGAGTTTTTTCACCAGATCATCTCTGCGCGCCAAGGCGGTTGATTGGTTGATATAGCCCTTGTCGGTGAGTTCACCCTTGTCGACGCTCGGCGGTTCCACCATCAGAAGCGCACGTTTGATGCGCGTGCTGGAGCCAGGGTTTTCCTGATTATGCGAGCGCAGCCCCTCCGCCAAGGTTTCCAGAACCTTTGGATGACGGACCAACTCTTCGACCGGCAAATCGCCTTCGCCTGCGCAGGCCTGACACGCAGCCAGATTGGGAAAGCCCAAGATGCCGATATAGGCTTTGTCCAGGCCGGCAACCAGCGCGTCCTGCAGGATACCGTTTGAACTGCCGACGGCTTGCACCCGCAAACGCCCTGCGCTCACCCATGTGCCCGTTGACAGCTTAAAGTCCTCGACCACACGACCATCAAATACCAGACCTTCTGCAGGGTTCTCGGGATCAACAAATTTTGCCGCATCGCCAAGCTTGTAAAAGCCCTCTTCATCAAAGGCATCTGCTGTCTTTTCTGGATTTTTATAGTAACCCGTGGTGATGCAGTCGCCCTTCACACGCACTTCGCTCTTGGAGCCAGTGGGTACCAGCTTGATTTCGATACCTGGGAGCGGCAGACCCAGAAGGCCCATGCGTTCCGTCGCCCAATGGACATTCATGATTGTCGGAGCGGTCTCTGTTGCGCCATAGCCGGATGACAAGATCATGCGTTCGCCAATGGTGGCGATAGAGACCTTTTGAAGACGATCATAGAGATCCTGCGCCAGCGCTGCACCGCCATAGGATAGAAACTTCACTCGCGAGAAGAAGTTTTTCGCGAGAACTTCATCCTCTTCCAACGCAGAAATCAAGAGGCCGTAGGCCGCTGGAACGTTGGAGTATGTCGTTGGCGCAATTTCCCGCAGGTTCTGAAGTGTTTCTTCAAATCCACCAGGCACGGGCCGGCCACCATCAATATAGAGCGTGCCACCTGACGTGAGAAGATTGTTCAAAACCGCATTACCACCAAAGCAATGGTTCCAGGGCAACCAGTTCAGAAGCACAGGCGGTTCTTCGTCTTCATCCTTGATGATGAGATTTTCGCCCATCACGGAATTCATGCACATCATGCGATGAGTGGTGATGACCGCCTTGGGCATGCCGGTGGAGCCCGACGTGAAGAGATATTTGGACACCATATCCCAGTGGAGCCCGGCATAGCTTTCTTCGACGGCCGCTGTTGGCGCCGTGGCGACCAGCTCTGCATAGGCGATGTCGCACGGGCCGTCGCAAGCCACGACAGGAATGCCGGTGAGATCAAGCGCGGCAAGCGCGCCCTCAAATGGCCTTGAGTCCTGCACAAAGATCATCTTGGGCTGAATAAGGTCGACGACATATTTCAGCTTCTCGTGATCTGAACTCATGAGCGAGTAGGACGGCGACACAGGTACGGCGGGGGCGCCTGCCAAAATCGCACCATAGGTCATGAGCGCATGCTCAATGGAATTGCCAGAGAGGATCATGAGTGGCGCGTCTTGGGACAGCCCCCGAGCCAACATGCCCGCCGCCAGCGCGTTCACGCGGGCGTTGGCCTGTGAATAGGTCACCGTTTCCCAATCACCAAATTGTTGTCCCTTACTCGGCGCAAGACGTTTGCCGAGCCACACATGGTCGGGGCGTTCAACCGCCCACTTACGGAGGGGTTCAAGCAGATTGAGGGCGGGTTCCCCGACAGGATGGGGATTGCGCAACACAATGCTGCCGTCAGGACGCTCGTCAATTTCGACGCGACGCTCGGCATAGTTCACGTGCCGGTATGGGGGCAGAGTCTCTGCTGGCATATCCATTAGGCTTCCTCCTCAAAGCAATTTGAATGCAGTTTGGCTTAGGCGTTGACGTCGACGACGACGCGTCCGCGCACCTGGCCTGCGAGGATTTTTGGCGCGATCTCGGCCACGTCGCTCAAGCCCACTGTCTCGGTCATGGCATCAAGCTTCGCCATATCGAGATCTGTTGCGAGGCGGTTCCACGCATCCTGCCGTTTTTCAATGGGCGCCATAACGGAGTCGATCCCAATCAGCTGCACCCCGCGCAGGATGAAGGGCATCACAGATGACGGCAGATCTGGACCTTGTGCCAATCCACATGCTGTCACTGCGCCACCATATTTTGTCTGCGCAATCACATTTGCCAGTGTCTTGCTGCCTACAGCGTCAACCGCGCCCGCCCAGCGTTCTTTGCCCAAAGGACGTCCTTCGCCTGAGAGTTCGTCCCGGTCGATGATTTCTGCAGCGCCCAGACCTTTGAGGTAGTTAGCTTCAGATGCACGGCCTGTTGAGGCGATCACGCGGTAGCCAAGCTTTGCAAGAAGTGCAATGGCCACAGAGCCCACGCCACCAGCAGCGCCGGTTACCACGATATCGCCTGAATCGGGCATGATGCCCTGACGTTCCAAACCACGCACACAGAGCATGGAGGTGTAGCCTGCTGTGCCAATGGCCATGGCGCGTTCAGGAGAAATACCGTCCGGCAGAGCGACCAGCCAGTCGCCCTTCACACGGGCGCACTGGGAATAGCCGCCGAAATGTGTCTCGCCAACGCCCCAGCCGTTGAGGATGACCTTGTCGCCCTCTTTCCAGCTGCCATGCTCTGACTTTGTGACGGTGCCGACAAAATCGATCCCTGGAATGATTGGCCAGGTGCGCACCACAGGTGCGGCCCCCGTCAGGGCCAGGCCGTCTTTATAGTTGATCGTGGAATGGGTGACCTCGACCGTCACATCACCGTCCATCAGATCATTTTCGGTCAACTCAACAATGTTGGCCGCTTGTCCGTCGTCGGTTTTGGAGAGCTGAAGGGCGCGAAAGGTGTCACTCATGAGATTTCCCTATGTCATGTGGTGCGCGGCTTTTTGGCTCAATGAGCCGCCGCGCTGCCATTTGTTGATTTTGTTGGGCACAACCCACCTGAAAACAGCCGCTTGGTCAAGCAATCCTCCTCAAAGCAGCTCGAAAACCAAGAAATGTGGGATAAACTCCTCCCATGCGTCCCGCTTTCACCCACATCGCCCTCCATGTGGCAAATCTCGACCGGTCCATCCGGTTTTATGAGGATTATTGCGGCCTTGAGACCGTGCATCTGCGCGATGAACCGGAAGGCGGCAATGTGGCGTGGCTCGCCGAACCCGGCAAAGGGGACCAGTTCGTGGTGGTCCTTATCGACAAGGGCAGTCCCCTGCCGCAATCGGACGGGGATTTCAGCCATCTGGGCTTTGCCTTGGAGAGCAAACAGGCCGTTGATGATGTGGCCGCGCGCGGCGGAGACCTGCTTGCCTGGCCGCCCCGCCAGGCGCCCTATCCGGTTGGCTATTATTGTGCTCTGAAAGACCCGGACGGGCGCTTTATCGAATTTTCCTACGGTCAGCCGCTAGGTCCTGGCGCGGAGCTCGCAGAATCGACGGGCGTTTAGCCGCGCGGCAGCACTTCTGTGAAAGTCACCGGCTCCCCGCCAGCTTTCCCGAGAATCTCATCATCCCACATCACCCGGCGCCCGCGGATCACCGTGCCAATGGGCCAACCGGTCATGGTGCGGCCGCTGAAGGCACTCCATTTGGACACGGACGCGATCCAGTCATCTTCGATGGTGCGGCTCTTTTTCATGTCCACAATGGTGAGGTCCGCGTCATAGCCAACGGCGATACGGCCTTTACGGGCCGTTCCGAACACACGGTTTGGACCGTGTGATGTCAGGTCCACAAAACGCTCAAGGCTGAGCTTGCCCTCGTTCACATAGTTCAACATGACGGGAACGAACGTCTGCACGCCGGGCATGCCGGACGGTGCCTTCGGATAGGCTTGTGCCTTTTCCTCAAGTGTATGCGGTGAGTGGTCTGTCGCCACGATGTCCACGATGCCCGCCGCAATACCCGCCCACAGACCTGCACGATGCTCGGCTGTGCGGATAGGTGGGTTCATAAGCGCGCGCGTTCCAATCTCCTGGTAGCAATCCGGTGCCGCGAAGGTCAGATGCTGAGGTGTTACCTCAACCGTGGCGATGTCCTTGTTTGCAGCCAGGATCGGCATCTCATCCGCAGTTGTGATGTGAAGCACGTGAATACGGGCCCCTTCCTCGCGCGCAAGCCTTAGCAGCCGCTCGGTACATTGAACCGCTGTTTGAACATCACGCCAGACCGGATGTGTTTCGGGCTTGTCCAATTCTGCCAGTTCACGGCGTTCCCGCAGACGGTACTCATCTTCTGAATGGACCGCACAGCGGCGGTTGATCGCACGGAGTACAGCGCGCACATGATCATCGTCCGGCACAAGTAGATTGCCCGTTGAGGATCCCATGAAAATTTTGACACCACAGCAGCCAGGCTCGCGCTCAAGGTCCGCAAGGATATCCGCATTCTCGGTGGTCGCCCCGACATAGAACGCATAGTCACATTGCATACGGTGATGAGCGCGCTTCACCTTGTCCGCCAAGGCTTCGGAGTTCGTGGTCGGCGGTTTGGTGTTCGGCATTTCAAAGACGGCTGTCACGCCACCTAAAACGGCGGCATTGCCACCAGCTTCCAGATCTTCTTTGTGCTCATTGCCAGGCTCACGCATGTGAACCTGGGTGTCGATCACGCCTGGCAGTACATGAAGCCCTGTCACATCAATGCGTTCACCCGCATCCGCTTTTGACAGGTCGCCAATGGCAGCGATGCGCCCGTCCCGAATACCGACATCGGTTATTCCCGTCCCGTCCTGATTGACGACAGTCCCGCCGGAATAGATGACGTCGAAGGTCTTGGGAATGATGTCGGACACAGAGGTCTCCTTGCCTGAATGTCGGGCCTGTCTAATGGCCCTGTCTGTTGGTGGCCTTGTCGAAAAGGTCGCTTGCCGCTTTCACAACCAGATCAACGGTCAAGTCGGTCATGGCACTGTCTGGGCTATCAAAATCGTATGTCGGGTCTGAGGTGATCTCATCACATGTTCGCCCTCCCCGTATAGAGGCGCAATTGTCGCCCCATGGCGCATAGAGATCATCGCGTGTGGGCCCGAAAAGGCCGAGTGTGGGGATACCAGCAGCAGCCGCCAAATGCATGAGGCCGGAATCATTGCCGACGAACAGGGCTGCCCGCTCAAATTGCGCATAGGTATCAATGAGATCGGCGCCTATCTGGTCGATCAGTCGGTCTTGAGGCACGGCATCATAGAGTGCTTTCACCTGGGCCTGCTCACCTGGACCACCGGTCAGGAGAAGGTGTCCACCCTCCAACCGGCCTCCAGGACCGGTCATTGCCTGCACAAGCTCTGCAAAACGCTCCTGCGGCCACATTTTCTTTGGCCAGTTGGCGGTTGGCCCTATTGCGAGAATGGGCACTCCCTCCGGCAGCAGGGCCTTCGCCCGCGCCCGCGTGATCTCACTTGGCCATAATCTCGGCGATGGGGGCGGATTGAGCCCCATCACCCCGCCAATATGCTCAACACGGGGCTTTACATGGTCCGGTTTCAGGACAAACCGTTTCCCTGCGCGAAGAACATATGCTGTTGCCGACCCGCGAATATCAACAACTACATCCCACCGGGTTCCAAACGTTGCGCGCAGCAAACGCCACCAATGCAGAGAGTATTTCTCCTTACGCATCACATGGACTTTTGACACGCCAGGTGCCCCTGCAAACAAAGGCGCGGCGACAGGACCACAGGCAACTGTGATGTCTGGCCCGCCTTCTGGACCCGCCAGGGTCTCCATCAAATGCCCCAGCACACCGGTGGACATGATCGCGTCCCCGATCCGATTTGAGGTGATGAAGAGAAGGCGCATGAGACGGTTATCCTTTGAGGTCTGCAATCCTTAGGGCTTGCTCCCGGTTATAGGTGGGCCAACCCGCCCTGCCAAGGCATGTTGCGCCCCAGCTTCCGCTTGCGGGGCAGCGACGAGCGACTTACATCTAAGGCTCCCCATTTCGATGGAAAAACACAAGGTGGTCCAGTGACTAAAGTGAGCCTCTTGCCCGACCGGGTGGTTTGTAAGATTGGTGGCGGAGACGCCCATGATTTCCTGCAGAATCTGTTGACGAACAACCTAGAGCGGGTCTCTCCAACTCAAGGCATCTACACGCTTTTGCAAACACCGCAGGGCAAATATCTATTCGACTTTTTTGTCATCGAACAGGATGGACACTACCTAATTGATTGTGATCGAGACGCCGCACCGGAGCTTTTGAAACGGCTGATGTTCTACAGGCTGCGCGCTGATGTGACGCTCGCAAGCACGGGCGAAGACTGGGTCGTGGGAGCCATTTGGGACACCGAAACGTCTGGTGAAGCTGGCCAAGGGGGTGAGTTTCACAGCGGCCTGCTGTTTAACGACCCGCGGCTTAGCGCATTAGGGCAGCGCTTCATGGTGCCTGCCGCAGCTGCTGACGCGGCTTTGGCAACAGGCGAGGTCAGCTCACCTGAAGATTATGATGCCCATCGTATCACCTTAGCTGTACCCGGTGCGCAAGACCTGCTCGCCGACAAAACCTTTCCCATGGAAGCCAACCTTGATTTGCTGGGCGCATTTGATTTCCAGAAAGGGTGCTTCGTCGGGCAAGAAGTGACCTCGCGCACCTATCGCAAGGGTCAGGTCCGAAAACGCATTGTGACGGTGCGTGCAAACACTGACCTGCCGGCGCCTCGCACGGCGGTGATGGCAGGTGAGCGCCAGGCGGGTGAACTGCTTTCCTCAGCCGGTGCCCAAGGACTTGCGCTGCTGCGTCTAGATCGTCTGGAAGACCCCCTGACCGCTGATGAGATTTCTGTCGAGCCTTCCCTTCCCGACTGGTTGTCTGATGCGGCAATGGGAACCATGAAAGAATGAGCAAGACGCGCTGTACGTGGCCTGCGGCTGATGATCCGGTTTATGTCGCCTATCATGACGACGAATGGGGCGTGCCTGAATGGGATGACCGTGCGCTCTTTGAAAAGCTTCAGCTTGATGGGTTTCAAGCCGGGCTTTCCTGGATCACGATCCTGAAAAAGCGAGACAATTTCCGAAAAGCCTTTGACGGCTTCGTGCCTGAGAAGATCGCGCGTTATACCCCTAAGAAAGTTGACCGGTTGCTGCAGGATGCAGGCATTATCCGCCACCGCGGGAAAATTGAAGCAACCATCGGCAATGCAAAAGCCTATCTGGAGATCATGGAAAAAGAGGGAAGCTTTGCCAACTTCCTTTGGGACTTCGTCGACGGTGCGCCCGCTCAGAACAGCTTCAAAACCATGAAGTCAGTGCCTGCCGAGACGGCGATGAGCCGCAAGCTCTCAAAAGAACTGAAATCCCGCGGCTTCAAATTTTGTGGGCCCACCATTGTCTATGCCTTCGCTCAAGCCGTCGGCATGGTGAATGACCATACGACCGATTGCTTCCGTCACAAGGAATGTGCAGCGCTGGCAAAAAAGTAGTGTGCGTTACCAGTTTTCGCCGAACGGACGGATGACAACGTCGGATGACCAGGCTGACCGTGGTTGGTGTGCTACCCGAAAACACTCATCAGCAATATCAACCGGTTTGCAGAAAAACTCGTCGGGCTGATCCGGCAACATTTCCCGCATTCTAGGGACATCAATCACTGCATCAATAGCGACGTAGGCGGCATGCACACCTTGCGGTCCGGCATGACGTGCAATGCTCTCTAGCAATATGCGCTGGGCGGCCTTGGTCGGCGCGAAGGCCGCGAAGTTCGCCTTTCCACGATAGGCCGATGTGTTTCCCGTCCCCAGAATGACGCCATGACCACTTTCAATCATCGCTGGTACCGTCAATTGGGCCAGGTGGAGCAATGCCATCGTGTTGATTTTGAAGTTGAGCTCCAGGGTTTTTGGGGCGACGTCGAGGAAACTCCCAAACGCCCCTCCAACCGCATTGTGGATGACGATTTCTGGTGCGCCCAGATCCGACTGTATCTTGCTCACACAGTCTTTCAACGCATCCGCATCAGACACATCGCAGGGAAAAGCGTGCGTATTGGCGAAATTACTCGCGAGGTCATCGAGGCGCTCTTCATTGCGAGCAATCATCGCAATCGTGTAACCCGCATCCGCAAACCGCCTTACAAGGGCTGTGCCCGTGCCGGGCCCTACACCTGTAATCAGACAAATTTTCTTTTGTTTTGTCATCGCGCTACTGCCTCCTCCAAGAATTCCAACCGATCATTGCCAAAGTAGAGCTCATCTCCCGCGATCATGCTAGGAACACCAAAAACACCGGCGGTCTCAGCTGCATCCATGTTCGACATATGGCCCTCTGCGTTCCGCTCACTGCGGTCGAGAATTGCCGGGATGTTAGAGACGCTGGCCTCGCCCAACAAAGTCGCCAGATCTTGGTCATCGGCGAACGCTGCGCTCTTGACCCAGACTCCGTCGAACACGGCACGGACATATTCTTCTGCCTGCCCAACCTGCTCTGCAGCTACCGCGCCGACCAAGAGACGTTGGCTGTCGATCGTTTGAAAATGCGGATTGAGTGCGAATGGGACATCGTATTTTTTTGCCCACCGCGCGAGGTCCGCCATGGCATAGCGGCCCCTTGCCGGACACTCAACCGTGGTCGGGCGGTTGCCCACCCTCTCCATCAGGGTCAATACATGAATCGGTTTGTATTCAATGCTCGCTCCAGTCCGCGCACATAGACCCGGAAGCTGCGTCATTGCTAAATAGGAAAACGGACTGAGAAAGTCGAAGAAGAATTGGATGGCCTTGCTCATGGCGTGCCTCCCTCAATCTCACGATAAGGTACAAGCGCACGGCCGGCGGCACCTTCTGGAAACTCGTTTCTGTCAAACAAACGCTGTTTCGCATCAAAATACGCCCGCGAAAAATCCAGGAGCGGAGATTCCTCCGGCAAGCCGGCAATGCGGACAATACCAAAAAGGCTCGCGGTATTGCCGCTGGTGCCCATATGCCCTTCTGGCCATTCAAATATTTGCACCCAAATTGACCGCGCTGCGCCTTTAATGCCCACTGACCCGGTCGCCTTCAGAATTGCGTCCGCAATCACCCTTTTCGCCAGGGACTTGCGTTCCTGGTTCATCGAGCCTTCGGGCACATTAAGCTCAATCAGAAATTTCCCAGCCTCAGCGACATGGGTGTCATCGGACTTGCCTCCAATAAACCAATCTTCTTTTTCGATTTCTTTGAACCTTACCCAAGCAATAGACCGGCCTCCGGGCGTGTCCTGCCCCCCTTCGATCTCCAACAATACGTGGGTCAACTCTTCCGCAAGCTGGTCTTTCTGATCCCTAGAGAGCGCACCTTTGGGATGATCGACTGTGAGCATTGGCATGATCTGTTCTCCATGTTGTTTATTTTGTAGCTTTAGGATACCAAATAAATTGGTCCTGTAAAGATACCTTATTCATCCTTTTTCGACTCACTTGATATTTTTTAACCATCGTGTAGGTTTCTTAAGGATACTTAAGGAAGACCGATTCAATGACTCGCACCTCGCTTAAAGATTTCAACTGCAGCCTCGCGCAAGCCGCCGAAGTCATCGGCGATAAGTGGACATTGCTGATCCTCCGCGAAGCTTTTTTCGGGACGTCATCATTTTCTGAGTTCAGGAAAAATCTGGGGGTGGCGAAAACCGTGCTGTCAGACCGCCTGCAGTCCCTTGTGGATCATGGTGTTTTGGAACGGGCACCGACTCGGCCGGGTGTCGACCGCCACACTTATCGGCTGACGGCCGCCGGCAAGGATTTTTTTCCAGCCTTGGTCACACTGATGCAGTGGAGCGACAAGTGGGTATTTGGGCCCGGGAATGAACCACTCTGCATTATGGACAAGGAAACTAGGAGTGCGGTTCAGCAAGTTGGTGTTCAAGCGCGGGACGGGCATTTTCTGACACCCCGAGAGACAACATTTGGTCCAGGTCCCGGAGCCAATGAAGAAACTTTGCAAGCCTTTGCGTCACTGAAGCGCGGCAATCGCAGCCCTTAAGGCGCCAACCAGGTGCCGGCCCAGACATCGGCGTCCCATGTAAACCGCGCACGTCGGTTGCCGTTTGGCGACAAAAATAGCCAATCGACTTGTTCAAAAACCATCCGTACCGCCGCAAAATTCGACCGGCCTGTTTCAAGCCTTTCTTCCGAAGGGATCTTGCCTTCAACGTCAGCTGGCAGACCGGAGGCCGGGCCCGACAAAGGCGTCCCTGGCTCAAGCTCCGCGAGATAGGCCCGTCGGCTGGGAGGTGGTGCGCCCGTCCAGGCCGCGTCGGCATATGCATCTGCTTTATGGACTGTGGCCTTGCCACTGACCTGAATCTGAATCTCATGCGCCGGGTCATAAAAAGCCAGCATGACGTTGGGGTTTCTGCCAATTTCAGAAACTTTGGCAGATCGCGCATCTGTGTGAAGCCGGATTGTGCGTTCCTCAAGATCAAGATCCCGCAGGATAATGATCCGCGCTTTCGGCTCTCCTTGACGGCCGATTGTCGTCAAAACCGGCTTCTTGAAAGGATGGGTTCGCTCAGAAACTGCGTTTAGCAGCATCTCCCTCCAGGTGGTCTGGACTGAGCTTAGGTCTGCGTAGTGGGCAGGCATTTCTGGTTGTTCAGCCATTGACCGGAACCACTCCCTCTTCCTCTGACGCATTTCCGTTCGGAACATCGCTGCGCACTTTTCCCGGAAATGCTCTAAGCCGCCCACCGAAATCTATAGCCAGCCTGCCCTCGCTGCACTATTTTTGGGGCAATAAAGCAATTTAAATATGCAGGTGGGTTTGAGACCAACGCCCTGGCGTTCTTGGCATCATTCTCCGCAGCGAAACTCTTCGGGTGGGAAGCGTGGCAAAAGTCGTCATCAGTGGCACTGGGGTATTTACACCCCCTAACTCAATCAGCAACGAGGAACTCGTTGCGTCATTCAATGCATATGTCGAGAAATTCAATAACGAAAACAAAGATGCAATTGAAAGCGGCAATGTCGAAGCCCTCAACCCCTCCAGCGCCGAGTTCATTTACAAAGCGTCCGGCATTGAGAACCGCTATGTGATGAACAAGGATGGCATTCTGGATGTAGACACAATGTGTCCCCGCCTGCCGGAGCGCTCTAACAATGAGCCATCAGTCCTTGCTGAGATGTCTGTCATCGCTGCTAAAGAAGCGATGGCGCGTGCCAATAAAAAGCCGGAGGACATCGACGCCGTTCTTGTGGCCTGTTCAAATCTGCAGCGCGCCTACCCTGCGATCTCCATTGAGGTACAAAACCTCCTTGGCATTGACGGCTTCGGTTTTGACATGAACGTCGCTTGTTCGTCGGCCACCTTCGGCTTGAAGACAGCACACGACATGGTTATCAGCGGCGGCGCCGACTGCGTCATGGTAGTTGATCCAGAAATCTGCACCGGCCACCTGAACTTCCGCGATCGCGACAGTCACTTCATCTTCGGCGATGTGTGCACAGCCATTATCGTTGAACGCGATGAGACGTGCACCGCAGACGGTGCCTGGGAGGTGTTGGGGACACGATTGATGACCCAGTTTTCCAACAATATCCGAAACAATTTTGGTTTCTTGAATCGCACAGCACCGCAGACCGCGCAGGACGCGGACAAACTCTTCGTTCAGGAAGGCCGCAAAGTGTTCAAAGAAGTGGTGCCGATGGTTTCAAAGCTCATTATTGAGCATGCGACCGATGAAGGCCTTGAGCCGACTGCGCTTAAGCGGTTGTGGTTGCACCAGGCCAACAAGGGCATGAACGACTTTATCGGAAAGAAAGTGCTCGGACGCGAGCCAACAGTCAAAGAGTCGCCGAACATTCTGAAAGATTACGCGAACACCAGCTCCGCTGGATCCATCGTCGCTTTCAATAAGTATAGCGACGACCTCAAAGAGGGCGATACCGGCGTCATCTGCAGCTTTGGTGCGGGGTATTCGGCTGGCAGCGTGATCGTGCGCAAACGCGCATAAGGATCACACCGCCAATCCGATTATTCTTTGCGCTTACTTTTTTGAGCACGCACTCGGACGGAAAACCGCAGCACACTTTTCCTGAGTGCGCTTACTTTTTTGAGCACGCACTCGGACGGAAAACCGCAGCACACTTTTCCTGAGTGCGCTTACTCTTTTGAGCGCGCACTCGGACGGAAAACCGCAGCACACTTTTCCTGAGTGCGCTTACTTTTTCAGAAAAGGCTGCACTGCCACAATGTGAAAGGTGCGCATCTCTCCGTCGTCTTCCAACACAGAGAGATATTCCCCGACGCTGATCAAGTGTTTATCAAGCTTAAAGAAGGGCTCATCACCTTCTGGCGTATTTGGATCATAGTCAATTGTCCAGCCCCGACCGATATGTCGAAGGAGCCCACGCTCATCCGGCTCGCCATTGCTGAAGCGTCTGACCACACAATCTTGTTTGTGTGCCTTCCACGCATCTGGATCCAGATGACCATCAGCGTCCAAGGGTGCCACAAAATCGTAGCCATGCTTGTCGCTGCCTTCAGGAAACTCGTCGCTGCGAGCAGCATTCATATGAATACGGTACAGGGTCATAGATGCCCTCCTTCTATCAAAAAGTGGAATCTCGAAGCCTTAGTGCGCCATCAGCACGGGAACACTGGTGTGCGCTCGTACATGTTGCGTGGCGCCGCCAAAAAGAAACTCGCGAAGACGACTGTGACCATAACCACCCATTACCAGCAGATCGGCACCCGCACTCGCAGCTTCTTCAAGAAGGATCTCACCAACTGCGCGTCCGTCTGCTTTCACAAAGCGGAAGTTTGTTGTAGCGCCGTGAAGAGCGAGATAGTTTTCCAAGACTGAATTTGGCACACCATCATCATCACCTTCATCAATGCAGAGAATGGTGACTTTGGTGGCTTTCTCGATAAACGGAACTGCTGCCGTTACTGCGGCAGAGGCCTGAAGACTGCCGTCCCAGCCAACCAGAATATTGTCGCCGATTGAGGTTGCCGCCGACTTGGGCGCGATCAAAACCGGACGGTCTGCGCTCATCAGCGCGCCTTCCAGGGCGTCCCCGCCTGCAATACCATCTTCGATTTCTGAGCCCGAAAACATGACCAGATCTGAAAGACGGCTTTCTTCTGCGACGACGAGGTCGCGCCGACCTGTCGCTTCGCCGAACCGTGCCGAGGGAAGTGTGCCTGTGTCGGTCACTACGGGGAGGCCTGCGGCCTTAGCCTCAGACTCCATGCTGCCTTTCGCCGCTGTGACCGCTGCGTCCGACCCTTCTTTGGCGGCCTGAAGCAGGTCTTCAATCACCTGTCCCGATACACCATCACCTAAGTAGGGCAGAGCCTCGCTTGGATCAGGGCGCACAAACAGAACCTTCGCCTGCGCGCCAAACTTTTTCGCCACCAACAGGGCTGCGTTCAATACTGGTTTATCTGAATCGGTTCCATGAACAGGAACAAGTACTTTGCGAATAGGCATTGCCGACCTCCTTTATGCCATCTGATGAACACACATTAATCCCAGATCCTCGATGACCCTATGACCCAGATCAACCCGCTAAATTATTCGGTTTTCTGTAAGTCACGCTCTGATCCTAGCAGCAAAACAGGACAGCCAACCGCCATCGAAAAGGCCGTTGCGTCCCCGTCTTTCTCAAAAAACTTTGAACGCGCGTTTGCCACCACGAGACTTGGACCCATCTGCCGCACAATCTCAGCCAAATCCGCCAAGTCTGTGTCCGCTCCACGAACGGGGAGACATGCCATACCCGCGCGTGTTGCAAGCACCTCTGCAGCGTGGGCACAAAACTCCCCCTGGCTGGTCATGTCATCCAGCACAACGAGAGGCGCATCGCCTGCACCCATTCCCCGTCTGGCACTGGTGAGCAAGACGTCTGCGTGCACGTCAGTCGTTGCTGTGTGCAATGCACGCCGAATGTCATTTAGAGAAGTCAGATGATTGCCGGTGTTCATCACCAGCACGTCTTCCTTGCTTGCGTTTTCAAGCACCGCGAAGAGTGGCCGGCCGCGCTTCACATCGAACGACCATTCAAGCCCTATCTCCGAAGCGGCAGCTGCAAAAGCGGCTTTTGCCTGCCCCGCCTGCGCATCCCACTCGCGTGCCAGGCGCTCTGTCTCCAATGGTTTTACAATGCCGCTGAACGAGACCTCTGAGGCGAAAGGCAGCTCGGCTAAATCCATCAGCGCCTGATTTTCCACAAAACACCCCACCAGCTTGGCACCAATCGGATCGCCCATGCGTTTGGCAAAGGAGATGGCTTCAGCTTGCGGCACTGCCGAGTCGATTTCAATAAGGATCTTGTGGCCGTCAGCTTCTGCGTCTTCTTCGGGCTTTGTATTCATGATGCAGTCACCCCGCTATCATCCTTTCCAAAGGCAACCTGTGCTTCAGCAAATTCCAGCAATCTCTGGTCGACCCGTTCAAACAAACTGCCGGGTGGAAAATCATCATTCTCATCCCGCTGCCCGGCATGAACGCCCGTCATGATTGTCACGGCATCTTCAATTGTTTCAGCCGCAAAGACGGAGAACATGCCGCGTTCCACCGCGTCGACCACATCACGGCGCAACATGAGATGTTTCACATTGGCGGCAGGAATGATCACACCTTGATCCCCCGTCAGTCCTCGACGCATGCAAATGTCAAAAAAACCTTCGATCTTCTCATTCACACCGCCTATGGGCTGGATTTGCCCCAACTGATTGAGCGACCCGGTCACAGCGAGGCCCTGATTAACCGGGACCTCCGCCAGGGAGGAAAGCAGGGCCACCAGCTCTGCAACCGATGCGCTATCTCCGTCCACCCCGCCATAACTCTGCTCAAACACAAGCGTGGCAGTGAGCGACAGAGGTATATTGATGGCGAAGTGTGCACTCAGAAAGCCTGTCAGGATGAGCACGCCTTTAGAGTGAAGCGCTCCCCCCAGATCAACCTCCCGCTCAATGTCGACCACGTTGCCCTTTCCCATGCGTGTGCGCGCGGTAATGCGGGTTGGGCGGCCAAAGCTTGCCTGGCCCAGACTCAAAACCGACAGTCCATTGACCTGGCCGGCGACAAAGCCTTCTGTGTCAATCATCACAACGTCGCGGGTTATCGCTTCGAGGCTACGCTCGCGCAGCCGGTCTGCCCGATGGACCCGTTCATCTATCGCCTGCTGAACATGGAGAAAATCGATTGCGTCTGCCGCATCGTCCCGCGCATAGAGATCTGCTTCCTGCATCAGGTCGGTGATGCTACCCACTTCAAGTGAGAGTTTCTCCGCGTCTTCCGCAAAGCGAGAACTCTCTTCAATGACGCGCCCCACTGCTGCGGCGGTCAGCGGCAACAGATCGTTTTCGCGACAGAGCGTGGCGATCATCTCGGCATAAAGCAGATCTGTGTCCCCATCTCTGTCGATCTGGTCATCAAAATCAGCGGAGACTTTGAACAGGTCGCTGAATTCTGGGTCATTCTCAGCCAACATGTAGTAGAGCAGGCGATCTCCGAACAAGATGACCTTTGTATCAAGAGGTATCGGGTCTGGTTCCAGAGCCACGGTGCTCACGAGGCTCAAATAGTCTCCTGGTGCCTCCAGCACGATGAGCTGGGTTCTAAGGGCCCGTTTCAATCCATCCCAAGCCAGCGGTTCGCGCAACAGCCGCAACGCATCGATAAGCAAGTACCCACCATTGGCGCGATGGAGGGAGCCTGCCTTTATGAGACTGAAGTCTGTCACCAACGCGCCCATATTGGACATGTGCTCAACCCTGCCGATCAGGTTCGCGAAGGCAGGATGTTCCTCTGTAATAATAGGCGCACCGCCGCCAATGAAGCCCCCATTGCTGTTTCCCGCTGTGGGCTCAGGTGCGGCATCCGGGCCATTATTGACGATGACATTGACTGTGTAGCGCCGAAAAACATCCCCTCCTATTGGCCCCATGGGTGCTGCGAGTTGTTCGCGCTCCTCTGCTGTGAAGAGGCCGATATTTTCGACAAGGTCCGCCTCGAGTTCCCGAAGCCAGGCCGCCACCTTTTCATTCCCCTCAAACATGGAGGTGAGATCGTGGATGGAGCGGCCCACCGCGTTTGTTGCCACCTCGCGGTTCAACTCATGCACTTGAGCGCGGCGTTCCTTCTCCCAGCCAGGAACATGTTGGAAGATTGAGGCCAGCTCCTGTTCGAGCTCGCCTATGGTGCCCTTGATTTTCTCCCGCTCCTCCTCCGGCAATTCGTTGAAGGTCTCGGGCTTCATCACCTCTCCTTCGCGCTGAGGCGCAAAGGCAAAACCGGAAGGTGTTGATAGCAGGGTAACATTCTTGGCTTCAGCTTTGATGCGAAGGGCTTCAAATGCCTGGCCTTGGTGCTGAGTATAATTCGCATCAATGGCCGCCAGCCGTTTCTTGTATTCCTCGCTCTCAAGGATCGCCGGAATGGACCCCCGCAAATCCTGGATCAGGTCTGCAACACCCGATCGCAGCGCTTCCGCGCGACCGGCCGTTGTGCGAAGGGCGACAGGTTTGTTGGGGTCGGTGAAATTATTTACATAGACCCAATCGCCTGGCACCGGTCTTTTGCCCACGATGGATTGCAAGTGGCGGATCACGCCGTCCCGCATACCGGCTCCGTGCGGCCCCAATGCGAAAATGTTGTACCCGCTCTTGTCCATGCGGGTGCCAAAGCGGATCGCTTCCAAGGCACGGTCCTGGCCAACCAGGCCCATGGCGTCGGACAATTCAGCTGTCGTCGAAAACTCAAACTGCGACACATCGCAGTCACGATAGAGAAGATCAGCACTCAAGGGTTCTAAGGGCACGGCTGCAGCTTTGTTTTTGTTATTCAGGGCGTTCTATCGAGAGACTCTAGGCGCTCCCGGTGACAACAACAATGCTCAGGTGCATCGACAAGATAGGTCGGAAAGATTAGGGTCTGGCGCCCGCAATATCCTGGACGCCCCATGGCCCCGCCAAAGAAGTCTTCCCACAAGAAAACAAAAACACCGCGCGCCTGGCAACGCATGCTGAGCGGGCGACGGCTTGATCTACTGGACCCCTCGCCTTTCGATGTAGAAATAGAAGACATTGCCCATGGCCTCGCCAGAGTGGCGCGCTGGAACGGTCAAACGATCGGCGATGAACCCTTTTCTGTCGCTGAACATAGTGTTCTTGTGGAAGAGCTCTGCCATCGCCTGCGCCCTGGATGGCCTGCCAAATGGCGCCTAGCGGCTCTGCTTCATGACGCCCCGGAATATGTCATCGGCGACATGATCAGCCCGTTCAAGGCGGCGCTCGGGTACGATTATAAGAGCTTCGAGCACCGACTGGAGAGCGCAATCCACCTGCGCTTTGGATTGCCGGCCGATTTGCCCAAGACGGTTGAATCTCTCATCAAGCGCGCCGACCGTGTCTCTGCCTTTCTAGAGGCCACTCAGTTAGCCGGATTTTCCGATGCAGAAGCAGCCGCCATCTTCGGACGACCTCGTGGCCTCGCCCCGATTAAGCTGAAGCCCCTAAATCCGACGGCGGCACAGGCCCTTTTTCTGAAGCGTTTTAAATCTCTTTTGAAATCCACCGAACAGGACAGCACATCGTCCAATCTTGGTTAGAATCGCGTAGACTTACCTCAGAGTTCAAAATCCGGAGACATCTGACGATGGCGCCAGCGTCGCCAAAGAACCCATCCAATCCCGTTGTGATCGATCTCAACGCGGCGATTGTTCAGGTTGCTGACTCCCTCCCTCAGATTGTTGTGGTGCGCCCCCAGGAAAAGGACGAAAAAAACGATCAGGATGTTTGGGACGCACTGCCCTTTGGCCCATTCGATCCCTTCACCCATCGGACCATGGACATTGGGCTGCGGGCCTGGGTGCAGGAACAGACGCAGATTGGACTAGGCTATGTAGAGCAGCTCTACACGTTTGGAGACCGCGGTCGTCATGCACTCGAAGTAGAAGAAGGCACAGATCACATTGTATCTGTCGGCTATCTCGCCCTCACCCGCGGTGGCGAAGAACGCGAAGGTGTGAGCTGGCGCAGCTGGTATCAATATTTCCCGTGGGAAGACTGGCGCGACGGACGCCCCGCTATCTTGGACAAGATCATCCTGCCTCTTTTGCAGGATTGGGCGTCTGAAAGCGGAGGCGCAGAAAGCGATGAGCTGGCGCGCGGCAGACGGCGGGACCGGGCGCGGCTCACATTCGGCCTTGATGGGGGCGCTTGGGATGAAGAAAACGTGTTGGAACGCTACGAGCTCCTTTACGAAGCGGGACTGGTGCGAGAAGCCCTGCGAGACGGACGCCCCAATGCAGCCGGTCTAGAAGAAGCCAATACGCCGCAACTCGGCGTCCCGATGCAGTTCGACCATCGACGCATCCTCGCGACAGCCATCAGCCGCCTGCGTGCAAAACTGAAATACCGTCCGGTGGTATTTGAGCTTATGCCTGACACGTTCACGCTCTACGAATTGCAGCGCACAAGTGAGGCACTGCTGGGTCTTCATGTGCATAAACAGAACTTCCGTCGGCTTGTGGAAAAAGCAGGACTTGTGGAACGCACCGGGCGCATGAGCACCCATACCGGTGGGCGCCCGGCGGAGCTGTTCCGGTTCCGTCGTGAGGTCTTCAACGAACGTCCCGCACCTGGTCTTCGCCTCGCCCCTTCCCGCACTCGAGCAAATACGTAAGATGGCTTTTCTTATTCTGGGGTAACGCCCACTCTCAGCTGAGTTGGAGCATGGCTTATGGAACTCTGGGTTCTTCTGCTAACGGTTGGCTTTATCGCCGGGTATCTCATTTTGGCAGGACGCATCACCGCGCTCAAAAGGGAGATCGCGGTCCTCACTTCATCGCGTCAGGTGCCAGAACAGCGGCCCGCTGATGTCGCGCCAGAAACACCGACGGTCGAGAGCGAAATGCAAGATCCCGGTCCCGAAACGAACGAAAGCGAAACTGCTGAGGATGTAGCGGCACCTACCGGCGCGCAATCCTGGGGTCAGGCATCAGATCAGCAATCCGAAGAGCCAGAACCTGACACCTCCATCGCTGCCCGTGAAGCTCATCCGGAACCATCTGTCTCGCTAGAACAGAAGATCGGCACAAGGTGGATTGTCTGGCTGGGCGGGTTGATGTTCGCACTTGGCGGAATTTTCCTGGTGCGTTACGCAGTCAATGAAGGGTATTTCGGTCCCGGCGCCCGCATCTTCATGGCCTCGCTTCTCTCCGTCGGCCTGTTGGTGCTGGGAGAAAAACTTCGCCGAGCGCCGTCGTTGCAGGCCATCGCCAATCTGCCAGGCGTTGCCATTCCACCCATTATTACCGCCGTGGGAATCATCATCGCGTTTGCGACGGCCTATGCGTCCTATGCGCTCTACGACATGCTGGGACCAGAAGCCGTCTTCCTTTTGCTGGCAGTGATCTCAGTGGGCTCTGTATTACTCGCCGCGGTTCATGGCCCCATCCTCGGTGGCCTTGGGCTGATCGGAAGCTACGCAACACCTGCCCTCGTTTCGTCCGACGAACCATCGGTCATCATCCTCTTCACCTACCTTACCTTCGTGACGCTTGCGGTTCTGGCGCTCGTACGTCTGCGGGCCTGGTGGTATATCGGTCTGATGGCCGTCGCAGGGTCGGCGATCTGGTCCCTCGTCGCGATTTTCTTCGTAGGACATCCTGACAATCTGGTGATGCTCTCGCTCTACCTGCCTCTGATGACGGCAGCATTCATGTTCACGCCGCTCACACCCGATATTGAGGATGCAGATGACCTGCATTGGCGACGCGTCCTGATCGGTACAGCAGTTGCGACGTTCGGGGTTTTGAGCCTTCTCTTTGTCCATAGTGAAGACAACGCAACGCTCGCCCTTCTCTCTCTTGCTGCTTATGGGGCCATCGGTGCCGTCGCGGCATTCCGGGTTCAACTGCTTGATCGGGAGCTTCTGATATCCGTCGGCCTCGTCGTCCTAACCCTTTTGCTCTGGGTGCCTATCGGCGCCATTCCCTTCGAGTTGAGTGACGCAGCAAGCAGAGGAGCGCTCTCGCCTCCCGGGGTACCTTCGGAGCTTCAATTCTATACCTGGGTCTTGGCTCTCTTTGCCCTTGCCTATTCAGGCGGCGGCTATTGGGCGCTGTCCAAGGTCAGCAATAGAGGTCTCTGGGCGTCTGTTTCCGGGACGGTTCCCATTGTTCTCTTAGCTGTTGTCTATTGGCGCTCAACCGCAATGGAGACCAGCATGGCCTGGGGACTGGTTGCGGGGCTTGTTGCCGGCCTGCTCGCCTATGCCGCCAGCACCTGCCGGAGCGACGAGCGAGGATCGGACGGCGCAGTCGGCGCCTATGCGACCGCCGCATTGGCTGCGCTCTCCTTGGGCGTTGCCATGGTCCTCCGCGATGCCTGGCTCACCGCGTCTCTGTCTCTCCTGCTTGTTGGCATTGCCTGGATCAACGCCTCACTGGCACTGACTCTTTTGCGCTGGGTGGCACTGCTGATCGCTGGAAGCGTGATGCTTAGGCTTACCTTCAATCCAGCTCTCATGTCTTACGACATCTCAACCACTCCAATTTTCAACTTCCTGATTTACGCATATGCGCTACCTGCTGCCGCCATGGCGGTGACGGCGACGTGGATGCGACGACATAAAGATGATCTGGTGGTGCAATGTCTGGAAGCGGGTGCCGCCCTTCTCTTTACGCTCTTTGTTTCATTGGAAATCCATCACTGGATAAGTGGCGGTGACCTGTTCTCTGAGAAGTATGAATTTGGCGAACGTGCCATTCAGACACTGACTTGGCTCGCGCTCTCCTTCTTCTATTATCGCTTGGGCCAGCGCTACGGCCGAACCATTCTCACCTATGCCGGAGAGATATTGCGATGGTTGGGCCTTGCGCATCTTTTGCTTGCGCAACTCCTTTTCGGAAACCCGCTGTTCGTCCCAACCTTTGTTGGGGACCTGTTCTTCTTTAATCTGCTGACGCTTGCCTATCTCGCACCAGCCCTTTTTACCGGCCTCTACAGTATCACCGCCAAAGAGCGCGGTGATCGCCAAACAACCTTGGGGTTCGGCGGCGCGACCCTCGGCCTGCTGTTGACCTTCGCGACGCTGCAGATCCGCCAGGTCTTTCAGGGCGGTATGCTGCCCGGTGGGACCACGAGCGACATGGAATGGTACGTCTATTCCATCGTCTGGCTCTTGATCGGGCTTGGTATCTTCGCGCTCAGTTTCTATCGCGGTGGGCGGGACCTCAGGCTTGCCGGCATGGTGGTGATCACACTGGCAACCACCAAAGGGTTCCTCTTCGACATGGCAGCCCTTACCGGTTTCCTTCGGGCGATTTCCTTTATCGGATTTGGTGGTGCCCTGATCGGCATCGGATTGCTCTATCAGAAGTTTGTTTTTCCGCCAAAAAGTTCAACTACGCCTGAAGAAGCCCCGTAAACAGCCGTTTTCTGGGAAATATTGTGCCTCTGGTTTGCTTGACAGGTCTAATACTCAATTGTAGTATAAGGGTACATTGTTATTGTGTCGCGTTTCCGCCAAGGCTTTTGGCGATGAAGTCTGCAACTTCATCTGGAAACGCTTCAGCCGGTTCTGCCGGTGTCTTTTTAGCCCCTACTTATACTCATTTTGAGTAAATGTAGTCGATCAAGGGAGGCGAGTATGACCGCCGATCTTCATGTCCAACAAGCTGCGCCCAAGAATGCAGCTGTGGTACCGCCTAAGTTTAAACCGCTTGAGATGCCGGAGCTGGAATATACACCCGGACTCGCGAAAGAGATGGCGCCCATCTATGAGCGCGTCAAAAACGTTATCCCCTCTGTCGAGTGGCCTTTCTTTGCGCCTTATGTGAAGGCGATCAATGATCTGAAGAAAGAGCGCGACGCCGTTATCCTTGCGCACAATTACATGACACCGGAAATCTTCCACTGTGTGGGCGACATTGTCGGCGACAGCCTTCAGTTGGCTCGCGAAGCAGCAAAAGCGGATGCCGACGTCATCGTCCAGTGCGGCGTGCACTTCATGGCTGAGACGGCAAAATTGTTGAGCCCGGAGAAGACAGTTCTTATTCCCGATGAAAAAGCCGGTTGTTCGCTGGCGGAGTCCATCACGGGCGCTGATATTCGCCGTCTGCGGGAACAATATCCCGGTGTACCTGTTGTCACCTACGTAAACACATCAGCAGATGTGAAAGCAGAGACCGACATTTGCTGTACCTCGTCTAACGCAGTGCAGGTCGTAGAAAGTCTTGGCGTGCCGGAAGTACTCTGCTTGCCAGACGAGTATCTCGCGCAGAACATTGCGCGCCAGACCAACGTGAAGATCATCACCTATGCAGGTCATTGCGAAGTGCATGAGCGCTTTACACCGGAAGAGCTGCGGGAATATCGCGAAGCTCACCCAGGCCTATCGATCATCGCGCATCCAGAATGCCCGCCTGAGGTCGTAGACGAAGCCGACTTCTCTGGCTCAACATCAGGCATGATCAAATGGGTGAAGGACAATCATCCCGACAAGGTCATGATGGTGACGGAATGTTCCATGAGCGACAATGTGGCTGCCGAAGTGCCGGGCACGGATTTCATTCGTCCCTGCAACCTTTGCCCGCATATGAAGCGGATCACCCTGCCCAAGATCCTCGAAAGCCTTCTCTATATGAAAGATGAAGTTGTCGTGGATCCAGCTATCGCACCGCGCGCACGCGCTGCAGTTGAGCGCATGATCAACCTGCCGCTCTGATCTTTTTCACCGCGTTTTCGAACCATAAAAGTCTGCAACTTTTATTGAAAACGCTCCAGGCAATTACTCGGGAGCTGGGCACATGAGCACACATACGCTTACCGGCGGACATATTGTCAATGCGGGCGACGTGCTGATTGTTGGCGCAGGCCTTGCCGGTCTTTTCACTGCTCTAAAACTCAGCCCACGCCCAGTAACAGTACTCGCAGCGGCACCGATCGGCGACGGGGCATCATCTGCCTGGGCGCAAGGCGGCATTGCCGCCGCCATCTCCGAAGGCGACACACCGGAAGAGCACGCAGCCGACACAATTGCTGCAGGCGCCGGTATTGTTGATCCAGAGATTGCGCAGCTCATCGCTTCGGAAGCGAGCGAGCGCATTCAGGATTTGCTGTCACTCGGTGTTCCCTTTGATCGGGACCTGGGAGGCAAGCTGACTGTTGGGCTCGAAGCTGCCCACAGCAGAAGCCGGATTGTTCATGTGCAGGGCGACCGAGCTGGACATGCCATCATGGAGGCGCTCATTGCAGCTGTGCGCAAGACACCTTCCATTCGCATCCTTGAAGGCTTCTCGGCTTACGAGCTCGCCATGGAAGAAGGAAAAGTCGCCGGTGTTTTTGTCCAACCAACTGGCGATCTGGAGCCTTCACCTCTTCTCCTGCGCGCTCGTTCGGTGGTTCTAGCAAGCGGCGGCGCAGGCGGGCTCTATAAGGTCACAACCAACCCGCTGAGCTCTCGCGGCGACGGCTTTGCCATGGCTGCCCGTGCTGGAGCTGTCATCGCCGACCCTGAATTTGTTCAGTTTCATCCCACCGCCATTGCCGGTCCACAGGACCCTGCCCCTTTGGCAACAGAAGCATTGCGGGGCGCAGGCGCGACGCTCATTGACGAAAATGGCACGCGCTTCATGAAGGCCATTCACAAAGACGCAGAACTCGGACCCCGCGACGTGGTTGCACGCTCCATTGCACGGGTCATTGCCGAAGGTGGTAACGCCTATCTTGATGCGCGCGATGCTGTTGGAGCGGATTTCGAACAAGCTTTCCCAACCGTCTTCAAAAACTGCCAACGGATGGGAATTGATCCGGTACGCGAGCCGATCCCGGTTGCCCCTGCCATGCATTACCACATGGGTGGTATCGCCGTGGACAGAGATGGACGCTCCTCGCTGCCGGGTCTCTGGGCCTGCGGTGAAGTCGCCTCGACGGGGGCCCATGGCGCCAACCGTCTTGCCAGCAATTCCTTGCTCGAAGCCGTTGTCTATGGGGCACGTATCGCTGAGGATATTCTCGGGTCTGTTGAAGCTGGTCCAGCTGCGACCGCTGCGATCCCCGCGCTTCGTGCCCGCCGGACCCATCCAGTCTCTATTGTGCAGGAATTGCGCGACGTGATGACACGCCATGTCGGCGTTGTGCGGAATGCCAAAGGTCTCACAGAGGCATTGCAGCAGATCGTTCGCATCGAACGTGCAGCCGGATCGTCACCTGCGCTTGTGAATATGGTGACAGCTGCAAAACTAATTACGGCGGCGGCTCTTCAGCGAGAAGAAAGTCGAGGCGGCCACTTCCGGATTGACCATCCGCAAACTGATGCGGCATGGAAACATCGCACTTTGATCACCCTTGATGAGGCTGATGCACTCGCCCGCGACGTGGTCACCACGAAAGAGCACCAAATCAAACGAGGTCACATTCAGTGAGCATTCTTTCTGATCTCACGCCCCTGCCCTCCCTCATCGTCGAAAGTGCCGTTCGGGCGGCGCTTGCTGAAGATCTGGGCGATGCGGGCGATATAACGAGCCAATCCACCATTCCTGCCGATACTCGGTCCCGGGTGGTGCTACGCGCCCGAGAACATGGCTGCATTGCGGGCCTTGATGCGGCTCGCGCAGCCTTCCGGGAGATGGATCCGGGTCTTAGAATTTCTGTACAAAAGCCAGATGGTTCTGTCGTTACGCCCGGGGATGTAATTGCCACCATTGAAGGCAATGCCCGCGCCATTGTTACTGGTGAGCGTGTCGCTCTTAACTTCTTGGGGCACCTGTCGGGCATTGCGACGGCGACTCGGAAATTTGTTGATGCTGTTTCAGGCACGGATACGCGCATTTGTTGCACAAGAAAAACCACACCTGGGCTCCGAGCCTTTGAAAAATATGCAGTACGCGCCGGCGGCGGCGTGAACCATCGCTTCGGGCTCTATGACGCCATCCTGATCAAGGACAATCACATAGCCATGGCAGGCGGCATCGCGGAAGCGATCAATGGCGCGCGCGCGAAAGCCGGGCACATGGTTCGGATTGAGATTGAGGTCGATACGCTAGAGCAGCTGAAAGAAGCACTCGAGATTGGCGTCGAAGCCGTTCTGCTCGACAATATGCCGCCAGCCGTTCTGAACGAAGCCGTTGAAATCAACCAGGGCCGGGCAGCGCTAGAGGCGTCGGGCGGCATCACACTCGACACTGCCGCGAGCGTTGGTGCCACAGGGGTCGACTATATTTCCGTCGGGTGGATCACCCATTCCGCGCCCTGCCTTGATATTGGCCTCGATTATGAGGCTGCAGTGGGCTAAGCACCCTTGCACGTGGCCGTTCTCTCAACTCGACTCATTCCCTGACCGCGGCTTACTATGTCGCAACAAAAACATTCTTCAGGGAGGCTCTCATGGCAAAAGCCGGAGACAGAAAGTCAATTTTCATTACAGGCGCTGCGAGCGGCATGGGATTGGAGAGCGCCCGTCTCTTCTCGCAGGGCGGCTGGTTTGTTGGCGGCTATGACGTCAACAAAGACGGGCTCACCGCTCTCGAAAAGGAACTTGGGTCCGAAAATTGTGTCGTCCGCTCACTTGATGTCACCGACCGGGCAGATTACGAGACGGCACTGGCAGAATTCGCAGAAGCGACCGACGGCAAACTTGACCTCCTCTTCAACAATGCAGGGATCGGCAAAGGCGGTTTCTTTGATGAAATGCCTTTTGAAGACGTCATGGCAGTGGTCAATGTCAACTTGGTCGGTGTGCTGAATGGCATTCATCTGGCGGTTGATCTGTTGAAGGCAACGCCCAACTCTCTCTGCTTCACCACTTCTTCGTCGTCTGCCACCTATGGCATGCCCGGCATCGCGGTCTATTCCGCAACCAAACATGCGGTTAAAGGTCTGACAGAGGCTTTGTCGGTCGAACTCAGCCGCTTTGGCATTCGCGTTGCTGATACCCTTCCGGGTCTGATTGATACGCCGTTGCTACCCGACGAAGCGAGACAGAGCGCACCAGCTGAGGGCATGTTCCGTCTCGTTCCCGCATTGGATGTCGCGAAAGCTGTCTGGTCCTCCTATCATGACGATCCAAAACGACTGCACTGGTTTGTGCCGGAAGAGATCGGCGACTTGGATAAGGCGTCAGCTCTCGACCCAGAAGGAACACGAGACAGAATCGCGTCGGGCGGGCCTATCGGAGCCGCGATCGAAGAAACAAAGTCGGCAGCTGAATAGGAACGCGACATGAGCGAAACACGCAGCATTTTCATCACCGGCGCGGCAGCAGGTATCGGGCGCGCCACTGCCCGCCATTTTGCCCGGCGAGACTGGTTCGTTGGTCTCTTTGACATCGACGGCGCAGGCCTCGCTCAGCTGGCCGATGAGCTGCGTGCGGTTCATGGTGCCCCTATGGTCACAACGGGCGAGTTGGACGTAACTGACCCGGATCAGTTCAACGATGCCGTACAGGCGTTTCTGGCAGCATCCGGCGGACGGCTCGATGTGCTGTTCAATAATGCCGGCATCCTGAAGATGGGGAACTTCGACCAGGTTGACCCAGCGCTTCAGCGCAAAACGGTTGATGTGAATGTGAATGGTGTCATCAACGGTGTTGCTGCTGGCCTTGAGGCCTTAAAATCCACCGCTGCCAAGCACGGCGATGCGCGGATCATCAATACTGCATCGGCGTCGGCGGTCTACGGCATCCCGGAGCTCACCGTCTACTCAGCGTCAAAGCATGCGGTGCGGGCCATGACAGAAGGGTTTTCCATCGAGTTTGAACCCTATGGCATCCATGTGAGCGACGTCCTGCCTTCCTATGTCGATACAGGCATGGTGAAAAACCAGGAACATCAGACAGAGAACTTCAAGGCCACCGGGATCGCGCATACACCAGAAGACATTGCCAAGATTGTATGGCGCGCGGCCCATGGTGAGGATATCCATTATTTTGGAAGTCCATCGCTCAGCCGCATGGATAAGTTGGCCCGCTTGTTCCCTGGCTATGTTCGGAAGAACATCAAAAAATCATCTGGGTTCGACTGAGATCGCACCTAACAGCTGACAATTTCTGGAAAATGGTGATGACGGACAAAGGCTGGTCCTCGGGGTGGTCGGCCGATGAGCACCTGCCTGATGCAATCTTCAAGCGCCTCCGCCGTCATCGTTACCGAGACTGAGGCAGAAGACCTGTTCGATCATTGATCTGCGTCAAAAGACGGCGGAAACACTGGCCTTTTTTGCATAGGAGCGGGGTTCAGGAACGAGACCGTGTCCGGGCGTAGAATATATGACGGCCGATTTTCGCGACTTTGTACATATGCGACGCCCAAACCGGGTCTACATAGTCAGCGTGATAATGCAGCACGTTCTCTGCAAGCTGCCTCTGACGGTCATCGCGCATGGTCACCATGCTCGCGACGTGTTGAGCTTTCCGCCAAGGCTTCAGGTCCCGCGGCCGGTCTGATTCTCCATCGCAGGTGAATGAGAATTGACAGCCTGTCTGGCGATAGGATCCCTGGAACACGACGCCACAAATCGTGTTGGGGTAATCCTTTGACGCAACACGGTTCATGATGACGTCTGCAACGGCGACCTGGCCGCTATTACTTTCGCCACGGGCTTCAAAGTAAATGCCTACGGCAAGACAACGGCGTTCCTGCTCCAAACGACGGGCTCTGTCGCCGAGCGCTCTGACAGGTGTCGCTGCCACTCCAGCGCGATGGTCGAGCTCAGCAAGCTCGGTCAATCGTGTTGGCCGGTCAAGCAGATGAGGGTCTGAGAAACTGGAGAGAACAAGGCGATTTCCATCGCTTCCGGAAACCGGATCGACTGTTGCCGTCGCAAGATTTGCCCAGAACACTGATCCCAGAACGACAGACACAGCCAGGCCCGCTGCAAGATGCGCAGGTTCCCGGACGTAGTGTCCTATATCGAGCCATTGAGCGAGCTTGTTCATCGCTTTTGGTCCGTTTTCGTCCCGGTCAGGGCCCCATGCCCATACCTTGGTTGGTCTTTTTGTCTCAGAATGACCGCTCCTAACTCTTTGGGTGCGGTCACCCTTTTACTCAGCAATGCCTGTGCCACTTAGTAGGCGAAGACATTGGAACTCCCGATTCACACTGACAAACCGTCAGAAAGGTTGGCGCGGGAATATCATAAACTTTTGGGTCCGGCAATGACGCCCCGGCCACACAGGCGAGATAAGCCTAAGCGCTTGTTTTTCAATAGGAATAGGGAATCACAGCCTTGGTAAACAGAAGCTTAACGAGCCATGTCATGGTTAACGGCGGCGGGATTGTGAGAGGAAATATTTACCATAACACGCCCGCGAAGTGACTGAATCCACTGGCTTTTTCAGATCGCGCCTGGCTCAAATTCAGGGTGAAAAAAGGGCCGATCACACAAGCCATCACAGCTATGTGCGACAGCTGGTCACCCCGTGTTTTTAGAAAGCGGTGCCTAATTCCGCCGACTCAGATGGACCTCACTTGGATGCCTTTTGGGCGACCTTCTGAGCCGCCTGGGCCGCTGCCAGACGGGCGATAGGCACCCTGTAGGGCGAGCATGACACATAGTGTAGCCCTGCCCCCTCGCAGAAATGCACGGACGCCGGGTCACCCCCGTGCTCCCCGCAAATACCCAGCTTGATGTCAGGGCGCGTGGCCCTGCCACGCTCAGCGGCGATCTGGACCAATTCGCCCACCCCTTCCTGGTCAAGGGACACAAAGGGGTCTGCCGGCACAATGCCCTTGCCCAGATAGTCTTTCAGGAAATTGGCCGAATCATCCCGGCTGATGCCGTAGGTGGTCTGGGTGAGGTCGTTGGTGCCAAAAGAGAAGAATTCGGCAGCGTCAGCAATCTCGCCGGCACGGAGGGCGGCTCTCGGCAGTTCAATCATGGTGCCTATCTGATATTCGAGAGGCTTGTTCTTTTCTGCCGAAACGGAATCGCCCACGGCAATGAGGCGCTCTTTTAGATATTCCAGCTCCGCCTTGGTCGCCACAAGCGGCACCATAACTTCTGGGATGACGGCTGCGCCTGTTTCTTCTGCGGCGACGATCGCGGCTTCGAATATCGCGCGCGCCTGCATCTCATATATCTCGGGATAGGTAATCCCTAAGCGACAACCCCGGTGGCCGAGCATGGGGTTGGCTTCTGTTAGCTCGACCAGACGGCGACGCATCTTATCTGCTGAAAGACCCGCGGCATCTGCAACTTCCGCAATCTCCTCATCGCTATGAGGCAAGAATTCGTGCAGAGGTGGATCGAGCAGGCGGATGGTGACCGGCAAACCACTCATGATTGTGAAGAGCTGACGGAAATCTTCGCGCTGCATGGGCAGGATTTTGTCGAGGGCTTTGCGTCGACCAGCCTGGTCATCGGCAATGATCATCTCGCGCATGGCGAGAATGCGATCATCAGAAAAGAACATGTGCTCGGTACGGCACAGGCCGATCCCTTCAGCGCCAAACTCGCGCGCAACACGGGCATCATCCGGCGTTTCCGCATTGGCACGTACCGTCATACGCCTGCCTTCGTCGGCCCAACCCATCAACGTGTTGAAATCTCCGGAAAGCTCCGGCTGCAACATGGGCATAGCGCCCCTCATGATCTGACCGGTCGAGCCATCGACGGTGATCACATCACCCTTGGAGAATTTTTCGCCGAGGCTTGTCATGATCTCGGCTGCATAGTCAATTTTGACTGTGCCCGCGCCTGACACACAAGGCTTGCCCATGCCGCGTGCGACGACGGCGGCATGGCTTGTCATGCCACCTCTTGAGGTGAGGATCGCTACGGCTGAGTGCATGCCGTGAATGTCTTCCGGGCTCGTCTCAACACGTACAAGCACAACGTCGCGACCTTGTGCCTTCAGCGCTCCCGCTTCTTCTGAAGAGAAAACGATCTCGCCAGACGCAGCACCTGGGGACGCTGGCAGGCCGGTTGCCACCACGTCGCGTTCTGCATTTGGGTCAATCGTTGGATGGAGCAGCTGATCGAGCGATGCGGGGTCAACCCGGGTCACGGCTTCTTGCTGGGTGATCAGATCTTCGGAGGCCATATCTACCGCAATCTTGATTGCAGCCTTGGCGGTACGCTTGCCGCTGCGCGTCTGCAGCATCCAAAGCTTGCCTTCCTGGACGGTGAATTCCAGGTCCTGCATGTCGCGATAGTGGCCTTCAAGGTTTTTGTAGACCTCAACCAGTTCGCCATAGACGCCGGGCATCACCTCTTCCATGGACGGTGCAGTTTCACCACTCTCTTCGCGGGCAAGCTTAGTGAGGTGCTGCGGCGTGCGGATGCCCGCCACCACGTCTTCGCCCTGCGCGTTTACCAGAAACTCGCCATAGAAGGCTTTGTCGCCCGTCGACGGGTTCCGGGTGAAGGCAACACCTGTCGCGGACGTGTCGCCCATATTGCCGAAGACCATGGCCTGAATGTTGACGGCGGTACCCCACTCGTCGGGAATGTTGTGCAGACGGCGATAGGTGGCGGCGCGGGCGTTCTGCCAGGAGCCAAAGACTGCGTCGATGGCACCCCAAAGCTGTTCATTCACATCCTGCGGGAAGGGTTCGTCGAGCTCTTCTTCAACCAGTGCCTTGTAGCGACCAATCACATCTTTCCAGTCGGCGGCGTCCAGATCTGTGTCGAGATAGTACTCATTTTCTTCTTTGTAGATGTCGAGGATTTCCTCGAAATTATGGTGCTCCACACCCAGCACCACATCGGAATACATCTGAATGAAGCGCCGATAGCTGTCATAGGCAAAGCGCTCATCGTTCGCTTTGGCTGCAAGGCCCGCAACAGTCGCATCATTGAGGCCGAGGTTCAGAACCGTGTCCATCATGCCGGGCATTGAGGCGCGTCCGCCGGAGCGCACCGACACAAGAAGGGGGTTTTCCGGCTTGCCGAAATCCGCGCCCACAACCTTTGCGACCTCCGCAAGGGCGGCTTCGACTTGAGCTTTCATGCCCTCAGGATAGGACCGGTCATTCTTATAGAAAGCCGTACAGACCTCAGTGGTGATGGTGAAGCCCGGCGGAACCGGGAGCCCCAAGTTCGCCATTTCGGCAAGATTGGCACCCTTGCCGCCCAAAAGTTCCCGCAAGCTCGCGTCGCCCTCGGCGCTGCCGCCGCCAAACCCATACACCCACTTCGTCGAACCGGTCATGCGCATCGCTTTCCGTTTGGCCTCACATGGAGGAGGCAGAAGAGTTCAAGTCAAAGGATGCGCGAAAAAGCTCGGCAGATCACCCTTCGATTTTGGAGAAATCGGCCACACCGTGGAGGGCGGTTCTGATTTCTGCGAGGAGCTTTAAGCGGTTTTCGCGGACCTTGTCATCCTCTGCGTTCACTGTGACCTTTTCGAAAAAGGCATCGACGGGACCGCGCAACTTTGCAAGCGCTGCCATGGCACCTGCGAAATCTTCTTTCGCCACCGATTTTGCCGCTGCGTCGCGTGCAACAGCAATCTCTGCACCAAGGGTCTTTTCCTCATCCGATTCGAACAAAGAAGCGTCCGGCGCACCAGAATAGGTCGCTTTGTCCTTCTTCTCTTCGATACGCAGGATATTGGCCGCGCGCTTATACCCGGCAGCCAGGTTCGCACCGTCGTCGGTCTTAAGGAAATCCGCCAACGCGCCGACGCGATGCACGATCAGCAAAAGGTCGTCTTGACCGTCCAACGCAAAAACAGCGTCGACCAAGTCATGTTTGACCCCTTTATCGCGGAGATAGACTTTCAGCCGATCGCCGAAGAAGGAAAGAAGATCCGCATTCTGTTCCTCCGAATTTGGAAAAACAGAAAGGAGTGGTAGCCGTAGCTCTGCTTCTAACACCATGCGAATTACGCCGAGGGCCGCACGACGGAGCGCAAACGGGTCTTTGGAGCCGGTTGGTTTTTCGTCAATCGCCCAGAAGCCCACAAGCGTGTCGAGCTTGTCTGCCAGTGCGACAGCCTGCGCGACAGGACCTTCTGGCACATCGTCTGATGGGCCTTGCGGTTGATAGTGCTGGGCAATGGCGTCGGCCACGTCTGCATCCAGACCATCTGCCAGTGCATAATATTGACCCATGATGCCCTGGAGGTCCGGAAACTCATAGACCATGCCAGAGACGAGATCGGCTTTGGAGAGGCGGCCTGCTAGCTCGGCTTTCGCCTTGTCGGCACCAGTCGCACTAGCAAGTTCACCTGCAAGTTTTGAGATGCGCTCAGCTTTCTCCGCGACGGTGCCGAGTTTTGCATGGAAGACCACCTGATCAAGCTTCTTCGAAAAATCTTCAAGCGTATGTCTCTTGTCCTGATCCCAGAGGAAACGCGCATCGGCGAAACGGGCACGCAGCACGCGCTCATTGCCGTTAATGACGGCCGCACCGCCATCTGCGGGTTCAATGTTTGAGACCACTATGAAGCGCGGCGCGAAATTACCGGTCTTAGGATCTTTCAGCGCGAGATATTTCTGGTTCGCCCGCATGGTGGAGGTGAGCACCTCCTGCGGGATTTCCATGAACTCATCATCAATGGAACCCATCAGCACTGTCGGCCATTCAACCAGGCCTGCGACTTCATGCAGAAGTGCCTCGTCGTCGATCAGCTCAAGGTTCTGGGCGTGCGCCAGGTTCTTTGCATCTTCCAGAATGTGGGCGGCGCGGGCTTCCGGGTCGAGCATGACCTTTTGACGTTCGAGCTTTTCCACATAATCATCAAAGGTGCGGACCTTGATCGCATCCGGCCCCATGAAGCGGTGGCCATAGGTCATATCGCCCGACTTTATGCCGTCAATTTCGAACGGCACCACTTCACCATCCAGTGTGCAGACGATGGAATGGAGTGGACGCACCCAGCGGAGCGTGCCCGTGCCCCAGCGCATTGATTTCGGCCAAGGGAAATTGCGGATGACGTCCGGCACGATCTCGGCAATCAGCTCATCGGTGCCACGGCCCATCTTTTCAACAACGGCGACATAATATTCGCCCTTCTTGTCTTCCCGGGTTTCGCACTGCTCAAGCGTCAGGCCGGTGGATTTCAAGAAGCCTTCCATCGCCTTTTCAGGCGCGCCGACACGGGGGCCTTTACGCTCTTCTTTGCGGTCCTGCTGGCGCTCCGGAAGACCTGAGACAGCAAGCGTCAGACGGCGCGGCGTCGCAAAGGCTCGCGCGCCCTCGCCAAAGACTTCTTCTTTGGCCAGCGCGTCGGTTACGAGTTTTTGCAAATCTTCCGAGGCACGCTTTTGCATGCGGGCCGGAATTTCTTCAGAGAAGAGTTCAAGCAGCAGGTCGGCCATGGTTACGCCTCCCCTTCTGCAACGGCGCCAGCCTGGGGCGTCTTGAGATAAGCCTCACAACAGGCTTTGGCGAGCGTGCGCACGCGACCAATATAGGCTTGGCGTTCTGTCACTGAGATCACGCCTCGCGCATCCAACAGGTTGAACGCATGGCTTGCCTTGATGCACTGATCATAAGCAGGTTGGGCAAGCGGCGGATCATACTCAAGAAGTGCCGCGCATTCCTTCTCCGCATCTTCAAAATGCCGGAAGAGAACATCCGTGTTCGCCACATTAAAGTTATAGTGGGAGAACTGAACTTCATTCTGATGGAAGACATCACCATAGGTGACCTTTTTGTCGCCCTCCTGGCCGTTGAAGTTCAGCTCATAGCCATTGTCGACACCCTGCACATACATGGCGAGACGTTCCAGCCCATAGGTAAGCTCTCCCGCCACAGGTGAGCAGTCAAAGCCGCCGACCTGCTGGAAGTAAGTAAACTGGGAGACTTCCATGCCGTCGCACCAGACTTCCCAACCAAGCCCCCATGCGCCAAGCGTCGGGCTTTCCCAGTCATCCTCCACAAAGCGGATGTCATGGTTTTTCGGATCAATACCCAGCGCATAGAGACTTTCCAGATAAAGTTCCTGAATGTTCTCCGGGCTCGGCTTCAGCATGACCTGAAACTGATAATAGTGCTGAAAGCGGTTTGGGTTGTCTCCATAACGACCATCGGTGGGCCGCCTTGATGGCTGCACATAGGCCGCGTTCCAATGCTTTGGTCCGAGCGAGCGGAGCGTCGTGGCCGGATGAAAGGTGCCAGCGCCCATTTCCACATCATAGGGCTGCAGGATCACGCAACCGTAATCTGCCCAATAGTTCTGCAGGGTCAGAATGAGCGACTGAAAAGACGTGTTCCGGGTCTTGTCGGCGGAACCGGCTGGGCTGGACATGACTTACTCTCAGAAAATGGCGGTGATACCCTGAACTCTTGCTTGGCGCGTTCCCGGACGGCGAAGTCATGCAACTTCGCCTGGAAACGCTCAAACCCCCAGAATCTAAAGGAAAACCCTGAAAGCGGGCGCAAAGTAACCGGGCGGGGCTCACCCGGTCAAGCTGAGGGCTTCCTAAAGCCAGAGATCACAATTTCGCCAGCAAGTGGCTCTGTTAGGGGCCTTTTAAGAGCTGCGCGGGGAAGCTCCCCCCATGAGCACAGAAACCACATATCCGACAAGCGGCAGCCGCCGTCTAGACATCGCCGGTCTGCTTGCCTCCCTAAATCAGGATGGCAATCTGATCCGGCACTTCGTCGCTTTTGCCCTTTTCGCCATATATGGCACTGCCGTCTGTCCTTATATCGACAAGCTCTCGATCCCTAATCTTCTGTGGCCAATTGGGCTGACGCTGGCGACACTGGTTGCTGTGCGGCCCGTCGTCATGTCCCACCTGCTGCCGGCCCTTCCAGAAACGCAGCGCCAATACGGGCACTTTATGATCGATTTCAGCCTCTATGTGGGCGCGAGCGCGATGATCGGGTTGCTGAACTATGGCGCTTACGGGTTTCCCTTTGAGAGTGCTCTCAAGGTTACCATTGGCTTCCTCACATTCGGCTTCATCGTCGGCGCGGACCTTGCCCTCAATTATGAGCTGCGCGTGGGCCGCGAGATCCAGGCCGAAGGTCGGTCTCTCACGCTTCCCAAAGACTATGTTCCCACTGCCGTCAAACTCAGCTTTTTCGTCATCGCCTGTCTGGTGATGCTCGGTGCTGTGATCTATCAGGTGGTACAGAAAGACCTGTTCTGGTTGCTCTACAGCAAACCTGGATTTGCTGTTGCCAAGGGTGCGATCCTGACGGAGATCGCGTTTGTGGTGGGTGTCGGGATTTTGGGCACCACGAAAATTGTGACTTCCTATGCGCGCAATCTTTCCTTCTACCTGAATGCAGAAAAATGAAGCCCTTCGTCAGGTGATGAACGGTAATCTGAAGACATCCGTCCCTGTAGCCAGCAATGATGAATTTGGCCGCATGGCAGAGCTCACCAATCAGATGATTGAGGAGCTGTCCGTCAAATCCGACGAGGTGCTTCTCACGCAAGACGCCTCCATTCTTGGCATGGCGACTTTGGCGGAAGCGCGAGACAATGAGACCGGCGCACACATTTTACGCACGCAGCGTTATGTCAAACTTCTCGCTCAACAGCTGCAGTCGCACCCTGCTCACTCAGCCTATCTCACCGATGATGTCATCAAACTGCTCTACAAGTCAGCCCCTCTTCATGACATAGGCAAAGTCGGCATCCCTGACGCAATCCTGCTGAAGCCTGGCAAGCTGACGGATGATGAGTTTGTTATCATGAAGACCCACGCCACCATTGGGGCTGAGGCTCTCGCGACAGCACAAGAGCGACTGGGCAGCACGTCGTTCCTTCGTTTGGCGCAAGAGATTGCCGAGACCCATCATGAAAAATGGGACGGCAGCGGCTACCCCAATCAGTTGAGCGGGCGGCAGATTCCTCTGTCAGGTCGCCTGATGGCATTGGCAGATGTCTATGACGCGCTCATCTGCAAGCGGCATTACAAGCCTGCCTTCAGCCATGAAAAATCGCGCGGTATCATCCTTGAAGGACGCGGCACCCATTTTGACCCAGATGTCGTCGACGCGTTTCTAGAACTCGAAGAGGGTTTCCTGCAGGTAGCTCGCGAATTTGCCGACCAGGAAGAGACCACCCACTAGGGGTTAGATCAGCGTCGTGCCACCATCTACGGTGATGATCTCACCGGTGATGAAAGCCCCTGCACGGCTCGCAAGCAGCAACGCAATCCCCATAATGTCTTCATCATGCCCCCAACGGTGAAGCGGGATAGCGCGCTTCTCAGCCTCAAACTGCTCTGTGTTGTTCTCAAACACCTCCGTCATCTTGGAATGGAAGCGTCCTGGCGCAATGGCGTTCACCCGGACCTTATCGTCGGCAAGCGCAAAGGCCATGTTCCGTGTCAACTGATGGACGGCCGCTTTGGACGTCGCATAGCTAAAAGTGTTTGAGCTATCGCCCTTAATACCGGCGATGGACCCCGTGTTAATGACCGACGCATCTCCTTTAGCAGACGCTGCAGCTTTCAGCTGTGGCAGGAGCTTCTGTGTCAGGAAGAAGGGGGTCTTGGTGTTGAGATCCAGCACCTTGTCCCAGCCATTCTCCGGAAACTGGTCCAGCGGTGCTTCCCAGGCAGTGCCCGCATTATTGACCAGAACGTCTAATGCCTGTTCGCGCTCCGCTATGGCGTCGCCGAAACGCGCAATCTCTTCAGTCGCACTCAGATTGCAGGGGATAGCAATGCACTCACCCTGTTCATTCACGCTTGAGAGTTCTGCTGCCGCCTGCTCGCAGGCCTCAGCCTTACGTGCTGTGATGTAGATCCGAGAGGCACCGGCTTGGAGAAAAGCCTCCGCCATCGCCCGGCCCAACCCACGCGAGCCGCCAGTCACAACGCACACTTTGTCTTTCATCGAAAACAGATCGTCTAACATGCGGCTTCCTTACTTAAAATTTGGGGACCTCAGCCGCACATGCAGCTTAGCGTGATTGGTCGGGTGCGAAGCTGCCGTCAGGCGTTCGCTCGAGCGTCCCGAGATTTCGAGGCTCCTGAGCCTTCGTGGGTTGGGCTTGCTCTTCAATGCGCGCGCGCGCTTTTTCCCGGTATTTTTTCACCAGCTTCGAGACGCCATAGACGCCTGCCATAATGAGCCCTGTGAATAGAATGTCGTTCATATCGATCTCATTTGTCGGTCTCTGCTGCCCCCAGCTGACCGGGGAACATTAAAGCCCGAAACGAGACCAAAGGGAACGGGCTTCCACTGCGCCGAGCAAATCAGTCGCAAAATTTCCCGCACTAGGAAGCTCACCGGCAATGCCAGGGCGGCGGCGCCACCAGGGGCGCGGACCACCCACGAGACGCAGACGAACCTTTTCACCATATTTTTCGCGGGTGACGGCACGAATATCGCCAATCCCGTCGACCAGCCCATATTTGATGCCCTGGGTTGCAACCCAGAACTCACCTGAGAAGAGCTGCTTTTCGTCACCCTCCAGCTTGTCGCCGCGGGCTGTGCGCACGAGGTCTTTGAAGCCCTTGTGGACTTCTTCTTGCAGTGCCTCAAGACGCTCGACCTCTTCCGGGTCTTCCGGTTTGAATGGGTCCAGCATGGCCTTGCTCTCGCCAGCGGTATGAACGCGGCGCTCTACGCCCAGCTTCTCGATCAGTTTGGAGAAGCCGAAACCGGCGCTCACCACGCCGATGGACCCCACCACGGAATGCTCATCCGCGAAGATTTCATCTGCGGCGCAGGCAATCATGTATCCGCCTGAGGCCGCCACATCTTCTACAAATGCCAGGACGGGAAGCTCATGTTCCGCTGACAGCGCTTTGATGCGTTTGAAAATCAGCGAGGATTGAACTGGCGATCCCCCGGGAGAATTAATGACCAGGGCAACCGCTTTTGCGTCCCGGGTCTTAAAAGCCGTTTCGAGATCGCCTGCCACGCCCGACAGATTGAGACCATCGCGCAAAGGCCCCGAGGAAGCGATCACGCCGGTGAGGCGGACCACGGGAACAACAGAGACATCAGGGTCGATCCGGTCGAGCAGACGTTCGCGGAGACCTTTGTGGGGGATAGCATTGATAAGTGTTTTTTTGACCATGTGCTTTACATAAGGTTTTTTCAGGTTTTCTCAAGTTCTGGCGTGCTCAAACAGAACCAAGGGGCAAGGCGACACCATTGCGCAGGACCGCATCGGAATCACTCGTAAATCCGCCATCCTCACCATGAAGAAGAAGGCCGTTTGCGAGCCTAAAGGGCGCCCGCGAGCCTTTAAGCCCTTGAAGCAGGACGCGGCTGGCCTCTTTTCCGGCAGCGGGCCATAGAGGAAACGCAATCAGCCCGCCAAGCTTGCCTTCAACGCCTTTGAGGAGGTCCGGCAGGGCATCTGCGCGGTGCACGATCGTTACCGTGCCTTTGGGTTTTGCCATGGCACAGGTGACGCGGAGCCATTCCTCCAACGAAACATCTTCAAGCGCATGGGCTGTCGCTTTGCTGTCATTTGGAGAGTCCCAAATCTTATCCTGTTCGTAGAAAGGCGGGTTGGTCATTACATGGTCGAAGCTGCCATAGGCGACGTCTTTCTCTGAGAGGATGGCGGCTTTCTCTGAAATTGATCCTTCGACAATCCTTGCTCGAAGCTCCAAACCGTTGCGTTTAATGTTCTCAAGGGCCGTCTCGACCAGGGCGCTCTGTATTTCGAGACCAGTCACTTTCACGTCCAGGCAGCGAGAGGCGAGACAGAGGGACGCAACACCAACGCCCGCACCGAGATCGAGCACATGATCTCCCGGTACAGCGGGCACAGCAGCTGCAAGCATCACAGCATCAATGCCTGCCCGGTAACCCTTCTCTGGCTGCAGCACCTGCAGCCTGCCCCCCAAAAAGCCATCGTCTGTGACCTTCATTGAGCGCGCCCTCCCGTCGACTGCGGTGCAAAGGCCCCTTTATCCAAGAATGCTCCGATCTGCGTCAGCGCGCGAGCATCGCGCATGAGGAATGTGTGGTTGACCGGCAAAACAATGTGATCCGTCATGCCCTCAACCTTTGTGCTCTCGACAGTCACTTTGCCATCATTGGGACCTGACAGCAGAAGGGATGATATGGGATCAATAGATTTTGTTCCGGCAATGACACCGAGCGGAAAATCGACCGGGCCAAAGCTTCTATTCCCGGTCCGCAAATCCTGCCCTGCCGGACCATAGAAGCTTTTGAACAAAAAATTGTCGCCCAGGAAATCCGCAACCTCGCTCCCGTTGTTTGGCGGAGCCAGCATGACCACCCGCCCCAAGTTGGGCGGCCTAAACTCTTTGACGAGCTGCCGGACGATCAATCCGCCCATGGAGTGAGTTACAAAATGGACTTTTGCGCAGGCGCTGACCTTTTCAGCGTTGAGGCGCTCATTGACCCGCTCAGCCAAGCTGGCTATCGGTGCGGACCGGGAAGGATAGTCAATATTGCTGATCGCGTAGCCCTTCTCCGCAAGTCTGGCAGCTGGAACTGACATTGATCCGGCTGTCCGGCCAATTCCATGAAGTAAAACAACCACTTCCTCTTTAGCGCGCGTCACTGGTTGTGCCTCACTCACCCAGCCGCACCAGGCTCGTCCCGGATTGCTTCATCGTTTTCCTTCAAGGCCATCTTTGCGATGGCTTGTGCGCGGTCAAAGTCCTCGTCGATGACCATCAATCGGCGGGGCAGAATACCAATCGACCCCTCAACGATGCTGGCATTCATATCCAGTATGAAGGGCTCAAGCCCCTCTCCTTTGAGGCGTGCCTCCAGGAAGGATAAAAGAACTACATCATTTGTTCGTAGAAGCTCTTTCAATGTCTGGTTCCTCGGCCCTGCAATTATCACTCTTCGGGGAGCGGCGCTGGGACGCACTTGCCGCTCGGTCTCTGGGCTCCTATTGTGACACATGTATAGGCAATTGAGCTGTTTGACGGGGTCTTTTGAACCGTTTTCTCGGCCGAAATTGAGAACTGGGGATCCCGTTGGGTGTTGTCGTTCCGCTCGAAGGTGAGCGTAAAAACAGTGAAGAAGCGGTTCGGACGCTTCAGCGGCTTGTCGCTGAAGATATGGAGGCTGTAAACGAGCTTATCCGGACCCGCATGGGCTCCGATGTGGACATGATCCCCGAGCTTGCCAACCATCTGATCGAATCTGGCGGCAAACGGTTGCGCCCCATGCTGACGCTCACTTGCGCGCGCATGTGCGGCTATACAGGCAACGATCATGTGCGGTTGGCGGCATCCGTTGAGTTCATGCACACCGCAACGCTCCTTCATGATGATGTTGTGGACGAGAGCGATATGCGCCGAGGGCAGACAACAGCCCGTCTCATCTGGGGCAATCAGGCAAGCGTTCTGGTTGGCGATTTCCTTCTTGGGCGCGCCTTTAAGTTGATGGTGGAAACCAAATCTCTCCGCGCTCTGGAAATTTTGAGTGAGGCTGCCTCGGTGATCGCTGAGGGCGAGGTCATGCAATTGGCCACCGCGAAAGACACGAGCACAACAGAAGACGCCTACCTCAAAGTGATCAGCGCCAAAACGGCAGCGCTCTTTGCGGCAGCAACAGAGATCGGTGCAGTGGTCGCCAGCCAGAATGGAGAACAGGCTGCAGCACTGGAATCCTATGGTCGCAACCTGGGTATCGCATTCCAGTTAGTTGACGATGCTCTCGACTACAACGGAAAAGCCGCGACGCTTGGCAAAAATGTCGGCGACGACTTCCGGGAGGGCAAGATTACGCTTCCCGTCGTTCTCGCGTTCCGGCGTGGCGATGATGAGGAGCGCGCTTTCTGGCGCCGGACGCTGCAGGACGGGGATCAGCAGGAAGGCGACCTGGAACGGGCGTTCGAGATTATGAGCAACCATAAGGCGATTGAAGATACCGTCACCCGCGCCCGCCATTACGGCGAAATGGCCCGCGATGCCCTTGGTATCTTTCCCTCTTCCGAGCGCCGTGACGCGTTGAGCGGTCTTGTGGATTTCTGCATCAGCCGCGCCTATTAAGACCCAAGAAACCTCGTGGCGGTCACCCACCAATTGTCGTGTTTCTCTTTGAGCGCGGCAGCGGCTTCAGCTGAATCGAATGGGTTGTCATAGAGTGCAAAACAAGTGGCACCACTGCCGCTCATGCGCGCCAGACGACAGCCATCAGTTTTTTGAAGTTCGTCGATCACCGTTTTGATCACAGGCTCATTGGCCGTTGCAGGTGCTTCAAGATCATTTCCGTTTTCCTCAAGCCAGGTGACCAGCCGATCAAGGGTTTCCACACCTGGCAATAGAGGTAGACGGTCCGGCCCTTCAACGGGTCCGGCCTGCAGGCGCTGAAAGACGTCAGCCGTTGACACTGACACGCCTGGATTGGCGAGGACGGCATGAATTTCCGGCAGACGCCGAATGGTCCTGAGATTTTGGCCCACACCGGTCATGAAGCTTGGTCGTTTTCTCATGCACACCGGCACATCAGCACCCAACTGCAAGGCGATGCCTTCAATCGAACCGGGAGGGTCGCCCCACAGGCGCATCATGGCCCGAAGCGCCGCCGCAGCATCTGCAGACCCACCTCCGATACCCGATGCAATAGGCAGGTTCTTTTCCAACTCAAATGTCACTGTTGGATCGCGCCCGAGCGCCCCCGCAAATACACGGGCTGCTTTGAGAATGAGATTGTTTTTCTCTTCCGCCAGTTGACCTGCGAATGGACCTGAGATTTCCAAACCCAGCGTATCTGCTTCTTTACAGCTGAGGCGGTCGGCCACACTCGCAAACACCACCAGACTTTCTAGTTGATGGTAGCCGCTTTCCTCGCGTCCCTTGACTTTAAGGGAGAGGTTTATCTTCGCGTTGGCGACTTCAAGAATGCCAGCGGACATCAGGACCCTGCGTCAGCGCTCATTTCAACGTCTGCGTCCTCAAGCCCATTTTTGAGCTTCTCTTTTATCGCCGCTTCCTGCTCTTCGTCCGGCTCAAGTTCCAACGCATGTTGCCATTGAAAACGCGCTTCAATTTTCCGACCGACCTGCCAGAACGCATCACCGAGATGATCATTTATTGTGACATCGTCCGGCTGCAATTGAACGGCGCGTTCAAGGTGGATGACAGCATTTTCATAGTCACCAATACTAAAATAGGCCCAGCCAAGACTGTCAACGATGTAACCGTCATCGGGCCGCAGCTCTACTGCACGGCGGATCATCGCCATGGCCTCTTCCAGATGTATTTTCTGCTCTATCCAGGAATAACCGAGATAGTTCAGCACAAGCGGATGATCACCAGAGAGTTCAAGCGCCAGCTTGAGATCTTTCTCGGCGCTCGGCCAGAGCTTCAACCGTTCGTAACACATGCCGCGGGCGTAGTAGACCGTCCAGAACCGTTCATTGGGCTCGCCAATGAGCTCAATTGCTTTTGAATATTCACTAGCGGCGGCTGCATAATCTTTGCGACCGCGCAGAATGTCGCCGAGCGCTGTCAGCGGCTCGACAGCATCGGGATATTGACGAATGAGTGTGCGGAGCCGGGCAATAGCCTCTTTCGACCTATCCAGGCGGTCCATATCGACAGCTATCTGTATTTGAGCATTTTGATAGAGTGGAGAGGTGCGTGCGATCCCCCCATAAGCGGCAATCGCGTCTTCCAGGCGGTCGCCGCGTTCATAGAGGTCAGCGAGCAGGGTGCGTGCGACATCAAAATCTGGACGCAGGTAGAGCGACAGCTGCGTGTACAGAATTGAAATATCAATCCCGCTTTCCTGTGCCAGTGCGGAAGCCAATCCGTAGAGAGCTTCTGCCAATCCCTCTGCTGGCGTTTTCACCAGCGGCGGCGGGGCCACGCCTGACTCCAATCGCGCAAGTGCGTTGGCAACGATCGGATGGTCTGGCGCCAAGCGGCCATAATTGTTGAACACCTCGCGGGCAAGCTCGGTGTCACCTTGTCTCTCTAGAAACCGGCCATAGGCCTGGATGATCCGCAGACTTGCTCCACCGCTTGCACCCTGCGCGGCAACGTAACCGGTTCGAGCCCGCGCCGCATCGCCTAGGTAATCAGCGATTAGTGCACCATGTAAGATCCGAAAAAGGTCGAACGCTGGTCGGTCTTGAAATGAGTCCAGCGCAGCATAAGCCTGTTCAGCATCTTGTTTGCCCGCCATCGCCCAGGCCTTAGCAAGTGTTCCGACAAGGGCTGTGAAGGGTCCAGGTGCCGCCGCATCTATTTCACTGATGGCGCGGTCATAGTCAGCTGCTTTGAGAGCGGAAAGTGCGCGCACCAGACGTGCAGTCCGATTGTCAGGGTCACGCTCAATGATCTCCGATGATAGATTGAGGCCTTCTGAAACATTCCCTGCTGTCACCGACAAAAGAAAAGCGCGCTCAACGATCACCGGGTTGCCGGGGTCCTCGGACAGTGCCTGAGCATAGTATCGCGCAGCTGCATCCATATCGCGGACCGTGCCCGCGTGACGCGCTGCCAGATAATTTCCATACAAGGAATCCGGGTTTCTCTGGCTCAATCCAAAACCAGACCCCGCACAGGCGCCCAGCATTGCCGCTATCGCAACAATACCCAGACCACGTGTCAGTAACCGCAATCCCACTTAAGGCCTCTACCCTTCACTGATCTCGCCGACTCAGAAAAATAGGGCCGACCGTTTAAGGGGTCGACCCTACCTCAATTTCTTTGCCTTTGCCTTCTAAAGACCGGTGATAAGGCGATAAATCGCCCCAAAATTGGCCTTCCCCGATCACATGTTCGGGTAATTGGGTCCGCCGCCGCCTTCAGGCACGGTCCAGTTAATGTTCTGGGTCGGATCCTTGATGTCACAGGTTTTACAGTGCACGCAGTTTTGCGCATTGATGACAAAGCGTGGATCAGATCCATCGTCTTCCCGCATGACTTCATAGACGCCAGCCGGGCAGTAGCGCTGAGCAGGCTCATCGAAGACCGGCAGGTTGTGCGCAATCGGCACCGTGTCATCTGTCAGGCGAAGATGGACCGGCTGGTCTTCTTCGTGATTTGTGGCCGACAAGAAGACCGACGAGAGACGGTCGAAGGAAATCTTCCCGTCTGGCTTCGGATAATCGATCGGCTTGTGTTTATCAGCTGGCTCGGTGGCCGCATGATCTGGCTTGCCATGCTTCAACGTGAATGGCAGGCCAATCCCCAACTGGTTCATCCACATGTCGATACCACCAAGGCCGACACCCAAGATTGTGCCCAGCTTGGACCAGAGCGGCTTCACATTGCGAACCCGTTTCAGATCTTTCTCGACATGGCTTCCAACATAGGCTTCGTCATACGCACTCAATACGTCTGACTGACGGCCATCTTTCACTGCTTCGAACGCCGCATTGGCGGCCATCATGCCTGTTGCCATGGCGTTGTGGCTGCCTTTGATGCGCGGCACGTTTACGAATCCGGCAGAGCAACCGATCAGAGCCCCACCAGGGAAGGTGAGTTTCGGTACTGACTGGAAGCCACCTTCGGTGATTGCGCGGGCGCCGTAGGAAATGCGCTTGCCACCTTCAAATGTTTCGCGAATAGACGGGTGGGTTTTGAAGCGCTGAAACTCTTCGAAAGGTGACAGGTGCGGGTTCTTGTAATTCAGGTGGACCACAAAGCCGACAGACACAAGATTGTCGTCAAAGTGATAGAGGAACGACCCGCCGCCGGTGTTGGCTTTCAACGGCCAACCGAAAGAGTGCTGGATCAGACCCTTTTTGTGTTTCTTGGGGTCGACTTCCCACAGCTCTTTAATGCCGATGCCGAATTTCTGGGGCTCACGCCCTTCATCCAGATTGAATTTGCGGATCAGTTCCTTGGAAAGAGAGCCTCGGACACCCTCACCAAAGAGCGTGTACTTGCCGCGCAGTTCCATGCCGCGCATGTAGGTGTCTTTCTGGTCGCCCTCTTTGCCGACGCCCATGTCACCGGTTGCAACACCGCGGACAGAGCCGTCTTCATTGTAGAGAACTTCTGCGCCTGCAAAGCCTGGATAGATTTCCACACCCATTTCTTCAGCAATGCCCGCAAGCCAGCGGCACACATTGCCCAGGCTGCCAATAAAGTTGCCATGATTGCTCATCAGCGGCGGCATGATGAAGTTTGGAAGACGGATGCCGCCTGAAGGCCCAAGGAAGAGGAAGTGATCCTTCTCAACTTCGGTTTTGAGAGGTGCGTCCCGGTCTTTCCAGTCAGGCAGAAGCTCATTCAGTGCAATCGGGTCAATGACGGCACCTGAGAGAATATGCGCTCCGACTTCGGAGCCCTTTTCAATCACGCAGACAGAGAGATCAAAATCCTCTTCCGCAGCGAGTTGCCGAAGCCGGATAGCTGCAGAAAGACCTGCAGGACCGCCGCCAACAATGACGACGTCATATTCCATGTATTCGCGCTCAGCCAGCGCTCCGGTATCTTCGCTCATGTCTCTCTCCTCATCCGACGCGGGATGGCCTTTGAGATCCGCGGCAGACTATTTGGCCCTAGGTTTTCAGCTTCATCCTGAGACAACCTGATTGGGCACTGAAATTTGGCCCCTCTTATGGTGTTTTGACGATGAGAGGTCAACCAATGTGACGCTATGCCTCTTGGGCACCAGCTGGACGACCTCCGGAATCGCGTGACGCGGGAGCGTAAGGGGGGCAAAATGCGACCACTTCCTGAGTCTAGAGGGATCGGTGGGGCATTCAATGCCTCAAAGGTCGCACCTGCCGCAGGGGAAGTGCCGATTTTGCGAAAAAACAAAGACAAAGCCTGCGATTGTGAACGCTCTTGAGGAAATGACCGCTTTTGAAGCGGCCGCGCTGCTCCGCTTCTATGTCGAAGCGGGTGTAAGCGACGGGCTCTCTGATGAGCCTATCGACCGCTATGCGCTCAATGCTCGGGCAGCTCAGCCAGCAAATGATGCCCCTGCCTCAACCGGACCGCGAACTCTGCCCGGCGAACGCCCGACTTTCTCCTCATCTTCCTCATCTGCGCCGCAAGCCACGTCGTCTCCTGCAGCGATTCCCCTCGACACAGTCGAACAAGCAAGTGAAGCCAAAGCAATTGCCGCGTCCTGCAGCTCGCTTGAGGAGCTCCGCGCTGCATTGGAAAAATTCGATGCTTGCCCGTTAAAGCATACGGCCAAGAACCTGGTCTTTGCTGATGGCAATCCCGAAGCAGACATTATGCTGGTGGGAGAAGCGCCCGGGCGGGATGAGGACATTCAAGGCCTGCCGTTTGTTGGACGCTCCGGCCAATTGCTGGACCGGATGCTCGCCGCCATCGGCCTTGATCGTACAAATGTCTACATCACCAATGTTCTACCCTGGCGGCCACCTGGAAACCGCCAGCCCACACCGGTCGAGCAGGCCATGTGCGCACCCTTTATTGAGAAGCATATCGAGCTGGTAGCCCCAAAACACCTGATGCTGGTTGGTGGTGTCTCTGCCAAACAGATGCTCGGCACGACGTCGGGAATTGTGAAATTGCGCGGCAAATGGGGCTCAGTCACGGCGGGCGATCTCGCGATCCCGGCACTGCCCATTTTCCACCCGGCCTACCTGCTCCGCCAACCCGCCCAGAAACGCCTGGCCTGGCGAGACCTTCTGGACTTTAAAACCAAGGTTGAGGGCAGTTAAGCGCCGTTAACCAGAGCAGAAATTAACTTCGCAGATTCGACCGCCAGCAACTTGTTGGCAGGCATTAGCTGTGTAAAATGTCCTCGTGGTTCGGGGGACAAGTGTGCGTAAACAGTTGAAATCTTTCAGGAATTTCTGCGTTGCCGGATTTTTGGCAGGCATGGCGTTTGGCTATGCGCCGGTCTATGCAGCTGATCTGGTCGATTATCAGACCGCCACCAACACAATTTCCTACCTGAGCCAGGGCGACCGGGACCGATATACCCGGATTTTCTCGGTCCAGACTAGGGGCGACTGGCGCGCGGCAGACCGGCTCATTGGTCAGCTGGAGAACGACGTTTTGATGGGCCATGTGCTTTTTCAGCGTTATATGCACCCGACGGCCTATCGCTCCCGCTATAACGAACTGCGCGATTGGTTGGCCAATTATGCTGACCATCCGGAAGCGGCGAAAATTCACAAACTGGCGCTTCGCCGCAAACCTTCCGGTGCTGCTGCGCCGCGCCGACCGCTGCCGCGATCCTACCGTGAGGTGTCCCATCAGCAATACGCGGTTGCTGAGGGTCCGCGACGGGATTTCTCGCGCAACTTCCGCAATGCGGCGCGCAAGGTGCGCGCTCTGCTCCGGCGCGAGCGGCCGACCCAGGCTCTCAATCACATCTCGCAATCCTCTATTCGCCGAGGCTTGAAGGCGGTCGAGTTCGACACGCTGCTCTCGCGGATTGCTGTCTCCTACTATATTGAACATCGCGACGACCGGGCGCTCGAAGAATCAGACCGTGCCGCACGACGCAGCCGCGACGGTGTGCCTCTTGCTGACTGGACCGCCGGCCTTTCTGCCTGGCGGCTTGGCAAATTCGCGCTGGCCGCAGAACATTTCTCCTATCTGGCCGCCGCTCCCAATGCGAGTGACTGGACACGGGCTGCCGGGGGCTTTTGGGCCGCGCGCTCTTACATTGCAGATCGCAGGCCCGATCATGCGGCACCGATGCTGGAACTCGCCGCGGACACGGGCGCAACCTTTTACGGCATGCTCGCTGCCGAACAGTTAGGTCGCGACATTGACTTCCAATGGGTACAGCCGCCGCTTGATCAGGCGGGTCTTAGCCTGCTGCTCGCCAATGACACAGTGGCTCGCGCTGTTGCGCTGACAGAAATCGGACGCCGCGATCTGGCGGAAGGCGAGCTTACCCGCGGCCATGGCCGCATTGATGCGTCGCTTGATCACGCGTTGATTGCCCTTGCCGAACGACTTGATCTCCCCGCCACGCAGATGCAGGTCGCCAATGCTGCTTATGTACCGTCGAGCTATGGTCCTGAGCGCTATGTGATGAATGCGGGGCTCTTCCCTGTGCCGGATTACACACCGCAAGACGGCTTCCGCGTTGACCGGGCGCTGGTTTTTGCCTTCATGCGGCAGGAAAGCAAGTTCAAGCCGCTGGCCCGCTCCAGCGCAGGTGCCCGCGGCCTTATGCAGATCATGCCGGCGACCGCCAGCCATATAACCCGCGACCGCTCGCTCCGCCGCACGGGCGCGCAGGGCCGCGACCGCCTCTTTGATCCCGCCTTCAACATGAAGCTCGGTCAGCAATATATCGAAGAGCTGATGGGGAGCGGCGAACCCTACGGCAATCTCTATCAGCTGATGGTTGCCTATAATGGCGGTCCTGGAAATCTCAGCCGGTGGCTCCGCAATACAGACTATCGCAATGATCCGCTCTTGTTCATCGAGAGCATTCCAGCACCAGAAACCCGTGGCTATATCGAACGGGTGCTCACCAATTTCTGGATCTATCGGGATCGGTTGGGTCAGGAAACACCATCCCTTGGTGTTGCAGCAGCAGGCGACTGGCCGGTCTATCAATCGCTTGAGCGCGGCAACTCTCTCGCGCAGCGGTAACAGCCTGCTTTAGGTACTGGACTTTTTCTCCGCGATCCCCAAGTGTTCGGCTCAAAAGCGTTTCCAGGAAAAGTGGGCTTCCGGTTTTGTGCCAGTAGCCTTAGGCGGAAACGCGCAAAATAAGAACCTGAGGAGCCCCCATGCCCGGCATTGATGAATCACGTGAGTTTGTTCCCGTCCGCATTGCGGTGATGACCGTGTCTGACACGCGGGGGCTTGATGACGACACGTCCGGCGACACGCTTGTTGCTCGCGTCGAAGAAGCAGGCCACACACTCGCCGACCGGGTGATCGTGAAAGATGATGTGACAACCATCACCGGAAAGCTTGCGGAATGGATTGCCGACAAGGAAATCGATGTGGTGATCTCCACCGGTGGCACCGGGCTCACTGGCCGCGACGTGACGCCGGAAGCGTTTCATTCAGTCTATGAAAAAGAGATTGAAGGCTTTGCCGCGCTCTTTCATCAGGTGAGCTTCGCCAAGATCGGAACCTCCACCATCCAGTCCCGTGCAACGGCGGGCGTGGCAGGCGGCACCTATCTCTTCGCGCTGCCGGGCTCAACGGGCGCGGTGAAAGACGGCTGGGATGAAATCCTGAAGTTCCAGCTCGACATTCGCTACCGCCCCTGCAATTTCGTTGAGATCATGCCACGCCTGGAAGAGCACAAACGGAAGTAGACCGTCGCTGGCTGAAACCTATCAAAACGTCAAGGAGCTAGATGCCACAAGTCCAACCGCGTGCGGATATCTATCTCTAGCCGGAATAGGTGGCGGAGCAAGACAGCATGAACGATACGGCAAAGAAAATTGAGAAGATCCGATACGAATTTCGGAACAAAACACCTGCTGGTGTCAACACATCAACAGCGTCTGTTGAAAACAGAACGCCGAGCCCTTTAGAGACTGCAGAAAACTCTGCTGCGGTCACTCCCTCTCTTCTAAAAAGCCAGATGGCATGGGTGTAAACAAAGGAAAAAGCCACCCAACCCACCGCAAAAAGCTGGCATGTAAAGACCAATAATTCTGCGACCGTCATTTGACACCATCGTTCGAAGAACTGTTATCTAAAACATAGAAAGTAGCAAACGCGTGCGCAACAGTCTCCGCCAAAAGATCATCGAGGTCTGCGACAAAAAGATCGCAGCGAAGGGACCTGAAGTGGGCCTCTCCTTCTATGCCTTCTTTGCGAACAAAAATGATGACCCGGAACTGCTCATGGAAGCGGCCACATGGTGGATCGAAACGCACCAGCTCGACCATTTCGAGAAGGCAGTGAAGATCAAACAGATGGTTGGCGAATAAAACGTCTTCCCCACACCAATTCTGTCATTGCCCGACTTGTACCGTCGAGCCCTCTAGTTTCGTCCTGCGGCATCTTCCGTTCCACCCAACGGAACGCCTGCCGCATTCTGCAAAGAAGTAATTCCTTTGGGAGAAATCACTGTTCGAACCTCATCAACTGTTAGGTCTACCTCATCCTCAAGAAATTGCCCATTACTCACCACTTTCAAGAATTGAGCGACCAAACATTCAGCATACGGATTGGAAATTCCCGCGCTTCGACTCAGTTTCTCTGGCTCCAGGATGATCAGAAACCGCCTCACAGCCTCTGCAGACCCTCCGTACGATGTATCTGTGTAGTGACAACCGGTATCGTAGCGGCCCATAAACCTCTTGCGGAAAGGGCTATCACGATCTCCGAAGATACTCTTTAAGCCGCCGAAGTAGATCCCGTAGTCTGAGCCAAACTGATCTGATACCAACACAAAAACATCAGTATTTTCGAAGTCGACTCCTGTTGCGTTATGTTGACGAACTTTGAGGTCAATGTTCGCCGCAAGTGCAATCTGAACAAGTAGGGGTGATGTTTCCAGCTCGTCAGGGATGCCAGTGCGAGAAATCACAGTCACATTTAGACTCTGGCGTTCAAGTGCTGATGCCTGGTGTGCAAATTGTAGAAAACCCAACAGTCCTAATGCAAAACACATACTCAGCGAACCGAAACGAGATGTCATAATTCGAGCATCCACAATAATACCTTCCCTCCCGCGAAAGAACATTGTCGAAAAAACTTGCTCCATATCATCAACCCGGACAAGGAAAAATGGTAATTTCTTCAAGCTGCAAGTGGAAACCGATTCATCTCGATCCGGAGCTTAGATTTGTCACCCGAGATGCCCGGTACGAGTCCGGGCATGACGGTTACCCGTTCTTCCGCAATAAATAAAACACGTAGCCATAGTCTGAAGCATGGCGCTCATAGAGGCGGATTTCGGTTTCTTCTTCGTCGAGCATGGCCATGACACCAGCATCACCCGAATAGGTCTCACGGGCTTTGGCGATGAGTGGAATGAGTGGCTGATAATAGTCCGTCCACCAAGCTTCTTCCGGCAGCTCGCGCGTCTCCAATAGTTCAAAGCCAGCACTTTTCGCGCGCTCGACATTTTCCGTGCGCGTGCCCATGGTCGGATAAGCATTCTCCCAAAAGAGACGAGCTTCCGCACTCGGGTTGTCGCTAAGCCATGTGCACTCCGACACAACCGCCAGGCCGCCGGGCTTTAGATACTTGGCCCACGCCTTCAGGCCCTCTTTAAAGCCGAGCGTGTAGACGGCGCCTTCTGACCAAAGGAGATCGAAAATGCCTTCAGGCAGGTCCAGAGCTGCAAAGTCTGAACAGACAGTGCGAAGGCGCTCGCCCGATATGCCTGCGTCCTCCGCCTTGGCTTCAAGCTTTGCCAAAAAGGGCTTCAGCATATCAACGGCAGTGGCGCGGCCCTTTGAACAGCGCAGCAGCTCCATCACATCATTGCCCTGACCGCAGCCCATGAAGAGCATCTCCGGTTCTTGCGGCAGACCTTCCAGGCTGTCGAATATGGACCGGGTCATGGTGTCGCTGCCCGGTGCATTGCGGGAGAGCCGCAACTGCATTTCCAGAAAGACGCGAAACGGATCAGCTTCCATGGGTCGCTTTCCAGCGCACGTAGTCCGCCCCGGTATCAATATCCGGCAGCGTATCGAGCAGAGCCACACGGGCGCCTTGCAGGTTCGCGCGTGTATCAGCGAGGGCATGGTCCGTTGACCAGCGCACATTACTGAAGATGGAGGGCACACGCGGGAAGCGCTTGAGGCCCACCAGCCAATAGCCACCATCTTCTGCCGGACCAAAGACGGCGTCATGATTTCCAAGCGCTTTGAAGGCTCTCGCAATGCGGGTGTCGGTGACGTTTGGAATATCACAGCCGATAAGCACGACGGGTCCTGGGGGCATCATTTTCATTACCCCGTCCATGCGCTGACCCAGGTCGCCCTCACCTTGCGGTACGCGGGGCATTTCGTCCGGCCAGAAGCCCTCCTCTGGCGCCGCAATGTCAGGCGCTGCAGCGATGACAGTTGTCCAGCGCGGATCACTTCCAACGTTTCGGAGTAACTCGCCCGTATTTGTTTTGTAAAAGCGCAGCGCTTCCGTCGCCCCAATGTCTTTGGCAAGGCGCGTCTTCACGCGCCCCATACGCGGAGCCTTGGACATGACGACAAGCCAGTTTGTGCGGGTGCGTTCCGGTGTCATCCGTATAGCCGGGCCAAAATGCGCGGCGGCACACGCAGGAAGTAAAGCGACAGGAGACCGAGGTTCGTGAGAGAGCGCTTTAAATATCCATCGCGGTGATAGCGCGCGGGGCTGGTGACCGCTTGCGAGCGCAGGAGAACCATACGACGCCAGCCGATGCGGCGTACGAGGCTCACATCTTCCATCAAAGGTGCGTCGGGATACCCACCGAGCTTTTTGTAGAAATTCTTGTGAATGAGAAGGCCCTGATCGCCATAGGGCAGACGGAAAAGTGCGCAGCGCAGGCCCACTACCCATTCGAGCCATCGTGCTGCGGGTCCAAAATCATCCAGAGCGAAGCGGAAGGCTGCGGCTACTTCTTTCCCGCGAAAGCGGCCCTGCTCCACCTGTTCCAGAAACTTGGACACTTCATCTTCCCAACCGGGAGACAAGACCGTGTCTGCATGGAGAAAAAGCAGCCAGTCCCCCTTGGCGTGTTTAGCACCTGCCTGAAGCTGGGTGCCGCGGCCTTTTGGAGCTGTCACCAGCGTGGCGCCGGCAGCGTCACAGATCTCAACGGTCTGGTCTGTGGACCCACCATCAACAATCACCACTTCGCGCACGAGCCCGCGCACCGTCGCCTGGATCAGTGCATTCAGACACTGCGGCAGGCCCTCTTCGGCATTCAGGGTGGGAATAACGACGCTCAACATGGCCGCACCTTAGAGCCGTTTAGCCGTCAATAGAATGCCAAAACGGCTCTAAGCCCCTGTTTTTACGCGTTTCCGGACGGCGAACCCCAAAGGCTGATTTGGCACTTCACCTGGAAACGCTTCAGACCGCTCCAAAAAAAAGATGGCGAGAACACATAAATGTTCTTGTTTTGTTCTGAATAAATTCCTATCTTCAACTCATGGACATTCACTTCGAAAACGCGCGCCCGGTCGAACAAAGTTCGACCTCCCTTTCTCAAAAAGAAGGGGCGCGTATTCAGAAGGGAATAGCGCGCCCCGGCCCTTCCGCTTCCCCCCGAGCGGTCTCCCGGCCTTCCATCCCCAAGGCGGCGCCACATATCAGGACACCGGATGCCCCCTCGTCCCCCGTGTCTTCTGTGGTTCCCCCAACTGGCCGGCGTGGCCGGGGCGCGCGCTCCAATTCTTCCGGGCGGTTTGAGCCCCTCTCCTATGCCGCTTTCGATGATGGCTGGGAGACGATTGAAGAACAGTCAGCCCTTAAGACGGAGGTGACCGATGAAGCCCCTCGCAAGATCATCACGCGCAACCAGTCTCCCGATATTCCTTTTGATCGCTCGATCAATCCTTATCGCGGCTGCGAGCATGGCTGTGTCTATTGTTTCGCGCGGCCGACGCATGCCTATATGGGCCTCTCTCCCGGACTTGATTTTGAAAGCCGTCTGTTCGCGAAGCCGAATGCGGCAGCACTTCTGGAACGGGAACTTTCCAAACCAAACTATGTTGTCCGCCCCATCGCCATCGGCACCAACACGGATCCCTATCAGCCCATAGAGCGGCGCTACCGGATTATGCGCCAGCTGCTGGAAGTGCTGGACCGCTATAACCATCCGGTGACCATCGTCACCAAGTCAGCGCTTGTTACCCGCGACATCGACATCCTGTCCTCCATGGCAAAGCGGAACCTGGTTCGGGTCGCACTTTCCATCACGACGCTGGATAAGAAGCTCGCGCGGGCCATGGAACCACGAGCGAGCGCCCCAACTCGGCGCATGGCGGCTCTTGAGCTTCTGTCTGCTGCCAGCATTCCGACAGGCGTGATGGTGGCACCGGTCATTCCGGGCCTTAATGATCATGAGATTGAGCGCATTCTGCGCGGGGCTCACTATGCAGGTGTGGAACAGGCGGGCTTCATCCTGTTGCGCCTGCCCCATGAAATCAAAGACCTGTTCAAGGAATGGCTTGGTGACACCGCACCCGATAAAGCCAGGAAGGTGATGAAGCTCATTCGCGATACGCGGGGCGGCAAAGAATATGATGCAGAATGGGGCAAGCGCATGCGCGGCGATGGTCCCTATGCATGGACGATCAAACGGCGCTTTGATCTGGCGGCTGAAAAGCTTGGCATTCGCACCAGCAAAAGCTCCCATACCCATGCGTTGAATGGCGGGCTTGATTGTTCATCGTTCCAGGTGCCGGAAAAGATCGGCGATCAGCTAGCTTTGTTTTAGGGCACCCTTCCAATGCGGTTTGTGTCGCTCCTCAGGTCGGTGCACACTGAGGGTATGAGTGAAAAGATCTCTCTTTTTGGTGGGCCGGACTTCAGTCTGGAACGTGCTGCAGGTGCGCCGAAGCTTCGCATTGCCGGTATTGATGAAGCTGGCCGTGGTGCCTGGGCGGGACCTGTGGTTGCGGCGGCAGTGGTGCTTGATCCTGCGCATATTCCCGACGGATTGGATGACAGCAAAAGGCTCTCGGCCAAAAAACGCGACGCGCTCTATGACATCATCATGGACGTTGCGGAAGTTGGTGTTGGCTATGGCAGCGTTGAGCAGGTGGAAGTTCGCAATGTGCTAAACGCGACGATGGACGCCATGCGGGATGCTGTTGTGGATCTTTCCACTCAACCCGATAGCGCCCTCGTGGATGGCAACAAAACGCCTCTCCTCCCCTGCAAGTCTGAGGCTGTAATTGGTGGAGATGGACGCTCCGTTTCCATCGCCGCAGCCTCCATCATCGCCAAGGTCACGCGGGACCGATTGATGCAGGCGCTCGACAAAAAATTCCCTGGATATGGCTGGGACACCAATGTCGGATACGGCACAGCTGTGCATAAGTCAGGCATTGAGCGACTGGGCATTAACGAGCACCATCGGCGTTCCTACAAGCCCATACGCAACATGTTGAGCACTTGAGTCCAAGACAGACTCTATTTGGTGGGTTGCTCCCTTAAGCCTTTGATTCCTAAAATGATTCGCCGGGATTAACCGGGGGTTAACCATGGAGACTCATGATTCACCCAACACTTTCATGAATCATTTTCCGCGTGTCCGACCGACTGAGACGCGCGCACGGGGGCAGTAAAGCGTGGGGCGTAAAGGTCAAATGAGCCGGTTGCCGGCCAACGAAATCCTACAGGGCGATTGCATTGAACTCATGAATGCAATGCCGGAAAAATCCGTCGATCTTATTTTCGCAGACCCGCCTTACAATCTTCAGCTGCAGGGTGATCTCACCCGGCCTGACCAAAGCAAGGTTGATGGCGTCACTGACAAGTGGGACCAGTTCGCGAGCTTTGAAACCTATGACCAGTTCACCCATGAGTGGATGACCGCCGCACGGCGCATCCTGAAAGATAGTGGTGCCATCTGGGTGATCGGCTCCTACCATAATATTTTCCGGGTTGGCGCGAAGCTTCAGGATCTCGGTTTCTGGATCATGAATGATGTTGTCTGGCGTAAAACAAACCCGATGCCGAACTTTCGCGGTACGCGTTTTACGAACGCTCATGAAACCCTGATCTGGGCATCTAAGTCTGAGAAATCCAAATACACATTCAACTACGACGCCATGAAAGCGCTCAATGAAGACGTGCAGATGCGCTCTGATTGGGTGCTGCCGATTTGCACCGGCGGCGAACGCCTTAAAGGGGACGACGGCGCTAAAGCCCATCCAACGCAGAAACCTGAATCACTGCTCCATCGCGTTCTGCTCTCCACAACCAATCCCGGCGACATTGTGCTCGACCCGTTCTTCGGCACAGGCACAACGGGCGCTGTGGCAAAGAAGCTCGGCCGGAATTTTATCGGTCTGGAGCGCGAAACTTCTTACATTGATGCAGCCAAGAAGCGATTGAAGTCTACGAAGTCCGGCACTGCAGAGGACATTGAGGTCACGCAGTCCAAGAAGTCAGAGCCCCGCGTACCGTTCGGCACCATTGTGGAACGCGGTCTCCTGTCACCTGGCACCGTTCTTTATGATCCAGCCAGCCGCCATGCCGCGCGGGTGCGTGCGGATGGCACACTAGCGTGTAAAGACGCTACCGGCTCGATCCACAAGATCGGTGCACATGTACAAGGCGCTGCCGCATGTAATGGCTGGACGTTCTGGCACTACAAGAAACGCGGCAAACTGCAGCCCATCGACCTTCTTCGGCAGAAAGTGCGGAAAGAGATTTACGCCAGCTGATCGCAGTCAGAAACTGAAACTATTTGCGCCGGGTTGCTTTAAAGAGTGGCCCGGCGTTTTCATTTTCATCGGAGAGCGCTAGAGCCACCACCTTCTTCATGAGGGTCGGCAGTGCATGGTCTCCCAGATTTTCAGGAAGCACCCATTCGCCGTCGGCTTTTGCCTTTAGGGGTACGGATGCCTCGTAGAGGCCGAGCTCCAAATGAAAGTGGGTGAAGGTGTGGCGCACCTGCCCCACCCGTTTTTTCCATCTGGACTTTGCAAGTGGCGCTTCAGTGAGAAGCGTATCTTCTTCGCGTGTCTCCTCAACCCACTGTGTTGAGGGCACTTCCATCATGCCGCCGAGCAGGCCTTTGGGAGGACGCTTGCGAAGGAGGATGGCGCCGTCTTTGCGCACTGTCCAAAAGGCTGCTCCCTTGCGGGTCGGCTTTTGCTTTTTTGGTGCCTTCACCGGAAGTGTTTCCGGGTCCCCTGCTTTCAAGGCCTGACAGGATTTACTCCAGGGACATCTGTCACAGGACGGACGCCGGGGCGTGCAGATGGTGGCGCCCAAGTCCATCATGGCTTGGGCGAAATCGCCGGGACGTTTTTTTGGCGTCAACGTCGCCGTCATTTCCTTGATGGGTTTCTTCGCGCCAGGCAGCGGTTCGCGAATATCAAAGATGCGCGCGATCACCCGCTCAACATTGCCATCGACCACGACAGCAGACCGATCAAAGGCAATGGAGGCGACGGCTGCCGCGGTGTAGGGGCCGATACCGGGAAGTGCTGAGAGACCCTCTTCATTGTCCGGAAAGGTACCGCCATGTTCATCGGCCACCTGTTTTGCACAGGCATGCAGGTTGCGGGCTCGGCTGTAATAGCCAAGGCCTGCCCAGGCATGCATGACTTCATCTATGTCGGCAGCGGCTAGGTCACCCACGCGGGGCCATTTGGCCAGGAACTTCTGGAAATAGGGCCCAACAGTCGCGACCGTTGTTTGCTGCAACATGATCTCTGACAACCAGACCGCATAAGGGTCTGCGGTCTCGCCCGGCAATGCGCGCCAGGGCAGACGACGCGCGTGGGCGTCGTACCAGGTCAACAGATCTGACGCTTTGGGAGGTCTCACACTATTTCCTACCTGTTTGGTCGATGAGGACAGATCGTCCCATCGCGCTCCCCCACAAAATGGGGCACACTCACCCCATGTCTACCTTCCGACCACCACGGCGCGCCAGAGTGCCGTTGCCTGTTGCCAAACAGATTGCCGCGACCGCCCGCAATGTGTTCAAGGCGCGCGGCTTCCAGCAGGACCATATTGTCCGCCATTGGCCGGAGATTGTGGGGGCGTCCCTGTCGGGCCTGTCCATGCCGGAAAAGCTCGCGTTCCCCCGCACTAAATCGAATGAAAACCCCAGACGGTCAGAAGGGGCCACCCTCACGGTGAGGGTCGACGGACCTGGGGCCCTGGAATTTGCCCACCAGGAGCCGCAAATCCTTGAACGGATCAACTCCTATTACGGCTACCAGGCGGTGACGCGGATCAAGCTCATTCAGGCGCCGCTGCCGCTGCCGAAACCCAATCGAAAACGGCAGATTGCCACATTGTCGCCTAGCCAAGAGGCGACTCTGCAGTCCGAAACGGCACAAATCCAGTCAGATGCGCTCCGCACCTCCCTGGAAGAGCTCGGACGTCGGGTGCTTGGCTCCCAGAAACGGCCCAACCGCCCCGGCACCAGACGGCGCTAAGTCCCGATTCTCTGCCGTTTGCAAGCGAAAGGATCGGTTGAGAGACCGGACAAGAAGCCTATAATCACGCAACATCTAGTAGGGATATTTAAAATTGGAACAAAATAAGCGCAATTTGCTGATCGGGGGCGGTGCCCTGCTGGTCCTCATTCTGGTGGCCTTCGCCTTCATGAATTCCAACGGGAACGGGGCTGGCGCCGCGGCGACCGGTGATCCGGAGGTGACCGACGCTCTGGCAGTCGCGGGACCCATGGGCGATTACGCACTCGGTGCGGACGATGCGCCCGTCACGGTCTATGAATATGCTTCGCTTACCTGCAATCACTGTGCGGCGTTTCACCTGCAGAGCTTTCCAGAGATCAAAGAGAAATACATCGAAACGGGAAAAGTGCGCTGGGTGATCCGGGCCTTCCCGTTTGATCCTGCCGCCACGGCTGCTGTGATGCTGGCCAGATGCTCCGGCGAAAACCGCTATTACAAGTTCCTCGATGTTCTGTTTGAGCAACAACCTCAATGGGCGTTCCAGGGAAATCCTGGAGAGAACCTCGAAGCCATCGCGAAGCAAGGTGGTTTTTCAGGTGAAGCCTATGAAGCTTGCATCCAGAACGAAGAAATTTTCGCACATGTAAGAGACGTCCAGGCGCGGGGCCAGGAAGTTCACGGTGTGCGTTCAACACCTTCCTTCTTTGTAAACGGTGAAAAAATTGAAGGCGCGTTGTCATTCTCCGAATTCGAAGAGGTTTTGCTTAAGTACCTACCCGAATCGTGATCCATTGCTTTGAGGTTCTGACGAACCCGATTTAGCCACAGGGGGGCCCTTGCTTAGTCATCGCAAGGGAGGTTCGTCAGATCACAAAGGGGCTTAAACCACTAATATAACGGACACTGTCTTGAAGTTCTCTCGTCTGCGTCTTTCTGGATTCAAATCATTTGTCGATACAACAGACCTGTTGATCGAACCTGGCCTTACGGGCGTTGTCGGCCCAAACGGGTGCGGCAAGTCCAACCTGTTGGAAGCCATGCGATGGGTTATGGGCGAGAACTCGTTCAAAAACATGCGCGGGTCCGGCATGGAAGACGTGATCTTCGCAGGGACCGCTGGGCGGCCGGCGCGGAACAATGCAGAAGTCGTTCTGACGATCGATAATGCAGATCGCAGCGCGCCTGCGGCCTATAACGAGTCCGACATACTGGAAGTATCGCGCCGTATTGAGAAAGACGCGGGCTCACAATATCGCATCAATGGCAAAGACGTTCGCGCACGCGATGTGCAACTTCTGTTTGCCGATGCTTCCACCGGCTCACACTCCCCAGCACTGGTTCGCCAAGGACAAATTGGACAGCTGATTGCGTCTAAACCCGTGAACCGTCGCCGAATTCTGGAAGAAGCCGCTGGCATTACCGGCCTCCACACCCGTCGTCATGAGGCGGAGTTGCGACTCAAAGCGGCAGAGACAAATCTCACCCGTCTTGATGATGTAGTGGTGCAGATTGAAACTCAGCTCGCTGGTCTTAAGCGGCAGGCGCGGCAGGCAACGCGTTACCGGAACCTGTCCGGGCACATTCGTCGGGCAGAAGCCACTGTGCTTCACATGAAATGGGCAAACGCCACCGAAACACTTGGTGAAGAAGAAAAACGTCTCACAGAAACAGATGCCCGCGTTGCTGAGCTGACCCAATTGGCGGCAGCGGCCTCCACGGCGCAAGCACAGGCTTCAGAAAAACTTCCTGAGTTGCGTGACGCAGAAGCTCATGCGGCTGCCGGTCTTCATCGTCTGACTGTTGCCCGGGAAAATCTCGACGCAGAAGAAGCCCGCGCCAAAGAACAGGCCGCACAGCTTGTTGCCCGTCTTGAACAGATCACGCAGGACATTGCACGCGAACGTGAGCTTATGAGCGACACCCGCGAAGCACTTGAAAAACTCACTGCTGAAGAAGCTGAGCTCAAGTCCCAGGATGCTTCGCAGGCTGAAGCGCATGAGGTGGCACGTACCAAAGTCACAGAGACAAGCGAAGCACTGCAGACTCGGGAAAACGAACTGGACACGCTTTCGCAGGAAGCTGCTGCTTTGGCAGCGGAACGTCAAAGCCTGGAGCGCTCCATTCAACAAGGCGAACAGCGCATTGAAAAGCTCGCCTCTCAGTTGAGCGATATTGCGACGGAGCGGGCAACGCTCGCGGACGCGGAAGAAAAGAAAGCCGCGATTGCGCAGCAAGGGGCAGAGCTTGAAGAAGCCATGGCCCGCGCTGAGGAAGCTGAGAAGGTCGCCCTTGCCGCGGAAGAAGCCCTTCGTGCAGCACGTGCTGATGAAGCTGAAAAGCGCGAGCCTCTTCAAGGCGCTGAGCGGGAACTTGAAGGCCTGTCAGCGGAAGCAAAAACAATTGCAGACATGCTCGCGGTTGATGAAGGCGGACTTTGGCCTCCTCTTATCGATGCGGTCACCGTTGAACCCGGCTATGAGAAGGCCCTTGGTGCTGCGTTGGGTGATGATCTTTCCGTTCCTACAGACAGCGCCGCGCCGATCCATTGGGATCTTGTGGAAGCACACGGCGATGCAGCGCTTCCAGAAGCTGCGCGTCCATTGTCATCTGTTGTCCGTGGACCGGCAGCGTTTGCCAGACGCCTTGGACAAATTGGTCTCGTTTCGGCTGAACAGGGCAAGGCTTTGCAGGCCCAATTGAAGCCGGGTCAGCGTCTGGTCTCAGTCGCGGGTGATTTGTGGCGTTGGGACGGATATACCGCCGCCGCTGACGCCCCAACTTCTGCAGCGAAACGTCTTGAGCAACGCAACCGTCTTGCAGACCTCGAAGCGGAGATTGAAGCTGCACGCGCTACCATGCGGGATCTGCGTGACGCCTATGAAGCAGCGCGTGTTAAAGTGGAAGAGGCAGCCTCGCGCGAGCGGGAAAGCCGGCAGGCATTGCGGGAAGCCCAATCTGCAGAGGCTAATCTCCGCAAAGCTCTGAGCGATGCAGAACGTCAGGCGTCTGCGCAGCTGAACCGTTTGGCCGCACTTACAGAAGCTGAAGAGCGTCTTACAGGTGACCTCACGGATGTAAAACGCACATTGGAAGAAAGCCGCGCCTCTTTTGAAGGTTTGCGGCCGGGCGATGAGCTTCAGGAACGGGTCAGTGCTGCACGTGAAGATGTCGGCAAACTGCGTCTTGCTCTCTCGGAAGCCCGCGCGGCTCTTGAAGGTCTCAACCGAGACGCGCAGGCGCGCCAGCGCCGCTTGCAAGCAATTGGCGAAGAGCGCGGTGCCTGGGAGCTTCGCTCCACAAATGCAACACGCCAAATCGAGACGCTTGAAACCCGCAACACCGAGACAGCGGCTCAGCTGGAAGAACTGAAACAGGTTCCGGCTCAGATCGAAGAGAAACGTGGTGCTCTTCTGACGCAAATTTCAGAGGCTGAAGCAACACGGACGCAAGCTGCTGATGCACTCGCTGCTGCAGAGAACAATCTTGCCGAATGCGACAAGATTGCGCGCGAAACCCAAACGGCCTTGTCTGGCGCTCGGGAAGATCGCGCTCGGATCGATGGCCTGGTTGACGGCGCTCGGGAACGCAAATCTGACGCAGAGGCCCGCATCCGGGAAGTCCTGGAATGCGAACCAGAAGACGCACTCGCTCTCGTTGAACTCAAGGAGGGCGATGAACTGCCGGATCTTGAGCAGATTGAGACCAAGCTTGAAAAGCTGAAACGCGAGCGGGAAAACCTTGGTGGTGTAAACCTTCGCGCAGACGAAGAAGCCCAGGAGCTCAACGAACAGCTCGATACGATGATGCGCGAGCGCGAAGACCTGGAAGCGGCGATTGCGCGGCTCCGTCAGGCCATCTCCAGTCTCAACAAAGAAGGCCGCCAGCGGATGCTGGAAGCCTTTGATACGGTGAATGAGAACTTCACCCGGCTCTTTACCCATCTGTTTGGGGGCGGAACAGCCCATCTCAAGCTCACAGAATCAGACGATCCACTGGAAGCTGGCCTCGAAATCATGGCCCGGCCTCCTGGCAAACGCCTTCAGGTCATGTCGCTGCTCTCAGGCGGTGAGCAGGCGCTGACAGCTATGTCGCTGATCTTCGCGGTCTTCCTCACCAATCCATCACCGATCTGCGTCCTCGATGAGGTTGACGCCCCTCTGGATGATGCAAATGTCGAGCGTTTCTGCGATTTGATGGAAGAAATGGTCCGCACAACGGATACACGCTTCCTGATCATCACTCACCACGCCCTCTCAATGGCACGGATGAGCCGCCTCTTCGGCGTCACGATGCAGGAGCGGGGTGTTTCCACCCTTGTTTCCGTCGATCTGGAAGCAGCTGAGCGCATTCGCGAAGCAGTTTAAGGCGGCTCTAAGTTCCTTGTGTCATTACCGGGCTTGTCCCGGGCATGACATGATGGGGAACACCCGGAACGACACCACGCGTGAGCCGCGCCATTCTCTGGTCCCTCCCCTTCTAAGGCCTCCACAAACCAGCCCCGAATTAGTGCACTGTCGCCGTAATTCTGGAAATCTGGGCATACGCTGCCCCTGTCTCTCAGTTAGTTGACCAAGGCCCGCCCAAAAGAAAAGCTGAAACACCAAATGCCGCAGCGTATAAAAGGACTTTTCTTGTCTTGGCAATCAACACAGACGTAAAATTCAAATATGCGTCGAATTTTCCACCTGGCGTAGGGGAACCGGAAATAAAGTAGATAGTAACTGCGGCAAAAACTCCAAATAGTTCCAAAAATAAAATAAGAACAATCAGAATAGCGGCAAGAATTAGAGATAAACTCCAAGCAAAATCTACTATACTAGCAAAAATTGATACCACCTTGCCGGCAAGGTTGGTCTCAGGCAGCGTTCCATCCGACATCAGGTAATACCGAATGCCTGCCTCGAAAGGCATCTCGCGGACTTCAAAAGCTGATGCAACATCAAACAGGGGCGGTAGTTCCTTCTATCCATCCAATCCGAAATACTTGCAACTCACAAACGTGATGATCGCACACATCCACGGAAACGGAAGGCGACCGAACGTAAGAACCAACTCGCCTCGATAGTCGAGGAATTTTGCTTGTAGCTTCGCCTTATCCTTAACGGCCCGAAACGCCCTTAATCCCTCAGGTGAACGGTCTTTCAAAAACAAAGTCAAAAATCCCTGAAACGCCGAATACCCAAAAAACCAAGCTCCCGCGGCCAACCCAAAACACACAAAATTGTATTCTTGTGGAAACATCAGAGACTCCCGCGCTCAGAAAACAACGCAACAATATTTACTACATATGGTTTTCTACAATCATGCGGCTGCGGAGCGACAGATGTAGCGACAAATTTGGGTGTCAGAAGGATGCTTCGAAGAGTAGCTGAAACAATTGCTGGCTGCAGAAAACCGGTGTGCAAAAGTTTCGGGGGCGCATGGTGACATCTTCGTGCTCGACATCAGGGATGCATTGGGTGTCGAGAAGCTGCCTGGACCCTCGGGTCAAGCCCGAGGGTGACATGTGGGTTTGGAGGAAAAGCTATAAACTCCCGTTCTGAGGACACAGCGGGCGAAACTGAGGAAATTTGCCGCTTCCGTCCGACCTCTCCCGGCCCTCCTCACCAAAGGAATCAGCTTGGCCTGGAGGCCAATTGACGCACCTGCGAAAAGCTCTGATTTGGTGTTGTTTTTCAAGCACTTGGGGCCCTCTCAGACTTCCTTGACAGGGTTCTGGTGCCCAAGTAGGGTGCGCCCGGCTTGAGGCGAAATTCTGCAGTTTTGCAGGGGTTTCGTGAGGAACGCGGAGGTTCGGTCGGTACCATGAAGACCCCGACAGAACGTAACGGCGATACAGGCGACGCTGGCACGGACAATAAGTCTGATCTTGCGGCGCTCGACGCTAAAATCCGCGCCCACACGGAGGCCCATCGGCAGAAAAACCCTGAGCCGGCCGAGACTGGAAGACGAAGTACCGCCATCGGCATGGCATTTAGACTTTCGACCGAAATGGTTGCAGGGCTGGTTGCCGGGGGCGTTATCGGATGGATCTTTGATGATCTGTTGGGCACAAAGCCTTGGGGCTTGCTCACCTTCTTCTTTCTGGGAATGGCCGCAGGAATTTTAAATGTGTTTCGTACGGCGCAGAAACTGGCAGCCGATGCAGCGGAACAGGTGGGCAAGTCGGACGATCCGTCCGGTGACAAGTAAGGGCAAATAGCGTGTCAGCAGCAGACCAAGAAAGCGGCGGCCTCGGCATAGATCCGATGCACCAGTTTGAAGTGACGCCGATTATTCCAATCCATTTCGGTGGCATTGACGCGTCTTTCACCAACGCTTCTATGTGGATGGTGTTTGCAGCGATCGGCATCATCAGCCTGACCGTGTTTGCGATGAGCGGACGTGCCATGGTCCCGGGCCGCTGGCAGTCAATTGCCGAGCTTTCCTACGAATTTGTTGCCAATATGGTGCGCGACAATGTGGGCAAAGCGGGTCAGAACTACTTCCCGTTCATCTTCACGCTTTTCATGTTTGTGCTCTTTTCAAACATGCTGGGCATGCTTCCCTACTCTTTCACCACCACCAGCCACATCATTGTGACGTTTGCGCTGGCGCTCTTCATCTTCATCGGTGTGACGCTTATTGGTGTTGTGAAGCACGGTTTCCACTTCCTCTCACTCTTCGTGCCGAAAGGCCTGCCGGCTGTTCTATTGCCGCTGATCGTTGTGATTGAAGTTATTTCCTATCTCTCCCGCCCGATCAGCCTTTCTGTTCGCCTTTTCGCCAATATGATGGCCGGACATACGATGCTGAAAGTGTTCGCGGGTTTTGTGATCGGCTTTCTTGGCGCCGGGGGCCTTTTCACAGGTCTTGCGATTGCGCCGATCGCCTTCATGGTGGCCTTTACCGGCCTCGAAATTCTGGTGGCATTCCTGCAGGCTTACGTGTTTGCCATCCTGACTTGCATCTATCTCAACGACGCGTTGCATCTGCACTAAGAGGCCGCGCCTTTTCGCTTTAGAACGGGGCACATTGCCTCAAAGATTAACTGAAAGAGGGCCGGGACAATCCGACCCGCATTACTGGAGACACGGACATGGAACCTGAAGCAGCAAAGCTCATTGGCGCTGGTATCGCTTGTATCGCCCTTGCAGGCGCTGGCGTTGGCATCGGCCACATTTTTGGTAACTACCTGGCAGGCGCACTGCGGAACCCAGCTGCTGCACCAGCACAGTTCCCTAACCTGCTGCTGGGCTTCGCCCTTGCTGAAGCAACAGGCCTCTTCGGTCTTGTTGTTGCACTGATCCTGCTCTTCGTTCTTTAAGTAGACCTCGAAGACAGTCCTCTTTCGCATGTCACCGGTGGCTTTCTGGTCACCGGTGTCCGCGAAACGCCTCAATGCCTTCCTTCCAGGATTGGTGATTGAGTCTCAGGAGACAGGCATATGCCTCAGTTAGATTTTGCCACCTTCGCGCCTCAGCTCATTTGGTTGACGCTCGTCTTTGGCGTTCTCTACCTCGTCATGGCGCGGGTCGCCCTGCCGCGGATTGCGACCGTTATTGAAGAACGCCGCGACCGTATTGCAGACGATCTCGACACGGCTGCTCAGCTCAAAAGCGACACGGATGACGCCATTGCGTCTTACGAAACAGCTCTTGCTGAAGCCCGCACCAAAGCTCATTCGATTGCGCAGGAAACGCGGGATCGCCTGACAGCAGAAACAGACGCGCATCGGGCAGATCTTGAAGGTCAGCTGGCGGCACGCATCGCAGACGCTGAAAAACGGATTGATGCTACGAAGACCCAAGCGCTCACCAACGTTCGGGACGTAGCGGTTGATGTTGCCGACGCCATCACACAGCAACTGCTGGGCGATAGTGATCGTGCAGCTGCCGAACGCGCCGTTGACGGCGAACTCGCTTAAAGGGATCTGGACAGATGCTACAAGATGCAAATTTCTGGGTTCTAGTGAGCTTCAGTATCTTTGTGGGCCTGCTTTTCTATTTCGGCGTGCCCGGAATGGTGACAGCTGCGCTTGATAAGAGAGCAGACGACATCAAGACTGAGCTCGATGAAGCCCGCAAGCTTCGCGAAGAAGCCCAACAGGTTCTTGCCAGCTATCAGCGCAAGCAGCGCGACGCTGAGAAAGAAGCCGAAGCTATTGTCGAACAGGCACGGGCAGAAGCGGAGCGCCTCGCCATCGAGACCAAGGAAAACTTGGCTCAGCAGGTTGAACGCCGGACGCAGTTGGCTGAAGACAAGATTGGCCAGGCGGAAGCTCAAGCGCTTCAGGAAGTACGTGCCGTGGCAGCTGACATTGCTGTCTCTGCTGCTCGTAAGATCATTGAAGAGAAGCTCGACGGTGACCGCGCTGCTCAGCTGATTGACAAGTCAATCGCCGAAGTCAAAGACAAGCTACACTAGTTTGTTTTGTCGCGTTTCCGGACGGAAAACCGGAAGCCCACTTTTCCTGGAAACGCTTTAGGCGCTTCGACAAAAACATCAAAACCCCGCGTGGCTCAAAGCTCCGCGGGGTTTTTTGTGGGAATTTGGTAAGTACCTCAGAGCTGGTGACCATACCTATGTAACCGCACGACAGGCACAATAGCCGCCCAGAAAAACTGCCAATGGAGTCCAACATCAAGTAGACTCTTGTTTTTACTTAGGGGCGAGTGTTCCATGAAATCAGGAATACGATTGAACATTTTGTTTGCTTTAGCATTCGTATTTTTCGGTGCTCATGGAGCTTACGCAGTTACCTCGCAGGACGTTGATGAGTGGTTCGCCAAGTGTTCCGCTGCTGACCTAGTTGCTTGCGACAATATCATCTCTGTCATAGAAGCAGGTCAATTGGGCGACCAGCCCGGCGCATTTATGCAGATCTATAATGCCCGTGGTACGGCCAATCACAAAATCGGTCAATTTGGAAAAGCAATTGCCGACTACGATAGAGCCATTGAGATCTTGCCTCATCCAGTGCCATTTCAAAACCGAGGCAAAACAAAAGTAGTGATGCAATTGTATGAGGCGGCAATCGAAGACTTTGATGCAGCACTCAAAATGAACCCTCAATATGTAAATGCATACATAAACAGAGGAGTCGCAAATGCTGGACTGGTTCAGTACGAACAAGCGATGGAAGACTACAATCAAGCTCTATCATTGTCTCCAGATGAGCCTTTGGCATTTGGGAACAGAGGCAATGCGCACGCCTTTTTAGGCAACCATGACACTGCGGTTCGCGATTACACAAAAGCGCTGGAAATTGATCCCAACTACCTTTCGGCTAGATTTAACCGAGGACTAGCCCACTATGCGGCCGAGACGTACGATCTCGCCATTGCTGACTTTGATGGCGCGTTAAAACTGAATCCCAACAACCCGACCTATTGGTTTGCAAAATCATGGACGCTGCACTTAGCAAACCGACCGACTGAAGCACTAGCTGATGCGGAACAGGCCGCTACGCTTGCACCAGACAACGACAGCTTTGTTCTGAATTATGGGTTTATGCTCATTCAAAATGACAAATGGGACGAAGGGTACGAGCAGTACGCTAGAAGCATTGAGATTGGTGGCCGTGAGCGGGAAAAGTTCTTTCAGCAAAGAATGGCCGCGTTGGGCTATTTCGACGGCGACACAGATGGCAACGACATTGAGAAAACTTTATTGGCTTTGCGCGCCTGCGTAGACGCAAGATGCAGAATCGAGAATGAGGCGCTTGAAGCTGCGCCTAGCCAGTGAAGAAAGAAGAAAACACGCACTACGCTCGTGTTGGAAACTCAAAACCCTGCGTGGCTCCAAGCTCCGCGGGGTTTTTTGTGGCTGCTAGGCCACTTCAATGGTGAGCTCTGGCCAGAACTGTTTCCAGCGGGCGCATTTCTCATCATAGCGGTCTTTGACGAAGTTCCCTGCCCTGTTGGGACGGATGCGCATCGCGGCCATGTCTGTAAGGCCCGGCACATAGAACCGTCTCTCGCCCTTCTCTAAGGGCTGGATTGCGACCATATTCCCGATGGCCAGAAATCGATCAATCCCCTCGCAGGAGGTCCTTAATGGCGGATAGGAGATGTTGTGCTTCTCCTCGTACCAAAGGTGAACCCGGGCCTGGTTCTTGAATTCAATATCCACTCCCAGATCCGCATAAAGGTCAGTGGCTTGTTTGATCACCGCGTCCTCTGCCTCCCAGGACGTGTCCGGGTCGAAGTAGAAGATGTCATAGTCTTTGATGCCATGGGTCAGAGGACGGCTGGTCAGATCATTCCAGACGGTCTGAAAGAGGCTGCCAGAAACAAGCCAGGCATCGCCCAGTTCCAGGTCCGGCAAACGCTCGAGGATCACCTTGTTGCTCTCGTTACGGCAGGCAAGCTCCAAAAACTCAGCTTCAGTCACACGATCCCCCACGAAAAAGGCACCTCTCGTGGGTGAGAGGTGCCTGATCCACGTTATGCGATTCGGTAAACCCAGTTAAAGCTGATCTGCGATCTCCCGGAAGAATTCCATTGTCTCCATCTCCCGGTAGGCGCTCTCGTCCAATGACGTCGCGTAGTCGCTGTTGGCCGATAGCTTGACAATTACCGTGCCTTTTGTCGGATTTACAAAGATGAACTGATTGTAGACTCCAATGGCGGAATACTCCCCTTCCGTGCTCGCAGGGACCCACCACTGGTAGCCATAGCCCACCGGGAAGAAGTCTCCTTCTGCGAGCTTGGTTTCAGGCAGCAAATGGGGGGCATCTGGCGTAACTGAGGCACTTACCCAATCTGCCGGAACAATCTGCTCACCATTCCAGTTACCACCCAGACGATAAAGTTCGCCCAATTTCGCGTAGTCTCGCGCCGTGGCATTGAGGCCACCGAAGGCCATTTCCATGCCTTCACTATCGATGAGCCAATAGGCATCAGATTCCATGCCGAGCGGCTTCCAGAGCTTCTCTTCCATGTAGTCGGCAACGGTGCGTCCCGTCGCATTCACCAGAAGCATACCAAGCACCTGTGTGTCAGTAGAGTTGTAGTGATTGCGCGTTCCAGGTTCCTTGTCGCGTTTCAGCGTCGCTGCGAATTCATTAAACGAGCCGCCAAGAGCCATGATCCGGCCAAAGCGATTAATGTCGGAGTCTGGATCATTGTAATCCTCGTTCCACGCCGCCCCCGACGACATTTGCAGGATGTCCTTGATCCTCACCCCGTCATAGGCAGAGCCAGCGAGCGATGGCGCATATTTCGTGATGGGCTCTTCAATACTGGTGATGTGGCCTTCTTCAATCGCGATGCCTACGGCTGCAGAGATGAAGCTTTTGGCCACTGACATGGAAAGCCAGTTCACATCACGTCCGCCTGTCAGCATGTAGCGTTCAGTGCGCACCTTGCCGTCTTTGATTACAAACACAGCGCTTGTATCAGTCTCCGCGAGGAAGGTTTCCGTATCAACAGTCTGGCCCTTGTACATAAACGACGTTGGCAGTGGTGCTACCTCCCCGTCCGGGAAGTCGAATGGGGCTTCTGATGCCGTCATTGTGTTGACGGGATAGAGATCTGCCAAACGGTTGAAGTTTTCATATTGTTCAGAGCCATTGAACAGCGTGGCCGCAAAGGCCGCCCGATCAATTTCGCGCTTGAAGTAGAGACCCGCTCCGATAGCGACAACCAGAATGACGGCAAGCCCGCCAAGAATGATCTTCTTCATAAGGTTTCCTTTCTGAAACAGGTGTCAGGTGTCCGAAGCGTCGGCGAGCTCTCTCACGAGAGCATCCGCCAGCCGCCTGGTCGAAATTGAATTTGGTTTGGAGAGACCAACGTCGATAAAACTAGCTTCGCCGTAAGCCAGAGAGAGCAAGGCATGCGCCACATCTTCGCGCTCAGCCAAACCAGGACCAATCTCTTCGATGGTCATCTGCGCGACGAGGGCGTCTGTGATCCGTCCGTACATATCGGCCAGTCTGGACCTGATTGTCACGTCGCGCTGCGCCAGGTACCAAAGCTCGCCAACCACATTGTTTGATGTTTCATCGCCGAATGTTCTGTCAAACACGGTATCGATGAGATCGTTGAGGGTATTGGCTCTGTCCGCCTGCTGTGCGTCCGAGAGGGTTTCTTCCCCCCGATCAATCATCCGCACGATGAGCAGATCGACCATGGAATCCCGATTGCCGACGAAATAACGCACCAGGCTTCTTGGTAGACCTGCTTCATCAGCCACTTTTTGCAGGGTGGTTTTCGCCAGACCGTGACGGATCACACAGGCCTCAAAGGCCCGGAGGATCTGCTCTTTGCGTTCATCTTCTATCTTTGCGCGGGCCATGAGGCACCCCATTCTTGTCATCTTTGACAAGAATGGGGTCTGGCGCCAAACTTGTCAAGAGTGACAAGAATCGTACCTAAAAAAAAGGTCCAGAAACCTGGGCCTTTTTGTTTGTGTCTTATTCTGCGGCTTGAGCGGGAGCCGGCGGTGACCAGGTGAGCACCGGCTTGCGGGCTGCCTGTGTCTCATCCAACCGGCGCATCGGTGCAAGATACGGCGCGCCGGAGAAACGGTCTACGTCGCCCTCTTTTGCACTTTTGGCGAGATCCGCCAGCGTATCGATAAAGAGATCGAGACTGTCTTTGGACTCGCTCTCCGTCGGCTCCACCAGCATGGCGCCATGCACCACCAGAGGGAAGTACATGGTCATTGGGTGGTAGCCTTCATCGATCATGGCCTTCGCAAAGTCGAGTGTTTCAACACCAGTGTCCTTCAGGAAGGCATCATCGAAGAGGGCTTCGTGCATGCACGGACCTTCGAAGGGTGCCGACATAGTGTCTTTCAAAGATGCCAGCACATAGTTTGCGGAGAGCACCGCGTCTTCCGCCGCCTGTCGCAGACCGTCCGACCCGTGGCTCAACATGTAGGCCGCGGCTCGGACAAACATGCCCATCTGTCCGTGGAAAGCGGTCATACGGCCAAAGCTGCTGCCGCCGACTTCTTCCACCTGCTCGGGCACATCAGCAAATTTCAGACGGCCGTTGCGCTCAATAACCCAGGGAAGCGGCGCAAATGGAGCGAGAGCCTCGGAGAGCACGACCGGCCCTGCACCGGGGCCTCCGCCACCGTGAGGTGTCGAGAACGTCTTGTGCAGGTTGATGTGCATTGCATCAACGCCAAGATCGCCCGGCCGTACACGCCCCACAATGGCGTTAAAGTTCGCCCCATCGCAGTAGAAGTATCCACCAACATCATGAAGAGCATCTGCGATCTCTTTGATGTCTTTTTCAAAGAGGCCACATGTGTTCGGGTTGGTGAGCATAATCGCGGCCACATCAGGCCCGAGCTTTGCCTTGAATGCTGCTACATCCACACGCCCATCTTCTGTCGCTGGGATAGAATCCACCGTGTAGCCCAAGAGAGCTGCCGTCGCCGGGTTTGTTCCGTGCGCGCTTTCGGGCACGAGAACACGGGTCCGGGTGTCGCCTTCACCGCGTGCTTCCAGCGCTGCATGAATGGCCATCATTCCGCAGAGTTCCCCATGTGCGCCTGCTTTGGGTGACATGGCAACGGCAGGCATGCCAGTGAGAACCTTCAGCCAATGGGCAACGAGCTCAATCAGTTCAAGCGCGCCCTGCGCTGTTTTGGTTGGCTGCAGTGGGTGCACATCGGCAAAGCCTGGAAGCCGCGCGATCTTTTCGTTGAGGCGCGGATTGTGTTTCATGGTGCACGACCCCAAAGGATAAAGACCTGCATCAATCGCGTAATTCTTCTGGGAGAGGCGCACATAGTGGCGCATTACATCGGGTTCGGAGAGGCCAGGAAGCCCGATGCTACCTTTGCGACGATTACCACCCAGGCGATCTTCAAACGTCTCGGGTTCGTCCAGATCCACGCCACAGGCACCGCTGTCCCGTTCAAAAATCAGCAGCTCTTCCTGCGCCAATCCACGATTTCCAGTGAATGTTTTGCGGGCAGCGTCGCCAAGCTCGCCGACGCCTGTTGGACGGCCTTGTTTGTTCATGCCGCTCATGACAGCACCTCCTTCAGCGTGCTTGCAAACGCAGCGCGGTCTTCATCGGTGTTGATCTCAGTCGATGCAACTGCCACCAGATCATCCAGGCTATCTTCGCCGGGCCAGAGCCTCGACACCCGCACTCCAGCGAGCACGCCCTTGTCGGCCATCTCATCGATGAGATCGCGGGCATTCTTAGACGTCCGGATGGTGAATTCATTGAAGAAGGTCGGCGTCACAACGTCCACACCTTCAATGGCGCTCAGCTGATCGGCGAGTTTCACAGCATTGGCATGATTGATCCGTGCCAGACGGCCAAACCCTTCTTCTCCCAACAGAGACAAGTGAATCGTGAAAGCCAGACAACACAATCCAGAATTCGTACAGATGTTGCTGGTGGCCTTCTCACGGCGGATATGCTGCTCACGTGTCGAGAGCGTTAACACGAAACCACGCTTTCCCTCCGCGTCAACCGTCTCACCGCAAAGGCGTCCGGGCATCTGCCGCACATATTTTTGCTTGGCCGCGAAGAGTCCCACATAGGGGCCGCCAAAGTTGAGTGCATTACCAATTGACTGACCTTCACCCACAACAATGTCAGCGCCCATTTCACCGGGTGGCGTCACAAGCCCAAGAGAGACGACTTCTGTAAAGGCAACAATCAGCAGCGCTTTCTTCGCGTGCGCTGCATCAGCTATGGCGCGCAGATCACGCACATTGCCGAAGAAATCCGGGTTCTGCACGACAACACACGATGTCTCATCATCGATGCGGGCAATAATATCTTCCGTGCCATCAATGACGGGCGCACCGGGATCGATCTCATAGCCCGCGAAGTCTGACAGGTTCTCAACCACGGCACGATAATGCGGGTGCAGCGAGCCGGACAGGACAGCCTTCTTTTTCCGGGTGATCCGATGCGCCATCAAGACAGCTTCGCCGCACGCGGTTGAACCGTCATACATGGAGGCATTCGCCACATCCATGCCTGTCAGCATTGCGACCTGGGTCTGGAATTCAAAGAGATATTGCAGCGTCCCTTGAGAAATTTCCGGTTGGTAGGGCGTGTAGGCAGTCAGGAACTCTGACCGCTGAATAAGATGATCCACCGTTGCTGGAACGTGGTGCTTATACGCCCCGCCACCGACGAAAAACGGAACTGAACCGGCAGGCGTGTTTTTCGCTGCCATGGCACCCAAGATCCGCTCAACTTCCAACTCACCCTGGCGCGTGGGCAGATCAACGAGACCTTCCCGACGGGCCTCTTGCGGCACATCGACAAAAAGATCATCAATGGAACCCGCGCCGATGCGGGCAAGCATGGCCTGGCGATCAGGCTCAGTCAGCGGCAGATAACGCATATGTTCAGTCCAATCCTGCAGTGAAGGTGTTGTAAGCCGCTTCGTCCATCAGCTCTTCTAGTTCGCTGGTGTCGCTCAGCTTCACTTTGACGAACCAGCCAGCGCCTTCCGCGTCTTCATTCACCTTTGCAGGTGTCTCATCCAGTACGCCATTGATCTCTACAATTTCGCCAGTGATTGGCGCGTAGACTTCACTTGCTGCTTTAACAGATTCAACAACGGCAGCTTCGTCTCCTTTGGCCAATTCTTTGCCAACATCGGGAAGTTCGACGAAGACAACATCGCCCAATTGTTCCTGGGCGTAATTGCTGATGCCGATGGTGGCGACATCTCCTTCAACAAGAACCCATTCATGGTCTTCGGTAAATTTGACAGTGCTCATAATTCTCAATCCCCGTTATCAATTCTCGTGTGCCGTGGGCACATTCTATTTGCGATATCTCTTTTCAATGAAAGGCATAGCCGCCACTTCTGCTGCTCGCGGCTTGCCACGCACCATCAGCGTGAGTGGCGTTCCTACTTTTGCAAATCCCTTGGTGACATATCCCATGGCGACAGGTGCGTTGACCGTGGGACCGAAGCCGCCACTAGTTACGGCGCCAATCACATTTCCATCTGCGTCATGAATTTCTGCGCCTTCCCGTGCCGGGCCTTTTCCTTCCGGACGGATGCCGACGCGCTTACGTGGCGCACCATCTGCAATCTGCCCCAGGATTTTTTCCGCGCCTGGAAAATTGGCTTCTTCCCGACGGCGTTTTCCGACTGACCATGTAAGCGCAGCCTCAATCGGCGTTGTGGTCTCGTCAATGTCGTGACCATAGAGGCATAGCCCTGCTTCAAGACGCAGTGAATCACGTGCCCCAAGGCCGATCGGCTCCACATCATCATGACCGAGAAGCGTGCGTGCCATCTCATCAGCTTTGCGTGCCGGGACAGAAATCTCGCAGCCATCTTCGCCGGTATAGCCAGAGCGGCTGACATGGCATGGGATGTCGTCGAAGAAGGTCGGCTTGCCCGTCATGAAGACGAGATCAGCTGCTTCCGGGCACCAGTTTGAGAGAATGTCCACCGCACTTGGCCCCTGCAAAGCCAGAAGCGCCAGATCATCGCGGACCTCCAGCGATACAATCTCCGGCAGATTGGCGTTCATGTAGTCATAGTCACCGTGCTTGCAGGCTGCATTCACAACGAGCAACAGCTTCCCCTCGTCTTCAGCATCAGCCGGGCGGGTCACCATCAGGTCGTCAATAATGCCGCCTTCCGGGTTCAGCAACTGGGTGTAGCGCATCGCTCCGCGCTCCAGGCTCACCAGATCAGCCGCGACAAGCATTTCAAGCGCACGAGCTGTGGTTTCGTGGTCTGGCCCAACGAGCACTGCCTGGCCCATATGGGACACGTCAAACAGACCCGCTCTGTCGCGGGTGTGAAGGTGCTCCCCAAGCACGCCCAGCTTGTACTGAACAGGCATGTCATATCCGGCGAAAGGCACCATCTTTGCGCCGAGTTCCACATGAAGGCCGTGCAACGGCGTCTTCAACAAGTCTTCTGTCGTTTGGGTCCCCATGGACACTTTCATTCAACACGATTCGTCAGCGGCCAGCCGGCGCAATGTGCACCGCTCGCGCCCCCTCTGTCGTGTGAACCTGAGAGATTTCACCGGGCCAAAACGCTTGGCTGGCTTATCCCCTTGGGTGAGACCCGCATCGCTGCGTGCCTACTTTCCAGAGTGTCCTCGTCTCGCGGTCCGGCTGCCTGAGAGTTTCCGGGGCGGTTGCTCCTTCGGCGTCAGGACTGCCAATTGGCATCCTGCACTCTCCCGCGAGGGTCGTTGGTGGTAGGGATAATAGGTGGGGGCGGTAGAGAGTCAATCACCGCGCGCGCAAGAAAAAGGGCCGGATATCAGTCCAAATTCCCTAAAGATTCCAAATGGATAGGCAAATGCTGTCTCAGCGATCCCGCTTATTGTAGGCGAGTTCCTCTGGCGTCAGCTGAAATCCGACAAGAATCTCATAGGCCGACCCGTCGATCCGCGCGACATAGGGCACCTTGGTTTCTTCAATCGTGTGGATGAAGCTCGTCGTGCGCTGATTACCCTCAAAGGTCAAAGGCAGAAGAAACGTATCTTTTCGCAGGACCCTGGAATTGATCTCTGTCAGCGCGATAAACATCGGGACCATGACTTCACGACTTGTCGCCGCCGGTCCGACTTCCGCTACGCCCCGAATGGCGAGATCCACATAGATGATGCCGTCGTCAATGTCATATTCGCACCGGCTCACAACCCGTTCCAACTCAGCGGTCAGGGCGATATCCGTAATGTCGTTTCCGGCACCTGAAAATGAGGTCAGGTTTTCCGTTCCACCCAGAATGCCGACACCCGGACATGGCAGAGCCTGCTGGAGCTCAACCTGAGCCTCAGACGCACAGGCTGACAAAAGGGCGATCCCACCCAGACCCACCAACATTGTTCGCAGCATATTGGAAATTTTTCGTGTGGCCCGCATCATTGATTCGACTGCTCCTGGCATGGCAAAGGTCCATTCTCCGGCCCCCGTCTTGACTTTACATGGCGCGCATCCTTTATTACCGGCTAACAGACCGACACGCGCCTGACCCTACAGAATCCCTTGAAATCAAAGGGTTGTGAGACTTTGGGCACTCTAGCGAACCGCCCGCGCGGCCACAAGCGCCGCCTCACAAGAAAGCAGATTGATAGCCGTGAGCGCAGCCCCAGATACTCCCCTCCGACCGCTGACAGTGCTGGTCGCGGAGCCGCGCGGCTTCTGCGCCGGTGTTGACCGCGCGATCCAAATTGTAGAGCGGGCGCTGGAGAAATATGGTGCGCCGGTCTATGTGCGCCATGAAATTGTTCACAACCGCTTTGTTGTTGAAAATCTCGAGGCGCAGGGGGCCATTTTCGTCGAAGAACTGGACGAAGTGCCTGACGACGCTCATGTGATCTTCTCAGCTCACGGTGTTCCTAAGTCTGTCCCAGCCAATGCGGAAACACGTGGTCTTTCCTATTTCGATGCCACCTGCCCTCTTGTGTCAAAGGTACACGTGGAAGCAGAGCGGCACTTTGAGGCGAACCGCGAAATTCTGCTCATCGGGCATGCGGGCCATCCTGAAGTTATTGGTACGATGGGCCAGCTGCCGGACGGCGCCGTGACCTTGATTGAGACGGTTGCTGATGCTGAAGCGCTCACTCCCGCCGACGCCGACCGGTTGGCGTTTATAACCCAGACAACGCTGTCGGTAGATGACACGGCAGCCATTGTCACCGTGCTTACCCGTCGGTTCCCGTCTATCGCCGGTCCACATAAGGAAGATATTTGCTACGCCACCACCAATCGGCAGGCCGCGGTCAAGGCCATTGCGCCAGACAGCGACGCTGTCATTGTGATAGGCGCGCCGAACTCCTCCAACTCCATGCGGCTGGTTGAAGTTGCAGAGCGGGCGGGATGTGCCAGATCTTTCCTTGTCCAACGCGCGGACGACATTGATTGGAAAGCGTTGGAGGGTGTTGAAAGTGTCGGCGTCACCGCTGGAGCCTCTGCCCCTGAAGTTTTGGTGGATGAAGTGATTGAGGCCTTTAAGTCCCGCTATGCGGTGACGGTGAAACCCGTCACCGTGAGCCGCGAGCGCATTCAGTTTAAACTGCCCCGTGCTTTAAGCGAGCAGGCATAAATCATGGCTGTTTACACAGAAGTCGATGATCAAGCGCTGTCTGCGTTTCTCGAACTCTATGACATTGGTGGTTTGCTTTCTTTCAAAGGTATTGCGGAAGGCGTTGAGAACTCCAACTACCTGCTCCATACAGAAGCAGGCAGCTACATTCTGACGCTCTATGAGAAACGCACGAACGTCGAAGACCTCCCGTTTTTTCTGGGATTAATGAACCATCTGGCGGCACAGGATTTCCCCTGCCCGACACCGATCCTTCAAAAGTCTGGTGACATGCTCGGAACATTGGCTGGTCGTCCCGCCGCCATCGTTTCCTTTCTCGAAGGCATCTGGCCGCGCAAACCGCAACCCAAACATTGTGGTGAGCTGGGCGCTGGTCTTGCGCGCATGCACCTTGCCGGCAGTAATTTTGAGCTAACGCGCCCGAATGCTCTTTCGGTCTCAGGCTGGCGCCCGCTTTACGAAAACTGTGAAGGTCGCGCAGATGAGGCAATTCCCGGCCTCGCCCAAGAGATAGAACGCGAGCTCGACTTTTTTGATGCGAACTGGCCGGCAAACTTGCCGTCCGGCATTATCCACGCGGATCTTTTTCCCGATAATGTCTTTTTTCTGCAAAATGGGCTGTCGGGCTTCATCGACTTCTATTTCGCGTGCAATGACGCTCTGGTCTATGACCTGGCGATTTGCCTGAATGCCTGGTGTTTTGAATATGACGGCGCATTCAATATCTCAAAGGCACGGGCCATGCTGCAATCATACACGCGCATACGTCCGCTGAATGCTGATGAACTCGCTGCATTGCCTATTATGGCCCGTGGCAGCGCGCTCCGGTTTTTGCTGACGCGAACCTACGACTGGATCAACACGCCGGAGGGCGCACTGGTTCGACCCAAAAACCCAAAGGAATGTCTGACACAGATGCGGTTTCACCAAGACGTCACATCGCCTGCAGCTTACGGGCTAGATGTGTAATCCATGACCACTTCCATGACCGTTGATATCTACACTGATGGCGCCTGCTCAGGTAATCCCGGACCTGGAGGCTGGGGCGCCTTGATGCTTTGCAATGGCGAAGAGAAGGAACTCTGCGGCGGCGAAGTCGAGACAACCAATAACCGCATGGAGATGCTTGCCGCTGTCGAGGCATTTCAGGCACTCAAAAAACCGACCAAGGTCCGCCTTCACACAGATTCGACATACCTGAAAGACGGCATCACCAAATGGATCAACAATTGGAAGCGGAACGGTTGGCGCACCGCGGCTAAGAAGCCCGTCAAGAACGCGGACCTTTGGCAGCTGCTTGAAGAGGTTATGAAACCCCATGATGTCGAATGGCATTGGGTGAAGGGACATAGCGGACACCCGGAAAATGAGCGTGCCGACGAGCTCGCCCGCCAAGGCATGGCTCCCTACAAGCCTTGAACATGTAGCAAAAAGAAAAGCCGCTGGTCGCAGCGGCTTTTCTGTATTCGACCTGTCGTCAGGGTCTTAAACGAGGGTCAGCATATGATCCGCGCCGGAGACTTTTGCCTCGCCTGGATTTTCTTCCTGGTTGAGAGACTTCAGGACACCATCCTCAATCAGCATTGAATACCGCAAGCTGCGTGTTCCCATGCCAAAGCCTGATCCGTCAAAGCCAAGACCGACAGCTTCTGTGAAATCACCATTGCCGTCGCCCAGCATCAGCACCTTGTCATCAGCACCTTGGGATTTTCCCCAAGCGTCCATAACAAATGCGTCGTTGACCGAGAGGCAGGCAATGAGATCAACACCTTTGCTTCCAAGGTCGCCAGCTTTCTGGACAAAGCCGGGGAGGTGCTGATTTGAGCAGGTTGGAGTGAAGGCGCCTGGAAGTGCGAAAAGCACAACTTTTTTGCCTGCAAAGAGCTCTGATGTTTTTACAGGCGTCGGGCCCTTATCCGTCATGTGCATCAGGGTTGCGTCAGGCAGCTTATCGCCAACTTTGATTGTCATGGTACCTCCAGCTGTCAGGTTTTGAACGAGCGATTTCCGCCCTTGTTGAGCGCCATTAAAGCGCGGCGGCGCAGAAAGTGCCAGCGCCAGCCACCTCTTACTCGATTAAAAATGAGCCCTCGACGCCAGGTCTACCGTCTTCGTACAGGAACAGCAGATCGACTGGCTTGCCCCTAAGCTTTTCAGGGTCATTCGCCTCAAGCGACACCATCAAACTCTTTTCTTCGTAGCGGTGTGATGCACCGAGATACACGCCCTTCAGCCCTGAAGCGACAATGGTAGAAGGCATTGGGTCTGCATCCATCAGCGCCACTTCAAGCTCCGCCCGGTATCCTTTGACGTTCAGGAGCCGCACCGCGCCGCGCAGGTTGGCATCGCTGGCCTGGACCGGCACTTGATTGATGGCGACCTCAACCTCCTCGGCATGCGCAGTGGTTCCGGCATCTCCTGCGGGGATGCTCAGGCTGCTTCTGATACTCGTGGGAATGCACACGTCTGAACACACACCAAAATCCAGTTTGAGCGAGAGATCTATCGATTGATCTGGATCTTTTGCGCTTATGCGCAGCGGCCAACGTATGTCGCCCTTGTAGCCATAGAAGCGCTCGCCGAGTTCATCAAAAGCGCTCGGCGTCGGCCATAGCAGTTCGATCGATTGAACATTCTTTGAGCCAGACCAATCAAACATTGGCGCCAAGCCGCTGTCGCCAGGCACCCGCCAATAGGTTTTCCATCCAGGTTCGAGCGTCATATGGAGTGCTGCAGAGACACGGCCATTGCCGACCGCCGATTGCGCACTTTCAAGGCGTGTTGCGACCGATACACCCATGTTCCAATCGCCTGTAAGCTCAGGCAAGGGACCAGAAGGCTCGCGTTGGCCAAAAAGAAAAACCACCGCCATCAGCCCTAAAAAGGCCAGTACACCTGTCACAATCCATAGGGATCGCTGCCGCACGCTTTCGCTCCTGGTTACCGTTGTCCACCATCAATCATACTGATGAAGCCCAGATCAGATAGAGACTTCTTCGCTCTCATCCCAGACACATTAGCGTGACCTCAAAGCGGTCCGTCTATGCGCTGGGCACTTGAGGTAATGGCCCCTGAACAAGTAGCATATAGGTATGACATCGGAAATCGACCCGACGACGACGCCTCCAAGTGGATCTGACGCCGACCAGTATCTGGAGGGCAAAATGCTCATCGCCATGCCAACGATGGGTGACGACCGGTTTGCACGAACTCTGATCTATATGTGCGCCCATAGTGATGAGGGCGCCATGGGACTTGTCGTCAACAAAGTGGCCACATCAATCGAGTTTCCGGAGTTGCTGGAGCAGTTAGACATCCAAAGTACTGGCAGCGTTGGCGAAGGCGCGCGCGTCCCTACTGTTCCTGTACTTCAGGGCGGGCCCGTTGAAGCCGGGCGGGGCTTTGTGCTCCATAGCCACGATTATCATCAAGACAATGCCACCCTCCCAATCTCTGACCATATTTCCATGACAGCAACCGTGGATGTTTTAAAAGCAATCGCTCGTGGCGCTGGCCCAAGCAAGGCGATGCTGGCACTTGGGTATGCCGGCTGGGCGGCGGGTCAGTTGGAGCACGAAATCCAGTCCAACGGCTGGCTTCATTGCGAGGCCGATGACGACCTTCTTTTTGGTGACGATCTTGATGCAAAATATGATCAGGCGCTCGCAAAACTTGGGGTCGATATTTCGTTCCTGTCAGGGGACGCCGGGCACGCCTGACAGTTCGGTGACACCTAGCGTAGCAAACCCACTCATTGTATTTTCGCATTTTCGAAGCACAAGAGTCTGCAACTTTTGTTGAAAGTGCCCTAGTCCTGCCAATGATGGGCAATGAATTCCAGCGTGTCCTCCGCTGTCATAGGCTGGCCAAAGACATAGCCCTGACCGTAGTCACAGCCCATCTTCTTCAGCTCTTCAACTTGTTCAGTTGTCTCCGCCCCCTCGGCGACAACCATCTTCCCTAGATCCTGTGACATGGTGACAATTGAGCGCACGATCACAGGTGGCTCTTCCCCCTTGCCCATATCGTCGACAAAGCTCTTATCAATCTTGATTGTGTCGACTGGGAACTGGCGAAGATAGGACAGGCTGGAATGTCCCGTGCCAAAATCATCGAGAGAAATACCTGCGCCCAAGTCGCGAATACGCGCGAGGATGCGAGATGCCAGTTCCGGGTTCGCCATAATGAGAGACTCGGTTACCTCCAAACGGAGCGAGCCTTCCGCAACCTCGGTTTCTTTCAGTGCCCGTTCCACATCCTCGATCAAGTCATGCCGTAGAAGCTGCCGGCTGGAAACATTGACGCTCGCAAAAAGAGGTTTGCGCAGAGGGAACAGGTTCTGCCAGACAGCGAGGTTTTCCGAAGCTGTGGTCAGAGCATACCGACCGAGCAAGACGATGAGCTCGGATTCTTCTGCGAGAGGAATAAACTCGTCTGGTGTCAGAAAGCCTTGCTCGGGATGTTCCCACCGAAGAAGGGCTTCAAAACCGGCAACACGTCCGTCTTTGAGTGACATAATCGGTTGGTAGAAGAGTTTTAGCTCATCACGTTCGATAGCCCGTCGAAGATCAGATTCAATCGGGAGCCGATTGTCTGCTTCTTGACGCATGGTGGGCTCAAAAATCTCAACCCGCGCCTTGCCCAGCCGCTTAGCCCGGTACATGGCAATTTCTGCTTCTTTCAAAAGATCGGTTGGCCGTTCGTGGCTGTCTTCGCAAATCGCGACGCCAATGCTGGCAGACGGGAAGACCTCCTGGCCGTTAATATCGACCGGCTGCGAGAGGATGTCGTTGATCGCCGCCGCCATTGCCTCTACGTCATCTGGTTCTGTCTTTTCCGTCAGCAGAATTGAAAACTCATCACTCCCCAAACGCGCGACCGTTTCTACTCTTGGCACTACCTGCTCCAGACGGCGGGCAATCGCTGTCAGCAGACCATCCCCTGCTGCATGGCCAAGACTGTCATTCACCGCTTTAAAGCGATCCATGTCGATCATCATCAAGGCTGCTCGCGGACGGCCCTGAGGTGCCGGACGCGCAATTGCCCGTCCCAGGCGGTCAAGCAATAAAGGTCGGTTGGGCAAGCCGGTCAGGCTATCGTGAACCGTGTCATGGAGCAGACGCTCTTCTGAGCGTTTTCGGTCTGTAATGTCACGCACAACCCCCACACACCGCACGGCAAAACCTTCCGCACCAGCAAGACAACTGGCGCGCAAATTAAACCAACGGTAGGTCGCATCATTGTGCTGGAGACGAAATTCCAGTGCGAACGAAATTGTACCGCGGCCAATGTAGGCATTGAGCGCTGTACGGTATGTCTCGCGATCTTCCGGGTGCATCCGCTCGCGCCAAGAAACTTCAGGCCCACAAATGTCTCCAGCCGACAGACCAAGTGATGCCTCAAGCAATGGAGAGACATAGAGATGGTCTTGTAAGATGTCCCAGTCCCAGATGGCTTGATGAGCACCTGCCAGGGCAAAGGCGTGTCGTTGTTCCCGTCGTAGTGCATCCACATCTGTGCTCGCCGCCGCCATCTGCACCTGGCGCGTTACCACAGCAGCAATCATTACCTGTGCGGCCAGCAATAGGGTGGAAATCCAGATCGGCGCGGACAATGCGCCAGCACCACTGCCGATGACAGTCATGAATCCAATGAACAGGGTCGCCCCAAGGAGTGCTGCTGAGCCAAGGTGACGAACCGCGAGGCGGCCGCCCTTTAGAGCGAGAGCGAGCGTGATCCCAATACCACCGAAGAACATCACTGTTGCGAGGATGTTCAGCAGGAAACCCGCAAATGAATGGCTGAAAACAGCAAGAAACCCAGAGGCGATTGCCAAATAGGCAAGAATGACAGCAGCATCACCTGCCTGAGGCATCATGCTTTCTTGTTCAACTGCGCGCCGCCAATAGTGCAGCCCGGCAGCAAATGTTGCGCCCAACAGGATCAGAGCCAGCGCTCCGCTCCAATGAGCGCTGAGCCCAATGTTCCCGGCCAGAAGCCCCAAGTTTGACAGGACCATGCCAAAAGACGCTGCCGCAAAAATGAGCGCGCGCTTAGCCAGCTCCGTCCGCCCCAGCATGAAAAGGCCAGCCAGGTAAATGCAGAGGAGTGCTGCCGTCCCAACAAGAATGCCGGTGACAAGTGCAGAATTCTCGCTGTACCGCGCATGCGACTCTCGCTCCCACAGGATCACCCTGTGCGCCCCGCCCGACGGGAGACGAATGGCGAGCGTGACTTCCTGCTTAGGCGGCAGGGTAACGGAAAAAACGTTCCGTCCGTCCGCTGCCATGCGCAAGGGGACCGGCCCGCCTGTTGCGAGTATGCGATGCACCGGTTCGGGTGCAGCGGCAGGCCAGAAAAACCCGCGATCCTCCAAGCCCGATGTGAGGGTCAATATCCGGGGCAGCGGAATCTCCGCATCATTTTGAAGAACGAGCACAGCCCAGACGGCTTCTGAATCCTCCGTGCCATCAAAGAGCACCATCTCTTGCGGCTCGCTGCCGTCGGATTGATCAATTTCCAAGGCGAGCCGACCGGCCTTTTCTGGAAGGGTCAGAATGAGATCCGTGACGTCCAGTCGTTCTGATGTCAGATCAACACGGCCAACTTCCAGCGCAGAGGCGGAAGACAGCATGACCAAACTCAGAAATATTGCTGCACACCCGGCTGCGACGCTTCTTGCCCAGATAATCGTCATGGATGTGGGTCACCTGTCAGCAGACCAAAAACGACATGGTCCCGCCATGCACCATTGATGCGAAGATATCCCCTGGCGATCCCCTCTTGTGTAAACCCACATTTTTTCAAGACGGCTTGGGACCTTTCATTTTCCGGCAGACAGGCAGCTTGTATCCGGTGCAACTGCAGCTCATCAAAGATGAAGCTAGAAAGCGCGCGAACAGCTTCTGTTGTATAGCCGTTGCCGGCGTAAATCTCACCTGCCCAATATCCCAAAGTGCATGACTGCTGCACACCTCTATGAATGTTTGAGATCGTCATCCCACCAATCAACGCATCGTCTTCTTCTCGGAAAACTAAAAAGGGATAAGCAAGGTCTTCTCTAACGTCGCGCATATAGCGACGTAAGCGCCGCCGGAAAGCTGCCCTGGTCAGGTCATCCGGTGGCCAGGTTGGTTCCCATGGGGTGAGATAGGCGCGGCTTCGGGTCCGTAATTCTGCCCATTCGGCATAGTCGCCCATTGTCGGCCCCCGAAGATAGACTCCGGTGCCAATTACTAGCGGCGCCACCTCCGGGCGCGTTATGGATCGTAGAAACGCCATAGACCCCTGTTCGTCCCCTTCAGGGTCTTCCTCTCAAAGACCCCAAATCGCTCATGTGAATCTTGCCGCGATCCGGTCATAAGATTCAAGGCCGCTCAGGGGGCCAACGGCCGCAATTGCCGGTTTAGAGCCAGTAATTCGCGCAGCAAAACGCCGCAGGGCTGCGGCATCGACGGCATCCACCCGCTCGGTGATCTCTTCAACACTCAATGGGCGACCAAAAATCATCTGCTGGCGTGCCAGCTGTTCCACTCTGGAAGCCGATGATTCGAGCCCCATAAGCATGCCGGCCCTTAATTGCGTTCTTGCACGGGCCGCCTCTTCCTCGGACGCGTCCACAGCCAGACGGTTAAGCTCTGCCGCCACAACAGGCACAAGCTCAGCCACGTCTTCTTCAGCCGTTCCAGCATAGATGCCAAAAAGCCCCGTATCATCGAAGGACCAGTTAAAGGAATAGACGGAATAGCAAAGGCCCCGCTTTTCCCGAACCTCCTGGAAGAGCCTGGACGACATACCGCCGCCTAGGATCGAGGAAAACACCTGCGCGGTATAGTAGTCCGGGTCAGCATAGTCGACGCCTTCAAAGGCGAGCGTGAGGTGGACCTGCTCAAGATCTTTATCTTGTCTGCGCTCACTCGCGTTGAACTCAGCCTTGCCCGCCTCATCGATCTCCGGTGTTGGCAGCGCATTAAACAACTCTTCGCCCATCTCCTTCAGCGCCGCATGCTCTACAGCTCCCGCGCCTGCCAGAACCAGCTGAGGACCTGAATATTTCGACGCCATGTAAGACTTAAGCCGCGTGCCGTCAAAAGACTTTACAGATTCTGGCGTACCCAGGATTGATCGGCCGAGCGGTTGATCTGGAAAGGACGCTTCAAGCAAGAGGTCAAAAACCAGATCATCCGGCGTATCGGCTGCCTGCCCGATTTCTTGAACAATGACGCCTTGCTCGCGCTCAACTTCTTCGGGCTCAAATGTCGAGAATTGCAAAATGTCTGCAAGGATATCTGCGCCTAAAGGCACATCGTCCTTTAAGAGCCGCACATAATAGGCCGTCGCCTCGTGGGTGGTATGGGCGTTGAGGTGCCCACCCACAGCTTCAATCTCTTCCACAACAGCGCGAGCAGACCGGCGCTCGGTACCTTTGAACGCCATATGCTCCAACATGTGGGAAATGCCGTTATCTGCAAGAGCCTCATGTCGAGAGCCTGCATTGACCCAAACGCCGACAGAGGCGCTTTGAAGATGCGCCATCTCGTCGGTCACCACGGTCATGCCATTGGAAAGTTTTGAAACAGTGGCTGTCATGATCAGGCCGCCGCTACACGGCTACGGGCCCGAATAAAATCTTCAATCGTTTTGAGATCGTTTGCACACTCGTCAAGACGTTCTTCTCTCTCAAAAAGATCTGCCATGCGCGGCGGAAGGGCAGGCGTGAGACCACTGGCGGCTTCAACGGCAGCAGGGAACTTGGCTGGATGCGCCGTTGCCAATGTCACCATCGGAATGGTCATGTCGCCGCGATGCCGCTCCGCAACAGACAAGCCAACGGCTGTATGTGGATCGACGAGTTCACCTGTCGTTTCGTTGGTACGCAGTATCATTGCGTTGGTTTCCGCCTCATCTGCCCGGTCTGCGGCAAAAAAGGTCCGGGCTTTTGTCAGAGCACTCTCAGGAATGCCAAAGCCACCGGACTGCTGCAGTTGCTGCATCATACGTTCAACACCCGGCCCATCCCTGTCACACACATCAAACAGCAGGCGTTCAAAGTTACTCGACACCTGGATGTCCATGCTGGGGCTGATGGTTGGCGTTACGGTGCCCACATCGTACCGGCCTGTATTGAGCGCGCGGGCCAGAATGTCATTCACATTGGTTGCCACAATGAGCTTGTCGATGGGCAGGCCCATTTCGCGCGCGACATAGCCTGCAAAAATGTCACCAAAATTCCCCGTAGGAACCGAATAGCTTACAGGCCGGGCCGGACCGCCCAGCGCCACGGCGGAAGTGAAGTAGTAGACGATCTGGGCCATCACGCGGCCCCAATTGATCGAGTTCACACCTGCAAGGCCAACCTCGTCGCGGAACGCCATATCATTAAACATCGCTTTCACGAGCGCCTGGCAATCGTCGAAACTTCCATCCACTGCGATGTTATGGACATTGTCATCCAGCACTGTCGTCATCTGGCGGCGCTGAACTTCCGACACACGGCCTTTGGGGTGCAAAATGAAAATGTCGATGGCATCCCGGCCACGGAAGGCCTCAATGGCAGCCGACCCTGTATCACCAGACGTAGCGCCCACAATCGTTAGACGACGCCCTTTGCCCTTGAGTGCATGATCAAAGAGCCTAGCCAGTATCTGCATGGCGACATCTTTGAAGGCGAGCGTCGGTCCGTGGAACAGCTCCAGGAGCCAATCATTGTCGCCCATCTGCTTGAGCGGCGTGACGGCCCGGTGCCCGAAGGACGCATAGGCCTCCGTCAACATGGCTTTTAGCTCATCAGGACTGATGGCGCCCTCCACGAAGGGCGTCATCACCGCATGGGCAACGTCGACATACGACTTCCCGGCAAAGCCCGCTATCTCGTCCTGAGACAGGCGTGGCCAGGATGCAGGCACATAAAGGCCGCCATCCCGGGCGAGCCCGGTCAGCAGTGCCTCTTCAAAATCAAGCTCGGGGGCCTGGCCCCTGGTGCTCACATATTTCACGCCTGTCTCCTGAAATTCGGCCACACACTATCTGTGGCGGGCCTGCGCCACAAGTCACTCAATTGGGCGCTCCACCCGTGGGCCAAACCGGCCTTGGGAGCGGTGGAAAACGAGGTAAATCACGAGCAAAACGACCGCCAGCCCATACCAAGTCAGGGCGTAGTCCAGGTGATTATTGACCAGCGTGACCTTTGCAGCTCCCGGTTTCGGCCAAACCTCCTCCGCCACATCTCCAGCTTTCTCCAGGTAGATGGGGAGATAGCTTCCCCCACCTGCCAGAGCGGCCATGGCAGCAATATCTCTTGTGAACCAGATATTGGCGTCAACATCATTGGTTGCATCAAGCGCACCCGGTGTTTCCGGTGCGCGGGCAATGGCCTCAAACGTCTCCCTGCCGCCCGGCCTGCCATCCATTGCATCTTTCAGCGGCGACGGGACAAAACCCCTGTTCACAATGACCTTGCGCCCATCCTCCAACGCAAATGGGGTAAAGATCAGGTAGCCAATGCCATAGGCCTCTGATGTGGCGAGCCAGTGGAATTCAGTGGTTTCATCAAACGTGCCAGAAACACGATACCGGCGAAACTCATCATCGATACCCGGATTGACGTCTTCTATGGCAATCGCTGGCGCATCCAACCGTGCCTCCATCTGCTCAACCAGCCCAAGCTTCCACTCCAATCTCTGAAGCTGCCAGGTGCCAAGCCAGAGCAGAATCGGCAAGGACGCAATCAAAAACAAAGTCGGCCAAAGGCTCGGCCGAAAATAGGGGTTGCTCACAAGGAGGTGCATTTACCTAATCCTCCAGCCGGCCTTCGCGGGCCTTGTGCCGAAAAACCTGGGCCACGAGCCAAGCTTTGAGTATGGGTAGCAAGACCAGTGGCAGCGCTACCGACATGGGCAACCACAAAATTGCATGCACCCAATAGTCTGGGCGGAAGACCACTTCGACATAGAGCACCAGCCCAACAATTACAAAGCCTGTGATCATGATGATGAAAACCGCTGGACCATCGCCGGAATCAAACTCAGAAAAGTCCAATTCGCATCGATCACACTTATCGGCAATCGTCAGAAAGCTCTTATAGAGTCTGCCCTCACCACAGCGCGGACAGCGGCGTTTGAGACCCAAGCTGATCGATGATTGCTGCTGAAAACTGCTGTCATCCATTCCGAGCATTCTTTCCGTATTGCCCTAAGGCATAGATGGTGACGCCAAAATTGAAGAGGGCGGCCAACCGCCCACGCGGTGCCGCCCCCCCCAAATAGTTTTCTGCGTCTCTGATCAGTGTGCTGGACCAGCGCCCCAGACATAGATTGAGACAAACAGGAACAACCAGACCACGTCAACGAAGTGCCAGTACCAGGCAGCTGCTTCGAAGCCAAAGTGGTGCTTCTGCGTGAAGTGGCCGCTATAGGCGCGTCCAAGACACACGGCCAGGAAGATGGTTCCGATAATTACGTGGAAGCCATGAAAACCAGTCGCCATGAAGAAGGTTGCGCCATAGATGCTGTTTGAGAACCCGAATGCCGCATGGGAATATTCGTAGGCCTGGAGAGCGGTAAAGATCATTCCCAGGATTACCGTGAGCCACAGGCCTTGCTTCAGTCCTTTGCGGTCGCCGTGCTGCAGCGCATGGTGCGCCCAGGTAGCCGTCGTGCCCGATGTAAGCAGAATCACGGTGTTGATAAATGGCAGGTGCCATGGATCGAATGTTTCGATGCCAACTGGTGGCCAAACACCTCCTGTCGCTTCCGCGCGCGCGAACATGATGTCATTGCCTGGAAAAAGGCTGACGTCGAAATAGGCCCAAAACCAAGCAACGAAGAACATGACTTCGGACGCGATGAACATGATCATGCCATAGCGCAGGTGCAGCTGAACCACTGGTGTATGATCGCCACCCTCTGCTTCAATGATGACGTCGCGCCACCAGCCAGCCATGGTGTAAGCGATGCCAACAAACCCAGCGATCATGACCCATGGGGTCATTTCGCCGTGCATCCAGAAAATCGCGCCAACCGCCGTGATGAAAACTGCGATCGAACCGATCACCGGCCACGGGCTCGGATCTACCAAATGGTAGTCATGTTGTGGTGCGTGGGCGTCTGCCATGTCCCCTCATCCTCATTGTTTGAAAGACCAAAGTCTTTCGGTCGGTTAGTTCGCCGCGCTCGCGACGTCCCGTTTGGGATAAAATGTATAGGACAATGTGATTGTGGTCACATGATCCAGGTTTTTGTCGTCTTCAATTTCAGGATCAACAAAATAGGTTACCGGCATATCAACAGTTTCGCCGGGGCGCAGGACCTGCTCGGTAAAGCAAAAGCAGTCAATTTTGTTGAAATAGTAGCCCGCTGATTGTGGCGTCACATTATAGGTCGCCGTGCCAACCAGCGTTTCGTCAGTAAGATTGCGTGCCTGATAGAAGGCAAGGCCAGACTCGCCAACTTTGATTTCCTGGCTCAGCTCAACCGGCTTGAATTCCCAGGCAAGACCGCGATTGATGTTGCTGTCAAAGCGGATGGTCATGGTGCGATCGATCACAGAAACCGGCGCAAAATCTGCTGTGTTCGTTGTTCCGCCGTATCCGGTAACCCGACAAAACAGATCGTAAAGTGGTACTGCTGCATAGGCCATGCCGACCATACCCACAACCAGCGCGGAGAGCAGGAGTGCTACTTTCCGGTGCTGACGCTGCTGCGCCTCGATTGTGTCTGCGGTCGCAAGGCTCATTCGATCACTTCCTCACATTGAGCGGTCAAGGACGTTGGCGCCAAGCTTCACCAAGGTCACCGCAAAAACGAGCGCCATAAATCCCAACAAAGCCCAAGCCATTGCTTTGGCGCGCGCGCGGCGCTGCTTCAGCATGTCTTCCGACCAAACTGGTGTTTCAATCTCGTGGCGTGATTTTTCGTCCATATGAGCAAGAGCCATTGGTTAGATCACCGGCAGAAAGAGGCCTGGCACGCGTTCAACCAGGAACAGTGCGAAGATCAGGAAGAGATAAAAAATTGAGAACAGGAAGAGGCGTTTTGCGCGCGCGTCGCTATCAGGTTCGTCCCCACGCTTGCCAGCCTGCCAAATCTGCCAGGCCAGAGCCAAGAATACCGCGCCGGCAGACGCCGTTACCGCGCCATAGATGGCGCCGGCAAAGCCAAGGGCTACCGGTAGAAGTGTGAGCGGCACCAGGAGGGCTGAATAGATAAGAATCTGCTTACGTGTCTCATGCTTGCCCGCGACAACAGGCAGCATCGGAACGCCAACGCTCGCATAATCGCCCTTGCGATAAAGTGCCAGCGCCCAAAAGTGAGGCGGTGTCCACATAAAGATAATGAGAAACAGGACAATCGATTCCAGTGATACGGAGCCTGTTACCGCTGCCCATCCGATCATGGGAGGGAATGCACCAGCCGCGCCACCGATCACGATGTTCTGAGGTGTCCGCCGCTTCAGCCACATTGTGTAGACAAAAAGGTAGAACCCGATCGTCATTGCCAGCAAGGCAGCAGCCACGTAGTTCACAAAGAGGCCCATTGCGACAACTGAGACGACGGAGAGGGTCGCTCCAAAGCCAAGCGCCTCACCTGCCGTTACGCGTCCCTGAGGAATTGGGCGTTCAGCGGTACGCATCATTCGAGCGTCAATATCAGCGTCATACCACATGTTCAGTGCCCCTGAGGCACCAGCGCCCACGGCAATGCAAAGCAACGCTGCGAACGCGAGCACAGGGTGCAGCGTTCCCGGGGCCACAGCAATGCCGACAAACCCAGTGAACACGACGAGTGACATCACCCGTGGTTTCAGAAGCGCAAAAAAGTCGCTGGCAGTACCAGCCTCCTGGCGACTAGCACCTGCGGTTTTTGCTGTTTCTATGGATATGTCAGACATTTGGACCGTTTATGCAAAATGAGGAGCTGGCACTCGGAGAACCAAGCGCCAGCCCATACAGAGTTTATTTTACCCGCGGTAGTTCGTTGAACTGGTGGAACGGCGGCGGAGATGGAAGCGTCCATTCCAGTGTCGTCGCACCTTCGCCCCACGGATTGTCCGCTGCTTTCTCGCGACGGCTGAAGGCAACTGCCAGGCCGAGCAGGAAGATCAGGACGGAGAACGCTGTGAGGTAGGAACCCCAGGATGAAACGGCATTCCAGCCTGCGTAGGCATCAGGATAGTCCACATAACGGCGTGGCATGCCCTGACGTCCAAGGAAGTGTTGCGGGAAGAACACGAGGTTCACACCGATAAACATCAACCAAAAGTGCAGTTTGGCGAGGAATTCCGAATACATGTAGCCGGAGATTTTGGGGAACCAATAGTACCAGGCACCAAAGATCGCGAACACGGCACCCAGCGACAGCACGTAGTGGAAGTGAGCCACAACGTAATAGGTGTCGTGGTAGGCGCGGTCGACACCCGCATTTGCGAGCACAACGCCGGTTACGCCGCCAACTGTGAAGAGGAAGATAAATCCGATCGCCCAAAGCATTGGTGCTTTGAACTCGATTGATCCGCCCCACATGGTTGCAATCCACGAGAAGATTTTCACGCCTGTTGGAACTGCGATGACCATGGTCGCCGCGACAAAGTAGGCCTGTGTGTCCACATCGAGACCGACTGTATACATGTGGTGTGCCCACACGACGAAGCCCACTGCGCCAATCGCGACCATGGCATAGGCCATGCCCAGATAGCCGAAGACCTGCTTCCGAGAGAAAGTCGAGATGATGTGACTGACAATGCCGAAACCGGGCAAGATCAGGATGTACACTTCAGGGTGACCGAAGAACCAGAACAGATGTTGGAAGAGGATTGGGTCCCCGCCTTCGGCAGGATTAAAGAACGCCGTTCCAAAGTTCCGGTCTGTCAGCAGCATGGTGATGCCACCTGCAAGAACAGGCAGAGACAAAAGCAGAAGGAACGCGGTTACCAGAACTGACCACACAAAAAGAGGCATCTTGTGCAATGTCATGCCAGGGGCGCGCATATTCAAAATGGTGGTGATGAAATTGATCGCCCCAAGAATGGACGACGCACCCGCGATATGAAGCGACAGGATTGCGAAATCCATCGCAGGTCCCGGCTGAGCCGATGTTGAGAGCGGTGCATAGATTGTCCAGCCGCCACCAACGCCGTTGGAACCGGGAGGGCCCTCAACAAACATGGACATCACAAGCAGAGCGAGTGATGCAGGCAAAAGCCAGAACGAGATGTTGTTCATCCGCGGGAACGCCATATCCGGCGCACCAATCTGGAGCGGAACGAACCAGTTGCCGTAGCCGCCAATCATCGCAGGCATCACCATGAAGAAGATCATGATGAGGCCGTGAGCCGTGGTGAACACATTATACATGTGCGGATCGCCAAAGATCTGCATGCCTGGCTCATGGAGCTCAAGCCGCATCCCGATGGAGAGTGCCCCACCTAGAATCCCCGCACAAATCGCGAAGATGAGATACATCGTGCCGATGTCTTTGTGGTTCGTCGAATAGACGTACCGCTTCCACCCGGTTGGATGATGATCGTGATCGGCGTGAGCGCCTGCTGCTTCACCGGCCATATCTCTTCCCCTTATCTCTAACGTCGTTTCTCAAAAATCAAATGCGGCTGCCAGCGCGTTAGCGCTGAGCGTCCGCTACATCATAGGCAGACGGTGCCGCCGCATATTCTTCTTTGGCCCAGAGGAGCCATTCATCGAATTCTTCCTGGGTCACAACTTTCACTGTGATCGGCATATAGGCATGCCGGATACCGCACAGCTCAGAACATTGGCCATAATAGGTGCCAACTTCAGTAGCGCGGAACCATGTCTCATTCAGTCGACCTGGAACGGCGTCCATTTTCACGCCGAATGACGGGATCGCCCAGGCGTGGATGACATCTTCCGATGTGATCTGCAGACGCACAGTAGCGTTCACCGGCACGACAACTTCTGTGTCGGTTGCAAGCAGACGCGGTTGGCCTTCTGCCAATTCATCGTCTTCCAGCATCAGCGCTTCAAAGAAGAGACCGTCATGGTCTGGATATTCGTAGCCCCAGTACCACTGGTAGCCAATGGCCTTAATGGTCAGGTCAGCTTCGGGCACTTCCATCTGCTTATAAAGAAGACGGAAGGACGGCACAGCGACCACGATCAGGATCATGATTGGCACGACGGTCCACAAAACTTCGATCAGTGTGTTGTGGGTTGTCTTTGACGGCTCTGGGTTCTTCTTCGCGTTAAAGCGCACCATGATGATGATGAGCAATGCCAGCACAAAGAGCGAGATCACTGTGATCAGGACCAGCAGGAAGTTATCGAACCAGACCAGGTCATCCATTACAGGACTTCTAGAATCCTGGAATCCAAGGGCCCAATCGGTTGGCTGCCCCGCCGCGGCAAATGCCATATCTGCCGATCCGGTTACTACCCCTGCAACCAGAGCCACGACTGTCGCCGCCAAAAGTGTCGTCACGCGCATTTCTGTGCCTCGCTCTTCACATCAAATTCTGATGGCGCCAGTTTTGTGCGCTTCGTCACAACCGGCTGCCCCCTCCACGAATTGAACCCTGGAATTTTGTCCAGCCGTCTACTTCGCGGTCAATCTCTCGCGTCAAAAACCACAATCAGCCGCAGGTCGCAAGCGGTCGAATGAGAAAAAAAGAGGAAATCCGCCCCTTAGCGGTTCCAGGCTGACGCCCCTACACCAAAGCTGGTCTTCCCCTCGCCTCATTCAACGGACGCAGATCCGCTGGGCCGCATTTGGCTCCTGAGTCGCTTGTTAGTATAGACCGCCCTTGTGCCCATGTGACAGACGGGGTGCCTCGCGCGACTTTTTGCCACGCTTTTGACCCGCTCACATCAATGCACCTCGAGAAATCCTGTGAAACTGCGGATCAGAAGGTGTCGAAACACCCAAATCAGCCTAGAATGACCTGAAATCAGGGAGGTCGGCGATGCGCGACGAAGCGCTTATCCATTTTCACTACGGGCGGCATATTTCCTCGGGGGTGCATCTGCATACCAACGGCGGGGCTGCGCCTGAGCTGATTAGCGAAGCCGCCCCCTATCTTGACCCCAAAGCGCCTGGACGCTGCGTCGTTGGCTTCTGCACGGCCCACCCGTCAGCAGTTGATGACGTGACAAATGCCCCGCCTGCGGGCTGGGAAACCTGGACATTCCGCGAATGGGATGGCTGGTTTGGCCGTATCAATGGCGTTTTTTTGGTGGATTTGGCTCAACTTCAGGTGACTCAATATCCCCTTTACAGCTGCAGCCCCCATATTGTGCGGTGTGATCTGTCCAATCTGCCGGGACGACTTGTCCCTGTGGCGGACTGGCTGCCCGCCTAAAACATCTAGAATTCCACCTTTCCCTCCCACTGGAGACCTTTACCGCCCATGAGTGCATCGTCAGACGATCTTTTCTTTGAACCTGCTGGTCTTGACCGTTCCCGGGTGGAGCGTCTTGTCGACGACACTCTGGCGGAAGCGGACGATGGGGAGCTCTATCTCGAATATCGGCTTTCGGAAGCCCTGGCGTTTGACGATGGCCGCCTGAAGACCGCGACCTATGACACGAACCAGGGCTTTGGCCTGCGCTGCGTGGCGGACGAATCCACCGGCTACGCCCATTCGTCGGACATGTCAGAAGCCTCCCTGATGCGGGCATCAGATGCTGTGCAGGCGGTGAAGTCCGGACATTCGGGCACATTGGCGGATGGCCCTGCGCGCACGAACATTCAGCTTTATGGGGATGAGAACCCGCTTGGCGACCAGACGTTTGAGCAGAAGGTGGAGCTGTTGCAGGAAATTGATGCCTATGCGCGGGCGAAAGACCCCCGCGTACGTCAGGTGACGGCCTCCATGGCCGGTGAATGGCAAGCGGTGGAGATCATCCGTGCTGGCGGACAGGTGGTGCGCGACATTCGTCCCCTTGTGCGCGTGAATGTGTCTGTGGTTGTTGGCGAAGGCGACCGGCAGGAGAGCGGTTCCTATGGTGTAGGTGGCCGCGAAGGCTACAGCGCCTGGATCAGCCCGGATCAGTGGCAGGGACAGGTGGACGAGGCGCTGCGACAGGCTCTCGTCAATCTCGACAGCGTGCCAGCCCCTGCAGGTGAAATGGAAGTGGTGCTTGGCAATGGGTGGCCGGGCATTCTGCTGCATGAAGCCATCGGCCACGGGTTGGAAGGCGACTTCAATCGTAAGAAGACAAGCGCGTTTGCAGGGCTCCTCGGCGAGCGGGTCGCCTCTCCCGGTGTGACGGTTGTAGATGACGGCACGATTGCAAAACGCCGTGGCTCCCTCTCCGTCGATGATGAAGGCACGCCGACATCAAACACGGTGCTCATCGAAGACGGGATACTCAAAGGCTATATGCAGGACCGCATGAATGCGCGGCTGATGGGCATGGACCCAACGGGCAATGGACGGCGTGAGAGTTTCGCGCATCAGCCCATGCCGCGCATGACCAACACCTACATGCTGGATGGCGACAAGGACCCGGAAGAAATTCTGCGAAGCGTCAAAGATGGTCTCTATGCGGTGTCCTTCGGCGGCGGTCAGGTGGACATCACGTCCGGCAAGTTCGTCTTCACGGTGACCGAAGCCTATATGATTGAAAACGGCAAGGTTGGCGCGCCGGTGAAGGGAGCAACGCTCATTGGCAATGGGCCCGACGTGCTCACCAAAGTTTCGATGATTGGCAATGACATGAAACTCGATCCGGGCATTGGGACATGCGGCAAAGCCGGTCAAGGCGTGCCTGTCGGAGTCGGTCAGCCAACGCTCAAACTCAGTGGACTGACGGTTGGCGGGACGGCTGCTTGAGCGAAAAAGTTCGACATCTCATTGATGGCATCGGCTTCGACACTGACAGAGTTCCCTACAGCGTCCGCTACCACAACATGCGCACTTGGGCGTTTACTCTTGCTGTCCTTTCCTTTTTCTCAGCTGTCTCTGACGACTTTGACGGTTGGCAACTGGTCATCTCGGGAGAGCTGACATTTCCAAACCTCCGGGGTTCGAGTGAAATGCTTTGTATGCTCGTAGGCGTCACATGCTCGTGGACGACAACCGAAGTGCATTTCAAAGAAAAAAGTTTGTCTTGGCGTTATCGGTCTTTTCTTCTCAAACGACAGCGCGATTTGTCCTATGAAGACTTCAAGGGTCTCAGACATTTTAGTTCTGTGCGCAGGCGCTCGTTTGGCGAAAGAACCACAAAAGAAAGATACCAGAACATTGAGCTGGTTCATGACGACGCAAAGCTGACAATCCGATTGTTTTCAAAGAAAGTCGATAGGTGGAATGACTCAGCAAGGCTCAAAAACTACGCAGAGTTTTTTGGTCGCCCGATCATCCAGGAACAAGGCCGAGTCAACATTCTACGATCGACCTGTCACTAGCGACCGTTTTCCCCTAGGCAGACCACTGGTCGTGTTCAAGTATTGAACAGACGGTTCTCACTCTTATATCTCGTTTAGGAAAGGTGTGAACCAGAATGGTTGGCATAAACATCAGTATGGGGAACCTGCGAGAAGCAGATGCGCACGCGTTCTACAAACGCTTTGACATACTTCCTACGTCCTTCAGCATCCCAGGTCGCTCCCCAACGTGGATTAATACTCTTCTGGGCTTGTCATTCTTGGTCGCCTTTTTTGCCCAAGGCAACACCAGCAACTTTTTTTTGGGCATCGGCGTTTCCCCAGACTGGTCCGAAACACTGGCGGTTGGGAGCATTTTTCTGTGCTTAGCAATACAACCCATCGCAGCAGGCTTGATCCGATGGGTCCGCACGCGCGTCGTGCACATATCAGACGTACAAGTGATTATTGAATATCCCAACAATCCGTTCGAAGGAGCGAATATCGTTCCACTCAAGGAGTATCGAGGACTCAGCCGACGATGGGGAAAGCGATACCGGCGGCGGCGCCCCATCAAACAAGAGATCATTGAACTCCTGCACCAAGACACCTCACGGACCATCCCCGTCCGGGTCACGGAGGACTATAAAACAAATTCTGAAGACCTGATCAGTCTCGCGGGTCAGTTTGGTGTTGACTATCTGGCCGATGGTTTCAAAAAGCCGGCGGCCAGTGCAGAACCTAAGTCAGTGGCTCAGGTTGCGCAGCCAGCGGTTCGGCGGACATCTCACCTGACTTCACCACCCAAAGGCGTTCGCTTAGACACGCGTGTGGGATCTTCCAAATTCGGCAATCGCATTTCGCTCGATTTTCCTTGGGATCCTTTCTTGTCACGACTCATTGTCGCAATACTCACTGGAACCGGCGTGGTGGTGGGATGGTTTTTGCACAGCAATTTCTTAATCGTTATGGGTGGCATGCTCTTCATCCCCGTGGCCTGGAGAACCCTCGTAGGAAGTCCGGGAGTTTCCTCGCTCCTTATTGAAGCAAACTCCCTGGTGTTAGAACCAGACACACACTCTCTGCTCGCTCGCTTTGGAAGAGCGAAACGGAACCTAAGAACTATCAACCTTGCTGACGTGCGCGACATCTACCTGCGCCAACGGCAAGATGGCAAACGCCATGAACTCATTCTTCAGACTAACGCACGCGAGATATCGGTGGACCTGACACTTGGTCGCGAGGGCCTCCAATGGGTTAGCGACTATTTGAGGCAGAAAATTGGACCACCAGCCCACTGAACAAAGTCAGCTATAGTTCTTCCGGATCCATTTCATGGATTCACGCGCGAGTTTTTCCAGCACTTTCATGTCTATGTCTTCGAGCTTTTTGACATAGAGGCAGGACTTGCCGGTTTTGTATTTCCCCAGCTCCCCCATCAGGTCCTCGTATGCGCCAAAGCCCTGCATGATGTAGACGGTGAGCGCCTGCTTGCGGGGGCTGACCCCGGTGACGAACCATGTGCCGCTGCGCCCTGACTCATAGGTGTAATCGTACGAGTCAAAACCGATAATGCTGGTGCCCCACATTTTGGGCGGATGACCGGTAACGCGTTCCAACATTTCCATCACAATGCGCGTGTCGGCTTTGCGCTTTTCGTCGGTCACGGTCGAGAGGAACGTCTCGACGCTCGCCTCATTCTCTTTGGTTTTGAGTTCGGCCATTGGCTCACCCTTCCCTGAAGGAGCAAGTGAAAAGCACCCGACAAAAGGCGTATTGCGTTCAGTGGAACCAAAAATCGCGCCAAGGTCACGCGTTTTTTGGCGCTTATCTCAAACTTTCCAAACGCAACTCGCCTTAGATCAATCGTTCTTTGGGTTGATGGTCGCCAGAAACACACGCGCTTCTGAATCGCTCGTGATGGTGATCTGCGTTGCGTGGGTGCCGATGGTCGCCATCGTCGCTTGAACGCGGGGTAGAGATCGGTTCGGAAAATCCCATATCCATTTGTAGAAGGCTGGGTCGAACCTCTCTGGACATCCCGCCGCCAGGTCAGGCCGTGTCTTGCCGCGAAATTTGAGATAACGCTTGAATACGCGCCATAGGCAGCTGAGGCGCGGGCGGATCACCAGAATGATGGTGTCTGCGCGTGGCATCCGGAGGTCGAAAGTGGACGAGAAATTTCCTTCCATGATCCAGCTGTCGCGCGCCGCGAGTTTTTCAACATAGGGTCGCCACTCTTCATCTGACGTCCCAACCCAGCCTGGTCGCCAATATTCTGTATCGAGATGAATGAGTGGAAGGCCTGTCTCGACGGCAAGCGCCGTCGCAAGCGTTGTCTTGCCCGCGCCAGAAGGGCCGATTATCAGAACCCGTTTCATGACGCCCCCCGCTTTCTAAAAGGACGCGGGTTTTAAGCCCGGCACGTCACAAGGTCAAGGACCTAAAACGCATACTCTTCGTAGATCGGGTCGATCTTGCCGCCCCAGCGCCCATTATACGCGTCCAGCTGCTCGTCGGCGCGGGTCTTGCCCTTGTCGAGAATTTCTTCAAGCGTTGAGAGGAAGATGGTTTCGTCTGCGCCGACACCGTCGGTCTGTCCGCGGGCCTTCAGGCCTGCGCGGCTCATGTCGACCATTTCGCGGGCGATATCCATCACGTTGACGCCTGCCGCCTTCGTGGCCAGAGCTGTTTTCGGCACTTCCCAGCGTAGTTCTTCGCGAGTGTCGGGCGTCCACTTCTTCACCATGTCCCACGCAGCATCCAGCACACCGCCATCGTAAAGGAGCCCGACCCAAATGGCGGGCAGCGCACAGATGGAGTTCCAGGGACCTGAGTCTGCGCCGCGCATTTCCATGAATTTTTTGATGCGCACTTCCGGGAAGATGGTGGTGAGATGGTTTGACCAATCACCAATGGTTGGCATCTCGCCCTCAAAGCCTTCAAGCTTACCCGCCATGAAATCTCGGAAGCTTTTGCCCGTCACGTCGTGGTAGGTGCCATCGCGATAGACAAAATACATGGGCACATCGAGCGCATAATCCACATAGCGCTCATAGCAGAAACCATCTTCAAAAACGAAGGGCAGCATGCCAGTGCGCGCCTTGTCCGTGTCCGTCCAGATTTGTGAGCGGAACGACGTGAAGCCGTTGGGCTTTCCTTCGGTAAAGGGCGAGTTGGCGAAGAGCGCTGTTGCGATCGGCTGCAGGGCGAGTGCTACACGGAACTTTTTCACCATGTCGCTTTCCGTTGACCAGTCCAGGTTCACCTGGACCGTGCAGGAGCGATACATCATGTCGAGACCGTAGGAACCGACCTTTTTCATGTACTCAGTCATGATGCCGTAGCGGCCCTTCGGCATGACCGGAATGTCTTCGCGGCTCCAATCTGGCGTAAAGCCTGTGCCTAGGAAACAAATATCGAGTTCGCCGCCAACCTCCTTCACCTGGGCCAGATGGTCATGCACTTCTGAACAAGTCTGATGCAGCATTTCCAGCGGCGCACCGGACAACTCAAACTGTCCACCGGGCTCAAGCGACACATTGGCCAGACTGTCGGGACAAGTGAGGCCGATAATGTGGTCGCCTTCATGCACAGGCTGCCAGCCAAAGCGGGTCATGCCTTCCAGCATGGCGCGGATGCCTTTTTCTCCCTCATAGGGAATGGGGGTTCTGTCTTGTGTGCGGAAGGGGAATTTCTCGTGTTCGGTGCCAATGCGCCAGTCGGCCTTCGGCTTCTCGCCCGCCTCAATATAGGAGACCAGGTCGTCATAGCCTGAAATGGGATCGGCTCCCGCCACCAGAATGCTCATGCTCCCCCAGCCTTCCTGCCTTTTCAGGCAACTTCTCTCAGAGCCTTTCATGTTTTGATGGGATCAAAACCCGGCTCTAGATTCCTTGTTTTGTCGCATTTCCGGACGTTGAAGTCCGTCAACTTCAACTGGAAATGCTCTAGCGCAGTTCTTGACGCCTGCGTCACTCTTTAGGTCTTCCCGATGTAAGGGCCGACCCTAATCTACACAAGGTCTTTTCTGAAGCTTTGGCAAAAACGTGAAGATGTTTGGCATTTCACCGGGAAACGCTCTAATTCCGCCAATCGCCCAGAACCATTTGTATAGCGGCCAATGCGGCAACAGCTGCGGTGTCCGCTCGCATGATGCGAGGACCTAAGGAAATCGCGTGGGTATCGTCGCGGTTCAATAATTGCTCCCGCTCCGCTGGCGAAAACCCGCCTTCTGGCCCAATGAGGACCGCCATTGGGCCAACTTGGGGACCAGCTGTACCCAGATCCTGCAATTGTTCGAGCGTGCTCGCTTTTGGAGCCGCCTCATCGCAGAAGATGATCCGACGCCCCCCCATATTAGCGGACCAGTCGTTCAAGAGGGCGCCCAGGCTCTGCGGCTCTTCCACCTCAGGGACAGATAAGAGGCCACACTGCTCTGCAGCTTCAACCGCATTGGCCCGGAGCCGGTCCTGTTTGATCCGCGCCACATTGGTACGTTCCGTGTTCACGGGCAGCAGGCGCCCTGCTCCCATTTCAACGGCCTTTTGGACCATAAAGTCGAGGCGGGCCCGTTTGACAGGCGCGAATAGCAGCCAGATGTCGGGCAGGACATCCTGCTCTCTGGTCTTCTTTTCCAGGGCGATGAGGCAGGACCGTTTTTTGACTTCGTCCAGCCGACCAAGCCACTCACCATCGCGGCCATTAAAGAGCCGCACATGGTCGCCGTCGCTCATGCGCATCACATTCAGAAGATAGTGGATCTGATCGCGGTTCGGCACGACGCCCAGACCGTCGCCCAGACCTGCCTCCACAAAAAGGCGCACTTTGCCGGTCCCACAATGGTCTGGGCCGGTGCCACAATGATCCGGCGTATCCTGAGGGTCGTGTTTGTTGCTCATCCCTTCTTATAGAAGAAGTCAATTTGCAGGTGAAGCCTAGGGTTTTTGAGGCAAACGAGGCAGAGAACCTCTTAAGAAATAACAAACATGTTTTGGCTAAGCTTTCCCCATGATCGGTAGTGTCGGCGGCCCACAAACGTCATTCAATCCATACCTGCAAAGTGCGAGTTTGAATTCCTCTCGCGCTGGCGGCGTTTTTGCGCCAAGCGCTCCAGGAGTCGATTCCGCACAGCAGGCTCAGGAGAATGGTGCCGGTCGGGGGCTTCTCGACCAGACCGGCAATAGCCGCAAGGTGGAAGGCGGCTCGTCTGCTGCCAAATCCGGTTCTCAGGACGACCTTACGCCTGAGGAAGAAGCCGAGGTCGAACGGCTTAAGAAACGAGAAGAAGAAGTCAAAGCGCACGAGGCTGCCCATGCGGCAGCTGGCGGTGGGGTAACCGGCGGGATCAGCTATAGCTACACAACCGGGCCTGACGACAAGGAATATATCACCGACGGTGAGATCCAGATCGATACGTCCGCCGGGGGCAGTGATCCAGCTGCGGTCATTGCCAAAATGGAAGCGGTCATTCGATCCGCCTATGCGCCAGCTGAACCGTCATCCAAAGACCGGCAAGTGGCCGCGCAGGCGCAGCAGATCCTCGCTGCTGCCGAACTTCAAGCCAAAGAACAGAAGAGCGCTGAAGAAGAAGCAGACGCAAGTGACGAAGCTATCGCTCAGGAGGGAGGCCTCTCCTCTGCCCTTTCCCAGGCGCTCAAAGCCTATGAAGCACCCAATACGGACCGACGGCAGGCTGACTTTTCTATTTAGCCACGAGATCAGAACGGGCCGGCGCCTTCCAAATGATGCTATGACACTCCTATGTATTGAGTTTTCGTAAGAGACTTTTTGGATGACAGACCCCCATCGACAACCAAATGACAGCCGCGTTGCCGACGCAACGTTTGACAATTGGGTGGATTTTTACGCGCCTGAAAAGACAAAGCCCTATCTGCGGCTGATGCGCGCCGACCGCCCTATAGGCACCTGGCTGCTGCTTTGGCCCTGCCTCTGGTCCATCGCACTTGCGGCACCCCTTGGCGAAGGCTGGTCGGTGCTTGAACTCCTCTATCTTCCCGAGCCCGGCACAATGCTGCTCTTTGCCCTTGGTGCCTTTGTGATGCGTGGTGCAGGCTGCACTATCAACGATATTATTGACCATGAGTTTGACGCGAAGGTTGCCCGCACGCGGTCGCGCCCCATTCCGTCGGGTGCGGTGAGCATCGGCCAAGCATGGATTTTTTTGATCGTTCTTTGCCTCATGGGGCTCGCGATCTTGGTTCAGTTCAATCTCTTCACGATCCTGCTCGGAGCCGGATCCCTGCTTCTCGTCGGGCTCTATCCGTTTGCCAAGCGTTTCACCTACTGGCCTCAGGTGATGCTCGGGCTCACGTTCAATTGGGGCGCTCTTCTGGGATGGGCTGCAGTGGCCGGAAGCCTCAGTCTTCCGCCTCTGCTGCTCTATATCGGCTGCATCTGCTGGACGGTTGGCTATGACACGATCTACGCCCATCAGGACAAAGAGGATGACGCACTTCTCGGGCTCAAGTCGACAGCGCTTCGATTTGGAGACAATACGAAGACCTGGCTCTATGGTTTTTATGGTGCTGCGCTTCTTTTCTTTGGTCTTGCTGGAATGGCTGCCGCCATTGGATGGATTTTCTATCTGGGCCTTGTGATCGGCGGCTGGCATCTCATGCGCCAGGTTACACGCACCAAGATTGATGATGCCGCCAGGTGCCTCGCTGTCTTCAAATCCAATCGTGACTTTGGTGTGATCCTATTCGCATCAATCCTGGCTGGAACGCTCGGTTCGGGGCTGCACTAGTCGGCCAGACCCTTCTTAACCCTGAGCTCAGATGTCGCAGGTTCCGGGCTTGAACAATATTGCATCGCACCATATATATCGCACAGCAACATAGCTGTGTTTCACGCCAATTCCGACGCGCAGGTGCAGCTAGATCATCAAGGAGTGAACCTATGTTCACGCAATGGTTCCATGGTGCCGCAGTTGCAGCGAGCCTCTTTTCCGGCATGCCTTACTGGCGTGACGAAGGAGCCCGCTCTGCAATACGCGCTTCAGCACAAAACAGGTAAGCTCATTTCCTGAGCTATTCTGCCAAAAACCTAAAGATCGAACCCCAGTTCATTTCTATGGCCTGGGGTTTTGTTTGACCCAAAACATGAACCCAAGTTCATTTTTTTAGGCAGGGCTGCTTGAATTCATAAAGTGAATCTGTTTTCATTGATGAAACAGTGCGACCGCCATTAACTGAATTGGATTTCATATCTATGGCCTATCGACAAACAGAGAACGTGGCTCAGCGCCTTGAGGAAAACAGGCGCCGAATTCTGAAAGCCGCGCGCGAGCTTGTCGCGGAAGGCGGGTTCGCAAAAGCGCAGATCACGGCCGTTGCTAAACGGGCAGGTCTCGCAACGGGCACGCTTTATCGCTATTTCCCGTCAAAAGACGATCTCTGTCGTCAGGTGTTCCGGGAAGTCTCCTCGCGGGAAATGAATATCCTTGCGGGTATTGCCGCGGCAGACCATCCGGCACTTGATCGCTTTGATCTTGTATTGCGAACCTTTTCGGGACGCGCACTCAAAAGCCGCCGCCTCGCTTATGCCCTTCTGGCGGAACCTGTTGATGTGGCCCTCGCCGAAGAACGCACACGGTTCCGCAAAACCCACGCGGTAATTTTCGCGCGCATTATTGATGATGCCATCGCCGAGGGAAGTGTGAGCCCACGCGATAGCAAGCTTGTCGCGGCCTGCATTGCCGGGGCCATCCCAACAGCTCTGGTGGGCCCGCTTGCGCCAGAGACCGATGCACAGGGCAGCGATGATGTCCTCAACAGCATCGTTCAATTCTGCTTTGGCGCACTGGGTGTAACGGCCCGACAGACGGCGACAAAAACAAAACTGGAGAGCCGGATATGAACAAGGTCAAAGCACAAGACATTCTTACCGACGACCAGATTGCGATTGTGCGCAAACGCTCTGATCTTCGCGCCATATGGATCGCCGCTCACGCCTGGGGAACCTGCTTTGCTGCGATGGCCCTGTTCGTCTTTTTCCCAAATCCGATCACCTTCATTCTGGCGTTCTTGGTTATCGGCAGTCGGCAGCTGGGTCTGGCCATTCTCATGCATGATGCGTCCCATGGCGTTCTGGCCAAATCACCAAAGCTCAATGAGTTCATCGGTCAGTGGCTCGGCGCCTATCCATTGATGGCGGAGACCTGGTCCTATCGGCGCTATCATCTGCAGCACCACAACAATACGCAGCAGGCAGACGATCCGGATCTGATCCTTTCCGCTCCCTTCCCCATCACAAAGAAGAGTTTCCGACGGAAAATGTGGCGGGACATTACGGGCCAGACGGGCTACCAGCAGCGCAAGGCCCAAATCTTGAGTGCACTTGGTCCGGCCGATATGCCGTTTGGTGCACGCGTAAAACGCTATTGGTCAAAACTCGGTCGTGCGACGCTCACCCATGTCATCCTGTTTGCCGGGCTTGCGGCAACGGGCCATTGGTACCTCTACTTTGTTCTGTGGCTGCTCCCGTTCCTGACCTGGCATCAGGTGATCACTCGCATCCGGAACATCGCAGAACACGCCATGGTGCCCGATAGCGACGATGTCTTTCGCTCGTCCCGCACAACGGTGCTCAACCTCTGGGAACGCGCTTTCTTTGGACCCTATTGGGTGAACTATCACGTTGAACATCATCTCATGATGTGGATCCCCTGCTACAACCTTCCCAAAGCGCAGGAATTCCTCAAAGCAAATGGTCATTGGGACCGGATGGAAACCAAGAACGGATACTGGGAAGTGATCAAAATGGCGACATCAAAGCCTGATGATCAAGACAAGCCAGGCGAAGTCATTCACAACACGCGCCGCCGGGTTGCCGGGATCACGTCGGAAGGGTTTGAAGCTGCAAACTGACGACCTATCTGCTGCCGAGGAAAACCCTTCCGCGTTCATCCGCGCGCGCACCGCACTACACGAACCTCCTCTCGTGCCAGAGCTGCGTTTGCATCTGGCAACCGAGGGCGATGCCCTCTGGCGCATGGGCGAGGAGGAGCTGACGGCTACCGGACTTCCAGCCCCCTTCTGGGCCTTTGCCTGGGCAGGTGGTCAAGCACTTGCCCGCTATCTGCTCGATAGTCCGGAAATCATTGCTCAGAAGAGCGTGCTCGACTTTGGGTCCGGGTCGGGCCTTGTCGGCCTCGCTGCCCTGCGCGCTGGCGCCACGTCAGCGCTTGCAGCCGATATTGATGTCTTTGCCTGTGCCGCTGCAGAGCTCAATGCGCAGGCAAACAATGTTTCACTTACAACAACCGCGCAAGATCTCGTCGGTCAAGATGGTCCGTGGGACGTCATCCTTGTGGGCGACATGTGCTACGAACAACCGCTTGCCGGCAAGGTGGAAACATGGCTACACGACCAAGCATCCAAGGGGATTGACGTGTTCATCGGAGATCCGGGCCGCACCTATCTTCCCAAAGACCGACTTCGGAAAGTCATTTCCTATGCGGTGAAAACATCGCGGGAGCTGGAAGATACAGATGTGCGCAACACGTCAGTCTGGCAGCTTGGGCCAAGCTCACAGGTGCCTCGGTAGGGCCTAGAGCCTCGACGCCGTCGACAGGCTACCTGGGGCTGCCGGATTGGTTTATCGCGTGAAAGCCTTGAACTCAATCCCATAGTGGCAGGTGAGCTTGGTATAAATTTTTCTATACCAACCATCGAATTTTCGCCGATTTGTAACCGTAACATATGCCCTAAATCTTGTCCGTTGCCCCAACGAGGGCTGAAATTCCGTGAAAGGACAAGACAATGTTCATTGGTCATTTTGCTATGGGCGCCATGGTCAAACCCGTTGCACCAACACTTCCAATCTGGGCATTAGTTGCCGCGCCGCAGTTCATGGATCTGCTCTTTCTTCCTCTAGTCGCCGTGGGAATCGAGGGTTACACGTCGGGTCCCTTTGGTCACTCTGAGATCGACGCGCTCTATACACATTCGCTTGTCGGCGCGACACTCATCGCCACGCTGGCATACTGGATAGGTGTCACTTTCTGGAAAACTCGGGTAGCAGGCTCAATCCTCGCGGCCTTGAGCTTTTCCCATTGGATTATCGACCTTTTTGTCCATCACAGCGACATGCCGTGGTTCCCCGGCAATATGGGCGGCTACCCCTTGTTGGGATTTGGATTGTGGGATTACGAATATGCCGTCTTTGGAACAGAAATTCTTCTGGCGATCATCGGAACCGCGCTCTACTTCCGCTGGGCCAAGGAGGCAAAACCGATACGTTTCTGGTTCGCCGGTCCCACCATACTCGCAGCCCTATTTGTGCTACTGGCAGCAGCAGACATCCCAACACTGCCACCATTTGTAGGGTCGTAGTCCAACAGCCTAAGCCGGCTTCTCGAAAAAGCTTGCCCCCGAGCCACATAGTACATATATGAACTATATGGCTCGACAACCCCGCATATTCCATCTCATGCAGCTTGCTCACAGAGCGCTTTTCCGGGCCGCCGATCAGCGTTTGCAAGCTTCGCTGGGCATCAGCGCCGTGCAACAGGGTGCGCTGTTCGTCATCGGAAAGCAGGAGCCCTGTAAACCGTCTGCGATCGCCAAAGCGTTGGACATGAACAAGTCTGCGGTGACAACACTTGTCGTACGACTTGAGACCGGCGGTTTCATTCGCCGTGTTGCCGACAAGCAAGATGGACGGGCACAACGCATCAGCCTGACCCCCAAAGGCACAGAGGCGATCCAGAAGTCTGTCCCGCTTACAAAGCAGGCCAATGCAGACCTTCTCAAGGGATTTGAGCCACACGAAGTTGAAACCATTGAGCGGTTTCTCACCCAGGTCATTTCAACATCGGCCCGCGCTGCGTCTCTGACGAATGCCGGGCCGTCCCCAAAATAGTCAAAAGGATTTTCACCATGATTACGACATCTGATCATATTCAGGTCCAGAAGGAAGCTGGCGTCCTCACCCTCACCATGAACCGGCCAGAAAAGAAAAATGCGCTGACGCAGGATATGTATGCAGCACTTGCAGACAATGTCGTCGCAGCCCAAACCGATCCCGAAATTCGCGTGGTCCTGATTACCGGTACGGGCGACTCTTTTACAGCCGGGAACGATCTAGGTGACTTTGCTGGAAGCGACGATGCGCCAAAAGGTGAAAATGAAATGCCGCCGGTCGGGCGTTACCTTCAAGCCATTCTCAATGCCGAAAAACCAATCGTCGCGGCGGTCAATGGTCTTGCCATCGGCGTTGGTGTCACGATGTTGTTGCATTGCGACCTGGTCTACGCGTCTCCCAATGCCACCTTCCAAACACCCTTTGTCAATTTGGGGTTGGTTCCGGAGGCGGGGTCCAGCCTTCTACTTCCCAACCTGATTGGCACTCAAAAGGCGAATGACATGTTTCTGCTTGGAACAAAAGTCAGCGCAGAGGATGCCGAGAAGATGGGTCTCGTCTGCTCTATCTTCGACGAAGACGCTCTACTTGACGAAGCGTCCAGCCGCGCACATGCCCTCGCCGCCAAGGCGCCCAATGCTGTGAAGCTTACGAAACAGCTTGTGCACCAGGACCATGCAAATGTTGCACAGCAGATGGCAGACGAGAGTGTGCATTTTTCAGCGCAGCTTAAGACCGCTGAGTTTGCCGAAGCGGCAATGGCGTTTGCAGAACGAAGAGCGCCTGATTTCTCAAAAATCTGAGTCTAGAGCCTATTCGGCTTAGTTTTGGCCGCCGAATAGGCTCCAACTATTTTGTTTTGTCACATTTTCGGAACGCAAAACCGCGGGCACTTTTGCTGAAAATGCTCTAGTAAGCCTGTGGCCGGGAGGCAGACACCCGGTCACTCCATTGCCGTGGCCTTCCGGTAAAGCCAAAGCTCAAGGGACGACGTGTCGTCAGAGGGCTTGCGCCACGGTGAGGCTGCGGCGCTTGCGTTTTAAGCGAGCCGACCTGCTCTGATGTTTCGCGCAGATCGCCACTTCGATCCTGCACAAGCAAAGGCAGGTTCAAGACACTTGCCCAAGAGCGCCAGCGAGCGCCAGCATCTGCGCCATCAAAGGAGGCGTGGACTGTAACTGTCTTTGTAGGATCGGGATGACATAGTTCTATCAAAATTGCAGGCGCCTCGCGATCCCGGTCCTTATAAGCAATCGCCATCACAACTCCGGTGAACTCGGCCACCGGGGCCTCCCATTCCCACACGCCTAGCGGCGGCGAGCTGTCCTGCACCACAATCCGGTCCCGGTAGATGGTCGCGTAACGGATAAAACCGAAGGCGCGACGCCAGACAGGCTGAAAGGGGACTGTCAGGCTTGCTGGAAGGCGGTAGGGGTCTGCATCAAGCGCCGGTGACGTCCAGCGTCTGCGAAACCGGTCTGCATCGTCTTTGTCAGCGAAAAACCGCATCAAACGTCCCTGCCCTATTGGCCTGTCCTGCTGATAGGGGGCGACCTGCCCCTTATGCCCGAAGAATACGGAGCGCATGCTTTCTATCTCTTTAACGTCGGCTTCAAACTTTTGTGGGAGTTCCATATGTCCCGAAAACTCCACCCAGCTTCGTGCTAAGTTTTCCGGGAAGTGTCGAATCAGCACCCAACTCCAACGATGCTGAGCCACGAAGGAACCGAGATATGATCGACAACCCGCTTCAAATGGTCGGGCTCTATATTGCGATCAACCTGCTTTTAAACTTGGCTTTGGCCTACCGGGTGTCAGCCACCCGCCAGAAGACCAATGTCATGACGGGCACAGGCGATCACGAGCCGCTCTACAGGTCGACACGGGCGCACATCGTCAACAGCGAATACACGCCCATCGGCCTGATCGGTCTGATCGGGCTCTTCATACTATCTGCCTCTATTTGGATCATTCACGCCGCAGGCATCGCGCTGACCATGGGACGTGTTTTGCATGCGATCGGCCTTTACATCTCGGCTGACAGCACGCGGCCAAGACTTTGGGGAACCTTGCTCACCTGGCTGGGGCAGCTCATCACCGGTGTTGGGTGCCTCTATTTCTCGCTCACCTACACAATCTGAGTGAAATTGCAGCCTCTTCCGCGGTTTGCTGAAAAGCACACCCGTGGCGCTCTCCCCATGGCGTCAGCGCGACATTCGTGCATTTTCTGGTATAAGACCCTCAATACCGGGGCTCCATAGCCCCCGACCTGTCACGGAATTTCTCACATATGCAGCAAAGTCAAAACCGCACCGATCTCCTTCAAGATCTCATCACCCGCGCCAAAAAAGCAGGAGCAGATGCTGCAGACGCTTTGATGGTTGAAAGCACGTCTTTTGGGGCGAGCTACCGCCTGGGAAGCCTCGAAGATATTGAGCGCTCTGAGACTCAGGATCTGGGACTGAGGGTCATGGTTGGACAACAACAGGCCGTTGTTTCCACAACCGATGTGGCACCTAAGGCTTTTGACTCCCTTGTCGAACGTGTGATTGCCATGGCGAAGGTCGCACCCGAAGATCCCTATTGCGGTCTGGCCGACCCCGTGCTCCTTGCAAAAAAAATCGCAGATCTTGAGCTTGATGACGGTAGTGACCCCAAAGCTGAGGAACTGGTTGGGCGCGCACAAGCCGCAGAGGATGCAGCGCTTGCTGTCAAAGGTGTTACGAATTCCGGTGGCGCAGGATCTAGCTTTGGCCGCGCAGCTATAACACTAGCAACCAGCGACGGGTTTGCCGGTCACTATGGTGGCAGCACCCATTCTGTTTCCTGTTCCGTGCTTGCCGGCGAAGGTACAGAGATGGAGCGCGACTATGACTATTCGACCGCGCGCTATTTTTCAGACCTTGAAGACCCCACCAAAATCGGACGTGAAGCTGGCGAAAAAGCTGTGCGGCGTCTGGGTGCCCGCAAGGTGGAAAGCTGTCAGGTTCCGATTATTTATGACCCACGTGTTTCTGGTGGGCTTGTTGGGCATCTCGCCGGTGCCATATCAGGGGCTGCTGTTGCCAGGGGCACCAGCTTCCTGAAAGACAGTCTGGACACGCAGCTGTTCGCAAAGGGCATCCGGATCACCGACGACCCTTTGAAAAAACGAGGCCGTGGCTCGAAGCCATTTGATGGCGAAGGCGTGCGGACAGAAGCGCTCACGCTCATCGACGATGGCCGCCTCACCACCTGGCTGCTGGACACGTCGACTGGAAAACAGTTGGGTTTACCAAGCAATGGGCGCGCTGCGCGGGGCACGGGCGGGTCTCCCTCACCTTCGACCACCAATCTGACGCTGGAAGCTGGCTCTTTATCACCTGAAGAATTGATGGCCGACATCACATCGGGCTTTTACGTGACGGAGATGATCGGTATGGGGGTCAATGGTGTTACCGGCGACTATTCCCGCGGCGCATCGGGCTTTTGGATCGAGAATGGTGAGCTGACCTTCCCGGTGAGCGAAATCACCATCGCGGGGAACCTGAAAGACATGTTCGCATATCTCACGCCCGCGAGCGATCTGGAGTTCAAGGCAGCGACCAACGCGCCCACCGTGCGGATCGAAGGGATGACCCTTGCCGGAACTTGATCCATCGTCCCTTCTCAACCTCAAAGAAGACCACCGGCTGCTATGCGATGCCGTGCGGGCAGCCGGAGCGCTGGCTCTTACCTATTATCAGCGCGACATTGAGCAATGGGACAAGGATGACGACACGCCGGTGAGTGAAGCCGATCACGCGGTCAATGCATTGCTTCATGAGCGCTTACAGGGGCCCCGACCAGATTACGGGTGGCTGTCAGAAGAAACAGATGACGACCCAGTACGGCTGGAGCGAGACTTTGTTTGGGTCGTCGATCCCATAGACGGCACCCGCGCCTTCCTTAAAGGACGGCCGCATTTCACGATCTGCGTTGCCTTGGTCTTCCAGGGCAAACCTGTTTTGGCTGCGGTTTTCAATCCTGCGTCCGATGAGTTCTTCGAAGCTCAGCTGGGCAATGGCGCGCTCCTGAACGGTACCCCGATCTCGCCCAGCAAACGCCGAGACATCTCGGGCTGCCGCATGGCTGCCTTCGCGCCCATGTTCAAGCACCCGGCCTGGCCAGAACCGTGGCCGGAAATGGATATTGTGAGCCGAAATTCCGTTGCATACCGCCTTGTCCTGGTCGCCAACGGATTTGTCGACGCCTGCATGGCCCTTAACCGCAAAAGTGATTGGGACCTGGCGGCAGCAGACCTCATTGTCCGTGAGGCTGGCGGACGCATGACAACCCATGATGGCAGGCCCTTTGTTTACAATAAGAGCTTCACTAAACATCGCAGCCTCGTCGCGGCAGGGCCTGCGCTCTATGACGCCCTGTTTGAGCGCGTCGGTGGCTTGACGCTGCCTTAAGATCCCTGCCCTATCCTGTTGGCCAGCTAATAGATATCGAGGCATACTTCCTTGATCATTCAGCCTGTTTTCGGGAGAAACACTGATGTCAGACGAGCAACTTCTTCATCTCGTATTCGGGGGCGAACTTGAAGACCTTGAAGGCATCCGCTTCAGCGACCTGGAGAAGCTAGACGTTGTCGGCATCTATCCCAGCTTTGCCGAAGCGGAGGCTGCCTGGCGACAAGCCGCACAGCGGACCGTTGACAGCGCTCAGATGCGGTACTTCATTGTTCACCTTCATCGTCTGATGGATCCTGACAATGACCATCCTCACGACGACTAAGGGGCGATGAGAAAGCCAAAAAGGCTTGCAAAACCGCTGGTTAGGAGCCGTCGGGTGAGGTGACGTGCCTCATTGCGCGTGATAGTATCCGCCAACTTCCAACGAACCTTCCTGGCCAACGAAAGCCCTGCAGTTGAGCGTACATACTGGCGATCCCACAATTCGAGAAGCAGCCGAAGAGGCTCGGGAGGCCGCTGCGTCCCGTGGGTCGTCGCGGCAGGAGCCGCTACCATCTGAGATTGTCGCGCCGCTGAAGACCAATGGTCGCCGTCAAGCGGATTGCTTCGAGTTACCTCAAGCCTCATTCAGCACTCATTGCTATGGCTATCTTCGCCAATCTGATTATTGCTGCAACCACAAGCGTGCTGCCATTTTTGATTGAGCAGACCGTCGAGTTGATCTTCGAACAGAAACGCGAGGACGTGTTGCTTATCCTCGCCCTCGGGGCGCTGGGTGCACAGAGCCTTCGCGCAGTTACTACCTATGTTTCAAATGTGATTATGAACTATGTCGGCCAGCGCATGGTCGTTGCGGTTCAAACGCACCTTTTTTCGAAACTCATGACCGCCGATCTTGGCTGGATCCAACAAACCCATTCAGGTCGGTTTATCTCGACTTTTATGACGGACGTTATCCGGCTCCGGGATTCGACCGCGCAGTCAATCATCAATCTCAGTCGGCACCTCGCAGTGCTCGTATTCCTTATTGGCTACATGTACTACCTCGATTGGCTGATGGCGATCATCGCTACCGGGGTCATTCCAGTCGCTGCCATTTTCATGCGCAGACTCGGTCGGAAGACACGCAAGGCAACAAACAAGGGGCTGGAAGAGACCGGATCGCTTTCCACACTGATCCTGGAAGCCCTTGGGGGCATTCGGGTTGTCAAAGCCTATGGGCGTGAAGACGCGGAGATAAAACGGGCGACGGGTACTATTGCACTTGTGCTTGAACATACGATGAAGTCGGTCAAAGCAAAGGCAGCGGCGGGGCCCATCACCGAAGCGTTGACAGGCATCGGGATTGCTGCGGTGATTGGGTATGCGGGCATGCAGGCCATTAGTGGCGCCATGACATCTGGCTCCTTCTTTGCGTTTATGGCGGCTGTGATGCTGGCTTACCAGCCTCTCAAAGCCGTTGCCAATCAGCAGACTGTGCTGCAGGAAGGTGTTGCAGCCGCTTCACGGCTATTCCCAGTCCTGGATGTTGAAGCAAAAGTCGTCGACGGAACGGATAGCAAAGAGCTGATAGTGAGCGACGGCGCTATCAGCCTTGATCGCGTCAGTTTCCACTATGATGACGGAACCAAAGCGCTGGACAATGTGACGATTGATGTACCTGCGGGCCAGACGGTGGCTCTTGTGGGGCCGAGCGGTGCGGGCAAGAGCACCATCCTCAATCTGGTCCCCCGTTTCTATGATGTCAGCGACGGAACAGTATCCATTGACGGGCAGAATCTGAAATCTGTGACGCTGACATCGTTGCGCAATGCCAGTGCCCTGGTTACTCAGGAGCCCTTCCTGTTTGACGATACCATTCGAGCGAACATCGCCTATGGCAGCCCAGATGCATCGCAAGAAGAGATTGAAGCAGCGGCGCGAAACGCCGCAGCCCACGATTTCATCCTGGCGCTCTCTCATGGCTATGACACCCATGTCGGCGAAGCCGGTCTCAAGCTTTCCGGCGGACAACGCCAGCGGATTGCCATCGCGCGCGCCATGCTCAAAAATGCGCCCATCCTGCTCCTGGATGAAGCCACGTCAGCGCTGGATACAGCATCGGAATTGCAGGTCCAAAAAGCGCTCCAGACTCTCATGCAGGGGCGCACAACGCTTGTCATTGCACACCGCCTTTCAACAATCATGCATGCAGACAATATTTATGTCATCGACCATGGACGCGTCATTGAGCAAGGTCGCCATGCTGACCTCATCGCGCAAGGTGGTGTTTACGCGGAACTTTCCCGATCTCAGTTCGACCGGAACGATGATCCCACACCAGCGCTCGCTGGAGAATAGTGGATAGATATTTCGCCATGTCCTGGTTTAAATCACTCACGAAAGACATCTTGAAAAGTAGCGCCGTGCAGGGCGGTTTGGCATTGTCGGTTGCCAGCTATGTCCGTCTGGTGCACCTCACCTGCCGTTTCAATCAACGGCGGGCGGACATTCCAGAACGGTTTTGGGCTCAAGATGAAACCTTCATCTGCGCGACGTGGCACGGCCAGAACGTCATCCTTCCGATGTTTTGGCACAATTGGCGGACTCTCAAAATACTCGTTTCGAAACACGGGGATGGCGAGATCATCGCAAGGCTGATGCACAAGTTGGGACTTGGCACCATTCGTGGGTCAGGTGCGCCGAAAGGAAAAGCTGCAAAGTCGAAAGAAAAAGGTGGCGCAGCGGCCCTGCGCGCAATGGTTCGGGCTCTGCAAAACGGCGCCTCTATCGGGCTGACAGCTGACATGCCCCCGGGTCCACGTCGCATTGCTGGTTTGGGCATTGTGACCATGGCACGGCTCTCTGGTCGTCCCATTCTTCCTATTGTTGCCACCACACGTGCCCGCCTGGTGCTCGGCAATACCTGGGACAAATTCACGATACCGCTACCGTTTAACCGTGGCGCAGTCGTGTGGGGTGACCCAATATATGTGCCGCGTAACGCTGACGATGCCACAATTGAATCCTGTCGACAGCAGGTGGAGGACGCTCTGAACCAATTGACCAGCGAAGCCGATGCGATGGTGGGTCGGGGGCCTACTGTGTCTCCGGGTAAACCAGACGCACTCACCGACACACGAGAAGTGGGATAGCTCTTTGGTCTCCCCGGTTAAGATGACACTGGGTTTGAGGACCTATCGCAGGCTTGCGGCCAGCGCAGGACCGCTTTTTCGGCTTATCCTCAAACGACGCACTCTTCAAGGCAAAGAAAATCCAGACAGGGTCACTGAGAAGCAAGGTTTTGCTTCAGCAGCGCGACCCGAGGGGACCTTGGTTTGGCTGCATGGAGCAAGCGTTGGAGAATCTCTATCCATGCTTCCGCTCATTGAGACCCTGTCAGAGGCGCGTCCGGATCTTCGCTTCTTAGTCACGACGGGCACCCTTACTTCAGCAGAATTAATGGATGAGCGTCTTCCCGCGTCTGCCTGCCACCAATTTGTCCCGTTGGATCACCCGATATATTGGGATCGGTTTTTTGCCCATTGGCGGCCGGACCTCGCTGTTATCATTGAGTCCGAGCTTTGGCCGAATATGATCATGGGCAGCCGGACACGTGACATCCCATTGGTTCTCGCCAATGCCCGCTTGTCAGAAAAATCTGCCCACGGTTGGGGCCGTGTCGGCCGCTCGATCAAACAACTGCTCAGCTCTTTTGATCTTGTGCTTGCTCAGGATGAGCGATCTGCCGCACGCCTTAGCGCATTGGGTGCTGATCCGGTTGAGACCCCCGGCAATCTCAAGTCTGACGCGCCGCCACTCCCTGCCGATAGCGCTGACCTTCAAGACCTCCGAGCGCTGATCGGCGATCGACCGTGCTGGGTCGCAGCAAGCACACATGAAGGTGAGGAAACTCTCGTCGGACGGGTCCATCTAGAACTCCAGAAACAATTTCCAGAGCTTCTAACGATTCTTGCGCCACGACACCCTGCACGCGGGGCAGCTGTTGCGTGCGAGATGGTGGAACTTGGCCTGAACGTCGCACAGCGTTCGAAGTCAGATGCGATTACGCAAGATACCAATGTTTATCTGGCGGATACACTTGGGGAGATGGGTCTGCTTTTTCAGCTTGTCCCCATTGCCTTCATTGGTGGGTCGTTCGTTGATATTGGAGGACACAATCCTCTTGAGGCTGCTCGCCTTGATACCGCCATTCTGTTTGGACCCCACATGTTCAATTTCGAGGAGGCTGCTACACCGCTGGTTGATGGAGGAGCCGCACTTCAAGCGGCGACAGAAGCTGACTTAACTGAGAGGTTGACGGCCTGGCTGTCAGCACCTGCTGAGGCAAACCTGGCGGCAACGCGGGGCAAAGAGGTCGTCTCCGGGTCAACACACGTTGCCGAACGGATAACGCAAAAGCTTCTTCCCCTGTTACCCGGCGCCACGAAATCCAGGGCAGGCCAATAATGCGTAGCCCCTCTTTCTGGTACCCCTCTTCCACACCAACCTTGCGTGACCGGCTTTTGCGCCTTGCAATGACGCCCTTCGCCGCCCTCTATTCTGTTGGCGCTGGTATGAGGCATCGGATGACTGTGCCAGAGCGCATAAGTGTCCCGGTTATCTGCATCGGCAACTTCACCGCAGGCGGCGCTGGGAAGACACCAACCTCAATCGCCATTGCAAAAATACTAGAGACGATGGGCGAGACGCCCCATTTTGTCAGTCGGGGATATGGCGGTCAGGAAGCTGGTCCGGTGTGTGTCGATGCCCAGCAACATAGCTCTACAAATGTGGGCGATGAGCCTCTGCTCTTGAGCAAACACAGCACAACATGGGTATCCCAAGACCGGGTCACCGGCGCACTAGCGGCGGAAAGGGCAGGCGCGAGTGTCATCGTGCTGGACGACGGGTTTCAAAACCCAGCACTCCACAAAGATCTTTCCCTTTTGGTTGTGGATACTGGTGCCGGGGTCGGCAATGGTTCTGTCATCCCCGCTGGACCTTTGCGAGAGCCTATCGAAGCGGCTTTCAAGCGAACCCACGGCATTGTGGCGCTCGGCGCCGAACCGCTGTCAAAAGATCTCGCGCAGCGCGCGAAGCAGGCGGCTGTTCCCGTCTTTAGTGCCAAGCTTCGGCCGAGCACCGATATTGGCGCAAACCTTTCCGGCACAAAGCTCATCGCATTTGCTGGTATCGGTCGCCCGGAAAAGTTCTTTTCGACACTCAGCGACCTGGGCGCCATCCTCTCCCAGACGAGGTCCTTTCCGGACCATCACGCCTTTTCGGACAGGGAGGCGCAGGATCTTTTGGATCTTGCAGATCGGTTGGAAGCCAGCCTCATCACTACCGAAAAGGACGCTGTGCGACTTCGCAAAGCCAGCGGCGCGGTAGCGCAAAAGCTCCGCGAACAGACCGAGATCTTGCCGGTCACAGCTATTTTCAGCGATCCACCTAGTATTGATGCGCTGCTAACCCAGCACCTCACCGCCGCCAGGGCAAGTCACACCTACGCACCACCAGGAACACGAAGGGACTGACCCTTAAGGGCTGACCTGCTATAAGCGTTCCCTCTCTTTCGATCTGGAACTGGTTTCTTGTCAAATAAAGCCATCAGATACCGCCTCGAAGCGGTTGCAGCCCTTCTTCCAATCGGAGTCTTTAAACTCCTCGGGTTGGAACGCGCCTCTGCCTTTGGCGGCTGGCTGCTTAAAACAATCGGCCCGCGAGTTGGTGTCAGCCGACGCGCTCGAAACAATATCAGACGTGCGATGCCTGAGCTCACCCAAGCTGAGGTTGAGATAATCATTCGCGACATGTGGGAGAACCTCGGACGAACCGTCGCAGAATATGCGCACCTGGACAGGTTCAAAGAACCGGCTTACCGGGATCGCGTGTCCCTTTCCGGCGCCGAATATGTTGAAGCCTTGAAAAACAAAGGCGGCATTCTGGTGTCAGGACATTTTGCCAATTGGGAGTTGATGCCACTCCACCTTCACTTGCGCGGTTATGAAGGCGGTGAGGTGTACAGACATGCCAACAATCCACTGATCGACAAATGGATTGTGCAGCTGCGCGCCCGCGCCATTCAGCCTGTGCAAATCCCAAAAGGGCCGAAAGGCGCGCGTGACGTCCTGCGTGTGATCCGGAAAAAGGGCTTCGTCTGCATGCTGGTGGACCAGAAAATGAATGACGGAATTGAAGCGACCCTATTCGGCATGAAAGCCATGAGTCCCGCAACACCCGGCGGATTGGCGGTGCGGTACGGCGTCGGTGTGATTCCAGCAACCTTTAGGCGAAGGAATGGCGTCCATTTTGAGCAGGTCTTGCATGAGCCTATCTTCGCGGACCCGGATGCAGACCCACTTACCGAAACAGCCCGCATTACCCAAAGATTGAATGATTTTCTGGAATCTGAGATCAGAGCAAATCCCGCTCAATGGCTTTGGTTACACAATCGCTGGCCGAAGGATGCTTGATTAGGGCGTTTCTGCTGGTCGTTCCAGCGGTTTGGGTGCCGGCATATCGCCGACCAGCAAAGCTGGATCAACATGTGCTGTGCGCCAATACATGCGCCAGTCGAGGTGTGGCCCTGTTACTCTGCCTGTTGCCCCAACAGCTCCAATGATCTCGCCCTGTTCTACCTGCTGGCCGACTTCAACGTCCACGCTGCTTAAATGCATCATGACACCGATCATGCCATGACCATGGTCGAGGAAGATCGCGCCACCTTCGAAGTAAAGGTCAGGATGTGCAAGGCGGACGATCCCCGCGGCAGGCGCGGCAACCGGCGTACCCGTGGTGGCAGCAACATCAACACCGTAATGAGGCCGCCGTGGCTGACCGTTGAAAAAACGCTGCAGGCCGAACGTGCCTGTGATCACACCTTTGACCGGCCAGATGAAATCATCCGCAAACCAGTCTTGGGTAGTATCGACCGGCCGTGCCACCCGCTTCAAATTTCGATCCCGCGCGATCCGCTCCAATTGTTCAGCTGACGGACTGACATATTTCGATGCCACGCCCTCAATCCGTTGCACGTCATATTCGCGTGTGGCAACGTCAATGGACAGGCTCTCTCGCTCGGCATCTGGATACTCGAGATCGAGATGGACTGTTCCTTCATGATCACGGTCGAAGGCGAAGAGAAAATGCCCACGCTCCGAGACCATTAGCGGTTCGCCATCCAGGATGACTTTTGTTCCGGGCTCGGTGGTGCCGATAATGATCCCGCCCTGAATTGCTTCGCCAGTGAGGGCCACACGTCCCTCAGCCCAGGCTGCGTGCCCGGCAAAAAGTGATGCAACAGCTAGAAGCAAAAGACTGCGTAGGAATTTCAATTTCATTCCTGGCCTCTCAGCTCAAGCTCGCGCTTCAAGGCGGCGGCGGCATCCACATAGGCTTCCTGGCGATCCGCGTGCCAATAGCGCAAATCCTCGAGAGGTATGTTTCCACCTGTAACTGCACAGACAACAAACGTGCCCTTGCGAACCACATGGTACTCGCCATCTCCATAAACCAGCTCTGCTTTGCTTCCACCGAAGCCATTTTCATGTCGATTCATAATCTCAACCTACCTGCGGCGCACGGCGATGTCATTCCTGCAGTGCAAATATGGTTTCCCGCCCGCCTGAACAACACCATCAGAACAGCTGCCCCTGATCGCCGCCGGGCGCTGATTTCTTTTTTGAAACTGGGCGTTTGGCTTTGGGTGCGGCCTTCGGCGCGACCGTGGATGCAGCGCCAGCCTTGTCCAGTCTTGGGCCAGTCGTCACCGCCAATTTGTCACTGCCAGCGAATTCAAGTTCCAGTTCTGTCCCTTGCTCGATCCCAGCCGACCCGCGAACCGGCTCACCGTTCTTGTCCCGAACCAACGCAAACCCGCGGCTGAGCACCCCTTGATAGCTCAATGTGTCGAGCAAACGCCCGGCCTGCCCCAGGCGCTTCCCCAGGTCAGACACATGCCTTTGCTCCGCCCGGGTAGCGCGGGCGGCAAGATCCTGGGTCCGCTGCTGCCCATTTGTGAGTTTGGATGTCAGCACCTGGCCAGAAAGGCGGCCTGCTATGCGTTCAAGCTGACTGCGCTTGGCTGACGCGGCGGCTCCAAGGCCCAATCCAAGGCGCTGACTTGCATGGTCCAACCGTTGGCCCGGCAGCGCAAAAAGATCGTCCGGTTTAGGTAGACCGCGACCAAGACCCTCCAGGCGCGCACTCAGCTCCGTTACTTTTCGGGTTTCCCCCCGTACAAGACGGCGGGCATTGTCCAAAACGCGGGCGACCAGGTCAGCCCGGACAGGAACAGCCATCTCCGCCGCCGCCGTCGGCGTCGGGGCTCGCTGATCGGATGCGAAATCGATGAGGGTCGTATCGGTTTCATGTCCCACCGCTGAAATCAGTGGAATTTCGCTCGCTGCGGCGGCCCGCACCACCATTTCCTCGTTGAACGACCAGAGATCCTCGAGAGACCCACCACCGCGCGCCACGATCAACAGATCTGGCCGCGGCACTGGCCCGCCCGGTTTGAGGTCATTGAATCCTTTGATGGCAGATGTGACTTCTTCAGCTGACTGCTCGCCCTGAACGCGAACCGGCCAGACGAGAACGTGGCGGGGAAACCTATCACGGAGACGATGCAGGATGTCCCGAATGACGGCACCAGACGGGCTCGTCACCACACCAATAGTCTCCGGCAGAAAAGGAAGGGGGCGCTTTTTAGCTGGATCGAACAGGCCCTCTGCCGTCAGCGCTTTTTTGCGCTGTTCTAACAGCGCCATAAGAGCGCCGACGCCTGCCAATTCCATGCTTTCAATGACAATCTGGTAGCGTGACTGCCCTGGGAAGGTTGTGAGCTTGCCGGTGCAGACAACTTCAAGTCCCTGTTCCGGCTTCACCTTCAGTCTGGAGGCGACCCCCTTCCAGATCACTCCATTCAGGACCGACTTGTCGTCTTTGAGATCGAGATAAAGGTGGCCCGAAGCCGGGCGGCTGACCCGCCCCAACTCACCCTTCACCCTTACATAGCCATATGTGTCCTCTACCGTGCGCTTCAGCGCCATGGACAGCTCGCTTACGGAGAATTCGTAGGCATTTCCGGGGGTTACATTGTCAGCCATGGGCACGGCGTCTTTCACTTTAAGTCTTTGATTTTACTTCAAAATTTGTAGAACCCGAGAGGTCCCACGGCGGTTTGCCGGAATCGCCCACCATGATACAAGATTGGCCGGGGATTGCTCAGGGAATGCCCAGGGAATAGTGAGGACCGACAAACGGTTCAACATTAGAATTCAAGGATCGAAGCCGAATGAACGTTCTGATTATAGGATCAGGCGGGCGCGAACATGCTCTCGCATGGGCGATTGCCTCAAGCCCCTTGCTGGGCGAGCTCTATTGCGCCCCGGGAAATGCCGGGATCGCCGATGTGGCGACGTGCGTGGACATTGGCGTGAACGACTTCGATGGCATCGTCGCTTTTTGCAAGGACACCGGCATCGATTTTGTTGTCGTCGGCCCAGAAGACCCGTTGGTTGGCGGCATTGTTGATCGACTGGATGAAGCGGGCATCAAGAGCTTCGGTCCAAACGCGGCAGCGGCCCAACTGGAAGGCTCCAAAGGCTTCACCAAAGACCTCTGCGCAGATTATGACATTCCGACAGCAGCTTATGGACGGTTTGCGGATGCTGCTGAGGCCAAAGCCTATCTGGACAAGCACGCTGCGCCCATCGTGATCAAAGCCGATGGTCTTGCGGCCGGTAAGGGCGTCATCATGGCAGAGACCGACGAGGAAGCACTCGCGGCGGTTGACGAGATTTTCGGCGGCAAATTTGGCGGCGCAGGTGCGGAACTCGTCATTGAAGAATGGCTTGAGGGAGAAGAAGCAAGTTTCTTTGCGCTTTGCGATGGGACAACAGCCGTGCCGCTGGTTGGTGCACAAGACCACAAGCGGGTCGGCGACGGGGATGTTGGGCTGAATACGGGTGGCATGGGCGCTTATTCACCAGCGCCTGTACTTTCCATGAGCATGCAATTTGCGCTGATGGACCGCATCGTCAACCCAACGCTTGCTGCAATGGCGGACAAGGGCATGCCCTTCAAAGGCGTGCTTTTCGTGGGCCTGATGATCACTAAAGACGGCCCCAAACTCATTGAGTTTAATGTGCGGTTCGGCGATCCGGAATGCCAGGTTTTGATGATGCGGCTCATGTCAGACATTCTTCCCGCACTGGTCGCCTGTCATGATGGCACCCTTGATCAGATTGACCTTGAATGGAACGACGAGGCCGCGCTCAGCGTCGTAATGGCGACGGAAGGCTATCCGGAGGCTTATGAAAAGGGCTCAGAGATCAAAAACCTGAAAGCTGCTTCCGCCGAAGACAGCATCGAAATCTTTCACGCTGGCACAAAACAGGACGGCAAGAAGGTCACGGCCCATGGCGGCCGTGTGTTAGCCGTCACCGCACTCGGAAAATCCGTCGCTGCGGCCCAGTCGCGCGCCTACAAAGCAGTTGACGCCGTGGACTGGCCAGAAGGCTTTTGCCGACGCGACATTGGTTACCGTGCAGTCGCTCGCGAAAAACAATCAGCATAATCATCCATAAGAAATGAGGGAGATGGGCCCATGAGTGAGCCTGTATCAAGTGGCAAGCAGGAGCAGTTTTCCGGCACTCAGGCGGTGATGGAACAGCATCGCTTTGATGAAAAGACACTGGAAGACTATCTGGCTGCCAATGTTGAGGGCTTCGAAGGACCGCTTGAGGTCCGAGAATTCAAGGGGGGGCAATCCAACCCAACATATCAGCTTGTGACCCCCAACAAGAAATATGTGCTGCGACGCAAGCCTCCCGGCAAGCTTCTCCCGTCTGCCCATGCGGTTGACCGCGAGTACAAAGTGATCACCGCACTTGGGACAGTTGGATATCCGGTCGCCAAGACCTACTGCCTCTGTATGGATGAAAGTGTCATCGGCACGATCTTCTATGTGATGGATATGGTCGAAGGCCGCATCCTGTGGGAACCATTGCTACCGGGATACGAGCCAGCACGTCGCAGGGCAATTTTTGAAGCCAAAAACCAAACAATGGCCCAGCTTCACATGGTGGATTATGAGGCGATCGGTCTTGGTGATTTCGGTAAACCAGGCAACTATTTTGCCCGCCAAATTTCCCGTTGGTCAAAGCAGTATGTGGCATCGGAATCTGAAAGCATCAGCGAAATGGACAAGCTGATGGATTGGTTGCCTGGCAATATTCCTGAAGATGATGCGGTGAGCATTGTCCATGGGGATTACCGGCTGGATAATATGGTGCTGCATCCAACTGAAGACCGCGTTCTCGCGGTCCTTGATTGGGAGCTCTCCACCCTTGGACACCCGCTCGGTGATTTCACCTACCACATGATGCAATGGATCATGCCAAGCATGGGAGACACGCCGGGCACCCAGACCCTCGGGGACGCAGATCTGCCAGCGCTCGGCATTCCTACGCTCGACGACTATGTCAAAATGTATTGCGATCAAACCGGTCGCAGCGGCATCGACAATCTGGACTATTATTTCGCTTACAACCTCTTCCGCCTTGGCGGTATCTTGCAGGGCATTGTTGGCCGAGTGCGCGACGGGACTGCTGCCAGCGAACATGCGGCACAGGATGCCTCTCAGGTTCGCACGCTCGCAGAGCTTGGATGGCACTATGCTCAAAAAGCTGGCGCCGTATAGACGATTTGCTGCACTCCTAGAGAGCCGGGTCATCCATTCGGATTGCCCGGCTTTTTTTTGACCCTTTGCATGCGCCTGGATCCCTTGCTATCCCTAACTCAACGACATTTAGGAGAGAGACATGGCCGAGCCAGACGCCCACAACGCTGAAACCATTGATATTCGCGAAGCACACAGATTTGACGTCGGGCAGCTGGAGGATTTCTGCCGAGCCGAGGTTGATGGTTTTTCAGGCAATTTGGACGTCCGCCAGTTTTCAGGGGGACAGTCCAATCCAACCTTCATGCTATCTGCTGGCGGCAAGCGCTATGTGATGCGCAAAAAACCTCCTGGAATGCTGCTTGCCAGTGCTCATCAGGTGGACCGGGAATACCGGGTTATGAAGGCTCTTGCTGATACCGATGTGCCTGTCCCGACCATGCGTGCGCTCTGTACGGATCCGGACATTATCGGCACTGAATTTTACGTCATGGACTTTCTGGACGGTCGTGTGTTGCGTGATCCGCAATTGCCGGATTTCAGCGCAGATGAGCGCCGCGCCATTTATGATCAGATGAATGACGTGCTCGCCCGACTGCATAAGGTCGACTACAAGACCATCGGCCTGGAAGATTACGGGCGTCCGGGCAATTATTACGAACGCCAGATTGGTCGTTGGATCAAACAGTACCGCGCGGCGGAGACCGAAACTGTTGAGCCTATGGAAGACCTAATTTCCTATCTACCCGCGCATATTCCGGCAGACGGTGCAACGAGCATCGCTCATGGCGACTATAGGCTTGAGAACACGATGTTTCACGCAACCGAGCCGAAGATGATCGCCGTTCTGGATTGGGAACTCTCAACGATTGGCCATCCGCTCGCCGACCTTGCCTATAACTGCATGCTTTATCATTTCAACAGTCCGAGCCAGGGAACCATCATGGACCTGGACTATGCATCACTCGGCATCCCAAGCGAGGAAGCTTATGTGGATGCGTACTGCAAGCGCACCGGGCGCGATGGAATCGAAGACTGGGATTTTTACCTTTCGTTTTCCATCTTCCGGCTCGCGTCTATCACGCAGGGCGTCTACAAACGTGGTCTGGACGGCAATGCGAGCTCGGAAAAAGCCACGCAATATGGCGATATGTGCCGTCGGCTCGCAGAAACAGCCTGGAAGGTCGCGCAAAGGAATCGTTAACCTGTGCCTCCGTTTTAACCCTTCCTTTTCTTGCGCACCCTATCGTCAGGGTAGAGAGAAATCCGGCTTGAGCTGGATAGGCAAGGTGAGGGGGCAGTCCGGTGACGGACCAGGAGCAACCAGCGGAAGGTGGTGCAGACAGAGCATCACCTCACACGCGCGGAGCAAAGTTCTTCGAGGCTTTGCTTGCGAACTCTGGCGACGTGCTGACATTGCTCGACGACAAGGGCCACTACATTTATCACAGCCCCGCCATCAAGGAGATGATCGGCATCGAACCTGAAGAGGCCTTGGGCTTTTTCGCCGCTGATATTGTCCATGATGATGACCGCGAGCGGGTTGCTCAAAGGATCAGATATTGTCTCGCGAATAGAGGTATGCGCTTAAGTGAGAATTTCCGCCTGCCCCATGCTGATGGTTCTTGGCGCTGGGTAGAAGCAGATGTTCGCAACCTACTCGATGATCCGGATATCCAAGGTGTGCTTGTGGTCAGTCGTGACGTGACTTCCCGCCGTCGCATCGAAGATCATTTTTCAATCGCAGAACACACAGCCGGTTTCGGAACATACCGTTGGGACAAAGGCTGCGATGCACCCAGCATCTCTCCTGCCCTCGCACGCATGCTTGATCTGCCAGATGAGGTTGAGGAGCTTCCCGACACCACCATGTATGAACTCCTGCATCCAGACGATGTGGATCGGGTCAGCACAACATTCGCATCACTCGAAGACGACCCGAAACCCTTCTCTCTGGCTATGCGGTTGCGGCAACAAGATGGAACCTATCGCCACTTCGTCTCCCACGGGTTCCCTGAACTTGACGACAATAATGAAATCAGAAGCGTCGTCGGCATCATGGATGATGTGACAGAAGACTTGAACACCGAGCTCGCGCTAAAGCGCACTGATGAGCAATACCAGCTGATTGCAGAGCATGCCTACGACATGTTCGCGCGGCATACTCCGGAAGGTGTTCTCACCTTTGTGTCGCCCGCAGTAAGAAAAGTTATGGGGGCAGAGCCGGAAGATGTCGTGGGACACAACATTATCGAGATGATGCACCGCGACGATCGAACCACGGCACGCGCGAAGCTCGAAGCCCTGAACACGGGTGCAGACAGCGTCCGGATTTCATTCCGCCTTCCCAATCTGCAGGGCGACTTTATTTGGCTCGAAAGCACAGTCCACCCGATCAATGATGAGCATACCGGTGAAATGGTCGAAGCAATCGCCATCACCCGGGACATCTCAGAGCGCAAGGAGTATGAGCAGCAACTGCTCGACGCGCGAGAGAAGGCGGAAACCGCGAACCGGACCAAGTCGACATTTCTTGCGAACATGAGTCACGAACTGCGCACGCCCCTCAATGCGGTGATCGGCTTTTCTGAAATCCTCAAACGGAAAATGTACGGGCCGTTGGGTGACGAAGTATATGACGAGTATGCCAACCTTATTCATGAGTCGGGCACGCATCTTCTCGACCTCATCAATGACATTCTTGATATGTCGAAAGTCGAAGCTGGCAAGATGGAGATCAAGCCGGAGCCAATTGATATAGTTGATATTGTCGAGACGTGTATGCGTTTTGTAGAGGCGAAATCTGAAGCCAAGAACCAGCAAGTTCGGTTGAATGTACTGACGCCGCATCACAACAATGCCGCATATGCCGACATTCGCGCAACAAAACAGATACTGATCAACCTTCTTTCCAACGCGGTAAAGTTCACCGGCGACGGCGGATCAATCAGCGTGGACATTCAAGCAGTCGCCGAGGGTCTCGAGGTAATGGTCTCAGACAATGGTGTTGGCATTGATCCAGCCGATATTCCGCGCCTGCTTCGCCCGTTTGAACAGATTGCTGACAAATCAAGTCAAGCCGAAGAAGGGTCCGGCCTAGGCCTCGCGCTCACCAAGTCATTCTCGGAATTGCAGGGCGGAACTTTCCGTCTCGAAAGCAAGAAAGGCCAAGGCACCCGCGCCATCGTGACCCTTCCCAGTGCGCAGCCTGAGAAGCAAACGCGTTCTAAGAGCGCCTAGCTCCAGGCAAAATCACTCCGTCACTGACTGGCGACCCAAAGCGATTCAAACAGAGTCTTTTGCACATTCGCGTAGCCTACACTCTCGATAATCAGTCCGTAGTTTTCGCGCTCAGATGAGATGATGGCAACCTGATCGTCATACACAAATGTTGTCATTAATAGTGGCGAGGAGGTGGGCGTAAACCGTACTTGCCTCAGCTCCTCTTCACTAGTGTTCCAGATAGTGTCGACCTCTTCGCTGGCTGCCCGGATAACGCGCAGTGTTTTTTCGACCTCAACCCGTTTTGCAACAAACCGGGCAAGCTCTTCCTTTCCAGGAAATTGAAGCAGCTCCCTCATGGAGAGTATCCCACACAGGGTGTCGGTCCGTGCCATGAGCACGGAATTCAAAACTGTCCGAATGCCTTCTACGCCCTCATAGAGACGAAACCGTGGTCCACTTTGTCCACCGGCATAAATCGAGCGCAATTCGGGCAACAGGTCCGACAAAGCCGAGCGCCTGTCATCCAAATTGCGCAACAAGACTTCCGGATCCTCAGCAACCACATTGGTGCGCCCACCATTTTGAAGAAGGGTAATCACCCCTTCCTCAGACAGCTTTTCAACAAGCGAGTAGGCGGTGGTTCGGGTGATGCCGCAGTGCCGGGCAATTTCTTGAACGGTTGCTGGCCCGAGCTGGAGCGCTGCCAGGTAGAACCGCGCCCGCTTCCCCGTCATGCCAATGCGCGCCAGGCCGATTTCTATTTTGTCTGTTTTTTCCGACATCTTTTCGCCACCGAAACTCATTGACTCCCATTCAAACAATTACCTATTTATTACATAGCATTCATTTTCTATATCAAACACATATGTTGTCTATTTTTTTCGACAGGCAGGAACCTACCATGCAAGACATCCTCGTGACCTCTGGCCTGATACAGGTGACCTTCGGCGTTTTGCTTGGATGGGTCATGGTTGGACTTCAAACAGGCGCGGAGAAGGTGGGTCCGCTGGTCAACGCGCGACGCGTGCTGCAATGTCATCTGGACAATATCTTTATGGGGATCTTGCAGATGGTGATCGCCACGGTTTTCCCGGCCCTACCCATTGTGGCTGGGTGGCTGCTCCTAGCCGGTTCCTGGGCGAACCCTCAGCTCTTTATGTACCAGGCGACCGTAAAGGGGCCCGGTCAGGACCTGCCCGGTATCCGGGCAATAGCGGCTGTATCGTTCATCGGTATTACAATCGCCTATCTCTGGCTCACTGCGGCGTGGCTCAGTTCTTAAAACCAGCACATAGCCGATGATCAATGAAAGCTAGAAACTATTCCGCAGGCTGTTTTTGCGGTTCCGTTTTCGGTCCCATCATCTTGGCAAACGCGTCTTCGAGTTCTTCAACAACGCGGCCAACAGCAGGGTCTTCCAGGGTTTTCGTGAAGTAGTTATGTATGACAGGCGTTTCGCACAAAACACATTCACGACCAAAGAGAGGCGTGATGTTGGACGCGAAAAACAGCATCGGCACAAGCGTACAATCCGCCAGGCTTAATTTGTCGCCGACAGCATATTTCGAGCCATCAACATAGTGGGCCAACCAGGCCATGGCCTTATCCAGCTCACCAAACATGTATTGAACGAGCTTCGGATCTCGGCCCTGCGGGTTTACCTGCCCAAAAAGCTTGCCCAGCGGCATCATGAGATAGAGATCCCCGACACGCGAAAGAAGCCGGACCTGGGCGCGCTCAGCGGGATCTTCAGGCAGAAGCGGTACATCTGTTTCTACCTCTTCAAGATATTCTGCGATCACCTGAGATTCTGGAAGAATGAGACCGTCGACATCGAGAACTGGCACCTTTTTCAACGGCGTCAGGCTGGCGAACTCCTCCGGACTGAGCGTCTCAAACGGGCTAACGGCGTCGAAATCGAGGCCTTTTGCGTACATTTGCATGCGACACCGAGCCGAATAAGGCGACAGTTGCGCATTGTAGAGTTTGTATGCCATTTCTTCCTCCCATCCCCGTTTGCAAATATGGGGGGTGCCAATGAAAAAGGCGGCCGTAACCCCATGTGGAGCCGACCGCCTGATTCTTCAAGGCCTTAAAGACATTTGTGACCTATTGATTGTCACCGGTCGATTACTCGGCCGCTGCCTTTAGCTGTTCTTTGTGCTTGCGAAACTCCAGTTTCGCGATGGTGCGTGCATGTACTTCATCGGGACCATCTGCCAGGCGCAGTGTCCGCATGCCGGAGTACATTTTGGCGAGACCGAAGTCAGACGTCACCCCGCCACCGCCATGTGCCTGAATGGCATCGTCGATGATCTGCAGGGCAATATTTGGTGCATGCACCTTGATCATGGCGATTTCAGCACGAGCAACCTTGTTGCCGACTGTGTCCATCATGTACGCCGCTTTCAGCGTTAGCAGACGGGCACATTCAATGTCGATCCGTGCACGTGCGATCCGCTCTTCCCATACAGAATGTTCCGCAACGGTCTTGCCGAAGGCCGTCCGGGACAGCAGACGCTGGCACATTTTTTCAAGTGCACGTTCTGCAACACCAATGGTGCGCATGCAGTGGTGAATACGGCCAGGGCCAAGCCGGCCTTGTGAAATCTCAAATCCACGCCCTTCACCCAGAACAATGTTCTCAGCTGGAACGCGGACATCTTTGAGGATCACTTCAGCATGACCATGAGGCGCATCGTCATAGCCAAATACTGGCAGCATACGAACCACTTCAACGCCAGGCGCATCCATTGGAACGATGATCTGAGACTGCTGACGGTAGAGGTCCGCTTCAGGATCGGTTTTACCCATCACAATCGCAACAACGCAGCGTGGATCACCAACGCCCGACGACCACCATTTGCGGCCATTGATGACGTAATGATCGCCATCGCGTTCAATCCGTGTTTCGATGTTTGTGGCATCTGACGACGCAACAAGCGGTTCAGTCATCAAGAAGGCGGACCGGATTTCGCCATTGAGCAGCGGCTGAAGATATTTCTCCTTCAGACCTTCGCTTGCATAGCGCTCAAATACTTCCATGTTGCCAGTGTCAGGCGCAGAGCAGTTGAACACTTCCGACGCCCAGCCAACGCGGCCCATGATTTCACAGAGAGGCGCGTATTCGAGGTTCGTCAGACCACCACCGAGCTCTGATTCCGGCAGGAACAGGTTCCAGAGGCCAGCTTCTTTAGCCTTTGGCTTCAGGTCTTCCAGAATCTGCGGCACCTGCCATGGATTGCCTGCCGCGCGGAAAGCGTCCATTTGGTCGTTATATGTTTTCTCATTTGGATGAATGTGAGCATCCATGAACGCCTCAAGGCGGTCAATCAGCTCGCGGGTCTTGTCTGAATAGGCAAAATCCATCGGACTTCCTTTCATGTTCTCATGATGTTCTATGGGAAGCCATTGGCTGGCCCCCCGGTTCCAATACCAATGGGGGCATATTAGCTCTTTGCCCTCCCGGAAGCACGCAAAAGAGTCTTATGGGCGGGCCTCAGCGGGTGAGCCATTTAGTCGCTCTCTAGCTGCGCCGGGCGGCGAAAAACTGCCTAAGCATCTGACTGGCCGGCCCTTCGGAAAGGCCGCCATAGACATCTGGTGCATGGTGGCAGGTAGGCTGCCCAAAAAAAACGAGGGCCATTGTCTACAGCGCCTCCCTTGGGGTCCTCGGCGCCGTAATAGAGACGCCTGAGGCGCGCAAATGAGATCGCACCTGCGCACATGGCGCAAGGCTCTAACGTGACATAGAGATCGCAATCGATCAGCCTTTCGCTCCCCAGGCGTTCTGCCGCCGCGCGAATGGCAAGAACCTCTGCATGGGCGGTTGGGTCCTTGAGTTCCACTATCCGGTTGCCGGCTTTGGCCAAAAGCTCCCCATCCGCGCTGAGGATCACCGCCCCCACTGGCACTTCGCCCCGGCCGGCTGCGGCTTCTGCCTCCGCAAGGGCGATGGCCATGGGAGTGTCTGTTGTCTCGTCGGTGCTCATGGCCGGACCCTGCCGCGTCCCCTTACCAGCCGTCAAGCTTTCCTGGTTGGCGCCTGAGTGCTATGCACCCTCTTATGACGGACAACAAAGACCCATCAGCCGAAACCCCTGAAGCAGCAAAAACACCGCAGGGTGAGCGGATCGCCAAAGTTCTCGCGCGCGCCGGTGTCTGCTCACGGCGGGATGCCGAGCGGATGATAGAAGCCGGGCGCATTTCTGTGAACGGTGTGGTGCTGACGAGCCCTGCCCTCAACGTCACCTCAACAGACAAGATCATTGTGGATGGCAAGCCTTTGCCCTCCAGAGAACCGACCCGGCTCTGGCGCTACCACAAACCTCGCGGCAAGGTCACAACAGCCCGCGACCCGGAGGGCCGCCCCACGGTTTTTGACGCGCTGCCAGAGGATCTTCCCCGGGTCATCAGCATTGGCCGCCTTGATGTGAATACTGAGGGGCTGTTGCTCCTCACCAATGACGGAGAACTCGCTCGCAAGCTTGAGCTTCCTTCCACCGGATGGGCTCGACGCTACCGGGTGCGGGCCTATGGACGGACGGACCAGGCCAAACTTGATGCCCTCCAAAAAGGCATCGAAGTCGACGGCATTCGTTATGGCCCCATCCAGGCAAGACTTGAGCGCGACCAGGGGACCAATGTCTGGATCAACATGACCCTTCGGGAAGGCAAAAATCGAGAAATCAAACGGGTACTTGAGAAGCTCGGACTTGATGTGAACCGCCTTATCCGAACTTCCTATGGCCCCTTCCAACTGGGCGATCTGGCAGAAGGCGTTGTACAAGAAGTACCTGAGCGCGTTTTGATGGATCAGCTGGGGGAAACAGACCGTCAAAAAAATGCCGATCAGACAGGTCGCGCAAAGAAAAAGTCGACTGACAAGAATACACCCGGCGCGCGCGGCACGCGAAGCGGTGGCAAAAAAACGTTCGGCAAGAAACCGACAGGTAAACAGCATGATGGTGACAAACCAGCGGGCAAAGGCCCCTCAAAAAAGACAAGCATGACGAAGAAGTCAGGATCTAAGACTCCATCAAGAGCTGGTCCAAAAACAGGTCCGAAAACTGGGCCCAAAGCAGGAACAGGGAAAAATGCGGATCGTCGGCGGTGAGTTAAGAGGCCGGAAGCTCCAGAACCCGACCGATGACCGGGTTCGCCCGACGAGTGATCGAATACGCGAAGCCCTTTTCAACGTGCTGGCGCACGGGAATTTCGGTGACTTCTCGCTCCAGAACGCACGAGTGCTTGATCTCTTCGCGGGAACTGGCGCGCTCGGTCTTGAGGCTGTCTCTAGAGGCGCTTCGTTTGCGCTCTTTGTAGACGATCACACAGCCTCTCGCGGTCTGATCCGTACGAACGCAGAAGAGCTTGGCGTCACCGGGCGCATCAAACTCTATAAGCGCGATGCGACAAAACTTGGGCCGCGACCAGCAAGTGCGGGGCCCGCCTTTAACCTCATTTTCGCGGATCCGCCCTATGGCAAAGGCCTGGGCGAAAAAGCGCTCGCCGCAGCCCTTGAAGGCGACTGGATTGCGCCGGATGCCTTGATCGTCCTGGAAGAAGATCGCGATCAGACCATTTCGCAGCCGCCGGGTTTTGTGGAAGTGGACCGACGCAGCTATGCGACGACCCAGATCCTTTTGATGCAGCTGGCGTCCTAATCCACCTACCTTCACCGTGCGTATACACTCTCAGCAGCAAGCGAGGGGTTTCCATGGGCCGTAGCACTGAACCAGTCCGAATGTATTTCGCATTCCGCAGCCCCTATTCCTGGGTGGCGACGGAGCGGATCGCCCAGGAAGGGATCGCGATTGATCCGGTCGCCTTCATAAAGCCCCCAGCTGACACGCCGCCGCCCAATCCCATTACCAGCCGCGCCAAAGGTGCCTATGTCGCACGGGATGTGGTGCGCCTCGCTAAACGCCTTGGGTTTGGTTTTTCTCTGCCAGATCCGTTCGACATTGATTTCTCACGTCCCAACAATGTCTTTCAGCTCGCAAAAGAAGAAGACAGAGCCCTTGCCTTTATGCTGGCTGCCTACCGCGCCCGGTTTGTTGGGGCACGGGACATTTCCGACGATGATGTCCTCTGTGACATTGCCGTTGAGGCAGGGCTTGATCCGGATGCCACGCTGGTTGCTGCTGACAGCGCCGACCTTCGCGCTCGCTCACTCATGGAGCTCGAAAAAACGCTGGAGATTGACCAGCCCTTCGGTGTCCCATTCTTTGTCTATCAGGGTGAACCCTTCTGGGGTCAGGACCGGATTGATCTTTTGAGTGAAGTGATCCGAAACTCTACCGACGCCTAACGTCGACCGAAGAGCCGTTCAATATCAGCGAGTTTGAGTTCTACATAGGTGGGACGGCCATGGTTGCATTGGCCTGAATGGGGCGTTGCTTCCATTTCGCGCAGGAGAGCGTTCATTTCTTCTGCCGTCAGGCGACGTCCTGCCCTTACAGATCCGTGACAGGCGATGGTGCTGCAGACATCTTCCAGCCGCTCCTTGAGGGACAAGGCCTCATCAAGTTCTGTCAGGTCGTCCGCCAGGTCCCGCACCAGACCTGTCACATTGAGCTTGCCAAGAAGGGCCGGGGTTTCCCGCACGACGACGGCGCCGTCGCCAAATTTCTCAAGCACAAATCCAAGTTCTGCGAGATCCTCCGCGCGGCGCGCCAGGCGATCAGCGGCGTCGCCTTCCAGTTCGACCACTTCGGGAATTAGCAGCATTTGCCGGGTGAGGCCATTGGCAGCAATCGCCTCTTTCATCCGCTCATAAACAAGACGTTCATGGGCCGCGTGCTGATCCACGATGACTATACCGTCTGCGGTTTGGGCGACGACATAGGTCTCATGCAACTGACCGCGGGCGACACCAAGGGGCCGTGCTTCCAGCTCCTGTGATTGAGCGCTTTCCGGTTCAACGCGAGCACTGGTGCCAAAGCCGCCTCCCCAATCTGTCTGAGGTGCCTGCTGATGAGGCATTTGAGCCGCCGCGTGGGCCTGCAGCGCAGAGGATGGCGGTGCCCAGCTGCGGCCCCCATCCTGCCAGCCTGACCCGGTGGGCACCCCGGCAGCCCCACCCTGGGCGCTGCCCGGAAACTCCGATTGAATAGCCCCCAGGGCGGTTTCGGCAACGGTGGTGGACGCTCTGTGACCTGCTTCCGCCAGAGCCTGACGCAGAGCGCCGACAATAAGCCCGCGGACAAGCCCCGCGTCGCGGAAGCGCACTTCCGTTTTTGCTGGATGTACATTGACGTCCACGAGCGCTGGATCAATCTCCAGAAAGAGCGCCACAACGGGATGCCGGTTGCGCGCCAGGAAATCCATATAAGCCCCGCGCACGGCTCCGGTCAGCAGCTTGTCCCTCACCGGGCGGCCATTCACGAAGAGATACTGGTATTGCGCGGTGCCGCGATTGAACGTTGGCAAGCCTGCATAGCCTGTGAGCCTCACCCCTTCGCGCTCTGCGTCGACCCTCAGAGCATTCGCGGCAAAGTCGTTGCCCATAATGCCGGACAGTCGTGAAAGGCGTGCTTCAAAGAGGTCGCCTTGCGCAGGTGGCAGGCGCAACAAGTTGCGGTCACCGCTTGTAAGGGAAAAGCCGACTGTCTCATGGGCCATTGCCAACCGCTTCACAACATCCGATACCGCTTGCGTTTCGGCCCCTTCGGATTTCAGGAACTTCAACCGGGCAGGCGTTGCAAAAAACAAATCGCGCACCTCAATACGCGTGCCTTCCGGGCCTGCGGCTGGCTCGACGGCACCAAGCTTGCCACCTTCGACGGTCAGTTTTGAGGCGGTGTCGGCGGTCTCATCGCGTGTAGTGATGCTGAGCCGGGCGACAGCACCAATCGATGGCAGGGCCTCACCGCGAAAGCCCAATGTGTCGATATCATGCAGATCTTCGCGACCGGTCTCATCCTGCTTCAGCTTTGAGGTTGCATGGCGCTCAACAGCGGTGAGCAGATCATCGGGTGACATGCCGCAGCCGTCATCGGACACCCGAATGAGATCGCGACCGCCACTTACAACAACAATGTCGATTTGGCTGGAGCCTGCATCAATGGCGTTTTCGACAAGCTCTTTAACCGCGCTCGCAGGCCGCTCGACCACTTCACCTGCTGCAATGCGGTTGATGGTTCCTTCGCTAAGACGTCTGACCTTGTTCATGTTGCCGATTTTCCACTGTCCGCCAAGTAGGCGCGCGCCAAGACTTTTCCTTCTTCAACGGCTGGCTGATCAAATGGGTCCACACCCAGCATATCCGCCACAAGGATTGTTTCGAGCATGAAGTGCATGAGGAGTGCGCCCATG
>CBDIPP010000001.1:0-617173 GCA_965283695.1 uncultured Parvibaculaceae bacterium | reverse complement strand
TACAGACGCCGGAGCTGGCAATCGCCCTGCAACGGATTATGCATCGGGTGATGCATGCACAGGTGGCAATTGCGATCGTCGCGCTGCCTATCTTGTCGCAGCAACCGATCTCATGATTTCCGATCTCGAAGAAATGGTTGCAGCCTGGGGTGACAATGGTCCAGCCCGCGCCGCACTTGGCGATGGCAAAGAAGGCCTTGGAGTTATTCTGACCGGCCTTGGCAGTCTCTCCTACGGTGAGCTTGCCGGTGAGCGCATGCGCCTTGGCCTCATGCTTCATGATCCTGAAGAAGAACATGATTGCTTCGCCGACAACACCCATGACTCCCACTATTACGACGCCCTGGGTATCTCAAACGTTTATCGTGGAAGCTACACACGCTTAGACGGCACTGTTTGTCAGCGGCGCTAGCCTCTCTGATCTCGTTCGTGGCGTGTCTGCGGATCTCGACGCAGAAATGATCACAAAGCTTGAGGCAACTCAGACCGCGATGCGCGTCATGAAGGACAAAGCTGATTGTGGTGAAATGGCCTATGACCAGATGCTCGGCGAAGGGCAATGACGAAGGTAACGCCATCGTTCAAGCGGCCATCGACGGTCCTTGTTGCGCAGACCCGCACCATTGAGCCGGATTGTTGCAGCCATCGAGCTCGACGGTATCGAGATCGAAGGATCAGACAGCCTCGACAACCCGGAAGCTGTCTTCCAATAAGCTTCCTTCGCTAGTGAAGCCTCTCCTACTTGAGGCGTTTCAGGAAAAATGCGGGCCGGGTATCCGTCCTGAATCGCCTCAAACGGAGTGGGCTGGAGCGACAGGCCCGGTGTCAAATGCGGCATCGGGCCACATTTTTGTTTGGTGCCCCAGTTGCCGTATAATTCTCAGAGTGAGTAACAATTTCAACAATAGCAAGCCTCGCGCTGGCACTCGTCCTTGCGTCTCCTGCCATGGCAGAGATGACGGCAGAGGAGCGCGCTGAGATCCTGGCGCCAACGACCGACTTCAGCTCGGCAGAACCCCACGAAAATCTGCCCGGTGGTCTTACAACCAACACACGCCGCTTCGACCGCGAAGCCTTTTCACAGCCGTCGCAAAATATGAGCTTTGAAGCCCGGTGGTGATTTCTTCATTGGCAACGGCTTTTTCAAACGCCTGTGGGTCACAGCCCCCAGTTCAACCACCTCTGCAGATGGGCTCGGGCCCCTTTACAATGCGCGCGCCTGCCAGCGCTGCCACCTGAAAGATGGGCGCGGCCACCCGCCTGCAAATAATGACGACAACGCTGTCTCCATGTTTCTGCGGGTGTCCATCCCACCTGAGACCGACGAACAGAGACAAGCCATTGCTGACCATCTGATCAACATCGTGCCTGAACCCACCTATGGCGGACAGCTGCAGGACATCGCCATTCCTGGTCATGCCGCCGAAGGCCGCATGGTAATCGAGTACACTGATGCAGAGGTAAGCTTTGCAGACGGAGAAACTGTCACGCTGCGCGCACCAAGCTATGGCTTTACTAATCTCGGCTACGGCCCCCTAAGCGAAGACGCTCTCTTCTCCCCCCGTATTGCATCCCCCATGATCGGGCTCGGCCTCCTGGAAGCCATCGCTGAACAAGATATCCTCGCAGCTGCTGATCCCGACGACGCAGACAGGGACGGCATTTCAGGCGCCCCCAAATACATTTGGAGCCGGAACCAGGAGCGCGTCATGCTCGCCCGCTTCGGCTGGAAGCTGGGCAATCCCACAATCGAGGACCAATCCTCCGATGCCATGGCCGGAGACATTGGAATCTCCAATCCCCTCTTCCCGACTCACGGTGGCGATTGCACCGCCAATCAGCCCACCTGTCTGGAAGCCCCTGCGGGCATTGGCGGTCCCGGCGGCGACCTGGAGGCATCTGCCGAGGTCATGGATAAGATCTTCTTCTATTCACGCCATCTAGCTGTACCTGCCCGCCGCAATGTGGACGACCCACTGGTGCTCCGGGGCAAGGAACTTTTCTACCAGGCGAACTGCACCAGCTGCCACACGCCCAAGCATGCTACCCGCAATGATGACGACGTAGATCCTGCTCTTCGCGGCCAACTCATCTGGCCCTACACGGATTTGCTGCTGCATGACATGGGCAATGGCCTGGCCGATGGACGCCCTGAAGGAACAGCGTCGGGCTCTGAGTGGCGAACCGCGCCACTCTGGGGCATCGGCATGACAGAAAAGGTCAATGGCCATACATTCTTCCTCCATGACGGTCGGGCGCGCAATCTCACAGAAGCTATTTTATGGCATGGTGGCGAGGCGATGGCAGCACGGGAGACATTCCGCACCATGGACAAACCAGATAGGGAAGCCCTCATTGCCTTTCTCGAAAGCCTTTAAACGCTCTCTCAAGGGCGCATCGGCGGCGCTACTAGTAACCGGCAGCTTGCTGTCACCGGCCTCTGCGGATGCGATCAGCAGTGATCAGGCGACAGCCCTCATCACTGCGCTGACCGATAAGCTTGTTGTGCCTGCTTACACCCAGTTCGCCGAAGACAGCAGCAACCTTTCCGAAGCTCTCAACTCCTATTGCGCAGCGCCAAGCACCAATGGTCGCTTGACGGTGGAAAGCGAATTCCACCTGACAATGGATGCCTGGCAGCGGGCACAGATCATCCAGTTCGGACCCATCTATGAAAACAAGGGCCCTGCCCGCTTCCAGTTCTGGCCAGACAAACGCGGAACAGGACAGAGACAATTGCGCCAGGTCTTGAACAACCAGGATGAAGCCGTTCTGCCCTCAGGCGCTTTGGCCGAAAAGAGCGTCGCACTCGGCGATCTGCAGGCTCTTGAATATGTTCTGTTCGATGATCCCGCAATCACAGCCACCCAGGACAGTTTTGCCTGTCGCTACGCAGTCGCCATTGCCCACAATCAGGCGATGCAAGCTGCCGAGATCGTTCAAATGTGGGCTGCAGACAATGGGTATCGCGAACAGGTCCTCTCAGCTGCAGAGGGCACAGATGTCTTCTTTGATGAAAAGGAGGCTGCAAGCCGATTCCTGAACGATATGGCCGGTGCGATTGATGTAGTGCGACTGCAAAAACTCGACCGCCCCATGGGCCTGACAATCACCGGCGCACGACCTAAACGGACGGAAAACTGGCGGAGCCAGAGGTCCCTGCGCAACATTCGGCTCAACATTGAAAGCGTGCAACAGTTCCTCGCTGTCGAGGATGGCTTTGGTGACTTGCTGACCAGTATTGGCAAGGCAGAAACAGCAACGGCGGTGAATGAATTGATCGCGGAGATTCTGGCCGACGTTTCCGCCTTTGAGCAACCTCTGTCGGAACTCGTCGTAGACCCGGACGCCCGTAGCGACCTGGAAAGCCTGCTGACCAATCTGCGTAGCCTTCAGTCTCTTGTCAGAGAAAAGTTAGCTCAGGACCTAGGATTGGTCCCCGGCTTCAACGCGACGGATGGCGACTAGTGAACCTCTCTCGCAGACATATTCTTCAAGGATCGGCGGCGACAGCACTAGCCGCAGCGCCCCTTCCCGCGATCGCCAGTCGTGCAAACGCACGTTGGATGGGTTGCCGACAGGTAGGTGAGAACCATTTCGCCACACTCTTTGACGAGACCGGCCGCGTGCATCTCGATGTGCAGTTGCCGGGACGAGGACATGACATCGTTCCCTCGCCGGATGGTCAGAATATCGTCGTCATGGCCCGGAGACCTGACAGGTTTGCCCTGGTGGTTAATCTGAACTCTGGAGAGGTACACCACCACCTGACCGCAAGTGACGGCCATCACTTTTATGGTCATGGGTGTTTCTCAAGCGACAGCACGCTGTTCTATACAAGTGAAAACCACTACGAAACCGGCGACGGCGTCGTCGGCGTGCGGAATGCCAAAAACGGCTTTGAACTCCTGGGGCATTTTTCAAGCGGTGGCATCGGCCCACACGAGATCCTGCTGACCGCTGATGGGACGGCGCTTGCTATCGCCAATGGAGGCATACGCACCCATCCAGATACGGGTCGTTCAAAACTCAACCTCGAAACCATGGCGCCCTCTCTCACGCTCGTGGATCATAAAAGAGGTGAGCTGATCTCACGCCACGCCCTTGACGCTGAACATCACCAGCTTTCGATCCGGCATCTGGCCGCAGGGCCAAATGGCCTTGCCGCAGCCCTGCAATATGAGGGACCAAAGAGAGATCGAGTCCCCCTATTGGCCCTATTCGATGGCACTGACTTGCAGCTGGCAGAAACACCTCCCGCAGTAGCGAGAGCCATGCGCAATTACGCCGGCAGCGTCGCGTTTGACACAAGCGGCGACATCATCGCGCTCACCTGCCCGCGCGGAAACCTAGTCTCCTTCTGGTCTTCAGACGACGGGAGCTATCTGGGCTTCCACACAGCGCGCGACGTCTGTGGCATTGCCCCCCTCGAAAACCCTGGTCACTTTGCTCTGACCGCCGGAGATATCACCTTCCAAGCAACTTTGGGCACCACGAAAACCACCGCGCAATTTGCAGAAACGCAGTGGGACAATCATCTTGTTTCTATCGCCTGACCGTCGGGTCCATGCTACGTCTTGCACACCCTGATGACGGAGTGTCCCATGACTGACGATACACGGATCACCTCAGTTGAAGAACTGGAAGAGCTCTACGGTCCAGCGGTTCCCCGCTCTTTGACGAAGGAACAGGACCACCTGACCGATCACTACCGTGCCTTTGTTGAAGCCTCACCCTTTGTGTTGGTAGCGACTGTGGGCCCTGAAGGATTGGACTGTTCACCGCGAGGAGATCCTCCAGGTTTTGTCCGCATTCATGACAGAAAAACAGTCATGATGCCCGACCGCCGCGGCAACAATCGGTTGGATACCCTGAAGAACATCGTGCGGGACCCCCGCATCTCTCTGCTCTTCATGATCCCAGGCGTGGGTGAAACTTTGCGGATTAACGGCAAGGCGAAAATCGTGACAGAACCTGAGCTCTGCACCTCATTTGCCATGCAGGGAAAGAATCCAAAGTCCGTGATCGTCACGACAATCGACACGGTCTATTTCCAATGCCAAAAGGCGCTGGCCAGATCAAAGCTCTGGCATCCCGACTCGATTGTTGATCGCTCAACCCTGCCCACCGCCGGGCAAATGGCAGAAGCCATGTCCGTAGAACCCTTCGACGGAAAGACCTATGATGAGAACTACCCACAGCACATGAAGAAGACGATCTACTAATGCGTTAGATCAGTATTGGTCCGCGACTTCTTCCATTTCGAAGGTTAGGCCCGCGTTCTTTTCCAGCCGATCTACCAACTGATCCCCCATTGCGGCCGCTGGCGTCCAGATGCCGCCGCCCGTTTGCTCAGACGTAATGTCTTTCGCCAGGCAGATTGCACATTCGCTGATGATCTTGGCTGTTGACCCGTATCCAGGGTCTTTGTCACCTGTGACGCGGGAGACAAAGGTCTGATCGTCTGCTGTGGTCCCAATAAAGACCAGATTGTAGAAACCATTCTCCCGCTGCTCTTTCGATGGCCCTTCCCCGGGCTTCGGCAGCAAGAAACGGCTCATGAGATTGCGCGTAGGTCCGAACGCGGCAGCAGCCACAAAACCACCAAGCCCGCCCGCCAGACCATAGGTTGAAAGACGACCGGTCAGGCCCTCTCCCATCATCATGGCTTCGTCATAGAGAAACTCTTCGCCATAGGCATAGTCCAGGAGCGCATTCGTGCGTTGGACCACGCGGGTATTGATCCCTGCCATCACGAAGGGGGCAATCCAGGTATGCGCATCCTTGTCATACTCTATCGGGGTACCACTCGGTTGTTTTGGTCCGTCGCGCAAACCGTCCGGATTGAGTGAATATGGATCACGCATCACCTCGAGAACCTGTTTGTCGCGCCCCATCTCCTCCATCATGTTGATCATGCTGGCAATGGTGCCACCGCTCGCCCCACCTTTCATCGCCTTCACCCGCATTTTGACCCGCGTGCACGGCGCATTGGTTTTCTTCTTCACCTGGTTGTTGAGATAGAAAACGCCAAGGTCTGAAGGCACAGAGTCAAAACCACAACACGGAACAATCCGCGCGCCGGTCTTTTCTGCCTCTTCCTGATGCGCGTCAATCATGCGGCGGATCCATTGCGCCTCACCGGCGAGATCCACATAACCCACGCCATGTTTCACACAGGCCGCGACGAGCTCAGACCCATATTTGGCATAAGGGCCGACCGTGGTCAGAACAACCTTCGTCTGCTGCACAATGCTTTCGAGCGCCGTGGCATCCGACGCATCACCCGTAAGGATGGGGATGTCGGCACCCACAATACCCAGGCCAGCACGCACTTCTTCAAGCTTCGACTGGGAGCGTCCACCCATAGCCCACCGCACGCTCGGGTCGCCTCCATACTGAGAGACAAGATATTCGCATATCAGCTTGCCGACAAAGCCAGAGGCTCCCCAAACAATAATGTCGTATTTAGCACCTGGCCCTGTCATTGGGTCCCCCTCTGTCTGATCAGGACCCAATGCTAGCAGGTTGGCGCTGTCCCTGAAACGCGCTTAGCTGGCTTTCGCGGTGACGATCCAGATCGCTCCTTTGAGGAAGATTCCACCATCGGACGGCGGCAAGGCTTCCTGGATACCCTTTATGATGGCCTGTTTGGTTTCTTCCGAGATGGAGGGATCACCAACGAATATCCGGCGGAGCGGACCCCGTTCGATCAGCCCGTGAGCCGCGGCCTCGGGAGACTCCCCCCAGGCCATATCAAAGTCGACCGGCACCAGATCGACATCTTTCCATCCCGCTTCTTCAAGAATTGATCGCACACGCGCATCATCTGCAAAGGCAAACGGCCCCGGCGCATGGGGGTCTGGACGGGTATCATCTTGAACGTGCTGCCGCACGATAGACATGGGCAAGCTCACCCAGGTGTTTTCACGGGGCGATTTCCAACAAGCAAAACACAAGCGTCCATCCTCGGCCATCTGCGCGCGGATGTTCGCGAAAGCAGCAACCGGGTCTTCAAAAAACATGACCCCAAAGCGAGACATGGCGAGCGTTGCATCAGCCTGCAGCTTTTCGGTTTGAACGTCTCGCTGCTCAAACTGAACATTGGCAAGCCCAGCCTGTTCAGCCCGACTTGTTGCAAGAGCAAGCATCGGCGCTGAAACATCAACACCAAGGGCGGACGCTACATGTTTTGCAATCTCCAGCGTGGTTTCGCCAGTGCCGCAGCCAATATCCGTTACCCGATCTGTCGATGTGACGGCGGCGGCCTTCAGAAGCACGTCGGTCACCGGCCGCATAGCTGCGTCAAGCGTCTCCTGACCGGTTACCCAAGCCTCACCACCCGGACCATTCCAAAATTCTTTCTGGTTCTGATTGATTTCCAACATGACCGTATCCCCGCCTTTGTTTTTGTTCTTACCGTTTCTCAAGCCCGCTCACCGGAGCTGCTATCCAGTTCCAACATATGGTGTTTAGAACGAGTCGCAAAAAGGGTCCTGAGAAGAAAAAGTCAATAAATGTCCGACAAACCACAACGCCCCCCAATATTCCACATCGCGGAATCGAAATAGAAAAAGGACTAAATCACTTGATGAGCATGGTACCCATTCTGAACGAATAAACGGGGGAGATGGTCGTGAAAACATTCAAAAAAGCACTTGCACTCGGCGTTAGCACCAGCGTGCTGATGAGCACATCTGCAATGGCCGCGGACACGCAGCTTCTCTGGGGCGACACCCACCTTCACACGTCCTATTCCACGGACGCCTTCATGGCGGGCAACAGAGATGCCGATCCAGACACCGCCTATCGACTGGCAAAGGGGGAACCGGTCGTCCACCCCTTCAACCGGACGCGCGTGCAGCTCAACCGTCCTCTCGATTTTCTGGTGATCGCAGACCACGCTGAGGGACTGGGCGTCCTTGGCCAGATCTATGCAGAAGACCCGGACCTCTCCGGTTCCTGGTTTTGGCAACGTTGGATCTCGGCCTTTTTCCTCGAACGCTTCAGAGGGTCAATTCAGGATCCTGTCGAGGGCACGGCCAACTTCCGTGCCCGCATGGCAACCCCTTTGATCTCACCTGGCGACACAACTGATCCACTAACCGTCGGCCCAAAGGTGGGTTTGGTCAATGCGCTGACCCAGCTTATCCCGCTAGAGACAATCCATGAAATGTCGGCAAGCATGTGGGCGAAATCCGTCGCCGCCGCGGACGCCCATTATGAGCCGGGCGTTTTCACCCCAATCATTGGGTGGGAATGGACCCAGACAGCAAACGGTGTGAATTTGCACCGTGTTGTTATGTCCACTCTCGATGGCAAAGAGGCGGCCACCATCGATCCAGTTGGATCCGATGACAATCCCTATCCGGAAGACCTCTGGGCTGGACTTGACGCACTCACCGAAGCTACCAGTGCTCGCTTCCTCTCCATTCCTCACAACTCAAACCTGTCTAAAGGTTACATGTTTGCGGATCGGACCATTCGCGGTGAAGACATCACGGCAGATTATGCTCGCACCCGTATGGAGTGGGAACCGGTTGCGGAAGTCACTCAGTTCAAAGGCGACAGTGAAACTCACCCTGCCCTGTCTCCTGATGACGAGTTTGCAGACTTCGAACAGTTCGAGTTCTATCTGCAAGCAAGCCCGGCAAACCTGAACTACGCGCCGGCCGTGGGCGACTATGCCCGCACCGCCTTGATGCGGGGTCTTGAGATTGAAGTGCGCATCGGCGTCAACCCGTTCCAATTCGGCATGATTGGCTCCACCGACAGCCACACCAGCGTCGCCTCTGCAGAGGAACCAAACTTTTGGGGCAAAGTCGGCATCGATTCCATACCCGAAAACAAACGCAATACGGACGAGGGGTCCGGCACCATCGACTTTAACGGCTGGAACATGTCAGCCTCCGGTCTTGCCGCAGTTTGGGCGGAGGAAAATACCCGCGAGTCGATCTTTGAAGCATTCACCCGCAAAGAGGTTTACGCCACCACCGGGTCGCGGATCGCCCTTCGCGTCTTTGGTGGATGGGGCTTCGCTGAGGGCGCTGATAGCGCAGATAATCTTGCAGACGTCGGTTACACCGGGGGCGTCCCCATGGGCGGAGATCTGACAAGCGCGCCAGAAACCGGCGCGCCCGTCCAGCTGCTCATCCGTGCCACAAAAGATCCGGAAGGGGCCAACCTGGACAGAGTACAGGTCGTGAAAGGGTGGCTGGACGAAAGCGGAAAAGCCCAGGAAAAGGTCTTTGATGTGACTTGGTCAGATGGTCGCGTCGCTGACGCAAATGGCAAAATTCCGCCCGTTGGAAACACCGTGGACATATCCACAGGCGCCTACACGAATGATATCGGTGCCCCTGAGCTCTCCTCTCTCTGGACGGACCCTACCTTCGATCCGGCTCAGAAGGCCTTTTACTACGTCCGGGTCCTGCAGATCCCAACGATCCGACACTCCCAGCTTGACGCTACGGCACTGGGCTTCGCGACACCTTATGAGGGCCCCGCAACCATCCAGGAACGGGCTTACTCCTCGCCGATTTGGTACAAACCATAGGCATCTCAAGGTTTGTCTTGTCTAATTAAATAGAGAGAGGTAGTTTTACCATAGAAGAAAAATGCTGAGTCGGCCGGCATTCTCGCTATTGGAGTTTACTGCCTATCGCTCTATGATAAAACGGTGAACTTAGAAAACCAGCCAGCCTTATCGCTGGGCCAACGCCGGTAGAGATGACATGAACCGTTTCCGGACTGCGACCCTTATAGCCGCTGCCATTTTGCTGTTGGTATCGCCAACTCTTGCACAAGGCGAAACCGTCTACCAAGACGTTCCCAACCAAGAGCAAATTGAACGCGATACGGCTGAGGCTGCACAAAATGCGCTCGACGAAACGGAATCACTTGCGACCTCAATTTCGTTTGCTTTTGACTATCTAACGACCTTTGTAAGCGAAGCTCATCCGCCAGATTTTCTAACTCATGCGGAGTTAAAGGCAACGACAGACCGTATTGACGGTGTGCGCTCAATCCTCATGATCAATACCGACGGCTCGCTCATGCATGACGCATTCAGCTACCCTGCTCCAGATATCAACCTGAGTGAGCGGGAATATGTCCGCAATGCGCTCAGCCAACCAGGACTGGTGTTTGGTAAAGCAGTGATCGGTCAAACCAGCGGCGTGCCGTTTGTCCCAATTTCCTCACAGAAACAGGCACTATCAGCGGTGCTAACCGCGATAGTCGATCCGCGGAAAATGCGGAAGTCGTTGGAATGGTGCAGCGGATCATGCGGGGGGGCGCTACTAACAAACAATGGAGACGTAGTAGCCTCGTCACCACCCAATGTGCAGATTCCGCTTGAAATAGTGAATACGATTTTGGCGGCTGAGCAGAACAGCGGAACGTTTGAATACAAGCGGCTAAACTTCAGGGCTTTAGTTGCCTTCAGGAAGAGCGAGCGGTTCCCCGTTATCGTTTACACCTCGCACGCCATCACACCCGACGGCATGTTCGCCACCCAATAAATAATCCATGGCTGCACGGCGCTGACTCGCCGACAGGTTTGCACCGTCAGCACCAGCAGCCGACCGCGCCTCCAACCAGCCCTGCCCAGGCGTTCTTTCCTCGCATGCGGACAGAACGGTCAGCCTACCAAGTTGTTCGTCTCCGGGCGCCGCCGGCCAAAAGAAATAGGTCGCAACAGCTGACATAGTCAGCACGGCAACCCCACCCGCAATCAGCCGACTATTTAAATATTGGCGTTTGCCCAGCACACGCTCCATGTGCGCTTTGCCCCGCGCCTGCATGCCAGCGTCCAGCATCTTTCCTCCCAAACCAGCAAGTTCACTATACCATACTCCCCCATTTGCGCATAACGCGCAATCTTTACGGAGTATGACACAATGAGCTTTGACATCCGCCCAGCTACCTTAGGTGACGTTGCGGCAATCACCAGACTTCATGTCGATAGCTGGAAAAACACATACACTTTTATGCCTAGTGAAGTCCACGTAAATAGATCTTACGCCTATCGGTATGAAGAATGGCTAGAGACGCTAAGCAATCCAGATCCAGACCAATTGATCCTAACTGTTTGGAATGAAAAGACCATGGTCGGTTTCTGCAGTTGCAAGCGAAATAACGATCCCGCCATTCCAGAGGCCCGAGGCGAACTACACGCTGCATACTTCCGAAAGGAATACCGGGGTCATGCAATCGGCGTCCCTCTCTTGGACCGAATGATCCGTTTTTTACTGAAGCGGGATTTATGGCCGGCTTGCCTATGGGCATTTGAAAAAAACCAGGTACGGCACTTGTACAAAGCTGGGGGCTTCATTGAAAGGCTTCACCGAAATCGAAACATCGCCGGTGTAGCAATTCCAGAAGTAGGCTACCTAACGCCTGAGGACCCAGCTGAATTGTATGTGACGATCAACCGCCGCCTTCGCGAAGAAGGCGCTGGACAGCAAGTGACGCCACCTGCTCGTCCTGTCGCTCCTCTTCCTGCTGCTGCAGTTGATCAAACAGGTCCTGAAACGTCAGAGCAAAATCTTCCGGGTCGAGATTGATACGAGGGCTTTCCTGCGCGAGCAGTTAAGCAACATTGTAGATGGCAACGCGCGTGGCCGCCGGGTCTCCGGCGGTCACGCTCGCACCAGCGAGCGTTCCTTCGCCGGTCAGCAACCACATGGCGTTCACGCCGCGCTTTACCAGATCTATGAGGACGGTAGCTTTGGGTACCCCCTCGCCGTGTTCGTAACGTTCCCAGGTTTTTCGCTCGAGATTCCACAAAGCGGCCATCTTGGACGCGTTGAGCCCCATAGCGCTTCGCACTTCTCGAAGCCGCGCTCCTAGCGCTGCAATAGATGCTTCTTCGCTCACTGGCCAACCCCACATTCCAAAGCAACAAACCAAAGTCGCATATTATCGCAAATAGGCGCTACGCCAATAAAACGAAATATTTCCGAGTGAAGAGAGGGACTTTCTTTCGGGTAAGCGGCAATGAAAGAATTTCAAAACCAAGCCCAATAGCCTGAAGCACTTCAAGTAATAGAAACATATACTTGAATTAGAATATAAAAATCTCCCTTTTACCAAATAGAAAAATCAGAAATGAAGGTTTCATCAAGTAAACTTCGAGTTTTTATTTGATTAGTTCATCTTAGATTAACTAGTGCCTTCGATTATATCAAAACCGGAAAAAATAGATCGAATGGAATACTCATCAAGGCCTAAGGGTCAAAAAAATGGGGTTTGGGGAAAAATGAACATTCAAGCAATCATCCCGCCGTCTCTCGGCAAATCCAAGGCAAACATCGACACATTCAAGTCAATCGTCGAATCGCTACCTGTCGCAGTGATGACTTGCGACATGCATGACGAATTCCGCATCGACTATTTTAACACCAACACAAGCGAAGAGCTGGCCAAGGTCGAGCATCTGCTCCCCTGCCCGGTGTCAGAATTGATGGGGCAGTCCATCGACATCTTCCACAAGAACCCGGCGCACCAGCGAGCAATCTTGTCTGATGCGAGCAATCTGCCCCATAAGGCGCAGATCAGACTGGGTGAAGAATATCTCGACCTGTATGTCACAGCGATCATGTCAGCCAACGGCGAATACCTTGGTCCAGCACTCACTTGGAGCGTGGTGACAGACAGGGTCTTGAAAGAACAGGAAACCGACCGGCTACTGCGTATGCTGGATGAGATGCCTGTTAACGTGATGATGGCGGATAAAGACACACTGGAAATCACCTATGTGAACAAAACCAGCATCGACACGCTGACACCGTTGGAACATCTCCTGCCGATCAAGGCCGCCGATCTTCATGGTGCCTGTATCGATATCTTCCACAAAAACCCAGCCCATCAACGTGCTTTATTGGCTGACCCAAGCAATCTGCCTTGGGACTCAAACATCTCACTAGGTGACGAAACCCTGTCTCTAAGGGTCTCGCGTCTCGACGACGCTGACGGCAATTATTTAGCGCCCTTATTGAGCTGGAGCGTGATCACTGATCAAATCTCAATGGCCAACAGTGTGGCCGAAGCGACAAATCTTGTTGCATCTGCATCGACAGAATTGGATGCCAGCGCTGGCACAATGTCGAGCGCAACCGAAGAGACAACAGCACAGGCCTCATCTGTCGCTGCAGCAACTGAGCAGCTGGAGGCAACGGTCACCGAAATCTCCCGCCAGGTGCATCAGTCTTCTGATATTGCCCGCGACGCTGTCGCAGAAGCCAAGCGGTCAAATGAGTCCATCAACGAACTATCCGAAAGCGCTCAGAAGATTGGCCAGGTCGTGACACTCATTCAGGACATCGCAAGCCAGACCAACCTGTTGGCGTTGAACGCAACAATCGAAGCCGCCCGCGCAGGAGAGGCTGGCAAAGGCTTCGCAGTTGTTGCTTCCGAAGTGAAGGCTCTCGCCAATCAGACGGCGAAAGCCACAGAAGACATTTCGCTGCAAATCAGCGAAATCCAGAACAGTATGGGTGAGTCAGTAGATTCAATTCAGTCCGTAACGGCGACCATCGAAAAAATGGGCGAGATCACGGAGTCAGTCGCTGCAGCTGTCGAAGAACAAGGCGCCTCTACCAAGGAAGTCAATCAGAACATCCAGGGCGTCATGCAGGCAGCTCAAGAAACAAGCAGTGTTGCTGATCAGGTGCGTCAAGCATCAAATGAACTCAGCGAGCAGTCAGAAAAAATGACTGGTTACGTCGATACGTTCTTGAAACAGGTCGGAGCTAAGAAGTAGTCCCGGATTTCTGAGACCGACCAAGTGCGACCGCAAGATGCTCCCACATCTTGCGGTCTTTTTTTGCCTTGTTCACCACCAGCGTCAATGCAGGGTTTTCTATTCAGCTGCATTGATGGTCGTAACACGGGCACTTCTCAAGTGAGAGTTTTCTGGGTGTGTCCCTAACCAGGCATCATCACTCACCGCATATTCTGGAGTACCAGACATTGGATGCTCTCGGGATCTCTCAAATTTTTCTCTGTCCAGCGGCGTCGCCATCATGATTTTCGCCAGAAATGAAAACGCACGTATCTTGTTGATCACGGTCTGCCGAGCGTCTGGATCGGTCTGCGCATAATGGCGAGCAATCTCGTCCATTGTTTGCGGAGGGCGTCCACCAACTTTTTCCACTGCGTCAGTGGGAGCGCCACGAGCAAACGCATCCTGTTGGTAATCAACCACATAATGCGCCAGTTGGGATTGGGCGAACTCCGGACGTTTTTGCGCCGCCAGCGCTTTCAAGAACATTTTCATCGACGCGTTGTCATACCGAACAGTTCGACCTAGGGCCCGGCCAAATGCATCAGCAATTTCCTGAGGCGTCAGAAGCTCCGGACCCGTCGGTCGGTAGGTCTGACCTGCATGATCTTCCGGGTTAATCAATGCACCTACATTGACCGCCGCTATATCATCGTTCGATGGCGGCGCATTTCTTCCCTCCCCAAGGGGCATCGGCATCATACCAAGTTGTGCCATGGGCAGCATGACCAGGGCGTAATTATCGGCGAACCACCCGGTATTATTGATCGTCAGTGTCGCTCCTGGGATCCAGTCGAGGATATGATCGATCATCCACATTTCTCTCGTCGCAAGGGACGGATGGGACGAAGCCGACAACCATTGGCTCAGATGAACAATATGCTCAACCTTTGCCTCGGCTGCCGCAATGGCAAAGAGCGACATCTTATGGAGCGGGTGCGCCTCTACGGGTGCACACCAATAAGCGCGCTGGCATCCTTTGAATGCCTCTCGCAGGCTGTCAATGTCGTGCATATCGCCAACAATAACTTCTGCACCAGCTTTGTGTAGCAGTTGTGATCTTGCGTCTTTTCGACGGACCAGCGCACGCACTGGATGGTCTCTTTCGAGCAGTTGAAGCGCCGTCGACAAGCCGGTCTTGCCAGCGGCCGACGTCACGAGGATCTTGGGTTTCATCGGTATTTCCTTTCACTGTTTACCGCACCTGTGAACCCTCAGGGTTTCTCGAACACGAAGTGCAGAAGTGCGACCTTCTCGTCTTTCAGGTTTTGAAAAGCATTCAGCGCAAAGATCGGAAAGTCCGGACCCATCACCAGATGAAGGCCCAAAGGAGGCGGCCCCACCCATCCTCGGATATGCGACTGAACGTTGCACCAAACCAGTCGATTGCCAGCGCGCTGAGGTCGCTTCTCGTGTGAGGTCGAAATCCTGCCTCAACGGCCAGCACCTGCAGTTCAGCTTCGCGAAGGATATTGTCAGCGTCGACACCCGACGCCCACGGAACTGGATAGTGGAGCCCCTCATCCGCGCATCTGACTGGGTCCAGAATGACAAGGCGCCCACCTGGCTTGAGAAGCCGGAAAGCTTCCGCAAGCATTTTCTCCGGAGCCTGAAGAAACATGTGCACATGAACAGAGAGGGCGGCGTCAAAACTTTCGGACTTGTGCGGAACATGGCAGACATCCGCCACATCAAGCTCAACCTGTCCCGGCGAGCCCCACCCACCTCGACATTACATTTCCCGCCTGGGTGGTCTCAGCGCTGAGATCAACACCCACAACCCGACTGCCGGTTTCCCTCGCGACAAACCGCGCAGGTCCCCCCAACCCCGAGCCAAGGTCAAGAGTCACATCCCCAGGGCCAACATCAAGCGACCCGATAATCGGCCGAATGGTCTCAAGACCACCAACGTGAAGCTCATCCACCCCTGCCAGGTCTTCCAGCACAAGAGCATCTACCGTTTTGCCCTCTGACACGAGCGCCTGAGAAATCCGTGATTGCAAATTCTCTTCTTCGGCCATCGCCACATTCGTCATGGAATATTCCTTTTAAGATCGTTCGATCTTTATTTGGGCGACGCTCTGACAAACGCAAGTCCTGTTAGTCCAATTGGGCGAGTGCCGCATGCACCGCCCCCGGTGATAATTTTTTGAGGGGCCCGAGCCCGCGCCAGGATTGACAGACCTTGAAAACTGGCCGCAAGTCCCGCTGAAAGATGGTCAATATCACACTCAGAAGATAGTTCCCCTGCAGCCTGAGCGTTTACCAATGCGTTCCTGAAAGCACTGGTGAGTTTCTTCAGATTTGCATGCACAAGTTTACTGAGACGGTCATTGCCATCTCCAAACTCAACGGATGTGTTGGCCATCATACAGCCATTGTTAAACGGGGCAGCCCTCGACGCCATCTTGATAAACTCGAAGAATTCTCGGATAGCAGTCAGCCCCGCGTCAGCACCTAATAGGTTGGCATAGAGCGTCTCCGACACAAGCTTCTGGTACTTTGCCAATGCGGCGGCATAGAGGCCCTCTTTGTCGTCAAAGGCAGCGTAAAGACCGGCATGCGCAACGCCAGTCGCATCAACGAGATCCCTCACCGATGTTTCTGAATATCCCTTCTCCCAGAAAAGATGCATCGCTTTTTCGACAACTTCGTCTGGGTCAAACTCTCTTTTGCGCGCCAAACCTTCTCACTTCCGTTCGACCAATGCACCATTTCTGATGTCTCAGGTCTTTGGATTCGCCTCAAGTGCAGCGACACGGTCTCGCAGCGCATCAATCTCTGCCTGCTGTCGTGACACATTCACCGCCAGCACCTCTTCCGGCCGCTCGTGCACAACCCTATCCAATTGCTCAATCCACAGTTTCGCCCGACTAAGACGGGAGATGACTTCGTCCTTCATAGCTTACCGGCCTTTCTAGATCATTCAATCTTATAAATGGTCAAGCCGGCATATTTTTCAAGAACAATCGATCTTTTATCTGAAAAAGCAAAACCGCCAACTGAAGTTTTCAGGTCGCGGCTCTTACTGTTCCTTAGATAGACACCAGCCTACTCAACAATAATTGTGGCCCAGTTTTCTTCAGACTTTACAATGTTCCCAGGAATGTCCGTTTCCCAGATAGACCGAACAACGGGCGTTTTGTTGAGGTAAAGCCGCCCGTCCACAATGCTCCACGCATTTGGGTCCGTTTCGACTTTATATGTCCCAAGCGACAGAGCGTAGGCGCAAAATCCCCCATAAGCCGGTGCATATTTTTCAGGATTGCTGAGAAAGATTTCGCGGTTTTCCGCCGAAGAAAAATGCCAGGTCGCACCCTGATATTCAGCCGCGAATTCCACCTTACCCTGCACCGGTTTGGCTTGGGTGAAGTAGGCGACGGCATCCGTGCCACGAATGGCGACACCATTCTCCGAGTAAACCGGGATGTGGTCGCTCGCATCGGCTGCGGCAAAGGCGTTCGTCCCAACGACAATCGCCGCGAAGGCAAGGACAAAAAGGCCAATCGCGCGGTTAAGGCTGCGTGTTGTTTCTTTAATCAAACGAGTCATGAGGGCACCTCTCCAAGTGGTTGCTTGGATATTTAGGCACCCAACCCTGCCTTAGCTAATAACTGCTGCGCACAAGCATGTGAGCATGAGTGACCACCCGATATTGTCGAACGACCCGATCACGCCTTATTGAAACCCTCATATCCTTTGGCAGCGACATCGTCTGCCGTTGCCACATAATCAGGGAAACCGATGAACGGCATAAACACACGCGGTTTTCCTGGAACGTTTGCCCCGAGATACCAGGAATTACATTGAGGGTAGAGCGTCGCTTCTGAGCGCATGTTCACAATGTCGACCCATTTGTTTTCTGCATCGAGCGCTGCCTCAAAGCTAGAAATGTTTTGCTCATCAGCCCAGCTGATGGCATCCGCAATATATTCGGCATGCTGCTCAATACCCGTCACCATATTGGCAAGCACCGAGGGGCTGCCTGGGCCCGTCATCATGAACAGATTTGGAAACCCAGCTGAAGCAAGCCCCAGATAGGTCCGCGGTCCAGCAGACCACTTATCTTTAAGCGGTTGCCCCTCTCTGCCATGAATATCGATCTGCAGGAGTGCACCCGTCATCGCATCAAAGCCTGTGGCAAAAACGACTGCGTCAAACTCAAACACTTGGCCTTTGGCCTCAAGACCCGTCGTCGTGAAGCGCTCAATCGGTGAAGAACCCACATCAACCAGGTCCACGTTAGGGCGGTTATAAGTTTCAAAATACCCGCTATCGGCAACCAGGCGCTTGCATCCAATAATGCTGTCCGGGCAAAGGATATTTGCAGTCTCAGGGTCCTTCACAATCTCGCGGATTTTCTTTCGCACAAAGTCAGCAGCATATTTGTTTGTCTCAGGGCTCGCACCAATATCGCCGAAGGCTGACAGAAACATGAAGCCCCCATGACCCCAATATTCTTCAAACCGTGCCTCCCGTTCTTCAGGTGTCACATCAAGAACTGAGTCCTCTCGCCGCGGGAAATGTGCTCCGAAGGCGGCAGGTTGTTGATAGGCAGCAGCCCGAAATCGCGCATAGTCGGCTTTGATGGAAGCAGCGAGGTCCCGATCAAGTGGCTTGTTGCGCGCAGGCACACTGAAATTTGGTGTCCGCTGAAACACGGTGAGGTGTTTCGCCTGCTCTGCAATAAACGGAATGGACTGAATGCCTGAAGATCCAGTTCCAATTACTGCAACCCTTTGGCCAGAAAAATCAACGCCTTCTTTGGGCCAGGCGCCGGTGTGATAGGTGGCACCGGAAAAACCGTCCAATCCCTGAAAGTCAGGAGTGTTGGCGGCAGATAAACACCCAGTCGCCATAATAAGGTAGCGCGCGCGAACTTGATCGCCTGTGTCGGTCTCTACCGCCCAAAGCTTGTCGGCCTCATTGTATTTTGCCGACGTGACGCTGGACTGGAAAGCAAAGTGCTGCCTGAGTTCAAACCGGTCGGCCACATGGTTGGCATAAGAGAGGATCTCTGGCTGTGGGGAATAACGCTCACTCCATTCCCACTCCTGCTGCAATTCATCAGAGAACTTGTAGGAATATTCCATGCTCTCAACATCGCAACGACATCCAGGATATCGGTTCCAGTACCAAGTGCCACCAACATCATCACCGCGTTCAAAGCCTTGAACCGAAAGGCCCTTTTGCACAAGCAGGTGGGTCATATACATGCCACCAAAACCCGCCCCCACTACGATGGCATCCACACGGCGACCTGATGATTTTTGATCCTGCACGAACTCGTCCTCCCTGGTGACGCATTTTTAACGTCGTTTCTTGGCTTTTTCTTGAGCGTTTACAGGCCATTCTTGATCTAGGCGCATTTGTTGGAAACGCAGGTATTGACATTAATGTCAGCAATAACCACTTGCCGTATTGACATAGATGTAAGTAACATCTATAAAAGTGACAGTTTGTCATTACAGAATGCGATGAGGAGCACATTATGACAAGTCCTACCCCTTACATTGACCCTGCCCGCCAGCGCTCGCGTATCAAGCCGCTGAAAGCCTGGGGGCACATGCAAAAGCTGATCGCGGACAAGGAAGACACAGCACAGGTCTTCCACATTATTGAAGCGCTGAACGGCAACGTGAAAATCAACGACTTTGAGCGCTTCATGAAATCAGACTTGGGTCCCGCCCTGCTCGACAAACGCGCTGACCTTCCAACCATGCTGGATAATCATGCGCCACTAAAAAGCCTACCCCAAGGCACGGTCGGCCGCGCATATGTCGAGTTCATGGAAAGCGAAGGCTTGAGCGCTGCAGGCCTCGTGGCTGAAAGCGAAAAGAACAACGCACATCGTCAGCAGTTCGATGATGATCTCAGCTGGTACATGAACCGCGGCCGCGACACCCATGACCTCTATCACGTACTCACCGGCTATGGCCGCGACGCGCTCGGCGAAGCAGCGCTTCTCGGCTACACACATAGCCAGCACGGCGGATTGGGCATCAACTTCATCGCCTTTATGGGCGGACGAATGATCGCCAAGGAAGCGCCACGCAACGCAAATATCAAAGCAGTAATCGCCGAAGGACGGCGCAACGGAAAGGCAGCCGCTCGCATCGTTGATCAGGATATTGACGCATTGCTGCGCGAGCCAATCGCAGACGCCCGTGCGCGCTTAGGCATCAACGAACCTGTCCTCTACAAACGCGCGCTAGAGATTTTCTCAGAATATGAGCTCGACCCGGCAGCAGTGGCCGCCTGACCAAGGCTCAAGACCGACCTTTCAATAGTCGCAGAGAGGCATAGTCAGCTATGCCTCTTTTTACTTGATTGGATAAAGAAGGCCGGCACCAAGCCCAGGAACGAAATCGCCATACCGATGACAAAAATCATCGGTAGGCCGAGATCTTCCGCCGGAACGGACAATAGCGCTCCGAAAAGACTGAGCCCAAGCGACGACCCAATCTGACTGGCAAGGCGGCTGACGCCAGACGCGGTTCCAAACATAGAAGGTGGGGACCGCAGTCGCGATCACCGACGTGAGCGGCGGCTGCGCAAACCCGTGCCCGACACCCTGCAGCACAAGCCCAGCAATCAGGACTGGCACACTGAAGAGATAAACGCCAAGCCCTACCAACAGTAAGCCAATTGACTGCAGGGCGGTCCCCGCAAGAGCACCAAAGCGTTCGCCATAGCGCGCAGAGAGAGCGCCCCCTATGGGCGTCGCAATCGTGAGGCTCGCCGTGCGGACCAGCATCATGGCCGCTGCAACAGACACGCTATATCCAAAATGTCCGATCAACACCAAGGGCGTGGCCACAAGACCACCGAGATAAGACCCCTGGAGAAGAAACGATGTCGCGACCGGCGCATTGAAATTCCGTGCTTTAAGAAGCATCGGCGGGACAATCGGATGAGCCACCTGCCGTTCGAACCTAAAGAAAGCGAGAAGTCCGACAGCACCGAGAACAAGTGCGCTCCACTTCATCCAGGCTGCAACCCCCTCTTCCGAGATTGAACCGACCGAGAAGAGTAGAAACAGCAGAGAGACGATGAGGGCAAAGTTCCCCAGATGATCGAATGCTGCTGGCCGTGCTTCTGTCTCCGGCAATGCTCTGACAGCAATGACCCAGGCGATAACGCCGGAGACAATCTGAAACATAAAAACAGACCGCCACCCGAAGAAGTCAACCAAGGGCCCGCCCAAGATCAACCCCAGCGCAGCTGATCCTGGCCCGCCCATTGACCACCAGCCGATAACGCGCGTCCGCTCATCATCAGTGAACACATGAAAGAGCAGCGCCATGGCCGACGGTGTTGTGGCCCCCGCCAGCAACATGGAAATCACGCGAAACGCAATGAGTGACCAGATATCCCAGGCAAAAAAGCATAGCGCTGCGAAAACCGTGGAGCCCGCAATGCCGAAGATGAACAGCCTACGGTGCCCATACATATCTCCAAGCTTGCCGAGCAGCGGCAGACACACTGCGCTGATAAGCATCGGCGCAGAGACGGACCAGGTCGCCAACGCTTCTGTGACATCAAACTCTTCGGCGATCTGTCCAAGTGCAACCGTGAGGATCGTAAAGGGAAAACCCGTCGCCAACATGCCAATCAGAGTTACATAGAGAACCCGGCGAGATTGGACTCGCTTTTCTATGTCAGCATCAGGCGTACTCATGGGGGATCTGGACTCAGATGGAAACAGGGTGAAAAAGTGCGCCCAACCTAATCATCGAAACAGATGAGTGCAAAGACCCAGTTCACTTTGGATCGGTTGGCGCGGGTATAGGAAACTTTAGGCTTGGTGGGCCGTGTAGGATTCGAACCTACGACCTAGTGATTAAGAGTCACCCGCTCTACCAACTGAGCTAACGGCCCCACCCTCGATTGGGGCAGCGCCCAACCGGATAGAGGCCGTGTTATAGGCGAGCGGCAACTCACTAGCAAGCCTTTGAAATCGAAAGAAATTGACCAGAAAAGGCGCTTTTGGCGTCCTATTCCGTGTCTTCCAGAAGCGCCATATGGGTCACCGCCCAACCATAAGACCGCAGCCGCCAATTGTCAGCTTCTCGGACCAGCAGGAAGGCCCACCCGCCTTCTTCGTAAAAGGGCGTCCCGTGAACAAGCCCGCGCCAGCTTGTTGGCAAGGTGAAAAAGGCTTTCTCGCCCGTCACGGAGAAGTCCTGAGGATCTCCGAATTTGGCACGAAGGTGCTCCAAATGCTCGGCGTGGGCCCGCATGCCCTCCTTCCACCTGGCGACGGCATCCGCGCCCTCAAAAAGATAAGGCGCAAAATTCTCAACAATCGTCACAGCTTGGTCTGAGAAGATATCGTCCAACAAAACCTCATCGCCGCTGGCTATAAAACCCGCAAGGGCGTTGGGTACCGCCATCATTGATGTGTCTGGAACTTCAGGTTCCATGAAACAGCCTTACCAGAAAGCGCCAGGGTTGCGCGTGATCTCGTAGTTTCGGTGAATATAGACGCTCATCAGAAAACCAAACCCGAGCATCAAAGTAAGCATAGCCGTGCCGCCATAAGAAACCAGCGGCAGCGGAACCCCAACAACTGGAACCAGGCCCATCACCATGGCCGTATTGATGAAGATGTAGAGGAAGAAATTCACAGTGATGCCAATAGCGAGCAAACGACCAAACTGGTTGCGCGTCTGCAGACCAACGGTGAGACCGAACATCAGAACCATGACGTAAAGCCCAAGCAGCGTCAGCCCACCAACAAGGCCGAGTTCTTCGGCGAGCATCGTGAAAATAAAGTCAGTGTGTTTTTCAGGCAGAAAGTTCAGGTGGGATTGCGTCCCTTCCATAAAGCCCTTGCCAAACACACCGCCAGATCCCAGCGCAATTTTGGACTGAAGGATATGGTAGCCCGCCCCAAGCGGATCACTTTCAGGGTCAAGGAAGGTCAATACCCGTTGCTTCTGATACTCGTGCAACATGCCCCAAGCAACGGGGATAGCTCCGAGCGCAGCCAAGCCACCGACAATGAAGTATCGCCAAGCGAGCCCAGCCATAAAAAGAAGCACCACACCTACAATCGCGATCAGCATCGCCGTTCCAAGGTCCGGCTGCCGAAGGGTGAGATAAAACGGTGCCCCGATCATCAACGCAGGCACAACGAGAAAGCGAAGACGAGACACCTGATCGAGCGTCAGCCCATGGAAGTAGCGCGCGAGTGCCAAGATCAAGGTGATCTTCATCAGTTCCGATGGTTGCAGCTGAATAAAACCAAGATCGATCCAACGCTGCGCGCCCATCCCCCGAAAGCCGATAAACTCAACACCCACAAGCAGCGCAAGGGCTACCCCATAAGCTGGATAGGCCAGGTTCATCCAAACGCGGATATCAACGAAGGCGACAACAAAGAGAACACAAACACCAATACCAAAGCGAACCGCCTGACGGGACGCCCAAGGATCAAAATTCCCCTCTGCCACGGAATATAGCATCGCAAGCCCCATCGCAGCGATCGCAAAGATGAGAAGAAGGAAGCCCCAATTGAATTCAAAGAACTTATCTTTGAGGCTCATTTCCCGGCCACTGGCATTCAGAAATGCATCAACCATGACCTATCCTTCCCGCAACGGTGAAACTAGGGAATTGGCGGGCGCTTGAGGGGCCTCTGCCAACGTGTTGGAAGGGTCGCGCTCCAGCACCAATCTCATGATATCACGTGCAATGGGGGCTGCTGTCCGGCTACCGCTGCTGCCATGTTCAACGACCACCGACACCGCATATCTCGGGTCTTTAACCGGCGCAAAGGCAACAAAGAGAGCATGCTCACGTTGTTTCCATTCCAGTTCTTCATTTGTAAGAACGCCAGACTCTCTCTCCTCCCGACTGATACGACGAACCTGCGCGGATCCTGTTTTGCCAGCGAGCTGCATGCCAGGTTCTGTCAGCCGTGAACGATAGGCCGTTCCACCGGGAACATTCGACACCATATTCATCCCATCGCGGGCCACTGCCAGCGCAGCGTCTGAAACTCCCATTGAAGGAGCAAGAGGCGAGTCCATAATTTCTTCGCCGACAGAACGCACCAAACGTGGTTTCACAGCGCGTCCACCATTGGCAAGTCGCGATGTCATCACCGCAAGCTGTAACGGTGTCGCAAGAAGATAACCCTGCCCCACACCCGCAATAAGCGTCTCCCCTTGCTGCCAAGGGGCCCCTGTCGTTGCCCGCTTCCAGCCTCGACTTGGGACAAGCCCTGACTTCTCACCGGGAACTTCATACCCATAGGATTCACCCAGTCCAAACCGATGGGCCATCTCGTTGATGCGATCAATGCCCAGACGTTTGGCAGCCTCGTAGAAATAGGTGTTGCAAGAGTGCATGATAGCCTGGCGCATATCGACATACCCATGACCTCGCCGTTTCCAGCAATGGAATTCATGGTTTCCCAGCGTCGTCTTCCCAGTGCAGCGGATCCGCTCGGTCGGCGGCATAACCTTATGTTCAACCGCTGCCGCAGCTACGATCATCTTGAACGTTGACCCAGGAGGGTACTGACCCGCGATTGTTTTATTGACGAGAGGCTTATACGGATTTTGGATCAAGCCGTCCCAGGTTGCCTGGCTGAGCCCAACATTGAAATCATTTGGGTCATAAGCAGGTGTCGACACACTCGCCAGCACGTCGCCGGTATGAATATCCATAACCACAGCCGCCGCCGCTTCACCAGCAAGCCGCTCTGTTGCATATTTCTGCAGATCCATATCAAGAGTGAGAACGACCTTCGATCCTGGTGTGCCCGGGTCTTTCGAGAGCTCTCGGATCACACGGCCATAAGCGTTGACTTCAACATGGCTCGCCCCGGCAGCGCCACGCAGCTCCCGATCAAGACGTCGTTCCAATCCGCTCTTGCCGATCCGGAAGCCCGGCAGTTTCAAAAGCGGGTCTTCATCACCGAGATCATTCTCCGAGACTGGGGCAACATAACCAACCACATGCGCCAATGCCGGTCCATGGGGATAATGTCGTGTCTCCCCCACATCCGGTTCAATGCCCGGCAGATCAGGCTCGTGAATATTAACCTGCGCAAACTGCGCCCAAGAAAGATTTTCCGAAACAGTTATGGGCAGAAAAGCAGGTGACCGTCGCGCGTCCCGTAGAACCCGCTTCCACTGCGTTTCAGAAAGCGGCACAACGCGATTGAGTTTGGTCAGCGTTTCTTCAATGTCTGGGGTTTGCTCTGGAATAAGAAGCACACGGAAGTTCTGTCGATTTGAAGCAAGCACTGTTCCGAAGCGGTCAACAATTTCTCCACGAAGGGGCGCCAGCAGCCTCATGTTCACACGGTTTTCTTCCGCCAGCATCTGGTATTCAGAGCTTTTAAGAACCTGCAGATAGTACATGCGGCTCGCAAGCCCTCCGAACACGAGCAGCTGTGCACCGCCAAGAATGGCCGCGCGCCGCGAAAAGGTTTTAAACCTCGCATTGTCCGTGCCGTCAGTCAGCATGGATCCCTAACCCTGTACCAATAGCCGCTGCAGCAGCTGTTCAAAAAGTTTAGCAAAAACAGGAAAAAGCGCCACTGTTGCGGCCATCTGCACAAGTACAGGCGCTGGCGAAAGAACCTGGCCAAAATAGAGCGTCGCCAGAACCCAGCCCAGGAACCCGGCAATGATCGAAGAAACCAGGAAACCCAACCAAAACAAGCTAAACGTCCGGCCAATCATCAATTGTCGTTGCGAGACCACCAAGCCGAACACAATAAGGTAAACAAGCGCCCACAATCCCAATGGCCCCGCAGAGAGCAGGTCATAAAAGAGACCGATCGCAAAAACGCCGTATGGCGGAAACACATCTGGTCGCTGCACAGCCCAGTAATATACAGCAATCAGGCCAAAGGCTGGGGCAATCTCCACGCCAAAAATCCGAGAAAACGGCACGAAGCTGAGCAACATACAGAGAAAGCCCGCAAGGAAAGGCAGCACAAGGAGTGCGACCTTGCCGGCGCGACCTGCCGATGAAGGAGTAATCGGTTCAAAGCTCATGTACCGCCCTCCGTCGTTGGTGTGGCAGCCGGTGCTGACGCGGACGGAGTTTCACTTTGAACCTCAGAGGCGACGGGCTGCAGCGCGGCCGGAGCATCCTGCGCATCAATCTCTCTGGGGAACTCATATTGAAGGACCCGGATCATATCGAGACGTGACCGATCAGAGAAAGTTTGCACACGCAGAAAACCATCGTCAGCCTCGACGAGCGCGCCGATGGGAAGACCTGGCGGTAGCAGCCCACCATCCCCAGAGGTTACAACCCGGTCACCAACCGACACTGATGCGAGCGCCGGAAGAAACTCCAGGCGGGGCCAAACGCTATTGTCGCCAGCGAGCACAGCCCGTGTCTGCGACGGTTCCACCACAACAGGTACTCGACTGTTCAGATCGGTGAGCAAAAGAATCCGGCTGGCTTCAGATCCGGTAGCCACGATACGGCCAATCAGACCATCAGAGTCGATAACCGCCTGCCCGCTCTCCACGCCCTGGGTCGAACCGACATTGGCAATAATGGTTTCAACGAATGGTCCCCCACTGTCGCCTACCACACGCCCGGTGACATAGCTGATGCTTGGGTCGACTTGAACATTCAGAAGAGCCTCAAAGCGGGCAACTTTTGCTTCGAGCTTGAGGGCCGCTTCCTTCCATGCGAGAAGGCGTGCGTTTTCTTCCCGCAGCCGTTCATTCTCGTCAAAAACGTAAGCGTATTGATCAGTACTTTCGACGACCCGGCGCGCCGCGGACACGGGCCGCGAGGCCAGCTCTAGAAGCGGCGCCGCTAAATCAGTAACAACCTGGCGCGCCCGATCAACAACATAGGTCTCCGCCCGGCCGAGCAGCAAAAGCGCAGCCGCGAGGGTCACCATAAAGATCAAGGATACCCGTCCGGAGACATCTCGGATAGGAAGCGCAGGTCTGTTTGTCTGATCCATCACAGATCAACGCCCCACAGGGGGCTCCCATATCCAGATCGGCTTAATACACCGATGAAAAAACGTGTCGCATGGTTTTCATATGTTCAAGCGACTTGCCCGTACCGAGAGCAACGCAGGAAAGCGCATCATCAGCAATGCTTACCGGCAGGCCGGTTTCATCCCGAAGAACCTGATCGAGGTTGGACAGCAATCCACCGCCACCTGTCAGAACAATGCCTTTGTCGACAATGTCTGCTGCCAGTTCCGGTGGCGTTGCTTCCAGCGCTACTTTGACAGCTTCAACGATGGCGCCAACAGGCTCAGAGAGACTTTCGGCAATCTGCTTCTGAGAGATCTTGATCTCTTTAGGCACACCGTTCATGAGGTCCCGGCCTTTGATCTCAATTGTGAGACCATCACCACCATCAGGTGGCACCGCAGCAGAACCAACTTCTTTCTTGATCCGTTCAGCGCTTGATTCACCGACAAGAAGATTATGATGGCGCCGGATATAGCCGATAATCGCTTCATCCATCTTGTCGCCACCGACGCGCACTGACCGCGCATAAACAATGCCGCTGAGCGAAAGAACAGCGACCTCTGTAGTACCGCCGCCAATATCAACAATCATGGAACCTGTGGGCTCCGTCACAGGAAGCCCTGCTCCAATCGCCGCAGCCATTGGTTCTTCGATGAGATAGACCCGGCGCCCACCAGCTGAGAGCGCTGATTCCTGAATGGCTTTTCGCTCAACAGCTGTCGAGCCAGAGGGCACACAGATCACAATCATCGGGTTCGCGAACGACCGACGGTTATGCACCTTCCGAATAAAGTGTTTGATCATTTCCTCGGCGACTTCAAAGTCGGCGATCACACCATCACGCATGGGTCGAATTGCTTGAATGTTGCCTGGCGTCCGACCAAGCATCATCTTGGCCTCTTCGCCGACAGCGCAAACCTGCTTTTTGCCACCGCGCTCAATGATCGCAACCACTGAGGGTTCATTCAGGACAATGCCGCGCCCTTTGACATAGACCAGCGTATTCGCGGTCCCCAAGTCGATCGCCATGTCGGCGGAGAGCATCCCTAGAAGCCCTTGAAACATGTGTTATCTCGTCCGTTGTGGTTGTACAGGCGACCCCGCAAGCGTGGGGGTGGCCGCAAAGCCCCTCAATTACCAATGAAGTGTCACCAAACATGGTGGCCAAATGGTTAATAGCGCCAAAAAGGCGGCATAAAAAGGGCGATGAGGCCTTATCTGCCCCGAAGCCCCTGCTTTTTTTGACAATTAGGAGTTCAGGAAGCCTGAAGAGCTTCCGGCGCCGACTTCCGACGTTTCACGATGAGCTTGTTGAGCGCACTGACATAGGCCCTGGCGGAAGCCACCAGCGTATCGGTTTCTGCCCCACGCCCCGTAACTGTCTTTCCATCTTCTTCCAGACGAACGCTCACCTCTGCCTGAGCATCCGTCCCCTCAGTTACCGCGTGCACCTGATAGAGCTGGAGATGTGCTTTATGAGGGAATATCTCGCCAATAGCATTGAACGTGGCATCCACCGGCCCATCACCCGTTGCCACAACAGTCTTTTCTTCGCCTGAAACATCCAGTGTCAAAGTCGCTTCCTGCGGGCCTTCTGTGCCACAGACGATCTTCAGCGCAACAACTTTCAACACACCCTCGCCGCTCGCCATTCCATCATCAACAAGCGCAACAATGTCATCGTCAAACACGTGCTTCTTTTTGTCGGCGAGGTCTTTGAAACGGCGGAACGCATCTTCAACAGCATTCTGCCCCAGATCATAGCCAAGCTCTTCAAGCTTTTTCCGGAACGCGTGACGGCCGGAATGCTTGCCCATCACCAAGGAAGATTTCGAAATGCCGACACTTTCAGGTGTCATGATTTCATACGTCTGCGTGTTTTTCAGCATTCCATCTTGATGAATGCCGCTCTCATGGGCGAATGCATTCTGGCCGACAATGGCTTTGTTATACTGCACCGGGAACGCTGTGACCGAGGATACCAGCTTGGACGCTCGGGCGATCATTTCGCTCTTAATGCCCGTATCAAATGGCATCGCGTCACTTCGCACCTTGAGCGCCATAACAATCTCTTCAAGCGCCGCATTCCCCGCGCGCTCGCCGATTCCGTTAATCGTGCATTCAATCTGCCGCGCGCCATTGGCAACACCAGCTAGCGAATTTGCAACCGCAAGCCCCAGGTCATTGTGACAATGGGTGGAGATTACAGCCTTGTCGATATTGGGTACGCGCGTTTTAAGCATCGCAATGAGCGCGCCATATTCTTCTGGCACGGTATAGCCAACAGTGTCAGGGATATTGATGGTCGTGGCACCCGCTTTGATCGCCGCTTCAACACAGGCGCACAAATAGTCATGCTCCGTACGCGTTGCATCTTCTGGCGACCATTCAACATTGTCTGTCCAGTTGCGCGCACGTGTGACACTGGAGATCACCGCATCCAGGACATCTTCCGGTTCCATCTGAAGCTTGTGCTTCATGTGGACAGGACTTGTGGAGATAAAAGTATGAATACGACCCTGCTTGGCATCGCGCAGCGCGTCACCTGCCCGGTCGATGTCTTTTTCGCCTGCCCGTGCCAAACCACAGACCACAGCGTTTTTGACCACCCGCGCCACCTCCTGCACGGATTCGAAATCACCGTTTGATGCGATAGGGAAACCAGCTTCGATAACATCGACGCCCATCTCGTCCAGAAGCTCGGCCACCTGCAGCTTCTCTTCCAGTGTCATGGAAGCACCCGGCGACTGCTCACCATCGCGAAGCGTCGTATCGAAAATCAACACTCGATTGGCAGATTGGTCGGTCTGAGGTTGGCTCATCGGTTGCGTCCTTCTACGAGCATTTCCAGGTGAAGTGGTCTTAGGTCTCACAGTCCGGAAATACGGCCCAATAACAAACCCGGCTTCCGTCGAAGAGAATCACTCCCTCACAACGATAGGAAGTGGCTGTTTAACGATCTGTTAAGCATGACGGATCGGGCTTATTTGGCAGTTTTATGCCCTTGGAGAGGGCCGCGCAACCAGCTTGAGAGAGCCCCGAATATCAGTCGCGAGCCGCATGCTCCGTGATTGTGCGTAGGTTGCCGGAAAGCGCGCCCTTGGCGGTCTTGATGGCATCTACCGCAAAATCCATGACAGCACGCACATGAGCCATCTGAGCAAGGTCATTTCGAGCCATGAGCCAAAGTTCAAAGGAGCCAAGCTGGTCAGGGCCGATGACACGCTCCAGATCCGGGTCACGGTCTCCCAGAATGCAGGGCAATGCCGCAAGCCCGAGATGCCCACGGGCCGCCTCTGCCCGCGCGATGGCGCTCGATGAGCGCAACGCTGTATCGCAAGCCTTCTCAGCCCGGGAAAGCCACCAGATAGGGCCTAACGGGCTTTCAGTCCGAGGAAATCCAATCAGTTGGTGCCCTTTAAGACCGCTCATATCAGAGGGCTTATTCTGGTCCGAGAGATAGTCAGGCGTGGCATAGAGCCCATAGGCCATTTCCCCGACCTTCCGCATCAACATGTCCCCCTGTGTTGGACGCGCCGCGCGGATCGCTACGTCCACATCCTTCAACGGGTTCATGATGCGGGGCGCCTTTGTTGGCCCCATCAGTGTCGGATCTGTCAGAAGTTCCATATCGAGGGCCGGATGGGCCACACGAAAGGCCGGAACAGCTGGCGCGATCACATGTGCGGCGACAATCTCTGTTGCTGCCATCCGGACCTGACCTTCCGACCCGGCTCCAGAGGCAGCAAAATCGCGCGCCAGTGACGACAATCGCTGATCGACAGGCTCCAAAGATTGAAGCAACCGCTCACCTGCAGCCGTAACCTTGTAGCCTGTGCGTTCCCGGTCAAAGAGCCGGGCATCCAGATCTTCTTCCAGGGACGCGACGCGGCGGAGCACTGTGGTCGTGTTCACACCCAACTGTGCAGCGGCACCAGACAGCGAACCTGCGGCGGAAACCGCCAGAAAATATCGAAGATCATCCCAATTCATGCGCCACCACCTTTTTAGCCCCTGGAATTTAGCGGGCTTTCAGGTGGCCATCACCCTATTTTTGCAAAAATCACCCTGCGAAATTGCAACAGGAGAATTTTCAGCAAAAATTGCAGACTTTTGTGGTTCGAAAATGCGATCAGAAAAAAGGACCGAGTGATTTCAAGGCTTTACGGGCGTAATACGGCCTGCAGCGAGCTTTGCTGCCTCCCGAGCAGCATCCGTATCCGCGCCTGGCGCCAAAGCGACGCCCATCCGTCGCCGCTGATAGGCTTCAGGTTTTCCAAACAGGCGAACTTCCGCCCCATCTACTTGCAGCGCAGCATCCAGGCCCTCAAATGCGATGCCCTTCTCATCCATTCCACCATAAATGACCGCAGATGCCCCGGGCTCACGGGTTGCGGTATCAACCGGCAGGCCAAGGATAGCTCGGGCATGAAGCGCAAACTCGCTCTGTCGCTGACTAACCAGAGTCACGAGCCCTGTGTCATGGGGTCTAGGGCTCACTTCCGAGAACCATACATCATCCCCCTTCACGAAAAGCTCAACACCGAAGAGGCCGCGACCACCCAGATCGCCGGTGACTTTGGCCGCAATCTCCTCAGCCCTCTCCAATGCGGCAGCGCTCATCTGCTGAGGCTGCCAGCTTTCCACATAGTCACCACTTTGCTGAATATGTCCCACCGGCGCACAGAAACTTGTTTCGACTTTGCCATCGACGCCCACCGCCCGAACCGTGAGCAAAGTGATCTCATAATCAAAATCCACCAGCCCTTCCACGATCACCCGCGCCTGTTCAACCCGACCGCCTGACAATGCCGTTTCCCAGGCGGCATCAATCTCGTCCACGGACTTCACCAAGCTTTGGCCCTTACCGGAAGAAGACATCACCGGCTTGATGAAACAGGGGAGACCGATCTCCTCAATCGCTGCGCGCATTTCCGCAGCACTCGATGCAAACGCATAGGGCGACGTCGGCAGCCCAAGCTCTTCTGCAGCAAGTTTGCGAATACCTTCACGGTTCATGGTGAGCTGGGTAGCCCGCGCCGTCGGAATAACTTCCGCGAGACCCTCTGCTTCAATTTCCGCCAACATGTCGGTGGCAATCGCTTCGATCTCGGGAACAATCAGGTCAGGCTTTTCACTTTCCACGAGTGCTTTTAGGGCAGCCCCATCAGTCATATCGATCACATGAGTCCGGTGTGCCACCGGATGCGCCGGCGCATTTTGGTAGCGGTCCACGGCAATCACCTCGACCCCAAACCGCTGCAGCTCAATCACCACTTCTTTGCCCAGCTCGCCCGAACCCAACATCATGACTTTTGTTGCCGACGGGCTAAGGGGTGTTCCGATACGCATGAGGAAATCTCCAGGACTTAAAAGTGGATGCTAGGCGAGTGGCCTCTAGAGGCTTATGCCCTCACAAATAGCAAAAAGCAGCATCATTCCGAAAGGGTGCCCAGATCATTCATTAAAATGGGCCGCACAATAGCGGTCCATTCCTCATAGCCACGCTCACTGAGGTGCAGCCCGTCGTACCAAAAAAGATCCGAACGAGGCTCACCATCCTCTCCGATCATGCTGCTACTCACATCAATATACGTGAGCTGATCGTCCTTTTCTGCCAATGCTCTGATCAGCGCATTTGCCTTCTCGATCTTAGGCCAGCTCTCCCAGCGCAGACGTGAAGGTTTGATAGACAAGTAGTAGACGGGTGTGCCCTCAAGTTCCTTCGCAAAGAGAGACATCATCCTTTTGAAGTCTGAAAACACCTGCTCCGTCGACTTCGGCTCCCATCCTCCAAAATCATTGTCGCCTGCATAGACAACAACAGCAGCGGGCTGATGAGGAATCACCACACGCGGCGCGAAATAAGTAACGTGGGAGAGGTTAGAGCCGCCGAACCCCCGATTCAACACTGGCAACGGGGCAAAGTCTTCCGCCAGAGTCTTCCAAAAGCGAATGCTGGAACTGCCAATGAAGATGACGGTGCCCTCGGACGGAGGCGCAGCAGCATCTTCCTCTTCAAAGCCGGCAATTGAGGATTCCCAAAACTCCGCTTTCGCTTGGTTGATGGTGAAGTAGAAAAAGAAAGCTGTCGCGCTTACCCCAAGAACGCACACGACGCCCAAAACACCGAGCAAAACCCGTTTCATCCCCAGCTCCCCGTCTTGCTTTTTCTGCACTTTAACACACTTCAGAAAATGCCCTTGTTATCGCGCACAAACCTCTATATATGAACACCTATTCATATATAGAGGTTTCATGAAAAAGCGAGATCAACCAGACGAAGAAGAAACCATCCTCGTCGCAGAAACGTTCAAACTCCTGGGCGATCCAAGCCGCCTACGCATTGCACTTGCCGTGATGGATGAGCCAATCGCCGTTGGAGCCATCGCGGAACAGCTCGACCTCTCCCCCTCGCTTGTAAGCCACCATCTGCGTCTGCTCCGCGCCGCGCGATTGGTGCGCCCCGAACGGGAAGGACGCACCATCCGCTATTCCGTCCATGACCATCATATTGAACATGTGGTGAAGGACATGCTGGACCATATCCGCGAAGGAGACAGGTCATGAGCCATGCCAATGGTCACGAGCATGATCACGGGTCGGGTCATACCCACCGCCATGCGCCAGATGTGAACCGCAGCAATCAACGGCGCGTGCTCGCAGCCATGTTCCTGACGGCGGGCTTCATGGTGGCAGAAGTCATTGGCGGCATTCTGTCAGGGTCTCTCGCGCTCATCGCTGATGCAGGGCATATGGCGACAGATGCCGCCGCTCTTTTCCTTGCCTATATCGCTTTTCGGCTTTCAAACCGACCTGCCGATGCCAATCAATCCTATGGATATCACCGCGCAGAAACCTTGGCAGCGTTTATCAATGCGCTCACCATGATCGCACTGGTTGCCTGGATTGTGTTCGAAGCGGCCCAGCGCTTCTTTGAGCCGGTTGAAATTCTAGGTGGCCTCATGCTGTGGGTCGCTATCGGTGGTTTGCTTGTAAACGTGCTCGCCTTCTGGCTTCTGCATTCAGGCGAGAAAAAAAACCTCAACATGCAAGGGGCAGCCGTGCACGTGTTGGGGGATCTGCTGGGCTCCGTTGCTGCCATCGCAGCGGCGGTTGTCATCCTCTATACCGGCTGGACTCCTATTGACCCGCTTCTGTCGATCTTCGTGGCATTGCTCATCCTGCGCTCAGCCATCGCACTTGCACGTCAGTCCGGCCATATCCTGATGGAAGGCACACCGAAGGGATTGGACATTGAGGAGATCAAGAATGACCTCCTCAACAGCGTTGCAGGCGTGGAAGACGTTCATCACCTGCACGCCTGGTCCCTGACCGCGACGCGAGATGTGATGACCCTTCACGCGCGCATCGCAGAAGGCGTCAATCCGGATCAGGTTCTTGCGGCGATCAATGACCGCCTTCGCCACAAGTTCCAGATTGACCATGCCACCGTCCAAATTGAGACGGAAGCATGTGCACATTTATCTGACAGACCTACCGCCTAAGCCGACAGCATTTCCGGCACCAAATCCGCAATCGCAGCCTTAAAGCCGGTGACAGGGCTGGAAAGAACCGGCACGCCAATATCGCCACAGATCTCGGCAGCAGGCGCCATGGAGGCCTGAGCCAGCACAACCACGTCTGCCGTCATAGCGACATCGCGAAGCCGCGCCGCGATCCCTTCATGATAGTCGCGCAAACGCCCTTCGCGAAAATCTTCCCAGACGCCGTCAAATACCCGTGCCTGAACCGTTGTGAAACGGCCCGTCTTGGCAATCTCTTCCTCAACCAGCGACAAAGTCGGTCCGATTGTTTCTGGCAACGCCGCGCACACGGCAATACGCCCACCGATCCAGGCAGCCTGCGCACCCATGGGCCGGTCAATCCGCATCACGTGGGCACCAGGAACATCCGCCCGTTCAGCGACGCCACCGAGTGTTGAACAGGTACAGACAATCCGTGTCGCCCCTGCCCGCACGGCCTCGTTAAGGGCTTCCTCCAGCTTGAGCTCAACCCCAATACTGACCGCACCTGCTTTCTGCACCGCGCAGAGCAGATCTTCACGGACAATATGTCCGATCGGCATGCCTGGAGCGAGGTCATCGCGCAGCCGGTTGAAGGTCGCGATATGCGCAGGCGAAGTATGTAAGAACACAAGGCTGGGCCTCTGTGTTCGGGACGTATTGAGCAGTGACGTGCTGGTCATGGGTGTTTCCTTTCAGGTCAGCACCGGAGCATTTTCAACGAAAGTTGCAGACTTTTGTGTTTTGAAAATGCGTTAGATAAAGAAAAAGGCCCCCCGCGATCTTCGCGGAGGGCCTTTAGAAATTCGGCTTGTCGCTAGATCACACTATGTCGGGGAGACCCCCACAATTTTTTTGACGAGTTTCGCCACCACGAGCACCCCCACTGCCGCGGCAGCAGGTGTCATGGTCGCAAGCGCAACAGGTGCGGTGCACGCACCGTGTGTTGTCAGGCCATCAAATGTGATCTCGTTTTTCATAAGTCTCTCTTAAGCCGCTTCTATAGAGATGTCACGACACTTTTCTATCATTAGCGTTCAATTTGTGTGACATCACGAACAGCACCCTTCGATGCATTCGTGACCATGGCGGCATAAGCCCGCAAAGCTGGGGAGATTTTCCGCTCACGAGGCTCCACAGGTTTCCAGCCTTTCGCATCCATCGCCGCGCGGCGTTTCGCGATCTCGTCGTCCGACAGAACCGCATTAATGGAGCGATTGGGTATGTCGATCTCGATCACATCGCCCTCTTCAATCAGCCCGATGAGGCCACCTTCAGCCGCTTCAGGGGAAACATGCCCGATAGAAAGGCCGGACGTGCCACCAGAGAAACGACCATCGGTAACAAGCGCGCACTCTTTTCCGAGACCCATTGATTTCAGATAGGAGGTTGGATAGAGCATTTCCTGCATACCTGGGCCTCCCTTTGGACCTTCATAGCGAATGACGACGACGTCACCTGCTTTGATGTCTTTGGTGGTGATGCGCTTCACCGCCTCATCCTGACTCTCACAAACCCGTGCAGGGCCAGAGAATTTCCAGATACTTTCGTCCACACCGGCCGTCTTCACAATGCAACCTTCTTCAGACAGGTTGCCGGAAAGGACTGCCAGTCCACCTTCTTTGGTGAAAGCAGCGGGAACAGAGCGAATAACACCTGTCTCCCGATCTATGTCCAAGTCTTTGAAACGGCTTTGCTGACTGAAGGCCACAGTCGTCCGTACACCGCCAGGTGCGGCCTTATAAAGCGTATGGACATCTTCATCATTGGTGCGCGTGATATCCCACTGATCCAGCGCGTCACCCATGGTTGGCGTATGAACAGTCGAGACATCCCTGTGCAAAAGGCCGCCACGTTCTAACTGCCCCAGGATGGACATGATGCCACCTGCCCGATGCACGTCTTCAATGTGTACATCCGGCACGGCAGGGGCAACTTTTGAAAGACAGGGAACGCGCCGCGACAGCTCATCCATATCCTTGAGTGTAAAATCAACTTCAGCCTCACGCGCAATTGCGAGCAGATGCAGGATCGTATTGGTCGAGCCGCCCATCGCAATATCAAGCGCCATCGCATTCTGGAAGGCTTTGAACGTGGCGATACCCCGAGGCAAAACGCTTGCGTCTTCTTCCTGGTAATACCGACGGGTCAACTCAACTATCTGTCGAGCCGCACCAAGGAAAAGCTCTTTACGGTCCGCATGCGTAGCCACAACGGTGCCATTGCCGGGAAGCGCCAAGCCCAGCGCCTCAGCCAGACAGTTCATAGAGTTCGCCGTGAACATGCCCGAACATGATCCGCAGGTCGGGCAGGCATTTTTTTCAATCTCTTCAACTTCGGCATCGGTCCGGTCAGGATTAACCGCCTCAACAATTGCATCCACCAGATCGACTGCAATCTCTTTGCCATCAATCACAACCCTGCCCGCTTCCATGGGCCCACCGGTCACGAAGATGGTTGGGATGTTGAGACGCATCGTCGCCATCATCATGCCCGGTGTGATCTTGTCACAATTGGAGATACAGACCATCGCGTCCGCACAGTGCGCGTTGACCATATATTCAACTGAGTCCGCAATCAGGTCACGCGACGGCAGCGAATAAAGCATACCGTCATGACCCATCGCGATGCCGTCATCAACGGCGATCGTATTGAACTCTTTAGCGACACCACCGGCAGCTTCAATCTCTCGCGCCACCATCTGACCAAGATCCTTCAGATGCACATGACCCGGTACGAACTGAGTGAAAGAGTTCACCACAGCAATAATCGGCTTACCGAAATCGTCATCGGTCATACCAGTGGCGCGCCAAAGGCCGCGCGCACCAGCCATGTTACGACCATGGGTCGATGTGCGGGAGCGGTACGGGATCATGTGTCTATCTCCTCAGAAGGTGGGCTTTGAGAACCAGATAAGTCTCAGTTGATCATAAAAAAGGGGCCTTCGTGAACCTCACGAAAGCCCCTTTAATTTTGTGGCTAAGCGAGGTCGCTTTAGTTCTTTTCCTTATCGACCATTTTGGTCTCGGCAATCCAAGGCATCATGGCGCGCAGCTTTTCACCCACTTCTTCAATAGGGTGATCTGCATTCATGGCGCGTGTTGCCTTGAAGCTTGTCTGGCCAACTTGATTTTCTAGCATCCAGTCACGCGTGAATTTGCCTGTCTGAATGTCGGTAAGGATTTCTTTCATCGCTGCTTTGCTGTCAGCTGTGATGACACGAGGGCCGGAAACATAGCCACCATACTCAGCTGTGTTGGACACAGAATAGTTCATGGTCGCGATGCCGCCTTCATACATCATGTCGACGATCAGCTTCACTTCGTGCAGACACTCAAAGTATGCCATCTCAGGTGCATAACCTGCTTCCGTCAGTGTTTCGTAACCGGCTTTGATGAGCTCGGAAAGACCACCGCAAAGAACAGCCTGCTCACCGAAGAGATCGGTTTCACACTCTTCCTTGAACGTGGTTTCGATGATGCCGGCGCGGCCACCGCCAATGGCGGACGCATAGGACAGACCAAGGTCATGTGCATTGCCTGTTGCGTCCTGATGGATCGCGATCAGACACGGCACACCCGCACCGCGCTGATATTCACCGCGCACCGTGTGGCCTGGACCTTTTGGTGCAACCATCAGCACGTCAATGTCAGCGCGTGGAGAGATGAGATTGAAGTGAACATTCAGACCATGAGCGAACATCAGCGCTGCGCCTGGTTTCATGTTTGGCTCAAGCTCATTGCGATAGATTTCGCCCTGCAGCTCGTCCGGTGTCACCATCATCATGACATCTGCCCATTTCGCAGCGTCTGCAACACTCATTACAGTCAAGCCTTCGCCTTCGGCCTTCTTGGCAGAAGTTGAGCCTTCACGAAGAGCAACAGCAACATCAGCAGCACCGCTGTCGCGCAGGTTCAGAGCGTGAGCGTGACCCTGTGAGCCATAGCCAATGATGACAACTTTTTTGCCTTTGATCAGATTAACATCTGCGTCGCGATCATAATAAACGCGCATAGGTCCTATCCTTTTAGTCTTATGGAGCGATCTCGTACCGCTCAAATTACCTGTCAAAAATTCGGTCTTGTTTCACATGCCTTCTGCGCCGCGGGCGATGGCAACAACGCCGGTCCGCGATACATCCACGAGGCCCAAAGGCCGCATCAGATTTATGAAGGCTTCAATCTTGTCTGGTGTACCCGTCACTTCAAAAACGAACGAGCTGTGCGTCGTATCAATCACCCGCGCGCGGAACGCTTCAGAAAGCCGCAAGGCCTCCACCCGCTTTTCCCCGGTTGAGGCAACCTTAATGAGCGCCATTTCCCGGTTCACCGAAGGCACATCGTCGACGGAGAGATCGACCACCTTGTGTACTGGCACCAGGCGGTCAAGCTGCGCCAGGATCTGTTCCACGACAGCAGGTGTCGCTTTCGTCACAACCGTGATGCGTGACATATGTTCAGCAGCATCGACCTCAGCCACCGTCAGGCTTTCAATATTATAGCCCCGGCCGGAGAAGAGCCCGATGACGCGCGCGAGCACACCTGCCTCATTGTCCACCAGGACGGCAAGCACATGTCGTTCGGATTTACTCAGATCACTCATTGCGTTTCATGCCAAATCTTGAAAACACCCAGAGGGCAGTAGTTGAAAGGGAAAGCGGGCCAAAAGCCCGCCCCCAAGGCTTTATTAAGTGAGGGGCTTATAGCGGATCAGGGGCCAAAGGCGAACCTTTATCACTCCATCCTCTTTACCCATCCTCGTTAGACGAGCATTTTGCCCTCTTCCGTGACCGTTGGCGCATTGGGATCTTCGCCGAGGATCATCTCATTGTGGGGTGCTCCAGATGGGATCATCGGGTAGCAGTTCTCCGCAGGATCCACGAGACAGTCGAAAATGACCGGCCCAGGCGCATCCAGCATCTCTATGATCTTAGCGTCCAGCTCTTCCGGCTTACTGGCCCGGACACCAGTCCCGCCATAGGCTTCTGCGAGTTTCACAAAATCAGGCAGCGCTTCTGAGTAAGAATGGCTGTAGCGCCCACCGTGAAGCAGCTCCTGCCACTGACGCACCATGCCCATATACTCATTGTTCAGGATGAAGATCTTGACCGGCAGCCGGAACTGGATGGCTGTCGACATTTCCTGCATGCACATCTGGATGGAAGCCTCACCGGCAATATCGATCACCAAGGCATCAGGATGCGCAATCTGCGCCCCGATGGCAGCCGGCAGGCCATAGCCCATCGTGCCAAGACCACCCGAGGTCAACCAGCGGTTCGGTTCATCAAAGTGATAGTGCTGCGCCGCCCACATCTGGTGCTGGCCGACTTCCGTCGTGATAAACGTCTTACGATCTTTCGTAAGCTCGTAGAGACGCTGAATAGCCTGTTGCGGCTTGATCGGTCCCTCCTTGCCCTGGACAAACCCAAGTGACTTCCGTCCCCGCCAGGTACCGATCTGACGCCACCAGTCCGCGAGCGCTTCCTTGTCCGGCTGCGCAACCTTGGACTTCCAGATGCGGATCATGTCTTCCAGAACATGCGCACAATCGCCAATGATTGGGACATCAACATGAACATTCTTATTGATCGACGAGGGATCAATGTCGATGTGGATTTTCTTTGAGTTCGGCGAGAACGCATCCAGCCGACCCGTAACGCGGTCATCAAAGCGCGCACCAACGCAGATCATGACGTCACAGTCATGCATCGCATTATTGGCTTCATAGGTCCCGTGCATGCCGAGCATGCCGAGCCACTGGTCCTCATGCGCCGGATAGGCGCCAAGGCCCATCAGCGTAGAAGTTACTGGATAGCCGGTCATTTCCGCCAACTGCCGCAAAAGCAGGCTCGCATTCGGCCCTGAATTGATCACGCCACCGCCGGTGTAAAAGATCGGCTTTTTAGCACCAGCCATAAGCTCAACCGCACGGGTAATAGCGGACGCATCCCCCTTGATCTGCGGGCGATAGGTCTTGTGAACAACATTCGCCGGCCCCTCATAGGTACCACTCGCGAACTGAACATCCTTAGGAATATCGACGACAACAGGTCCAGGCCGCCCATTGGTCGCAACATAGAACGACTCGTGCATAACCCGCGTCAGTTCATCAACTGAATTGACCAGCCAATTGTGCTTTGTGCAGGGACGCGTAATGCCAACCGTGTCGCATTCCTGAAACGCGTCAGAGCCGATGAGATGTGTGGGCACCTGCCCTGTCAGACAAATGAGCGGGATGGAATCCATCAACGCGTCGGTGAGACCGGTGACTGCATTTGTGGCACCAGGCCCCGATGTTACCAGAACAACGCCCGGCTTCCCTGTGGAGCGCGCATAGCCTTCTGCCGCATGAACAGCACCCTGCTCATGGCGCACCAGAATATGCTTGATGCCTTCTTGCTTGAAGATCTCGTCATAGATGGGAAGGACAGCACCCCCGGGATACCCGAAAATGGTATCGACACCGTGATCCAACAATGCGCGGATGACGATTTGAGCACCTGTCATCTCCTGGCCGGACATGAGGCTTCCTTCCTTCATTCTGAGGGGTTCAGCACGAACCCCCGTGAAACAGACAAACCGCGGCCCAAATTGCACGAAACCGGTGAAAACAAGAGATTTTCAGGGTTTTTGGCGCAAAGCCGCGGAAAACGAGGGCAATCTATCCACTCGTTGCCTCAGGGTCAAGGATTATTCGTCAATAAATGAAAAGATTTTGGCAACTTGGCTTTCCAAATCTTGCGCAAAAACCTTGTTCCACGAAATCATTTGTTGCCGAAACCAGGTGGACTGACGTTTGGCATATTGACGGCTCTTGATCGCCGCAGCCTCAATCGCTTCTTCCAGCGACATTTCACCCGCCAGATACCCGCCGAGCTCTGGCACGCCCAACGCCTTCATGGCCGGCAATGACGGGGCTAACTCCCGTTTGATGAGAGCCTCCACCTCATCCACCGCCCCAGCCTCAACCATCAGGCGAAACCGTCGGTGAATGCGCTCAACAAGCCATTCGCGATCTGGCTCCAGCACAATCTTGGCAACAGGCCCGAGATCTGGCGCGGCAACCGGTTCTGCTTGCCAGGCAGATAGCGGCCGCCCCGTGGCCCGAAAGACCTCAAGCCCCCGCGCAATGCGCTGCGGGTCATTTTCATGCACTTGAACTGCCCATTCAGGATCCACGTCGCGAAGAAGCCTATGCGCAGCCGCCGGCCCAATTTCATCAACCTCAGCCCGGGTCGCACCCCGGATATCGTCTGGAATGTCAGGGACTTCCACAAACCCTTCTGTCAGAGCACGGAAATAGAGCCCCGTCCCTCCCAAAACGATGGGGACCTTGCCGCGTGCCTGAACTTGGCCAATCGCTGAGATCGCGTCGGTGAGCCACTGTCCGGTTGAATAGACCGTATCGGCCGAGACATGCCCATAGAGATGATGAGGCGCCTGCGCCTCTTCTTCAGCCGCGGGCCGAGCCGTTACAATCCGCAGATCGCCATAGACCTGCATGGAATCCGCGTTGATGATCTCCCCATCCAGGCGATCAGCAAGCGCGAGCCCCAAAGCAGACTTGCCGCTGGCCGTTGGCCCTGCGATAAGGACCGCCAATGGGTCATCCCGGTCTCTGCTGGTCTGGCTCACCCTGTACTCCTCAAGACGAAAGCACCGTTGCTTGCATCATGTCCCATGTTCTCACTCTTATAGGCAATACCAGCACAGAGCTCACGCAAGATCACGTGGACACTGTTGTTGGCGCATTAGAGACCCCTGGTTCACCGGACTGGTTGAAGCCCGGGCATGCCTGCGACCTGCCCCTCAATTCAGGAGAAGCATCTGCGGTTGAAGCTGCTCGCGCCACCCTGAACGGTGCGGCCATCGACGTGGTTTGTCAGCCGGTCGCCGATCGCCGCAAAAAACTGTTGGTCGCTGACATGGACAGCACCATCATTGAGCAGGAATGCATCGACGAACTGGCTGACGCTCTGGGTATCCGGGGCGCCATCTCTGAGATCACTGAGCGTGCCATGCGCGGAGAGCTGGAATTTGAGCCTGCCCTGCGCGAACGCGTGGGCCTCTTGAAGGGTCTTGCAGAAAGCGAACTGCAACGGGTGTATGAAACACAAATCACAGAAACGCCGGGAGGCCGCATGCTCTGCGCGACAATGCGCAAACATGGTGGCACCTGTGCCCTCGTTTCCGGCGGTTTCACCTTCTTCACAGAACGCGTCGCCAAATCTGTTGGCTTTACGTCCAACCAGGCAAACACACTGGTGGTGGAAAATGGCGCGCTGACAGGGGAAGTATCTGACCCAATTCTAGGTCGCGAGGCGAAAGTCTCCGCCCTGAAAAGCCTTGCAGCAGACCTCAAGATCGATGCGCTTGAAACCATGGCCGTCGGCGATGGCGCCAATGATCTGGGTATGATTGACGAAGCGGGCCTCGGTGTCGCATTCCGGGCAAAACCAGTGGTTGCTGCTGCAGCGCCTGCACAGATCAACCACGGCGACCTGTCAGCCCTGCTCTATATCCAGGGATATCGGTCAGACGAGATAGTGAACCCCACCTGACCTGCAATAGTCTCTAGATCTATTCGTCTTCTTTGATGCGGACCGCGACAAACCGCAGGTCGCCATTGCTGGCGAGCAGAAGAAGAACAGACTTCCGGCCTGACGCCTTTTCTTCTTCCACGTAGGTTTTCACATCAGACGGGTTGCGCACATCATTCTGGGCAACCTCGACAATCACATCGCCCCGACGAATGCCCTTCTCCGCAGCTGCACTGCCAGGATCAACAAAGGTGACAACAACACCTTCCACATCATCAGGAATACTGTACTGACTGCGGGTTGTTGAGTTGAGGCTTGAAAGGCCGAGACCTAGAACCTCAGCGGTTCCTTTTTCGTCTTCCTTACCGTCATTTCCCCCACTGGCATCAGCAGTTTCGGTTTCATCCAACCGGTCGATCTTCACGTTAAGTGTCTTTTCGTCGCCATTGCGGATCACAACCACATCAACGGTACGGCCAATCGATGTTTCAGCAACCAGCTTCGGCAGATCGCGCATTTCAGGAACCGCTTTGCCGTCAAACTCCACGATCACGTCACCTGGCTCAACGCCCCCATCGCTCGCAGGGCCGTCAGGATTCACACCCGCAACCAGAGCCCCTTTGGGCTCATCCAGGCCGAGGCCTTCTGCAATTTCTTCATTCACAGATTGAATGCGGACACCAAGCCACCCACGGCGGGTTTCCCCATATTCACGCAACTGTTCAATCACGGAAACCGCTGTGTCGGAGGGAACCGAGAAGCCAATCCCGATCGATCCGCCAGACGGTGAGATGATGGCGGTGTTCACTCCAACAACTTCGCCATCCATATTGAACAGCGGACCGCCGGAGTTCCCTCGGTTGATCGACGCATCAGTTTGAATGAAATCATCATAAGGGCCGGCATTAATATCGCGATTGATCGCGGAAATGATGCCCGCTGTCACCGTGCCACCAAGACCGAACGGGTTGCCGATCGCCATCACCCAGTCGCCGACACGCGCTTCGCTTGATTTACCAAAAGAAACGTAAGGCAGATCACTTGCCGGCTCCACTTTGAGCACAGCAATATCTGTCTTCGGGTCGCGGCCAATCAGCTCAGCATCCAGTGACTCGCCGTCTGCGAAGATGACTTTGATCTCATCGGCCTCAGCGATCACATGGTTATTCGTAATCACATAACCCGACGGGTCGACGACAAAACCGGAGCCAAGCGACTGAACGCGGCGCGGTGCGCCCTGACGTCCCTGACGCTCCAGAAAGTCTTCAAAAAAATCTTCAAAAGGTGAGCCTTCAGGAAGGCCAGGCACCTGTTGGCGGGTATTGCGACCGCTCACCGTCTGAGAGGTGGAAATATTCACGACAGCTGGAGACAGGCGCTCGGCAAGGTCCGCGAAGCTGTCTGGCGCACCACGTGCAAAGCTTGGAGCAGCGCTGAGAGGTTGGAGAGCAAAAGCCAGGGCAAGAGCGAGAACAGCTCCCAACCAGGCTTTTCGAGTGGTTTTTCCCTGACCCATCATCGTGTTCTTAGCCCTCACCAACATGTCACCTAAACTCCTGATCCACCCGAGCGCGATACTGGCCCACGGTGCAATATTCATAATCTGCCTGAACATGGCCTGAAGCCGGTTCAATCAGAGTTAATAAAGTCAATTTTCCCAGAATAGAGCCCATTTCGGGCTTGGGGATAAGTTAGACCGCATTTTGACAGAGATTGTGGACGAATTGAGGCGCGAAAGGCGTCAAATTTCATCCGCGCACCAACCACACGATCACAACCCCGAGAGCCAGCGCTCCAAGGCCAAAACGGCGCAGGGTCTCATCAGGTGTGGATTGCGCCATGGCCATCATTTGCTTCAGTCCACCAGGGAAGGCCGCATAAACGAGGCCTTCCAGAACCAAAACCAACCCAATGGCGGTGATCAGATCAGACATGCATCACTCGTGATGGCCAACTGAGGGGGCGCCTTAGCGCCCACCCCTGCCGCTTGAATCACCGAAATAGCGGAAGAAATCGCTCTCAGGCGACATGACCATGGTCGTCGTGTCCCCATTGAGACCTTCTTCATAGGCAAGCATGGAGCGATAGAAGGAGAAGAACTCCGGATCTTTGCCATACGCATCGGCAAAGATTTCGTTTCGCTTCGCATCGCCCTCACCACGGATGGTGTCGGATTCCCGCTGCGCTTCAGCAACCAATACGGTCACATCGCGGTCAGCACGTGATCGGATGCGCTGAGCCGTTTCCGCACCCTGTGCACGAAGCTCTTGGGCTTCCCGCTCACGTTCGGTTTGCATCCGGCGATAAACAGCCTGACTGTTTGCCTCTGGCAAATCCGCAGCCCTGATCCGCACATCCACCACTTCGATGCCCAGATTGGAACTCGCCGTGTTGAACTCGGTTTTAATGCGGATCATCATGCCACTACGGTCATCACGAACAAGCGTCTCAAGGCTTTCTTCACCCAAAACGTTTCTGAGCGAAGACACGAAGATCGGGTTGAGCCGCCGCTCGGCGAGCGCAACATCGCGCACCGACTGGAAGAACTTCAACGGATCGACAATCTTGTAACGCGCGAACGCATCCACGACGAGACGCTTCTGGTCACCTGCGATGATCTCTTCTTCAGGAGAATCGAGGTTCAAAATGCGCTTGTCGAAATAGACAACGTTCTGAATGAAAGGAATTTTCCAGTTAAGGCCTGGCTCCGTTATGGCAACCCGAGGATCACCAAACTGAAGAACCAGCGCCTGTTCAGTCATTCGAACTGTAAAGAAAGTCGAATACGCGACGACCACTCCCACAAGGAGAAGGATCGCACCACCTAGTCCAATTGCCCGGTTCATTAGCGGTTCTCCTCATTGCGCGCGCCACTACCCGGCGACAATTGATTTAGCGGCAGGTACGGAACAGCGCCACCCGCGCCTTGCCCCATAAGAACTTTGTTCATGCCACCCAGAACACGTTCCATGGTCTCCAGGAACATACGTTCCCGGGTCACATCTTTTGCGTCTTTGTATTCATTGTAGATAGACAGGAAACGTTGAGACTCACCCTGTGCCTGCGCCACCGTCTGCTCCCGATAAGCACTTGCTTCCTGGATCAGCTTCTCAGCATCCCCACGAGCCTTTGGAACAACAGTGTTTGCGTAAGCTTCAGCTTCGTTTCGCAACCGCTCTTGGTCAGCTCGGGCTGCTTGCACATCGCGGAACGCATCAATAACAGCTGCAGGCGGGTCTACCTTCTGAAGCTTGACCTCCGTCACGATGACACCGGCACCATAGCCATCCAGAATTTCCTGCATGCGCTCCTGAACTGTGACCTGAGCCTGCAATCGACCAGACGTCTGAAGCACCTGGAAGGTTGACTGCCCGACCACTTCGCGCATCACACTTTCAGCAACAGCCTTAACCGTGCGCTGGGGGTCTTCGACGTTAAAGAGATACTCGGCCGCATCCCCGATCCGCCAAAGAACGGAGAAGTTGATGTCGACGATGTTTTCATCACCCGTCAGCATCAGACCTTCTTTGCCAAGGGCTGGAGACGTGCGGGCAGCGCGGTTGGCAAACTGCGCCGACGCATTGCCACCCACATCAACCGTGTTCACCACTGTGACTTGCGGCGTGAGAACGGTTTCAATTGGATAAGGAAGTTTGAAATGAAGCCCTGGAGGTTGGGAATAGGCATATTTGCCAAAGCGAAGGACAACGCCCTCTTCATCCGTGTTGACCCGGTAAACTGAGCTATAAGCCAGAAGTCCGAGAACAACCAAAGCGAGTACGAGCCAAACACCAGCGCTCCCACCGGCACCGGTTCCGGTGGAACCACCGCCTCCGCCGCCACCTGGAATAAAATCACGAAGGCGTTCTTGGCCCTTCCGGATCAGCTCTTCTAGATCAGGTGGCTGTTGGCCACCACCACCACCACCGCCTGAGGGGGGCTGACCCCAAGGGCCGCGACCGCCGCCATTGCCGCCGCCTTGCCAACCGCCGTTGCCGTCACCGTTCTGATTGCTCCAGGGCATGGAACTTCCTTTGTCCGTAAAATCTAGTTGCGCCGAGTTCGCCAAGATTGGCGAATCCTCTGCCGTTCTTCGTCACATGATAGCTGCTCTATTGTCGCATTACACCGCTCACCGATAGTAATTCGACCGCCTCGGCGTTATATGACACTCACCTATGCGACGCAACGCGCGCCACTCTTCCTAAATTGGGTTGAAAGGGTCTCTTCGCCACCCTCTCAACTGAAAGAAATGCAAAGAAAGCCCCTAAAATGGCCTCGCTCGACAAATCAAACATCCTGGATGCACTCGCCACCGTTAAAGACCCCGACAAGGGTATGGATGTGGTCGCGGCTGACATGGTTCAGGGCCTGGTCATCAAAGAGGGCCACGTGCTCTTCTCACTGGAAGTCGATCCCTCGCGCGGTCCTGCTTTGGAACCAGTCCGAAAGGCCTGCGAAGACGCTGTCTATGAGGTTCCAGGCGTCCTCTCAGTCACAGCCGTTCTCACTGCCCATAGTGGCGAAGCCCCACAACAAGCGAAGCCTGCTCCCAAGACCGCAAGCGCCCAAGAGCTTAACATTCCCGGAGTAAAAAAGATCATCGCGGTCGCCAGCGGCAAGGGCGGCGTAGGCAAATCCACCGTTGCCATCAATCTGGCAATCGCGTTGGGCAATCAGGGCCTCAAAGTCGGCCTCTTGGATGCCGACATTTATGGTCCCTCCGTCCCCCGCATGATGGGCATTGCCGAAAAGCCAGGCACCACGGACGGCAAAAAGCTGATCCCTCACGAAAAATACGGCATCAAAACCATGTCGATTGGTTACATGGTCGATGAAGACACAGCCATGATCTGGCGCGGTCCCATGGTTCAGTCTGCGCTGATGCAAATGATGAATGACGTCGTTTGGGGCGAACTGGATATCCTTGTTGTCGACATGCCGCCTGGCACTGGCGATGCCCAGCTCACCATGGCGCAGAAAGTGCCTCTCGCGGGCTCCGTCATTGTCTCCACGCCCCAGGAAATCGCTCTGGCTGATGTACGCCGGGGGATTGCCATGTTCGAAAAAACCCACGTGCCGGTTTTTGGCATCGTGGAGAACATGGCTTTTTTCGTGAGCCCTGGGTCTGGCGAAAAGACATTCATATTCGGTGAAGGTGGCGCACGACGGACAGCCGAAGCCCTGGGTGTACCTTTCCTAGGAGAGATCCCGATCTACCCCGCCATTCGCCAGGGCCTGGATGAAGGAAAACCCGTTACCGCAACTGCGCCAGGAAGCGAGGAAGCAGCTCCCTTCGCGGAACTCGCCTTGAGGGTGTCAGCATACCTGACCGACAGCGGTTCAGAACGCGCGGCGCCGAAAATCGTCATTGAATAAAAGTTTGGGAAATGAAAGAGGCCGGCCAGTTCCGCTTAAAACGGAAAAGCCCGGCCAATTCCTGTAGGTGTTACCGACCTCTATTAACGGCCAGCGACAAGCGTCGCCTTTTCAGCTGTCCCGTCAGGTGCCGTAAGATCCCAACTGTCGCCTATGTTTCGGGATACCGCTTCAACGCAGTAAGGCGGCGTATCCGTGCCCGTCGCAAAACAGGCATTGGCCCCATCAACGGACCAGGTCCCGTCAGCAGCCGTGCCATCGGGCAGAACCTGACTATAGGTGCCATCATTGTTGATCAGCACCGAGCGGGTTCCTGCCGGGTTTTCAATACTCACTGTGTTGCCATAAAAGTTCGCGAAAGGGTCTGCCAGTGCCGCCCCGGTCATCGCAAACATGGCCACCATAAAACTGATCACTAGTCGCATCTTGTCCTCCCAAGAATATTGATGCTCGCACCCCGTTTGAGAAACGAATGCTGGCACAAGCACCATGGGCTTGGGAAGAAAAAATCCGCCTACGTCCTTTTCCGTCTATGTATTGAGATAGTTGAGCGGCAAGCCCGCGCGCGGCCAGGTGCACTTTACCAACCGACCAGATGAAGAAAGCGTCAGATAGGCTGTCCTAAGATCGTCCCCGCCAAAGCAGATATTGGTAGTGATGAAATCATCCGTGGGGAAATGCTCAATGTCGCCTTCCGGTGAGATCGAGGTAATACCACCATTAAAGATGGTTGCGACGCAGACATTGCCCTCCGCATCTACAGCCAGACTGTCGAAATAGTTGAGGCCTGTCGGGTTACCGATCATGCGCCCATGGTTCGGCGGACCGGCTGAGATGATGGCGCCTGGCTTCTCAATATCAAACCCCCAGAGCCGTCCCGCTTCCGTACTCGCCACATAGACGACCTTCTCATCTGGCGAGAGGCCCACGCCATTTGGAGTCTCGATCGGAAATACGACCTGGGTGATCGAGGAGCCGTCGGGCTGCGCGTAGTAGAGCGCACCCAGATCCTTCACCCGACCATGGGTCTTGCCAAGATCGGTAAACCAGAACCCGCCTTGTTTATCGAACACGATGTCATTGGGACCGTTGAGCAGAATGCCATCGCACTCCCGATAGAGCTCCGTCACTTCGCCAGTCGCGAGATCAACACGCTCAATCCGACCACCAGAATAATTGTCAGGTTTTCCGCCTGGAATGATAAGCCCGTTCAGATCGTGCCACTCAAAACCGCCATTATTGCAAATGTAGACAGCGCCATCCGGACCGATGGCCGCCCCGTTGGGCCCACCGCCAAGGTCCGCGACCACTTCCGTTGATCCATCCGGCTGCACCCGCGTAAGCGTGCCCCGCTTAATTTCCACAAGCAGGACACTTCCGTCTGCCATCGCTATCGGACCTTCGGGAAACTCTAGCCCACTCGCAATCTCTTCCATCTGCATATTCTCACTCCCGATTATGTGTTTTTATGACGAGAGGGTCGGATAGCGACGAGTACCCGTCAACCAATTTGCGAGACATCAGCGAATGAAAATGGGCAACAGTTTCATCACAATGTTTTGTGCAGTCATTTTGATCACCGCGACCTCCGACGCAAGCCTCGCAAGCTCCGAACGCACAGCGGAGCTGGATGTTTTCATCCAGCAACAACTGGGTGCACACAACGTTGCCGGCGCGGCCGTCGCTGTTGTTCAAGGGAACGAAGTCATACACGAGGCGGTGTTTGGTGTTACATCCACCAACACGGCCACCTCTGTCGCCCAAGACACTGTGTTTCAAGCAGCATCCATATCAAAAGCGGTAACGGCATGGGGCGTGATGCGCCTTGTGCAGGAAGGCAAGTTGGAGCTGGATGCCCCCATATCCAAGTACCTCACCCGCTGGCACTTGCCGTCGTCTCCATTTGACGAAAATGAAGTCACGATCCGACGTGTTTTGTCTCACACCGCCGGTCTCTCTCAGCCATCCTATGTTGGCTTTGATCCAGGCGAGCCCCTCCCCACCTTCGAAGCGTCCCTTTCAGGCGATACTGCTGGCTCTGGATCGCTTGAACTTGTCGCAAAGCCAGGTGACCAGTGGGCCTATTCAGGCGGTGGATACACTCTGCTTGGCCTCATTATAGAAGAAGTCACAGGCGAAACCTTTGCCGACTATATGGCGGAGAACATCTTGCTACCGCTTGGCATGACGAGCTCCAGCTTTCTGCCTGACGAACATCTATTGTCGCGCACAGCACAGGCTCATGACTTCCATCTGACCACCATTCCAAATTACCGCCTAGCTGCGCAAGGCGCAGGATCCTTGCACACAACCGCTGGGGATCTGGCCCGCTTTGCCATCGCGAACATGAACGATAACCCGGTGCTCACCCGCGAAACTCTTCGCGAAATACACACGCCCATCATTGATACGGGCTTTGGAAGCGAAATGAGCCTTGGGTTTTTCATCGAAGGAGGTGGTCAGCTCGTGGGTCACAGCGGCAGCAATCGCGGTTGGAAGGCGCGCGTCCAGTTTTGGCCTGCATCCAATGTTGGGCTGATCGTCCTCACAAACTCTGAGAGCGGCGAAGCACTCGTGAGTGACACATTCTGTTATTGGAATGGCGCATTTGAAATCGGGTTGCTTGCGAAACACTGTGCTCAGCGGAATGAGCAGATAAGCCTCCGCGAGACTGTTGGCTGGTTAAGCACAATTCTTGTCGTTAGCATTGTCCTCGCCCTCATCATGAGGTTGGTGTCCGGAGTACTTCTGAACAAACGTAGATTTGTCCGCCCTGATGCAACCCAATGGCGAAGCTGGGCGATAGCGATAATCCTGTTGATCGCAGTCACCCATTACCTGTTTCTGTACACGGGTCTCGGAGTTTGGATTGTTGCAGGGATCCCATGGGGTTTTAGCATTGCAGACCATGCGCCCATCCCAATTCAATACGCCCTCCACGCATTGATTGGGATTTATGCCCTTGCTGCAACATCTCTCTTTATGAGACGCAACGACGCTCAGTAAAGCACAACTGAACGAATAGACTCTCCAGCATGCATGAGGTCAAAGCCCTTATTGATCTCTTCAAGCGGCATGGTGTGGGTAATGAGATCGTCGATATTGATCTTGCCATCCATGTACCAATCGACAATTGACGGCACATCCGTGCGACCGCGTGCGCCGCCAAAGGCAGTGCCGCGCCAGCTGCGGCCGGTTACCAGTTGGAACGGACGCGTAGAGATTTCCTGCCCTGCACCAGCGACACCAATGATGATGCTCTCGCCCCAGCCTTTGTGAGCACACTCAAGCGCCTGCCGCATCGTATTGACGTTCCCAATGCACTCGAACGAATAGTCCGCGCCGCCGCCAGTCAGTTCAACAAGATGCCCGACAATGTCACCCTTAATCTCTTTCGGGTTGACGAAGTCGGTCATGCCGAACTGCGCCCCCAGCGCCTTGCGGTCATTATTGAGATCAACACCCACAATCTGTTTCGCACCCACCATGCGTGCGCCCTGGATCACATTCAAACCAATGCCACCCAGCCCGAACACAACCACCGTTGAGCCGGGCTCCACCTTGGCGGTGTTGACCACGGCACCAATGCCCGTGGTCACGCCGCAGCCGATGTAGCAGACTTTGTCGAACGGCGCGTCTTTACGGATTTTTGCGAGCGCAATCTCCGGCACCACGGAATAATTCGCGAAGGTTGAACAGCCCATATAGTGCAGCAACGGCTTACCCTTATAGGAAAAGCGGCTGGACCCGTCCGGCATCAGGCCCTGGCCTTGCGTCTCGCGGATCGACTGGCAGAGGTTGGTTTTCGGGTTGAGGCAATAATCGCACTCCCGGCATTCTGGCGTGTAGAGCGGGATCACATGATCGCCAACGGCAAGCGAGGTAACGCCCTCGCCCACCTCAACTACGACACCTGCGCCCTCATGTCCCAGGATAGCAGGGAAGAGCCCTTCGGGGTCATCACCAGACATTGTGAAAGCATCTGTGTGGCAAAGGCCGGTCGCCTTCATCTCAACCAGCACTTCGCCCGCTCGCGGACCTTCCAGCTGAACCGTCTCTATCTCCAGAGGCTTGCCCGCCTCAAATGACACTGCCGCACGCACGTCCATCACATCACTCCGTCGTCTTGGTTATCGTTCAAAGGGCTGCGTCTAGCTTTGCGAGCCAGTCTTCAATACGTTTCTTGTTTACGCCGAGATCAGAATGTCCGACCTTCGAGCGACTGTAGATCGCAAGCGTCGACTTGCCACCGCCCAGATCGATCGCTTCAAAGGTAATGGTATCGGGAAAACGCATCAGCGCTGATCGCTGGACAAATTCCCGTTGACCATCATCCGCCTGTTTTCGGGTGACCCGCGGTTCCGCCAGCGCCACATCCGCGAACGCATCTTCCAGCTTCTGTGCGTCAACAGGATAGGTCTTGGGCGCCGCATGTGGTTTCGCGTTCTGGCAGTGCCCATCCGGCGCGATCAGAAACTGATTGGGTTTACGGGTAAGTTTGAAGGTCTCGAAATCCATGGCGTCTCTCCTTTGAGACAGAGGCTACACCCGTTCCAGCACAAGAAGCGAATAGTCATCACTGTCACGTTCATTGCGCGGTTGGCGGACATTGCGCACTTCGCGCCACTCTGAGCGATCAAGGTCTGGGAACTTCGTGTCCCCCACCGGTGAGGCATGCACTTCTGTCAGATAGATCCGAGTGGCCTTCGCCAGCGTCGCTGCATAAATCTCCGCACCGCCCAGGATCATGATCTCATCAACGCTGAGTTCCCCACAAAGCGCTTCGGCACGGGCCAGCGCAGCATCGACACTGGTGAACACTTCCCCGCCCGGCGCGTCATAGTCAGGATCGCGGGTCACGACGAGATTGGGACGTCCCGGCAGCGGCCGTCTTGGAAAACTCTCCCAGGTCTTCCGTCCCATAATGATGGGCTTCCCCATCGTCATGCGCTTCAAATATTGCAGATCACCGGACAGGCGCCACGGCATGGCATTATCTTTGCCAATCACGCCGTTTTCAGCGATCGCCACAAAAAGACAGATATGCATGTCGACCCGGCACCTATTCCTGGAGAAAACCACTTGTCGCTACCTATCACGGCGCCTGAATAGTCTCAAAATTTTTCGGCCGCGTTTGCCCCAACCGGCAAAACCGATTGCGATATCGCCCGGTTACTTTCGCAACCCCTCTTGCTTCGAACCGCAATTGATCCCCTGAACAGAACACTCTGCAATGGGTGCACCGCTTCACCTCTGAAAGAAAAATCCATGACCGTTTACGTCCTCGCACAATTCAAGATCCACAATCGCGACCAATATGAAAAATACGCCGCGGCTTTCCTGCCCCACTTCGCCCAGCACAAAGGCACAGCCCTTGTTTCCGACGAGAATGTTTCTGTAAAGGAAGGAACCTGGGACAATGTGAAAGCGGTGCTTCTCTCTTTTCCAGATGAAGCAGCTTTTGACGACTGGGCTCTCTCGGATGAATATCAGGAAATAGCCAAAGACCGGCGGGCAGCGACGGAAGGCTCCGTCGTCCTCCTACACGGTCTGCAATAGATCAAACAGCGACGGGCGCTGAGATGTGCGGATGCGGGTCATAGCCCACCAATTCGAAATCATCGAAAGTGAAATCGAAAAGGCTCTTCACATCCGGATTGATTTTCATCTGCGGCAGCGCCCGCGGCTCTCGCGAGAGCTGCAGGTCAGTCTGCTCCAAATGGTTGGAATAGAGATGCGCATCGCCAAACGTGTGGATGAACTCACCCGCTTCAAGCCCTGTCACCTGCGCCATCATCTGCAACAGCAACGCGTATGACGCGATGTTGAACGGAACACCGAGGAACACATCCGCCGAGCGCTGATAGAGCTGGCAGGAGAGCTTGCCGTCCGCCACATAGAACTGGAACATGCAATGGCAGGGCGGCAGTGCCATATTGTCCACATCCGCCACGTTCCAGGCCGACACGATCAGCCGCCGCGAATCCGGATTGTTCTCTATCTGGTCGATCAGGTTTTTGATCTGATCGATTGTGCCGCCGTCCGGCGTTGGCCAGCTGCGCCACTGGTGGCCATAGACGGGACCGAGATCCCCCTTCTCATCCGCCCACTCGTCCCAGATGCTGACTCCATTGGCTTTCAGATAAGCGATGTTTGTGTCGCCTGCGATAAACCAGAGCAGCTCATGAACGATAGACTTCAGGTGCAGCTTTTTGGTCGTGACCATGGGAAATCCGTCCGCCAGATCAAAGCGCATCTGGTGGCCAAACACTGAGCGCGTGCCTGTGCCTGTTCGGTCGGTCTTTTCAGCACCCGTGTCTCGTATCCGGCGCATCAGGTCGTGATATTGCTGCATGAAGGTCTTTATCCCATCTCGAGAACCCATCTTAGCAAGCTCTCCGATTCGTGCCACTTGCCATTGATGTCCCTTGATAGAGGGCCCGCGCTTCGCTCTAATTGGCTCCATGCCCATTTGGGGAGAATAGAGCATCTTGGGGAGGAAGCTCATGCGCCTGCAGGACAATTTTGAATATTACGCCCGCATTTACGGGGACGCTTTCTACGCCCGGTGCGGTAACCGCACCTTGACCTATGCAGAGGCCAATGAAGAGGCCAATCGGTTGGCTAACCTCCTGATTTCACGGGGGTTGAAGGTTGGAGACCGTTTCGCCTACCTCTCCAAAAACTCCCTTGAAATGTCCATCCTCTACCATGCCGCCGGCAAGGCAGGCGCTGTTCCGGTCCCGCTCAATTACCGGCTGGCTCCGGCAGAATGGGCCTACATCATCAATGATGCCGGCGCGAAACTGCTCTTCGCCCATAAAGACCTTGCCCCTGCTGTGGATACGGTCCGCAGTGACCTCAAATCAGTCGAGACCTGTTATGCCATCGACGTCACGCCGCCAGCAGGCTGGGAGGATTATGCTTCTGCCCTCGCCGCCCAGGACACAGAGAATATTCCAGACAGAGGTGTCACTGGGGAAAGTGCCCTCTACCAGATGTACACATCGGGTACGACCGGTCGCCCGAAAGGTGCGATCCTCACCCATGGAAACATTCTGGCCAACCTGGAGCAGATGCGGAACGTGATTTCCGCACGCATGACATTGGGCGACAAAATTCTGGTCGCTGCGCCCATGTATCATGCAGCGGGAACGATGGTTGGTCTTCACGGCATCCATTCCGGCGCGGGCGTGGTGATCCATGAAGACTTCGTGCCAGGCGACGTGGTCGACGCACTTGCCAATGATGGCATCACCACAACAGTTCTGGTCCCAGCCATGATCCAAGCGTGCCTTGTCATGGTGCCTGATGTGAAGGACCGCGACTATTCCTCCCTGAAAGCCATGGTCTATGGCGCCTCCCCCATTGCGGAAGAGACCCTGCGCGGGGCCATGGAAACGTTCGAGTGTAATTTCTATCAGGCCTTCGGCATGACAGAGACAACGTCATCGGTCGTCTACCTGAATGCCGAGGACCATGTGCGTGCTCTGAATGAAAAGCCTGAACTCTTGCTTGCCGCTGGACGCGCCATTCCTGGCACCCACATCCGCATCGTCGATGACAATGACCAGGACGTTCCCACTGGCGAGGTTGGGGAGATCATCTGCCGTGGCCCGCAAATCATGCGGGGTTACTGGAACATGGAAGAAGCCACAGCCGAAGCTATGCGCGATGGCTGGATGCATACAGGCGATGCCGCCAGCATGGATGAGGAAGGCTATGTCTACATCCAGGACCGGATCAAAGACATGATCGTGTCGGGTGGTGAAAATGTGTATCCACGAGAAGTGGAAAACGCTCTCTTCGAACACCCTGTCATCGTAGATGCCGCGGTCTTTGGCATTCCGGGTGCGAAGTTTGGAGAGGACGTCATGGCGACGGTCGTACTCAAGGAGAATGAAAGCCTTACCGAGGAAGACGTCATCGATTTCTGCCGAACAAAACTAGGTGGCTACAAGATCCCACGCCGGGTCTCCTTCATGGACGAACTGCCCCGCAATGCCAGCGGCAAAGTCCTCAAGAAAGATCTGCGGGAGCCCTATTGGGAAGGCCATACCCGCAGAGTGTCTGGCTAGTCACCAGAACAACGTAGCCGCAGTAAAACAAACCTTGAGTTCTAGCCGGACTCACTCTCCAATGAGAGTGGGGTACGGAACATTGGGGGAGTAGAGATGCTCAATAAATTGTCTGCAGAAGCATTTGGAACATTTTGGTTGGTTTTGGGAGGATGTGGCAGCGCGGTTCTTGCTGCAGGTTTTCCGGAAGTTGGCATTGGCCTGCTTGGCGTCTCATTCGCCTTTGGCCTTACAGTGTTGACCATGGCCTATGCCGTTGGCGGCATTTCAGGCGGTCACTTCAATCCGGCTGTTTCGGTAGGTCTGGCGGTGGCTGGGAAATTCGAGTGGAAAGATTTGGGGCCATATGTGGTGGCGCAAGTTGTCGGCGGCACTTTAGGAGCCCTTATTCTCTACCTTATCGTCACAGGCAAAGCAGACTTCACAACAACAGGTGGCTTTGCGTCTAACGGATATGGCGCAAACTCGCCAGGCGGCTTTTCCATGACCTCTGCGTTGATTGCAGAAATCGTCATGACAGCGTTTTTCCTGATCATCATTCTGGGATCAACCAGCAAACTGGCGCCAGAGAGCTTCGCCCCCATCGCGATCGGCCTCGGCCTCACACTCATTCACCTGATCTCCATTCCCGTCACCAACACGTCGGTTAACCCAGCGCGTTCGACTGCTGTGGCGTTTTTTGCTGACAATGGCGCCATGGGCCAGCTTTGGCTCTTCTGGGTTGCCCCGATCATCGGTGCAGCTATCGGCGCGCTCATCTGGAAGACCCTTCTTTCTGACGAAGGATAGAAATCAAAGGGTTTGAGCCACAAAATCGGGGCAGAACGCGGCATTCTGCCCCGCTTATACCGCGCCATACACCTTTAATTCATGAGGCTAAGGTCCTATATTAGTCCTGTCGGGAAACCGACTATGGCGATAAACGGATTTCGTAATAAACCATTCGGACCCGGGGGCGGTACCCGGCGCCTCCACCAAAAGCCCAAGACCTGATGTCAGGAAGCCTGGGTTTTTCATGGGGGCGAAATAGGATCGACGAGGGTGTAAAGGATCTTCTTTTGCTCGGCATGGTTCCGCCGTTATCGGGCCGTTTGATAGTTGCAAATGACAACTACGCTGAGGCACGTCTAGCTGCGTAAGCGGTTCGACTGTTTCGAACTTAGCCCTGTAAGTTAGCGCTTGCAGGCGGGGTTCGGAGGCACCTGGCAACAGAAGCCTCCACTTTTTCCCCGGGGAGGGCCACAAAGACACTCAACGGAGACATGAATGTCTGACACCCAGAAGATCACGCCCCGAGACCCCGGTTTCTCCTTCGCCGACGATCTGCCGGTCTATTGGCATTGCGACGACCCCGCCATCTCTCATTTTTATAATGGCTTGTCCCTCACCTTCCCTGAAGGCGAGCGCTTTTTTGTCGATAGCGTGCGACATTTCGCTGATCAGATCACCGACCCCAAACTGAAATCAGATGTCCGCGGCTTTGCCGGACAGGAAGCAATCCATTCTCGCGAACATGTCGTCTACAATCAGTACCTTGCAAAGCAGGGTTTAGAGCCCGAAAAGATAGAGCGCATGGTGACTTTTGGGTTGCGCATGGGACGCAAGCTTCCGAAGAAAACACAGCTCGCCATCACCTGTGCCCTGGAGCATTACACCGCTCTTTTTGCAGAGGCCATTCTCGAAAACCCAAAGGTGATGGAGGGCGCCCACCCTCAATTCGCAAACCTGTGGCGCTGGCATGCCTTAGAAGAGTCAGAACACAAAGCCGTTGCATTTGATGTGTTTAAGACTGTCGACCCTGGCGTCCGTGGCTATCTTCGCCGGATCATTTCGATGACACTGACGACCATCAACTTCAACCTCTCGGCGCTGGGCAATCAGATTTACCTGATGAAGAAATCCGGTGAACTCACCAATTGGCGATCTTGGGCGCGCAGCATGAGCCATCTTTGGGGACGTGACGGTGTTTGGCGGCATGTCATGAAGGGTGTCTTTTCCTACTATCGCCCCTCATTCCACCCCAATGACAGAGATACTGACGCACTCGTTGCCAAATGGCGCACCTGGTATGCCGCCGACATTCAATCTGGTTGAGTTAAGACCACACCCTCACTAGGGTGACCCGGAAATAAGAAAACGTTGTTTAGGGGGATTGGGATGATGAAGCGTGTAGCGATCGGGTTTGGCGTTCTCCTGTTAGCGGTCTATGTCGGCGTTTACTTCTTCGCACCGAGCCTGATTGAGGCCAGCGTTAATCTTGTTGAGGAACACGAACCCTACGAGATTGCCGATGAAGCCCGCGATCTTCACAGCACGCTCACCATCATTGACCTCCATTCCGATACAATGCTTTGGGGCAGAAGCCCACTCGACAGAAGCTCTACTGGCCACGTGGACGTGCCCCGCATGGTCGAGGGCAACATGGCTCTTCAGGTATTTTCCTCAACGACGAAATCGCCGTCCGGGCAAAACTACGAGAGCAACTCAGCCGATGCGCCAGATCAGCTGACCATAGTGACCGTGCTGGGGCTCTGGCCCATCAGCAGCTGGACCAGCATCTATGAGCGGGCGGCCCACCAGGCGCGGGAACTCTACGCAGCCGAGGGGGAGGACCCCGAAGCACTGCAGGTTGTTACCTCACGTAAGGGTCTGGATGCGCTTCTGGCTGCAAGAGCCGAAGGCAAACCAATTGTCGGCGGCATCCTACTCACCGAAGGCAGCCACCCGCTTGAAGGAGATCTGGCGAACGTCCAAAAACTCTATGATGAAGGTTACCGCATCATGGGGCTCCAGCACTTCTTTGATAATCGGCTGGGAGGATCTCTTCACGGCCAGTCCGGCGAAGGCCTCACCGAATTCGGCAAAGCAGCTGTAAGCGAGATGGAACGCCTCGGCATCATCATCGACGTTGCGCACTCTTCTCCAGCAGTCGTGCGCGATGTGTTAGCCCAGTCAGACCGCCCGATTATTGTTTCCCATACAGGGCTAAAGGGCGCCTGCCATACAAAGCGCAATCTCGAAGACGATTTGATGAAAGAGATTGCCGCTAAAGGTGGGTTGATCGGCATTGGCTTCTGGGATGCAGCGGTATGCGACTATACGCCAGCAGGCATTGTTAAATCCGTTCGCTATGGCATCGATCTGCTAGGCGTAGATCACGTCGCACTGGGGTCCGACTATGATGGCAGCACGACCGTGCTCATGGACGCAGCCGAAATACCTGCCCTCACCCATGAAATGTTAAAAGCCGGCTTCACGGAAGAAGAGATCAGAAAAGTGATGGGCGAAAATGCCGTAAGACTTCTTAGAGACCTCTTGCCGCAAAGCTAAACGACACATCCCGTAGCACTGGACGCACTCTCGAATCGCTGATTGAATGGGACGTAACCAGTTAGGAGTGCCAAATGGCCGACGACCAAATGCGATATGACGTGCTGACGCAGAAAGCTCTGCTCGCCGTTGTTCGCGATGCCTTAGTTATTGCGGCAACAGAAGGCCTGCCAGGCGAACATCATTTCTACGTTTCGTTTCGTACTGAAGCACCGGGCGTCGACATTTCTGACCGTCTGAAGAGCCAATATCCCGAAGAAATGACGATCGTGCTCCAACACCAGTTCTGGGATTTGAAGGTTGGCGACGAAGGCTTCACCGTCGGTCTATCGTTCGACAAAACACCAGAGCGCCTGGTTGTGCCCTATTCAGCTTTGGTCGGCTTTTTCGATCCCAGTGTTCAGTTTGGCCTCCAATTTGTGCCAGACGGTGAAGAAGGCGCTGAAACGCCACAGGACGTGTTCGAAGCACCCATCGTACCAGCGGAACAAAAGTCAGAGCCCGGTGACGAAGACCATAGTGGCGAAGTGGTCAACCTGGACGCCTTCCGCAAAGACCGCTAAGCGATATCCATCCTCACATCTGCCGAATTTGGCCTGCCCTCAAAGGCATGCTAAAGGAGCCCGCGCGGGGAGATTTCCCGCTTTTCTGATCTATTGCCCGACAGCCGGAGAGCCCGATATGAGCCAGACACGCACAGAAACTGATACTTTTGGCCCTATTGAGGTCGCTGCTGACAAATATTGGGGAGCACAGGCTCAAAGGTCGCTCGGGAACTTCAAGATTGGCTGGGAAAAACAGCCCATGTCGGTTGTACGCGGGCTCGGGATCGTCAAACGCGCTTGTGCCGAAGCAAATGTGTCGCTGGGCAATCTCGATGAGCGGATCGGTAAGGCGATAGTCGAAGCGGCTCAGGAAGTCATTGATGGCAAGCTCAACGACCACTTCCCTCTAGTCGTTTGGCAAACCGGTTCCGGCACCCAGTCCAATATGAATTCCAACGAAGTGATTTCAAACCGGGCTATTGAAATGCTCGGCGGCACGATGGGCACGAAAGATCCGGTTCACCCGAACGATCACGTCAACATGAGCCAGTCCTCAAATGATACCTACCCGACGGCGATGCACATCGCCTGTGCCGAACGCATCGTTCATGGCCTCATCCCTGCTCTGAAACATCTGCATGCAGCGCTCGTCTCCAAGCAGAAATCCTTCGATCACATTATCAAGATCGGACGGACTCACACCCAGGATGCAACACCGCTGACACTTGGCCAGGAGTTTTCTGGCTATGCAGCACAGGTCGCATCAGCCATTGAACGGATCGAACTGACCCTTCCGGGTCTCCTGCAATTGGCACAAGGTGGAACCGCTGTCGGCACCGGGCTCAATGCACCCATCGGCTTTGCTGAAAAAGTCGCCGAGAACGTCGCGAGCATAACAGGCCTGCCTTTCATCACCGCGCCAAACAAGTTTGAGAGCCTCGCCGCACATGACGCCATGGTGTTTTCACATGGCGCAATCAATGCGGCGGGCGCAGCCCTCTTTAAGATCGCCAATGACATTCGTTTGCTGGGCTCCGGGCCCCGCTCCGGCCTCGGTGAACTAGCACTTCCAGAAAATGAGCCAGGCTCATCCATCATGCCCGGCAAAGTAAACCCAACACAGTGTGAAGCACTGACACAGGTCTGCGCCCATGTCGCGGGCAACAATGCGGCCCTCAGCTTTGCAGGCAGCCAGGGTCACTTTGAACTCAACGTCTACAACCCAATGATGGCCTACAACTTCCTACAGTCCGTACAACTTCTAGGCGACGCAGCCATTAGCTTCACCGACAATTGTGTCGTCGGCATCGAAGCACGCGAAGACAATATCAAGGCGGCGCTTGAACGCTCTTTGATGCTTGTCACCGCTCTCGCACCAACCATCGGCTACGACAACGCGGCCAAAATCGCGAAGACAGCCCACAAAAACGGCACGACGCTCCGTGAAGAAGCTGTTGGCGGCGGGTTTGTTTCAGAGGAAGAATTCGACGCTGTCGTTCGCCCAGAAGACATGATCGGGCCAAAGTAAGCAGGTAAGTAAGAATGTCGGGTCAGATCAAACGGTCCATCACCATCTCCGGCCATCGCACGTCGATTACCCTGGAGCGACCGTTCTGGGATGAGTTGAAAGAAATTGCCTGTCGGGACAAGGTCTCCGTCACCGAGCTTGTGCGCCAAATCGATTCCCACAGAGACGCGTCTGGGTCACTGACAAGCGCTATTCGGGTCTACATTCTTGAACAGCTGAAAAAGCAGCGATCCGAACTACACCCAGGTTAATTCGTCGGACGTTCAACTGGCGTCGGTGCGCCTGGATCCTGGCTTTCTTCTGGAACCAGCTCTTCGACAACACCTTCCAGCGGCGCATCCAATTCAGATCCGGCATCCGGCCCAACGATGAGATCGCGAAGTTCGTCAGGCAGATCGTCGATCCCCGCCTCTTCGATATCTCGAACCAACAGCATTTGTGAAATAGCCTGCTGGAGAGCCAATGTGTCGTTTCGACGCTTAAGCATTTGGAACGGCCCTGCCAAAACCATACTCATAGGTGGTAACGGTCTTTCGCCGGTCAAAGTGACATCTGTTTCCACGTCGGCTTCCAACCGCACCAGATCGGCGAGCGCCGTGACTTCAATGCCATTGGCACCAGAGACCGCCACCTCGCTTGGGACATATCTCAAAATGCCTTCGTCGATTGAGAAATCGCCCTCGATCTCACTGACTCGGGCGCGCCCTTTGTTCAGGTGCACAGCAGCAACCGCATCAAAGTCATCCATTGTGGACAAGCCATCTAAGGCCGTCCGAAACGCTTCAAGGTCGAAGCCGCTAAGCTCGCCTTCAGTCAACGCGAGAGATCCTTTGCCGGACAGGGTTGAAACCAGCCCCAAAAGACTGCGCCCCTGCCCTTCCAATTGAAGACTTGCAGTTGCTTCTCCACTGGCCAGTTCCTCGCCGAACAGCATCTCTGAGGCCCGATCAACAGAAATGTTCTCCGCAGCGAGCGTCAGCCCAAGGCCCGGCACACCGTCACCTCCTTCGAAGCGAGCCCCCATGGTCAGGCGACCAGACGCCAATTCAGCTGTTACCGGTGTGAAAGACAGAACGCCATCTGCCAAGGATCCCTTAGCAGCAATATCCTCCAGAACAAGGTTTGCTACACTGGCTTTTGAAACGCTGAGTGTCAGCGACGCCTTGACCCCAGCCAAAGACGACCAATCCAACGGTTCGGCTGACCAAGGATCAGCCCCGTCCGTAACAAACAGCGGATCAAGCACAACTGAACCGAGACTGATGTTTGCCTCCACGGAAGGCACGCCCCCGCCGAACTCGACTGAGCCGCCGCCTGACGCTCTGAAAGCACCGGCGATGGCTTCGACTTCGCTCAGCCCAATACGGTCAGATGCCCACTCCAAGCCACCACCAGCGACAAACGCACCATCACGGGCGTTAGCCGATATGAGGTCAGCCATCCCGCCCTGCCAGCCAACGACTTGGCTCGCCAGTCCAAATGTCGGCGCTGAGACTTCAAACCGGCCCGCAAACTTTGGCGAATCAAGTGGCGCGTCCGTTTTGCCGGTGAACGATCCGGTGAAATCGCCGGCTGCAAATCGCATGCTGGCATCAAGTGTGCCTTCAGTTTGGCCGGAAAGCTCGACACTTAAGCGCCCAGCTCCGTCTACCGGCGCCGTCGGCTCAACACCCAACTGGTCCAACAGGCTTTGCGCATTTGGGTTGTCCAGTGTGAAGACCAGGTCCACCTTATCTGCAGGTGGAGCGGACCCAACGCGCTCTCGATTGAGCACAAGAGAGACAGCAGAACCACCGGCCTCGCCAGACATATTCAAAGAAGCGACATGCCCTTCTTCTGTCTCTTCTCCGCGAAGAACATAAGCAAGAGTACCGTCATCAGGAGACGGAACGTCGACACCAAGCAGCAAGTTCCCAATCGACGCCGCCAATCCTGCATTGATGGTTCCTTCGAGATCGCCCGTAACAAGCGGCCCAATGTTTGAGACCGTACCCACCGCTGAAATTTCGTCCGTACCGTTGAGAACAGATACAAACCGCTCAATGGACAACACGCCCTCAGCGAGGGAGGCAGAGACATCAACATCCGTCAGGACGGTATCCGCCAACAGAAGTCTGTCGAACCCAAGGATCGCTATCGCATCAAATGCAGAGGGGTCCAAGCGATCGGAGACTTTCTGGGCACCAAGAAAGCCATTCAGCCAAGAAATATCCAGGAACGCACCACGCAGCTCGACGCTCAGTGCCGGCCGCCCCCTGAGCGCAAACGAAAGACCGCCGGTCACGGGTGCGCTAGCCTCACCCTCCTCGCCGGAAACCATTGACAGAGAATAGGCCTGCAGCAGCGTCGGTTGCAGAGCCAGCTCAGTCTGAAGACGAATGGGCCCTGGTTCGTATTCCCTCAGGCCATTTGTCAACGGCTCTGATTGCGCCAACTCCCCCAGCCAACGGGCCAAAGCAGACGGGTTGCCGATTGCAGCTTCCAGTGACCCGTCAAACCGGGGCGTGCCCTGCACCGTGCTGATGGTTCCTTTGACCAGGGTCGTTGAATCACCTGGAAAATCAGCGGACAGGGAGTCAAACAGCAACGCACCGTCCTCAATCCGAACATCTGCTTGCACATTAGATGTGTGAGCCGCTCCAAAGCTCAGGTCGACAACATGCAGCTCAAGCGCGCCAAAAAGCGCTTCTGGAATCCGAAGATTTTCAACAGGCACCGCAGCAGCTTGGAGTTGCTCCAACACCCGGTCCACCGCAAGTCGGGCGCCTGATAGGTCCGCTGCAATGCGGGGCCCGCCTTCAAGACCAAATTCCATCTCGCCCTTAAAAGTCGCGTCTGCGACAGCGAGCTCCACATCGCGAAGTGAAATTGATTCGCTGTTCCCAACAAAGCCAGCCGTCATTTGAAGAAAAGGCGACACTTCCCCTTCAACTTCCGATTGCCCAAGACGGAATTCAAATGTGCCATCCAGGCGCGCAGACGTCGTCGCCTCGGTTGACAGGCCAGAAAACGAACTGGCCCAACCATGGTCAGGCGCAGCGAGATCAATATTGACGGGAAACGCCCTGTCGCCGCCAAAAGCGCCGGTACTAATAGACAAAACGTATGGAGCACTTTCGTACTCAAACCGCCCATCAAATTTCAGAGGCCCAACAAGCGATGTCGCCGTCAACTCACCTGTGACATTTAGAAGGCGAGCAGTCTCATTCGAAGTGGCGTTGGTGAGCAGAACCTCACCATTTTCAAACACCATGGAGTCCAGACTGATGGCTTCCGGGTCGATGGCAACCTCAAGCGTACTCGGGCCGTTGCTCACCCAGTTAATTTTTCCATTCTCATCGCGACTGACATGAACGCTGAAATCCAGCGCGCGGACCCGCACAACATCAATCTCAGCGCGCAGCAAAGGCGCAAGGGCAACCTCGCCTTCCAATGTACCGATGCGTGCGACGGGTATATTGGCGCTGTCACCACCAATCGACAATTCCCGCAGACTGAAACGGGGTGCTGGCAGGATCACGAAGTTGATGTCTCCACCGATCGTGACATCGCGTCCAACAGTCTCTGAGATCTGAGACTCTATCTCTGCGCGAAACGCATTCCAGTCGACAATGCTCGGCCCCACCAGTGCAGCGAACAAAAGCAGAATGACAAAGCCCGCTATGTAAGAAAGAACCGAATTCACTAACGACCGCTCCGCGCCCCCGAGACACCGTCATTTATAGGTGTCCAACTTGCTTTATTTTTGCTCTCATTGGCACTGTTCCACACCTAGTGCCACGCAGAGCCAATTGGTAGACAAACTATGGATTCTAAAGGCAAAAATATAGTCGATTTCGGGTCAGCGCGAAAAAACCTGAAAAACAAGAAGAAGGCGGACCTACGCGCTGCCAAGGAAAAACAGGCAGAAGAGAACCGAGTGAAGTTTGGTCGGACGAAAGCCGAAAAAAGCCGAGACAAACAAACCAAAGACCAAAACCAGAAGCTGCATGACGGAAGCAAGATAGAACCCTTGTTTCCGGCCCCATCACAGGATCCAAAAGAATGAGCTCAACCACTTCCCCGACACCTGGTCCCTTTGCTGGCCTCAAAGTTATTGATCTGACACGGGTCCTGGCCGGTCCCTATTGCACCATGCTTTTGGCCGACTTTGGCGCTGACGTCATCAAAGTGGAGGTGCCTGAACGGGGAGATGATGCGCGGCATATCGGTCCCTTCATTGAAGACAAATCGACCTATTTTATGTCGCTCAACCGGGGAAAGCGCTCTATCGCCCTGAACCTGAAAGACGATGAAGACCGCAAAACCTTCGAGACACTTCTGGAAACAGCTGATGTCGTCGTAGAAAACTACCGCCCAGGTGCCTTTGACAAACTGGGATACGACTGGGAGACGCTTCACAATAGGTACCCTTCCCTCATCCTGGCCTCCGCCAGTGGCTTCGGCCAGACCGGCCCCTATAGCAAAAGACCCGCCTATGACATGGTCGTACAAGCAATGGGCGGCATTATGAGCCTGACAGGCCATGAGGGAGATCCGCCCACCCGCGTGGGATCTTCTATTGGAGACATCGGCGCCGGGCTCTTTACCGCCATTGGGGTGGCCTCGGCGCTCTACCATCGCGAAAAAACCGGTGAGGCCACCCGCATTGACGTCGCAATGTTGGATTGTCAGGTAGCCATCCTCGAAAACGGGATCGCCCGTTACCTCGCCACCGGCCAGATCCCCGGCCGTCTGGGCTCCAGACATCCCTCAATTGCCCCGTTTCAGGCATTTGCCACCTCTGACCGCCACATTGTCATCGCAGCCGGGAATGACATTCTGTTTGCCCGCATGGCAAAAGCCATCGGCGCACTAGACCTGATTGATGATGACCGCTTCGCTGACAATGATTTGCGACGGCACAATGTTGATGCCCTGTCGGAAGCAATGGAGACAACACTGAAGACACAGCCCGCAGAGCATTGGCTCACTATTCTAGAGGATGCTGGCATCCCCAGTGGGCCGATAAACAATGTCGAACAGGTTCTACAAGATCCCCAGGTCATCGCGCGCAATATGGTCATCCAAGCAAACGATCCAGACATTGGCCCAATCAAAATGCCAGGAAACCCAATCAAATTTTCAGCCTTTCCAGACCCATCTGAACGCCCTGCTGCCCCAGCTCTGGATGGTGATCGGGACGCCATACTGTCAGAAGCAGATGTGCCAAAAGCTTGATAAAGCCACTAGTTCATCCCATTTGACAGAATATGACTGACCAGTCAGATTTTCTGCAAGCTGGAGCGCATCATGGATCTCAAACTTGTCGAAACGTCATCCGATCCAAAAACCATTAAGCGAAACAATGAGCGGCCAAAGCAGATATTAAGTGCCGCGGTCGAGCTTTTTCGGGACCGGGGGTTTGAGGCAACCCGCCTTGAGGACGTGGCCGACAAGGCAGGCGTCTCCAAGGCCACGATCTATCTCTATTTTGAGAGCAAAGAAGACCTGTTTTTCGCCCTAATTAGGGAAAAAGTGGTTCCCATGCTTGAGCAAACGATTGCCCAGGCAGAAGCATTTGAAGGACCAGCATCTGAGTTCCTGCGTCTCAAGGCCCAAAGCGTCGGACGTTTGTTTGCACATTCCGAACAAGGCGCCATTCTGAAACTGGTGATATCAGAAGCCCGCCGATTCCCTGACCTGACCGACTATTATCGGACGGAAGTTCCCGAGCGCGGCCTGGAAAACATTGCCAAAATGGTCCGCCGTGGCATCGATGAAGGGGAATTTCGTGAATGCGATGAAAGGGCTGCCGCAACTGCCTTTATGTTCCCATTGTTAATGAACGGGATATGGATGAATTCCGTGGGCCCCGATGAGATCGTCGACCCGGATGCAGCGATTAGCTTCCATTGCGAGAATTTTATTCATGGGTTGAGCGCCTAGGCGCTTCACATTCCCGTGCGCAGAAACAAGTCAGCTTGACCCCTCCCTCCCTCCCTGCTCTGATCCGCTAGAAGGTTGCAATTTGCAACCCGAACTAGACCAGAATTTGGGGGATAACGCATGGCACTGGATTTTGAACTCACCCGCCGGGGTATTCTAACAGCAGGTGCCGCGGCCAGTGCCGCCACCGCACTCCCAGCTCACGCGAATGAAAAGCCTATCAGCGCGGAGCCCCTCGCTTCAAAACGCGCCAAGGCCCTCGATCTGGAGATGTCCTATGTCGAGATTGGGGAAGGCGATCCCATCATCTTCCTGCACGGCAATCCAACATCGTCCTACCTGTGGCGCAACATCATGCCCTACGCAGCCCCCTTTGGCCGCTGCATCGCGCCAGACCTCATCGGCATGGGTGGATCGGACAAGCGTCCCTTGGTTGAGGGCGAAGACCCGGACGCCCGCTACAGGTTCTTTGAGCATCAGAAGTATTTGGATGCTCTGTTGGAAAACCTTGGGGTGACGGAAAACGTCACTCTGGTAATCCACGATTGGGGATCAGCACTTGGCTTCGACTGGGCCCGTCGCAACGAGGAAAAAGTCAAAGGCATTTGCTTCATGGAAGGCTTCACGAGGCCTTTCTCCTATTCGGAGATGGATTGGTTTCCGTGGGTAATGTTCAAGTCATTCAAATCCAGCCTTGGTGATTGGATGGTGCTTGAGCAAAACATGTTTGTAGACCAGGTCCTGCCAGCATCAGTACTGCGAGAGCTTAGTGACGAGGAAATGGGTCACTACCGCGCGCCCTATTTGAATGCCGGTGAAGACAGGCGCCCCACCCTTACCTGGCCCCGCGAAGTGCCTTTCGACGGAGAGCCGGAAGACACGCACGCCATGGTCGTGCAATTGTCAGAGTGGTTACAAACCAACGACCTGCCCAAGCTCTTTGTAAATGCAGAGCCAGGCGCATTGATTCAAGGAGAGGTGCGCGACTTCGTGCGGACGTGGAAGAACCAGGAAGAGATCACCGTGCGCGGCATCCATTTCATTCAAGAAGACAGCCCCCACGAGATCGGAGCGGCACTCGAAAAATGGATCCCGAAGGTGCAGGCCTAGATCAGAGGGAAACGATCTTGCCAGGGTTGAGGATGTTCTGAGGATCTAATGCTCGTTTGATGGTCCGCATCATATTGACACCCTGACCAATCTCTTCTTCAAGGAAGGCCATTTTCCCCAAGCCGATCCCGTGTTCGCCGGTACAAGTCCCTTCCAGCGCCAAAGCGCGACGCACCATGCGATCATGCAGTCGCCGCGCTTCGGCCATATCGCGTCGACTCTCCGGATCGATCAGCATGATCGTGTGAAAATTGCCGTCGCCTACGTGGCCAACAATCGGCGCGGTGAGGAAGGAAGCGTCCAGATCCGCTTTGGTCTCCCGAAGGCACCGAGCAAGATTGGAAATCGGCACACAAACATCTGTTGTCATGCCCTTTTTTCCCGGCTCCAGGGCCAGCGATGCGTAGTAGGCATTGTGGCGCGCTTCCCAAAGGCGGGTCCGCTCTTCCGCATTTGTGGTCCAGGTAAAATCCCCACCTTGATGCCCGGACGCGATCGCTCCGAAACGTTCGGACTGCTCTTTGACGCTCGCGTCCGTGCCATGAAACTCCAGAAACAGCATCGGGCTCGGTGGCAGGTCCAGGTTTGAGTAAGCGTTACAGGCTTCAACTTGAACCTCATCCAACACTTCAATCCGTGCAACCGGCAAACCTGATTGAATGGTTTCAATCACTGCATCGATTGCCCCGTCGAGACTCTCAAATGGACAGATGCCGCCGGCAATCGCTTCGGGGGTCCCCTGTAGTTTGAGCGTGAGCTCAGTAATGATCCCCAATGTCCCTTCCGAACCAACCAGCAAACGTGTCAGGTCGTATCCGGCAGCAGATTTCCGCGCCCGCCCGCCGGTGGTGACAATCTCGCCAGTGGCGAGTACCGCCGTGACGCTCAAAACACTGTCCCGCATGGTGCCATACCGCACAGCATTCGTGCCCGACGCCCGCGTTGCCGCCATACCCCCAAGACTCGCATCAGCCCCAGGATCAATAGGAAAAAAGAGGCCCGTGTCCCGCAAATAAGCGTTGAGCTGTTTGCGCGTCACCCCTGGCTGAACACGGCAGTCTAAGTCCGCCGCATGCACCTCAAGCACGTCATTCATTTGGGACAAGTCGATGGTAACACCACCCTGAACAGCACTCACCTGTCCCTCAAGAGACGTGCCATTACCAAACGCAATGACAGGCACTTGAGCAGCCGCACAAATCTTGACGATCTGCGCCACCTCTTCCGTTGACGTGGCAAACGCCACCGCATCCGGCGCATGGGTTACATGCCAGCTTTCGTCGTGCCCATGGGCATCACGCACGGCGGCACCCAGCTGAAGACGGTTGCCCAGCATATCCAGCAAATCAGAAACCACACCTACAAGACGGTCTTGGTCAGCGTTTATTGTCGATGCCTCATCCATCCGTCACTTTAACACGGAATATGACGACAATCAGATCACCTCTGGCCTTTGGCATGGGTCTGTACTCAGGCTATGATCAGGAAAAGCCACCCAAATGTGGAAGTGACGGTAAGGAGTTGTCGATGCCCGGAGCCTATTCAGAGCCTTTTGAAGCCCCTTTGCGGAAAGTGGAAAGCGACTGGATAGACCTGAATGGCCACATGAATATGGCCTATTACAACCTCCTCTTTGACGAGGGTCTGGATGCCCTATTCAACGAACTGGGCATTGGCTGGGAATACACAAAACAGGGCGAAGGCTCCTGCTTTACCGCAGAGATCCATGTCACCTATCTCGATGAACTCAGCGAAGGGGAACCCGTACGGGTCACTTATCAGCTGTTGGATTGGGATGAAAAGCGCTTACATCTCTTTGGGCGCATGTATCACGCCACCGAAGGCTACCTCGCTGCCACGTCCGAGCAGATGGCCATACATGTAGACATGAAGTCCCGACGGGCCGCGCCCATGCCAGAAAGTGTTCAGGAAGTCGCGGCGGCAATCCTGAAAGATCAAAAGTCTCTCGACCAGCCAGAACAGGCAGGCCGTGTGATCGGTATCCGACGTAAAAAGGAACAAACAGCCTGATGCGAAAACTGCTTGCCATTCTCGCTCTCTGTCTCCTGGGATCGCCGACAACCGCCCTTGCCTTCGCAGACTGTTCTGCCGTTCCTGCACCAGGTGTCGACTGGTCCAGATGCTTCTTTGAAGAATCCAACTTCATCGACAGTGATCTGACGGACGCAAAGCTGGTCGACACAAGGCTGCAAAGGGCCGACCTTTCTCGCACCATTTTCAATGGTGTAGACGCAAGAGACGCCAAATTCGTAGGCGCAGAACTCGCCGGCGCGAGTTTCATCGGCGCAAACCTGCGCAAGGCTGACATGACCAAAGCCAACCTTGAAGGCGCGGATCTTTCGGAAAGCAACCTGCGCCGGACCCGTCTCTTCAGAGCGAACCTAAGAGGCGCCAACTTTACAGGCGCGCTGCTGGATCAAACTGACCTGCTGAATGCCGATCTCACGGGTGCTACCTGGACAGATGGCACACGGATTTGCGCCGAAGGGTCGATTGGCCGCTGCAAATGAAGCCCCTCCTATCCAAACTCGTCAAAATCCTCGCGAAAATATTCGAAGCAGTGATTGATCGTCCGATTGAAGAGAATTGGCGCGAGTTCTGGGAGTCTCGGAGCTTGACTGGGTGGGTGCTGGCTGCAGCGCTTGGCATCGCTGCAGCCTATGCCACCATCCTATTTCGCATGGCCATTGCCGGTGCCCAGTGGATCTGGATCGGCACCTTTGATGAAGGAACGGCGAGCGCAGCCGCCGGTGTTCCCTGGTGGCTCCTGATGGCGGGACCCATCGGGGCAGGTCTCATTGTTGGGCTTGGCATCAAATATCTCATGCCGCTTAACCGCACCGAAAGCGTCTCTGACGTCATTGAGGCCGCCGCCCTAAAAGCCGGCCGCATGCCCCTCAAAACAGGCATCTATTCCTCTATCCTCACCGCTATTTCTTTGGGTGGCGGAGCCAGTGCAGGACGGGAAGGTCCCGCCGTTCATTTAGGTGCGACAATTTCCGCCTATGTGGCCGAGCGCTTTAAGTTCAATCCGGAATGGGGCCGCATCCTGCTCGCATGCGGCGTTGCGGGCGCCGTAACTGCGTCTTTTAATGCGCCTATTGCTGGCGTTCTGTTCGCTCACGAAATCATTCTTGGGCACTATGCGCTCCGCGCCTTTGTTCCCGTGTCAATCGCATCGGTTGCAGCGACTTCGGTTGCCCGGTTTCACCTCGGCAACTTCCCCGCATTCACCCTGCCTGACTATTCTATCGCGTCCTATTTTGAGTTCCCCGCCTTCGCCCTCCTGGGCATCATCGCCGCACTTGTGGCGATCAGCTTCATGGCCTCAGTCATCTATGCAGACAAAGTCGCCCGGGCTGTTGAAATGCCGGTCTGGCTCCGGCCAGTCTTAGGCGGTTTCATAGTCGGCCTGATCGCACTCATGGTGCCGGAAGTCTTGGGCGTTGGGTATGAAGCAACCGACAATGCCCTGAAGCAGAGCTATACACTCCCCTTCCTGATCGCACTTCTTATCGCCAAAACCGTGGCCACTGCTGTGACACTGGCCAGTCGCTTTGGCGGCGGAGTCTTCTCGCCCTCTCTCTATCTCGGCGCAATGGCAGGGGGCGCCTTTGGCATTGTCGCCGCCTATATTTTCCCTGGCATGGCGTCTGCCCACGGCCTGTATGCCATTGTCGGAATGGGCGCTGTCGCTGCAGCCGTGTTAGGCGCACCGCTCTCGACGACGCTCATCGTTTTTGAGCTAACCGGCGACTATGAGGTCACCATTGCCCTCCTCCTTGCCAATGCCATCGCCACAGCTCTGACCCAGGCGACCATCGGCAAAAGCTTCTTCCATTGGCAGCTGGAGCAACGAGAGGTCCATCTTCAGGAAGGCCCCCACAGGCGCGTGATGATGAACATCCATGTCCGCGACGTGATGACCCGGTTCGACCAGGCCCATCCCTATTCAGAGGACGCTCCCCGACTGCTGAATGCAGCATCGGAATCCATACGGATCTACCCGTATGATCGTCTAAACCAAGCACTTGATCTGATGGACGCACACGACCTTGAGCATTTGCCCGTTTGTGAGCCTGGCAAAAGTGACTTGGCGGTTGGGCGTATAACCCGCGTTTCTGCACTAAAGGCCCTCGCCGACGGCCTTATCGCAGCGTCGCGCGAAGAACATCACTAAAATTGTAATTTCATATTGAGATGAAATCAGGCGGCACCTAGTGTCGCCGTCCCTAAATGCTTATCTTGAGCCCATCATGTCAGATTCGGACCCATTTGATCTGGGAGACATCCCGGAAGAGGAGACGGCCCGCTCATTGAGCGCCCAGGCCATGGGCGGCATGCGTCCGCCCTACCTTCGCGGTCTGAACGAAGCACAGCAGGAGGCAATTGAGGCCCTGGACGGTCCAGTGCTGGTGCTCGCCGGTGCAGGTACAGGCAAAACACGTGTCCTCACGACCCGCCTTGCCCATGCCCTGTCGACCCGCAAGGCCTGGCCGGGGCAAATCCTGGCGGTGACCTTCACCAATAAAGCGGCGAAGGAAATGCAGCACCGCATCGGTTCCCTGATCGGCGGCGTTGTTGAAGGCATGCCCTGGCTCGGAACCTTTCACTCCATCGGCGCAAAAATCCTGCGTCGTCACGCAGAGCTTGTAGGTCTTCGCTCAGACTTCACCATCCTCGACATGGACGACCAACACCGTCTTTTAAAGCAGCTCATCAAGGCAGAAGGCATTGATGAGAAGCGCTGGCCCGCTCGCCAACTGGCATCTCACATCGACGGCTGGAAGAACAGAGGGCTCACACCCGACAAAGTCCCCGCAGGCGACGCCGAACATTTCGGTAATGGCAAAGGGATAAGCCTTTATGCCGCCTATCAGGAACGTCTCAAGATCCTGAACGCAGCTGACTTCGGTGATCTCCTCCTGGAATGCCTACGCCTCTTTCAGGAGAACCCGGAAGTACTGAACGAATATCAGGATCGGTTTAAGTACATGCTGGTGGACGAGTACCAGGACACCAACGTCGCACAATATCTCTGGCTCCGGCTCCTCGCGCAAAAGCACAAAAACATCTGCTGCGTCGGCGATGATGATCAGTCGATCTATGGCTGGCGCGGCGCAGAGGTTGATAACATCCTGCGCTTTGAACAGGACTTCCCCGGCGCCAAAGTCGTCCGTCTGGAACAAAACTATCGCTCGACACCCCATATTCTGGGCGCCGCCTCCGGGCTTATTACGGCGAATGAAAGCAGGCTTGGAAAAACCCTTTGGACAGAAATGAACGAAGGCGAAAAGGTCACCCTGCGGGGCCTTTGGGACGGCGAGGAAGAAGCCCGCGTCATCGGCGAAGACATTGAACAATTGCAGCGCGACGGGAACTTACTCCGCGAGACAGCGATCCTCGTGCGCGCCTCCTTTCAGATGCGCGAGTTTGAGGACCGCTTCATCAATCTTGGTCTTCCCTATCGGGTGGTCGGTGGCCCACGCTTCTATGAACGCATGGAAGTGCGTGACGCGAATGCCTACCTGCGTCTGGTTGCACAGCCGGACGATGACCTAGCCTTTGAGCGCATCATGAACAAGCCGAAGCGGGGACTGGGCGACAAAGCGCTTCAGACGCTCCATCAGCTTGCCCGCCAGCAAGGCATTTCACTGAGCCGTGCGGCACGCCTCATCACCGAAACAGAGGAGCTTCGACAACCAGCGCGCCGCAATCTCAAAGACTTCATCGACATGGTCGATCGCTGGCGGGCTCTTGTGCCCGGCATGGGCCACATTGAGCTGGCGGAAACGATCCTGGATGAAAGCGGCTACACAGAGATGTGGCAAAACGATCGCTCGGCAGACGCGCCTGGTCGTCTGGACAATCTGAAAGAACTCGTCCGCTCCATGGAGCATTTCGAGAACCTGGCCGGCTATCTGGAACACATCTCGCTCGTCATGGAGATTGAGCAAGCCGATACAGCCGACAAGGTCAATCTCATGACCCTCCACTCCGCCAAGGGATTGGAGTTCGACACAGTGTTCCTACCGGGTTGGGAGGAAGGCCTTTTCCCCCACCAGCGGTCGCTCGACGAAAGCGGTCTGGCAGGCCTCGAAGAAGAACGCCGCCTTGCCTATGTCGGCATAACGCGGGCCAAGAAAAGCGCGCGCATCTCCTTTGCCTCCAATCGACGGATACACAATCTCTGGCAATCATCCCTTCCCTCCCGTTTTGTGGATGAACTTCCCAAAGACCATGTGGACGTTGTGGAGGGTGATACAAACTTTGGCGGCTATGGATCGTTCTCCCAAAGCCGCTTTGACCATGAGTTTTCCCAAAGCAATTATGGCGGCCCTGGCTGGCAGCGCGCGCAAGCCAACGCCCGCTCGGGCGCGATGAAAACCCGCGCACCGGATCTGGAGGGCCACGCGGAACTCGTCGCCACATCTGATCCGGCTGCCTCCAGCTACGATGTAGGGGAACGCGTCTTCCACCAGAAATTTGGCTACGGACATGTATCCGACATTGATGGCAACAAACTCACTGTAGATTTTGAACATTCAGGCCGCAAAAAAGTCATCGATACATTTGTAGAGCGCCATGCCTGACACCCACGCTGTCAGGAGCGCAAGATGAACCCAGGTCACACGACACCCCAAGTTTGGAAAGCCTCATTCGTCACACCCGTCGCTGACGCTGACGCATTCGCTACCCTCCTGTCCGACGCCTTCTCCCCAGATGCTCAGGCCGTTGCCACAGCGGAAGTAGAAGAACATGTGTCCTGGTCAGTTGAGGCTTATTACCAAGAGGAACCCGATACCGCGCAGATCGAAAAAATCATTCGTCCACTCGCAGATGAGCTGGGCTTGCAGGTGCCGAGTGTCACAATAGAAGCCCTGCCTGACATTAACTGGGTTGCCAAGTCTCTGGAGGGACTGGCCCCAATCGAGACCGACCGCTTTTTCGTTCACGGTGCCCATGATGCCGCCAAATGTCCCACAGCCCGCATTCCACTGCTTGTTGATGCAGGCGAGGCCTTTGGCACCGGCCATCACGGCACCACGCTTGCCTGTCTCAAATTCATCGAGAAGGAGTGTCAGCGGCGAACCCCTGCGCGGGTCCTGGATCTCGGATGTGGCACAGGACTTCTGGCAATCGCCGCAGCAAAACTCACAGGCAGACAAGTTATTGCCAGCGACATTGATCCCATTGCGACACGGGTAACGCGAGAGAATGCCCGCGCGAACATGGTGCACCCGCTGATCAAGACAATCACCGCCAAAGGGACCAATCATCCGGACCTTAAAGCGCGCGGCCCCTATGATCTCCTCATCGCCAACATATTAGCACGGCCCCTCGCCCAGATCGCCCCAGACGTTGAGCACCAACTCGCCCGGGGTGGCACCCTGATCCTGTCGGGTATTCTGCATGAACAGGAGCAGATGGTGCTCTCAGCCTACCGCGACCAAGGTCTCTACCTCCTCGACCGACTGCGCATCAATGAATGGGTCACCCTGCGCCTTAGGGGATGACCTATCTTTGATCAGCCAGGCTCTACCAAGAAATCAGCAAGGCAGCTAAGATACGCCCATGTTTCAGACCTATGACGATGTGGCCGACCCGACACTGGGCACTGGCCGAGCAGCCAAACTCCGCGCTGAGCTGAAAGCCCGCGGCCTTGATGGCTTTATCATTCCCCGCGCCGACGAACACCAGGGGGAATATGTCCCCCCGCACGCAGAGCGCTTGAGGTGGCTGACCGGTTTCTCCGGATCAGCCGGGCTTGCCATTGTCCTACAGGACAAAGCGGCAATTTTCATCGACGGCCGCTACACGCTCCAGGTGCGCTACCAGGTTGACATCGATGTGTTCGAGCCCCAATCCCTGATGGGCATGCCACCAGCGCAATGGGTGGAAGAAAACCTCTTAGCGGGCGCAAAACTTGCCTACGATCCCTGGCTTCACACGGTCGAGAGCATCAAACGACTTAAGCAGGCTACAGACAAGGCGGGCGGCGAACTCGTCGCCGTCGAGAGCAATATCGTGGATGCGATCTGGGATGATCAGCCAGATGCGCCAAAAGCCCCTATTGAGCCCCACGATCTGGCCTATGCCGGGACCCCCGCAACTGAAAAGCTTGCAACCATTGCCACTGAGCTTCAATCATCTGATGCAGACGCGGCCATTGTGACCATGCCCGACAGCATCGCCTGGCTCTTCAACATTCGCGGCGGCGACGTGGCGCACGCTCCCCTGCCCCTCTCTTTTGCAATTGTGTATGAGGAAGGCCACGCAGAGCTTTTCGTCCATGAGGATAAAATCTCTGCAGAGACCCGCGCTCATCTGGGCAATGTCGTCACCCTCCTGCCACCAGAAGAACTCGGATCAATCCTCGACAAATTGGGGACCTGGGGACGCGAAGTTCGGATCGACCCCGCCACCTGCAGCGACTGGATTGCGACACGCCTCACAGAGGCGGGAGCAACACTCAAGCAAGGGGCTGATCTCTGCGAGCTTCCCAAAGCGCGGAAAAACGACACCGAAGTTGCCGGAACCCGCGCCGCTCATATTCGAGACGGCCAAGCATTGAGCCGCTTCCTGGCATGGTTGGACCGGGAGGGCCCCGGTGGCAAGGTCACTGAGATATCTGCGGCCAAACAGCTTGAGGAGTTTCGCCAGGAAACAGGTGCCCTCAAAGAGGTGAGCTTCGACACGATTTCAGGCGCAGGCCCCAATGGCGCCATTGTACACTATCGCGTCACCACCGACACCGACCGCTCCCTTGGACAAGGCGAGCTTTATCTTGTCGACTCCGGCGCGCAATATCTTGATGGCACGACCGACGTCACCCGGACCATTGCTATCGGAACGCCAACACAAGAGATGAAGGACAGGTTCACGCGAGTCCTGAAAGGCCATATCGGCCTTGCCACGGCCCGTTTCCCCAAAGGGACCTCCGGCGCCCAGCTGGACGCCCTTGCGCGCATGGCTCTCTGGCAGGCGGGTCTCGATTTCGACCATGGAACAGGCCACGGCGTCGGCTCCTATCTCTCAGTGCATGAAGGCCCGCAACGCATTTCCAAAGCGGGCCATGTACCGCTTGATCCCGGCATGATCGTCTCAAACGAGCCCGGCTATTATAAAACCGATGCCTTCGGCATTCGTATTGAAAACCTGCTCGTTGTCACCCCGCCTGCACCAATCGAGGGCGGCGAACGCGACATGATGGGCTTTGAAACCGTGACCCTTGCGCCTATCGACCTGTCGCTCGTTGAAGCAAGCCTTCTAACGGAAGACGAAAAAGCGTGGCTCAATGCCTACCACACGGACGTGCGCGCGAAAGTGGGGCCCGCACTCAGTAAAGAAGAAAATATCTGGCTTGAAGAAGCCACGAAAGAAATTTGAGGCGGAGCACTAAGCTCCCTCAACGAGTTCAAGCCACTCATCTTCAGTGAGCATTTCAATACCCAATTCTTCAGCCTTTTTGAGCTTCGATCCAGCGCCAGGCCCCGCCACCAGCAGATCTGTCTTCTTTGACACCGACCCGGAAACCTTTGCGCCCAAACCTTCCGCACGCGCCTTGGCTTCAGAGCGTGTCATCTTTTCAAGTGAGCCTGTGAACACCACCGTCTTGCCCGCGACAGGCGACCCTGTATCTTGCGCTTCCAGTGGGGACGGGTTGAGCCCAGCTGTCTTAAGCGCCTCGATCGCTTCGATATTGTGGGCCTCCTGAAAGAAACCCATCAGTGCATCCACCACGGTTTCGCCAATCCCGTCAATCGCAATAAGGTCCTGATAGGCCTCACTCTCGGGGCTGGTCATGGACTTCATGGCGGCCAGAAACGCGTCAAGGTCGTGATAGGTCCGCGCGAGAACACGAGCAGTGGTTTCACCAATGTGGCGAATGCCCAGGCCAAACAGCAGGCGGTCAAGATCCACGGTCCGTTTGTCATCGATGGCTGCAAACAGGTTCTTGACTGATGTCGCCCCCCACCCTTCACGGTCTTTGAGCTTTTTCAGACTTTCTTCATCGCGTGCTTGCAGAGTGAAAATATCCGCCGGGCTTTTGACCAATTCGTCTTTGTAGAACGCTTCCACCTGTTTGTTCCCCAAGCCTTCAATGTCGAGCGCATTCCGGGAAACAAAATGCTTCAGACGTTCTATGCTCTGCGCCGGACAGATCAACCCGCCAGTGCATCGACGGACCACATCTTCTTTACCGGTCTTTTCATTGAGCTCGCGCACTGCATGACTGCCACACTCTGGACAGACAGTCGGATACTCAAAGGGTTTTGCCCCCTTTAGTCGCTTCACAAGAACCACGCTAACGACCTGCGGGATAACATCCCCCGCCCGCTGAACAACCACCGTGTCACCCAGGCGCACATCCTTGCGGGCAAGCTCTTCTTCGTTATGAAGCGTCGCATTTGAGACAACCACACCACCAACCGTAACAGGTTTCAACCTGGCGACAGGGGTCAGTGATCCAGTCCGCCCAACCTGAATATCAATGCCTTCCAGTATGGTAGAGGCCTGCTCCGCCGGAAACTTATGTGCAATTGCCCAGCGGGGACTCCGCGAGACAAAGCCCAGCCGCTCCTGCCAGTCAAGCCGGTCAACCTTGTAGACAACACCGTCAATGTCGTAACCAAGCGTTGCCCGTTGCGCTTCAATTGCCCGATAGGTCTCAAGCAGTTCCTCAACGGTTGTGCATCGCGCCATCAAGGGGTTTGTCGCAAAACCCCATTTTTTAAAGGACGCAACCACCTCAAACTGAGTTTCACTTGGCAAAGCGCTTGCTGCGCCCCAGGCATAGGCAAAAAACCGAAGCGGTCGCGACGCTGTAATTCGTGAATCAAGTTGCCGGAGAGATCCAGCCGCCGCGTTACGCGGATTGGCAAATGGGTCCTTCCCCGCCTCCGCCTGACGCTCATTCAGGCGAGTGAAATCCGCATGGCTCATGTACACCTCGCCACGCACCTCGATCACGTCTGGAACATTCTTCGCCTTGAGAGTGAGAGGAATATCTTTGATCGTACGTACATTGGCCGTGATGTCTTCACCAACACGTCCATCACCGCGGGTTGCCGCCTGAACCAACTGGCCTTTTTCATATCGCAGCGCAGCCGAGAGACCGTCAATTTTTGGCTCCGCCGTGATCGCCAGGTCTTCCTCTCCTAGTCCGAGAAAGCGGCGAACGCGTTGACAGAAATCGACCACATCCTCGTCGGAAAAAGCGTTTCCAAGCGACAGCATCGCCACTTCATGCTCGATCTTCTCAAACTTGTCAGAAGGTGCAGCGCCCACACGAAGAGACGGGCTATCCGGTCGAACGAGGTCGGGAAAAACAGTTTCAATTTCCAGATTCCGTGCTCGAAGCCCGTCATACTCTGCATCACTGATGGTCGGCTGATCGTCTTGGTGATAGAGCTGATCGTGCCCGGCAATGGCCTGCGCAAGCTGCTCAAGCTCTTTGGCCGCTTCCTTTTCAGTGAGCGAGGAGGCAGGCTTGACCTTCTTGGCAGCCATTAGTGCGTGCCTTCGATCAATTGATCAGCCGCTGCACGCGCCTCCTCGGTCACGGTCGCACCGGAAAGCATGCGGGCAATTTCTTCACGTCTTGAGCCATCGTCCAACGGTTCAACACGGGTCACAACCGGCGCAGATTTCGCCGCCTTGCCGTTACCCCCCTTGCTGATCAGGAAATGTTTAGCGGCGCGCGCAGCAACCTGCGGTGAGTGTGTCACCACCAAAACCTGCAGAGACTTGGCCAGTTCCGCGAGACGCTTTCCCACGGCTTCTGCGACGGCGCCGCCAACCCCGGCATCCACCTCATCAAAAATCAGCGTCGTTGCAGAACTTGTGGATGCCAAAGACACTTTGAGCGCCAGTATGAAGCGCGAAAGTTCCCCACCCGACGCGATCTTGATCAACGGCCCCAGCGGAGCCCCTGGGTTTGTAGAGATAAGAAAGGCAACTTTGTCGATACCCTCTGGGCCTGCATGATCCAGATCGACTTGGGTCACCTGTGTTCGGAAAGTTGCCTTGTCGAGCTTGAGCGGGATGAGTTCCTTGGCGACAGATTTGTCGAGACGAATGGCCGCTTTTAACCGACCATCCGACAGCGCACCAGCAGCCACTGCATAAGCCGTCTCTGCATCGACAAGCGCCTTCTCCAGCTCGGCAGTGCGGGTTTCGCCGGCTTCAATGCCATCTAGTTCCGCGCGCATGCTCTCAGCCAGTTGTGGCAACGCTTCCACGGAAACATCGTATTTCCGAGCGGCTGCCCGCAAAGCAAAGAGTCTGGTCTCCGCACCATCCAGCCTATTTGGGTCAAACTCCAATGACCGCACCGCGTCAGCAAGCTGCGCCCGTGCGTCTGCAGCTTCGTTTAGGGTACGATCAAGAGCCGCTACGACACCATCAAGACGACCACCCGCCTGTTTTTGTGAACGTTCAAGGCGCCTCAGCGCCAAATTAATTCTGGCTTCCAGCCCTTTGTCACCAGACAGCGCTTTTTCCGCTTCAACAACATCATCTGCGATTTTCTCTGAGTGCATCATCAGCGTGCGCTCTGCCGCCAAGTGCTCCTCCTCACCCTCTTCAGGCGCGAGTTCGTCAAGCTCAGCAACGGCATGAGCCAGAAATTCTTGATCGGCCGCAGCCTTCGCCAACGCAGCCAGGTGATTTACCAGATTTTTTCTGGCGTCAGAAAGTCTTTCCCAAGTGTTTCTGACGACTTCAAGAGGTCGGTCTAGCGCTCCAAACGCATCCAGCAATGTCCTATGGCTGGCTTCATCCAGCAGGCCCCGTTCGTCGTGCTGTCCATGGATTTCAATCAGCATGTCGCCAATTGTCCGCAAGAGACCGACGCTCACCAATTGGTCATTCACAAAGGCACGGGTGCGTCCATCTTTTGTTTGAACACGGCGAAGGATAATGCCTTCGTCAGCCTCAATATCGTTGTCTGATAGAAGGTTAAAAGCAGGATGTTTTGGATCCAGGTCAAACACCGCAGTGACCGAGCCTTTGTCCGATCCCTGGGCAACCAATCCTCCATCAGCCCGCCCGCCGGTCGCAAGACCTAGGGCGTCCAAGAGAATGGATTTACCTGCGCCCGTCTCGCCAGTAAGCGTACAGAGCCCCCTCTCCAAAGGGAGGTCCAGCTTGTCGATCAACACGATGTCGCGAATTGAAAGCGCGGAAAGCATAAGCGCTCCTAGAAAACAGAATTCCAGGCTTTGCTCATCCAGGAGTCTTGGTTCTCTCTCGGCTCAAGGTCACTCCCTGCCAAAAGAGCATAACTGTCTTCGTACCAATCGCTGCCTGGAAAGTTATGCCCAAGGATGGCCGCAGCAGTCTGAGCTTCGGTCACCACACCCAACGACAGGTAGGATTCGGTCAGCCTATGAAGTGCCTCTGGCACGTGTGTGGTTGTCTGATAAGATACGATGACGGATCGAAACCGGTTGATTGCCGCGACGTAGGATTGTTGGTTGAGATAGTAACGCCCAATCTCCATCTCCTTACCCGCTAGATGATCGACGGTAAGGTCAATCTTAAGCCGCGCATCCCTAGCATATTCAGTTTGGGGAAAACGCCGCACCACTTCAGAAAGTGTCGCGAGCGCATTTTGCGTCATCCCTTGGTCGCGTCCCACATCTGAGATCTGCTCATAAAAGCTGATACCCATCAGATAGTAGGCGTAGGCTGCATCCTTGTTACCGGGATGAAGTGCCAAAAACCGCTGAGCACTCAATATCGCTGAGTCATAGTCATTCGTCTGATAGTAACAATATGACGCCATCAACATCGCACGACGTGCCCATTGAGAATAGGGATGCTGACGTTCGACTTCGTCAAATTCTGCTGCAGCCTGGCGGAATTTATTGTCTTCCAGCAAGTTCAGCGCCTTATTGTAGATTTGCTCTACCGGGCGCTCATCATAAACGATCTCCGCATCGTCATCCCCGGAACAGGCGCCAAGGACTAGTGCAGCACCCAGCACAATCACCGACGGGGTTCGCCAAAGCTTCTTCACCCAATTGGGTCCAAATCCCGCCACACTGCCTCTACTCATCAAGCCATCGCTCCTGCACATTCAGCCTCGCCGGAAGTCCTCCGGAAAGACCGCACTATATCAACCCTTGAGCGCATACCATAGAGCGTCAAAACCGGATCAGGCGATAAAAAGCCGGCTTGAGAGGGTCTCAAGCCGGTCAAATTTGTGAAATCAGCGCGAAAAAGGGCCGTTGGGCTCAATCGGCAGAAACCATCATCCTTGGGACGTCCGCGATTACATCAATTGGTTCATCGCATGTGACATATTCCCAAGATTCGGGATTCGCAAAGAGTGCATGGAGCACCTGATTATTAAACGCATGCCCGGTCCGGCTAGCTTTAAACAGCCCCAAAATTGGCGCCCCAGCCAACGCAAGGTCGCCAACGGCATCCAGCACTTTGTGCCGAACAAACTCATCAGGCCACCTCAGACCGTCCTCGTTCATCACTTCATCACCATCTAGCACCACAGCGTTATCAAGCGACGCGCCCTTTGCTAGCCCCAGCGAGTAGAGCAATTCGACGTCCTTCAGAAAACCAAAGGTCCTCGATGATGCGATTTCGTGTTTGAAAGTTTCCGGGCTGACAACAACATCAAGCTCTTGCTTACCGATAACCGGATTTTCGAAATCAATATCAATATTGATACGGAACCCCTCATCAAGCGGGCACAAAGTCGCCTTTTTGAGACCGTCTTCTAAAGCGATCGGTTCCAAAACACGAATATACCGACGCGGCTCGGCAAGAAGCGTCAGACCAGCTTGGTCAAGCAATGCCATAAAAGCATCTGAACTACCGTCCATCACAGGCACTTCTTCAGCATCTACCTCGATCAACAGATTATCGATCTGAAGAGCTGACACAGCAGCCATAAGGTGTTCAATCGTCGCGACTTTGGTTCCAGCTGCGTTGCCAATTGTCGTGCACATCGTCGCGTCTATAACCGAGTCATAGCTCGCGGGAATGTCTGTGATCGAGCGATCAGTTGTATCAAGGTCTGTCCGACGGAACACGATGCCCGTATTTGCATCTGCTGGCGTCAACACAAGGCGTACAAGCGTGCCTTTGTGCAGTCCAATACCGTCCATGGTGATCGGCGTGGCAATGGTCGTTTGCCGCAACACATCGCTCCCAACAGAAGTGCTGTCGCTAGAATGCGCCAGTCGCAACTTGTTGAAGGTAGAGCTGCCTCCGGTATTCACCGGTTCCGCAAACGTGTCGTGGTCAGTATTCCGCACTGTCCGTTCCCCATATACCGCCCAAACAAACTGAAGTTTCGGCAGCGCGCCCCAAATCTGTCGGGCAGTTATCTGATGTCTGCATGCCCCTCCCCCAGGGACACGTCAGAGACCACTCCATAAGGACCGGTCTGAGTGTGGTTCTAACAAAAGTCGCGAACCCTTCTCAAATAACTCTTTCTTACAGTTTGTTACGTATAAGAAGAACCTATAAGACATTGAAAAATAACAATAAAAAGGGGAGCAACAAATGGCGTCGCCCCCCCTTGTTTCAACCTATTAAGCGAAACACCTAGTTTGCCTGACGCCTCAAGAAGGTAGGGATCTCCAACTGATCCTCCTCGAACGAGGATGCCACCATTCCGTCATCCGCTTTTGGCTGCGCGGTTGGCGTTTGCTGAGCAGCTGGCGGTGCTGGTTGAGGCTCCGGTGCAACCGCCTGCTGAGGCGCTGGCGGAGCATGTCGGGCCGGCGCCGCCGCAGTCTGAGCCGGCTGAACGGCCTCGCGCGGCACAACAGGTGCTTGGCGTGCTTCCGGTGCAGCCTTAGATCGCCCGGTCAGCCTCTCAAACAAGGATGGCCCGCGAGCCGGGGCGGCTTGTCTCGCGACAGGTTCTGGACGCGCTCCCAGGAACGAAGGAAGTTCGCTAGATCGCGCTTCTACCCGATTGAGACCTGCCGGAATAAAGGGCCGGTTCGGTTCAGCTGTCGCAGACAGACTAGCCTGAGCTTGTGCTGGTTCAGCAACAGGCTCTTGGCTTGGGATAATGACTTCCGCCTCATAAGCGGCTGGGTCAAAATCCGCTGGCAGAGGCGCTTCAAGAGCGAGTTCTGCCTCTGCCTGCGCAGCAGCTGGTTCTTGCACATCAACTGGCTCCGCTTCAGCTACCACTTCGGCAGCTTCAGCCTCGGCAGGTGTGTCTTCTACCGACATACGCCGTCCTGGGCGAAGCATCGTGATCTTTTCCGTTTCTGGAACAGGCTGCTCAGCCTGTTCAACGTCAATGCCTGTTGCAACCACGGAAACCCGCATGCTGCCGTCGAGAGATGAGTCAAACGTGGACCCAACAATAATGTTGGCGTCTGGATCAACTTCAGAACGGATACGGTTTGCTGCTTCATCAACCTCATAAAGAGTAAGGTCCATGCCACCAGTGATATTGATGAGAACGCCACGGGCGCCCTTCATCGACACTTCATCAAGCAGTGGGTTGGAGATAGCAGCTTCTGCAGCTTCGACCGCCCGCTTCTCACCTTCTGCTTCGCCGGTTCCCATCATGGCTTTGCCCATTTCGTTCATCACAGTGCGAACATCAGCAAAGTCGAGATTGATCAAGCCAGGCTTAACCATGAGGTCGGTAATACCAGCCACACCGGAATGCAGAACTTCATCTGCCATGGAGAAGGCTTCCGCGAAAGTCGTTCTCTCATTCGCGATCCGGAACAAGTTCTGGTTCGGGATAATGATGAGAGTGTCAACAAACTTGGAAAGCTCTGCGATACCCTCATCAGCGAGACGTGCACGCCGCGCGCCTTCAAATTGGAAAGGCTTGGTCACAACGCCGACTGTCAGAATGCCTTTTTCCCGTGCAGTCCGCGCAATCACCGGCGCAGCGCCCGTGCCCGTGCCGCCGCCCATGCCGGCTGTGATGAAGACCATATGGCTTTCTTCAAGACTCTCCGAAAGCTCGCCCAGGGCCTCTTCCGCCGCTGCGCACCCAACCTCGGGTCGCGATCCAGCACCAAGGCCTTGCGTAATAGCCTCGCCCAGTTGAATCCTGCGTTCAGCCGAAGACATGGTGAGTGATTGCGCGTCTGTGTTCGCCACAACAAACTCAACACCTTCGAGTCCGGAATCGATCATATTGTTGACCGCATTGCCGCCAGCGCCGCCGACGCCAAATACAGTAATACGCGGTTTCAGTTCAGTTGCCTGTGGAACCGTCAGATTGATGCTCATGTAAGCCTCCTAGGAGCAAATCGTGGGTCGTAATCGAGGTCGAAGAAACGGGCTTACTCCTGGCCCATTTCTGTTGGAACGGAATGCTCCGATTAGTACGCTGGTCAATTGCCGCATCTTCCAGCACACCGATGATCGACCTCGCCGTCAAAGTCGGCTTAAACAACACAAAACCTGTCTGCGTGTTGCCAAGCCCGATCATCAAAAATTCTCCTTCAACCACCGCCCAATGCGCCGCCATTGACCAGTGTTTTCAGGAACGTCCAAAGCCGGATCCGAATTAATCGTGAGTGGAGCCAACTGTGAATAGGATGCAAGGCCAGCGGCGGCTGAGAAAGCCGGTCCACCTGTTGCCTCTGCTAAGCCCATATATCGGACAGGTTGTCCGACACGGACTTTCTTATTGAGAATGCGCGCTGTGTGTTCGCGGGCACCGCTAAGCTGCGCGCCACCACCAGTGAGAACCACCCGCTGCCCTGCCACGCGATCAAAACCGCTTTTAACAAGACGGTCACGTACAAGCTCCAGCGTCTCTTCAAGCCGGGGCTGAATGATGCCCGTCAAAATGGAGCGCGGAATATGATTTGCAGAAGAGTGATCAGTTTCGCCTACCTGTGGCACATCGATCAGTTCGCGCTCATCTGAGGGGCTCGCGAGCGCGGACCCATAAAGGGTCTTCATACGTTCTGCGTGTGCAATCGGTGTCGATAGCCCCCGTGCGATATCGTTTGTAATATGCTGGCCACCAACAGGGACCGCATCGCAATAAACCATCTGACCTTCAAAGAAGACCGCCAGAGATGTTGTCCCGCCACCCATATCGATCACAGTAACGCCAAGATCCATCTCATCTTCAACGAGTGCAGCAAGGCCACTCGCGTAAGGAGCGGCAACCATGCCAGCAACATTCAAGTGACATCGCTGGATGCATAGCTCGAGATTGCGCACAGGACCGTGCTGAACGCTGACCATGTGGAGTTCAACACCAGCCTTTTCGCCAAACATGCCACGCGGGTCACGAATGCCGCGATTATCATCAACCGAATAATTGATCGGGATGGCGTGCAAGACGTCGCGGCCTTCTGGCATATATTTGCTTTGGCCATACGAGACCAGACGCGTCAAGTCATCATCTTGGACTTCACGCGACGGGATCGGCGCTTGGACCGCAATCGTCTGGCTCTTTGGCTCGCCACAGGCCACAGTCACAAGAACATCCCGCACCGTGGCACCCGCCATACGCTCCGCCGCATCAACTGCCACGCGGATCGCTTCTTCAGCTGCATCCATATCAACGATCGCGCCGCCGCGCACACCACGGGACACCTGATGACCAATACCGATGATCCGCATCGGCGACAGGCCATTGGCTAGCTTGCCAGGCTCAATCTTCGCGATGAAGCAGGCAATTTTATTTGAGCCGACATCAAGTGCGGCAACGATACCAGGCCGTCCGGCACTGATGGGTTTGCCCTGCAATCCCTTTGCGCCAAGTCCCATATTCATGTGTCATCCCCTTGTGAGGGACGACCCCAACCTTGGGTAACCGTATCGCGCCGTGCCGCAGCATCGGGGCTCAAACGAACGGTAAACCGATCCGGCAGACGCACATCAATCGCTTCAATGTCACGCGCCAACACCCGTTGGGCCTCGTCAATCGCAACCAGTTCAGCCAGCGCTTCGCTCACGCCAACCTCCGGCAACAACACATCAACACCATTTTCCAGGCGCAGGTTCCAGCGACGATCACCGACCCGCACATAAGCGCGGACCCGGGCCTGCAGCTCCGGCCAGGCCGCAACCACCTGCGTGAAGCCCTCTGCTTCGCGGGCAGCACCATGTCCAACAACCAAAGGAAGATGACCATAACCTTCAACGCCATCTTCTGTGATCGGGCGCCCCTGCGCATCGATCACCGCCAAACGCCCGCCCCGCTGCCAGACAGCGAAGGGACGACGTTCCACAAGTTCAACATGCACCCGGTCCGGCAAAATCCGCGTCACCGTTGCTTCGGCAATCCAATCGAGGCGCAGCAGATTTTCGCGCGCACTCTCCAAATCAACACTGAAAATGACCTGACCTTGTTCGACCTCAAGCGCCTTCAGGACATGCGCCCTTGTGGTCCGCTCACGACCAGCAACCGTCACTTCGTCGACACCAAAACCAACCCAGGCAACAGATGCCGTGGCCTGATCTGCGATATAGGTACCAGCCGCAGCGATATGCCCACCAACAGCCAGACCATAAAGGGCCGCCGCACCGACGAACCCGGCACTGGCAACACCCACAAGAGATTTGGGCAATCGACCTTCGCGGATAGCCTCGATTGCGCGAGAAAGCCGACCTGGGGGCCGCTGCCCCCGTCGCCCGAATGATTTTCCAGACTTAGCACGCCGCCGACCTGGCGCAACTGTGCTGGTACGCCGCGTGGTTTTCGCACCGCGTCCCGAAGCCGATCCGGAACCGGACGCAGAACGGCGCGGCGCAGTTTTGCGCGCAGGCCTTTTCTGTTCCTTTACCGATCGCATGACGCGTCCTCCACCATCCAACGGACAAGCGCGCCATATGACATTCCTTCATACGCCGCGAGTTCGGGAACCAACGACGTCGGCGTCATGCCGGGCTGCGTATTGACCTCTAACAGAACGAGCTCCCCTTTCTTTTCATCGAAACGGAAATCCGACCTGGTTACCCCCCGGCAACCAAGCGAATCATGTGCCGCATGTGTCACGTCCTGAACACGTTTATTTATATCCGAACTGATTCGGGCAGGCACTACGTGAACCGAGCCACCACTCGAATATTTTGCGTCATAGTCATAGAAAGCTGTGTTTGCTGTGATCTCTGTGACATTTAAGACTCGGTTTCCGATCACCGCGCAGGTGAGTTCCATGCCGGGTATGTAGCGCTCCGCCATCACGACATCACCGAGGTCCCATTTCGGTGAAGAGAGCTCTGCCGGAGGCCGGTTTTCACCTTCCCGAACAATGAAAACCCCAACACTTGAGCCCTGGTTGTGGGGCTTGATCACGTAAGGCGTGTCCATAACATGGCCACGAGCCGCTTCTTCCCGCGTCACAAGTTTACTCTCTGCGACGGGGAGTCCTGCCGCCCGAAAAACATGCTTGGATTGCTCTTTATCCATAGCTACAGCCGACGCGCGAACACCCGAATGAGTGTAGGGAATACCAAGCACTTCTAGGAGCCCCTGAACACATCCATCCTCACCCCAGCGACCATGCAGGGCGTTGAACACAGCATCAGGCTTTATCTGGAGCAATTGCTCCGCCAGATCCCGGCCAGCGTCAATCTCGGTGACCTCAAACCCTTCTCCACGCAGGGCTTCAGCACAATCACGACCAGAAACAAGGCTCACTTCGCGTTCTGGCGACCAGCCGCCCTTGATGACGGCAATATGTTTGTACTCGCTCATGAAGACGCCTCGTCCCGTGTCATGCCAATGCGCCGGATTTCCCAATCAAGCGTGACACCACTTGTTTCTTTAACCCGCGTGCGCACTTCCTCGCCCAGCTCTTCAATATCGCTGGCAGTTGCCTCACCTGTATTGATGAGAAAGTTGCAATGTTTCTCGCTTACCTGAGCACCGCCTCGCGTGAGACCACGACACCCTGCCGCATCAATCAGCTGCCAGCTCTTGTGTCCTTCTGGATTTTTGAAAGTCGAACCGCCTGTGCGCGTTCGGATCGGCTGACTTGTTTCGCGACGCTCCGTAATCTCGTTCATCCGGCGCTCGATCTCAGACTTATCGCCAGCAGAGCCCTGGAAAAGCGCACTCGTAAAATAGACATCGGCAGGCGCATTTGAGTGACGATAGCTGTAGCCCATGTCAGCAAGCGAATAGGTGACCCGCTCGCCTGCGCGCGTCACGCCTTCTGTTTCGATGAGCACATCCATTGTTTCTTTTTCATAAGCGCCGCCATTCATGCGAAGCGCGCCCCCAATAGACCCTGGGATGCCACGAAAGAACTCCAAACCGGCGATGCCTGCTTCCATCGCCGACCGCGCTACGGCCATATCAAGTGCAGCAGTTCCTGCCCGTACACGCTGGCCATCCAAAATCTCGATACCCATGAAAGGTTTGCCCATCCGGATCACCACACCGGCAACGCCGCCGTCGCGAACAAGAAGGTTGGACCCCACACCGACAACCGTAATGGGAATTTCAGGCGGACAGGCTTTAAGGAAAGCCGCCAGGTCTTCCGCATCCGCTGGTCGAAACAGAACCTCCGCAGGACCACCCACGCGGAACCACGTAAGCGCCGCCATGGGCGCATCGGAGATCAACTCACCTCGAACTTCCGGCAACCCATCAATAAGGTGGTCGGCGACCATGCTCATGCGCCCCCACCCAGTTTCTCAAGATCCTCGGGCAATGCATTCGCCCATTGGGTAATATTGCCGGCGCCCAGGCACAGAACCATGTCGCCCGGGGTCGTCAGTTCTGCGATCACCCCCGGAAGCGCCTGCGCACTCTCCAATGCAAGCGCATGCTTGTGTCCGCGCTCCTGAAGCCCTTGCACCATCGTGTCACGATTAATGCCATCGATCGGTTTTTCACCTGCTTCAAAGACCGGCGATACGATGACCGTGTCTGCATCGTTGAAGCAAGAACAGAATTCATCAAAAAGATCGCGCAGGCGCGTATAGCGATGCGGTTGAACCACCGCAATGATCCGACCGTCACTGGCAGAGCGTGCAGCCTGCAGAACCGCGGCGATCTCAACAGGGTGATGACCGTAATCATCATAAATCTCCACCCCGTTCCAGGAACCCGCATGAGAGAAGCGACGCTTCACACCACCAAAACCGGCAAGTCCTTTTGCAATAGCGTCTGCTGATAGGCCCATCCTGTGGGCTACCGCGACCGCCGCCAGCGCATTGAGCATGTTGTGATGCCCAGGCATGGCGAGACGCAACCCGTCAATGCTCGTGGTATCGCCAGACTTCCTGTCAGTGAGCGTCACATCAAAAACGGTAACAGCGCCATCCATCCGAATGTTCGACGCACGAACGTCTGCCTGAGGGCTGGTACCATAAGTCACCAGCGTGCGATCGCTAACCCGCCCCATCAACGCCTGCACTTCTGGATGGTCAATGCAGAGCACAGCAAGACCATAGAAAGGCACATTTTCTACAAACTGAACGAAGGCATCACGAACACCATCGAAACTGCCATAATGATCCAGATGCTCTGGGTCGATGTTGGTGACGACGGCAATCGTCGACGGCAGTTTCGTGAAAGTTCCATCACTCTCATCAGCCTCAACCACCATCCACTCGCCATCACCGAGCCGGGCGTTCGTGCCATAGGCGTTGATGATGCCGCCATTGATCACAGTCGGGTCGATATCACCCGCATCAAGAAGAGCCGCGACGAGCGACGTCGTTGTTGTTTTCCCGTGGGTTCCACCAATAGCGACGCATGACTTCAGCCGCATCAGCTCCGCGAGCATCTCCGCACGACGCACCACTGGCAGCATCCGAGCGCGTGCCTCAATAAGTTCTGGATTGTCTGCCTTGATGGCAGATGACACGACCAACACCTGAGCATCACCCAGATTTTCAGCCACCTGCCCGACCATGACCTTAATGCCAAGGTCGCGGAGCCGCTTCACGTTGGCGCTCTCTGCGGCGTCTGACCCCTGTACGGAATAGCCGAGATTATGCATGACTTCAGCAATGCCGCTCATTCCGATGCCGCCAATGCCGACAAAGTGGATCACACCCATATCTAGCGGGGCTGGTCTCATTGGTTCTTCTCCTGGGGTTCGTTCGTTCCATCAGGAGCCGAAAGAGTTTTTTGTTTTTCAGGTGAAGGCAATCCACCTGTCTTTTTACGCGCCACCCGCTCAACAAGATCTGCGAGCGACTGAACGGCGCGGGGCTTGCCTTCTGCCTTCGCAGCAGCAGCCATGTCAGACAACTTTTTACCGTCAGAAAACAAAGAGGACAGCGTCGCCGCAAGCAGTTCCGGCGCAAAGCCATCCTGCTCCATCATGATAGAGGCGCCCGTGTTCGAAAGAATTTCCGCATTGGCCTTCTGATCTTGATCAAGGGAATGCGGAAGCGGTACGAGAACAGAGGGACGGCCAATCACGGCAAGCTCACTCACCGTTGACGCACCGGCGCGCCCAACCACCAAATGAGACTGTGCAATCACTTTTGGCATGTCATCGAAAAACGCGGAAAGCTTCGCTGAAATTCCTGCCTTCGCATAGGCTTGCCCCACTCGCTCCAAATCTTCTTCACGACATTGCTGCGTTACATCAAGACGCGCGCGCGCCTCTGTTGGAAGCAGCGCCAGTGCATCGGGGACGACATCGCTCATCACCCTGGCGCCCTGACTGCCACCAAAGACGAGAAGCCGAATAGGCCCGTTCCCAATTTCGTCGAACGCCACACCAGCCTGGGCCAACACAGCATCACGCACCGGGTTGCCAGTCACATGCAGTTTCGGCAGCGCACGAGGCTTCAAATATTTCGGCGCCGGGAAAGTCGACGCAATTGCATGAACAAATGGCGCAACAGTTTTGTTGACACGACCCAGAACCGCATTTTGTTCATGCACAATCGTGGGGATGCGGCGCAGGATGGCTGCCAGCATGGGCGGCATGGTGGGATAGCCTCCAAAACCCACAACCACGGATGGTTTGGCCCGTGCCATGACAGCTAGCGACTGGCTTGTGCCATTCACGATTTTAGCTGCCGCTGAGAGAATACCGGCAAGCCCTGGGCCAGAGAACGTCGCTGAAGGCACAGAGAATATGTCCGCCCCTGGAAACAGGCGGTCGAAATGCTGCACGCGCTCGTCGGTGATAAGAACGATTGAGTGTCCACGCCGCTTAAGCTCCTGTGCCAGCGCCTGTCCCGGGAACAAGTGTCCACCCGTGCCACCAGCAGCAATCATGACGGGGCCCGCTAGAAGAGGTGAGATACAGCTCATGCGTAAGCCCTCCATTCAGCTGGCTGAGCGCCAGCATGCACCCGTCGACGGGTCAGCGAGAGCAGCATGCCTGTCGCTACAGCAAGCGCCAGAAGAGATGACCCACCATAGGAAATAAAGGGAAGCGTCATGCCCTTAGCAGGCATGAGGTTCAGATTTACTGCCAAATTAATGAGCGCCTGCGCCCCAATCAACAAGGTAAGCCCTGAGACCGCCAGCTGCACAAAGAGATCGGTTTCATCAAGGGCGCGGAGGAGCGTGCGTATAACGATGAAGCTGAAAAGTCCGATAATGAGGACCCCGGCGAGCACACCAAACTCCTCAGCAGCCACAGCAAAAATGAAGTCCGTATGGGCATCCGGCAGGATAAGCTTCACAGCACCCTCGCCCGGACCCCGTCCGAAAAAGCCGCCAGCCCGCACTGCTTCCATCGCGCGGTCGATTTGATAGGTGTCACCCGATGCAGGGTCCATAAAACGGTCGACCCGGCTCGCCACATGCGGGACCAGTTGATAGGCAGCAATCGCACCACCAAGCCCCACTACGCCCAGGCCGATAATCCAGAACCAGGAAATACCAACCATGAACAAGAGACCACCGAATACCAGCGTGACAAGTGTTGCTTGTCCAAAATCCGGTTGTAATACGAGAAGGCCAATAAAGAGCGCATAGAGCGCAAAAGCCAAGGTCATGCCCGGCACTGCTTTGGAGCGTGCACCCTCGGCAAACATCCAGGCGACCAGGACAACAAAAGCTGGCTTCACAAATTCAGAGGGCTGCAGCGAAAACCGACCAAGCGGCAACCACCGTGTCGCGCCTTTGATTTCCGGTCCTATCAGGAGGGTTGCCCCCATCAGCACCAACCCGCCAAAAAAGACGACAACTGCGAGGCGACGCACCTGCTTGGTTGTGAAGAACGAAATGCCGAACATCAAGATGAGAGCAGGAACCAGGAAGACCGCTTGACGATAGACAAAATGAAATGAATTGAGGGACAAGCGGTTCGCCACCGCTGGGCTTGCAGCCAGGGTCAGGATGATGCCGAGCGCAACAAGCGCAAGGATCGCAACGACAGTCCAGCGATCAATGGTCCACCACCATTCAGACAGAACAGATCTGTTAGCGCGGGAAAGTCGGATCATGCAGCTTCTCCCCCGTTTCCAATAGCTTTAAGGGCAGCGTGCACCATCTCGCGAAAGGCATCACCGCGTACTTCGAAATTTTTGAACTGGTCAAATGACGCGCAGGCGGGAGACAGAAGAACAACACCGCGACGACCGGCGCGTGATGCACTCATCGAGTCGCGCACGGCTGCAGCAACCGCCGCATCGAGCGTACCCATAGAGACATGCGACACCTGGCCCTGCAAAAAAGCGCCAAATGCATCAGCAGCCTCGCCAATCAGGTAGGCCTTTTCGACACGTGAAAAGAGCGGGGACAGAGAGTCAATCCCACCCTCTTTGGGAACGCCGCCCGCAATCCAGTAAATTGTGTCATATGCACCGAGCGCCTTACCTGCAGCTTCCGCATTGGTCGCTTTGCTGTCATTGACGAACAAGACCCCCTCGGTCTCGGTGATAATTTCCATGCGATGGGCAAGACCGGGAAAAGACCGGAAGGCATGCAGAATACGGTCAGCAGGAAAACCCAAAGACCGCCCAACGGCATAGGCAGCTGCAGCATTCTGCCAATTGTGCTGGCCCGCGAGTGTCTTCAGTTCTTTCAAGTCGCCTACACGGTCTGTCTTTCCTGATCCGCTGTCATAGAGAACGCCGTCCAGAACGCAAACACCACGGCTGAGAGATTTGGCGGTCGAAACAGGAACCAGAGTCGCGGTGCCCTTACCGCAGACCGCAGAACAAATCTCGGACGTCAGATCATCGTCGATCCCAACAACCGCGACGTCATTTGCCTCCTGGAACTGGAACAGACGCGCCTTGACCGAAGCATAGTGTTCAAGTGTTCCATGACGATCAATATGGTCAGGTGTGATATTGAGAAGCACACCAACATCTGGCCGCAACGTGGGGGCAAGGTCGATTTGATATGAGGAAACCTCAATCACATAGACGGTATCAGACCGAGGCGGGTCGAGATCAAAGACAGATTTGCCAATATTGCCACCAACCTCCGCACGCCGCCCATTAGCGGTGACCATGTGGCCGATCAGTGCGGTCGTTGTCGATTTTCCGTTCGTACCCGTGATTGCAACAATTTTTGCCTCTGGGTTCAGCGCCCGAACCTCATGCTGAAAAAGTTCGACATCCCCGAGCACTGGCACGCCAGCACCTTGAGCAAGCCGCACAACCTGATGTGGTTCGGGATGGGTAAGAGGGATGCCAGGCGCAAGGATGAGTGCTGCATACCCGTCAAGGCCTTCAACGCAAGGATCAGAGACAGAGAGGTTCGCAGCTTCCGCCTTGGCGCGCTGACCTTCACCATCGTCCCAGACCGTCACCTTCGCGCCACCTTTAACCAGCGCGCGCGCAACCGCTAACCCAGACGCTCCGAGTCCATAAACGGCGACCTTACGGTCCTTATATGCGCACGCAGCAATCACTCTTAGGCTACCTCAGCTTCAGGGTGGCAAGACCGATCATCGCCAGGACACCTGAGATGATCCAAAAACGAATGACAATGGTGGGCTCTGCCCACCCCTTCTTCTCAAAGTGATGGTGAAGCGGCGCCATGCGGAAGACCCGCTTGCCGGTCAACTTGAAGCTCGCGACCTGCACAATGACGGAGACTGCTTCAAGAACGAACAGCCCCCCGATAATGACAAGGACCAGCTCGTGTTTTGCAACGACCGCGATCGATCCAAGCGCCCCGCCGAGCGCTAGAGATCCCGTATCACCCATAAAGACGGATGCTGGCGGCGCATTGTACCAAAGAAACCCGAGACCAGCGCCCAGTAGCGCGCCGCAGAACACCGCGAGCTCACCTGTGCCCGGCACAAAATGAATTTGCAGATAGTCCGAGAAAACGGCATTCCCGACGAGATAGGAGATAAAGCCAAAGCTCGCAGCGGCAATCATCACCGGCACGATCGCCAGGCCATCAAGACCATCGGTGAGGTTGACGGCGTTCGACGCGCCAACAATGACCAGAACCCCAAAGATGAAGAAGAATCCGCCAAGAGGGATCAGGACATCTTTGAGAAAGGGAACCGCAACAGATGTCGCAAGCTCTGGGGGTGCCACGTTAAGCAATGCATAGACAGCAATACCCGCAATGATAGTTTCTAAGACCAGCTTTAGCCGACCGGGCACGCCATCGCTCGATGCTTTGGATACTTTCAGATAGTCATCTGCAAAACCGACCGCGCCAAACCCAAGTGTGACAAGCAACACAATCCAAACATAGGGATTGCTGAGATCTGCCCAGAGCAATACGGAGGGTACGAGCCCCAGCAAAATCAGAAAGCCACCCATGGTGGGCGTACCTTTTTTGGTGAGCAAATGCCCCTCAGGCCCGTCTTCTCGAATGGGCTGACCTTGAGATTGCCGCGCACGCAGCGCGCGAATGACAGCCGGCCCAAACAGAAACGAAACCATGAGCGCGGTTACCGTCGCTCCCCCTGTTCGGAACGTGATGTAGCGAAACACATTCAGGCCTGGGACCTGATCGGCATATTGCACCAAAAAATCAAACAGCATCTGTTAATCCCCTGCGCCAGATGGCACGTCTTCGTCGCTGTGAAGAGCAAGAAGCCCATTCACAATCAATCCCATTCGCGATCCGAGCGACCCCTTGATCATCACCACATCACCGTCCCCCAACCGTGACGCAAGCTGTTCAAGCAACGCTTCAGACCTTTCCGCATACCCCGCCTTGCATGCTGCAGGCAGGTCGTCATACAAATTCTTCATCAAGGGTCCGCAGACAAACACCTGATCAATACCGGCATCTGCGAGTGGACCCGCAAGCCCCCGGTGCATGGACACTTCATCTTCTCCGAGCTCAAGCATGTCGCCGAGAACCGCGATGCGCCGCCCAGACCCTTTGACATCAGCCGCGCCAAGAGTTGCAATCGCAGCCCTCATGGACGCCGGATTGGCGTTATAGCTTTCGTCGACAACCACAAACCGCCGATCACCTGTATCAACGATGTGGCGTTCGCCCCTCCCCTTTGGTGCATTAAGCGTCGCCAATGTCATTGCTGCGAGCGCAAGATCAGCTCCCAGCGCATGCACCGCAGCAAGAATGGAGAGCGAATTCATGACGTGATGTTCGCCAGGGATACCAAGCTTGTAGGTAATCGCCTGACCACAGATGGATGCAGAGATACAGGAACAAGAAGGATGCAAGGCCACCTTCTCAAGCCGAGCATCAGCTGCGTCCGATCGCCCAAATGAGATGACCTGACCCGCACCTGCCGTTTGAGCTCTGGACCGCAGCCTGTCGAAATGCGGATTGTCAGCGTTCAGGATCGCCGTCCCTCCCGGCTTCAGCCCATCAAAGATTTCCGCTTTTGCGTCCGCGATCTCCTCAACATTCTTGAAGTTCGCAAGGTGAACCGGTTCCACCGTCGTCACAATTGCCACGTCAGGCTGAACCATTTGGCTCAACGGTGTGATCTCATTGGCGTGGTTCATCCCAATCTCGAAAATGCCCCACTCCGTGTCGGCCGGCATCCGCGCCAGCGTAAGAGGCACACCCCAATGATTATTGTAGGAGGCAACTGACCCGTGAGTACGACCTTGCGCCTCAAGGATCGTTCGCAGCGCATCTTTTGTGCTGGTCTTGCCAACACTTCCCGTCACCGCAACAACTTTTGCATCCGTCCGTGCGCGCGCCGCTCGACCCAGCGCCTGCAATCCACTCAACGTGTCTTCAACGACAAGGAGTCCTTCCTCCGACACGCCGTCGCAAGGGCCTGACACCATGGCCGCCGCTGCACCCTTTGCCAACGCGTCTTTGACATGTTGATGACCATCGGAATTATCACCAATCAGCGCAACAAACAGGTCACCCAGATCTAGAGTTCGCGTATCAATGGACACACCTACCGCAGACCAACCGCTCTTGACCTTGCCGTCGGTGGCATGGGCGGCGTCCGTCGATGTCCAAAGAGCGTCACTCATGTACTCGTTTCCCCGGCGCCAGCGTCCCCGCCCCTTGCGTCAACGGCACTCACCGCCGCTGCAACTGCCTCATGGTCAGAGAATGGCAGAATCTTGGCGCCAACAATCTGACCCGTCTCATGCCCCTTACCTGCAACCACAAGACAATCACCTTCTTCAAGAAGAGCTACTGCCTCAAAAATCGCAAGAGCCCGGTCACCGACCTCCCGCAGCCCGGAAGCACCAGCAAGAACTTGCCCACGGATGGTCGACGCATCTTCCGAACGTGGATTGTCATCCGTCACGATAGTAATATCAGCCGATTGCGACGCAATTTTGCCCATTTGAGGGCGCTTGCCTTTGTCGCGGTCGCCACCGCATCCAAACACAACAACAAGCTTTCCGCCCACATGCGGACGTACGGCCTCAAGCGCTGTCTCCAGAGCATCGGGAGTATGCGCATAATCGACAAAGACCGTCGCCCCATTGGCAAGGTGCGCAACTTCTTCCAAGCGCCCCTTTGCCCCTTTCAGGTTTTCCAAAGCACGGAAGGTCTGTTCGGCATCGCCACCGCAACCGATCACCAGGCCAGCAGCGACAAGCGCATTGGAGGCTTGGAACTGCCCCACAAGCGGCAGCATGATTTCATAATGGGCGCCATCATGAACAATCTGGAGAACCTGACCTCTCGGTCCCGGTTGCAAACCAGCAAGGCAGATGTCCCGCCCTTTTCGGCCCACAGCTACAATAGTGTGTCCGCGCGCCCAGGAAATCGCTTCGAACTCCTGCGCAAAATCCGCATCGACATTAATCACCGCAAGCCCGCCAGGGCCCATAACCTCGCCGAACAAGCGCAGCTTGGCGTAGAGATAATCATCAAAGTTCGCGTGATAGTCGAGATGGTCTCGCGTGAGATTTGTGAACGCGCTTGCGCTCACCCGGACGCCATCCAACCGATACTGGGCCAACCCATGGCTGGACGCTTCGAGAGCCAGGTGCGTCACCCGATCTTCCACCAAATGTGCAAGTTCTGAATGCAGGCGCACAGGGTCCGGTGTCGTATGCGCCAAGGGGCGAACACCCTCAGGGCCGACCACACCAACTGTACCCAGACTTGCCGATCTTAAGCCAAGAGATGCCCATATCTCCCGAACGAAGGTGGCGACAGACGTCTTTCCATTGGTTCCCGTTACCGCCGCAACTATGTCTGGCTGGGCGCCATAAAACCGCGCCGCCAGCGCGGAGAGCCGTCGCCGTGGATTGCGATCTGCGATCACCGGCACCTTGGTGTCAGACACAAGATCAGGCCCACCAAGGATAGCAACTGCCCCTGCCTCAATAGCCGCCGGAACAAATTTCGCGCCATCAGCTTGAACACCCGGAAGTGCTGCAAATAGATAGCCTGGCTTTACCTCACGACTGTCTGCGGTGAGGCCGGCAATATTGATCGCCCCGACATCGGCGGGAAGCACTTCCTTTGGGCCAACAAGCGTTTGAAGCTCCATCGCACTACTCCGCCGTCGCAAAGGAAGCAGATTGAACCGGGGAACTCCAGGACTGAACCGGACGCAAACCCAAGATAGGCGCAATGCGCTGAACCACACGCGACGTTACCGGGGCAGCATTCCATCCTGCGGTTGCATATCCATAGGTATTCTCAGTGGCCTGTGGCTCATCAAACATGATCAACATGGCATATTTGGGGGCATTGGCCGGAAATGCACTGAGGAAAGAGGTGAGAAGCGCATTGCGTGCATAACCGCCTGCGCGAGCTTTTTCCGCGGTGCCGGTTTTGCCCATCACAGGATAGCCAGCAACATCCGCGCTACGACCAGTGCCGCGCTCCACAACCAGGCGGTACAGGGCGCGCATGGAATCGCTGGTTTCAGTGGTGAGCACGCGCGTCCGAGGCACCGCGCTGTCTCGACGCAGGAACGTTGGCTGCACGCCAAATCCACCATTCACCAACGTCGCATTGGCAGCCACCACCTGAAGCGGCGTCACCGACAGCCCATGCCCATAGGAAATGGTCATCGCGGACACGTCCGTCCAAGTACCGGGGAGAAGCGGACGCCCAGACTCTGGAAGCTCAATATCCGTCCGCGTCAACAACCCTAATTCGCCGAGGAAGCTGCGATGCTCTTCACGGCCAAGCTCCAGCACCATCTTGGCAGTACCAATATTGGAGGAGTGCATAAAGAGCTCCGGCACGGTCAGAAAGCGCTTCTGCGCGTGATAGTCATTAATCGTAAACCGGGAAACACGGATGGGCTCGCGGGCATCATATTCTGTGGACAGCTGAACCCGACCCGAGTTGAGAGCCGCGGCAACACTGAAGGCCTTAAAGGTTGATCCCATCTCATAGACGCCAAGCGTTGCTGTGTTAAATCGCGCGCGGTCAGATGCCGATCCAGGATCGTTCGCATCAAAATCGGGCAATGAGGCCATCGCAATTACTTCGCCCGTATGGATATCCAGAACCACGCCGGTTGCACCGATTGCACTGAACTCATCCACCGCAATCTGCAACTCGGTCTGCAGGGCATGTTGAACCCGAAGGTCCAATGACAGAACAAGCGGCTCCCCTGTCGTAGCATCAGATCGGTCAATATAGTGCTCGATCCCGGCGATACCGTGATTGTCAATGTCTACGCCGCCCAGCACATGTGCTGCAACGCTCCCGTTAGGATAGACCCGCTTCTGCTCTCGCTGAAACGCGAGGCCTGGCTGACCGAGATTATGAACGGCCACTTGTTCGCGTGGGGTCATATCTCTCTTCAGCCAAACAAACGCTCTGTTGCCGGACAGCTTTTCTTCAAGCGAGGCCTGGTCCAGGTCTGGCAGGGCTTGCGCCAAAAGACGTGCGGTCTCCTGAGCGTCCATCACCTTGCGGGCGTCAGCATACAAGGAAGCTGTGATGATGTCCGTCGCCATCACCTCGCCATTACGGTCAACAATGTCACGTCTTTGCACGGGGCCGGCATTATCAGCGACAGCCACCAACCGTTCACTGCCACTCCCAGGCGCCAATCCGAGTATGACCAATCGCCCAGCGACAACCGCAAACGCCATCGCGAACATGACGACCGTCAACATGATCCGACGACGGCCACTATCAAAACGGGTGATTTCGGGTGTTTTATTGTTGCGTGGTGCTGCAAATCGCGGGCGGGCAATCAAGTCATGCCCAAGCCGAGGAGCAGCTTCTGCTTGGGTTTGCTTCGAACGTCCCACCATCAACGTACCTCGGAACCAGATTGCGGAGCAGCCCCGGCATATCCGCCAAGCGCGCGGCGTCCATTAGGTCCGAACAGATCTTCGTCGCGTGGTGGCATGGGAAGATCTTCAAACGTTGCAATCTGCGCGGCCGTCAGGGGAGCCAGATCCAGATGACGTTCAGCCAATGACTGCAGGCGCTCAGGCTGCGTCAGATAGCTCCACTCCGCTCGCAAAATACGCACAGCGTCTTGCTCATTCAGAATTTCCTGAGCAAGGGCCGCTTTAATCCGCTCCTGCTCTTCCACTTTGTATTTCAGATTGTAGAGGCCGATAGAAACGGCCACCACAAGCACCACAGAGAGAACATTGAGTAGACGGATCATAGGAGATCTCCCTGCAAGGCAGCAAATCGCTTCATGCCAAGCGCGTCCAGATCAAAAGGAAAAGCAGGCGCGCCCGTACGCTCAGCCCCGCGAAGCCGGGCAGATCGCGACCGGGGATTGATCTCAATCTCAGATTTGCTTGCCTTCGATGCACCACGGGTGATCTGCATGAAAGACGCTGGCGAGACGTCCTGTGCTTCGGGCTGATGCCGCGAAGGGCGTCCACCCTTGCCAGTGCGCTCTGTAAGGAACCGCTTTACCAGCCTGTCTTCGAGCGAATGAAAAGCAACGACAGCCAATCGGCCGCCAACATTCAGCAGACCTTCTGCAGCCACGAGCCCGCGGGCAAGCTCTCCCAATTCATCATTGATAAAAATACGAAGACCCTGAAATGTCCGCGTTGCCGGATGCACTTTTTCAGCGCGCGCGCGCGGACCCATCACGTCAGAAATCAGATCTGCAAGCTCTGCTGTCGTCTCGAACTTCTTCTCAAGCCGCCGCTGGACAATCGCCTTGGCAACAGCTCGCGACCGCTTCTCTTCTCCATAGAACCAGATGATAGAGGCGATATCAGCTTCATCGAATTCATTGACCACGTCAGCTGCGGAAACCCCTTCCCGCGCCATGCGCATATCAAGAGGCCCTTCGCTCTGAAAGGAAAATCCACGCTCCGCTTGATCAAGCTGCATGGAGGAGACACCAACATCGAGGGTCACCCCATCCACACCATTGAGGGCACGATCATCAAGCACTGGTGCCAAGAGCGCCGCCATGTCGCCAAAACAACCATGTAGGAGCGTAAGGCGCCCATCAAATTCACGTTCCATCTCACGACCGCGATCAATCGCCGTCGGATCACGATCAACAGCGAGAACAGAGCAATTTGCGGCCGTCAGCAGCGCGCGGGTATAGCCACCAGCGCCAAACGTTCCGTCTACATAAAGAGCACCATCTTTGGGCGCGAGCACATCCAGCACTTCAGCCAGCATCACCGGAAAATGGGGGGAGATTGCCGGTGCCTGTGTCACGATCCGCCCCCTGTCACAGAAGGAGATCCGGGCGGAGCATGGGGGCTCTTGAGCAGCCCGCCATGGCCACTTGCTTCAGCCATAGCTTCTGCAAGGTAAGCTTCATACGCTTTGGGTTCCCAAAGCTGGAATTTGTTGCCAAGCCCGACAAACGTCACATGATCAGTGATCCCAGCCTTGGACGTCAGCATCTCAGGCAGGCTCACCCGACCATCCGCATCAAACATCAATTCCGCAGATTGGGCTTTGAGCATATTCGCAAGCACATTGCGTTCGCGAGAAAAGGGATCAAGGCGGCTCAACATTGTGTCGATCTCAGCCTCTAGATCTGGACCACCACCTTCAATGCAGGGATCAATAAGGGAGGGAAAACAGATAATGCCGGCAAACTCCTGGGCAGCCGTCACCGACCGGAACTTAGCCGGAACAGAGATGCGTCCCTTCGCATCAATCTTGTTTGTGAATGTTCCCCGGAACGACAACATGTCCCGCAAGCCCCCCGTACCCGACACAATTGAATGCGACCACCTGATCGAATTCAGTCCCGTGAAAGAGGTCCGACCCTCCCAACATGGGCCGCATCTGGGTCGGCCTGCCTCTATCCCGGGACACTATGGGATACCATGGGATACCATGGGGGTCAACGGGATTGACCAGTTAAACCTTGGGTTTGAGCGGGCTTTTGACTGTTCACAAACAACCTATACTCGCGCCTCTATTTGGGAACAAAAAAGGAACATTTGACTTAACTAGCAACTCCAACACGACATCTTGGGTGCCAGATCGGGCACCCACCACCACTGGTGCTAAGGAGATAGGGTCAGATGGCCTATAAGCCGGGTTCTGTATCCCGAAGTCCGAAGACTCCGACCGATGACCATTCATCTGGGACGCCCGTCGCCGACCGCCTCATGCAACCAACCCGGATGGCGATCCGAAAACTGACCTGACGACTTAAAAAGCCGTCCACCATCCCTATTTGGTTTTGCTCCCGGTGGGGTTTACCGTGCCCATCCTGTTGCCAGGACGGCGGTGCGCTCTTACCGCACCCTTTCACCCTTACCTGGGCCTAAGCCCAGGCGGTTTGCTTTCTGTGGCACTTTCCCTGAGGTCGCCCTCGCCGGGAGTTACCCGGCACCGTGCTTCCGTGGAGCCCGGACTTTCCTCTGTGAGCGAAGCCACAGCAGTCATCCGGCCATCTGACCAAGATTAGAAATACGCCGGGAAACAGGATTTGTCGAGCAGACTTGGCTCACCGCGCATCTCGCAGCAGACGCAGCGTGCCAACAGTCGAAAGATCCGCAGCACCATCCACCTGAGCCGGCCGAAAGTGCCGCTGAAACGCCGTGACAACCTGCGCTGTCACGTCGCCGAACCACCCATCAACAGAAATACCATAGCCATAATCCGCTAGCTGATATTGGAGTTCAGCTACCTGATCTCCTCTATCCCCTACATTGAGAACAGGACCGTCTATGGGCTCAACTGGCGCGACCCAATGTCCAACACCAGCTTCTGCTAGGAGATCCCATGGAAACTTTTCTCCAGGGTCAGCCTTGCGGCCAGGCGCCACATCGGAATGCGCCAACACACGAGGAGCGAAAATGCTGTGCCGCTCCACAATGTCCGCCGACAGAGCTGCCACTGCATCCATCTGTGCATTGGGAAAATCCGGATAGCCCAATTCGTGTCCGGGATTAACAATCTCAATCCCGATCGACCGACTGTTAATGTCAGCTTCGCCTGCCCAGCTCGCGACGCCCGCGTGCCAGGCACGCCTCTCCTCGTCAACCATTGACACAATGCGACCGTCTTCAAACACCAAATAATGCGCGCTCACTTGAGCTGCCGGGTCACACAGACGCCCTAACGCGCCCTCCCCGCTCTCCATGCCGGTATAATGCAGGAGCAGCATGTCAGCTGCGCCACCAATCCGCTCATTGTGGTTGGGTGACGTTTGCACCTGAATTTTATCAAGGATCGACATCTACGAACGGCTCTTCTTTGCGCGCCTGGCGAATATTGACGATCAACACGCCGACCAATGAAACCAGCCCGCCAATGACCATTCTGATGGTCAACTCATCTCCAAGCAATGTCACACCAAAAAAGACGGTGAACAAGGGAGCGAGCAGCGTTAAAGGCGCGGTCTGCGAGACTTCGTAACGCTGAAGCAAATAGTAGATGCCCGCATGCCCCACAAGGCTGGATGCAAAGGCGACATAGAAAATGCCTGACCAGGCAAGCAGGCTGGCGCTCTCAATAATCTCGAGATGATTGCTCTCAAAGGCAAAGGACGCCCCCAGCAGAAACGGCGCCGCAATCACTGCAACCCAAGCTTGCAATTCAAACACACCAACATCTTTGATCTGCCGCTGGAAAATCGTTCCGATGGACCCGACAAACGCAGACGCTGCAATCAATAGGATGCCTGTCAAAAAGCTGAACACAGCCGGGTCAAAACTCATGATCATCACACCGGCAAACGCGAGCGAAATGCCAAGCCAGCGTCTCCAGTAAATCTGCTCCTTTAGGAAGAGGACCGACATGACCGTCGAAATGGGAACGGCCAATTGGGTGACAATGGCAACCACGGAGGCATCTGCAACTGCAAGCCCCATAAAGAAAAACCCAAACCCAAGCGGCCCCGCACAGAGCGCAATAATGATGACGTCCCGCATGCGGCCCTTCAGGATCCGCAGGAAGGGAAACAGCACCAGCACGATCAGCGCGAACCGAATTCCGGCAAACAGAAATGGTGGAAAATGTTCAAGGCTCACCTTCCCTGCAACCAGGGCAAAGCCCCAGATGAGGTTGATCAAAACCATGAACGCAGCGTGTTCACGGGTCATGGCAAGATCACCCGTATTGATCTAGAAAAGCGCCCATAGGACCGCTCTTGCCCTGTTTTTCGGGAAGATCGGCTGGCTCTGCTTTTTTTGATTTTCTTGTCCACCCGATTTTCCATTCCTACGAGCTACAGGTTTCGGTCTTTTGCGATCCGCTCATAGGCGGTGTTGATCGATTTTATTTTCTCTTCGGCAAGGTGGTGAAACTCTTCCGGCACACCACGCGCGATCATCATGTCAGGGTGGTTTTCGCGAACCAGCCGTCGATAGGCCGATTTAAGTTCATCGTCGGACACGTCCGCTGAAATACCAAGGATCAGGAAGGGATCTTCTCCATCCGGCCCCAGATGACTGGCTTTGATGCGGGCATATTCAAGCTCGGAAAAGCCGAAAATATCAGCGACCTGTTGTAGGAAAGCGAGCTCACCGTCATGAATGACATTATCGGCTTTCGCAATATGGAAGAGACCATCCAGAACATCTTCCAAGACACCCGGCTTATCTTTGTAAATGCCAGCGACCTGGGTGGCATAAGCTTCGAAGCCAGCAACATCCTTCTGTGCGATGGAATAAATGCGCGACACATTCTTTTTTTCAGCATCAGGCACCTGAAGAATATCTTCAAAGGCCTTCACCTCGACTGGATCGACCACACCATCGGCTTTCGCCATTTTTGCTGAAAGCCCAATAAGCGCGACCGTGAACACAACTTCATCGTCCCGCAAATTGCGATCGACAGCAAAGTGTCCAGCGACAGCGCCTGCAAGTGCCCCAATCGGCCCACCAACAGCAAGTCCGGCAGCAGCCCCGGCTAATTTTCCCCAAATCGACATGGCGCGCACCTTAATGGGAAAACCCACAGGATGCGAACACCTTTTCTTTCGTCCCCACATTTCCCAGGCGGCATGTTTTCTCAAGCGCCAACATATGGCAGGGTCCGCGCCATGAATGAGCGTAAACATTGGGACTTCTGGATCGACCGTGGGGGCACCTTCACGGACATTGTCGCCCGCAATCCGAAAGGCCAGCTGATTGCGCACAAACTCCTGTCAGAAAATCCCGAACAATATCAAGACGCCGCGATTCAAGGCATGAGAGAGCTTCTGCAGACCCCCTCAGGAAGCCCACTTTCATCAGAGCTGATCGGCACCGTTAAAATGGGAACGACCGTCGCCACCAACGCCCTGTTAGAGCGCAAAGGCGACCGTGTTCTCTTCCTCACCACCAAGGGCTTCGCCGACGCGCTCAAGATCGGCTATCAGAACCGGCCCCATCTCTTCAAACTTAAGATCGAAAAGCCATCAATGCTTTTCGAAGCGGTAGAGGAAGTAACCGAGCGCGTTTCAGCAGAAGGTGAAGTCTGGCAACGGCTCGACATCAATGAGACACGTGAAGCCCTTTTGCGTGCCTATGATGCAGGCATCCGTTCCGTCGCCATCTGCTTCATGCACGGCTATCGGTTTCATGACCATGAGAGCCAGGCTGCAGAAATCGCAAGACAGATCGGCTTCACCCAGATATCCGTGAGCCACCAGATCAGCCCGCTCATGAAATTTGTGGGGCGCGGCGACACCACCGTAGTGGACGCTTACCTCTCCCCCATCCTCCGGCGCTATGTGAATCAGGTTGCCAAAGAACTGAACGCGGGGAACGATACCGAAAAGGCAAAACTGCTATTCATGCAAAGCTCTGGCGGCCTCACAGACGCCGCCCTGTTTCAAGGTAAAGACGCGATCCTCTCCGGCCCTGCTGGCGGCGTGATCGGCGCTGTGGAAACAGCCGCCCTTGCCGGGTTCGATAAGATCATTGGCTTTGACATGGGCGGCACGTCAACTGACGTCTGTCACTATGACGGCACCTTAGAACGCACCTTCGAAACTGAGGTTGCGGGTGTTCGGCTCCGCGCGCCCATGATGCAGATCCACACAGTGGCTGCCGGTGGTGGTTCCATTCTCACCTTCGATGGTGCACGATTCAGAGCAGGTCCACACAGCGCAGGCGCCGACCCCGGCCCCGCAAGCTATCGCCGTGGCGGGCCCCTCACAGTGACCGATGCCAATGTCGCCCTCGGCAAACTTATCCCCGACCTCTTTCCAAAAGTCTTTGGGCCTCAGGCAGACATGCCGCTCGACAGAGACGCAGCGCTCCAAGGGTTTGCAGAGCAAGCTGCTGAGACCGTAGGTCAATCGCCGGAACAGATTGCCGATGGCTACCTGTCCATCGCTGTCGAAAACATGGCGCAGGCGATCAAAAAAATTTCGGTTCAGCGCGGCTATGACGTCACCGGCTATGCCCTTGCCTGTTTCGGCGGCGCTGGTGGTCAACATGCCTGTCTGGTCGCAGATGCACTGGGCATGGAGAAGATCCACTTTCATCCCTTCTCCGGCATTCTGTCCGCCTATGGAATGGGTCTGGCGAGCATCCGCGCAACACGGGAAGAAGCCGTTGAGAAAAAACTCGACCAGGCGTTTGGGGAAACATTCAGCTCCAGTGAAGAGCGGCTTGCGACAGCGAGCCGCCAGGAACTTCTGAACCAGGGGCTAAGTGTAGACCAGATCGAGACTGTGACGCGCCTGCACCTGCGCTATGAGGGAACAGATACCGCCCTCATCCTCGACCATGACACCGCCGACATGCGCCAGGCATTTGAGAAAGCACACCAGCTTCAATTCGGTTTCTTTGATGAAGACCGCGGCATCATTGTAGAAGCCATCTCGGTGGAGGCCATTGGCAACGACACCCGTGCCGATGAGACGCCACCACAGCTTGTCGCCAGAGACGGCAGGGCCACACCAGATCAAACGACGCGTTTCTTCTCACGAGGGGAATGGCATGAGGCACCGGTCTATCTCCGAGAGAAACTGCGTCCTTGCGATGAGCTAGGCGGCCCCTGCCTCATCATTGAGCCGACAGCTACGATTGTTGTTGAAGACGGGTGGAGCGCTGAGGTAACCGACCTCAACCACATGGTCCTTACCCGCACAACAGCCCGCGCCAAACGACACGCGGTTGGGACCCAGGCAGACCCTGTGATGCTGGAAATTTTCAACAACCTCTTTATGTCCATTGCAGAGCAGATGGGGTTCACGCTGCAAAAGACCGCCCATTCGGTGAACATCAAAGAGCGTCTGGACTTCTCCTGTGCGGTCTTTGACCGGACCGGAGGGTTGGTATCGAACGCGCCCCATATGCCCGTTCACTTAGGGTCCATGGGCACCAGCGTCAAAACGATCATTGACCAAAACCCTGACATGAAGCCGGGAGACGTCTTTGTTCTGAACGCCCCCTATAATGGCGGCACTCATCTACCCGATATCACGGTCGTCGCGCCCGTTTTTGATGAGCACAACACGGAACGCCTCTTCTATGTCGCCGCCCGCGGCCATCACGCAGATATTGGCGGCATTGCGCCTGGGTCCATGCCTGCGTCCTCCCGCACCGTGGAAGAAGAAGGCGTCCTGATCGACAATTTCAAACTGATGGATGAAGGCACCTTCCGCGAAGACGACCTACGGCACCTGCTGACAGAAGCCCCCTACCCCGCCCGCAATCCGGACCAGAACATTGCCGATCTGCGCGCCAAGGCGGCAGCCTGTGAGAAAGGCGCCCAGGAGTTGCGCAAGATGGTCGAGCAATATGGGCTTGATGTGGTGAATGCCTATATGGGTCACGTTCAGGACAATGCCGAGGAAAGCGTCCGCCGCATCATTGCAAACCTCGCAGACAGTTCGTTTGAACAAAAGATGGACGATGGGTCGATCATCAAAGTCGCGATCAGCGTCGACAAAGACACGCGGTCCGCCATTGTCGATTTCACTGGCACCAGCGCTGTCAGACCGAACAATCTGAACGCGCCCTCCTCCGTCTGTCGTGCCGCCGTCCTCTATGTCTTCCGCTGCATGGTGAACGATGACATCCCCCTCAATGATGGGTGTCTGAAACCACTCACCCTCATCATCCCTGAAGGCTCCATGCTGAGCCCCACTTTTCCCGCAGCTGTCGTCGGCGGCAATGTGGAAACCAGCCAGGCGGTAACCGACGCGCTTTTTGGGGCACTCGGCGCCATGGCTGCAGCGCAGGGCACCATGAACAATCTCACCTTCGGAAACGCCACCCATCAGTATTACGAAACCATCTGCGGTGGGGCTGGCGCCGGTCCTGACTTTGACGGAGCTGACGCGGTGCACACCCACATGACCAATTCACGGCTCACAGATCCTGAAATTCTGGAATGGCGTTTCCCCGTTGTGCTGGATGATTTCTCTATTCGGCGGGGCACCGGCGGGACAGGCAAGCACACGGGAGGAGACGGTGTCCACCGAGCCATCCGGTTCCGTGAGCCCATGCATGTCTCCATTCTCTCAACACATCGGCAGATTGCCCCAACCGGTCTTAACGGTGGCAGCGATGCAGCCCTTGGCCAAAATACCGCCCTACGCGCCAACGGCACCCGCGAGAAACTGGACAGCCTTGCCGAATGTGATGTGCAGACAGGCGACACAATTATCATCGAAACGCCAGGCGGCGGCGGATACGGCAAGCCTTAAAGTCGGCCCCACTACCGACCGCGGGTCATCTTTCGGATCTTTTTGATCTCGGCTTTTTCTTGCGGTGAAACTTTTTCCATCGCTGCCGAAAAGGCATCCGGATGGACAACGCCCGCGTGCTTCTTCAGAAAGAGAAACGTCTTATCCGGATAGGCGTTGTAGCATTCACGCAAAGCCCACCCGACACCCTTCTGGACATAGTAGTCTTTGTCCTTCAGCAAATCGGTGATCAGTTTGAGAGACCGAGCGACCGGCGGGCATTTGGCCCGGAAACGGGTGTAGAAGAACAGCCCAACAACAGACTGCCGCCGCTTCCATGGGTCAGCGTCACCATTCCAGGCCTGCAAAACGGGCCAGACCATTTTGGGCTTTTCTTCGAGCGCACGCGCCACGTGAGCTGACAAAGTATCTGATTGATCCCAACAATTGATCGTCGAACACCAATCCTGCGTCAACGCCCAAAGCGCATCGAACCCTAGTTCAGGAGCAAATTGTTCCAGCGTCAGGCCCGCCTGCATCTTCCCTTCATGGGTTTTGGCGCCATGCCAGACCTCCGTCCAGATCGCCGCAAGGTCCTCCGCGGGCAGATCGGAGAAGGAGTATCCCCGTTTCGCGAGCTTCCGCTGTTCCGGAACGGTCAGGCCGAGCAGCGGCATCTTTGTTTTCATGAAGAATGCGCGCTCTTTCGCCTTTGCTTTGGGAATACCCTTCGCAGCGGCTTTCAGCACACGCTCCACTTCAGCAAGCGACGACACCATGAACCTCTCATCTTTTAAGAGCTCATCATGCAGCTGCTTCTTATGAAAATCTATGCCTGAGGGAGCGGCGCACCATAGGGCTCCAAAGGCAGGTCAAGGCCGTTACAGAGATACGCCACTGTGTGATAGAAGCCTGCCAGCATAATGAGCTCCAGGAGCTGCATCTCCTCAAACTCAGATCGCAACTCACTCCAGAGATCACCGTCAACGCGCGATGTCTGATGAAGCGCGTCCATGAGTTTCAGGATCAGCGCCTCGCGCGAACTCCAGCCGCCCTCTTCAGGTGTTTTGGTTGCGAGCGCGTCAATCTCGTCCTCCGTGAGCGCGACCTTGTCTTTGAAAAGGGTAATGTGCACGCCCCACTCATAGGCGCATCCCGTCTTCGCGCAGGTTCGGTCAATCGCGAGTTCCCGTTCACGAAGGGACAGATGTCCTTTATCCAGCAGCCCCGCCCCCATAAAGCGGGAAAACAATCGAGAGTCGTTCGCCAGAGTGCGAAACAGCACCAGCGGATCGACGCCCGGTGGCATCAGCCGGTCAAACTGCGTCTGAACAGCGGCATCATAAGGTGTTTCAGCCGGTGCAATACGGGGGGATATCGTCATTGGGTCTCTCCGGGTTCTGTGCTACTAAATTAATAGCAAAAACATAATGCTACTTTTTTCGTAGCGCAAGAGGCATGAGGCATTTTCTTGGCAAAGAAATCCAAATCCCCCACGCCGGGACACCCGGTAAGAGGATCCACGACAGGCAAACCCATTATGGCGCTGCTTGATCTACTGGGACAGCGGTGGGCCTTGCGCATTCTCTGGGAACTGCGTGACAGCGCGCTCACCTTTCGCGCCTTGCAAACTGCCTGCGACGGCGTGAGCCCCAGCGTTCTGAACAGTCGTCTTAAAGCATTGAAAGAGGCGAGGTTTGTCGACGCCACCTCTGACGGCTATGCGCTGACTGCGCTAGGCAAAGAGCTTCAGGAAGAGTTTGGTGGCCTCTACCAATGGTCAGAAAAATGGGCAGCCTCTTTGACCTAAAAAAAGCTGTCGCGGACGGCACAGCCGAGCCACACTGAGGCAATCATCCGCACCGACAAACTGGCAGACACCGAGGCAAGAGCAACATGACCGAGGCAGAAAAGCTCGAACTTGAAATTATGGAAAAGTCACAAGCCTTGGCAGCACTCCGCCGCGCCGAGGAAGGCGCAGAAGTCCCTGGCTACACATTCAAAACCCTCGATGGGGAGGCCGCACTCTCTGACCTGTTCAGGGACCGCGACCGGCTGCTTATGATCCACAATATGGGTCAGGCGTGCCGCTATTGCACCCTATGGGCTGATGGCATCAACGGTGTGTTGGACCACCTTGAGGACGCCATGGCCGTCACGTTGGTGTCAAAAGACCCACCCGACCTCCAACGTCGCATGGCACTCGACCGAGGGTGGAAATTTACGATGGCCTCCCATGGGGGCGGGGCGTACATGACTGAACGATGTACGATGGCAGGCTATGACAATTGTCCTGGTGCCGCCGTCTACGAACGTACCGCCGGAAAGATCGTGGCACGCGGGCGCACAGCCTTCGGTCCAGGTGACCTCTACTCGCCGGTCTGGCATTTCCTTAGCCTCGCTGGCATCGGCACGTCAGAATGGACACCGCAATTCCACTATTGGAGCCGTCCCTCCCAGCTGGAAGATGGCGGCGAGAACGTCCGCGACTAAACCACACTTGGTTTTGCGCCCACTGACCGGCTACTGCACTTGCATTTCCTCCGCCCTGGGAGGATAGTCCGCGCCCCAATTTCGGAGGCTGCCATGACCGACTTCACCCCTACTTATGAAATGCCGCCAGGAAGCCCACCTGCAGAAGTGGACATTGACGAAGTCCTCGTGCGGCGTCTTCTGAAAAGCCAACACCCGGATCTGGCAGATCTGCCAATCAAACGCTTTGAAGTAGGCTTTGACAATGAGATGTATCGGCTGGGCGACACCTACATGGTGCGTTTGCCGCGCCGCACCGCCGCTGCCTCCTGCATTGAAAACGAACAGCGCTGGTTGCCCGAGCTTGCGCCGCACCTGCCCTTACCTATTCCCGCACCTGTCCACGTGGGTGCTGCGGATGATGGCTATCCCTGGCCCTGGAGCATCGTCCCCTGGATCGACGGCAAAGCAGCTGACCTCGGCTACCCGTCAGATGATCAAGCTGTCGTTCTGGCTGGTTTTCTGAAGGCGCTGCATCAGCCCGCCCCCGCCGACGCACCGGTCAATCGCGTCCGGGGCATTCCGCTCTCGACGCGGGCTGAAAACAATGAAGAGCGCATGGCGCGTCTTCTCGAAGAGACAGACGATATCAACCCGCAGGTCTATCGGGCCTGGGCCGAAGCGCTGGCCGCACCAGAAGACACCAACCCCACCTGGCTACATGGGGATCTTCATGCACGAAATGTGCTTGTAAACGAGGGCCGCATTTCAGCTGTGATCGACTGGGGGGACATGACCAGCGGCGACCGCGCAACTGACCTTGCCTCCATTTGGATGCTGCTGGAAAATCAAGGCGCGCGGGCGAACGCCATTAATGCTTATGACGATAACGACCCTGCCCTCTGGGCCCGCGCAAAAGGCTGGGCCGTGATCTTTGGCGTAGTCCTGCTTGATACGGGGCTCATCGACAATCGCCGCCATGCAGAGATGGGGCGCTGCATCCTCGAGAGGCTGACGGAAGATATGGCCTAGTCAGAACCATCAGTGTCGCGACCGGGAACCAATTGGCTCTACCATAGAAGTCTGATACCGCAGCCACTATGTTGAGCCATCAACAAACGGGAGAGCACATCCGATGGCAAAACAGTTTCCAGAACTGGCAGACCCCCTCATCAAGTTCATTGAAAAGCAGAAGATCTTTTTCGTGGCGACAGCCGCCACAGAAGGCCGAGTCAATCTCTCTCCCAAGGGCCATGACAGTCTCAAGATCACCGGCCCAAACGAACTTATCTGGATGAACCTCACCGGCTCTGGCAATGAAACCGCTGCGCATCTTGCCGACACCAACCGCATGACCATCATGTGGTGTGCCTTTGACGGCCCGCCGCGCATCCTGCGCGTCTATGGAGAAGCGGAAACCATTCACCCCCGTGACCCTGCCTGGGCCACTTGCGAAGAGCTGATCCCAGCAGAAACGGGCTCACGCCAATATTACAAAATGAAAATCGATCTGGTGCAGACCAGCTGTGGCTATGCCGTCCCTCTCTTTGAGTATGAGGGCGAGCGCGATGTCCTGCGCGACTGGGCCGACAAGAAAGGCCGCGACGGTGTCGAAGACTATTGGAACGAGAAGAACCAAACCAGCATTGACGGTCTGCCGACGGGGGTTTTGGGGTGATCGGCATGGCGCACGCCTTGCGAGAGTGTGATAATCATCTCACCCGAGAATAACAGAAAAGGTCGATGATTATGGATGACGTCGCATGCTACTGACGTTCTGCGGAGCCGCTGGAACTGTCACTGGGTCATGTTACTGGCTGCAGACAGAAACCTGTCAGTTTCTTGTGGATTGCGGCATGTTTCAGGGATCAAAGACCCTTAAGGAGCTAAACTACGGGGCATTTCCGTTTGATCCGGAGCAGATTGATTTCGTCCTACTAACACACGCGCATATCGACCATTCGGGGCTCATTCCAAAGCTCGTTAAAAAGGGCTTTCGTGGATCAATTTTTGCAACACACGGAACTCTGGATCTGCTCACCTATATGCTGCCGGACAGTGGCTACATCCAGGAAACTGAGGTCGCCAGACTCAATCGGCGAAATCAGCAACGGGGCCGCGACGCTGTAGCACCAATCTATACGAGACAGGATGCCACCACCGCGCTCAAGTCTTTCTCCGCTGTCGAATATGAACAATGGTGCGATGTCGCAGACAGCGTCCGGGCCCGTTACTGGAACGCAGGCCATATACTCGGCGCCGCATCCATCGAAGTCGAAGTGACTACCGGAGGTAACGGTTCACACACAACCCGTCTTCTGTTTTCAGGTGACATCGGGCCAGAGCACAAATTATTTCACCCTGACCCGGATGCACCGTCCAACTGGGACTATGTCTTCTGCGAAAGCACATATGGCGGTCGGCCGCGGACCGACGCAAGCCCCCAGAGCCGCCGCAACATACTTGAGCATGAGGTCAATACCGCGCTCTCAAAAGGTGGCAATCTCCTGATACCCGTATTTGCTATCGAGCGAACACAAGAACTTCTGCTTGATCTCTCCGACTTGTCTGATGAAGGCCGGATTCCAAATGTGCCGATCTTTCTTGATTCCCCACTTGCAATCAAAGCAACAGAAGTCTTCGCGAAAAATGCGGCAAGCCTAGAAGACACGAACGGCAAAAAGAATATTTTTCATCGATCCAATATTCGTTTCACAGAAACAGTTGACGAAAGCAAGGCAATTGCACGGGTCCATGGCGGCTCGATTATCATGGCAGGTAGCGGCATGTGTGAGGCAGGCCGTATTCGTCATCACCTGAAGCAGAACCTGTGGCGAAAGGATGCCACGGTGCTGTTAGTGGGCTATCAGGCCCCAGGTACCTTGGGCAATCTCCTTTCCCAGGGCCTCTCGTCGGTCAAGATCCAGGGCGAAGACCTAAAAGTCAAAGCAGCCATTCGCCAGATTGACGTGTACTCTGGGCATGCGGATGGAGAACAGCTTGTATCTTGGTTGTTAGACCGCCGTCCCATAAACTCCGCCGTCTTTCTGACTCATGGGGAAGATGCCGGGTTGGAGGCACTCCGGACCGACTTGCAGTCAGCGGGTGTGCCTCCTGAGCTCATTATAGTTCCAAGCCTAGACGATACGGTCGACCTTCTCGGTGGCAAGAGCAAGGTCAAGTTCAAACCCAAGCCTCACCGTTTGTCGCCGGAATTCATCGGCGGTCGAGACTGGCACAATGAACTCGCAGAATTTTCATTGCGCTTGAGAGACTTGCTCGACACAGCAGCTGACGATAAGTCCCGCAATGTGATCTTACGGCGTATTTCTCGTGCACTTGAAGAGTCAGAGAAGCGGCGGTAACGAGCGCCTGGATCGGCACATGAGCCGCGCATCGGCATGAAAGACTATTGGGACGAAAAAAACCAGACCAGCATCGACGGCCTACCGACGGGCGTATTGGGCTAAACACCCAGTGGCAGCTGTCACTCATAGTGATACAATCCATTTAAAATAGAAGAATGGATTTCGATGACACAAGAGACAGAGACCATAACTCGGCCTCAGCTTAGATGGATGCTGTACTCCATTGCCTTCTGCGTAGGTCTTCTCAGCACCCCGGCTACAATCTTTGCACTTTCTCATGATGCCGGATCCTTGGCCACCCTCGCTTCAATCGCAGAGGTCATATCGACAGCAAGCTGGGGAGTCATCCCCTTGGTCGTTTTATTGCTTTTCTTCGGCGACCGGACCATCGTGGGAAGGTCAGTCTATCATTATGTGATTATGCTGAGTCTCACGATCACCGCATGTGCATTGGCACTATTTGCCGCCAACCCTGAAGCGCCTTATCTGTCACCAGCCATGGTGGCGGTAATTCTACTTTATTCAAAACCCATTTTGGGCGAGCTAATCAACCCCTTGATCAGCACAACAGCACCGTCACGACCGCACCGGCTTCACCTCTTCCTAACAACAACCGCCGCCGCATCGGTTGGTGGTCTAACCTCAGCATTATCAATCAGCCCGATCGCGTATAGCGAGCACACCCTAGCAATCCCGTTTTTTGCTATGACAGGAATTTTGATGGTAGCTGCAGCAGCAGCATGGAATGCAACTACTGCCAACACGGGAAAAAGTGCTCAAACATCCGATGGCACGCTGTTCTTTCATGAGGCTAAAGCAAAACGGGAAATCCTGAGACCCCTTGCGACAATCTTCTTGATCTGCCTGTGTGTTGGAATTGATATAGATGCCGCAACACCCGACACACGTAATCTGGCAACGATTTTGCTGGTCGCTGCCGCGACAGCGGACGTTGTAATCCTCTTGATCCTAGCGCAACGCGCGATCAGAGGTTTGTTGGACTTAAGCCAATTAACGCTCGCACTATCTATTCTGTTGGTCACATTGGCCGTATTGTACATAGTTACAATTGCCGCAGGCGCGACGAGTATTTGGCTCACCCTTCAATTTGCCATTGGAACTACCTCGGGCTTCCTAATGGTGACGGCATATGTCCAACTTGGCAATCACGCCTGCGACGCAGAATCCAAGGATGGAAAGAGCGATGTATCCAAATATTTTCTACTTGCCTTTGTTGCAGCCATAGCTGGGGCCGAGGCCGATGAATTACTGCAAGCACTTTTCACGTCTTCGGGACTTCCAATTGGCATGATGAACGCCACACTGACGATATTGTCTGCAACGCTGATCCTGTTTTTGACGTTTACGAGAGACACCGGTTTGGTCAAGAACGAGAGCTCACAACACTCTTCAGAGAACTGAACATCCAAATAGCCATCCAACCAAAACCGCCGACGGAGTGTCAGCGTTAGCCGACACTCCGTCTTGTCGCGTTTGTGGTGGGAACGCGACGGGACCGCAGGGGAAACGCGGGCCGGGTTAGCCCGCTGCGCGGACCTCTGCGAGGAACGCATCTACACGTTCCTCTAATACATTCGATTGTTTGGCAAGCTCCGCCGTCGCCGACATTGTTTCCGTAGTTGCCTGACTGGTCTCTGCGGAAGCTTCGCTGATGCCGGTGACATTTGACGCCACCTCCTGCATCGCCACCTCTTGCTCGCCCATCGCGCCGGATATCTCCGAAGACATTTCGTCAATCTTCTTGATCGTCAACGCCACTTCGCTGATGGCGCCGCCGGTTGTCTGCACTTCCTTCTGGATGGCATCAATCCGAGAGGCGATTTCCTCCGTCGCGCTGGCCGTTTGCTGGGCAAGCGCTTTTACTTCACTTGCAACCACGGCAAACCCTTTGCCTGCGTCACCGGCGCGCGCTGCTTCAATCGTTGCATTCAGAGCCAACAGGTTTGTCTGCCCGGCAATATCACTAATGGTTTTGGAGAACTCGCCAATGGCGTCAGCTGACGTGTTCAATCCACCAATTGTCGTCTCAGCAGACCCCGCCTGCTCGACTGCAGAGCGCGTATATTCCAATGCGTTCTGGAACTGATCTTTGATGCTTGCGATCGACGCCTGACATTCCTCAGTTGCAGCCGACACAGTGCCCGATTGCGAGGCGGATTCTTCTGCCGCTGCCGCCACAGTCCCTGCAGTCGCCTCAAGCTCTGTTGCCGCATTCGACACTGAAGTCACAACGTCCTTAACATTTTCTTCAAACCGCTCAGCCTGCTGCTTCAAGAGTGTCGTCGCCATTTCCTTCGCCTGATCAATGTAAATCGAAATGGCAAAATCCATATCCAGAAAGACCGCTTTGTTCACGGCCTCAATGGTCCGCATCATCCGTTCTGGATCATCAATGTAGGTTTCCTGTGTAATCGCATGCAGACGCCCGATCACAAAGCAATAAGCCCCAATGTACCAGCGCGGATCGAGCCCGATGCGCGCATGCGCATGTCCGATAGCTGAAACACTGGTCACATAATCTGCATCAAAATTGCCGGAGAAGACCCGCAGCATCCAATGCTTCTTCTGCGCTTCTCTTGCGTGGGAAATGTGAGCTGCGTCTCTAAACAGGGCTTTGAGGTTAGGGACCGACGTTACATGCGAATAAAACTCGTCCAGCAACTCTTCCATACGCTGGGAGAGAACCTCTTTAAACTCCCGCAGAGCCACTGAGTCTGCTTCGGTGATCCGCGTGAAAAGCACGCGACGTTCCAACTCTTCCATTACGCTAGTGTCTTGAACCGTATCGATCTGAGTCATAACCATCCCCTAGTTCTATCCAGCCCCGCGCTGAATAGAACTATGGTTGAGCAACATGGTTAAAGAAGAACTAAAAGATCTATTTTTCCATAAAATCGATCTAGTTGTTTCAGCCTACGGATTAAGAAAATGGCGGAAATCAGCGCCCTGGCGCGTAGTTAAGCACCGGTGCCAACCAGCGTTCCGTCTCATCAACGCTCATGCCTTTTCGTGCTGCATAGTCTTCCACCTGGTCTTTTTCTACCCGACCTACACCAAAGTAGTAGCTGTCAGGGTGTGAAAAATAGAGTCCGGACACAGATGAGCCCGGCCACATGGCGCAGCTTTCAGTGAGCGTAATTCCGGTCCTCCGTTCAGCTTCCAGAAGCCTAAAGAGCGTCCGCTTTTCCGTGTGGTCAGGCTGTGCCGGATAGCCAGGCGCCGGGCGAATGCCAGCATACTTCTCCGCAATCAGATCGTCAGGAGAGAGCCCGCCCTCGTCAGCATATTCCCAGAATTCACGGCGAACCCGCGCGTGCAAATATTCCGCAAACGCTTCGGCAAATCTGTCGGCAAGGGCCTGCATCAGAATTTTGGAATAGTCATCATGGTCCGCATCAAACCGCGCAACATGTTCGTCCTCCCCGTGACCGGCGGTAACCGCAAACCCGCCAACATAATCATGGGTACCCTGCTCAGCGACAAAGTCAGCCAGCGCCACATGGGCACGATCATTCTTCCGCGCCATTTGCTGACGAAGCGTATGGAACATCGCAAGACGGTGCTCGCGCGTGTCATCAGTGTAGAGTTCAATATCGTCTTCTGCGATCCTGTTTGCCGGCCAGAAGCCAACAACCCCCTTGGGCGAGAGCCATTTTTCGCCGACCATCTGATCAAGCAGCTTTTGTGCATCATTGAAAAGCTGGGTTGCCGCCTCGCCCATCTTGTCGTCGGTCAAAATGCGCGGGTAGCTCCCCTTCATTTCCCAGGTGGCAAAAAATGGCGTCCAATCAATGTAAGGCACCAAATCTTCCAAGGAGACATCGTCAACCGTCTTTAGCCCAAGGAAGGTCGGCTTCGGCGGCACATATTCCGCAAAATCAATGGCAAAGTGATTGGCCCGGGCATCTGCCAGCGACAGGCGTTCGCCTTTGGATTGCCCACGCGCATGGGCTTCAGCCATTTGAGTATATTCTTCGGCGATACCAGTCTTGTATTGGTCTGCCTGCGTTTCAGAGAGCAGCGAATTTGCAACCCCCACGGCGCGACTGGCATCTGGTACGTAGACCGCCTGGCCTTTGTCATAATTGGGATGGATTTTCACTGCCGTATGCACACGGCTTGTAGTCGCACCACCGATCAACAACGGCACGCTAAAGTCCTGACGTTCCATTTCGGCTGCCACGTGACACATTTCATCAAGGCTTGGCGTGATGAGACCCGAGAGCCCGATAATATCGACGTTCTCTTCTTTCGCAGTTTCAAGGATCTTCGCAGCAGGCACCATAACGCCCAAGTCGATCACCTTGTAATTGTTACATTGCAACACGACACCGACGATGTTCTTACCAATATCGTGCACATCGCCCTTCACCGTCGCCATCAGGATGGTGCCATTGGAGGAATCCTCGGTAATCCCAAGTTCCTCTTTTTCCTTCTCCATGTAAGGCATGAGATAGGCCACCGCCTGCTTCATCACACGCGCTGACTTCACCACCTGGGGCAGGAACATCTTGCCGGCACCAAAAAGGTCGCCCACAACATTCATGCCGTCCATCAACGGCCCTTCAATCACATGAAGCGGTCGCTCTGCTTCCTGACGGGCTTCTTCCGTATCTTCCTCAATGAAGGCAGTGATCCCATTAACCAGGGCATGGCGCAGCCGGTCTTTGACCGGCACCTCACGCCAGGAAAGGTCTTCAACCTTTTTCTTGCCACCCTCTCCCTTGAATTGTTCAGCAACGTCGAGCAATCGCTCCGTTGCGTCATCACGGCGATTGAGGATGACATCTTCAACCGCATCTCTGAGTTCTATGGGAATGTCTTCGTAAATCGCCAGCTGCCCGGCATTCACAATCCCCATATCCATACCCGCCTTGATGGCATGATAAAGAAACACAGAATGCATAGCCTCGCGCACAGCATTGTTGCCACGAAATGAGAACGAGACGTTGGAAACACCGCCAGACACGTGACAGTGCGGCAGGTTTTCCTTAATGCGGCGCGTTCCTTCAATGAAGGCGACCCCATAATCATTATGTTCTTCGATGCCCGTCGCCACAGCAAAGATATTTGGATCAAAAATTATGTCTTCCGGTGGCAAGCCGACCGTCTCCGTCAGGAGCTTGTAGGACCGCTCACAGATTTCGAACTTCCGGTCAGCCGTGTCCGCCTGGCCATCTGTATCAAAAGCCATAACCACAACAGCAGCGCCATAGGCTTTCACCTTGCGCGCCTGTTCCAGGAACGCTTCTTCGCCTTCCTTCAGCGAAATGGAGTTAACAATAGCCTTGCCTTGCACACATTTCAGACCAGCTTCGATGACATTCCATTTAGATGAGTCAATCATCACCGGCACACGCGAAATGTCCGGCTCAGACGCGATGAGGTTCATGAAGCGCACCATTGCAGCTTCTGAGTCCAACATGCCCTCATCCATATTCACATCGATGATCTGCGCACCATTCTCCACCTGCTGCAGCGCAACAGCCAGAGCAGCCTCATAATCATCCTCGAGAATGAGTTTTTTAAATTTGGCCGAACCGGTCACATTGGTTCGTTCGCCCACGTTGATAAACGTGGCGGTCTGATTGGACATGTACTGTATTCCTATCCGTGCACGAAGGGCTCAAGCCCTGATAAACGCATGCGGGTTTCTATCTTGGGAATTTCGCGAGGCGCAGCGGTCGAAACAGCGTCGACAATTGCTGCGATATGTTCTGGTGTTGAACCGCAACATCCTCCAACAATGTTCACAAGGCCACTTTCCGCAAACTCACCGACGAGCGCAGCCATCGCTTCAGGAGACTGATCATATTCACCAAATTCATTCGGCAACCCGGCATTTGGGTGAGCAGATACATCGACATCTGAAATCCGCGCAAGCGTATCAATGTACTGGCGAAGCTGTTCAGCTCCCAGCGCACAGTTGAGACCAATTGAGAACGGTTTCACGTGACGCACGGAGTACCAGAATGCCTCAACCGTTTGCCCCGAGAGAAGCCGGCCGGATGCATCCGTAATCGTGCCGGAGATCATCACTGGCAGTTCAACACCTGTCTCAGCGAAAACATTCTGGATCGCAACCAGCGCAGCCTTGGCGTTCAGCGTGTCAAAAATGGTCTCGACCATAATGGTGTCAGAGCCACCCTCAATCAGGCCGCGTGTCGCTTCGGCATAGGCATCTTCCAGCGCATCAAAGGTGATATTCCGGAAACCTGGATCGTTGACATCCGGCGAAAGCGAGGCTGTCCGCGGCGTCGGCCCAAGCGTGCCGACCACGTAGCGTATGCGTCCATCTTCAGCTTCTGCGATATCTGCCGCCTCACGTGCAATCTTTGCACTGGCAACATTCATCTCATAAGCCAAATGTTCCAACTCATAGTCACCCTGGGCGACCGTGTTGGAGCCAAACGTATTCGTCTCAGCGAAATCCGCGCCAGCGCGATAATAGTTCAAATGAATTTCGCGGATCACATTAGGACGGGTGAGAGATAAAAGTTCATTATCCCCTTTCACGTCAATATGATGATCTTTCAGAATATCACCACGGTAGTCCGCTTCCTCCAGACCATAGCCCTGGATCAAGGAACCCATCGCGCCATCGAGCACCAGAATACGCTCTTTCACTGAGCGATAGAGCTCAGCAACACGTTCATCTCTCTTCTTATCTGTGGTCATGATGCGTTCCTCCTTCAAGAAACCGCGAGGGGCTTGTAGCCCAGGATATGGCAGATTGCATATGTAAGATCAGCCTGATTCAGCGTGTAGAGATGGAAATCCCTAAAGCCTAAGCGCTCAAGATCATGAACCTGTTCTGCAGCAACCGTCGCCGCGATCAGCCGACGGGTCGGCAATTCATCATCAAGACCATCATAGTAGGCAGCTAACCAATCCGGGATTGTCGCGCCACAGCGTTCAGCCATCCGAACGACACCCTTAAAATTCGTCGTCGGCATGATGCCCGGAATGATCGGGATATCGATACCCGCTTTCCTGACCCGCTCCAGCAGGCGCTCATAATGCTCCGTCTCAAACGCAAATTGCGCGATGGCACGGGTAGCACCTTGATCAATCTTTGCTTTCAGCAAATCAATATCATGATCAAAGCTCGCACTCTCAGGATGCCGCTCAGGATAGATGCTGACGGTCACTTCAAAGTCGCCAATGGCCTTGATACCGCGGACAAGATCCGCTGTGCTCAAATACCCGTCCTCGTGAGCTTTGTAAGGACCCTGCATATCCGGCATGTCGCCACGAATAGCAACAATGTGCCGAACACCAGCATCCCAGTAGCCCTGAATAACACCGTCCACTTGCGCTTTCGAAGCCCCCACGCATGTCAGATGCGCAGCTGGCTTCAGATCTGTCTCATTCACCATGCGCTTGACGGTGGCATGAGTCCGTTCGCGTGTGCTGCCGCCAGCTCCATAAGTCACCGACACAAAGGCAGGACGCAACGGAGCCAAACGTTCAATGGCCGTCCAGAGTTTTTCTTCCGCCTCAACCGTCTTTGGTGGAGAAAACTCAAACGAGACGCGCACATCGTCCCGTCCTCTAAATCTATCTCCGAGGGAACTCATACCGCCGCTCCTTTTTTGTCACCACCGGTCTCCGCCGGCTTCTCCGCTGCCCAAATCAACACAGTCAGCTTTGCCTCATCACCGTCAGGGGGAAGCGCAACCTCGTTCACAACTTCTAGTCCAGCACTGCGGCACCAATCGCTGATTTCTGCCTTAGCAAAACCCAATCGTCGATGCGCCTGTTCATCTCGCAGGAAATCGAGATCGTGGGGCGCAAAATCAGCAATCAGCAAACGCCCACCAGGTGCAAGAACTCTCGCAGCCTCCTGAATAGACGCTGCAGGGTCATCCAAATAATGAAGAACCTGATGTAGCGTCACGAGATCAAACTCACCATCCACAAAGGTCAGATCAAATATGTCGCCCTGCCGAACATGCGCATGGGAGAGCCCTGCATCGTCCAATCGCGTCCGCGCAAATGCCAACATTTCGGGACTTAGATCAACACCCTCAGCGCGCTCAGCCTTGTCCGCAAAGATTTCGAGCATACGCCCGGTGCCAGTTCCAAGATCGAGAATCGCGTTGAGACGCGGCGCGGGCACAAGTGCAGAAAGCGCCTCCTCCACCTTTATCTCCGGCACATAAAGTGCCCTGATCAGGTCCCACTCATCCGCATTCTCTCTGAAAAAGGCAGCAGCGCGCTCAGCCCGCGCCTCTTTAACCGACTTCAACCTTTCCAGATCACGGGCAACCACCGGGTCATCGGCTGGCAATGCCCGCACCAGGAACTGAACGAGATCACCATCTCCGACCTGGGTTGCAAGGCGATAGAATACCCAGCTTCCCTCTCTGAACCGGTCCAAAAGTCCAGCTTCACAAAGCAGCTTTAGATGTCGGCTCACACGCGGCTGGCTCTGTCGCAATATCTGGGTCAGCTCGCTAACAGTGAGTTCGCTTCGGGCAAGCAACATCAACAGCCGAAGCCGTGTTGGCTCACCTGCAGCGCGCAACCCTGTTAGCAATGTCTCCACAGACCACCTCACTTTTGGCACCGAGAATCGGCACCGCAGAAAAGACCGTAAGGAACGATATATACATATCTTTATATCCAAACTCAAAACAAAAGATGAATTGGATGGTCCGGCCGTCTCACTGCCAAATCCCCACTAACTTCAGAGGTATTTTGGCAACATGGTGCCGATTTCCAACAGCCTGTCTCGCGGCAGGCTGGTTAACCGCGCTCTGAGCGTGGTAGCAAAGAATTGTATTCCCTGTAGTGAGTCCCGCCCTATATAGCCTTTAGTTCGCCCTCAAATCGGCAATATTCAGCGATATTCACGGCGAGTTAATGTGGTAGGTGCTAGCAACAGCGTACCTGTAGAGAGTGACATCGCGCATGGATGAAGACAGCTTCAGATGCGCCGACATTGATGATGTAGGAACAAAATGAACATCGAATTTGGCCGAAACTCCCTTCGCGCAATGATCGCCGTCTTCGGACTGGCTGTTATTCTTTCTGGATGCGCAACCCGTCCCGATACAGCTGATGCAGCCGCTGTAGCAGCCTATGAAGAGGCAAACGACCCGATTGAGCCGTTGAACCGCTACTTCTTTGAGCTCAACAATTTCCTCGACATCATCCTGCTCCGACCCGCCGCTGAAATTTATGACGGTGTGTTGCCCACTATTGCAAAAGACGGTGTTCGCAACTTCCTCGACAATTTGCGGAGCCCAGTCATCCTCGCCAACGACCTTCTCCAGGGAGAGTGGGATCGTGCTGGCGACACCACAGCGAGATTTGGCATCAATACGACTGCTGGCGTATTGGGGCTTGGCGACCCAGCCACTGGTTGGGGATACGCCCGCCACGGTGAAGACTTCGGACAGACCCTGGCAGTTTATGGTGTTGGTGAAGGCCCTTATTTCTACGCACCACTACTAGGACCGGCCCCGCCGCGTGACCTCGCAGGTTTCGGTGTTGACCGCTTTTTCGACCCCCTAACCTACATCCTATGGGACGAAGCCTACACGATCCCTGTGACGCGTTTTGTTGTAAATGGCATTGACCTGCGTGCCCGCAATCTCGATACACTCGATGAAATTGAGCGCACCTCGATCGACTATTATGCTGCCATTCGATCGCTCTACAGACAGAGCCGTGCGGACGAAATTCAAAACGGCGTGACTGACGTTGACGCGCTGCCTGACATCTCCAATATCAACTTCACGTCAGAAGAATAACGGCTAAATAGGCCGACAGCAGTTAAAGCGGTAGGAGAGTTGACGACATGACTTGGCAACTATGGCAAACCCCTTCCCCGGCGCGCCGCAGCATCATTATCGGCCTTTTCGTGCTGGTGAGCCTGGCATTCATTGCAATGCCGGCCTATGCCGCAAGGGACGAGCAAGCCGAAACTTTCGTTAATGACATCGCGTCAGAAGCGATTGAAATACTCGGCCGGGAAGGCTTTACGCCTCAGGCGCTTGAAACAAAATTCCGCGCCTTGTTTGTGGGCAACATGGACGTGCCTCGGATCGGTATTTTTGCACTGGGTCAATACGCACGGACGCCCACAGCAGAGCAAAAAGCACAATATCTCACACTGGTTGAAGAGTTCATCGTCAAGGTCTATGCCAGCCGTCTTTCAGACTATACCGACCAGCAGTTCGCTATTCTCTCTTCACAGCCGAAGGGAAACAGGGGGAAAGAGGTCATCGTCAGCAGCCAGATAGAGTTCACGACTGGCCGTACGCCTGTTCCTGTCGAATGGTGGCTTCTAAAAACCGATGATGGGTTCAAAGTATTCGACGTGAAGGTCTTGGGCATCTGGATGGCGCAGGAGCAGCGTTCTACCTTTATCTCGGTTATTCGCAACAATGGTGGCAACTTCTCAGCGCTACTTGAACACATCGAAACGCAGATCGCGCAAGCCAATCAAGACAGAGATGTTAAAGTAACCGAAGCAGATACCGCGGTCGCCGCTGACGCGATCCAGTAGGCTCTTCCAGGTCCAAAATGTGTTCGGGCGGTCCCTTGGACCGCCCTTTTTCCTGCCTAATCGTTCCGTGAGAACCGCTTATATTTGATGCGGTGGGGAACTTCGGCCGCGGCCCCCAACCGTCGTTTTCGGTCTTCCTCATAGTCCGCATAATTGCCTTCAAACCACTCAACGTGGCTGTCGCCCTCAAACGCGAGCATATGTGTCGCAATACGGTCCAGGAACCAGCGATCATGGCTGATGACCACAGCGCACCCAGCAAAATCAATCAACGCATCTTCAAGTGCCCGAAGAGTATCCACATCCAAATCATTGGTCGGTTCATCGAGCAACAGGAGGTTAGCGCCTGACTTCAGCATCTTGGCCAGATGCACGCGGTTGCGTTCCCCGCCTGAGAGCTGCCCAACCTTCTTCTGCTGGTCACCACCTTTGAAGTTAAAGGCGCCCACATAGGCACGGCTCGGCATGGTCTGTTTGCCAAGCTCAATAACGTCGGTGCCGCCAGAAATTTCCTCCCAAACGTTTTTATCGGGATCAAGAGCGTCGCGACTTTGGTCCACATATCCAAGCGTTACCGTATCGCCAATTCTGATCGAACCACTGTCTGGTTGTTCATCATCAGTGAGCATCTTGAAGAGTGTAGATTTACCCGCGCCATTAGCGCCGATGACACCAACAATACCGCCAGGTGGCAGCTCGAAGCTCAAATCATCAATCAGCAATCGGTCTCCGAAACCTTTGTTGAGGTGATCTGCCTCGATCACAACACCGCCCAGGCGCTCGGCAACAGGAATAACAATCTGTGCTTTCCCGTTCTGCTCTTTGCCCGCAGCCTCCAGCAGATCATCATAGGCGCGGATACGCGCCTTGCTCTTGGCCTGGCGGGCTTTGGGCGATTGCCGAATCCACTCCAGTTCGCGAGACAGTGTTCGCTCCCGTGATGCCTCGTCTCGGCCTTCCTGCTCCAAACGCTTTTGCTTCTGCTCAAGCCACGACGAATAATTCCCCTCGTATGGGATGCCCCGACCGCGGTCGATCTCGAGTATCCACCCGGTCACCTGATCGAGGAAATACCGATCATGGGTCACCAGAACAATCGTGCCTGCATAGTTTACGAGATAGTTTTGCAGCCACGCGACGGATTCTGCGTCGAGATGGTTGGTCGGCTCATCGAGCAGCAGAATGTCAGGCGCCGCAAGCAGAAGCTGACAGAGCGCAACACGGCGACGCTCACCACCAGAAAGTTTCGTAACATCCGCGTCACCCTCCGGGCACCGCAAGGCATCCATGGCCATTTCGATCTGGCTATCCAGATCCCAGAGGTTCTGCGCGTCGATAATATCCTGAAGACGGGCCATCTCTTCCGCCGTTTCATCGGAATAGTTCATGGCGAGCTCGTTGTATTTATCGAGCATCGCGCGCTGTTCAGCGACACCATTCATTACATTGCCAAGCACATCCTTTTCTGGGTCAAGTTCGGGCTCCTGAGCCAAATAGCCCACTTTCGCGCCCTCAGCTGACCAGGCTTCGCCCGTGAACTCTTTATCCACGCCCGCCATAACCTTCAGCAGGGTCGACTTACCTGCCCCATTGACCCCCACCACGCCAATTTTTGCGCCGGGCAGAAATGACAGGCGGATATCGCTGAACACCTGCTTGCCGCCAGGATATGTCTTGGACAGACCATCCATGACAAAAACATATTGGTAGGACGCCATTTATTCACCTCTTCAGAACCAGTTTTGCGGCCCACTCATAAACGATTAACCAGATTACGACAACGCGTGTCTGGCAGCAGCTCGTTAGGCACTGATTAACAGCCCCTGCCTACTCTTGTTCACATCCGGGTGGGGATATAATTGGGTGATGGTGTGTTCAACATCATAAAGAAGGTTAAATGGGGTAGAGACAGTCGTCAGTCCATGGCGGCGGACGCCGCAGGTCCGTGCGAAACTTCAAGCACCATCGCAAATGCCTTCCAATATGGCATCTATGGCATAGCGGTCTGGGATATTGCTTTCGATCTCATCGCTGCAAATCGCCAATATGCGGACCTCCACAAGATACCCAGTACCCTTCTGACACCCGGATCAAACCTGCTATCCATCATGCACAATCTGAAGGTTCGTGGTGTGCTCTCGCCAGAAACAGATCCAGACGCACTGATGGAATTCATCAAGACGACCTTGGCAGACACAGGGCAGCTCACCTCCCGCATTAGATTCTCTGACGACACGGTTTTGGAAATTTCCGCCGAGCGCATGTCAGACGGCAATACAGCTGCCTATCTACGCAATGCCACACGCGACAACATGTTCGCCAAAAGAGCGATCGCACGGAAACAAAAAGCCGATGCCTATGTAGACGCAATTGCCAAATTTCCACTATGGGAAAACGGTCGGTCAACGAAGGATGTGAACTCGCAAATCCATCAGATCACTCAGACTGTGGCCACCCTACTGGAGGTTGATTGGTGCATTGTCTGGGCAAGAAGCAAAATTCTGAACGAAGCAGCTGCAGCAAGCGCCTATCAGAGCGCAACCCAAGCACATATCGAAATTGAGAGCATGGTGCTGCCCGACCTCACTGAATATCTGGCCATCCTCGAAACATCGCGGGTGATCGCGATTGATGATCTCGATAAACACGCGTTTGGCAAGGTGCAGGGTAATAGAGCCCCGCTCGACGACTACGCCCATGCCTCCCTTGACGCTCCGTTTCGACAGGACGGAAAAATCATGGGTGTGTTGAGCTGCCTCGATACGCAGAAGGCCAGAACCTGGACAGCGGGCGACAAAATGTTTGTCATGGCGGCGGCGTCTCATATCGGAAATCTGATGAGCGCCCCAGACCAAAACAACCTCTGGGCACTACCAACCGGTGAAATAAATACCGGTCGCCAGGCCGCCGAGTAAGACCACCCAGGCCGAGAAATTCGTCCACAGCGCTTTCTGAGAGGCTTTCTTCTCGCTCCATGTTCGAGGCGAGATGCTCTTGGCAACAAAGACAATCTGCGCCGCCAGGTTGATGCAAACAATGTTGACTGCGAGCAGAATGGCTGCCCCACCCGCAGATTTCATATCGCCACTTCCAAGCATCAAACCCATCGTGACAGCCGGTGGCATAATCGCGACAGCGACCATCACCCCCACAAGTGCGCTGGACAGTCCGGTTGTCAGAGAAAAAACCGCTGCCGCTCCCGCAGCGAGAGCAAGAGCAATGGATTCATAACCTGCCAACGTCCGCGAGGTGATCTCGATAGAGTCGAACGGCCCACCCAACATGTTGCCCAAAATCATCGAAAAGAAGATGGCAATGCCAAGCCCCGTCACATTTGTGAGCATGGCACGGCGCATCAGGTCCTGGCTGCCGAGGGCCACCCCAAACGCAAACGCCAGATTGGGCCCGAGCAGCGGGGCAATCACCATCGCACCAATGAGTGCTGCCACATTGTCACTGATGAGCCCAACGGCGGCCACGATGGCCGATAGAACAACCAGGACGAGAAAGTCAGCATTGAGCTCCGTTCCTTTTTCGACCGATTGCAGAATTTCTTCGCGCGGTGCTGAGCGTCCACGGAAGCTGAAGGTTCGGGCTTCGGGATCCTTTTCAGGCTTTCCCTGGTCCGGCGCAACAACGGCTTCAACAGGCAGGATCGTCAAACGCCAATGCGCGTCCTTCCCCATCGCCCGGTGCGTCGCATCAATGATCGTCTGAACCACATTGGTCTCACAAACGATCCTCACAAGACAGCGGTCGTTTTCGCCCAATTCGGCGTAAATGTCTTCGCCGCCATGCTGCTCACCAACAGCAGCAAGTGTGGGTGCGTAACCGCTTGGCGCGGTAATCTCAACTTGGCGTTTGGGCACTTAAGACCTCCGATTCTTCTGCACCACAGCCTATCAGAGGAGGATTTCGTCGCACATGGGTCGGCGCTTAGATGTCAGGATTGAGCCTCGTAGCGTTCGAGCAGCTGCGACCATCCGGTGCGACCCGTTTCATAGGAGAAAGCATCGCCAAAGAGCTGACTCTGCCAGTTCGCCGCCATGCCCACTGCGTTGAGCTCAAAAGCGAGCTGGGCAGGACCGGCGTCAGCAGCGATGTCGCCCTTTTCGATCCCGCGGGCAATGTTGTCCTCCAGCAGATCCAGCCATTCCCGCATCACAGCAGCGACAGCGTCCCGCGCAAGCCCAGGGCGTCCATCCATCTCAAGCGAAGCTGCAGACAACACACAGCCCCCTTCAAACGTTTTCCGCTCCAGGTAGGACATCCATCCTTCACCAAGGGCAGACAGGCGCTGCAGACCAGCTTGCGTTTTAAGAGCCGGTGCGATCACCAGCTCAACAAGAATGCCCCGCGTATGCGCAATTACAGCGACCTGCAGCGCCTCTTTGGACCCAAACGACGCATGCACGCTGCTCTTGGCGGTTCCAAGCCGAGCGGCAAGATGCGCGATAGAGAAGCCCTTCGAGCCCCTCCACAGAAGCCAACTGAACAGCTTCCGCGAGCACAGCCTCGCGGGTTTTCATTCCCCGGCGCTCGCCGCCCGTCAGCAATCTCTGCACCTATCTGTTTCGACGTCATCGCGATTTTCCGAATCTTCCTTGCGGTTTGGTCTTGGCTAAGGTTATAACGGATATAAATATAGACGATCGTTCGTTTAATTTTCAAGCAGAAAGAGAAACACATGCCCAACATCACAATAAAAGGCCCAGATGGGGCATTTTCGGCCTATCTCGCGGTCCCAAAAGGCAAATCCGGCCCAGGCATCCTGGCCATTCAGGAGATTTTTGGGGTCAATCAGGACATGCGCGACCATTGCGACGCCTGGGCGGATCGGGGTTATTTCGCCCTCTGCCCGGACCTCTATTGGCGGCAGGAGCCAGGCGTACAGCTCACCGACCAGACAGATGCGGAATGGCAGAAGGCCGCCACGCTCTACTACGCCGTTGATGTCGACAAGGCCGTTGAAGACCTACAGACCTCCCTTGCCACGATCCGGGATATGGACGGGTGTACCGGCAAAGTTGGCACCATGGGTTTTTGCCTTGGCGGGCTCCTCACCTATCTCATGGCGACGCGCTCAACGTCGGACTGCAATGTCGGATATTACGGCGTCGGCATTGATGAGAAGCTCGATGAGGCATTCAATATTTCAAAACCGACCATGCTGCACATTGCGGAAGAAGATCGGTTTGTGAACAAGGAGGCCCAGACGAAAATCAAAAACGGCCTGCAAGGCAACACCCACGTCACAATCCATTCCTATGCGGATCAGGAACACGCCTTCGCCCGTCACAAGGGCACCCACTATGACGCGAAAGCCGCAAAACTCGCGAACGACCGCACCGTGGCCATGTTTGAAAAACACCTGCGCTGAAACGAATAGATGGGGCAGCCCAACGCTGCCCCGGTCTCAAATCAACGGCACTTCATCTACCTGTTGGAAACGACCGTCTTCTTCCAGCGATCGGTCATACCCGCCGCAGCTGATCAATCGTGCAGATGCTGTCCCAGACGTAAAGTCAAACAGGGTCAGGCCATTCACCTCTCGCGTGGACAGAAGCATGCCAACACTCAGCCAGCCAGGCGTATCTGCAGCGTTGCCCCGCGCCGAAGACGGCCAGGTCGCATCAGATGTGCTTACAGGTCCAACCAGCAGACTGGTGATCGGCCGATCCGACAGGTCGAGGGTGTCGCTTCGCTCAATCGATACAGCGCCCTGAGCGTGAATATCACCTGAGAGCATAAAGCGGTTACCTGAGCGCGCAGCAAGGCTACCAAGCAGCCGCTGATGTTGCTCCCACCATCCTTTTTGCCAGAGGTATTTTTGTGCTTTGGTTGTCAACCCACCGGCGGTCGCGCCGCCCATGAGTTCATTCATCACCACCCCGTCATACCCTTCAGGGGCGACGACATCGGGATACCATTCGCGCCACTTCCCCGCGGTCCACCCCATCGGGTGGGAAGGAACATAGGCAAAATGGGCAGCGTCGGACTGCAAGGCACGCTCTGAGATCCAGCTCTCAACCAAAGGCGGCACCAACGCCGCGTCCTCACCAAGAGACATATGCCCAGCGCAATCAAACAGCACGCCCTCAAAGAGGCGCCCATATTTCAGCACCCCAAACGAACGGGCTGTTTCGTCAGACGGGCCATCCGGCAGCGGCGGATAGTAGAGATCAGCCATTGCCTTGAAGGCCTCTGCGCTAAACTCATCTGGCGGGAACGTAACAAGATCTTCCTCAGCATCATCATTCTCAAAATAGTCATGATCGTCTGAGATGAAATAGATCGGGGTAGATCGAAACCGCGTGCCATAGAGGTTTGCTATCTGCTCATCCCCCACAGTAGTGAGCACAACCTCATTATCCGTACCAAGAAGCGGTTGCGTCCGATCGAAGGCCCCATAGCGGAACCGCAAATACCATCCCGCCAAAAGCTTGATCACCCTGGAGCGGCGTCCGACGGCGGGCATCTCCCCGCCGCGTAGATCCCAATAAATATGATCGCCAATGGCCAGTGCCGCATCGGGCTTTTCTGCTAAGGCAGTCTCAAACATCTTTTGCCGAAACGCATGCGGTTTAAAGAATTGACGTCCTGGCACGCCAAACCCGTCTCCGCCCCCGGCACATGTAAAAGCGAGCAGACGGAATTGATCCGGCGAACTCGTCGGGACTGGGAATGTCTTTAACCGCCAGGGGGACCCGAGAGCCCCGTCCTCATCCACAAGCTGCAGTGTGTAGTCCGTGTCTGCCGACAGATCAGAAGCCTGGAAGGACCAGAAGCGCCCGCGCGTATCCATCTGCTGCCCGACAATCGCGCTATCATCAATAGTGAGCGTCAACTCGGCGCGCGGCGCCCCAAGCGAAACCGACAGGCCCATCGAATGGGCCGTCACGGTCGGCAAAATATGGCGAATGTCAGCTTCACTAGCTTGTGCTGCCCTTGGCAGAAGACCTGCGAACGCTGACGCAAGCGCGCTGAAAATTGTTGTTCGACGTGTAAATTCCATGGCTCCCCCTGCCGCACAGCATAACACGGGTCGCAGCCGTATCTGCAAAAGCAGGAAGAATACTGGTGGGCCCGGCAGGACTCGAACCCGCGACCAAACCGTTATGACCTGTCTGTGAACAAGGAAGCACAGACGAAGATCTGGGACAGGTTGAAGCACATCTCCTTCGTCACAATCCATTCCTACGCAGACCAGGAGCACGCCTTCGCCCACCACAACGGCACCCCCTACGCAGGGATGACCTGTCCTACTCTGACGTAATCGGCAACAGGGACGGCTTCTGGCCAACACAGGCAATGCTCAGTTGCCGGCACAATGAGCGATCATCAAAGGACGAACAGCGCACATGTTGCAACCCAGCCTGGAACATCCACGTCAACGCCTGCTCAACCGTGACTTGGTGGGTCCGCCATTTGAAGTGGATATATAGTCCCAAGGGCGATCGGCGCGTGAGGCAGGCAACAAGAACACCGCCCGGTTTCAAAACCCGCACCATCTCATCAAGCGCCACACTTGGATCCGCCAGATGCTCTAACACATGTGCCGTCATCACCACATCAAAGGAGGCGTCCTCGTAAGGCAGCGCACGTACATCCCCTTGGCGCAATGTCGCGTCAACACCGGCAGCTTGCAAATTGATGGCTGCGAACTCCAGCATATGCGGCGAAATGTCAATCGCGTCCAACGCAAATGGTTTGTGAATGACATGGGCGAGCGCGCTCGACAGGGCACCCGTACCGACACCGCAATCAAGGATGCGCGGCTTTGGACCGGCAATCGCAGCCGGGTTCTCCGCCAAAACGCGGCATAACAAGCGTTCATAGGCTTGTGGGAAGCCAAGACGATCAATCGTGTCGCTCCATTCTGGTGCTGCCCGATCATAAGCCTCGCTCAACTCGGACGAATGGAATGGCAGACGCCGCAAGGAGAGCTGCCAGGATCCAAACCAATGGGCAAAAACGGGAATGGTCTGTTCGGTTTGAGATGCAGAGAAAGGCACGGTCACAAATTCGTCTCCAACTTTTGGGTCTGCCCTATCGAAGGGATGCGCAAACCTAGAGGTGACGCCAAAACCGATCATCGGCCGTAGGGACCATTTTCACCTCCTCCGAAAGTCTGACTGAGCCGGCGATATGTTGAGATGTCTCCCCCATTAGGGGGAGAAGCGGACCCGCCAGATTGAGGGTGACGGTGCCAGATGGCATCGCATACCATTGAGATATGGCCAGTCATTCACTTACAGATACAGAGACGCTATTGAGCCGGGCGCCCCGCGAATTTCGCGGCCCATTCACACGGTGGCCGCGCGCAGCCGATACCGTCCTCGCGCTCATACTGTTCATCGCGACACTGTTTATTTGGTTCCAGGGTCCCGATGATACGCCTGCATTGCGGACGATTGACGACATTCCGCTCACGGCGATCCTCATATTTGCAATAGCAAACGCGGCCATCATCTGGCGCAGAGAGCACCCTATTTTGGTGTTCGTTGCGGTCCAATCCATATCGGTGTTGTCGCGCCTTGCAGGTTTGGAAGAATTCGTACTATTCGCCGCAGTGGTCATGCTCTATAGCGTCGGTCGGTACACCAACAATGACCGTTGGAGTTTCCTAGCCATTGGATGCGCCGTTCTTCTGTCAGGAACCGGTGAACTCATCAAAGCGGAGCCCTGGCCGGTAGTTGGGGGAGCGCTCTTGATGCCATTTTTCATATGGTACACCGGCAGACGCACCCGAACCCGGGGTGACTACATGAGGCTTCTTCAAGATCACGCACGACATCTCGAACGCGAGCAAGCCTATGAGGCACGTCGCGCTGTCACAGATGAAAGAACGCGGATCGCACGGGAGCTGCACGACGTAGTCGCCCATCGGGTCAGCATGATGACGGTCCAGGCGGGCGCGGCAAAAACCGTTGCTGCGCAAAAACCCGAAGTAGCTTTAAAAGCCATGGAAGCCGTCGAAGTGGCGGGCCGCGAGGCACTTGATGAGTTGCGCCACATCCTTGGGGTGCTCCGACCGGACCCAGATGGGGACGACCTCGGTCCTCAACCAGGTCTGGCGGATGTGCCTTTGCTCATCGAGCAAGTCCAAAAGGCCGGATTGAACATCGAACTCAAAATGGTCCCTCCAGCACCCCTCCCTGCCCGCGTTGACCTGTCCGCCTTCCGCATCATCCAGGAAGCACTCACCAACGTTCTAAAACACGCGGGACCTGAGGCCCCGACCGATGTAACCCTATTCGCCAAAAATGGTTGGATCACAATTCAGGTGACCAATCTGGGTGACAACGAGGGTCCCTTTCCACAATCGGGCTTTGGCATTGCTGGCATGCGCGAAAGAGCAGAGCTTCTTGGCGGAAGTCTGAAGGCCGGTCCCCGTCCAGACGGCGGATTTCAAGTTGTAGCTCACCTCCCTATTGGGTCGGAGGCGCCATGATCATTCGTGTCGCCGTCGTCGATGATCAAGCCCTGGTACGGGGCGGATTTGCGTTGGTCCTTGGACACCAGGACGACATTGAAGTTGTCGCCGAAGCTGGCAACGGACTCGAAGCAGTTGAGGCCGCCCGAAATCACCGGCCAGACGTGATCCTGATGGACATTCGAATGCCTCAGATGGACGGCTTGGAGGCGACATCTAAGATCATCGAGGAGGCGGATTGGCCGGTTCGTGTTTTGATCCTCACGACATTCGACCCGGATGAATTCGTCTACAAAGCATTGCGCGCTGGCGCCAGCGGCTTCGTGCTCAAAGACATTCCGCCGGAAGAACTTGTCATCGCCGTTCGCTCTGTCGCGGCCGGTGGCGCTTTGCTCGCCCCATCCATCACGCGCCGCTTCATAGGCAAGTTTGCAGAGCGTCTTGCGGTCGACACCAACGTCTCCGCACGGCTTGAGCGGCTCACCGGCCGCGAGCGTGAAGTACTGGCCGCGATTGCGCGCGGTTTTAACAATGTCGAAATTGCAGAAGAGCTCTTCATCGGCGCCGCGACGGTAAAGTCTCATGTGTCGAGCATTCTCTCAAAGCTCGGTCTGAGAGACCGAGCCCAAGCTGTCATCTTCGCTTATGAAAGTGGCCTTGCCACCGCCGGCGATCATGACATCGGGTTTTGAGACCGCACTGGTATGCCTTATCTGACGTGAGCGAGGGGTTGGTGGGCCCGGCAGGACTCGAACCTGCGACCAAACCGTTATGAGCGGTTCGCTCTAACCAACTGAGCTACAGGCCCTCCGGGAGTGGGTATACCAGAACATCCGCCCTTACCAAACTGCCGATCTGCCCCAATTTCGACCTAATCCCCTCCCAGAGTACCCTCGCGCATGAAGGATAGGCTCAGGAGCAAGATCAATGCCTCACTCAACAGCTAAAACACCAACCATCAGGCGGAGCCAATGGCTAGCTATAGGTCTTGGAGCCCTAATGGCGCTCGGTCTATTTGCCGGAAACGCCAAAGCTGAGGAATTTCAGCGCACCATCACAATCACCGGCCAGGGCCAGGTGTCCGTGAAGCCTGACATTGCCGTCGTGGATTCAGGCGTCGTCACCCAGGCGAAAACCGCCGCCGAAGCGCTTGCCGCCAATACAGAGGCTATGCAATCGGTCTTTGCCGCTCTGAAAGAACTCGGCATTGAAGATCGCGACATGCGCACCTCCCAATTCTCAGTCAATGCGATGCATACTCGGCCTGAGCGCGGTGAAACCTCACGCATCTCCGGCTATCAGGTTTCGAACCTAGTCTCTGTCACCTTGCGCGATCTCGACCGGGTGGGTGAAGTTCTTGATCGCCTGGTCTCCAACGGATCGAATGAGTTACGTGGCATTCGCTTTCAGGTTGAAAAGCCTGGTCCCCTGATGGACGGTGCGCGCGCAGACGCGGTGAAAGACGCACTGCGTAAAGCAAAGATTTATGTCGCTGCTGCTGGCGTGGCGCTCGGCCCCGTGCTCACCATCAACGAACATGGCGGCGGCGGACGGCCCCAGCCAGTCTTCGCCCGCGCGATGGCCATGGAAGCAGCTGATGTGCCGATTGCAGCTGGCGAGCAGACACTCTCAACAAGCGTGACCCTGGTGATTGGCCTCGAATAGACGCGTCAACGCAAACACCTCAACAAAAACAGCTTAAGCGGCCCTCGAGTGGCCGCTTTTGTTTGTCGTGGACGCAACACTATTGTCATCATTCATCTGAAGCACGGTGGGCTCAAACTGTTCAGCTTCCGCTGCATCCATCTGACCGAACGCACAGATAATCACAAGATCCCCCGGCTCCGCCCGACGCGCCGCTGCCCCATTGATGCCGATGGTACGCGAGCCGCTGGGTGCTTCAATCGCGTAGGTCGTAAAGCGTTCGCCATTATTGATGTTGAGCACATCCACCTGCTCGTGCGGCAGAATGCCGGACTGGTCCAATAGATCACGATCAATGGAGATCGAGCCCTCATAGTGCAGGTCCGTCATGGTAACAGCTGCCCGATGGATCTTGGCTTTCAACATGGTGAGGTTCATCTGACTACTCCAGATTAGACAAAGGGGAACGCTTCCCATCGGCCCCACTTAAGAAGGCCCGGGTCGGTGTCGCCCAACAGGGGGATTAATTGTCCAGGAAGCTCCGCAGTTTCCGCGACCGGCTTGGATGCTTGAGCTTCCGAAGGGCCTTCGCTTCAATCTGACGGATACGCTCACGGGTCACAGAGAACTGTTGACCCACTTCTTCGAGCGTATGGTCCGTGTTCATGCCGATGCCAAAGCGCATCCGCAGAACCCGTTCTTCACGTGGCGTGAGAGACGCCAGAACCCGGGTCGTTGTTTCACGAAGGTTGGACTGGATCGCCGCATCAATCGGCAGGATCGCATTCTTGTCTTCAATGAAATCGCCCAGATGGCTGTCTTCTTCATCACCAATTGGCGTCTCAAGGGAAATCGGCTCTTTGGCAATCTTCAGAACCTTGCGCACTTTTTCCAGCGGCATGCCGAGTTTCACGGACAATTCTTCAGGCGTGGGCTCACGGCCAATCTCATGCAGCATCTGACGCGATGTCCGAACGAGCTTGTTGATCGTTTCGATCATGTGAACCGGAATACGGATGGTGCGCGCCTGGTCAGCAATCGAGCGCGTAATCGCCTGACGGATCCACCAGGTCGCATAGGTCGAGAACTTGTACCCGCGGCGATATTCAAACTTATCAACCGCTTTCATCAGGCCGATATTGCCTTCCTGGATCAGGTCGAGGAACTGCAGGCCACGGTTTGTGTATTTCTTCGCAATGGAAATAACGAGACGAAGGTTGGCTTCAACCATTTCCTTCTTGGCGATGCGCGCTTCCCGCTCACCCTTCTGCACCGTGTGCACAATGCGGCGATACTCAGCAATGTCGAGACCGGTTTCCTGAGCAAGCTCCTGGATCTCATCGCGAATTTCTTTGATCGTCTCTTTATCGTTCTTCGTAAAGTCAGCCCAGCCTTTACCTTTCAGACGGCCAACTCGGCGCATCCAGTTCGGGTCGAGCTCGTTTTGATAATATTGCTGCAGGAAGTCTTCCCGCGAAACGCCATGCGCTTCAGCAGCGCGCATCAAACGACCTTCAAGACCCATCAGGCGCTTGTTGATCTGGTAGAGCTGGTCCACCAGGCTGTCGATACGATTATTGTTGAGCGCCAGGCTCTTCACTTCCTGGATCACATCTTCTTTGAGCTTCTTGTAACGACGCTCCTGCGACGTTGAGAGCTCTTCAGTCTGAAGCGCCAGTTCGTGCTTCTGGTCCTGCAAGCGACGCAGCTTTTTATAGTCGCTAGCAACCGCGTCAAAGATTTCGAGGACTTTCGGCTTTAGCTCAGCCTCCATGGCGGCGAGCGAGAGATTGTTCTCTGCTTCGTCGTCCTCTTCCTCTTCTTCCGGCTCTTCTTCGATTACCTTGCCTTCAGCCTTGGCGCGTTCCTTGTCGAGCGCTGCCTGGCTCTTATCGACCTTCTTCGCGTCGGGACCCGCATAAGTGGCATCCAGATCGATGATGTCGCGGAGAAGAATGTTTCCTTCATTTAACTCATCGCGCCAGATAATGATCGCCTGAAAGCTCAGCGGGCTTTCGCAGAGACCCGCAATCATGGTCTCACGACCAGCTTCAATACGCTTGGCGATAGCGATTTCGCCCTCGCGCGATAGAAGCTCAACTGATCCCATCTCGCGCAGATACATGCGGACGGGATCGTCTGTACGTTCAAGGGTTGTCGTTGAAGAGGATGCTGCTTTGGTGACAGCGCCAGGTGCTGGGCCGGCTTCCGCAACAGCTGTGCCTTCGGCAGCAGGCTCCTCTTTTTTATCGTCTTTGTCGTCGGTTTCGGCTTCGTCATTCTCGATGACTGTGATGCCCATTTCAGAGAGCATCGACATTGTGTCTTCGATTTGTTCAGAGCTGAATTCTTCAGACGGCAGAACTTTGTTCAATTCATCATAGGTAACAAAGCCGCGCGCCTTTGCCGCCTTAATGAGTTTCTTTACGCCCGCATCCGACATGTCGAGCAACGGGCCGTCCCGTTCTTCTGTCGTCGCTTCTGCTGGTTCTGCTTCTGCCGTCTTCGTCGCCATTCAAAAACTCTCCGCCTGACCTGCCAGATTGATCTCAAGACTTTCAACACAAGTGTCCCACTAGGAGACTAAAAAATCCGCAACATCCCCTCATGCGCGGAACCTTATGCCTGCTAATGCAAACGCTGAACCGGCTTGTTAGCCGATGGAGCGTATAGTCTGTCTCGTTTCAATCGCTGGTCGGTTGGTTTCCTAATCCGTCATAATTTCGAAAGCCCGCCCAACTCAGCATGTAATGCTTTAAGCCGGGTCAGATTTTCGTCAGTCATTTCTTCAGCCAACGCTCGTTCTGCTGCCTTGAGCTCCATCTGCAAATCCGCTGCCCTTTGGTGCCATTGGAGCAAGTGAAGCCATGCTTCTTCTGCTTCCTGTTCGTCGGCGTCGGCCCATGCAAATGTTTCGCTCCTCAGCGCCGTCCCGCTCTCGAGACGGTGAGCGATGTCCGATAATCCCCTCTTGTCCAAGTGGCCCCTCAGTGCTTCCCTGTCAAGGGGCGCATGGACGGCGGCTATATCTATGATTTCATTGCGTATTTTGTCAAGCATGCGGTCTTTTATTTCCACAGCCGCCAGGTCCTCGCAATAGGCCTCCAAAAGCACCGGATGGTTGAGCAAGGTGAGAATCAGCAATTGTTCCCGCCGGCCAGCACCCAGGTCCCCACCACGCGCCAGAGAGCTCTGCTTGAGCTGCGGTGTCGACGGCTGCTGAAAAACGGAGCCTCCCTTGGCGTTCCCCCGGGAATTCCCCCCGGCATTCCAAGGCTTTTTCGGCTGATATCCGCCATTTTGGCGCTCGTTTCGCCAGCCCGTGCGTCCACCTACCCCTTGGTGGGGCCTCAGAAACTTGTTGAGCCGTTCATTGAGCGCATCCCGGTAGAAATCCTGCACAATAGGGTCGGAAATTTCCCGAATAACCGCAGAAATCTTGGATTTTAGCTGGGCTTTCCGCTCTGGCGTGTCCCAAGACCCGGCCTCAACCTCTTTGTCCCAGACAATCTCTGAAAGAGGTCGGGCCGCCTGAAGCACCTCCTCCATGGCCTCAACCCCGCCCGATTTCACCAGATCGTCCGGGTCCTGGCCCTCCGGTAGCAGCGCAAATCTGAAGGAATGCCCCGGCTTGAGGAGCGGTAAAACCCGCTCCACAGCCCGATAAGCCGCCCGCAGGCCCGCTTTGTCACCATCAAAACAGAGGACGGGTTCCGGGGCTAACCGCCAGAGAAGCCCGATCTGATCCTCGGTAAGTGCGGTCCCAAGGGGCGCCACCGCATTGGCAATACCCGCCTGACCCAGCGCCACCACATCCATATAGCCTTCAACCACAACCACAGAACCTTGGTCGTAGGAGGGTTTGCGGGCCCGCGCGAGATTGTAGAGAAGACGGCCTTTGTGAAAGAGCGGTGTCTCCGGCGAGTTCATATATTTCGCCTTGGCATTGGGATCGAGTGCCCGGCCACCAAAGGCAATCACCCTGCCCCGCGCATCCTCGATAGGAAACATGACCCGATTGCGGAACCGGTCATAAGGTTCGCGAATATCCTCCCCGGAGATCAGAAGCCCCCCTTCAACCATTTGAGGAATCTTGAAACCCCGGCCCATCATGTAGGACTTGAGGCCCGAGCGATCGTCCGGCGCAAAACCAATCCCGAAATTCTCAATCGTCGCGTCCGACAAGCCACGCCGCGAGAGATAAGCGCGAGCCTCCGCCCCCTTGCCTCGTGCAAGGCTTTCCCGGAAATAATCCTGAGCGGCCGACATCACATCAATGAGGCCTGTACGCTTTTGCTCACGTTCCGCTTCTTGCGGGTCCCGGCGCGGCATCTCCATGCCCGCTTCGCCCGCGAGCCTCTCCACCGCTTCCAGGAAGGATAGGTTCTCTGTCTTCTCCAGAAACTTGATCGCGTCCCCATGCTCACCGGTGGAGAAGCAATGGTAGAATTGCTTATCGTCATTCACGGTGAAACTCGGCGTCTTTTCATTATTGAAGGGGGAGAGCCCCACAAACTCTCGGCCCCGCCGGGTGAGTTTCACCTTCCGGCCAACCACATCCGACACGCGTGTTCGATTTTTCAGCTCTTCCAGAAAAGATTTCGGAAAACTCATGCACGCTCCAAAGAACACCCAAATTCATCTGAGACAGCTTATCCCATCGCCAGCGCCCCTGCATCCAGCAGAAAATGTCGCAAATGAGCCGATTTGACCAAGCTCAATACGCTGAGCGTGAAAACCGGTATTCTGACTATCCAAACCGCCTATAGAGGATAAAGGTGGCCCACACTGCAAGGAAGGAAGTCCCATGAGCCCTCTCGCCCTTGTTCTGGTTGTCATCGGCCTGCTGATCGCAGCAAGCCGAGCTCCCCTCATCATCGCACCCGAAGGCACCCGGTCTTTCTATCTGAAGTTGATGCAGACCGACGGGAGCATGCGCGGGCTCGCCGTGCTGATTATCGTTCTCGGCGCGGTGATGATCTGGGCATCAGCCCCCGAAACAGGAGCTGTCGCTCTCGCAGTCTATTGGTTGGGGCTTCTCATGCTCGCAATCGCCGCATTCTTTATCCTATTGCCCGGCCAAGCGAGGCGTCTAGCAACCGCCACCTGGGGAAGCTTCAGCACCGGCGTGCTGCGTGGAATAGGGTTGGTGGCTTTGATTTTTGGTCTGCTGGTCGCAGCGTATGGCCTAAACCTCTAGGTCATCCAGCTTCTTCAGCAGCACCGGTCGGAAAGCCTCTGTCGCGTCAGACAGGAAATACAGATAAACGCCCAAAAGCCCATCATGGCGGAACCGCTCAAGGCTGATCCGCCGATAAGTCCACGCACTTGAGGCAACGCGGTAGTTCGCAAATATCTGCTCACCCAGAACCCGGGCAGGTACATCACCGCGCAGCAACCCCTGTTCTTGCGCGAGACGCGCTGCATTTTCCTGCATCGAGGCCGATCGCGCACCCAGCTGTTTCCAATGACCTGCCTCATGGCCAGTCCGCTGCAAATGATCCGCTGCAATTTGAGCCGAGCGGAAATATTCTTTGTTCTCCGCGATCATCCGGGTCGCCTCAACAACAACCGCTTCAGCTTTATCAAGCGGATGGTCCTCATCGATCTTGGTGAGTTCCTGCTCGATCATGCCCACCCAATCGGCAAACAGCTCGTTCAGGATTTTCTCTTTCCCGCCAATGAGATTGTAAATCGTCGGCACTGTCACGTCGGCTGCCGCCGCCAGTTTGCGTAGGCTCAAACCATCAAAGCCCTGCTCACCAATAAGCCGACGAGCCTCGGCAATAATCCGGGCTCGACGATCTGACTTTTGCAAAGATCGGGGCTTTTCAAATGCGATGACGGTCACGGGCACTCCTAGGATTCGGACATCTCAGTCTTTTTGAATTTTAACACTGTACAAACTCAAAACACCACCCTACTTTAACAGTGTTAAAAGTGGTCGGAGAAACACTCATGCAACACGAAGAACAGGTCCGTGTTCTCAAAGGGCTGATGGATCATTTGGATCAAGGCACCAATGTCGATGTTGGCTATCAGGCTAAAAATCCGACTGCGTCTTACACGTCGCCCGAAATTGCAGCGCAGGAATGGGAGTCTTTCTTTCAGGACTATCCGCACCTTCTTGGCCTTAGTGGCGAGCTTCCTGAGCCGGGCTCCTTTTTCACCAATACTGACCTTGGCAAACCCATCCTTTGCACGCGTGATATGGATGGGACGTTCCATGCGTTCCTGAACGTTTGCCGACACCGCGGCGTCGTTGTGGAGGCAGCAGAACGCGGGCGCAAAAAACTATTCTCCTGCCCCTTCCATGCCTGGACATACAGCACAGCTGGCGACCTGGTTGCCGTGCCGAAGGAAGATCATTTCGGTGCTGTCGACAAGTCCTGCAATTCGCTTGTGGCCCTCCCCGCTGTGGAGCGTCACGGGCTGCTCTGGGTCTCCCCCAACCCAGAGCACTCTTTTGACATTGATGATTTGCTCGGAGACTTAGGCGAAGAACTTGCACATTGGGACCTCGGAGCGTGTGAGCGCCACGATGCAACCACTTACACCCATGCGTGCAATTGGAAACTTGCCAACGACACATTTGGCGAGACCTATCATTTTGAAACGCTACATAGAGACACGCTGTCACCAAGCTTTTATGGCAATGTCCAAATGTATGACACCTACAAGCGCAATCACCGCATGGCTTTGTGTCTGCGCTCCATAGACACCATGCGCGGAACTCCCGAGGACAGCTGGCACATATTGCGCGGCACAGCCCCGGTCTATTACCTCTTTCCGAACATCCAACTGGTAATGACCGGTGGCGGACCTATCGTCGTGCGCATCTACCCAGAAGCGGGCGACCCTGACAATTCTCGCTCCGAGATCACCTGGTACACCTTCCCCGAGAACATGCAACGGTCCATTGGCGCACCCACAGAACAAGTTGAAGGAACGCCGTCGCTGACAGATCGGATGGAAGCATTCGCCTCCGTCATTGAATCAGAAGATTATGTGGTTGCCGCCAGCAGCCAGATTGGCGCGCGCAGTGGCGCTCAGGACTTTGTGACCTTCGGGCGCAATGAACCGGCACTTCATCACTATCACACGACTTTTAGAGAAGCACTCGGACAGGAGCCGCTTGAAACGCTAAAGTCCCCCATCAGCTCAGCCGCTGAATAGGTCTAATCTTGCAGCGGCCTCTAATTGCACAGGGCTGAGGCGTCTGAAGAATTGGGACCTACTCAATGCGGCATGTTGAAGTTTATGGCACAGACCATTCACCCTGGGTGCAGGCGGTGCTACTCGGGCTCTATGAATCAAAGATCGATCATCACCTGAGATCACTTCCACCGCTTCAGACATTCAAGAAGGCAGGGATCATGATGCCTGCCGCAAAGATCGACGACGGCGAATGGCAATTGGAGTCCGCCAACATTCTCGAAAGCCTGGGCTTTGAGACCGTCCCCAAAGATCATCAGCGGCTCGTCATGAGCAGCTGGCGCGGTCTCACTCACCGCGTGGACAGCTCGGCCCTCTTCTGGAGCAATTTCAGCCTGGCTGGAGACACAAGCCCATCCTACCTGCGCCGACAGATCAACAACCTGTTACGACCGTTCATGTCGCTAACTTTTTTCCTGTTGATCCATTTCCTGCGCCTGACAGGACGGTCCTCAAACCCCAAAAATTTTGGCGATCAGTTTGTGCCCTTTGAAGACATGCTGAAAACTTCCAGCGCCCCCTACTTGTGTGGCGATAAACCTAACTCTCTCGACTTTCTCTTGTTCGGCATGGTGCAGTCCCACTGCACCACCTATGTGCCGCCGGTTCATGCATTGCAGACTGACGAACGCCTGGAACATCTCCGCAAGTGGCTCGCCACCATGCAAAAGAGATTCGAGGGCTATGACCGCCTCTATTCAGGCGTCTATTTCCCGCCTCACACCCCACGACCAAAAATTGCGACGGGCTCTGAACGGCTGGTTTTCTGGCTTGGGGCGGCACTCATGCTCACAGGCTTCCCAATAACAGTGCCGCTGATCATCTTCCTCTCTGTTCGCAATCGCATGGGATGACAAGAAGTGCCTAGTAGGACAGCTTCCTCAGGAAACGCCGCAGCACCTTGGTAAAAGCCTTGGGCGTCTCAAGCGCTGGCATGTGTCCTGCCCTGAACGTCACCAATTCATGATCAGGCGTTGCGTCGACAGCGGCCCGGCTCTTTTTTAAAGGCACGATCTGGTCTCTTATTGCCCAGGCATAGAGCACCGGCATCTTGAGCCTTGCTGCTATAGATCGGATGTCCGCCTCGGGCGTGACAAAGCTGCTCCAGGCTTCAACCAACGGTTGCGCAATTTCAAACCGGGCATCAATGATCCGTCGCCGTTGCACTTTCGCTGCACGCCTTGGAAGCACGCGGCCGTAATAAAGCTTAAACGCTGGCGAAAACCATCGCTTCTCTTCTACCCCCGCCTGAAAAAAGGCAACCATGCGACCTATCGCAAACCGCGCAAACCCATCCACCGGTGCAAGGCCGCCAGGGTTCGACAAGATCAATCCGCGCACCTTTTCCGGATGGCGGTCCGAATAGACAATAGCCGCTGCGCCCCCGATCGAATTGCCATAGAGCACAAATTGCTCAAGCTTTAGCGCATCCACAAAACCTTCAAGCAAGGCCGCATAGCGCTCAGCAGACGCGGGTTCTGTGTCCTGCCCGGATAGTCCCTGGCCCGGCCAGTCGAGTGCGATAGTCTCAAACTGGTTTCCTAACAGATCCGCCATTTTTTCGAAGTCCCGCGCACCATGCCCGATAGCGTGAAGACAGAGGACGGCGGGGCCGGTTCCCCATCGCTGATAAGCAATATCGACCCCGCCCACATCAATCCGCGGCGACCCTTCTGCAGCACCTATTTCATGTCTTTTCATACGCATTTCCCAAAAGAGATATTTATATCACCTTTAGAATATGGAACACTTGAGGCAACGATTCAATATGAGAGTTCCCATGCCTACTGCCCCGCCCACAAAACAACGCGCAAAATCCCTGGCGACGCGAGAAAAACTGATCGCAGCAGCAGAAGAAGAATTTCGCACTGTTGGGTATTTCAACACCGACACCAATAAGGTTGCGGTGCGCGCAGGCTATGCTCCTGCCACCTTTTACAAACACTTCAAGAACAAGCTGAGCATCTTCCTCGCGGCATACGAAGCCTGGGTCGCAGAAGAATGGCGAGCGTTAGAGGCAGCGGATGATGATTCAAAAACATTGATACGCACCGTTCTCGCGCATCACAAAAAACATCTTCTCTTCAGAACGGACTTGCGCGCCCTTGCCGCCACAGAACCAGAAGTGAAGCGCTACCAGAACAAACTGCGACGGGAGCAGGTCAAACGGCTGGCAGAACTTGCTCCAGACCTCGCACCTAAGGGGGATGACTGGTCAACACCGGTGTTCTTGCTCCTCACCATGGAGCGCGTGTCTGACGCCATCGCAGACGGATCCGCCAAAGCAAGCCATGCAAGCGAGGCCAAACTCATCGCCAATCTGATAAAGCTGATCGATAACCTAAGGCACTAGCCGATCGCCGCGTCCACAGCCCGTTCCATCAACGCGCCGCCAATCCAGGAAATCAATGGGATGGCGAGATAAAACGCCAGCCGTCCAATGGTAGAAAAATCAATCGGCCATTCTCGGGCAGCTTGAATACGCGCTTCCAGTGCCAGAAGCCCGCCCATCTTGGAGAGTGCCACATCATCGTCGTCAGATTCCTTTAGGCGCACCCAGCAACGATCAATCACGCGCCGCACGTCCTTTAATTGACGCTCCTTCTCGGCAATGATTTTCCGGTGCCACCCGACAAGCGGCACAAAGAGATTGGCTACGGCGACTACTCCAATGCCGACAAAAAATGGAAGCAAGACACCGCGATCTATACCGCTACTCAGAAAGAATAGTGATCCAATGGTGGCGCCAATCACCCAGGTAAAAGAGCCCCGCATCGCCGCTTTCGTGACAGGCCTGAGTTTTGTGGCATCAAAAATGTCAGGTGCGTCAACGTCTCTGCGTAAGCGCGACCAGAGACGCCCCTCATCAATTGTCAGATAGAAATATTTGGCGATAAGCGAAAAGGCAAAAGGCGTTACAGCAAAAAACCAAACAGCCGCCACCTGCATAGAGGCAGGCGGTAGAAACTCATAGCGCCCCTGATAGCCAAGCAACTCCATCATTCCAGGCAAGGCTGGAATCAACGCAACAAACCCGAACAAATAGCCGACAACACCCACCAGACGCGCAGCTGAGCGTCCGGCGCGCAGATGTTCCCCCCATATCGCTAGAAGCTCTTCGCGCTCAAGCCCGAGCATCACTGCCGCTTCAGCACTCTCATTCCGCTGCGCAACCAAATTGTAAGAAACGACAGTTGTCGCGTAGCCTCCAAGGAGCGAGAAGATGGTCGCCGCCCAACCATAAGGGCCTAGGCCGAACAGGAGTGCGGGAGTATCTGCACCGTCATCAGGACCAGGTCCTCCCGGTATCTGGTCCAACCCGATCTCGGAATAGACACCAGCAGCCCAGGCAAACACCCAATAGCTGATCCACAAGATCCCTGCGATCATGAAGGAGGCAGGCCATGGGCGACCGCCCAGTCGCCAAACAAGCCACTGATCCCAAGCATAAAGCTGATCGCGTTTGAGCGATGGATCCTGTAATGCCAAAGCTGCCTCCCCTTTTGTCGTCTCAGATTGTTGACTGCCCCTGCGGCAAGGTCAAACCCATTGCTCCCTGTACGATTGTCTAGCTAGGCTGGATGTCAGGGAGAGACACATGACATCCATACCGACCGAGACAAGTATCGATAATGCCTGGCTGACCGACCAGCTCAACAAAGCCGGACACGAAGTTAAAGTGACGGACTTCCAGGCAAAACGCATTGGGACCGGCCAGATCGGCAAATGCATTCGCTACGACCTGCAATTGACCGGCAAGACCAACGGTGTCCCGACAAGCTTGGTCGGTAAATTTCCCTCTGATGATGAAACAAGCCGTGCCACCGGCGTCATGCTCAAAAATTTCATCAAAGAAGTCTCCTTCTACCAGCAGCTGCAAGAGCGCCTCACCATCGCCACCCCCAAATGCTACTTCGCGGCCATCGACGGCGAAGGACCAGACTTCGCTCTCCTGCTCGAAGACCTGAGCCCTGCCGTTCAGGGTGACCAACTCGCCGGGTGCTCTGTGGATGTTGCCCGCGCCGCCGTGCTGGAGCTTGTGGGGCTCCACGCACCAAGCTGGAACGACGAGACGCTCCGCGGCAAGGACTGGCTGGGGGAACCCGATGCAGACAGCACCGCGCTCAACCGCGCGCTCTACCAGGGCAACATTGACGGCTTCGCTGAGCGCTACGGCCCAAATCTCAAAGCGGACGAATTGGAGATCATCCGAAAAGTTGCAGGCGCCTCGCCACCGACCGGCGAAACACTACCGACGCCCTTCTCTCTCGTGCACATCGACTATCGTCTCGACAATCTGCTCATCAATGAGGACATGACACCGCCAAAGATCACGGCGGTAGACTGGCAAAGCATTTCGCTCGGAAGTCCGCTCGCCGACGTTGCCTATTTCTTGGGAGCCGGCCTGCGCTCAGAGACCCGCAAACAGGTGGAAGAGGAGATTGTCCGCGCCTATCACGCCGCGCTGCTGGAGGCAGGCATCAAGGATTATGGCTGGGACGCCTGCTGGACCGACTATCGCAAAGGCGTTTTTGCAGGCTTCTTCGTCACGGTCATCGCCTCCATGATTGTGGAACGCACAGAACGCGGCGATGAAATGTTCCTCACCATGGCCAGACGCCATGCGAGACACGCTCTGGATCTGGGCTCTGACGAATTTTTGGCCTGATTTGAAAGAATTCAATCTGCCCCCGTATCTTTTTAGGCCCCTCATCCGTTTAAGGTGGACAAGGATGGGAGGGACATCATGTCGAGCATGACTGACGAAGAAAGACGCGCGGAAGGCCAGACCTACATGCGCCGGGCCTGGTTTTATACCTGAACGATATCGAGCCAGTGCGGCCACGCCTCTTTGGCTATTATCGCAAGCTCACCGGCAATGTCTGGGATGCCGAGGATCTGGTTCAGGAAACCCTGCTCCGGGGCTTCAGCAATCTGGCACTCGAAGACAATCGAGACATTGCTAGGGGCGCCTATCTCGCGCGCACAGCGAGCAACCTGTTTATCGACCAAACGCGGAGAACACGCCAGGTGCCGCTTGAGGAAGCAGAGGAACCCTCAACGCCGCCCAAAGCGGAACAAGCCGCGGCCATCCGAGACGGAGGACGCAAACTCATGACTCTTCTCTCACCTCAGGAACGCTGCGCCATCGTTATGAAAGAAGTCTTTGAATACACACTCGCCGAAACCGCTCATCTCCTTGCAACCACAGAAGGGGCCGTAAAGGCTGCACTCCATCGCGGCAGGGAGAAGCTCGCTGACCCGACACCCAGCACGCGCCCCGCGCCATCCGAGGTCCTGGTTCAACGCTTTGTTGATGCGTTCAATGCTGCGGACGTGGATGCCATGCGCGAAACCATGCTGGAAACTGTGACGGCGGAAGTCTTTGCGCTCGGCACAGGCCGCGGCCTCGACAATATCGACAAACCCGACCGCTGGATTGGCGCCTGTCTCAACGGCCATTCACCAGACCCAACCCGGCAGCAGCGGGCCGAATGCGCCATCTTTGAGGGTGTGCCCATCGTCATCCTTTGGCGGCGCTTTGGCGACGGCCCAGAAAACATGGAAGAATTTTGGCGGTTCCGAGAAGAGGGCGGAAAGATCGCCCATATCTGGGACTATTGCGCCTGCCCTGAAACGCTTGAGGAAGTGGGGCAAGCACTCGGATATCCAGTCGTCACACGGTCCTACAGCACCTATCAGGGAGAATTGGGGCAGGACTGATCTGGCTGATGCCCAGCAAGCAGCTTAGGCCTACCCGCCCAGCTTGCCTTTGATGACAGCACCTGCTTTGCCGAAATCCATCCGGCCCGCATAACGCTTTTTGAGCTCGCCCATGCAGCGACCCATGTCTTTCAGGCTCTCAGCACCGAGTTCCGCAACAACTTCAGCCGCCGCCGCTTCAACCTCTTCCGGCGTCAGCTGAGTGGGCATGAAGCCTTTAATGACCTCAATCTCTTCCCGCTCTTGGGTCGCAAGCTCAGCCCGCCCGGCATTCTCATAGGTGACAGCTGATTCTTCGCGCTGTTTGATCATCTTGGCGAGGATCGCGAGGATATCATCATCGGAGACCAGCGTGTCGGCCCCTTCTGTCCGCGCGGCAATGTCACGGTCCTTGATCGCTGCCTGCATCAGGCGAATAGTGCCCATGCGGCGCTTATCCTGGGCTTTCAGAGCCTCTTTTAAAGCGGCTTTGATTTCTTCGCGCATCTGTCTTCTGCCTCATCGACATGTGATCGGGACGCGGGGAGGTAGCACGGGGCAACCCCTCAGGCCAGCCCTAAGCCTCCAAGCCAGCGGGAAGCGAGAACGCTACTCCAAACACTTGTCCGGCGCAACGCCGTCAGGTGCGCCATAAGCCATTGTTTTTGAATGGATTTTTTTATGTGTGACTTCTGAGCGACTCGCTTGACGTGAAGCAGCCCTTCCCTTAGTTTCCGCGCAATTTAGCGGGTCTCTGCGGCCCTGCGCCCTCCCCAAGGAGTGAAGAAATGAGTGTGTCGACACTGTCCGCCACGGAACCAAGCTTGTCTGGTTCGCGGAGGGAGTCGGCCCCGTTCTGGTGCGCCCAAAAGCTGCAAACGCAGGCACCGCTAAACTGGATCGATAGAAATCTGACAGCAGGAATAGCCTCATGAGCGCGCGTAAGCCCACAGCCCTCCTCGTCTTGAAAGACGGCACCGTGCTGGAAGGTATTGGCCTTGGCGCCACCGGCGAAGCCCAGGGTGAAGTCTGCTTCAACACCTCGATCACCGGCTATCAGGAAATCCTGACCGATCCGTCTTACGCAGGCCAGATCATCACCTTCACCTTCCCCCATATCGGGAATGTGGGCGCGAATGATGAGGACATGGAAACCACCAACCTCGCCGCCAATTCCGGCGTGCGCGGCGCTGTGCTCCGGGCAAACATCACAAACCCGTCCAACTATCGCTCAGCCCAGCATTTTGATGCCTGGTTGAAAGCCCGCGGCATCATCGCCATTGGCGGCATCGACACACGAGCGCTGACCGCGCGCATTCGCGATGAAGGCATGATTGACGCCACCATCGTCCACGCGCCTGATGGCAAGTTTGACCGCGACGCCCTTCTCGCCCAGGCAAAAGCCTTTCCAGGCCTTGAAGGTGCGGACCTTGCAAAAGAAGTCACCACCGGTCAGACCTACACTTGGGACGAAACGCGCTGGGAATGGGAGGAAGGCTTTGGCACCAATGACAAGCCGAAGCACCATGTGGTCGCCCTCGACTTTGGCGTGAAGCGCAACATCCTGCGCTGCCTGGCAAGCTCTGACTGCAAAGTGACCGTGGTGCCTGCCTCTACATCAGCAGAAGACGTGCTCGCCATGAACCCGGACGGCGTCTTCCTGTCCAATGGTCCGGGCGACCCGGCAGCGACCGGCACCTATGCCGTGCCCGAGATCAAAAAGCTCGTGGAAAGCGGCAAGCCCCTCTTCGGCATTTGTCTCGGCCACCAGATGCTTGCCATCGCGCTCGGCGCAAAAACAGAAAAAATGCTCCAGGGCCATCATGGCGCCAACCACCCGGTGAAAGATCACACCACCGACAAGGTGGAGATCACGAGCATGAACCATGGCTTCACCGTGGATCGCGACAGCCTGCCCGAGAATGTAGAAGAGACCCACGTCTCCCTCTTTGACGGCACCAATTGCGGCATCCGCCTGAAAGACAAGCCTGTCTTCTCTGTCCAGTATCACCCGGAAGCAAGCCCCGGTCCGCAGGACAGCCACTATCTCTTCGACCGCTTTGTAAAGCTCATCGCCGAGGCGAAACGCTAATGCCCAAACGTACTGACATTGAGTCCATCCTGATCATCGGCGCCGGTCCTATCGTGATCGGTCAGGCCTGCGAGTTTGACTATTCCGGCACGCAAGCCTGTAAGGCGCTAAAGGACGAGGGCTACCGGATCATTCTGGTGAACTCGAACCCGGCGACCATCATGACCGACCCGGATCTGGCGGACGCGACGTATGTCGAGCCCATCACGCCGGAAGTGGTTGCCAAGATCATTGAGAAAGAGCGTCCTGATGCGCTCCTGCCCACCATGGGCGGTCAGACAGCACTCAACACCGCGCTGTCACTCGCTGACAATGGCACGCTCAACAAATATGGCGTGGAACTGATCGGTGCGAACCGCGAAGCCATTTCCAAAGCTGAAGACCGCAAGCTCTTCCGCGAAGCCATGGACAGGATCGGTCTTGAAAACCCCGTCGCGACCATCGTCGCAGCGCCAGAGATCAAAAACGACAAGGGCGAAGTGGTCGACTATGACCGCGCCATGGGTGTGGCCCAGGCCATGAAGGTGCTCGATGAAGTGGGCCTGCCCGCCATCATCCGCCCCGCCTTTACGCTGGGCGGTACCGGCGGCGGCGTCGCTTACAACCGCGAAGAATATGAGCACATCATCCGCACCGGCCTTGACGCGTCGCCAGTGGCGCAGGTGCTGGTGGATGAAAGCCTGCTCGGCTGGAAAGAATATGAGATGGAAGTAGTTCGCGACACCGCGGACAATTGCATCATCATCTGTTCCATCGAAAATGTGGACCCGATGGGCATCCATACCGGCGACAGCATGACCGTCGCCCCTGCCCTCACACTTACTGATAAAGAATATCAGGTGATGCGGAACGCGAGCATCGCGGTACTCCGTGAAATCGGCGTTGAGACCGGTGGGTCCAATGTTCAGTTCGCTGTAAACCCTGCGGATGGACGTCTCGTCGTTATCGAGATGAACCCGCGCGTGTCACGCTCGTCAGCACTTGCGTCAAAAGCAACCGGTTTCCCGATTGCCAAAGTCGCCGCGCGCCTTGCTGTTGGCTACACGCTTGATGAGCTCATGAACGACATTACCGGCGTCACACCCGCCGCGTTCGAGCCCACCATCGACTATGTGGTCACCAAAATCCCGCGCTTTACGTTTGAGAAATTCCCGGGCGCAGAACCCCTCCTCACGACAGCGATGAAGTCGGTCGGGGAAGCCATGTCCATCGGCCGCACCTTTGCTGAAAGCCTGCAAAAAGCACTGCGCTCCATGGAGACGGGCCTCAATGGTCTCGACCCGGTGGAGTTTGACGGCCTGGGTGAAGGCGACGATAAGAACGCCATCCGCAAAGCACTCGGCACGCCAACCCCCTTCCGCATTCTCTACATTGCGCAAGCCATGCGCCTTGGCATGGACCATGATCAGATCCAGGCGGCCTGTTCGTTCGACCCCTGGTTCTTAGAGCAACTGCAAGCCATCGTAGATGCGGAAAAACAGGTTGAGGCAAACGGCCTGCCAACTGACCCGCACGACCTGCGCGATCTCAAAGCGCTGGGCTTCTCAGACATCCGCCTTGCAGAACTCGGAAACACAACCGAAGCTGAGATGCGTAAAACCCGTCTCGCGGCGGGCGTGAAACCGGTGTTCAAACGCATTGACACCTGCGCTGCAGAGTTCAAATCGCAAACGCCCTACATGTACTCAACCTATGAGACCGATTTTGCAGGTAATGCAGCCTGTGAGGCGGAAGTCTCCGGCGCCAAGAAAGCCATCATCCTTGGCGGCGGTCCAAACCGGATCGGCCAGGGTATTGAGTTTGACTATTGCTGTTGTCACGCGGCCTTTGCGCTCAGCGACGCGGGCATCGAAAGCATTATGGTGAACTGCAACCCGGAAACGGTTTCCACTGACCCGGACACATCTGACCGGCTTTATTTCGAGCCGCTCACCAAAGAAGATGTGCTCACCATCATCGAAAAAGAGCAAGAAGACGGTGAACTGCTTGGCGTGATCGTTCAGTTTGGCGGACAGACACCGCTAAAACTCGCCAACGACCTGGAAGAAGCAGGCATTCCCATCCTTGGCACCTCACCCGACGCGATTGACCTCGCAGAAGACCGCGACCGCTTCAAAGCCCTGCTCGATGAGCTCGGCCTGAAACAACCGCCAAACGGCATTGCCCGCACGGCGGAAGAGGCTGAAGCGATTGCTGAGCGCATTGGCTACCCGGTCGTCATTCGCCCATCTTACGTACTTGGTGGTCGCGGCATGGAAATTGTCCGCGATAAGGCTCACCTCAACCGCTACATCAATGAAGCGGTGGTCGTCTCCGGCGACAGCCCGGTCCTCATCGATTGGTATCTGAAAGATGCCATCGAAGTGGACGTGGACGCGCTCTGCGACGGCAAAGACGTTTTTGTCTGCGGCATCATGGAACATATTGAAGAAGCTGGTGTGCATTCAGGTGACAGCGCCTGCTCGCTTCCGCCCTACTCACTGCCAGCAGAAACAATTGCTGAGATAGAGCGCCAGACCAAAGCCATGGCGTTGGCTCTGAATGTCGGTGGGCTCATGAACGTACAATACGCGGTTCAGGACGGCACGATCTTTGTGTTGGAAGTGAACCCACGTGCCTCGCGGACCGTGCCCTTCGTCGCGAAAGTCGTCGGCAAGCCGATTGCAAAAATCGCAGCTCGACTGATGGCGGGCGAAAGTCTTGCCTCTTTCAACCTTCAGCCAAACAGCTTTGACCATATCGCTGTGAAAGAAGCCGTCTTCCCCTTCGCCCGCTTCCCGGGCGTGGACACCGTGCTTGGGCCTGAAATGCGCTCAACCGGCGAAGTCATTGGCCTCGACAAAAGCTTCGGCGTCGCTTTTGCCAAAAGCCAGATTGGCGGCGGCACATCCGTCCCCACCGAAGGAACGGTCTTCATTTCGGTAAAAGAATCAGACAAAGAGAAGATCGTCGATGCAGCCCGGAAAATGGCGTCTATGGGCTTCAAAATCATCGCCACCAGCGGAACGGCCCGGGTCTTGTCAGCTGCCGGCCTTGACGTCGAAATGGTAAACAAGGTCCTGGAAGGCCGCCCACATATCGTGGATGCGCTCAAAAACGGCAATGTCGACATCGTGTTCAACACGACCGCGGGCGCTCAGGCGCTTGAGGACAGCAAGTCGATCCGCCAGACAGCTCTGATGGGTAAGGTGCCTTACTACACCACCGTCGCCGGTGCCCGCGCTGCAACTGAAGGCATTGACGCCATCCGCAGCGGTCAGCTGGAGGTAGCCCCTCTCCAATCCTACCAGGAGAGACCCCCCAATTTACAATAGGGCCGCAGAATAGAGTGCAGAATTCGCAATTGACGTGAGCGGCTTGCTCATCCGAATATGTGACATGGCCTGCCCCCGTTCTGGCGTGGCGGCCCCCCGATAAGAAAGATTATCTGAAAGATGGAAAAAGTGCCGATGACTTCCGGCAGCCATGAGGTTCTGGAAGCTGAGCTTAAAAAACGGAAAAACACAGATCGCCTGAGCATTATCGCAGCGATCGCGGAGGCGCGTGCCCATGGCGACCTTTCAGAGAACGCGGAATATCACGCGGCGAAAGAGGCGCAGGGTCACAATGAAGCCCGCATTCACGAGTTGGAAGACAAGCTCGCACGCGCAGAGGTGATCGACCCTTCAAGTCTTTCTGGGGATACGGTCAAGTTTGGCGCCACGGTTACCGTGGTGGACGAAGACACGGATGACGAAAAAACCTATCAGATCGTCGGCGATGACGAAGCCGATGTATCGCTGGGGAAAATCTCCATCTCTTCTCCCATTGCTCGCGCCATGATCAGCAAGGAAGTTGGCGACAGCGTTGAGGTAAACACGCCAGGTGGCGGCAAGTCCTACGAAATTCTCGCCATCGCCTACAAATAAGCAAATTCACACCTATCTATTGGCATGAGCATTTTCAACAAAAGTTGTTAGACTTTTGTGGTTCGAAAATGCGACCAAACAGAAATCCAGAGCCGTGGGCCCCCCCGCGGCTCTTGTCTTATGGAGCATCGAATGTCCGACACAAGCGCACCTACTTTGGAAGAAACCTTCCCCATTCCGGGCAGCCCAGAAGAGCCAAACTCCCTGCGTATGCTCGGGTGGGAACTGTTGGACTGGGACCCGGAAGCACAAAAAATCAAAGTCGGCTTTCAGACACGCAAAGAGTTCCGCAATCCTGCAGGCATCATCCAGGGCGGCATCATCGCCGCCATGATTGACGATGCATTTGGACCCATGTGTATTCTGGCTTCAGGCCGCACGAAGGTACCTCTCACCCTTGATCTCAATGTGAGCTATATGGCGGCTGGCCAACATGGAAAGTTTACCTGCGACGCCCGCATCATCCGCCAGGGCAAGTCAATTTCCTTCGTCGAAGGCGAACTGTTTGATGCAACCGGCGAGCTGGTTGCTCGCGCAACGTCAACCGTGCGCCTCATCCCGATGCCGCAGCGCTAGAGTCAAACAAGTTCTTCACTGACTGATATCTCGGGTTGAAATCAGGCATGCCAGCGCGGCATGCTCCCCTATGCCTAATGCCGCCGACCTAGGAATTCTCTTTCTCCACGCATTGCCGCTGGACGGGTCCATGTGGGCAAGCCAGATGGACATTCTGCCCGGCCGCACCCATGCGCCGACTCTCTATTCCTTTGGCACAACGCTCAAAGAATGGGCGACCAAGGCACTCGCAGAAACCCGCCACGATCGGTTGATCGTTGTCGGCTGTTCTGTTGGCGGGTCTTGTGCGCTAGAGGCTGCGCAGCTTGCACCTGACAGAGTGGCCGCCTTGGTCCTCATCGGCACAAAACCAAAGCACTGGCCCCAGCCCGATCTTCGAAATGAGGCGCTGACCATGATCGCCAATGAGGGTCTCGCCGCAGCGTGGGACAAATACTGGGCGCCGCTGTTCTCTCAAAACACAGAACAGTCAATTGTCCAGTATGCGAGGGATAATATGCTTCACCTGCCACCGCGCGATATCGCAAACGGGGTCTCGGTTTTCCATACTCGCGAAAGCCGCGATCAGCTTGTCTCCGAATGCAACATTCCCATCACGGTCGTGAGCGGCGAGGATGATGTCGCACCGGGCATTGAATTGAGCAAAGCGGTGGCCTCATCTGCACGCAGCGGCACGCTTCATATTGTTCCGCACTCCGGCCACTATGTGTCTCTGGAACAACCCCAAAGACTTCGTGAAATTTTATGCGGAGTAATTGCCGCCCACGCTTGAGAGGGCGACCAAACATTAGAGGTCCCGCAGCAGGTCCTGAAGTTTGGCAACCGCTGCATCTCCCTTCGTAAGGTCAGTGGGAAACAGGACCATATGGCCATCGATCGCACTCATGATGAGTTCTGCCAGCGATCGCTTCTCCGCTGCCGGCACGTCCAACATGCCCGACAGCCAGACGATCCACCCTTCCGCCATCTGCTCAACAATCGCGCCGAAGAAAGGATCACCGCGGCTGGCACGGCTTGAGAGATCCAGCCAGAGGCGCAACTGTCCCGCTGTCGCCTCGTCCCGCACCATCTCCCAGATTTTTTTTACAGCATCGGCAGGCCTCAACGGCTCTGTGCCAAACACCGCGTCCAGCACCTGCGTAAACCCACCGCCAAGCTCGCCGAGAACTGCGGCCAGAATCTCTTCCTTATTCTCAAAATAATAGAGAAGCATCCGGTCACTGGTGCCTGCAACCTCTGCCAAACGCCGCACGCCGGTGTCACCAAGCCCCGATTCCAGGAAGTGGGTTGCTAGTTTTCCGACAATTTCTGCGCGTTTTGTCTCTCTTTTACTCAAACCGCTAGCCTCCGACCTTTTTTGTAGCACTTGCTACAAAAACTTGCTATGTAGCACATGCTACATTTTTGAAACTGTGCCGACACTACCCGAGGTGACCATGACCCCATTCTGGCAATATTGGATAAAAGCAACCTGCTGCTCCTTGGGGCTGCTGGGTCTCATCCTAGCAGGCGGCGCCATCGACGCGACGGCCGGTCCAGCAAGACTCTATTTCCAGATGATTGGAAGTGCCGGACAGCTCGACCTCAATCCCCATATGCAAGTCACGCTCGGCGTCCTGGGCGGTGTATGCATCGGTTGGAGCATCACTTTTTTTGCCACCTTCCAGGCAGCCCATGCGCTTCAGGGAGAGCCTGCCGCTAAAGTTTGGCGCCTGACGCTTATCGGCCTAACAGCGTGGTACATCGTTGACAGCACTTTGTCTGTCGCCACGGGTTTCTGGCCAAACGCCGCCGTCAACACCCTGTTTTTCGCCTCCCTCGTCTATCCAATCTTCCGCGCGGGTGTCCTGAAACCCGCATAGACAACCACAAACAAATAGGTTTTTGGAAGGAAGTCACATGTCTTCTCTCAACACCCAAACGTTTAGACGGCAGTCCGCTATGATGATGCTGATCTCGGTAATCGCCTGGGTCGCGTTTGCCTTATTTTATCGAACCTTCTGGCCTGGAAGCTCGGCACCTGGCGACAATCTCACCCTGTTCTGGATATGGTTTGTTGGTGGCTGCGTGGCCTTCATTGCCCTTCTGTTTGTCTGCTACCGATTATTCAAAACACCGCCTGCGCTGAGGGCCACCGCTGCTCTTGCCCTCACAGCGCCTGCTCTCTGTTGTGATGTGTTCACCGTCACATTCTTTGAGAGCTGGTTCCCAAATGGGGGTGGTGCAGACGACCGCATCTACGCCGCGATGATCTTAGGTGGCGTCGGCATTTTCCAACTGGTGGGGCTCTTTACCACAGACCCGAAAAACACCAATCCATCTGTCTCGTAAGCGTACCCACCTGACCAACAACCTCTCATCAAGGACAAATTGATATGACTGTATTTCGCGTATTCCTAGGCGCTTATTTCATTGTCTTGGTGGCCTACACATTGATTGTAGGCATGAACCATGGCTGGGATCTGGGAGCCGTTTTCTTTGGCGACATGATGGCAGTGAATTGGGCGGGACAGTTCAATCTCGACTTCATGGGCTTTCTCTGCCTCTCCGCCCTTTGGGTCTCATGGCGTCATGAGTACACCCCCGCAGGCCTTGCACTCGCTGTCGTCGCCTTCTTCGGCGGCATTGTCTTTCTTGCGGCTTATTTACTCTATGCAACCGGCCAGGCAAATGGAGACATGAAAGCGCTGCTTCTCGGCCCAGGCAGAGCGAGCTCTTAGGACTGAGCCTCTTCCATTAGCTCATCCAACGGCACGCCCGGCGCATGCTTGGAACGACGGATCGTTAGAGAGGTACGGACGCTCGCCACATTCGGGGCGGGCGTCAGCTTTTCTGTGAGAAAGCTCTGAAAGCTCGCGAGATCCGGCGCGACACATTTCAGGATGAAATCGATCTCACCATTGAGCATGTGGCACTCCCGCACCTGCGGCCAGGCCCCCACCAACTGCTCAAACGCCTGCAGGTCGGCTTCAGCCTGAGAATGGAGCCCCACCATAGCAAACACCGTGACGTCGAACCCGAGCCCCGGCCCGTCCAGCTCTGCATGATATCCGGTAATATATCCGGCCTTTTCCAGCGCACGCACCCGACGCAAACACGGCGGCGGGGAGATCCCGACCCTTTTGGCCAGCTCAACATTGGTGATCCGACCGTTTTCCTGCAGCTCGTTCAGGATCTGAAGGTCGATATCGTCAAGCTTTGCGCGCTTCATAACCACTCCGTCTTCAAAACTCAGTTAGGGCCAACCCATCAGAATCCCACGGATCGCTGGCAGAATTGCAGCAAGACAGCTGGCTGAACATGTTCTATTACTCCTTTTGGAGACGCTTTTCAGTAACAAAATTACCCAAACGCGCACGATCATGACCGAAGCCCAGCCCTCATCATCCCAGCACCTGCCATCCGGCACCTCATGCTGGATCGTGACCAACGGCATGGCAGGCTTCGAAATGCAGGCAGTCGGCGTGGCAGAGGCCTTGGGTCTCACGCCAGAATTGAAAAGGGTGAGCCCACCGGCACCTCACAAGTGGATGGCGCCTTGGGGCCCTGCTGCCGCCAATGAGAGCATCGACGCGCCCTGGCCCGATATGGTGATCGCAAGCGGCCGCCAATCGATTCCCTATGCCCGGAAAATCAAAAGAGCGTCTGGGGGCAAGACATTCATCGCCATTCTGCAGAACCCAAAACTCTCTCCGTCTCAGTTCGACCTTGTCTGGGCGCCTGAGCACGATCAACTGACCGGGCCCAATGTGATCAGCACCCTCACTGCCCCCAACAGAATCACGGCTGAGAGGCTCGCAAAGGCGGCCGGTGAGTTGAGCCAGCGCTATGCATCTCTGCCACAGAAGAAAATCGCGGTTGTTCTCGGCGGCCCCAATAAGGTCTATCGGTTTTCCTCAGTCGACATGCGCAGCATTGCCGAGGCTCTGAGAAAGCTTGCAGGACGCGAAAATGCTGGCCTCATGGTTACGACTTCAAGGCGCACCACTGCAGAGGCAACCGCCGTCCTGCGCGAGGAGCTCCGTTCAGTGCCCCACGACATTTATGATGCGCTGTCAGATGCACCGGAAGACAACCCCTATCCAGGACTCCTCGGGCTAGCGGATTCTATTATCGTCACCTGTGATAGTCACAATATGGTGGGCGAAGCGACGGTGACCGGCAAACCAGTCTATGTTGTGGAGCTCGAGGGTGGATCGGCTAAGTTCCGCCGTTTTCTGGACGCACTCTACGTTAACAATGTCGCGCGACAATTTGACGGCTTGCTTGAAACATGGTCCTACGCACCCTTAAATGCTACGCAGGAAATCGCGACAGCCATTGCCGCAGCGTACAACCGTAAACAGGTAAGTGATTAACGCCATGAGCTTGATCGATCTTGAAGCGCTCCGCGCAACATCTTTAAAAACCGACCCATACGACTTTCTTGTCGTTCCGAATTTCGTAACAGGCGACAATCTGGATCGCGTCATTCGTGACTATCCGAATGTGACGACGCCGGGCTCCGTTCCCCCGTCCGAGCTGGACATCAGCGGTGATTTCGATGCGTTGATGAAAGAAATGAACGGTCCTGAGTTTGAAGCCGTCATCGAAGAGAAATTCGATCTGGACCTGTCCGACCGTCCGACCATGTTTACCGTACGCGGCCATTGCCGTGAGACAGATGGCAAAATCCATCCAGACAGTGAGACCAAGATCATCACGGTCCTGCTCTATCTCAACAAGCCAGACGAGTGGGGCCATGACGGCGGCAAACTACGCATCCTCCGCAGCCCTACAGATCTTGAAGACTATGTTGATGAGGTCCCGCCCTATGGCGGCACGCTGCTTGTCTTCCGTCGGGCGGATCATTCCTGGCACGGACATGAGCCCTTCAAAGGACCCCGCCGAGCGGTGCAAATGAACTGGGTCACCGACCAACGGGTCGTCATGGCCGAACAACGGCGACACAAATTGTCTTCCACTGTTAAAAAGCTGAACCCTTTTTCGTCAGCTTGAACCAGATCAAAGCGGCGGTCCCTGCGAACCGCTACATCACCAACCAACGACACGCAGACAAGATCGAAAGACTTTCATGACCCTCAACATCGAGACCTTCACGAACGCGGATCTTTCACAAGGATGGCGCCCTGGGAATAATGCAGGCGGTGCCTCGCTCTTTAAAGCGCTAGGCCATCCGTTGGCGGCACCAAAAGGCCACGCGATCATTGAACGTCTGAAAGATCTGGGGCCTGTTGCGATCTACGACCCGAGCGGAGCGATTGGCAACTTCCATTCCTATTACGATCTCGCCAAGGTCGACATTGAAGGCTATTACGTTCAGCGGGTCGAAGATTTGGGTCAGCCGTTTTTGGGGCACGACGCACAATCAATTTCAGCCTGTGCAAAATCCGACGCCCGTGCGGTCCTGGTACTCCTCTTTGATGCGCAGAAAGTGATTGGGCCGATCGCGCATTGTTTCCCCAAAGACGCGACCATTGTTACCCTCGACGACATGCGCATCCCCGACGAGATGCTGACCAACCAGCGCAACTATCTCGATCCGATGAACTTCGCCACCAACTTTGCCTTCCTCCGCGATCACAAAGGCGCCAATGGCTCAGACGGGCTTCACACAACCATCGCCAGTGCCAACTATTGGGCAACACACGGCGCCAAGGACCCAAAACTCTGGCTGTGTCTGTTTGATGAAGCTGGAGAGGCGCTCGCTGCATGGGAAGAAGACCTTCCCGACGCAGGCTGCCCCTATGCAGTGAACAGCGAAACGGTGCGTAAGAAGTTCGACCTAGACGATTTTCAGGGCTCTCTCTTCATTCATGCCATCCGCATCGCCGGCCACGACGTGGTGAAGTATGCGATGGACGTCTATGGCGACAATGGCAAGAGCTTGACCTGCAGCCATGACGCCAATGCCTGGCCTGCGGATTTTTACGCAGGCATGCCAGCCGGCGATGAAGATGAAGAGCTCACAATGATTGTGCAGAACTCTCATCCAATGCCCATCCCACCAAAGTCGGTCGGGTTCAATATTGTTGGCGCCCAGGACATTGCCTGGCATGAGGAAGAAATTCCCCCGTTTGGCACCAAGACGCTGAACGTGAGCGAAATGCTCCCGCAGGCGCAGTTCCCAGATCAGATTGAAACAGTGGCCGGCCGCTATTTTGTGCGGCCGCGCTATGAAGTGTTGCGCACCAAAACAGGACAACGCCGCATCGCGCACGCCAATGTGGAACGCACGGACCTCGAACCCAATCCGGAAATCCCGGGGCTCGAAGCGACCATGGGCAAAGGCTACATCATGCCTTTGCCGGTTCTGCCGACCGACCTCTTCAACTCCACGGTCTTGCCCACACCGATGGCGCGTTCCGAACAGGAAATGCCGCTGCGGGTCGACCTTATGGATGCAGACGGATCGACAGTCGCCTCAAAATATCTGGGCCGCATCCAACGCCGCGATCACATGGCGATCGATATTGATGCCTGGCTCAAAGAAGAAGGCGCGAAGCTACCGTCGGGTCACGGTCATGCAGAGTTTCTCTATGATTTCCGCGAAGGCGGCGAAGCAAACGGCTGGCTTCATGCACTCGGCCGCTATGAGCAAAAATCATCTGGCCACCGCGCGGAAACGATCTTCGGTGCTCACATCTACAACACGGCAATCATCTATAAGGACGAGCCGCAATCCTACATTGGCAAACCGCCAGGTCTGACGACTCGGCTGTTTCTACGCCTTGGCGATGATCCAAAAGACACACTGTGTCACCTGGTCTATCCGGCCTCCACGCCCTGGCATGAGAAGTCAGACACACGCCTTATCCTGCACAATGCAGAAGGCGAACCGGTGGCGGAGAAGCGCATTCAGATCAATTGTGGTGGCTCCCGTTTCTGGCGCTATCATGAACTCTTTGATGCAGAAGAGCGGTCCCGCGTGTCTGTAAAAGGCAATGATCTTGGCTACATTATCGTGCGCGACACCACGTGCCGGCTCTTCGGTTTCCACGGACTGATCAATGGGGATACCAGCTTCTGCCTGGACCACATGTTCGGGTTTTAGAAACTGAACGTCTGCCAACATCTGATCGATTGACTCAACCGATGCTTCTGGCGAGGGTACCGCTCTCACAGTTGGTCGGAAGTCAGTCATGCGCATATTTGTCAGAATCATCCTTGGAATAGTCAGCCTCGTCGTGCTCGGCCTCGCGATATTCCTTGTGCCGCCTCATCTACAGACTCAGGGCATCGAGCCCGATCTCCCGAACGAACAGGCACTTCGCGATCTGATGACGGCGCAAAACGGCCCAATCGCCGTGCACTATGTCCTCACCGCAAGCCAAGATGTCCGTGGCCGGGACCTGGGCCATACCAGTTTTATTATTGAATGGGCCAACGGCAATCTCTTCCTTATTGACGCTGGCATGGATGAAACAGGCGCTGAAGAGTTTGCGGAACTGATGGCTGGCATCAGCGGCGGCGGCGAAGCGAAGTTCTTTGGCAGCCTCGGCGAACAGCTGCGAGGCGAGCTGGAGCGGGTGAAAGGCATCGGCTTTACCCATCTCCATATTGATCATACCCAAGGCGTTACCGCTTTTTGCGAGGCCCGCGGTGCAGGCACCGACCTTCTCCAGACAGATGACCAGCGCGAAGAGCACAACTTCAACACGGTCGAAGGTGCTGAAATTGTTGTTAAGTCCTGTCTGTCACGGGGCACCCTGCAGGGTCGAGAAGTATTGACCAGCGACACCTTCCCCGGGCTTGGCCTCATTGCGCTGGGCGGGCACACACCCGGCTCGACGCTCTTTGCTGTTGGACTTAAGGATCATCTGTGGCTCTTCTCCGGCGACACAACCAATACGAGAGCAGACCTGATCAACAATAGAGGCAAAGGCTTCCTTTATTCCGGCGTCTTCGTACCAGAAAACACCGGCCGCACTGAATATCTGCGCCTATGGCTAACGGGCCTCGACACCAACGAAGATATCGACGTTGTTGTTTCTCATGACCTTGGAGCCCTACAGGCAACTGGAATGCCCAGGTTTGGCGAATAGATACAAGAAACCAATCGGGCACTCGGCGCTTCGGACCTGCAGTTACGGCTGGCCGACAACAACCGTTTCGCCGCGCTGATAGCGATCAAGCTCGTCCGGATCGAACCCCTGATCATTGTCGACAAACTCATCCCGCATAAAGTCCTTCGCGGGATCGACTGTCGTCGCCTTAGTAATCATCTTCCGGCACATCCTGTCGAGAAATGTCTTGTTGCGCGAGCTCCGCGCCGCCATCCAGATGGCCAAACGCGCGGAGCGTTCCTTCTTGCGAACTTTCTTCTGCTCAACACTCATTCTGCAGGTTCCATATGCTGGACCCTGGTTTCGGTGTCGGCAGACGCATCCGACGTAAACGGCACCACGCGACAGGGAATGCCCTTGAGATGCGGAATGCCCTGCTCCAGATCCAGATAGTCAGGATCGTCACGGCAAAGCTGTGCGTCACTGTAATCCCAGGCACCACTCAAAGAGCCGTTGCCCTGTTCCATTTCCGGTTTCCACCAGCCATGGGGAACACGCACCAGATCATCGGGCATCGCGTCCTTAACAGCCAGGATCGCTTTGACACTCCCAAGCTGGTTTTCAACCGTAACCCAGTCGCCTTCGGCAACACCTGCCGCCTTTGCGGTCTTTTCATTCAGATAGATTTGCGGCTCGGGGCACCGGGCACGCATTTCAGGGATGTGACGATGTCCCGTCTGGAAGTACGGATCTTCACGCACGCCGGTGAACATCTTCAATGGATAGTCTTTGTCATGCGGCGGGTCTTCTCGGAAGTAAGGCAGCGGATCAAACCCAAGCTCTTCAAGCAAGGAGGATTTGAGTTCGACTTTGCCACTTGGCGTGGCAAACCCTGTCTTCTCATAAGTCTTGAAGGCTGGTTTTTTGAAATAGACTTCCGTCTCGGAAATCAGATCAGCGAAACTCGCGCCGGTCCCTTCGACACGATAGTCATAAAAGTCTTCAATCGTTTCCCACGGAACGACCTCTGGCATGTCCAAAGCCCCAGCAACCTGCTTCCAGAACTCAAATGTGCTCTTACATTCGCCTGGCGGGTCCATCGCCTTTTCAGAGAAACGGATAGTGGACATCCACCCAAACATATCGTGGATCCAGGGCCGTTCCAGCCAACTGTCTGCTGGCAGGATGTAATCCGCCAATTGCGCCGACGGCGTCATGAACTGCTCATGGGACACGATCAAGTCCTGGTTCATCATCGCCTTGTGAATGAGCGGCATGTTGGCGTAGCTCATGAGCGGATTGTTGCCCAGGAAGAAGAAGGCTTTTACCGGATACTCTCCTTCCCCAGCCATGGCACGGAAGGTCTCCGATGGCGTTGCCATATGGCAGCCCGTGACGAGGTTGGCATATTCCTGACCGTAGACGCGCTTTGTGGGCTCACGAAACGCCAGCTGTCCGCGATAGGTAAAGGCCGGATGGTCTTCAGACCCAAGCTGTTTCATCTTCTGTTCGTCAGAGAGCACGTGATGCATCTCGATCGTGGACTCGTTCACAATGTCCGGATTGAACCCCTGCAGCAGCTCCCCACCTGGCACATCCACATAGCCGCAGATTGAGCGCAGGATTGTCTGAAGCCGAATGCCCGACGTGCTGTTCCTCTGCATGTCCGTGATAGGTGTCCAGGGAATAATTGACGGGCCGCTTGTGGCGTATACACGGGCAGCTTCCGCGATCATCTCTGGATCACAGCCAGTAAGCTCAGCAACCCGGTCCAGCGGATATTCGTTGACCCGCTCTTTTAGTTCTTCAAAACCAATGGTCCAGTTCGCAACGAACTCTTTGTCATAAAGTTCTTCGTCAATGATGACCTTGAGCCAGCCAAACATCATGGCAGCGTCACTGCCCGCTTTCAGCGGCAACCAGATGTCGGCGCGCTCAGCGCTGGAACTGCGCCGGGGATCCATGACGATAAGCTTCGCGCCTCGCGCCTGCGCCGACCGGATGCTGTTGTAGAGCGGTGTCCAACTATGACGCCGTGGATTGTGTCCCATGAGCACAATGCAGTTTGTGTTGCTGAAATCTCCAAACGGGAACCAGCCATAGGTAAAGCGATTAACCGCCGCCGTGTTCCCGGCACAAAGAGCAACACCGCTGATCCAGTTGGGCGAGCCCACATGGTTCATGACCCGGCGGCCAAGCCCATGATCGGTTGACGTATTCCATTGGCTGGTCGACACAGCCCAGGCTTCAGGCCCGTGCTCCTCAATGATCTTTTTGAGGCGACCGCCAATATCGCTCATCGCCTCTTCCCAGGTGACCTGCTCAAACTTGCCGGAGCCGCGCTCGCCAACACGTTTCAGGGGATGGAGAATACGGTTCGGATGCGCGAGGCCCTTGGGTGCCACGATCCCTTTCATGCAGATATTGTCTTTGAAAATGGGATTGTCCGACGAACGGATTTTCGTCACCCGCCCCTTTTGAACCTCACCGACAACGCTGCAGGCAATGTCGCACGCTGCGCAAATCATCCGTTTGGTCGTGACGCCTTCACGGGTCGGACGCTCTACATATTTGGCATCGACAATCTCTTGAGGGTCGAAGGGAACGGGTGCTGGCATTTTTTCCTCCCTGGCTTCGGAAATACCATTTACATACATACGTGAATGTATGTAAGATACGATAACGAACCACAGCATAGAGTTCAAGACTCAAATGGCAGCAACATCCACACGCCCCCGTACTCAGTTGGACCGCTCCACTGAAATGAGGCAGAAGCTGATAACAGCGACCATCCAGTCGCTGATCGACAAAGGATATGCCCGCACAACCGCCGTTGAAGTGTGTGCCAGGGCTGGTGTCACACGTGGCGCCCTCTTCCATCATTTTGGGAGCCTGCCGGCACTGATCGCGGTCGCCTTGAGCGACACTTATGATCGACTGCTGCTCGAGTCGCGCCCAAGTGAAGCAGACACAACCATTGAACAATGGATCACCTGGGCCTGGTCCCGCGTCAGCCAGCGGGAATTCAAAGCTGTCATCGAAATCTGGCTTGCCTCCCGCAACGACCCAGAATCCACGGCGGACATCCAACCGGCAATTGAACGCTACAAAGCCATTTTCACGCCGTCAGAAAACAATGCACTCTTCAAGCGATTTGGATCAGACAAAAAGGCAGGAGCCTTCTATCGGTTGGCGGCAGAGACCATGTTTGGCTTGGCCCTTGGGCGGGCAGCCAACCCGAAGGGCGCAGCGCTCGATCATGAAGAAATCGTCCTTGACCAGCTCTGTACCTATGCCCGCGAGATTGACACCCAATGACTACCATTGCGGGGCTGATTTATGCAGGCGGCGAAAGTACGCGTTTCGGCGGAAATAAGGCGGAAGCATCGCTCTGCGGACGACGCCTGATCGACCATGTTGCAGAACGCCTCGGACCTCAGGTCACGACACTTGCGGTTGCTGGGCCTATCCGCGTCACAAACGCCAAGACCCTGGGAGATGGCGTGCATGTTGGCAAAGGCCCACTAGCCGGGCTGTTATCGGGCCTCAAATGGGCATCAGACCTCCCCGGCGTTAAATGGCTTATAACCACCCCCTGCGACGTTCCCCTCTTACCCAAGAACATGGTCTCGTCTCTCAGCAAAAGCCTCACGGACACGCCCACAGTCTTGAACGTTGACGGCCGGTGGCAGGCAGGCTGTGCCCTGTGGCCTACGAGTGCCGGTCGGTTAATTGAGGACACCCTTATCAAGGGAGAAGACCATTCGCTGCATCGCGCCCTTCGGTCCCTCAACGTCGAAGCGATAGAAACCTCTCAGGAAGCGCTCGACGGATCCTTTCTGAACATCAACACCCAGGACGAGCTGCTCCGACTTGAACAAAAACTGACTCAATCACATGGCTGAGATGGACAAAGTTGTCGGGATCATTGGCTGGCAAAACAGTGGCAAAACCACCCTGGTGGTAGAGCTGGTGAAACATCTGTCGGCGCAAGGCTACAGAGTCTCAACTGTAAAGCACGCCCATCACGCCTTCGACATCGACAAACCCGGGAAAGACAGTTTCAAACATCGCGAAGCCGGCGCCGGAGAAGTGATGATCGCCTCTGACACAAGATGGGCGCTGATGCGAGAACTGCAGGCAGAAGAGCAACCCGGACTGCCGGACCTGGTCGCACGCATGGGCGATGCTGACATCGTCTTAGCAGAGGGCTTCAAATCAAGCAGACACACGAAGATCGAAGTCTGGCGTGACACAGGGACAGAACTCCTGGCCGCGACAGATCCCAACATCATTGCTGTGATTGCCCCGGCGGGGACGCGCATTCCCGATTGTCCCTGCCCTGTTCTGGCGTGGGACGATCTGGTGGCCATCGCAGATCTCATTCACAAAACCTGCGGCCATAAAATCGAGACATAGTGCCACGGGTGCAGAAAAAGTGAGGTTTTCTGCCCGACTCGCCTTGAAAATAGTTTGGAATAAGTCTAACTAGCACTCAAGAAGTTAGATTAGTTCCAAACTGGGAGTTCCCCTCATGAGCGTATTGGTCGGCAAACCCGCCCCCGATTTCACCGCAGCTGCTGTTCTCGCCGATGGCGACATCGTCGATGACTTCAACCTGAAAGAACATCTGAACGGCCACTACGGCGTCATTTTCTTCTACCCTCTCGACTTTACCTTTGTCTGCCCGTCCGAAATCCTGGCTTTCTCAAACCGGGTTCCAGCATTTGAAGAGCGCAACACCAAGGTGATCGCTGTTTCCGTCGACAGCCAATACAGCCACTTTGCCTGGCGGAATACCTCGCCAAATGAAGGCGGCCTCGGCCCGGTCCAGTTCCCCATGGTGGCCGACATCACCAAGCAGATCGCCCGCGATTATGACGTTCTGATCCAGGAAGACGGTGTGGCGCTCCGCGGCACCTTCCTCATCGACAAGGAGGGCGTTGTCCGCCATCAGCTCGTCAATGACCTGCCCATCGGCCGGAACGTGGACGAAGCAATCCGCACACTCGACGCTCTCCAGTTCCACGAAGAGCACGGCGATGTCTGCCCGGCAGGCTGGAACAAGGGCGATGAGGGCATGAAGGCGGACGCTGACGGTGTCGCTAAGTACCTGGGAGAGCACGCAGAAGCGCTCTAAACCAGGACCTTTCGGCCCGCCGCGATCACAGTTTCGCGACGGGCCATTTGACCCCATTGCCCCCTTTTGACCCGCTGCAGGAGTCCCTATATTGAGGCCCTGCTTGAGGAACAATTGACCGATTCCCCCCGGCACCAAAATCAACCGAGTACGCACTATGTCAAACCAACATCATTCCAAAGTGACCATTATTGGCTCAGGCCCTGCAGGGTACACAGCCGCCATCTATGCCGCCCGCGCGATGCTGGAACCGACAATCATTCAGGGCATCCAGCCCGGTGGTCAGCTGACCATCACCACGGAAGTGGAAAACTATCCAGGCTTTGCTGAAGAGATTCAGGGCCCCTGGTTGATGGAACAGATGGAAGGTCAGGCCCGCAATGTCGGCACAAACATCGTGTCTGACACCATCACTGAGGTCGATCTGAAGGCAACGCCCATCCGTATGGTGGGTGACAGCGGCGACATCTACACAACCGATGCGCTCATCATTTCAACCGGTGCCCAAGCCAAATGGCTGGGTCTGCCCTCAGAAGAAAAGTTCCAGGGCTTTGGAGTCTCAGCGTGTGCCACCTGTGACGGCTTTTTCTATCGCGGCAAAGAAGTGATCGTGGTCGGCGGCGGCAACACGGCTGTGGAGGAAGCCCTCTTCCTCACCAATTTCGCAAGCAAGGTGACCGTCGTGCATCGCCGGAACGAATTCCGCTGCGAAAAAATCCTGGCTGATCGCCTGTCAAAGAACGACAAGATTGAAGTCGTTTGGGATACGGTTGTTGACGAAATCGTCGGCGACACCGACCCACTCGGCGTCACAGGCGCGAAAGTGCGCAACATCAAAACCGGCGAAGAGAGCACAATCAATGCAGACGGCGTCTTCATTGCCATTGGTCATGCGCCATCTACTGAATTGTTCGTCGACCAGCTGGAGACCAAACAAGGCGGCTATCTGATCACAGCGCCAGACAGCACAGCGACCTCAATTCCAGGCGTCTATGCGGCCGGTGACGTCACCGACGATATTTATCGTCAGGCTGTTACGGCAGCGGGCATGGGCTGCATGGCCGCTCTTGAAGCAGAAAAATATCTTGCAGCAAAAGAGTCCGTCGCTGAAGCAGCTGAATAGACCACCCGCCAGAACGGCAAACTAGTGCACCCGGTTTTCTGAGTGCATACGGTCCGGTGTGCTACCGGTCCAGCCGTTAAAAGCGCGAATGAACGAGTTTGGGTCGTCATACCCCAGCAAAAAGGCAATCTCGGCATTTGTGTAGGCGGACCGGGTGAGATAGTGCGCCGCAAGCTCTTCGCGCAGCCGGGTGATTTCATTCTGAAAGCTGGTGCCCTCATCCGCTAGGCGTCGCTGTAACGTGCGGTCACTCACCGCCAGCTGTCGCGCGACTTCCGACATTGTGCAATGGCCGCCTGCCAGACTCTCAGTCAGGCACGCCCGAACCCGCGCACGAAAACTAGCTTCGGGGGCCAGGTCCTGCATTCGCGTCCGAAGCTCTGGCTCAAAAATAGACCACATAGATTCATTCGCTGTCAGAAAGGGACGCTCCGCATCAGCTTGCGAAAACACGATGCGACTAACATCTGACGCTGTAAGGCGACAGCCAAAGAATTCTTCGTACTCACCTGTATCCATAGCCGCGTTCGGCAGCATGACATTCAGAGGATGAATGGGTCCCCGCGTAGCCGAACGCGCCATATGCACAAGAAACACCTGCTCCATCAGAAAATAGCTCAAGGGAATTTCCAACGTCGACGGCTCAGGCTCGATTGTGACCTCTGTTCGGTCTTGGTCACGTTCGATCTTAAGTCGCAATGGTCCAACAAGAGGTTTGTACTGCGCCAGGCGATCAAGCGCTGTGTTGAGGTTCCGGCTACAGAAACAGGCGAATAAAGGAGGACTGAACGTTTCTGCAGAAAACGCCTGCGCCACTTTGAGGGGAAACAAAGCATCCCCGGATGCATTCATGATTGCATCCCACAGCCGAAAATATTCAGGGGTCGAAAGCGTCGGGGTCTCTCGTGTAAACAGATCGAGAGGCAGGCTGGCCATGCGCAGAACATCTTGGTCTGAAATGCCCAGATCTCCCAACAGCGCCTGCCAGCCGAAATCCACCACAAATTGCGACCCGCTATTGCTCATTTCGCGGCACTCAGGATTGCGCGATCAAAGATACGGTCACCAAACCACTTTCGTATAAAAAGAAGCGGACGGGCAAGCTGCCCTGCGGCGTACCGCGTTTTGGGGCGTTTCGACTTAACTGCCCGGGAGACCACTTTCGCAATCAGCGAGGCAGGTGAGGCTTTGCCATTCGCGTATGAGTCAGAGATTGCCCCAGCGACATTGTGCGCCATCGGCGCGTAAGCCCCATCACCCGAATATTTGATCAACGGCTCCTCCGTCACGTGCCCAAACTCCGTCTGAATAATGCCCGGCTCAACAACAACCACGTCGATTTTGAAGGGAGACAGTTCAAGCCTCAAACAGTCCGCCATCCCCTCTAGTGCATGCTTAGACGCATGATACCACGCACCCATAGGGGTATAAATCTTTCCGCCCATAGAGGTGATAAAGACAATCTTGCCCGCCTTCTTTTCCCGCATATATGGCAAGACGAGCTGAACAAGACGCGCGCCACCAAAAACATTCACTTCAAATTGGTAGCGTGCATCATCTGCTGGAATGTCTTCCAATGCGCCCAGAAGGCCGAAGCCTGCATTGTTGATGAGGACATCAACACCGCCGTAGGTGTTAGAGATATGCGCGATGCCAGCTGACATGCTCTCCTCTTTGGAAACGTCCATCTCTATGACGTCCGCGCCCAATTTCTTGAGGTCTTCCATCTCCGCGACACGCCGTGCAGCCGCAACCACAATGAGCCCGTCTTTCAGCAATTTCTGCGCGATGGCTTTACCCATCCCAGACGACGCGCCTGTTACCAGCGCTACCTTCTTCTGACGCTTTGCCATAACCGTCTTCCCGTTCTCCGTTCACGATTAACGAAAGATAAGAACGACCATGACGCGCATCACTCGCAGAAGACGCCAACAAACTGGCAAACCCCGCCAAACACCGCCAAACATCGGAGCAACAGCGGTTGCGTATTATCAGATGATATCGACTGAATAGACCCAGGCGGTGTAGAGCACATAGAGCGATAGAAAGACAAAACCCTCTGCCCGTCCAATCGATGGGCGACGCCAGATAAGCGGTGCCAGCAAAAGCGCAACACCGAGAACAATCCAAACGTCAATGTCGGCAATGCGACCAGCAATGGGCATAGGCGTCACGATTGCTGTCGTTCCCAGAATACCAAGTACATTAAACAAATTGCTGCCCAGCACATTCCCCATTACCACATCGGCATGGCGCCGATAGGCCGCGACAATGACAGTGGCAAGTTCTGGCAATGATGTCCCAATCGCTACAAGTGTCAGCCCGATGATTGCGTCCGACACGCCAAGCTGTCTGGCAAGCGAGGTCGCTCCCTCCACAAGGGCATAGGCACCGCCTGCGAGAAACAGGAGACCGGCCAGACAAAACAGAACGGCAGTCGAGAGAGCAATCCGTGACGCGCTGATATCACGCTCAACCCGTTGCAAGAGGTCTTTCCCGTTTTTGCTTTTGCGGCGTTCAACGAGGAAAGCGAATGTGAGATAAGCGACAAGGGCCGCGACCATGACAGTCCCGGCGGCACGGTCAACAACACCGCCAAACGATAGACCAACCAGCACGATGCTCGCGATCAGCACCGCCAAAGCGTCTCGCTTGACCTCCCGTCCACTACAGGCGACCGGCGCGAGAACTGCCGCAATACCCAAAATGAGAAGAATATTGGCAATGTTGGACCCAACGACATTGCCAAGTGCAATATCAGGCACTCCGCCCATCGCCGCCGTCAAAGACACCATAAGCTCCGGGAGTGACGTCCCAAATCCAACTATCACCATGCTGACAAACAAGGTTGAAAGATGGAATCGGTGGGCGACAGCAATGCTCCCGCGAAGGATTGCCTCACCACCAAAAAACAACAGCACTAAACCGAGACCAAGAAGGAAAATATCCATACACACTACCTTTCCCCAGAAGGTAGGGCGAAAGGACGATCACGACAATGGTCAAGTTGCACCGCAACTCAGGCAGCTTGTCATCTTCAGATTAATCAAAATCCCAGCTTGACCCACCTGGCCCAGTCCAGTCGGCCAGCACATCTGTGTTGCGGTTAATGGGATAGGCACGCGGCCAGAAACCTGTTCCAGAAAGACGACCATCTTGCATGGCACGAAGCCCATCGCGCAGGTCCACCAGATTCTGCATACCCACACTCGGCGCCACTTTGGTGTCGGCGCCGCCATGGGCAGCAAACAGAAGCGTTTCGGACGGCAGGTCCGACAGCAGACGTTCTGTTGTTTTGAGATAGGCGCCCAGACTGGAATTCGGTAGGAACGCATAAATCTCCCCGTCGCCCGCATAATCCCCCATGAAGAGGCGGTTTCTGGATCTATCCCATATGGAAATCGAGTCTGGCGTGTGACCGGGAGTGGTAAGCAGCGTCAACGAACGTCCACCCAAATCAAGCTCTGCACCCGCTGTCCACCAGCCACCCACATCCCAACCGGGGATGGCATAGCCTTCCACCTTACCCAGATGCTCCAGGGCCTCAGGCACAAATTTGCTGTCACGCGTCCGTGCGCGCAGATCAGCGAGGTCAGGCATCAGAACTTTCTCAAACCGTGTGTGATTACCGACATGGTCGAAATGAAGATGCGTGGCGATCACACTGACCGGCTTATCTGTAAGCTGCGCAACAATGGTGCTGATGTCCCGGAGCGGTGAACCACTATCAATAAGCAGGGCTTCCCGGTCACCGAGGATCAGGTAGGAATAGACGTCACGAAAATAACGCGGTTCACTGATCGCATACGTTTGGGCATCTAACCGTTCGACGGTATAGAAGTCATCCGCCCAGGTCTCTCCTTCGCCAAGCACCACCGCCTTCTGCGCGGTGAGTGGCGGTGCGCCTGCGAGCTCAATGGCTTTAAGGAGCAAGGGCGATCGAAACACGTAGAACGCACCTACCAGCACGACAAGAACAGTACCAGTCACCATTGCAGCCCGTAATACGCGTCGCATCGCCCCTGCTCCTGTCAATTAAAACGTCGCATTATGGTTGGACACCTGCAGTCGGTTCCAGGTGTTGATCATCACAATGATAAGCGTCAGATAGTCAATCTGCTCTTGCGAAAAATGCTCGAGCAGACCGCCGTGCAACTGCGCAAGGTCCGCACCGCTGCCCTGAACAGTCAGGGCTTCAGACCAGGCAAGCGCCGCTTTTTCTGCCACCGTAAACAGATCAGTGTTGCGCCAGACCACGAGATGGTCGAGACGTGCCTCGGTTTCATTGTCATCCCGCGCTTCTCCTGTATGCATATTCACACAGTACGCGCAGCCGTTGATTTGCGAGATACGAAGCTTCACTAGATGTCGCAACAGGGGATCAACAGGGCAGTTCTCAAACATTGTTTCAACGCTGCCAAAAGCGCCAAGCGCATCAGGGACCGTTTTCACAAGCGTAACTCTATTTGCTCCAGACATGTGTTTTCTCCATCTTACACAACAGGTTGTTGCTATTAAGACGAGAGAGAGCAGGGCCTTGTGACAGCCAGGACCCAAATTATTTCAGCGCGTGGAAGGCAAACGTCCATAGTGATAGGGTGTCATGGGTCAAAGGTCGGGGGACACTACCATGCTACGTATTTTGCTCATTTCAGCCGTTATACTTGTCGCAATCGGCGCAGGCCTCCTCCACTTTCGATTTGACCTCGCTGTTGCCGCTCTATCAACGGACAGCCCGCCACCCCTCCTCGACAAAAGAGAACTATCAGCCTCTGAACGATGGTTTGATGACTATTACACGATCGACACCATTGATGAGCGAACCCATGTGATTGGGGAACCTCGAGCCAGCGGACCAGTTTTCTCCTATCTCATCGAAGGAGGTGACCGCGCCATCCTGTTCGACATTGGATACCCATCTGCGAACATCCTGCCCGTCGTCGAAAATCTTACCGACAAGCCTGTGCTCGCTGTCCCCTCCCATCTTCACTATGACCACGTTGGCAATCTGGAACGGTTTGAGCAGATCGCGCTTTTAGACACGCCACAACGTCGAGCACAGATGAACGGCGATCTATTCTCGCCAACGCACACGCAATATCTGGGGTCTGCCGAAGGGCATGACATTCCAAGTTGGAAAATCACAAAGTGGTTGTCGGACGGCGAGACAATTGACCTTGGCGACAGAACCATAAGGGTCGTCTTTACGCCGGGCCATACAGATGAGTCCATTTCGGTTTGGGATGAAACGAACGACCAATTCTTCACAGGCGACTATATCTACGAAGGTCCGCTATATGCGTTTCTCCCCAACTCATCGCTGAGCGACTATCTGAAGGTTGCAGAAAACCTTCTCCTCACCCTGCCGCGCGAGACCAAACTCTACACCGCCCATCGGATGAACATCACCGGCACGCCGGTCCTCGAAATGAGAGACATTGTAGAGCTCCGCGATACGTTAGAAGCCGTGCGAGACGGGGATGTTGCTGGCAGCGGGTTCTTCCCAACACGCTATCCGGTGAACGACCGGATTGATCTGGACGCTGACATTCCATGGGTCCAGGACTGGTAGAACTAGCTTTTTGACGCGTCATCCGGCATGCGGATCAGACCAAGTTGATGAAGTGCTGCCACATTGTCAGCTACACCTGATTGGTGTGTAACTTTCCCGTCTTTGAGCGTTAGCACCACGATTTCGTCAAAGGCGACGGACTTGCCCGTCGGCGGCATCTATCGGAAAGACTAGCGCTCGCCCTCTTATAAATCGAGTATTTTGGGAAGCTGTCGCATATCCTTAAAAACAATTGCACCAGCCGCCTCAAGTGCCGCGCCATCGGCCAGCGGATCTCCTGCATAGCCAAGCACTTGCATGCCCGCAGCAACACCAGCTTCAACGCCTGGACGGCTGTCTTCAATCACCACACAGGTTCCCGGCGCATGTCCCATGGTTTCCGCCGCATGAAGGAAAAGATCTGGCGCAGGCTTGCCCCGAGTCACCATATCCGCGCTGAACAACACATCTTCAAACAATGGCAGCAGCCCTGAGCTGCCAAGTGTCGCGTGCATTTTCGCGATCTGTCCGGAAGACGCTACACAATAAGGATGCCCCTGATCCTGCAGCCAGAGGATTTGGGCTTTGACATGCGGAATGGCTTCTATGCCGTCGCCAAAAACTTTGATCGATTCGTCGCGCACCATCTGATGCCAGTCTTCTGGTAGAGACCGGCCGGCAAGCTCTTCCACTTCTGCCTGAACGGTCTTCATGGATTTACCCAGAAAGCGCTTTCTGCATTCTTCATAGGAGAGCGCGGCCCCCGCTTCTGTCACCAGACGGGAAAGCAACTGATTGGCGACATGCTCGGTATCCACCAGCACACCATCGCAGTCGAAAATAACTAGAGAGGTCTTTTTCATGGGCCGCAGCATAGGCATGCGCGCGCGTTCGGCCAGTCACTTTCTGTGACGAACCTTTACCGACAAATCAGGTCTGCCAACTAGGCGCACGGGTCGCGTGTTCATCGACGAACGCTTCAAGGTCCTTCACTGCCACACGAAACTCCCGACCGATCTTCACCGCCCGCAACTCTTCCTGCCGAATCCAGGAGCGCACCGTTGGCTCACGAACCTTCAACAGTTCAGCGACGTCCTGCGTCGTCATAAATGGCCTACTCAACATTAACCCCTCTCCCAATCCGGACAAGTACGTCTAAGTATGTAAACAGCTTTCAGAATACGTCAACCGTTCTCAGAGTCGTTGAAATGACATGTTTTGCCCCCTATCTGTAAGAGAGGTCAGAACCGGGCCGATTCAGCATTGAACAGACAGGTAGGAAATGCCCCCAAGTGCCCAAACAGACGACAGAAACGCCGACACTGCCGCAGCGGCGTTTAAAGCTCCTAAGACCATATTGATGGCGACCGATCTGTCGGCACGGTCCGATAGAGCCCTTGAACGCGCGGTGAATCTCGCAGGCGAGCACAATGCGCGCTTGGTCATCCTCAACATCATCGATGAGGACCTGCCCGCGTCAGTTCAGGATCGCGTGCGGGACGCCACACTGAAGGAAATCCAAAGCAGCCTCGACAAAGTCGATGGAGCAAAGGCGCTGGACCCAACCATCAACGCCATCGCGGGCAAAGACTATCGCGACATTCTGGACCATGCAGATGAGATTGCCGCAGACCTGATTGTTATGGGCATCCATAGAAATGAAGCAGGCAACAAACCAATCGCGGGCACCACAATGGAGCGTGTCATTCGCAAGGGGCAGCAGCCCGTCCTAGTTGTCCCCAGTCGCACAAAGGGCACTTACGAGAAAGTCGCCATTGCGGTCGACTTTTCGGCCTTCTCCCGCATTGCCATTCGTCAGGCACTATCGTTGGCACCTGACGCTGAGTTCAATGCCATCCACTCTTACCACGTTCCCTTCGGCGGCTTCCAGCGCGGCCGCGAAACCCGGAATGCCTATCGGGACGAACACGAACGCAATCTGACCCAGCTGATTGAGGAAGAATTGGAAACGCTCATCGGCTCAGCGACAACCAGCGCGCGGCCAGCCATTCCATTCCACAAGATCGTCAAGCAGGGGGAAACCCAGTCCGTCATTCGGTCAGAAGTAGAGCGGCTGCAGCCAGATCTCCTGGTGCTCGGCACCCATGGTCGCGTCGGGCTCACCCATGCGCTGCTGGGCAGCATTGCCGAGAGCTTTCTCAACACCCCCCCCTGTGACGTGCTGGTCGTGAAAGCCTGGTAAAGGGAGAGCCAGCAGCTAGCGATAGAGAGGCTGGTTATTGCCCGCGTAGAGGTGGGCAACCTGCTCTGCATATCCGTTGAAGAGCTGCGTCGGCACCCGCGTGCCGGTCCCGAGTAATTCCTCAGTCGCCTGGCTCCAGCGAGGGTGGGCCACTTCCGGATTTACGTTCGCCCAAAAGCCATATTCCGCCGCGTTGATCTCTTCCCAGAAACTGACAGGGCGCTCAGCCGTGAACGTAAATCGGACGATCGACTTAATGGACTTAAAGCCATATTTCCATGGCACCGCCAGACGCAGTGGTGCGCCAAACTGCTTTGGCAGCGGCTTGCCGTAAACCCCTGTCACAAGGAACGCGAGATCATTGGTGGCTTCTTCAAGCGTAAGCCCTTCCACATAGGGCCAGGGATACCAGAACTGGTTCTGTCCGGTTGCCACATCCGGGTTCATAAAAGTTTCCATGCGCACGTAGCGCACGCCGGATTTGATGTCTGCGAGTTTCACAAGCTCTGAGAAAGGAAACCCGGTCCATGGAACCGCCATCGCCCAGGCTTCCACACATCGGTGCCGGTAGAGCCGCTCTTCCAGCGGCATCGCTTTAATCAACTCATCGCAATCAAGGGTCAGTGGTTCCGCCACATCCCCATCAATCACTACCTGCCAGGGACGGATCTCAAGATCCTGCGCCGCGCTCGAAATGCGTTTATGGCTGCCAAATTCGTAGAAATTATTATAGCGCGAGGAGACATCCTCCCGCGTGATATCCCGCGTCAGCGTGAAGTTGGGGTTCCGAGCCGCAGGATATTTGGACGCATTGGGATCAAGGGAAATTGCACTTCCCGTATCTGCTTCTGCCCCATCCTCGCATGCCGCAAGGAGCCCGGACCCGACACCGGCAGCAAGGAGTCCGCTGGTTTTCAGAAACTTCCGTCGGTTGAAGAAGATGTGCTCAGACGTGGCTTGGTTTTCAGATAATTCCCAAGGGCGGGTCTTCTTAATGAGCATATCTGTCTCCTATGTGGGCAACGATAGAATTAGCCCAAAACGCAACAGGGGCAAGTCACCTTAAAGCGACCTGCCCCCAATTCTGCTCGCGTTTTCGTGAACCTCATTGGTTCACCAAGCCGATTAGGTCTCTAGCATTGAGCGCAACATCCAAGCAGTCTTTTCCGACGCCTGCATGCGCTGGGTCAAAAGGTCCGCAGTTGGTTCATCACTCGCCTCTTCCGCCAGCGGGAACACTGCACGTGCCGTGCGGGCAACCGCTTCATGACCCCTTACAAGGTTGGCCAGCATCGCCTCTGCTTTCGGCACCCCAGCATCTTCCTCAATACTGGTGAGGTCGGCATAAGCCGCATAGCTGCCCGGCGCGTATTCACCGAGCGACCGGATGCGTTCTGCGATCTCATCAACCGCCATCCAAAGCTCGTTGTACTGAACCTCAAACATGGTGTGCAGCGTATTGAACATCGGACCCGTCACATTCCAGTGGTAGTTGTGGGTCTTGAGATAGAGCGTATAGGTGTCCGCCAAAACACGGGTCAGCCCGTCTGCGATCTTTGCGCGCTCCGCTTCGGGAATTCCAATATCAATTTGCATGAGAAACCTCCTTGATTGGACCAAATATAGGCCATCTCTCATCCTCATACAAGGTAGTTTAGAATTATTTTAAAGAAGAAAGTATGACAGCCCACTTGGGCTTGTGAGGGGCTTTGGGTAGAGTAAACAGAAGCTTCTAGGGGTGCGTCACATAGGGGAAGTAGAATGACCGTTAAGTTTCTTGATCAGGACCCGATCATCATCAGCAGACGTAAGCTGGTTCAGGGCCTGGCTGCTGGCTCCATCGTGGCCGTTGCAGGTTGTGCGCGCAATCAGGCGATTGGCCGCGACCAACTGTTGCTCGTCTCTGAAGGCCAAATCGCCCAGATGGCAGCGTCCTCTTGGACACAATTGAAGCGGCAAACAAAAGTTTCCAAAGACCGCACCCTAAACCGACGTCTGAATACGGTCGGCAATAGGATCGTGCAGACAGCAGGCCTGCAAAACCAACCATGGGAATTCACGGTCTTTGATGACGATCAGGCAAACGCCTTTGTTTTGCCGGGCGGCAAGGTGGGTTTCTATAAGGGCATCTTCAAACGCATGAAGAATGACCACCATCTGGCAACCGTCATGGGCCACGAGGTCGGTCATGTGACCGGCAAACATGCAGCTGAGCGTTACAGTCAGCAGGTTGCAGCTGGTGTTGTCACCACGGCCGCTGCAGTCGCTCTTGAAGCCGGTGACGTCCGCGGTGGCGCCCAGATCGCGGGCATTTTGGGACTGGGGGTCCAGTTTGGTATCCTACTGCCCTATTCCCGCCGGCATGAGCTGGAAGCAGACCGGCTGGGCGTGAACTATATGCACCGCGCGGGTTATGACGCCCGTCAGGCCGTTGCCTTCTGGGACAACATGTCGTCTCAACGGACGGGATCATCACCGCCAGAGTTCATGTCGACCCACCCATCGGATGCAACCCGCAAAAACGCGATCCGTCAGGAGCTGCAGCGTCTGGGTATCGCTTAGTCAGTTGGACAATTCAATGGAGCACACCTAAGGCCACGACTGTGGCCCGGTGCCGCTGCACCGCCCTAGCGGAGGCGGCGGGCATAAGCCCGCATCGCCGTGAGCGAAATGACTCCCACCCCACCCTTCCCTCTCCCCCATATGGAGGAGAAGGAAGGTCCGGCGCATGGGGGGATGCGGGGGAACACATGCACCGGTGGGGTAGCTTCGAGGATCACCAAGGATCACATCAGCCATTTGGAAGCGCCTAAGCGCGCGACCGCGAGCCGGGCGGTCAGCCCGCCCTGGCGGAGGCGGCGGGCGCGAGCCCGCATCGCCGTGAGCCAAGAGAGACCAATCCCTACATCACCGGCATGTAGACAACCGGGCCACCAAGGGTGACATAGGCATCGATGGTGGAGGCAATGAAGAGTGCCGCTGCCCAGTTGAGCGCCACGACACAGCCAAACCACCGAAGCGCTGAGGCAAGGCCTGCCCAACTGCCGTTCACAGGATCAGCCGGATTGTCATGATCGCCGAGTGCCGCGAACAACCAGGCGACACCGGAAATCTCGAGTGCCGGAACCACCACCAGCAACCATTCAAACAAATCCTCGGCAGGGTCGAGCCCCAACCGGTGGACGAGGAACAGGAACAATGCCGCACCCACGGCAAGTGTCCGCGCGTGCGTCAGATTGAACAAAGTTTCTCTCTCTAGTTCGATATTCATTTTCTTTAACCTCCGTGCGTGGGCCGAGCGAAACCGATCGCCCCCGACACACGGAAACTCCTTATACAGATTTATTGATCGAGCCGGCCGACAGCACCTCGCCAAACAGGCGAACGAAACCCCTCACCGCAACAGACAAGTCGCAGAGCCGGTGCGCGAGAAATCGCGCGTTACATCACTGAAAAGCCGAAGCGGAAAACGTGAGGCAGGACGTTAAGCGTACGAACCGACGGACACGTGAATCGCAGGGTTTTTCAGCGTTTGGGAATGAAAACAAACCATCTGACTATCCTTCGATTGTTATCGGGTCACCTTTTGGGGCCATACATACAAAAAGCCCCAACAGGATCTGGTGGGGCTTTGAAAGTGACTTCGGAAAAGCGCGTATGCGCTTAGTCGCAAAGGAGCCCGCCCCAGGGCTCCGATTGCCAGCCCATCGATGGGCGCCGATATTTTGTGGTCACTGTCATGGGCGCTTGAGTACACCGGCCATCACGCAACGTCAACAACACTTGTTGATGTTTTTCTGTTTCATCCGCTCCAAGACAAACTTGAACGCAATGTGTGGTGCAAGAGTCACAGAAGATGAAGAGAGACTGAAAGTGAAGAGACTCAACACACGAGGCCACGACACAAACAAAAGCCGTCACCCTCGGACTTGTTCCGAGGGTCCAGGGGCGAAACGCACAGGCCTATACTTGGAACCCTGGATTGCCGGAACAAGTCCGGCAATGACACCTGAGAGAAACAAATCCGACCCCTTGCACAACAGCCAATAAAACTTCACCCTCTTCTCAAAGAAACAAACACAAAGCGGAGGAAACGGACATGGCAACGAATGCAAACTGTTGGGGCGATGAAACGGAATATGATTTCAACGACCTCACTGCGAAGCTCAACCAATACTTACGATTGAGAACCAATCCGGTTGCCATGAAACGCTTTGCCACAGAGGCGGACCTTGACGCCATTCCAAAGCTACGCCGTCCGCGCGACGGCGAACTGATGGCTACTGACCAGATTGTCGGTCAGTCCCGCTGGATCGGCTACACAATTGGCGTCACCATGAAAAATCTGATGGGTCAGCAGTGCGGCGCCGTTGTGGGCCTCACCGCACGGGATGAAGAATTTCTCGACGGCAAGCGGTTCCACGGTGTCTGGTATGGCGATCTGGAAGGAAGCGCGAAACATCAGCGCGAAATGTCCTGCGCACCTCACGGCGACTATGAAGCACTCGTCACCTCACCGCTCATTTCAGGGCGTATCGACAATCCAGACATCTGCCTGATCTACGGCACGCCGGGTCAGATGATTACGCTCATGAACGGTCTGCAATATAAGAACTACAAGAAGTACACCTTCACCTGTGTGGGTGAGAGTTCCTGTTCGGATTCATGGGGCAACGCGCTTAAGACCGGCGAGCCCTCCATGTCCATCCCCTGCTATGCGGAGCGCAAGTTCGGCGGCGTACAGGATGATGAGATGCTGATCGCCCTGCCGCCTAAATTCCTGCCGCAGATCGTCGATGGCCTCGCCGCGCTGTCCAAGAATGGCCTGCGCTATCCCATCCCCAACCACGGCATCGACAAGTCTCCACTGGCCAGCATCAAACAAAGCTATGGGTGATTGCTGAGGCTGTCATGCTCGGGCTTGAGCCAAATAGAAGATGTCACCACCCGACTTCTTCGGGTGGTCCAGGGCGAGATTATAGAAGCCTGAGTTTGTAGCCCTGGATTGCCCGAATAAATCGGGCAATGACACTGAGTTTTTTGAAAGGCACCCAAGGCCACGACCGTGGCCCGGTCGGTCCGGCCGCCCTCCCCAAACACAAAAATGGGAGCGGGTCACCTTTGGTGACCACGCGTGAGCGGCGAGAACCTCCCTACTCACAGGTCTCATAAATGCCGATGACATGGAGAGCGTCGGAACACATGATCCCGCCCCACTGATAGCCTTCTTCCCCTTCGCCATAAGAAATCTTGAACCAGTAATAGCCGTTCATCTCCACACCGGTATTCCGAATAAGCACAACAGGTTCTTTGTACTGAAGCGAATCGACCTGCGATGCATCCATCGCGGGACCGGAGCGCACTTTGCCGCCGAGGGAGAAACCCATCGCGTTGATCGGCGGCCACGCCATGTCATCAGAAAGGTCCGGCAGAATGCGCGCCTCTTCTTCTTCCATCACGGGCTCGCCCTGGAAGCGACACTCAACGACCTCATGCCCATCAGACAGGCGTCCAACGTCGCCTTTGCCATGAAACTCAAACGCCCCGCCTGTATATCGAAAGCCGGAGCCGGAAGGCGCTGCTTTGAGTTTGGTGACAGCGGGCTCATCCTCCTGAGGATATTCGGCCCCCAACTGATAGACGACGCTTGCCTGACTCGGATCTCTTGAAGAGATCGTGATTGTGTAAGCCCCGTCCCCGATCGCATCGCAGACAAATTGATCATCAAAGGAAGCAGAAGCTGGCGAGAACATCAGCGGCGCTGCAAGCGCAAGCACGCCGAGACCAAGTGAAAATTTCATGTCGACCATCCCAATCAAGCTCGCGTCAACCGCAAGCGCCGTACCCGGGATGAGTGTCAGCGCTCCTGGACCCTCGGGTCAAGCCCGAGGGTGACAATCAGGGATAGGAGCAACGGCCCAAGGCCACGACTGTGGTTCGGCCGGTCAGGCCGCACCGCCCTGCACAAAGACATAAACACCCAAGCTCGCGACCGCGAGCCGGTGCCACTGCACCGCCCCGGTGGAGCGCGTCGCCGCAGGCGACTGCGCGTGAGCCCTAAGTAAGGTTAGCGCAGAACCGTTGAATGCGCTCACACGCTTCCGTCAGGGCTTCCGTCGAGGTCGCATAGGAAATCCGGAAGAACGGTGACAGCCCAAACGCGGCGCCGTGCACTACGGACACGCCTTCCGCTTCGATAAGCGCAATAGCGAAGTCTTCGTCGCTCTCAATGACTTTGCCCTCTGGTGTCTTCTTGCCAATGAGCCCTTCGCAGGACGGATAGACATAAAACGCACCTTCAGGTGTCGGGCACTTAAGGCCTGTCGCCTGATTGAGCATGGAGACCACGAGATCCCGGCGCTCTTTAAATACCGCCGCCCGCTCTGGAATGAAATCCTGTGTGCCGTTCAAGGCTTCCACTGCCGCCCACTGGCTGATGCTTGTGGGGTTGGACGTAGACTGGCTCTGCACCTTGGTCATCGCCTTGATGAGTTCGACAGGGCCCGCGCAATAGCCGATCCGCCAGCCTGTCATGGCATAGGCTTTGGAGACACCATTCATGGTGAGCGTGCGATCATAAAGCTTCGGCTCAACCTGCGCAGGCGTTGCGAATTTGAAATCATCATAGACGAGATGCTCATACATATCGTCAGTGAGCACCCAGACATGTTCGTGTTTCACCAGCACATCTGTCAGCGCCTTAAGCTCGTCATGGCTATAGGCCGCACCTGACGGGTTGGACGGTGAGTTGAAGAAGAACCATTTCGTCTTTGGCGTAATAGCCGCTTCCAGATCCGCTGCCGTCAGCTTGAAATTGTTTTCAATGGTCGCAGCCACGGGCACAGGTGTGCCGCCCGCCAGCGCCACAATGTCGGGATAGCTCACCCAATAGGGAGCCGGAATGATCACCTCATCGCCGGGGTTCAGCGTTGCAATCATCGCGTTGAACAGGATCGGCTTGCCGCCCGGCGCCACAAAAGCCTGCGCAGGCTCATAAGACAAGCCATTCTCGCGCTTGAACTTGTCGCAGATCGCCTGCTTCAGCTCCGGAATGCCATCAACGGCAGTGTATTTCGTTTCGCCCCGGCGGATCGCCTCAATCGCGGCCTCTTTGATATTATCCGGCGTGTCGAAATCAGGCTCGCCCGCGCCCAGCCCAATCACATCACGGCCTTGAGCTTTCAGGTCGCGCGCCTTCTGGGTCGCGGCAATGGTTGCCGACGGCTGAATGCGGGAAAGCGTGTCTGAAATAAAGGCCATGGAAGTCTCCACTACGAGCGTTTTCAGGATAAGTGGATCCGGTTATCCGTCCGAAAACGCGATAAAAAACATCTTGAGCCCGGTTTTGATCCCATCAAAACCAAAATGGCTCCAAGAGGAAAAAATGCATGGTCGTTCTAAGCCTCTGAAGCCTCGGGTGCAACCAGCGATAGGCTGATTCACGCCTGTTTCATGGCTCCCGCGAGCTCGACATCCCCACGGGCCTCAACCGCCTTGATAAAGGCCGCTTTGTCCGCAGCCTCCCGGTTCTGGCTGAGCTTCCATTTACCCTCAAGAGACGTAATTGGCATCTGAAACACCACCAGCGCGTTGAGCATCTGCTCAAGTTTTTGCGCCTCAAGATCGCCAATCACCCAGGGCACGGGCTGCCCTGCTTCGTGCGCCTCGGTCATCTGATGCAGCAACCGGATTTTGTCCGCGCGTGCCTCCACCAGCGTCGGCACGCCGCGCACATGGACCACCATATAGTTCCAGGTAGGCACCAATTTCGAACAATCCCCCCAGCTTGGCGAGATATAGCCATCTGGCCCCTGGAACATGACAAGCGCTGAGCTCTCTCCGTCAAATGCCTGCCAATGAGGATTGGCTTTGGCCACATGACCGTGAAGCACCAGACCATCCTCCCCCTCCTGCAGCAGAAAGGGAATGTGGCTGGCCTGCAGGTCGTTCGTGACAACCGTTCCAAAAGGATGGGAGCGAACAAGGTCCGCAAGTGCCTGTTCGTCTGATGGACTAAAAAATTCCGGCACATACATGAGAGCCACTCCTAATCAGTTTGCATCCAGACCGCCACGCCGGCGATTGCGAGCGCAGCAATGCCAACATAGTCCACCAGTGCCACCCTGCCGAGTTCCGCGTTGGTCTGCCCTTCCAGTGCCTGAAACACCAGGAAGCTCACCATACTCAACGTGCCCGCAAAAAATGCCGCCCAGCGGAAAGAAGGTACAAATGCCGCCGCCGCCAGCAACACCCCAATAATGCCGAAGAGAATGGCGCGGTGACGCATCAGTACGGCGATGTCCGGGCCCTCAAGGGCAACGCCATACATGCGCTCGAGCTGCAGCACGCCGACCACCCCCATAACCGGGAGTAGGTTGATGATTGCGGCCACAAGAAAGCCGCCCATGATGAGGATTTGCATATCTCTCTCCTATTTCCTGAACATGGGACCCGCAAGTTCCGGGCGCCCCGCATCACTCACCGATGGATCATGCTGTCGCGGCACGCCATAGACTGTGTTCACCGGAACAATGCCCGCCCAAACCGGCCAAGTGAGATCTTCCGGCTCTTCGTTGGGTGCATCCCCCACACTCACCTTGGCCGTCACCTGATCAAGCATCAGCCGCACCACATGGGTCGCCTTGATTTCTTGTTCGTTCATGGGTCGCAAATGCGCCGCCCGGCCCGGCTCCAATCGGTCGACCATAAAGTCGAGCGCCGCAAGCTTGTCATCCCCGGTCAGAAGCTCTGTGGGACCGTGCGCAGCGACCGAGCGGAACTTCATGGAGTGATGAAAGCCAGAGCGCGCATAAACGATCGAGTCAATGAGCGTCACCGTCGCGCACATTCGGGCACTCTTCTTGGCTGCCAACCCCAACCCGCTTTTGGAGGAGGCATGGAACAAGAGCTCGTCGCCGCGGCGGGCATAGAAGATCGGGATCACATGCGGCTCGCCGATGTCCCCCACATACCCGACATGGGCGACCAGGCCCTCATCGAGAATCCCGTGCACCGTCTCTTTGTCATAATGCGCCCGGTCCGGTGTCCGCCGTGCCCGATAGGGCTTCTCTGTTGGGTAAACCTCAGACATCGAGCGTCCTTTTCGGCCGAGGCGTGAGCTCCCCCCCGCAATTGGGACAGACACGGTCCATGTCGTCCGAACAGGGCACACAGAAGGTGCATTCGAAGCTGCAAATGCAGGCCTCACCCGACTTTGGCGTTGGCACCTCGCATTTTTCGCAGTTTTCCTTCATATCCAACATAAATGGCCCTTCCTCGTGTCTGGCGAATTGGCCCCACCATGCCGAAACATTGGCTCCTAATTCAGACCCAATTTGTGATTATATTCAGGTCCAATCGATTTGGACCTGAGGAGAGGACAAATGGGGCAATCCATCGCGCTGGTTGAACCGATCAATCTCGACCGCAATGGCGACCGACCGTTGCAGTGGCAGCTTTATGAGAGCCTCCGTCTGGCAATCCTCGACGGACGCCTGACCGCGGGCCAACGCCTGCCATCGAGCCGCGCTCTTGCGAACGATCTGGCACTCGGCAGAAACACCGTTGTCGCCGCTTACGAACAATTAGCCGCGGAAGGCTACGTGCTCTCGCGGACCGGGGCCGGAACCGAAGTAGCGGCCTTGCCCCCCGAGACAGTGTTGGAGGTTGGGCGCAGCGAAGCACAAAACCGGCAGCAAGACCCTCGGCGTCATCTCTCCAATCGGGGAGAGGCGACCATCGCCATCAAGCGCGCCAGTCCCCGCTACGAAAAACTCGCAGCCCTTCCCTTCCAGCACGGTCTGCCAGCTATGGACTCCTTTCCCCGCGACACCTGGGCCCGACTTCTCGCCCGACGCGCGCGCCAACCCCAGTCCCGCCTCTACGATTATCAGTTTGGTCCGGGCTTCCCAGCCCTGCGCGAAGCCATTGCCGCCTATCTTGGCGCTGCGCGGGGTGTCGTGTGTGGACCAGACAATGTAATCGTCACCGCAGGCGCGCAAGCCGCTCTAGATCTCGCCGCACGGATGACCCTCGACCCCGGCGACCCCGTCTGGATTGAAGACCCTGGTTATCTCGGCGCGCGCGGCGCACTGCAAAGTGCAGGTGCCAATCTCATCCCTGTGCCTGTGGACAAAGAAGGCATGAATCCGGACGCACTGCCAGAGGGAACAAAAGACCCCAAACTCATTTATGTGTCGCCGTCCTATCAATTCCCACTGGGCGTCACCATGAGCCTCAACCGCCGCCTGGCCTTGCTCGAACGGGCAAAGGAGACCGGCGCCTGGATTCTCGAAGACGATTATGACAGCGAGTATCGTTACACAGGTCGCCCACTTGCCGCGCTTCAGGGCCTCGATGGCACCGGCGGTGTCATCTATATGGGCACGTTCGCGAAGACCCTGTTCCCCGCGCTTCGCGTCGGCTACCTCGTCGTGCCTGACAGCCTAATTGACGCTTTCACCAACGCCATCCGCATGACCGGCCAAAGCCCAGCACCCGCCATTCAGGCAGCGCTCGCAGACTTTATGGATGATGGTCACTTCACGGCGCACATTCGCCGCATGCGCACACTGTATGCCGGACGTCAGCAACATCTGATTGACGCTTTGAAGCGCGAGACGGGTGACATGTTTACCGTGCCGAAGCTTGAAGGCGGCATGCAGCTCGCGGCTTATCTGAACGATGATGCAGATGACGTGAAAGCAGCAGAAGCAGTCAACGCTGCCCGTGTCTTCACGACCCCCCTTTCGGGTTACTACCTAAAAGATGCGCCCAAACGCGGTCTCTACCTCGGCTATGCGGGTGTGCTGGAAAGCGATATTGACCGCGCTGCCAAAAAGCTCGGTCGCGCCATGATCGATGCAGGTTTCTAACGAGAAGAACAAGTATATGCGTCTCTACAACATGGCCGACAGCGGCAATTGTTACAAAATCAGACTCTGCGCCGCACAGGTTGGTCAGAATTTGGAACTCATCCCTGTCGATATTCTGAAAGGCGAGAGCCGGACAGAAGAGTTTCTGAAAAAGAACCCGAACGGCCGCGTCCCCACGCTGGAACTGGACGACGGCATATGTCTGCCTGAGTCCAATGCTGCCATGTTCTACCTGGCAGAAGGCTCCCCACTGCTCTCAGAGGATCGATTGATCCGCGCTCAGACCCTGCAATGGATGTTCTTCGAACAATATAGCCATGAGCCCTACATCGCCGTTGCCCGCTTCTGGAAGTCGATCCAGCCCGGCGGCGAAGAAGAAAAGAAGCACCTATTCCCGGAATGGCATGACCGTGGTTATCAGGCGTTTGGTGTCATGGAGCGCCACCTGACGGAAAATGAGTTCTTTGCCGGCAATGCCTACTCCATCGCTGACATCGCGCTTTATGCCTACACCCATGTCTCCCATGAAGGTGGCTTTTCGGTCGATGCCTATCCTCATGTGCGCACCTGGATTGACAAAGTTTCATCGCAATCAGGCCATATTCCAATGATGTAACAGTCTCTTCTGACGCAAAGGGGACATCAGATTGCATCCGATCTCAAAATTTCTTGGCGCACTCGTAATCAACGTGACAGGGATCACGATGCCTGCACTGGCGACTGACGACAGCATTCTCGAAACTGTCCGCACCGTTGAAAGCAGATTGGGCGGCCGTATCGGTATCTCAATTCACGACACGGGCTCAGGCCAGCGCTGGGAGTATCGCAGTGACGAGCGATTCCCCCTGTCCAGCACCTTCAAGCCCTTTGCCTGCGCAGCCGTCCTTTCCCGCATCGAAAACGGATCAGAGCGGCTTCACCGTGTCATCGAAATTACAGAAGAAGATATCGTCACCTATTCACCTGTGACAGAGACCCGGGTGACCACAGTTGGCATGACCATCGCCGAACTTTGCGAAGCCACCATTACCCTAAGCGACAACACAGCCGGTAATCTGATCCTTGAGAGCGTTGGTGGACCCAAGGCGTTCACCGACTATCTGCGCTCCATAGGGGATGAAACCACGCGCCTCGATCGCTGGGAGACAGACCTCAACGAAGGCAAACCCGGCGACAAACGCGACACCACCACGCCACGCGCCGCAACGGCATCGCTCGACCGCCTCCTCTTGGGCTCCACCCTCTCCGAGAGCTCCCGCGAACAACTCACCACCTGGATGGAAAACGACAAGGTCGCTGACGCGCTTTTGCGCTCAGTCCTACCGGAAACCTGGCGCATTGCGGACAAGACAGGCGCCGGAGGCCATGGCGCACGCTCCATAATTGCCGTCATATGGCCCCCAGCAGAGAACCCGATTTTGATCAGCATCTACATGGCTGAGAGTGACGCGAGCTTTGCAGAGAGAAATGAAGCCATCGCAGAGATCGGCGCTGCCATCGTCACCGCAGTCAGCAACTAAGTCGGGACACTCATTGGGCGATCACATTCTCGCCTTAAAATAACCCTTGCCCCGGCACAAAGCGACTGACATGTCGCCCCATTGCATCCCTAAAACGTCAGTCTACCGACTAGAGCGTTTCCAGGGTGAGGTCGCAGCCGCCACAGGTTCAAGACAAGACCGAACGTGGCTCAACTTTTCCGTCCGAAAACGCTCCGACAGAAACGCTGCCATTAGGGGATCAACATGGCCACTCACACACTCAGCACCGACCGGCAACTCGTCCGGCTCTTCTCCCTCCTCCCTCTCATACTTGTCTGTCTGGTTTTGAGTATTGTCGGCGCCCGCGCCGATATTGCATATGTGAGCCCTAACGATATGCAGCGCGGCGCGCTTCTGCTGAAAGGCAAAGAGCCCGGCAAGTTTATTGAGGCGCCGGTCCTTGCGACAGATGTCGACATTCAGGTCACCGGACCGACGGGGCGCACCCGTGTCACCCAAAGGTTTGAAAACCCAGGCGAAGGATGGGTAGAAGGCATCTACGTCTTTCCACTCCCAGAAGATGCCGCCGTCGACACCCTGAAAATGGTAATCGGCGACAAGGTCATTGAAGGCGAAATCAAAGAGAAAGTCGAAGCACGCCGTATTTACGAGGAAGCGCGAGATGCGGGCCAACGTGCGAGCCTGGTGGAACAGGAGCGCCCCAACCTCTTCACCAATTCAGTCGCAAATATTGGCCCTGGCGAAACAATCATCATTCAGATCGAATATCAGGAGACAATTCGTCAATCGAACAACACCTTCTCCCTTCGCTTTCCAATGGTCGTCGCGCCCCGCTATAACCCGCAGCCGACAATCGTGCACACCGTCGACATTGACAATCGCAATGGGTGGGGTGTGATTGATCCTGTGCCGGATCGCGATCGCATCGAACCACCGGTTCAGCATCCCGATGAAGGACCGATCAATCCGGTCACGCTGACCCTGTCGCTCGACGCCGGCTTCCCCATCGACCGGATTGTCAGCCACCATCATGAAGTCCGCATTGAGCGCGGAGAGCGCAATGCCACCCTGACGCTAAAGGAAGGCGACGTGCCAGCCGATCGCGACTTCGAACTCACCTGGACACCAGAAGAAGGCTCAGAGCCGACGGCGGCCCTGTTTCGAGAAAGTTGGAAGGGCGAAGATTACCTGCTCCTGATGGTGACGCCTCCTTACGGTGAAGAGGTCGAAACAGCCCCTGCCCGCGAAGTCATCTTTGTCATCGACAATTCAGGATCCATGGCAGGCGAAAGCATGCCCCAGGCAAAAGAAAGCCTGCTCAAAGCCCTCGACCGCCTGAAACCAACCGACACGTTCAATGTGGTGCGCTTTGACGACACACACGAGGTGCTATTCGACACGTCTATTCGCGCTGATCGCGAAAATCTGAATGTCGCCCGCCGTTTTGTCCGCTCCCTGGAAGCTGATGGAGGCACGGAGATGCTCCCTGCCCTTCAGGCGGCGCTCAACGATCCCCTAAACGATATGTCCCGCCTGCGTCAGGTGATCTTCCTGACCGACGGCGCCATCGGAAACGAGCAGCAATTATTCGAAGCCATTGTCGATCAGGCAGGCCGCTCTCGTCTCTTCCCTGTAGGGATTGGCTCTGCGCCCAACAGTTATTTCATGACGCGCGCCGCGGAAATGGGCCGTGGAGCTTTCACCCATATCGGGTCTGAAGCACAAATTGCCAAGCGCATGAAGGAACTGTTCCTGAAGCTCGAAAATCCCGCCATGACAGATCTGCGTCTGGTCTGGCCCGACGGTGTTGAGGCAGAGGCCTGGCCAACGCCGCTGCCTGATCTCTATCGTGGAGAGCCCATCGTTCTCTCAGCCAAAATTGCTGAAGGAACCGAAGGCATCTTGCGCCTTACCGGCAAGACCGGCGACGACGTCTGGGCCATCGACATGGAAATCTCTGACGAAGCACCAATTCGCACAGGCGTTTCCCAGCTTTGGGCAAGACGTAAAATCGCTTCCCTGGAAGCGGCCCGGACCATGGGCGGCGATTGGGGTGCGTTTGACAAGGAAATCACAGAGGTTGCCCTCGCCCATCATTTGGTGAGCCGCCTCACAAGCCTGGTCGCCGTCGACAAGACACCGGCACGCCCTGCAGGTGAAGAATTGACCCAAACAGAGGTTCCTTTGAACCTGCCAGCTGGCTGGGAGTTTGAGAAAGTCTTTGGCGAACCCGATGCGGCCGCACCTGTCATGCAACGCGCCCGTGCAGGGGCCATGCGCTCCATGCTGGCCGCAGCGCCCGCGCCAATGATGATGGCGGACGCAAGTCAGACACAAGGCATCGCCCTTCCCCAAACGGCGAGTGAGGCACCAGCCCTTATTGCACAGGGGATTATGATGCTCCTTCTGGCACTCACCCTCATTGCGGGTTGGTTCCTCTGGATGAAGCAGATCAGCAATGGCTCCCTATTTGAGCGGAGCCCCTCTTTCAAGTGGAGACGGTGATGCGTATCACGCCGGCTCTCCTGCTTGCCGCTGCCTTGGGTCTCACCACCCTTGGCGGTTGGCAACTGGGTCAAGGCCTTTACATGGACGCCAAAGCCGAACTCGCCCAGACCCTGCTGGAAAATGCCTGGGACGAAACCAAACAAACCGGCAAACCCGTCAAGGCCTGGGAGTGGGCAGACACATGGCCGGTCGCACGGGTAACTGCCCCCCGCGTCAAAGGAACTGCCATCGTGCTGGCAGGAGCCAGCGGCGAAGCATTGGCCTTCGGCCCCGGACATCTCTCAAACAGTGCAGAACCAGGCGCGCAAGGCACGAGTGTGATCGCCGCCCATCGCGACACACATTTTGAGTTTCTAAAAGACGTGCAGATCGGTGATGCCGTTGAGCTGGAAGCGCAAGATGGTGAAAGCCACACCTATATTGTCGACGATATGAAAATCGTGCGCGCGGATGCATCCGGCATTGACCCTCGTGAACCCGGAAAACGTCTCGCGCTTGTCACCTGCTTTCCCTTCAACACGACCGAACAAGGGCCGCTCAGATATGTGGTCTTTGCCACGGCGGAGGAGGATCTGATTTGAACCGAGTTAGCGAATCAGCCCAGTTTTCCGTCTTCGAGAAGTAAATCTTTAGAACTAGATTCTTCTGCTTGGATTCCCCTACGTCAATTTCTGCTGCCAAAAGCGACGACCAACATAATTTAAGAATGGGTCTAAATAAAAAGGCTGGTCAACGCGTCTCTTAATGGGTCGCCGGCACGCAAATTCCTACTTCGTAGGTAGGACATTTTAGGCTGAAATAGATAATTATATCAAAGACTTATGGAAGATCTCATCAGTATTATTCACATCGCAAACAGTTCATGCTTGCATTGAAAGCGACTTCCATGACAAAACGATGGTGTAAAAATGGGGCATTCCAGAAGGCCGGTTTTGCCCAAGGGGGACACAAGTTTTTGTGAGGAGTTCTTAATATGGGACTGGAAGGATATCGACGTCGGGTCAGTGAATCGAAAAGAAAATCGATCATGGCAGCGGCAGGTGCGGAATTTCAAGACAATGGTTTTACCCATGCGGCTATGGCCGAAATAGCTCGTAAAGCCGACGTTTCAACTGCAACGCTCTATAAGCATTTTGGATCGAAAGAAGAGCTGTTCAGCTCAATCGTCGAGGCCTCCTATGAAGGACTCGACATGCCAAAGAGCGCAGCATCAGAGGCAAAAACAGCGAAAGAAGCGCTGACAATTGCCGCCAATGACTACCTGAATCAGCAATTTGGGTCTGGTATGAATGCGCTGATGCGCGCGATTATCTCTGAGACCTCAGGCGTGCCGGATGTAGGCAAAAGCTTCCTTAAACGCGGCGTCAACGGGCGCAACAAGGACTTTGTTGCATTCCTCGATAGTCTGATTGAGCGCAAGCTGCTCAAACCGCACGACACGAAAATGTCGTCTCTCCAAATCGTCGGCATGATCAAAGAAAACTTTGTGTGGCCAACAATGTTCGATCCCAGCTTCAAGCTGCCGTCAAACAAAGACGCCATCATTGAAGAAGCAATCGACACTTTCCTCGCGCATTACGGCGCTTAAGCCACCCCTACTTCATCGCCACAAACATGTAGCGATTGACGCTGAAAAAGAAGGCGCCCAGCTCTGTCAGACGGAGCTGGTCGTCGTACCAGCGCTGAATTTCTTCTTGAGTCAGCCCGTGCTTGTCAGCATTGCCGCGCACAAATGAGCGTATGCCCCGCATGATACCCGCAGCGTATGAGTGCGGCTGAAAGCCGACACTCAACATCGGGACAATCTCCACACGCGACACTTGAAAACCTGCCCGCTTAAGCCTCCGCGCCAACGTCGCGGGCAAATGAGGGTCTGCCAAATGATCGTCCCAACAGGCAAGCATCCGCTTCATCAGATCAGCGTCCCCTGCATGCCAGACAATCGAGTCCCAATCTGTATCTAGGATAACGGCCCGACCACGCGGTTTCAGAACGCGATGCAATTCTTTCAACGCCTTGTCTACATCATCCACATATTCGTAGACCTGGGTGGAAACAGCCGCATCAAAGCTCCCATCAGGCGCCTCAAGTTTCGTGGCATCACAAGTAATGAACTCAGCTTGAGGCAGCGCCGCACAGCGGGTCCGCGCCATGGTGACCATTGCATCGCTGACATCCACACCCAGCACGCGCCCCTCGGGTCCCACCATCTTGGCAGCATCTTCGGCCAACAGACCAGGACCAGACCCGATATCTAATACATGCTCGTAAGGAGCAAGGCCGAGCGCTTCCAGGACTGCAATACGCTGCCCGACAACGTCTGGTGTTTGGTACATAGCCTCAACTGCCTTGGCGGCTTTCGCATCAAAATCGATCTTCCCGCTCATGCCACACTCACTTTGTCTACGCGTTCTTGATCGCGTCTGATCACCTCAACAATGCGATCCGGCGCACCCATATCATCAAGAACAAATTGACGACCATCGGCAAGATCGATCCTGATCTGACCAGCGCCAACCAGCTTCTGCAGGTAGGACTGCGCAATATGTACATGTTTGACTGACGCGAGACCGACACGTGCCTTTTCGGGCCGACGCCCTCCTGTTGAGATCGCAATGTCATCTGACGTCACCACGACCTCAGCCCCCCGCGCCCGAAAGAACGCCCAGAGGTAAAGCGACGGCACGGCGACCATCTCCACCGCAAGCGCCAGGAGTTTCAGCGTTTCGAGAGGTGGTTCACGTCCGTCTGCCCAGAAGAGAACACCCGCCCACAAAATGGAGATGCTGAGCGCAGGTAGATAGATTGACCAATGTCTTTCAGACCGCATTACGTAGCTTCACCTTTCAACACTGATCCTTGTCGTCACCAATGGGATTGTCCCAGATGCACGGGCCATTGTTAAGTCTTCTCCTCGGATTTGGCCGATTGCTGCCCTGTCAACAATCAGATACACCGGGTCTATGACCCGTTTGCGCGCTGATCTGCTTCTGCTTTTAACGGCGCTCATCTGGGGCGCAGCCTTCGTTGGACAATCGACCGCGATGGACCATCTCGGTCCATTTCTATTCACCGGCACACGTTTCTTGCTGGCAACCCTCGTCGTCCTGCCCTTCGTGTTGGCAGAAAGCAAGCAAGGCCCGCCACTCCGGCGCGACCACATATCACTCATGGGCGTCGCTGGGCTCGTTTTTTTCATCGCAAGCATGACCCAACAGGCAGGGTTACTCGCTACAACGGTGACAAATGCCGGTTTCCTGACCGCGCTTTATGTAGTGCTTGTCCCTGTCATCGCTTTCATGGCTTTAAGGCACAAGCTTCCCTGGGTCGTCTGGCCAGCAGCGGCACTCTCCCTTACGGGCACCTGGCTGCTGGGAGGCGGGCTCTCCGGCTTGAACTGGGGAGATGGCATCATGATCTTCAGCGCCGTCTTCTGGGCGCTGCAGGTCTTGCTGGTAGGGTCACTTGCAAGCCGTTCCGGACGCCCCATCACTCTGGCAGCATTGCAGTTTGGCGTGACCGCAATTCTCTGCCTGATTTTGGGCGCTGTGTTTGAACCCCTATCGTTCACAAACATCGCTGCCGCGTGGAAAGAACTCCTTTTCACCGGCATCATCTCAGGCGGATTGGGCTTCACACTGCAAGCTGTCGGACAGCGCTACACGCCCGCGTCTGACGCTGCGATCATCATGTCATCAGAAGCTCTTTTTGCTGCCCTCTTCGGCGCGCTGCTACTCGGTGAACGGCTACCGCTGCTCGGATGGATAGGATGCAGCTGCATTCTGGCAGCCGTTATCGGGGTACAACTCGCACCGCTGTGGAGACAGCGCAGTCTGACCTGAACAGACGATCTAGTAGGGATACTCCAACTGAAGCGCGACAAACTCAGCACTGTCCCGTCCATATTGCGCCGTCAGGAAGGCGAGTATCTGCTCCGGTGCATTCGCGCCTGGCTCCAGTTGAAGGTCTCCGCCTGGGCCAAAACCCACCGACGCTGTAGCATCAACAAGCTCAGACTGATCTGGGAACACGGTCAGTCCGCTCAACGTACGCACGGCGTCGAGCGCCACGGGCACGGCCTGGGAACGATAGGTTCTAGCAAACATATCCACAGCAAACGCCAAAGCGATCTCATCCATGCCATCAGAGAGAACAAGCGCATATTCATCCCGTGGCCACCCAAAGAGGAAATTGCGCGCAGCAACCCAGATGCGCCCGGCCCCCAGCACAAACTCCTCGGAGTTATGCTCAGCGCCAAATCCTTCAAGGGCAAGTTCCGCCGCAAGATCCTCAGCGCGGGTCTTCCCGGCTAGCATCTCAACTAGGTGAAGAGAGATGGGCAGAGACGCGCTCACTCCTGCGGAGGTCGCAACATTGCCATCACGCACATAGCGGGTGTTCTCCTGCCAAAGGACTTTTGGAAACTCTTCCTGCCGAACGTCCCGCGTATACCAGTGGCCCGTCGCCTGCCGACCATCAAGGAGCCCGGTACGGGCGAGAACCAGCGCCCCATCACAGATGGAGACAAGCATTGCGCCCTTTGCCGATTGCGCACGCAACCAGTCAATGAGCACCTGATCGTCATGATCAAGGACGGCAGGAATGATTACAAGGTCCGCGCCCTCTGGCAACCGTGCATCGAACTGATCCAGTGTTTCGTCAGCCTCAATACTCAGACCCGGCCAGAGATATACCGGTCCAGGCCCTGTCGACACAGCACGAACATCGCCAACCCCCGCCCTTGAAAGAACGCCATAGGGCACAAGAAAATCCGTGACCTCAGTGCCACCATTTTGCGCAACCACCACAATGGTCCGATCCTCCGCGCGCGCGTCCCCAACTGCCGCCAGCGTCACAAGCACCATAAGAAAAAGGGTGAGAAACAGGGCCATCCCTATATGGCCGGACGGCAGATGAAACCTGAACATGACTTTTCCTTTCAAGGTCAAATACAGGATCAAAATGGCCTTGCATTCGTCTGGCAGCAATGACTAGATTAAGGCATATTCTGCCAATCTTCGTTTGGAGTTCCCCCCATGCGCCCAGCCACAACAACACCCAAGCCAGCCCCCGTCCGCAAGATCGTCATCTACACCTATCAAGGCGGCATGATGTTGGACGTTGTCGGGCCTGCAGACGTCTTTGCAACGGCCGCGCAATTTGTCGCTTACTCAGAAAACGCGCCAGCGCCTTACACGATTGAGGTCGTCGCCAACACGGCAGGCCCTGTGACCATGTCGAACGGCATTCAAATCGTTGCGGCGAAAAGCTTCCGGGACGTCAAAGGACCCATCGACACTCTGATTTTTGCCGGTGGCTCCGAAGACGGTATTGCAGAGGCAGAGCAAGACCCCGCCCTTCACCTATGGATCAAACGCAAAGCTGACACGGTGAAGCGTCTTGGCAGCGTCTGTTCCGGTGCTTTTTTCTTATCGCGGACGGGCCTGCTGGACGGGCACCGCGCAACCACCCATTGGGTTGCCTGCGAACGACTTGCCAAAGATCATCCGAAAATCGACGTCGTGGACGATGCCATCTATGTAAAAAGCGGCGATACCTACACATCCGCAGGTGTGTCTGCTGGCATCGACCTGGCACTGGCCATGGTAGAAGAAGATCTGGGACGCGAAGTCGCCATGCAAGTCGCGCGACATCTTGTGCTTTTTCTGCGACGCCCCGGCGGGCAATCGCAATTCTCCGCACAGCTTGCAGCTCAGAGCACCAAGACGGAAAAGTTCGACGCCCTGCTCACTCATATTGCCGAACATCCCGAAGACGACCTGACTGTTCCTGCGCTCGCAGAACAGGTAGCCATGAGTCCGCGTAACTTTGCCCGCCTGTTCCGACAACAGGTCGGCGAAACACCCGCCAAATATGTTGAGCGCGCACGCCTTGATGCCGCCCGCAGACATTTGGAAGAAGATGATGACAAGATCGAAGCCGTCGCCGCCGCAACCGGATTTGGCACCGCCGAAACCCTGCGCCGCACTATGAAACGGCATATGGCGACAACACCGGAAGCCTATCGCGCAAGTTTTGCCGGATAAATTTCACCTGCCAAATCACCAGGGGTTTCCAATGACGCAGGGTCGGCCTAGGTCCAACAGCTGCGTCCCAAAACCACGCCGAAAAGCGGCGAAATCTCCTTGATTTGAAACAAGAGCGTGATGAAATTCTGTGCCAAGTTCTCAAAAACAAGGAGCATTTTTGCGGAGGACCCCATGCGCATTGCCCAAGACATAGCCGAGACGATTGTCGACCCCAAAGCCTACGCAGCGGGAACACCCATCGACGATGCCTTCAAAATACTGCGCCAAGAAGCACCCTTCGCCATTGCCAAACCAAAGGGCATCGACCCGTTCTGGGTGGTCACCAAATTCGACGACATTCAGTTGATCGAACGCCAGAATGAACTGTTCCACAATGGAGACCGGTCTGCGGTGCTCACCACCATTGAAGCCGACAAGATGGTCCGCGAAATGATGGGCGGGTCACCCCACCTGGTGCGCTCGCTTGTGCAGATGGACAATCCGGATCACTTGGCCTACCGGCGTCTCACGCAGGCTTGGTTCCTACCTCAAAACATCAAGAAGCTTGAGCCGCGCATCCGTGAAATCGCCCGCTCTTTCCTGGACCGCATGGCAGCCTTCGGCACGGAGTGTGACTTTGCCCGCGATGTCGCTTTCCTCTACCCGCTTCATGTAATCATGGAAATTCTGGGTGTGCCCGAAAGCGACGAACCAAAAATGCTGAAGCTCACCCAGGAACTGTTCGGCGCTGCTGATCCGGAACTAAGCCGGAGCGGCGATGCTACCCAAGGAACGGAAGCAGGTGTCAATTCTATCGCGGAGACCGTTGGCGAATTCATCGAATATTTCAACGCCATCACCGAAGACCGTCGCGCCAACCCACGCGATGATGTGTCCAGCGTGATTGCAAACGGCCAAATCAACGGAGAGCCCCTCGATCACTTCGCCGCCATGTCCTACTACATCATTGCAGCAACAGCCGGCCATGACACCACCTCCAACACCACCGCCGAAGGTCTGTGGGCACTTTGCAACCACCAGGACGAACTCGCGAAACTGAAGGCAGACCCCTCTCTCATCAATGGGCACATCGAAGAGTCAATTCGCTGGACGACCGCTGTGAAGCATTTCATGCGTACAGCGACGGAAGACACGGAAGTCGCAGGCCAGAAAATCGCCAAGGGAGATTGGCTGATGCTCTGCTATCAGTCGGGCAACCGGGACGAAGACCATTTCGACGATCCGTTCACCTACAAGGTGGACCGCACGCCCAACAAACATGTCGCATTCGGCTATGGCGCCCATGTCTGCCTTGGGCAGCATCTGGCACGCATGGAAATGCGCATCCTCTGGGAAGAACTCCTGCCACGTCTGGAAAGTGTTGAGCTGAACGGTACACCGAAACGAATGGAATCCTCTTTCGTCTGCGGGCCAAAATCAGTCCCCATCAAATTCAAGATGAACTAGGGCGGTCCCAACATGGCAGAGACCGATTTCAAAACCTGGCAGTGCCGGACCTGCGGTTACCTTTATGACGAAGCCGAGGGTGATGAGACCGAAGGCTTAGCGCCTGGCACCCGCTGGACCGACATTCCCGACGACTGGGTCTGTCCGCTCTGCGGCACGCCTAAATCCGATTTCGACATGATCGAGCTTTAGGAAAAGCTTTGCTAAAACGGCCGTTAACTAATTTGGCGCGGGCGGTTAACCATGCAAATATAGACCCTTCGGACGATCTGGTCGGGGTTGGGTCATGGCAGGGAACATTGGAAGAGCCGTTATAGTCGGGGCAGCATTAGCCCTCTTTGCGCCTACAGCGCAGGCCGCCAACGGTTCCGCCTGCTTCTTCAATGGCCCCAACTTCGAAGGAGCCGCCTATTGCACCTCTGCGGGCACCCGCAAGGGACTGGTGGATCATCCGTTTGGCAAACGCTTTCGGTCTGTTCAGCTGACCGGCAGCGCCGTCGTTCACATCTGCGAATATTCCGGCTTTGGCGGTCGCTGCATGGTGGTAGAGAAAAGCCAGCCCGATCTCGATACGCTCTACGTGAACGATGTCGAGTCCTACGAAGTACTGACGGTAGAAAGCTCCGGCGCCCGCTTCTTCAACCATGTGGGCTATGCCGACAGCGGTGTCCACATCGCCGGTGAATGAAAGACCGAGGCGAACTCATCGCCTCAGCCCTTATTGCGCTCGTCAGTCCTTCATAGAGACAAACCAGACATTCATCGGATCATGTGGCAACACATGACGCTCTGAACTTGAGAAGCCAGCAATCTTTAGCATCTCCAAAGCCGTCTCCCATCCCCACATGGTGCCAAGCCCTTCGCCCCCCTGCCCGAGAGACACTGGCATGCAGTGACTGAAGGAAACCGAATAGAGGAACGGCGCCATTGCAAAGTCGAGATTGTTCTCAAGCACAGCTGACCCGCCAATATCCTGCATGAGATACGCGCCGCCAGATCGCAAACAACCATGGAGACCCGTGATCAGGCCCTGTGGGTCCTTCTGATCATGCACCGCGTCAAAAGACGTCACAAAATCAAACGCGTCTTTTGCGTCATAGCCGGTCAGGTCTTTGGTTTCGAAACGCAGATTGCTGAGACCGTTCGACTGAGCCAGTGCTGTCGCCGTGGCAATCGCATCCGCGCACAAGTCATACCCAACAAAGCGGCTCGCAGGATAATGCTCGGCGAGCGCGACAAGAGCCCGGCCCTCGCCGCAGCCTGCATCCATTACGTCAATGCCGGCCCGAAGGCGACCACCAAGACCCGGGACCATGGGCACGATCACGTCAAACAATTGCGCGACCACCGTCTGGCCACTGTCTTCCGCCATCACCTGATGGAAGCAGGGATAATCGTCATAGCTCGTTCCTTCACCTGACCGAAAACATTCCAGTAACCGCTCTTCACTGGCGCCGATTACGGACACCAGCTGCGCAGTGCCGGCAAAGTTCCCCATAGGCGCACCGCGTGTCAGCGCCGCTGCATGCTCAGGTGGCAAATGATAGAGCGCGCCCTCCGGCTCGTATTGAACAATGCCGCCAGTCACCATCGCGGCCAGCCATTCGCGAACATAGCGTTCAGATAGCTTTGCCGTTCTTGCAATCACCTCTGACGTCGCGGGCTGCATGTCCGCCATACAATCGAACAGCTCCATCTTATGTCCAAAGGACAACATCACGGCCAGCGCGCCAGCATTGAGAATACCAGCCATGTCACCAGCAAAGCTCTCGGCGGCAGCGGTATCAAAGGCCACAGCATCAACAGAGGGAGAAGAATCTAAAGAAACACTCATTGGAAGCTCCATGAAATCGGGGGAATGAGCGACCGTTTCGGCCCGCTCAGAATTTGCGCGGAACCTGACCGAAGAGGCCCCCGACCAGAAGATCCAATTCCCCACCCCTTCAAGGCTCGTTGGTGCCTACAATGTTGGTCTGCCGACTACATTGAACGATCCCAAGCGGACGACCGTCCGCCGGCCGGTCAGGGCGCCTTCACGGAGGCGGTGGGCAAAGCCCACTCGCCGTGAGTGCTGACAACTGACATATACTGACAGGTGAGACGCCCTGCCCTCTTTGAAACCAGCTGATTCCGCGCCATATTGGGACCATGAGCACCAAGACAGATCAGCCGGGATTCTCTGAAGCGCCAGGAGCGAGTTTTGTTCCTGAAAATCCTATTGAGCGCGCGCCAAATGGCGACCCTCTGGAGGCCTTCACCCCCCACAGGCCCGAGCGCCCGGAAAAGTCCGAGGGCGGCATCGCCTTCAAGCTCGTCTCGGAGTTTGAGCCCAAGGGCGACCAGCCCGCCGCGATCAAGGAACTCGTCACCCAGGTAAAGGATGGCGAGCAGGACCAGGTGCTGCTTGGCGTCACCGGCTCCGGCAAAACCTTCACCATGGCGAAGGTCATCGAGCAGACCCAGCGCCCGGCGATCATCCTCGCGCCGAACAAGACGCTCGCCGCCCAGCTCTATGGAGAGTTTAAAAACTTCTTCCCGGACAATGCGGTCGAATATTTTGTGTCCTATTACGACTATTACCAGCCGGAAGCCTATGTCGCCCGCACGGACACCTATATCGAAAAAGAAAGCTCCATCAACGAGCAGATCGACCGCATGCGCCACTCGGCGACACGCGCCCTGCTGGAGCGCGACGATGTCATCATCGTGGCGTCGGTCTCCTGCATTTACGGCATCGGCTCGGTCGAGACCTATTCGGAGATGACCTTCACCGTGAAGGTGGGTGACAAGCTCGACCGCAACCAGCTGATCGCCGACCTCGTCGCCCTGCAATATAAGCGCAACGACAACGCCTTCCAGCGCGGCACGTTTCGCGTGCGCGGCGACACGGTCGAAGTCTTCCCCGCTCACCTGGAAGACCGGGCCTGGCGCGTCAACATGTTTGGCGATGAGGTGGAGGAGATTGTCGAGTTCGATCCCCTGACCGGCCACAAGACAGACCGCCGCCCCTTCATCAAGCTCTACGCCAACTCCCACCACGTGACGCCCGGCCCGACGCTGCAACAGGCGGCGACCCTGATCAAAAAAGAGCTCGGCGAACGCCTTGATGAGCTGAACGCCCAGAACAAACTGCTGGAAGCCCAGCGACTGGAACAGCGCTGCACCTTTGACATTGAGATGATGCTCGCCACCGGCAGCTGCGCAGGCATTGAGAACTATTCCCGCTACCTGACGGGCCGCAAGCCCGGCGAGCCGCCGCCCACGCTGTTTGAATATATCCCGGACAATGCCCTCATCTTTGCCGATGAAAGCCATGTGAGCGTGCCCCAGATCGGCGGCATGTATCGCGGCGACTACCGGCGGAAATCAACGCTGGCGGAATTCGGCTTCCGCCTGCCAAGCTGCGTGGACAACCGCCCGCTGAAGTTTGAGGAATGGAACGCCATGCGGCCGCAGACGGTCTATGTCTCGGCAACGCCCGGCCCCTGGGAGATGGAGCGCACCGGCGGCGTCTTCGTGGAACAGGTGATCCGCCCCACAGGCCTCATCGACCCGCCGACGGAAATCCGCCCCGTGGACACGCAAGTGGATGATCTGATTGACGAGTGCAAACAGGTGGCCGCGCGCGGCGGGCGCATTCTGGTCACCACGCTCACCAAGCGCATGGCCGAAGACCTCACCGAATATATGCACGAACAGGGCATCCGCGTGCGCTACATGCATTCCGACATTGAGACGCTGGAGCGCATCGAGATCATTCGCGACCTGCGCCTTGGCGCCTTTGACGTGCTGATCGGCATCAACCTGCTGCGCGAGGGCCTCGACATTCCCGAATGCGAGCTGGTGGCGATCCTCGATGCGGACAAGGAAGGCTTTTTGCGCTCAGAAACCTCGCTGGTGCAGACCATTGGCCGCGCGGCGCGGAACGTGGATGGCCGCGTCATCCTCTATGCAGACAAGGTGACGGGCTCCATGGAGCGCGCGCTGGCAGAAACCAGCCGCCGGCGGGAGAAGCAGGAAGCCTATAATCTGGAGCATGGCATCACGCCGGAAAGCATTCGCAAGAATATCGGCGACATCATGGAGAGCATGTACGAGCAGGACCATGTGAACGTCGACACCGGCCCAGGAGGTCTCAATGGGGGCACGGTGGAACTGGTAGGCCACAATCTGCGTGCGCACATCAAGGACATGGAAAAGCGGATGAAGGACGCCGCCGCCGACCTGGAGTTCGAGGAAGCCGCGCGCCTGCGCGACGAAATCCACCGTCTGGAACAGACGGAACTCGCCATCGCCGACGACCCGTTTGCGCGCCAAAGCGCCGTCGCCGCCGCGGGGGAAAAAGACCGCCCTCTCGCGCGCTCAGCCCAGGGCAAGGCCGGCACCCGCACCTTCAAGAAATCCGGCCAGACCAAACCACGACAGCGCAAGGGGCCTTAGGCAATTTTGTGCGAGTGGGGCACCAACGCGCCCCACCCTTTTTCACTTATTATTTGGTCGCTGCGTCAAAGCCGACCCAGCCGCCGATTTTGCAGCTTTACTTGCATTCGGGTTGCGAAGGGTCTTCGCAGCCGCTGATGCAGCCTTCTTGCTTGTGACTTCGCTGTTCTTCTGCCCACTGGATCTCTGCGTTAATGCGGATCCAGCAGCCGATTTCGCAGCTTTGCTTGCATTTGGATTACGAAGGGTCCGTGCAGCCGCAGATGCGGCCCTCTTACCCGTAACCTCGCTATTTTTACGCGGCGCCATCTAAAATCACCTCCTCTCTATTGCTTTCAATGAAAACAAAAACAGAACAAAGACTAAATCTCCTGAGTTTGTCCCCCGTACTCAATGCACATGGTACTTTTTGGAAAAATCACGGTTTCGAATATTGCATTTTTCTTTCATACGATACATAGTGTGAAAGCAATAAGGAATCAATAGGCGATGGAACAAACTGGACAAGCAGAAATCCACTACCTCCATGGCGCGCCTAGCGAGATACCGCTCTTCTGGCGCGTCGGGCATACGGGCTATCGGCGCTTGGAGGACCTTCACGCGGCTCAACGCTTCTCTATTGGTCATGCAGTGGTTGATGCGGCTCATCTCAAGAAGCAACAAGACCTCCTTAGGTCTCTCAAAAACGCAGGTGTAGAGATTGCGCTCGACACAAATGTTGCAGAACTGTCTGCACGTGGCAGGTACACAGGCGCTGCACGGGAGCTGCCGTGGGCGAGCGAATTGGGTCGGCCTATAGGCGCAGCAGATTTCTCCAACGAACGCATTAAAACAACTGCAGAGAAGATCGCCGATTTTGCAATGGCGCACGAAATTGACACCGTGCTCTCGCCTACCCACCTAATCGAAAGCGCGAATTCCGTTTGGCTTGATTTAGACTCAAGACTCTGCGAAGCACTTCGTCTTTCGCTTGATCGAATTGGCGGACAAAAAATACGAATTGATTATCTGCTTTTACTCTCATACCGAGACCTCAGAGATGCAGCTGCTCGAGCAAAGATAGTCACCCAACTACAAGATTTGCCATTCGAGAACCTATGGTTGCGAACGGCTGGGTTTGGTGACGACGGCACCGCATCAGGCCTGAAAGAGTACGTCGGCGCTGCGCACGACTTCCATGCACTAAACAAACCAATAATTGGAGACCACGTAGGTGGACTCATGGGCCTTGGGTTGACTGCATTTGGAGCGGTTGGCGGCCTATCGCACGGCATCTCAACAAAAGAAAGGTTCGACACAAGCTCCTGGATTAAGGCACCGAAAGAGAAACCCAAGATTGCAATGACAAGGAGGGTTTACTTTGAGGGCCTGGACACACACCTTCCCGTAAACGACGCAGAAATCCTTTTGGCCGCACGCGGTGCAAAACCAATCCTCGGCTGCCAAGATCACACCTGCTGTGAGGCGGGAATTCAGAGTTTACTTAGAGACACTGAAAAGCATTTCATGATCCAAAGGTCGCGGCAAATCGAAGGTTTAAACCGGGTCCCAGACCTCCGTCGCCCTAGTCACTTTGTTGAAAAGTATATTTCACCAGCAGCGCAATCCAGTCGAAGCGCGACAAAACTAAAGTTGGAGAACGAGAGTCTAAAAAAGAAATTAGTTGAAAAAGCAGATCGTTTGGAGAGGATGCGCTCAACATCTGAACATTTAGTAGAAACAGGGTCCAATCTAACAAGGTCAAAAGCACCCACCTTAGGCGGGGCAAAAGACAGTTTGGACAACTCAGGGACAGGCAAAGAAGATGGGTAATGCGGTAGCAACGCTAATAGATAACCTCCGCGAGCGCGGGGGCCTGAAGGGTAGCGACGTTGCCAATCTAGCTGAGGTTTCACCCGCTACAGTATCTCGTTGGTCAAGCGGCCAAGCAATGCCCAACCCGCACACTCAGCTTGTAATAGCGGATCTAAAATACGTCGTAGATAGGCTATCTGATTTCTACACACCTGAAGAAACAAGACTATGGCTGTATGCAAGACACCAATTGCTGGAAGGAAACAGAGCAATTGATCTGATTCATCTGGGCAAAACAGAAACAGTTTTGGCAATTATCGAAAGCCTCGAGGCGGGCGAGTACACGTAAGGATAAGAAGATCAAATGCACGATCGTGAGTTGCTCGATCAACTCGAGTCTCTTCCATCGGTGAAACACTCCGGTGATGTGTGGCGGGTAACCCCTAAAGGTCGAAATCCGGTAGTTGGGGGAAACAACGGAGGACGTTGGTCTCCGTCCACAGGTGGGCCAGTCCTCTACACAAGCCTAGATCGCGCAGGAGCCCTACAGGAAATCAAGTTCCGACTTGAAGTTATCGACCCTGTATTTCCATCCAAACGTCCATTTGAACTTCACCGCATCCAAGTCGCCACAACTCAAACGATAGAAATCGCAGATTTGAGTACGCTAGGACAGCTAGGGGTAAACGAAAAAAAGTATCAGAATACTGATTATTCTCAGACACAAGCCATTGCGGCGGCAGCTCAGTTTCTTGAATTTGACGGCATCATCGTACCAAGCGCTCGATTCGATTGCCAAAATCTAGTGCTTTTTTTGGATAATTTCCAAGACGGGGAAATAGTCAAAATCACCAGCACCGAACCAATTGACTGGAACAAAATTTAACGCCCTTCCACAGAAATCGGTTCATGCGACACCAAAGCTGTGCCTAGCGCGCGCTACTTTTGTCCCTCCTTTTTTCAAGCCAACACCACATGCACTGAACAAATGATTCTGCTATGCTGAGCGCGCGGTGGGCAAATTCCCGCCGTGGGGCTTAGTAACCTCAAACAAAGACATGCGGTCACCCGTCGTTAGGTTTTACCTAAGCAGACATGCGTGGCCGGGTGGCGGTCACGCATGTCCAGGGTTCACACCTAAAGGTGGTCGCGCTTCCTGTCTTTGGGAAGTTACTAACATCCGGCTTTTACGCTCTTGCCGGACACGCCTCTCCTTAAACCAGACAAGAGAGGCTGGCATGACCTCCCCAGATGATCCAAAAGACGGCGACCCCACAAACGGTGGCAAAGCCACCGGGGACGGTAACCAACAAGACGAACAGCAAGACGAGCTGAACCTCGCCTATCTGCCGCCCCACTCACGGGCATTTTATGGCAGCGCGGACGCGCGCATTCAAAACGCCCTGGCGCACGTAAATCCGGAGAGCGCCGTCACTTTCTTGCGCAAAACACACGGGAGCCAGGCCGGGCAAGAGGCGCTCATGCGCGCGCTGATGGCCGAACGCCAGCACCACCGCGTCGCCGCGCGCTATTGGCTGGATGTGTATGGAATGGTGGTGGGCGGCTAGTGCCGCTTCCCGGTTGGCTTTCGAAACAGCGGCCCATATCCTAGCTCGTTGATACATTTATTCAGCACACGAACAACCTCGGGCGCGTCACCTTCATTCCTAAGGCGACCGATCATCGCAACACCGCCGGTTTCCACACGCAAATCCTGGCCGTCAAAAAATAGAAAAACTGCATCTTCTTCTGATCTCTTCATAGTCATGACCACCCCTTTTGTTACAACCAAAAGAGTTAGTTCACCATATAGATCCGACAAGCAACCAGAGCGTGTATTTGCGCTATTAAGACTCAGACTCAATTAGAAGCTACGTTCTAGGTCATCCGAGAGCAGATTTTTGGGACAAAACCACTGCACCTCCACCCGCCATTGGCTCGACGTGTATGGGATGGTTGTGGGGTAAGGGTGCGGTTTGTCACGCAGGGGTTTCCTTTCCCACCGTGTCATTACCCGGCTTGTCCGGGTAATCCAGGGTTACAGAATAGAAGCTTGTACACGACGCTCTGGACCACCCGAATAAATCGGGTGGTAACAGCTTTGGTGGAGGTTGAGTCCGGGGCTGACGGCTTCTGTTATGACGCTCGGCCAGAGAAAAGAAACAACAAAAACTTATCCTCCCCCCTCCCCGAGACCCCATTTAATAAGGCATCTCCCGCCTGAGTGAGGGGCGTGTCGACCGTTCCGATGTGACGGGTGGGAGCGCAGCGCCCGAGGTAGTGAGGGTTTACGGCCTCATGAGTTGGGGCAGCCTGTCTGGGGCCGGGGCGAGAAGAACCCCCGGGACGGTGATCTTAAGCCTGTGGACTGCCGACGGATGCGAAAGCCCCGCCCGGTCTTCCCAGAAACAAGGGAGCTGTCAGTGGTATGGGTTACGACAGGTGGATGCAGCTGCTGCGTGCGCGGAGTGCCGGAAGGCCTCTAAAAAGAAACACAGATGAGGCTTTGCGGCATTCCGCGTCCCTCACAACTTTTGATGACCCTGCAGACACGACGTCTATGTGGGACACGCAAGCGTGCCTAAAAAACTCAGTGTCATTACCCGGCTTGTCCGGGTAATCCAGGGTTACAGAACAGAAGCCCGCGTTTGTCGCTCCTGGACCACCCGAACAAGTCGGGTGGTGACAATCTTTTTTGGAGAAACTTTTGAGCAAGAAATCCCTCAAGAACAGCCTTCCACCCAATGCACTTCCGGCGGGCGACCCACACGATAGGCGGTGACCTTGCCCTCGTCGGTTTCAAACACGATGCCGCGCGCGTCCGAGAGCGTCACGATATAATCCGTGCCCACGCCATATTTGTTGGGCTCGGTTTCCACCTTGTCACCCCAGGCGGCGGTGATGTCGCCAACCGGGCTGCCAAGGCCGACCCCGTTGGGAAGCGAGGGTCCGGTCGTGACCCCTTCCGGGCCCATGCTGCTCACATCAAGCCGCGCGGCCATGCCCTCCACAATCATGAGATAGAGAGGCCCCGCCGGATGATCAAAGCGCACGTAATGGCACTCCGGGTTGATCGGGCCAGAGGCCGCGATTTCGGGATCAGTGAGGTCGACCGCCTCGCCAATCACGTAAGGCCCGTAGCCCACGTCCGAGAAAGGACGCACGGGCTTTTGCGCGGGAATAGGTGCAGTGTCCGTCAGATTCGGCTCAAACTGGCTGCCACGGGGGCGCGGGGTGGCAGGGGTCAGAAAATCCGCCGGCGGTGGCAGGGCCGTGCCCTTCTCGATCTCAGGCGAGCCACCCACGTCCGGCGAGAGATCAATCCCGTCAATGGCGGCAAAGGAGACCGTTGTTCCCGCGACGAGCACCAATCCAAAAGCAATTGGGGCCACCCCACTCACCAAACTCAAAAAACGACCGCGACCCATGACCACCAACTCCCAGAAACAGCTAACAAGCAACCGACTAACAACAGACCGCCAGTGTGACCGCAATTAACCAAAGAAGAAAGGAGGGAAAAGCAGGCACAATTCCTGCTTCGTAAGACTATGAGCCCTCGTATCTGTTCCATATTGGCACCGATTGCCGCCACCCTGTGCCTGATTGGGCCAGGTCACGCCCTGCCGCAGGTCGAACTGCGCGGCGCGGACTCGGAACTGACCCAGATCGGGATTGAGCCCCGCCTGCCCGCCTCGCAGTTTCTGACACCAGATGCAGGTCTGAGAGCCACGGTTCCCGTCGCCACCACGGCCGAAATTGAGGCCGCCGGAGACGCGCTCGTGCAGAAATACACCCCCATCCGCGAAAAGGGTGTCCGGGTTCATCTGGACCTCTATACCGACCGCGCCGAACAGACCGGCAAGCTGGAAGACGTCGCCCTCACCGCCAATTACACGGTCAGCTGGTAGGCCCAGAAAGCAGAGCGAAACAGACCCATTTCCCGGGGCAAACCGCCGCACTCAGCCGCAGGTTTTGCTTTCTGTTAATTCCATCGGTCTAGTCTTGAGGAATGGGTGCGCCACAAGATCAAAATCCGGCATTGCAATCGCCAAAAACCATCGGCTTTGCCGATCTCTGGTATCGCGCTCGGACAGTCGCAAAAACCACCATTCCATCAAAGACCGACATGCCCTTGATGGACCTGGCGCCCTTCATGGCCAACCTCGCCATGTTGAAACACGAGCCCGACGGCCGCGCGCGCTACACGCTGTTCGGCACAGGGCTTGCCGCCGCCTTTGGCCAGGACCTCACAGGCCAATATGCCGAAACGCCCATGAACGACGAGGCCCGCGCGAAGCTCGAAACCGTCATCGGCGCCTTCTACGAGGGGCATGGCCGCGACGCTCTCTTTGGGCGCTGGACCCTGTCCAAGGCGCGCACCTCAAGCGGACGGTTGATTGAATTTGAAAACCTGGCCCTTCCCTATCGCGAAGAGAATGACGACAGCGTCCGCTACATCGCCTACGCCATCGCCCTCACCACCCTGGATTTCGGCGAAGGCATGGTGGAACGCTTTCCTGACATCGCAACACGCATGTTCAATGCAGAAACTTTGCGCCCCGACTGGCTACAGCAGGACCCTGAGTCCGCCGCGCTGATTGTCGAGGCCAATGTTGCCTAAAGCTGGGGTCGCCTAAAGGCTGCGCCCCTAAAAACTGGCTCCTCCCTGCCGAACCCCCTACAAATAGGGCATGGCAGATCACGCACTCCTTATCGGCACCACAGGCATGCTTGCTCCGGTCGCCCGTCAGATTGTTGGCGAAAGTCAGCACGCAACGCTCTGCGCCCGCAGCGCAAGCAAGTTCTCCTTTGGCGAAAGCTTCCTTGACGACAAGGTCATGAAGCTTCCCCTCGATTATACGGACGAGATCCATTTCCTCGACACGCTCCGTGTACGTGGCCCGGTCGACCTGGCGGTCACCTGGCTCCACCCGGAAGCACACTCTTTGCGAGACGGCATCGCAGACTGTGTCATCCCCGGCGGCAAGATCATCGAAATCATGGGCTCCGCCTCCGGCAAGTCCGACGGCTTTGCCGATCAGCGTTTGGAAGCGATGAAGACTCAGTTGGGAAAAACCTACCGCCAGGTCATTCTGGGATTTGTTATTGAAGAGGGCAGCTCTCGCTGGCTCACTCATGACGAAATCTGCGACGCCACCCTGCGTGCCTATCGTGGGTTCGACACCCGCACCATTGCCGGAACTCTGGAACCCTGGGAGAAGCGACCATGAAACACCTGATGGCGGCCCTGGTCGTAGTCTTTGCCACACCCGCTCTCGCCGATTTCAACGAAACTCCCATGGCACCGCCACCGCAGGATGTCATTGATCGCGCTTTGGATGACCCAGACTGCTTTCTGCCGGAAGCGTTTGATGTCCTGGAAATGTGGGACGGCACGACACTAGATTCCAACACCCGCATACACATCGTACCCTGCCAGCTTGCCGCCTATAACATGATCTCTAAGGTCATTGTTGAACGCCGCGACGATGAGGGAACAGAATCTACGTTCGACCTGCAGAGTTTTGCCGACTACTCAACACTCTATGGCTGGACAGCCTCCGACACGCTCACCAACACCTTCATAAACCCAGAAACAGGGCACCTTGCGCACTTCCACAAAGGGCGCGGTGTTGGCGATTGCGGCGCCAGCGGCTCGTGGGAGTGGACGGGCTTTCTCTTTGCAATGATCGAATACAGAGTCCATGAGGCTTGCGATCAAAGCCTAATGCCCGACGCTTGGCCCATCGTCTACCAACGTGCCTCCAGGCCGGAATCAGCAATGAGGCCGGATCCTGTCATCGACCCGCCAGAAACGGAGACCGCCGATTGTTCAGTGGCTCCCTTCTGCGAAGACCGCCGCTATTTCAAAGACTTTCTTGTTTCCTGCCGCCAACCTCGGGACGACGGCTCCCGGTTTTGTTCCGCCAACACCTATGTTCATGATACGGAAGCCCCTGCTGGATATGACTATCAACTGCGCATCAGCCGCGAGCGGCGCGGTTCCCCGCTGCGCATTTCATTCATTGCCGTTTTTGAGATGATGGATCGAAGCAAACCGATGACCATCAGCATTGACGGTGAGCGGATCGTGGCGCTTCAGCCGCAGGAAATTGAGACACCTGAATCCATCAACGACTATTTCGTCGGTCCACAAGAGAAAACAGATCAACTGGTAGAAGCTATGCGCGCAGGCACCAACATAGCAATCACCTATCGAAGCGAGTACGGACAGAACCTCACTGTGCCGTTCTCCCTATCAGGACTTGTGGCCTCCCTCCTGTGGATGCAGGAAAACGCCGGAAACTGAACTCACAAAGCTGTGCATGGACGAGCCGGGCCAAGCATCTATCCTGAAGGCATTGTTCTTACAGGGGAAGCCCATGCGCGCACTCACACTCATCGCAGCTGTTCTGACAATTCTCGCAACGCCGAGCTTCGCTGAAGAGGAGACAATCCCGCGCGAGGGCAGCATGTCTCTTGAGACCATGCACACAATCTTCGAGCGTTTGGACGAAGACCTGCAAAATCAAAATGGCAATTGGCAGCTCACCATTGCCGATGTGCCGGTTGTCATCGTCACCGATGCAGCAAACAACAGGATGCGTATCCTCGTCGCCATTCGCAAAGCAGATACGCTGACTCCGGAAGACCTCACTCGCATCATGCAGGCAAATTTCGACAGTGCGCTGGACGCCCGCTATGCAGTTGCAAAGGACGTCTTGTGGAGCACCTTCATCCATCCGCTCAGTACGCTGCACGTCCGGCAGCTCATTGAAGCCATAGGGCAAACCGTGAACCTAGCCCGCACCTATGGCTCAAGCTACTCGTCTGGCCTTTTGCTCTTTGGCGGTGGCGACAGCGGCACCATTCAGCAACGCGAACTCATCGACCAATTGCTGAAACAGGGCCAGCCAACCTGACAACTCAGCTCAGAAGATACTGACCGACATCTTTCACATCGAAGATGATCGAAATCCACAAGGTTGCCAGCGCCAGCACATACCAGACACCGTAAATGCTCTTCACCTCAATCTGGGAGAAGCGTCGCGCCATATATATCGCGACTGGTGTCCAGAGAATAAGATGGGTGATGCCCCACAAATTGTTCCAGCCGACTGCATAACCGATCAAAAACGTCGCGGGAATTGTCAAAAACATCGCCAGAAGAAGCCATCGAGCTTCCACGCCGACGAAAGCAAAAATGAGGGAACCGAGAAACAAGACGATCCCCATCCAATTCATCCACCACTGCACCCACAATGGAAGAGCTGAAATATAGGCATCTTGAGATGCCTGAAGATCTCCGAGAATTGTCATTAAGTCGCTGAACATGTGGTCCCCGTCCCTCACCTTGATTGGCTCTTGTTATTGATGACTATTGTCGAACCTTTGCATTAAGCCTGCATCTGACAATCTCGTGAGACAAGAAGAAAGAGCACCATGCCGCCAAAAAGAAATCTGGGAAATGCCGACAAAGCCTTTTTAACGCATCCCGAATGGGTGAAAGGCGCATGTGGCTGCGGAATTGTGCAGTTCGAAATCAAGTATCCAGCGCGCTGGGCCTATCATGACCACTCAAACGCCACCCGAAAAACCATGGGAACAGCGTCTGTGACCTATGTCGGGTCATGGCGGAAAAGATTCAGATTTACCGGCGGTGAAGATGCTCTCACAGACTATCGCGACGATGATAAGGGCATTACACGGCACTTCTGCATCGAATGCGGCACGCCCATCACTTACGAGCGCGACGCATCACCTCACATGATCAACACACCGCGCGGTTTGTTTGAAGAAGGCGTCGGCCGCGAGCCCCGCTACCACGTTCGAATGGGTGAAATGCCGGACTGGGCTTATACCGGCGAGAAAGTCAATCCGCTCAAAGACTATCCATCTGTGCTGTATGAACGCCCGCGCAAAACCAAAAAACGCAAGTTACCCGATGACATGTTTTAAGTATATGCAGGACCGCTAGGCCTATTCCACATCTGGATTCACGCGCGCATACCCTTCTTCACGGATACGGTCTAAATGGGGCACAATCGCCTCATGCGGTGTCCCCAGCGAATGCAGAACATCAGAGGCAAGCTGCAAGGATGCTTCCAGCGTTTCTGGAACGATGCCTGTCGCTCCAAGCTTCATGAGCTCTTGAGAATGCGTCAGATCATGAGCACGCACAAACACGGGCAGCTTCGGCCATTTGGCGCGAACAGACGCCACCCCTTTTGTACTTGCGGCATAGTCATTCAACGTAATCACAATGGCCGCAGCACGATCGGCCCCAACCCGCTCCAACACATCATGACGCGCTGCATCACCATAAAATACAGGCTCACCGCTTTTTCGGGCTTCCTGCGCACGCGCCACACTCATATCCAGTGCCACAAAGGGAACCATCTGCTCTGACAAAAGACGAGCAACCGTGCGACCAACGCGTCCGTAGCCAGCTATGATGACGTGTCCGCTCAAATCATCATCAATCGACGACACTTCGATTTCCTTCTCAACGCGATACCGTCGCGCAAGGAGAGAAGAAATCCCATTACCTACAATCATGAGAAGCGGGGTCAGGGCCATCGACACCCCAGCGACAATCAGCATGTATTGCGCAACATCACGGTCGAGAACGCCGCCAGCCATCGCGCCTCCAATGATCACAAACGCAAATTCGCCGCCGGCGCTTAACAGCAAACCGGTCCGCACTGCCTGACTGGCCGTCACACCAAAAGCGACCGTGAGGGACGAGATCATGATCGCCTTGATGCCGATCAGGCCTGCAACACCCAAGAAGATTTCATAGGGAATGGCCTGCATGATCGCAAAATCTAGCCCCATCCCGACACTGATGAAAAAGAGGCCCAGCAAAAGACCCTTGAATGGCTGAATGTCAATTTCGATCTGTGGACGGAATTCCGTCTCCGACAGCACAAGGCCGGCGAGGAAAGCACCTAATGCCATGGAGAGACCGGATTGGCCGGTCGCCCAGGCTGTGCTGAGAACCGCCAGCAGCGTCAAAGCCATAAAGAGCTCTGGTGACCTGGCCCAGGTAACAAGGCGAAACAGGTACCTGAGCGCGTAGCGACCAACGATGAGGATGAAGGCAATAGCTGCCACTGCCTGCAAGACCGCGAGCCCGATCAACTTAACAAGATCAAGCGGACCGTCTGCCCCCCCGTTAGACAAGATCGCAACCAGCATAATGAGCGGCACAACAGCCAGATCCTGAAAGAGCAGGATCGAGAATGTCCGACGCCCCATCGGCGTTGCAAACTCACTGCGTTCAATCAACACCTGGGTAACAATAGCGGTAGAGGAAAGGGCAAGCGCGAAACCAATAACCACGGAGGCTTCAATGGAATTGCCCCACATGTTTGCGAAGAGCGCGAGGACAACCCCACAGATGAGCACTTGCAACCCGCCCAAGCCAAAAATCAGACGACGTAAAGCCAGCAGGCGTTCAAACGGCAATTCGAGCCCAATAGTAAACAGAAGAAAAACAACGCCCAGCTCTGCCAACCGGGCAACACCCTCAGTGTCCGCAATCACCGCGAGGCCAAAGGGGCCGATCAGGGCCCCCGCTGCCAGATACCCCAATACTGGACTGGCTCTCATCCATTGGAACAGCGGCACAATCAGCACAGAGGCAACCAGAAAGACGACAATCTCTCTCAAATAGGGAATGACCTCTGTATGCCCTACGCCCGCTTCCACCAGCCATATCTCCATCACTATCGCGTGTTGCGGGCATGCCACGCACACGTCAGCCCAATTTGAGCGGTTTTACTTCAGCCGGAAGGCCCCTATATATGGAGGATAGGGGATCGACGTTAAGAAAGAAAATAAATGACCGCCGACGGGAGCTTCACCGCGATAGCACACTCTTGGATCGAACCCATGATCCATCGCGACTTCTTCTACCGGAGCGGCTTCGCATGATGTACCTCTCGCTAATCAGCGGTTTTGTCATTCTGCTGTTTTGTGGCGACCTGTTGGTACGTGGCGCAGTCTCCCTTGCTCTGAAGCTAGGCATTCCATCCATGCTCATCGGCCTGACGGTGGTCGCCTTTGGGACCTCCGCGCCTGAGCTTGTTGTGTCTATTCGAGCAGCCCTGACCGGTGTGAGCGGCATCGCCATCGGGAACGTTGTCGGGTCCAATATCGCAAATGTGCTTCTCGTGCTGGGCATTCCGGCTCTGATTTATCCCACACTTTGCGATCAGGTATCCGTCCGCAGAAACACCCTCTTCATGGTGGCAGCGACCCTTATATTCATATTCCTCTGTCTTTTTGGTCAGCTTGTTTTCTGGCAGGGCCTGATCCTCTTTACGCTCGTTCTTTTGTTTCTTGGATATGTCGCAACCCACGCCGTTAACACTGCCAACGGGTCTGGCGTCTCTCCTGTTGAAGAAGAATTCGAACTCCCCGACGAGAGCTCGGGACTTCCCAAAAACCCCATCATGATTGCGCTCTTTCTTGCAGCCGGAGTGCTGGGCCTTCCTTTGGGTGCCCACTTCATTGTTGATGGCGGGACGGAGATAGCCCGAGCCTTCGGTGTCTCAGATAGCGCCATCGGCCTGTCTCTTATTGCATTCGGCACCTCCCTGCCAGAACTCGCCACGACCGTCATCGCAGCGCTACGCCGTCAGGCTGACATCGCGGTTGGCAATGTCCTGGGCTCCAATCTTTTCAATATTCTAGGAGTTATGGGCATCACGGCCATGGTAGCCCCGATCGACGTTCCCCCTGCATTCATCTGGTTCGATCTTTGGGTGATGTTAATCGCTGCACTGCTGGTGGTGCCATTTGCCATGTCCAAAGGCACCATCACGCGCTCAGCAGGCGCCTTTTTCCTGATCGGCTATGTCGCCTATCTCTATTTCCTCTTTGTTGCGGACCGTGCCGCTACAATGCACGGCGCATAAGTTCCGAAGATGACAAACCCCTCTGTGAAAAATGTGCTCATTACCGGTAGTGCGAAACGCATTGGCCGCTCTATCGCACGTGAGCTGGCAGCTGATGGTTGGGGTGTCGCAGTTCACTATGGCGCCTCAAGTGAAGCGGCAGCCGAGACCGTTCGAGACATTGTAGAAGCAGGAGGCCGCGCATCCGCCTTTCAGGCAGATTTGGCGGATGTGAACACCCTCTCGCCGCTTGTCGAACAGGCACAAGCTGAAATTGGCCCGCTGACGGCCCTCATCAACAATGCCTCCCTATTCACCGATGACGACCTGGAGAGCCTGACACCGAACAGCTGGTCAGCCCATATGGACACGAACCTCCGCGCGCCCTTGTTCCTCGCCCAGGCATTTGCAAAACAGTTACCCGAGAGTGATGCGGGGAACATCATCAACATCATCGATCAACGCGTCTGGCGCCTGACGCCGCGTTTTCTGTCCTACACCGCCTCCAAGACAGGTCTATGGACCCTGACACAGACCCTCGCACAAGCGCTGGCTCCAAAGATCAGGGTCAATGGTATAGGGCCTGGCCCCACCCTTTCTAACGACCGCCAATCCAGCGCCGATTTCGAGGCACAGGCAGCATCCACTCCGCTGAAGCGCCAGATTTCGATGGAAGAAATTTGCGCAGCGGTCAGATTTATCCTTGCCAGTCCTGCTATGACAGGCCAAATGATCGCTCTAGACAGCGGCCAGCATCTCGCCTGGGAAACCCCTGACGCTGTCGGACCCGAATAACGTCTTAGAGCGCAAACAAGGACCCTAATTCCATGAGCCATCGCTCCTCAAACAATGACGAAGACCCGAACGCCAGTTTGGACAATGTGACACGCCTGAGGATCGCCGATGGATCCCAGTCTATCCGCCATGTCTTTGTTCGGGACTTGGTGCTTGAAGGCGAAATTGGCGTGTACGCGCACGAAAAAGACGGTTTCCAGCAACCTATGCGCTTCAATATCGACCTCACGGTGCGCGAAGTGGCCCATGGCGATGCACTGGAGAATGTCGTTTGCTACGAGCAAATCGTCAATAAGGTCAAAAACCTGCTGACCGAGGGCCACGTCAATCTCGTTGAAACCCTTGCTGAGCGCATCGCATCCAGATGTTTGGAAGACGCTCGAGTGGAGTGCGCAAGGGTTCGTGTAGAAAAGCTGGCGGCGATTGCAGAAGTGGCAAGTGTAGGTGTGGAAATCGAGCGTGGACGGGCTCTCAGTTAAGCCAGAAAAACACCTAAGTAAAACAGGAAGACTACCTTTAGACCGTTGAATTTTTTCACATTTTTGTCATCTATGAATAGACCGCATGCGGACATTTGTGCACACAGCGGCCACCGCCAAATTAACCATAAGATCTAGCACCCTAAATTGAGGCTAATCGCCGGAAACAATCAGACCGCTCAGAAAACCTGTTTCTTTTCAATGAGTTAGAAATACGCGATTTGGACCCAATATTCGAATAATCGTTGTGCGACAATCAGTTGCTTCGAATCCCTTGAGATTCTCAACAACTTTATCCACAGGCTGCAGGTGAAACAGATCGGTACAGTAAAGACGCAAAGTTTGGCGAATAAAAGGGGCATCTGACACGCCCTTCTATTCAACTGTCTTACGCCACTACTACATCGATCCAGCCATCATAAAACTCTACACAAACCGGACTAGGGAAAGCGATGAACAAAGACGCCATGGACAGTGAAGCAGAAGAGCTTCATGGCGCGGCTTTGATCGCTGAAAAGGTCAAAACCCTGCCTGACAGCCCCGGCGTCTACCGGATGCTGAAGAGCAATGGCGACGTCCTCTATGTGGGAAAAGCTCGCAGCCTGAAAAAGCGCGTGACGAGCTACACGAAGCTTGCTGGCCACTCCAATCGCATCGCGCGCATGATCTCATCCACTGAGGCCATGGAATTCATCACAACAGCGACAGAGACCGACGCGCTTCTGCTTGAAGCCAATCTCATCAAGCAGCTAAAGCCCCGCTACAATGTTCTGCTGCGCGACGACAAGTCCTTCCCCTATATCTTGCTCACCTCTGATCATGATTTTCCGCAGGTGGTGAAGCATCGCGGCAGCCGCTCACGCGACGGCGACTATTTCGGCCCCTTCGCCTCTGCAGGCTCTGTCACCCGGACCCTTAACACCCTCCAGCGGGCCTTTCTGCTCCGCTCATGTACTGACTCTGTGTTTGACGCGCGAACCCGCCCCTGCCTGCTCTACCAAATCAAACGCTGTTCAGCGCCCTGCACCGGCGAAATCAGCAAAGAGGACTATGCCGAGCTGGTTTCAGAATCCCGAGACTTCTTGCAGGGAAAAAGCCGCAGGACGCAGGAACACCTGGCCGAAATGATGGAAGCTGCCAGCGCCAAACTCGATTTTGAAGGTGCAGCAATCTACCGCGACCGTATTCGCGCCCTTACAAACATCCAGTCCCACCAGGGCATCAACCCGCAATCGGTCACGGATGCCGACGTCTTTGCCATCGCCGAAGACAGTGGTCAGACATGCGTACAAGTCTTCTTTTTCCGCGGCGGCCAGAACTGGGGCAACCGCGCTTACTTCCCACGACACGAAAAAGGCTTCACTCCCGCCGAAGTGCTTGATGCATTCCTGGCGCAGTTCTATGACGAGCGGCCTGCGCCACCGAAAATCTTCTTAAGCGACGATGTTCCCGGACGCACGCTTCTGGGCGAAGCACTCTCTATAAGAGCTGAACGGCGCATTACGGTGTCTGTCCCCCAACGTGGTGAGAAACGGGAACTTGTGGAGCATGCGCTCCGCAATGCCATTGATGCCCTGGGCCGCCGCCTTGCAGAATCCGCAACCCAACGCAAACTCCTGAATGAGCTGGCGGAGATATTCGGTCTCGACACCCCGCCAGAGCGCATCGAAGTCTACGATAACAGCCACATTCAGGGCACTAACCAGGTCGGCGGGATGATCGTCGCAGGACCGGAAGGTTTCCTGAAAAACCAGTACCGCAAGTTCAATATTAAGGGCGACGACATAGAACCGGGTGATGATTACGGCATGATGCGTCAGGTGCTCACACGCCGCTTTACCCGGCTGCTCAAAGAAAGCGCCGCCGCTGCTGAAGCAGACGGGTCCGCCGACACATCAGAACAAACTGTCGACGAAAAACGCGCCAATGGCTGGCCAGACATCATCCTGATTGACGGCGGCATGGGCCAGCTCTCCGTCACAATGGAAGTGATGACGGAGCTCGGCATCGACGATGTTACGGTCGTTTCCATCGCCAAAGGGCCAGACAGGAACGCGGGCCGTGAACGCTTTTTTATGGCCAACCGCGAACCATTTTCATTGCAGGAGAAAAGCCCAGCGCTCTATTTCCTGCAGAGGCTGCGCGACGAGGCCCACCGTTTTGCGATCGGCTCTCACCGTGCCAGGCGCGCGAAACAGGCCAAGTCAAATCCGCTCGACAATGTGCCGGGTGTCGGCGCCTCAAGAAAACGCGCCCTGCTCCATCATTTCGGGTCCGCCAAGGCTGTCTCACGGGCCGGCCTCACAGATCTGAGTTCCGTTGAGGGTATCTCTGAAAAAGTTGCCAAAGCAGTCTATGATCATTTCCACGGGACACCCGATTGACGTATTCCAGAGTTAAGGTACGAGTATGACGGAGACACAGAGCAGCAAACTGGACCGACGAACGGCCGTTCTGACGAGCTTGCCCAATATGCTGACCTATGCCCGCATCCTTATGGTGCCAGCACTGGTTGCAGGGTTTTACCTGGAAGGGCCAGCTGCCAATTGGACCACTCTCGGCATCTTCACCGTCGCGGCAGTTACTGACTATTTCGATGGCTACTTCGCCAGGGCCTGGGAACAAACATCAAACCTTGGGCGTATGCTGGACCCAATCGCAGATAAGCTTTTGGTTTCAGCTGCGCTCTTCATGCTGATCGCCAATGACACCATCAGCTGGGGCTCTGTGCTGGCGGCAATAATTATCCTGAGCCGAGAGATATTGGTCTCCGGGTTGCGGGAGTTTCTAGCTCAGGTACGTGTAAGCGTGCCCGTCAGTCAGTTAGCTAAATGGAAAACAGCAATCCAGATGATTGCCATCGCCTTTTTGCTAGCAGGCGATGCCGGCGAAGCAATCTTACCTGGCACCCAACAGGTAGGCATCTGGCTTCTTTGGATTGCGGCAGGCCTCACCCTATATACCGGCTATGACTATTTCAGAGGCGGGCTTCGCCACGTCATTGAAGATGACGCCAAGTCCGTTGATTAAGGCCAAACCTCTATGAAAATCCTCTATTTCGCATGGTTTCGAGACCGCATCGGCATGGCCGAAGAAGAAATCGAATTGACCGGCACCGACACACTCACCGTTCGGGACTTCATTCGTAATCTTGCAGGTCGCAGTGACGGATACGCCGCCGCATTTGACGACATGAACGTGGTGCATGTTGCTCTCGACATGCAGGAAGTAGATCACGACACGATAATCGGCGGTGCATCCGAAATCGCGTTCTACCCACCCTTCACTGGGGGCTGAACCATGGTCCGCGTGCAAACAGGGGATTTCGATCCAGGTGCCGAGTTGGACAAGCTTGTCGCCGGGCGCACTGATATCGGCGCATCGGTGAGCTTCGTGGGTCACATGCGAGCACGCAACGAAGACCGCGATGTCGAGACAATGACCCTTGAGCATTATCCCGGCATGGCAGAAAAAGCCTTAAGCGAGATTGAGAAAGAAGCGCACAAGCGCTGGCCGTTGCAGGCAAGTACGGTTATTCACCGGGTCGGGCCGCTCAAACCAGGCGACCGAATTGTTTTGGTCATCACCGCATCCGCCCACCGTCAGGCCGCGTTTGAAGCCGCAGAGTTCCTCATGGACTGGTTGAAGACCAAGGCCCCGTTCTGGAAAAAAGAGTCCGGCCCAGAGGGCGATAGTTGGGTTTCTTCGCGGAGCACAGACAAAGACGCCGCCAAAAGATGGACGGCGCCAGGTAAATCTGATTAGCAAAATTCTTACGCAGCGCTGACCTTTGGTTGTACTTCCGCTGAATAGTCATCCATCAGTGTTTTAGTGATCTCAGATGGGGTGTAGGTGTAGGGCCCAATTTCGGCAACTGCTGTCACTTCAACGGCGGTGCCTGTGATAAAGCACTCACTGAAATCACCCAGCTCTTCTTCTTTTATGTGACGCTCCACGATCTCGTAGCCACGCTTACGCGCCAGATCGATCACCGTGCGACGGGTAATCCCATCCAGGAAACAGTCCGGGGTTGGTGTGTGCAGGACGCCATCTTTGACGAAGAACACATTTGCACCCGTCATTTCGGCAACGTAGCCGCGATAGTCCATCATCAGCGCATCCGCATAGCCTTTGGCTTCCGCTGCATGCTTTGAGACGGTGCAAATCATGTAAAGACCGGCTGCTTTAGAATCGCACGGTGCTGTCTCTGGCGAAGGCCGGCGATACTGAGCAATGTCGGCACGAATACCTTTGAACCGAAGAGCAGGATCGAAATATGACGGCCATTCCCAGGATGCCACCGCAACATGAATTTTGTTTTTCTGTGCAGAGACCGCCATCATTTCACTGCCACGCCAGGCCACGGGGCGGACATATCCGTCCACAATGCCCTGCGCGGCGACAGCTTTCCGACACGCGTCGTCGATTTCCTCTATGCTGTAGGGAATCTCAAACCCAAGTATTTCAGCCGACTTAAAAAGCCGTTCGGTATGTTCACGCAGTTTGAAAATTTCGCCGCCATAGACCCGCTCGCCTTCAAACACGCAGCTGGCATAATGAAGCCCGTGGGTCAGGACATGCACCTTTGCATCTGTCCACGGCACGAGGTCGCCGTTGAACCAGATAAAGCCGTCTCGCTTATCAAATGGAATATCCGCCATGAGCCTGGATCCTGATTGTTTCCCGACCGATCTGTCCGAAGCGCGATTTTCTTCACCAGCAGCTTCTGCCCAGCTGAATCGGATGCCTACAAAAATTGCAGCGCGGCCGATCTTTGGGTCAAAATACTGGCACTCACGTCGCGAAAACGCCAGATGGGTTCATTTCTGTCGTAAATTCGATTGTCAAAGTAACTATGTGATCGAGATACGTCAACATGGCTGACATAAAAACATCTACTCTCGCATCAGGGTCTGACCGCACAACGGCGGATTCCGGCGAGAATCTGGCCGAAAAAGAAGCCCTTATCCAGGCAATCGAACTTCTGTTTTTTGCTTATCGGGACTTTGTGAGCGACCCCGATGCGATTCTAGAAGCCGATGGCCTGGGCCGAGCCCATCACCGCGTCGTCCATTTCGTGGGCCGCAATCCCGGCATTACCGTTGCAGAGCTTCTCGGTATTTTACGGATTACCAAACAAAGCCTCGCCCGCGTCTTAAGAGAACTCATCGAACAGGAACTGATCGAACAAAAGACTGGGAAGCGGGACCGCAGGCAGCGCCACCTTCACCTTACAGAGGCTGGAACCAATCTGGAGCGCCGCCTCGCCGTGCCCCAGCACGCGCGTGTTGCAAAGGCAATCGAGGACGCAGGGCCGGAAGCGGCAGAGGCGTGGAAAAAAATCCTTCTTAATCTCGTCAACGAAGACGAACGCGCAGCAGTCGAGACCCTCATCACAAATGGCGAGGTCCCCTAATGTCCCTCGCCACTTCAGAAAGCCCCACGAAATCATTTGACGAAGAGACACCGCATATTCTGATTGTTGATGATGACCGTCGCATCCGCGAACTGCTGAAAAAATATCTGAGTGAAAACGGCTACCGCGTCTCAACTGCTGAGAGCGCGGCAGGAGCACGCGCCCGCATGGCAGGCATTGCATTTGATCTACTCGTCCTTGATGTGATGATGCCCGGCGAGACCGGTCTGGAACTCACCAAATCCCTTCGCCTGGATTCGTCGGTCCCCATCTTGCTTCTGACAGCACGCGCAGAAACAGAACATCGAATTGAAGGATTAGAAGGTGGTGCGGATGATTACCTGCCCAAACCTTTTGAGCCCCGGGAACTGCTACTGCGCATCGGCACTATTCTCAAACGCACCGTGCCGGAAAAAACGGATACCAGTCAGATCCGCCTTGGTGCCTGCCGGTTCGACCGGGCGCGCGGCGAGCTCTGGCGCGATGGCAATCTTGTCCGCCTGACGGACCGAGAGATCCAGATGATGCACCTGTTTGCCAGCCGCCCGAATGAAACGCTGTCCCGCACGCTTTTAAGAAACGATGAGGCGGGCACAGAGCGAGCAATTGATGTTCAAATTAACCGCCTTCGGCGGAAAATTGAGAAAGATCCAAAAAATCCGATTTATCTCCAAACCATCCGCGGTCTGGGATACGTTTTGAAACCCGATTGAGCCCGCGCACGCACTTCGTGGGCAGCACCTAAAGTCCAGGGACAAAACCGGATGAGTGGCGTCGACATACAGGATGAACAGCATAGCGCACGGACCAGCCGCACAGATGCAGCTAACGCCGCGCCAAAACTCAATGCAGGCGGTGGCATCCACCCCTTTCGCGTTCTGAAGAAGCTGTTGCCCCGCGGCCTTTATGGTCGCTCTCTCATTATCATCGTCGCCCCGATGGTTTTGCTGCAAGTGGTTGTGACTTATGTTTTCCTGGAGCGCCATTGGCAAATGGTGACCGAGAGACTCTCCGGCGCTGTCGTCAGCGACATCGCTCTGCTGCTTGAGGCCAACGCCACTTTCCCTGAAGGAGAGGCCAGCGCACCACAGCTAACAGCAATCGCCTGGGAGCAGTTGGAAATGAGCGTCTCTTTCCGGCCAGGCGAAACCCTGCCCACCGAAATACCGGATCCAGGGTTTTCTCTTCTGGACCAATCACTGCGCAGTGAGTTGGAAAAGAGGGTTGGCAGACCTTTTTGGATAGATACCGTTTCATATCCCGACTATGTCGATATTCGAATACAAATGACTGATGGCGTCATGCGGGTCTTGCCTCTGCGCAGCCGAGTCTATGCAACAAACTCTCACATCTTCCTTGTATGGATGGCAGGGGCTTCACTTCTACTCATCGCCATCGCCATCCTCTTTTTACGAAACCAGATACGCCCAATTGAGCGGCTCGCAATCGCAGCCGAAAGTTTCGGCAAGGGCAGAAATTCCGGCTCCTTTAAACCGTCGGGTGCTCTGGAAGTCCGCAGGGCGGCAGCCGCCTTCCTCGACATGCGAGAGCGCATTCAGAGACAGATGGATCAACGCACGACCATGCTTGCAGGCGTCAGTCATGACCTGCGGACACCGCTCACCCGCTTCAAGCTGCAGATTGCCATGATGGAAAACAATCCAGATGTGGATGAACTAAAAAGCGACGTTCGCGACATGGAGCATATGCTCGAAGACTATTTGGCGTTCGCCCGTGGTGAAGAGGGAGAAGAAGCACAGGTTGTTGATCTCGCAGATCTCCTGAACGAAGTGCGGTTAGATGGTCAGCGGAACGGGCACCAGATTGCTCTTGAATCAGAACCGGGTATCACGCTGCCGCTCCGGCGTGCGACGTTCAAACGTTGCCTGACCAACCTGACCGACAATGCAACCCGCTATGCAGACACTGTGCGCCTGACGCTCTCATCCAATGAGAAAACCGTCACGATTGCCGTCGATGATAATGGGGAGGGCATTCCTGAAGACCAATTGGAAGAAGTATTCCGCCCTTTCCATCGGCTGGACACCGCCCGCAACCTCGACAATGCCGGAACAGGCCTGGGCCTAGCCATCGCGCGTGACGTCGCGCGCTCTCATGGGGGCGAGATCACTCTCTCAAAAAGTGGGTTGGGCGGCCTGCGTGCGGAAATTACTCTGCCGCATTAGCCTGTGGCGGCTGCACTTCGGGTGCTGCCGTGTCCCCCCAGAGTGCCGCTGATTGCTGAAGACGTTTGTCTAGCTCCGACATGGTTTTGCCAAGCCCGGGCTCATCATCCAGCCAGACCCGGAAAGCCGCGAGCCAAACAACCGCCAGCGCCCTTGCCCTTACCGCGCCATACACCCCGCCAGAGTCAATGGAAGCAGCCTCAAGCATCCAATGCATCGAGCGCAACGCAGGACGCGCGCCTGCAAGAAGGCCAAGAGGGTCCCGCGCGAGATCCCGAGAGATGGCCCGCACCCCTTCCTTGCAGCCTCCGAGCTCGTCAAACCGGAGCATCAGCACATCGAACAGGCGGTCCTTGGGACGTTCACCTTCCTGGTCTTCTGGATCTACCGCGCGGAGCACCCGCACATCAATCCGGCGGGAAAATGCGGCAAGGATCGCGCGTTTGCCTGAAAATGATCCATGCAGGTCTGCCAGAGGCACTTTTGCCCGCTGCGCGACGTCAGCCAGAGAAAACCGGCTCCAGCCCTCCTCTGAGGCGAGCTGAAGGGCGGCATCAATAATCTTATCTTCTGTCATTTTTCGCGGTGCCACGGCGTTGCATACCTGCTGTCACGGGATCGCAGGCAGCATAGTACAAAATGGCTGAAAAGAGCTTACTGCTTTGAGAGTTCTCTTGATCTGTCCCGCGCCGCTGTCATTCCCGACCGCATAAGCTGCGCAAGCCCGTCAGGGCCCAGCAACACGTCGAGCGCCGCCGCGGTAGTTCCGCCCGGTGACGTCACATTCTGGCGCAGCGTCGATGCATCTTCCGGCAGGGTCTCAAGCATGGCCCCAGCGCCAGCGACGGTCATACGCGCCAATTGCGCGGCAAGCTCCGGTTCAAGCCCCAGAGCTTCCCCCGCCGCCGTCATGGTCTCAGCGAGCGCAAAAACATATGCCGGACCGCTGCCGGATAGCGCTGTAACCGCGTCCATCTGGCTTTCAGCAGCGAGCCAGACAACATCACCGACTGTGCCCAGCAGGCTGTCGCAGATCACCTTATCAGCATCCGTCACCAGACCGTTCCCAATGACTGCGGTGATCCCCTTGCCAACGGAGGATGGCGTGTTGGGCATTGCGCGGATGATGGCAGCGCCACCGCCCAGCAGCTCATCCAGGCGTTCTAGATCGACACCGGCAGCAATCGACAGGAAGAGGGTTCCAGGTCGCACAAGAGAACGCAGATCAGGCAGAACAGCATCCATGATCTGCGGCTTAACAGCGAGCACCACAATACGGGGCGCGGCCTCCATCTCCTCCAAAGGCAGGTTGAGGCGCAGCCCCTTCTCGGCCACCAATTGTGCGATTTCGGCGGGCGGTGTTGGATCACGCAGGAACACACCTGCTGGCTCAAGCCCCTGATCCAGCCACCCAGTCAAAAGGGCTCCACCCATTTTTCCGGCACCAACCAGTACCAGCGGATCATCGAAACGCAGCATCTCAATACTCACTTGCTTAAATCGGGTTACACCTACGCGGTGGCCTCAGACTGATCAGGCCGATCCGACCGTCTCAAACATCGCCGCGGCAATTGCCTCTTCGGGGCTTCGCCCAGCCCAGATCACGAAATTGAAGGCTGGGTAATAACGATCACAGGCTTCCATCGCCAAATGCAACAAAGCTTCACATTGTTCCGGCGTCGCTGCCGCTCCACCACATAAGAGCAGAGTATCGCGAAACAAGATCGTCCCGTCATCTGACCACATGTCGAAATGTCCGGACCAAAGCTGTTCATTGATCAAGCCAAGAAGATCCCGAACCGCCAGGCGTTTCTCCGGCGGCACGCGCATATCCAGCGCGCTGGCCATATGCAGCCCGCAAAAATCATCCCGCCAGTTCAGAGAAATCTGATAGTCCCGCCACTCGCCCACAAGTGCCAGATTGAGCTCCTGCTCGTGAGACCGGTCAAATGCCCAGTTCCGAACATCAGCGACTTGCTCCAGAAGATCGAGTGGATTTGCGTCGACATAGTCTGCAGGCACCATGGTTGCCTTCATCACGAGTCCTCGTCCGCCGCTTCACACTGTTTAGGTGCTCACACATCCATATATTGTGGATAACTTTGCCCCAAACACTACAGAGCGTGCCCGATCAACTGAGTCGGTGCAAGCGCTGGGAACCGCGCACAGACAAAAAACATGTGGAAAAGCACTGATTGGGCGCCCCAGCAATCGGACGATCAACACCGTCAATTTCAGCCTTGTGAGGATGCCGCTGTCTCCAGTGCCTCAATCCGCGCTTTCAGCGCTTCGTTTTCTTCACGCGCCTTGGCTGCCATGGCCTGAACCGCATCAAATTCATCCCGAGACACAAGATCCAGATCGGCGATGAGACGCTCAGCTTGGCCCTTCACAATCGCTTCGATTTCCTGACGCAAGCCTTGGGCGGCCCCCGCCGCAGACGTAAAAAGCTTTGCAACATCATCAAGCAGCCGATTGTCATACTGGGTCATTGTCGTTCTCCAATTCGGGGGCCATCTTACGCCCTTCCCTTAATTTTGTCAGCCCGGACAGGGCTCTATGAGCACTTGCGACCACATGCCTCGCTGGCCCGGAGCACACATTCCCGTGGCTTGACATGCAAGGCCCTAGAGAGACACTTACCAGCTACATCCTGACCGCAGAAAGAGTGCCTGTGCCCTTCCCCGAAATAGACCCTGTTCTGATCCAAATAGGCCCTTTTGCGATCCGCTGGTACGCGCTCGCCTACATTGCAGGTCTCCTCCTGGGATGGCGCTATCTGATGAGCCTCGCCGACACGCCAACCATCTGGGGCGGCAAATCACCCTTCACCCGCGACCAGGCAGATGACCTTCTTCTTTGGGTTGCTCTCGGCGTGATCTTGGGCGGCCGCTTAGGCTACGTACTTTTCTACAACCCGGCTTTCTACCTCTACAATCCAGGGGACATTATTGCTGTCTGGAACGGCGGCATGTCCTTCCACGGCGGATTTCTGGGCGTCGTGTTGGCGATCTATCTGTTTGCTCGCAAGCACACCATTCCCCTTTGGTCTCTTGCAGATGGCGCCGCCGCCGTCGCGCCCATCGGCATCCTGTTTGGACGCCTTGCGAACTTTATCAATAGTGAGCTCTGGGGCAGAACCACAGACGTTGCCTGGGGCGTTGTCTTCCCAACCGGTGGGCCACTCCCGAGGCACCCAAGTCAGCTCTACGAAGGATTGTTAGAAGGTGTGCTGCTTTTCATCGTCCTGAGATACCTCACCCACTATACAAACGCCCTGTCGCGCCCCGGTGTGGTGGCAGGTACCTTCTTCATCGGCTATGGCCTATCGCGCATCTTCGTAGAGTTCTTCCGCGAACCAGACGCGCATATCGGCTACCTGTTTGGTCCAGTAACCCAAGGCATGGTCCTGACAGTCCCAATGGTCCTTGTTGGCGCAGGTATCATCTGGTGGGCCCAAACAAAGTCGCAGACGCAGCCGTCTCAGCCTGCGCGAAAAAAGAAGTAACCCAGACCGACTGTGACCGCGCTTTCACACCATATTGCGAGCCTCATCCGGCAGGATGGCCCTATGCCGCTGGACAGGTTCATGGATCTGGCTCTTGCACACCCAGAGCACGGCTATTACCGCACCCGGGACCCGCTCGGCAGCAAAGGTGACTTCACAACCGCCCCAGAAATCTCCCAAATGTTTGGGGAACTTCTGGGTCTCTGGTCCGTCGACATGTGGCAAAAGCTCGGCTCGCCCAATGCCTTCAATCTGATTGAATTCGGACCAGGCCGCGGAACACTGATGGCCGATGCACTGCGCGCAGCTCAACTTGTCCCTGCCTTTGGCGACGCCGCGAATGTGGTCTTTCTGGAAACAAGCCCCACCCTACGCGCAGAACAAAAAAAACGCGTGCCTAACGCCTCCTGGATTGATGCCGTTGAGGCATTGCCCGACGGCCCCTGCCTCATCCTTGCAAATGAGTTTTTTGACGCACTACCAATCAAGCAGTTTCAAAGGACGGGCAATGGATGGCAGGAGCGATGCGTGGTGCTGCAGTCATCAACTGACAGGGGCACACCGATCTTCGAATATTCCCTTGTTGGCACGCCCACCGGACCCTCCACATTTGCCGCGAGCGTCCGCGATGCTCCGGAAGGATCGCTCGCTGAGCTTTGCCCTGTTGGGCTAACGATCATGGAGCAAATGCGCGCTCACTTTGATGTAAACCCCAGTGCCGCCCTCATCATCGACTATGGATACGCAGAGAGCGCGTCCGGGGACAGTTTTCAGGCGCTGAAGGATCACAAATTTGTCGATCCACTCGTTGAGCCCGGTGAGGCAGACCTCACAGCTCATGTTGACTTCGAAGCGCTCGCAAAACCTTTCAGCATGGGAACAGTGTACGGCCCTACAGAACAAGGGTCCTTTCTTGAAGCGCTCGGCATAAACACCCGTGCCAACGCCCTTGCTGCAAACGCCAACGAACAACAACGACGCGACATCACCTCAGCTCTGAAACGCTTGACGGAGAGAGACGCGATGGGCAGCCTCTTCAAGGTTATGGCCGTGACGTCACAAAGCGTCCCTACTCCAGCAGGTTTCTAAAGTGCTGCGATACACAAAAATTCGAGGTCTACGTTGATACAATCCGATATCCTGTCAGCGTTCCCCAACATCGCCCATGGCTTTTTCACACGCGAGGGCGGCACCTCATCGAGCATCTATGAAGGCCGTAATTGTGGCTTAGGGTCTGACGACCTGCGAGCAAACGTGATCGAAAATCGCGGACGTACCGCAGACGACCTGGGCATTCCCCGTGACCATCTACTTACCGTCTATCAAGTTCACTCTCCCAACGTCATCGTGGCAGACAAGCCCTGGGCAACCGATGCTGCACCTGAGGGCGATGCGCTTGTAACGACAACCAAAGGCTTGGGCCTCGGCATCCTGACAGCTGATTGCACGCCCGTTCTCTTCGCAGATCCAAAGGCAGGTGTTATCGGTGCGGCCCATGCAGGATGGAAAGGCGCCATTGGTGGCGTCCTGGAGGCAACCGTCGACGCCATGACCGCGCTGGGGGCCAAACTTCCGGAGATCAGCTGTTCCATAGGACCCACAATCTCTCAGGCAAACTATGAGGTCGGTCCAGAGTTCCAGAAGCAGTTTGTGGCTGAGGCCCCTGACTACAGCATCTATTTCCTTCCCAGTGCCCGTGAGAATCACTTCCAGTTTGATCTGCCCCGGTTTGTGGTTGACCGGCTAGACAGGCTTGGCATCAACAGCATCGGCAACACAAATCTGTGCACCTATGCCGATGCCAAGCGATTCTTCTCCTTCAGGCGGACAACCCACGCCGGAGAACCGGACTATGGGAGACAAATCTCCTCAATTGCCCTACTCGACGCATGACAGACTTTGGTGTGAGGGCGTGGCCTTGCTACCCTTGAGCTGAAACGAATCGCTGATATGAGATCAGCGATATGAGGGGAAGCCAGCGCCGTGAGCGACAATGAGACCGCGACTGTCATGCAGCGAAAAAGCTGCAGCAAGCGCACGACATGGGCGCTGGGCGCTTGTCTCACGAGTTTGCTTATTCTCTCGTCCTGCGGCGAGGACCGGCCCGAAACAAACACTCTGGGTTTAAACGCGCCATCTGACACGTCCCTGATCACTGGATCAGTACAAGGTCTGCAAAGACGCGGTGTCTTCATTCAGCTGCCCGCTGGCCTTCCAGATGAGTTGGCAAGCCAGCTATTGGCACGGTTCCAGGAAGCGAGCATTGCCAACCAACTGACCCTTGCACGCACAGGAACGGTACCTGAATACACAGTCAAAGGCGTGGTAAGGGCCGGTGCCTCGCGGAACGGCACCGCTGTGGTTGTGGTTTGGGAGGTGATTGGGCCAGATGGGAAACGCGTTAAGCGCATGACCGACGATGTTGTGATCCAGCGGCGCAACTCCGCCGACCCTGCCTTTTATGATCCCTGGGCCGTGGTGGATGAAGCAACGCTTGAGGAGATAGCGGACACGGCGGCATTGGAGCTTGCCGGATGGGTGTCCGACCAAACCTTGGGCGCGAGCCCCGATAGCGATGTTTCGCTAACAACCGCCAGCATTGAGGATACAGAACCTACAGGGGCTCAAGGTACTCAAATCGCGGATACGACCCCAGGCGTCGATCTTTCGACTCCCTCGCTCCTACAAGCAAGGCAGCCAGACAACTCGCCACCAGATCTCTCAGGCATCGCAGCGCGCGATGCGACTTTGGGCATCGCCTCTCCTGTCACGGCACCACCGCCACAAGCAACCCAAACACAGAGCCCGCCGCACCACGAAAGCGAAGACATGGGGTCGCCTCTAGCAGCTTTGGAGCCGGCCATATTAACCCCGCAACCAAGCCAAACGTCGCAACCCATCAGAAACGAGACCCGTGCCTTATTTGATGTCGCTGTAGGGACATCGCCTGGTGATGGCCGACTGTCGCTTGCTGCTGCTGTTCAAGAAGCGCTGGTGAAAGCGGACCATAAAACAGAACAACAGCAGGCGTTCAGAGTTATTGGCAATGTTGCTCTGGAACCCGTCCGAGGGGGAACAACCCCTGGCACCATCAGCGTCAACATTGAATGGACGGTGACCACTAAAGAGGGAACACCCCTGGGGCTCATCACCCAGTCCAACCAGGTCGATGAAGACGCATTGGCAGGCGCCTGGGGCAATATTGCGACCGCCGCCGGGACCGCCGCCGCAGACGGAATATTGCAGCTCATCAATGAACCGACACCGCCAGCGTGAACCAAAATGAGCCAGATTGAGATTGTTGCCACAAGGACACGGGTGTGCGGTTTACAGGCGACAACGAGCCTTGATACAACCCCGCCAGATGCAGCGCGGGTTCCGCAAACATCATTTCGAGCGTGAGTCCAATAAAGAGCTCACTACAGGGGAAAACAGATGAAACTGGTCGCAGGCAATTCAAACAGGGCACTTGCCGAATCCATTGCCGCCTATCTCAACCTTCCCTTGACGAAATCGGTCGTTCGCCGGTTCGCCGACATGGAAGTCTTCGTCGAAATTCAGGAAAACGTGCGCGGTGAGGATGTTTTTGTCATCCAATCCACTTCTTTCCCAGCCAATGACCATCTGATGGAAACCCTCATCATCATTGATGCGCTGAAGCGGGCGTCTGCCAATCGGATCACCGCCGTCATGCCCTATTTCGGCTATGCCCGGCAGGATCGCAAACCAGGCCCCAGAACGCCAATCTCTGCCAAACTGGTCGCCAACATGGTTGCCACAGCGGGTGCTGACCGCGTGCTGACTGTTGATCTCCACGCTGGGCAGATCCAGGGCTTCTTCGATATTCCAACAGACAATCTGTTCGCTGCCCCGGTCATGACCCGGGATATTCAGGAGAACTACGAGGGCGCGGATAATCTGATGATTATCTCTCCTGACGTAGGCGGCGTGGTCCGCGCCAGAGCCCTGGCCAAACGCCTGAATGCCGATCTCGCGATTGTCGACAAACGGCGTGAGCGCGCCGGAGAATCGGAAGTAATGAACATTATCGGGGACGTGAGCGGCCGCCCCTGCATCCTGGTCGACGATATCGTCGATTCTGCCGGCACGCTCTGCAATGCTGCCGAGGCGCTGCTCGCTCAGGGCGCGACCGAGGTTTCTGCCTATGTGACCCATGGGGTGCTTTCTGGGGGCGCCGTTGCCCGTGTGACGGCGTCTCAGCTTAAAGAACTGGTCATCACTGACACCATCCAGGCAACTGAGGCCGTCCGCGTGAGCCACAATATCCGCACCACTTCGATTGCCCCGCTCGTGGGTGAGGCGATGCGCCGGACCGCCGAAAGCCGCTCGGTTTCCAGCCTCTTTGACTGAGACTGAACCTCCAGCGCCTTTCACTAAGGTGTTGTTTTATGGGGGTTTCTGCGCTATCACGCCAACCGATCGCACTTCCACACCCCTGGAGGAGACTTGCGACGCCTAATTAGGGCCCTAGGGCCCTGTTTTTATTGGAGAATTTGCAATGGCCGACAATACTCAACTTACGGCCCAAGCACGAGACCGGGCCGGCAAGGGGGTCGCCCGGGCACTTCGTCGCGAGGGACGTGTTCCAGCAGTGGTTTATGGTGACAAGAAGTCCCCTGACCTGATTTCGCTCTCACACAACGAAGTGACCAAGCTCTGGAACCGGGGCACTTTCATGAGTTCCCTGCTCGATCTGGAAGTCGATGGCAAAACGCAGCGGGTTATTCCGCGCGATGTGCAGCTCGACCCGGTCAAGGACTTCGTGACACACGTAGATTTCCTACGTCTTGGCAAAGGCGCGAAAATCGCTGTTGAAGTGCCGGTGAACTTCGTGAACGACGAAGAATCCCCAGGCATCAAGCGTGGCGGTATTCTGAACGTTGTTCGCCACGAAGTGGAACTGAACTGCCCAGCAGAGTCGATCCCAGAATCAATCGAGGTTGATCTGACCGGCACTGACATTGGCGACTCGATCCATATCTCCGCGATCACATTGCCTGACGGTGTTACACCCGCTATTACCGACCGTGACTTCACAGTTGCCACCATTGCCGCGCCTGCAGCTCTTGTCTCTGAGGAGAATGAAGCTGAAGAAGGCGAAGGTGAAGAAGGCGAAGCAGCAGCTGAGGGTGAAGGCGAAGGCGGCGAAAACAGCGAAGGCTAACGCCCTCGTGCCACCTTTAAGGAGCATGTCACATGATCCTCTTGGTAGGCCTTGGCAATCCGGGTGAAAAATACGCCCGTCAACGCCACAATATCGGCTTTATGGCGGTGGATGAGATCATCCGCCGCCATAATTTTTCGCCGGAACGGAAACGCTTTCAGGGGCTTGCCTGCGAAGGCACGCTCGATGGCGTCAAAGCGCTCATTCTCAAGCCGCAGACCTATATGAACGAGAGCGGTCGCGCTGTTGCCGAAGCAATGCGCTTCTATAAGCTCGAGCCATCAGACGTTGTCGTCATGCATGATGAGCTTGACCTGCCCGCTGCAAAGGTCCGCATCAAAACCGGTGGCGGCGCTGCCGGAAATAATGGCATCCGCTCCATTGCTTCGCATATTGGGCCTGACTTTAGACGACTGCGGATCGGCATTGGTCATCCAGGAGACCGCGCCCGTGTTAGCGGTCATGTGCTCGGTGATTTCGCCAAAGCCGACAAGGCCTGGCTGGAGCCCCTTCTGGACGCAATTGCCGAAGCAGCACCCCTTCTAGCGCAGGACAAAGATTCAAGCTTTGCCAACAGGGTTCATCTGATTTTGAATCCACCCCAACCCAAAAAGCCCAAACCCGAAAATCCGGTGGGCCAAACAAAACAAAAGGACACACCCGATGGGGTTTAAATGCGGCATCGTAGGCCTGCCAAATGTCGGCAAATCAACTCTGTTCAACGCGCTCACACAGACAGCGTCAGCCCAGGCAGCGAATTATCCCTTCTGTACGATTGAACCCAATGTCGGAGAAGTGGCCGTTCCGGACACCCGCCTCGATAGCCTGGCGAGCATCGCTGAATCAAAAGAGATCATCCCGACCCGCCTTACCTTTGTCGACATTGCCGGCCTTGTAAAAGGTGCATCCAAGGGAGAAGGGTTGGGCAATCAGTTTCTCGCAAATATCCGGGAAGTGGATGCCATCGCTTATGTACTGCGCTGCTTCGAAGATGGGGACGTCACCCATGTGGAAGGCCGCATTGATCCCCTCGCCGATGCAGAGATCGTTGAAACGGAACTGATGCTTGCGGACCTGGAGAGCCTGGAGAAGCGCCTGCCCGCGCTGGAAAAGAAAGCGAAGAGCCAGGACAAAGACGCCAAGGAAGCCATTAGTCTTATTGAGCGGGCCCTTTTGCAACTGCGCGAAGGAAAACCGGCACGTTTTACAGAGCGCACTGAAGATGAAGAAAAAGCCTTCCGCGGTCTCAACCTGCTGACCTCAAAACCCGTTCTCTATGTCTGCAATGTTGAAGAAGAGTCCGCTGGCACCGGGAATGAATTCTCCAAGACCGTCGAAGCCCGAGCTGCCGAAGAAGGTGCTGTGGCGGTCGTCATCTCTGCGAAGATCGAGGAAGAGCTGGCGCAATTGGATGCAGAAGAACGCACAGACTATCTCGAAGAGCTGGGCCTCGCAGAAGCAGGCCTCGACCGCCTGATCCGCGCAGGCTACGACCTTCTCCACCTCATCACCTATTTCACTTGCGGGCCAAAAGAAACCCGCGCCTGGACAATTACCCAAGGCACATTGGCCCCTGCTGCGGCCGGCGTGATCCACACCGATTTTGAAGCAGGCTTCATTCGCACCGAAACCATCGCTTATGATGATTTTGTTAATCTGGGGGGCGAAACGCCCGCCAAGGACGCCGGCAAGATGCGCCTTGAAGGGAAAGAATATCTGGTTGCAGACGGCGACGTCATGCATTTCCGATTCAACAATTAGGGAGATTGAGGATGATCTACTGGGAGGACGTGCCGGTCGGACACTCGTTCACAACCGCTGAGCGCACCATCTCAAAAGAAGAAGTCATCGAATTCGCCAGCGAATACGATCCCCAACCTTTCCACCTTGATGAAGAAGCCGCCAAAGACTCCATCCTTGGTGGCCTTTGCGCAAGTGGCTGGCACAGCTGCGCCATCGCCATGCGCCTTGTCTATGACAGCTTCCATGTGAAAGCCGCAACGCAGGGCTCACCCGGCATCAAAGAGTGTCGCTGGCGACGTCCGCTCTATGCAGGCGAGACCGTAAAAGTGACCGTGAACTGCATCAATGCGCGTCCTTCCGAAAGCCGCCCCACCATGGGCCTCACCAACTGGACATGGGAAATGACCAACCAGGCGGGTGAGACAATCATGACCACCGAAAGCTGGTTGATGATGGGACGTCGTCCTGTCGCTACATCGGAGACAAACTGATGGCATGGTTTGAAGACATCGAAATTGGCCGTGTGATAGAGCTCGGGAGCCACACCTTCACCAGCGACGACATCATTCGCTTTGCGGAAAAGTATGATCCGCAGCCGTTCCATACAGATCCGGAGGCAGCAAAAGACTCGCACTTTGGCGACCTCGTGGCCGCGGGCTGGCACATCGCAGCCGTCTGGATGAAATTGATGATCGGCGCGCGAGAAACTGCCCCTAAAGATGAAAGCAAACCAGCGCCCGACGGGCGACAAGCACCGCAAGGCGGCCCTTCCCCCGGTTTCTTCGACCTGAAGTGGATCAAGCCTGTGCGTGCAGAAGACACCATCTCCTACCGCACCACGACGATTGAAAAAGTCGATCTGAAGAGCCGTCCCTATCAGGGCATTATTCGAAGTCTGAACGAAGGCTTCAATCAGGATAGAGAGCTTGTCTTCTCTTTCATCGGCCAAGGTTTGATCGAGCGTCGTGATCCCTATTTACCTGAGGAGACAACCAAATGAGTCGCAAGGGCAAGCTGATTGAATTGCAGGGAGATAAAGATTTCGCGCTCGGCGCCTATCTCGTGACACCACAGGATGCAGGCACACCATCAAATGGGCAGGGGCTTGTCCTCATTCAGGAAATCTTTGGCGTCACAGACCACATCAAAGAACTCTGCGATGGCTATGCCGAGCAAGGCTTCACCGTCATCGCGCCATCCATGTATGACCGCGGTGAAAAGGGATGGCAGTCGGACTATACCGGTGAGGGTTTTCAACGCTCCATCGAACTGGCGCAGAAATTTGGAGGACCCAACGCCCAAGGCGACATTCAAGCAGCCATCGACTTCCTGAAATCCCAAGGGACGAACACTGTTCACATCACTGGATATTGCTACGGTGGATCTATGGCATGGCTTGCCGCATGCCGCTGCACTGGGCTCACATCTGCTGTCGGGTACTACGGGCGTTTGATCATGGACATGGAGGATGAAACACCCACCGTTCCTACGATGCTCCACTTCGGTGACAAGGACGCCTCAATCCCCATCGATTGGGTTCGCGCATTCAAAGCCAAGCGCACCGACATCACCTTCCACATTTATGAAGCAGACCACGGCTTCAACTCAGACCGGCGCGACCACTATTCCAAAGAAGCTGCAGATCTTGCGCTTACCAGAACCCTCGATTGGTTCGCCAAGGCGTCGTAACGCCAGAAGACATCAGGTCTTGGGGTAGAGAATCATCTGAGTACATCGAAAGAGCGCGATAATCTTGCCGGAGGTCTCGTTCTTTACCTCAACATCCCAAACATGGGTTGTCCGGCCCTTATGTGCCGGCCGCGCAACACCTGAAACGACCTCGCCTTCACGCGCACTCCCCAGGAAATTGGTCTTCAGTTCAACCGTGGTAAAACTGGCGCCTTCTGGAAGGTTTGGAGACATGCCTGCGGCACAAAGCCAATCAGCTAGCGTGATGACCACCGGTGCCCAGAGAAAGCCTGTTCCGGCTATTACCGGCTCCGTAACGGTCAGCTGTCCTTCCACACGGTCCGCGTCGCAATAGGTCAACGAAACACCCACATGTCCCGGATGTTTGTTGGCGGTGAATGCGTTTAGTCGTTCTACATAGTCATCGGTCATGGCCTGTCTCCCGGCTTGAAGTTTAGAAGAACCCACTCCGTCCAGGCGACCTATTTCTGCTGGCCATAGCCTTTGAATTTGTCCAAGACGCGGTGCATCTCGTCATCACTCAGCAAGGGCACCGAACCAAGCAAACGGGCGCGTCCATATTGTTCTGCAAGCGTTTCCACCTCGACAGCCAGATCGTAGGTTTTTACAAGGTCCGCTCCGCAGGCAATCACCCCATGATGGGCGAGTAGACAGGCCCTGCGATCCTCAAGGGCTCCCACGGCAAGAGCTGCCAATTCTTCCGTACCAAAGGTTGCGTATGGGGCACACCTGATATCCGCCCCACCCGCTGCAGCAACCATATAGTGGAAAGCTGGTATCCCCTCCTCTAAGCAGGCTAGGGCCGTCGCCGCATTGGAATGCGTATGAACAATGGCGTGCACATCTTCTCTGGCGGCATAGATGGCTGCATGAAAATGCCATTCAGATGATGGCTTCCGGGAGCCCGGCAGCACGGAGCCATCCAGCGCCATAGAAACGATGTCCGATGGTACAAGGTCTTCATAGGCCATGCCCGTAGGAGTGATCAAAACACGATTACCATCGCGAACAGACACATTGCCAGACCGCCCTGCCGACAGGCCCGACGTCGACATGGTCAAAGCAGCATCAATCACCGATTCTGCCAGTGCGCTCATGATCTCTTCTCCGGAAAGAGGGAGAGCAATCCCTCGCGCGAGGCAGCACAAATGCCCCTGTCGGTCACAAGAGACGTCACAAGACGGGCGGGTGTCACATCAAAGGCTGGGTTGGTCGCATCGCTGCCGATCGCACTCACCTGGACTTCCTGGACCTGTCCGCCGGTGGTTAGCCCAGAAACATGGGTCACTTCACGAGCACTGCGCTCTTCAATGGGAATATCCGCACCCCGCTCCAACTCCCAATCAATGGTCGTATGGGGAAGCGCCACATAGAACGGCACGTCATTGTCGAACGCCGCAAGTGCTTTGAGGTAAGTCCCGATCTTGTTGCACACATCGCCATTCGCTGCCGTGCGATCAGTCCCGACAATGCACAAATCCACTTGAGCCTTCTGCATCAGGTGACCGCCCGCATTGTCGACAATCACTGTATGGGGGATACCCTCCTGCCCCAATTCATAAGCCGTGAGCGCCGCACCCTGGTTGCGGGGACGGGTTTCGTCGACCCAGACATGGATAGGCACCCCCTCGTCCCGCGCCACGTAAACCGGCGCCGTCGCGGTCCCCCAATCAATGGTTGCAAGCCATCCGGCATTGCAATGGGTCAGCACGTTGACGGCCTTACCGCCATTTACCTCCGCAATGCCCTTGATCAGTGAGGCGCCATGCTCACCGATCCGGCGGCTCACTTCCACATCAGCCTCAACGATTTCCACAGCCTTTGCATAAGCCGCCTCAGCGCGGGCATGCGGCACATGGTGACGCACCACATCAGACACCTCGTCCAACGCCCATCTGAGGTTAATCGCCGTTGGGCGTGTGGCTTGCAATCGGGCGTAGGCCTCTTTCAGTCCCGCATCCGACGGATCGTCGCGTAGCGCCAGCGCCAATCCAAAGGCAGCTGTCGCCCCGATGAGCGGCGCGCCGCGCACGGACATATCTCTGATGGCCCGAGCAGAGGCGTTCAAGTCCCGCAAGACCGCCACCTCAAAAACATGCGGTAATTTTTGCTGGTCGATGATGGAGACAGACCATCCATCCTCATTCAGCCAAATGGTGCGCATATGTTTGCCGTCTATGCGCATCGCTTCTAGTCCCCTTCAAAGGTGCAGAGCGACAGAACTTCAATGTCATAGCCTTCAAGCCGATCACGGCCCCCAAGAGCTGGCAGTTCGATCACAAAGCTCGCCCCCAAGACATTGGCACCGGCGCGACCGATCAGCTTAACCGCTGCCTCAGCCGTGCCGCCGGTGGCGATCAGATCATCGACCAGCAGAACATTAGCGCCCTTGGCGACCGCATCCGTGTGGATCTCCACAATGTCGGTGCCATATTCAAGTTCATATTCCTGGCCCATAGTCTCCGCTGGTAACTTCCCCTTTTTACGAACCGGGATGAAACCCTTGCCCAACTGATGGGCGACGGCACCGCCGAGAATGAAGCCCCGCGCTTCAATACCCGCAACCATGTCAATGTCAGCGCCAACATGAAGCTGAACCAGCGCATCGACCGATTGCCGGAACCCCTGCGCGTCAGATAGAAGCGTGGTGACATCGCGAAACTGAATGCCAGGCTTCGGGTAATCGGGAATGGTGCGAATATAGTCTTCGATTTTTTTCAACATCATTTTCCTTAAAGAACTCGGCCCGCGATTGCGTCCAATTTAGCAAGAAGTCCGGGGTCTCGCGCCTCCGGCGCCGTAATAATGGCCATTTCCAGCGCCTGATCATGCCCCTGCGGACAGGGTGTCCTATCTTTACCGGCAATGGAGCCAATCAACCGGCGCAACATCGCCCGCGACCGCTCCGCATTGTCGGTCAAAATCTGGATGACCTTCGCCACATCTACATCGTCTTCGTGTGGATGCCAGCAGTCGTAATCCGTCACCATCGCGACAGTGGCGTAACAAATCTCTGCTTCCCGTGCGAGCTTCGCCTCCGGCATGTTGGTCATGCCGATTACAGAGCACCCCCAGGAGCGATAGAGCTCTGATTCAGCACGTGAGGAAAATTGAGGGCCTTCCATAGCAAGATAGGTCCCGCCGCGCGTGTGAGGGATATTCTCGGCCCCACACGCCGCCCCCAGCAGGTCACCCAGGCGCGCATTCACCGGATCTGCCATGGAGACGTGGGCGACACACCCTTTCCCGAAGAAGCTCTTTTCCCGTGCGAACGTCCGGTCGACAAACTGATCCACAATCACAAAATGACCCGGGGGCAACTCCTCTTTGAGAGAGCCAACAGCTGACACAGAGACAATGTCGGTTACACCGACCCTTTTCAGAACATCAATATTGGCGCGGTAATTGATGGAGCTGGGGCTGTGAACGTGGCCACGTCCGTGCCGAGGCAAAAAGACCAGCTGAACACCATCAAGCTCACCAAAGTGAAGCTCATCTGAAGCCTCACCCCAGGGGCTCCCCACCCGCTCCCACCGTTCATTTTCAAGGCCCGGAAAGTCATAGACCCCGCTGCCGCCCAAAACACCTAAGATTGTTTTTGTCATTTTGCCTCCGACCAGCCCTACCCGACCCTAACAAAAAGGGCCCCCGAAGCGGGAGCCCTAATCATGTCATGCTTGTGCAATGTTTAGTGAGCGTCAGCCCAGACCTTGCGCATTGTGAAATACATGAGCCCTGCAAAGATGGTCAGGAAGATCATAACCTGGAAGCCCAGGCGATGACGTGCTTCACGCGTTGGCTCAGATGCCCATGTCAGGAACGTTGTCACGTCCTTGGCATACTGATCCACCGTCATTGGCGCACCGTCTTCATAGTCAACGATCTCATCTGAAAGTGGGTTCGCCATAGCCAGCAGATGGCCAGGGAAGTAGGCATTGTAGTTCATGCCCGCAGGAACATCGAACCCTTCAGGTGCGTCTTCGTAGCCTGTCAGCAACGAATAAACATAGTCCTCTGCACCGCCGCGTGCCTTCACGACAAGCGACAGGTCAACCGGATAAGCACCGCCATTGGAAGCACGCGCTGCGTTTTCATTAGCAAAAGGTGCTGGGAAAGGGTCTTTCGGCATACGAGCACGCTCGAACATGTCACCGTAATCATCGGGTCCATCTTCAACTGTGTAATCCGCTGCGATCACCTTCACTTCATCTTCAGTGAATTCCGGGCCACCAGGCTGTGCCAGGTTGCGGAACTTCATGAGGTCCATTGCGTGGCAAGCCGCGCAGACTTCTGAATAGACTTTATAGCCACGCCGCAGCGCAGACCGGTCAAATGTGCCAAACGGCGCATCGAAGGACCAGTCACGTTCCTTCAGCTCAACAGCAGGACCGGCAGCCTTGGCACCGCCCATCGTGAGGAACATCGCCCCAAGCACAACGATCGCAACTGCGCCCAGGAAGGGAACAACGCTGCATGCGCGGGTGAAGATGCAAGGACGGCTCTCAGTTTCGTTCAAATGTGTGGTCATTTTTCCGCCCCTTATCCGCGTGTCTCTGGAGACGCGGCCGCTTCAGACGAACCGCCCCCGCCACTCAGCACCGACTGCGCAATGCTCTCCGGCAAGGGTTTCGTCTTCTCGACAAGTCCCAGAACCGGCAGGATGATGAGGAAATGAGCGAAGTAATATGCCGTCAGGATTTGAGCAGCAATCACATACCCGCCTTCAGCCGGCTGACCGCCCAGATATCCAAGACCAAGACAACAGGCCACGAAGATCCAGAAGAACTGCCGGAACAGAGGACGGAAGCGCGCCGAGCGTACTTTCGACGTATCCAGCCAAGGCAGCACGAACAGGATCCCGATCGATGCAAACATGGCAATCACACCACCAAGCTTGGAGTCGATTGGACCAATGTCGAACGTGATGGCTCGCAAGATCGCGTAGAACGGCAACAGATACCATTCAGGTACAATGTGCGGCGGCGTCACCAGCGGGTTCGCTTCGATATAGTTGTCTGCATGGCCGAGCGCGTTCGGATTGAAGAACACGAAGTAGCCAAAGAGCAGCAGGAAGATCGACAGACCGAATACGTCTTTGATCGTTGCGTAAGGTGTGAACCGGACCGTGTCCTGCTCATCCTTCACGTCAATCCCAGCTGGGTTGTTCTGACCCGTCACGTGCAGCGCCCAAATGTGGAGTGCCACAACCCCTGCAATCAGGAAGGGGATAAGATAGTGAAGGGAGAAGAAGCGGTTAAGCGTTGGGTTATCAACGGAGAACCCGCCCCAGAGCCATTCCCGCAGTGGATCGCCGATTAGTGGGATCGCACCAAACAGGTTGGTGATAACCGTTGCACCCCAGAAGCTCATCTGTCCCCAAGGAAGCACATAGCCCATAAAGCCAGCAGCCATCATCAGGAGGTAGATCAGCACGCCCAGGATCCAAAGCACCTCACGCGGCGCCTTGTAGGAGCCATAGTAGAGGCTCCGGAACATATGGATGTAAACGGCGAGGAAGAACATGGAGGCGCCGTTCGCATGCACATAGCGAATGAGCCAGCCATAGTTCACGTCGCGCATAATGTGCTCAACGCTGTTAAACGCCATACTTACATGCGGCGTGTAGTGCATTGCGAGCACGATGCCTGTCACGATCTGGATCACAAGACAGAAGGTCAGGATTGCCCCGAACGTCCACCAGTAGTTCAGATTGCGAGGCGTCGGATAGACGATAAAGGAGTCATATCCCAGACGCATGATCGGAAGACGATCATCCATCCACTTGGTAAAGCCATTTGAGGGCTCGTAGGTGCTTTCACCGCTCATGATCTGTTCCCTCAACCAATCTTGATTTTGTCGTCGGACAGGAAGTCATATTCAGGTACTTCCAAGTTGAGTGGCGCTGGGCCGCGACGGATACGGCCAGCCGTATCATAGTGCGAACCGTGGCATGGGCAGAACCAGCCATCATAATCGCCCTTCTCATCAGCAACCTTCTGCCCCTTCGGCACACAGCCAAGGTGCGTGCAGATACCAACCATCACCAGCCATTCTGGCTTGATGACACGTTCTGCATCTGTCTGAGGGTCTCTGAGATCAGCAAGGTTGACCGCATCGGCCTCCGCGATCTCTTTTTCGGTGCGGCGGCGGATGAAGACAGGCTTCCCGCGCCATTTAACCGTGATGGACTGGCCCACTTCCACATTGGAAATGTCCACTTCGATGGAAGCGAGCGCCAAGGCGGACGCATCCGGATTCATTTGATCGATGAGTGGCCAGGCAATGCCCGCAACGCCTACAGCAGCAAAAGCGCCTGTGGCTACATAGAGGAAATCGCGCCGTGTCGGCTCATCCGTGTCGGTGGTTGCCACGGTTGAGGTCTCCTTTATTTAAAGTACAGCGCCAGCCCATTTGACCATCGTCAGGTGGCCAGGACGGACGCCCAAAACCGGAATTTGCGGGGCTTTGTCCCCTCGTCCCCGCATTGCCGCGTTTGTGGCATTCCATACATAAATTGTCCAGTCCTTGGGACTTTGAAGTGGCAGGATGACGCATGCGGCGATCTGTGCGAGATCACCTAAGGAATGCCATAGCTGTTTGAGGAAACCGTAAACGATGCGAATCGCCCTATTTGAGCCCGATATACCGCAGAATACTGGGAATATTCTGCGTTTAGGGGCCTGCCTGGGGGTTCCTGTGGATATCATCGAGCCCTGTGGCTTCCCGCTCTCAGACCGGGGCCTGAAACGCGCCGGATTGGACTATCTGACCATCGCGACCATGCATCGTTTCGATTCGTGGGAGGTCTATCTGGAGAATCTGGAGCCCGAAGCCCGCCTGATCCTCATGACAACGGCCTCGGCAGAGCCCTACCAGGACTTTGACTATAAAGAGGGTGATGTCCTGCTTATGGGTCGGGAGAGCGCCGGTGTGCCTACCCATGTCCACGACCGTGCGGATGCCCGTCTCTTTATTCCCATGGCGCCTGGCGCGAGATCACTGAATGTCTCGTCCGCCTGCGCCATGGTGACCGGCGAGGCGCTCCGTCAGCTCAATGCCTTCCCCGCCGTAAAATAGGGTGCCGCGCTACACAGCCTTGGAATGCCGCCCGGCTCCATTTGATAGATAGGTGTCGAAAGCCGCTGCAGCTATACGGACCAGTGGGCGCCCCTCTTCTGTAACCACCAGACGGTCTCCCTGCAGTTCAACCAGCCCATCATCCATGAGCGGTTCCAGGCACTTCAGTTCTTGTTTGTAATGGTCGCGCCCGCCCGCAAGATCCGCCCGAAGCGTGCACATAAGGTCATTGATAATGTCGCGGCGCTCCCGGTCATCCTCACTTAAAAAGCGCCCCTTAACGATGGGCAGATGGCCCGCCTGCACCGCTTCTTTATAGGACACGAGCGACGGCTGGTTCTGCACATAGCCTTGCGGCAAGGACCCGATAGAAGAGGCTCCAAGCCCGATCAGCGTTTCCGCATCATCGCTTGTATAGCCCTGGAAATTCCGCTGCACACCCTCACCTGCCAGCGAGTCCCCGGGGAGCGCAAAGTGATCAAAGCCTACGGCAACATATCCAAGCTCCATCAAACGCGCACGGGCCGCCTCAAATTGCGCGAAGCGCGCCTCGGAATCCGGCAGTACCGCCTCATCAATCATTTTCTGGTGGCTCTTCATCCATGGCACGTGGGCATAGCCAAAGAGCGCCACTCGCTGTGGCTCCAGCGATACCGCCAGATCCACCTGATCAATCACGGTCTCAACGGTTTGATACGGGAGCCCGTACATGAGATCCATATTAATGGCTGTGATCCCTGCGCCCTGAAGCCATCCCACCACTCGGGCGGTCATATCATAGGGTTGGATACGGTTAATGGCTTCTTGAACCTGGGCGTCAAAATCCTGCACCCCGATGCTGACCCGACTGACACCAGCATCGGCCAAAGCCTGCACATAGTCTTCTGTGGCCGTGCGTGGATCGAGTTCCACCGCGAGTTCCACATCATCGCAGAGATCAAAGTGAGCGTTCAGCACGTCTACCATGCGCCCCCAATCCTCCGGCGTCAGCATCGTGGGACTGCCTCCCCCCCAATGAACATGAGCAACGGGAAAGCGGGTCGGCAGAGCCTCAGCGACGAGCGCAATTTCTTTCAGGACATGATCGACATAAGAGGCGACTGGGTCATAGCGCGCCACGATCTTGGTATTGCACCCGCAGAACCAGCACATGGCCGCACAAAAAGGCACGTGAATATAGAGCGACAGAGGTTTGGAGGAATCAAGCTCCGCGAGCCAGGAGCGGTAGGCCTCCTCTCCCACGCTGTCTGAAAAATGGGGGGCTGTGGGGTAGCTCGTATAGCGCGGCACAGGGCGGTCATACTTGAGAGCAAGAGAAAGCGAAGAACGGGTCATGAGATACTTCAGTTTTGGGCCACACCAGCATATTGTGCGCCAACCTAAACATCACACGCCCGTCCGCGCCTTGACCCAAATCATGGGCCAAACAATGAAAACGGTGCGCCAAAACCACAGAGTGAACATGGATATCGACGCCGCAAAGACCAAAGCCGAAACCTGGTTCCAATCGCTTCGGGATGAGATCTGCGCGTCCTATGAACAGTTAGAAGACGAACTGACAGGCACATTCTCAGATCGACCAGCCGGACGCTTTGAACGCACACCTTGGAACCGGGGCGATGCAAACGAAGAAAAGGGCGGCGGCGTCATGTCGGTCATGAAAGGCCGCGTCTTTGAAAAAGTCGGCGTTCACACCTCGTCTGTGTTTGGAGAGTTTTCTGAAGAGTTTCGTGCGCAAATTCCTGGTGCCGACGAAGACCCCCGCTTCTGGGCAAGTGGCATTTCACTCATCGCCCACCCGCAGAACCCGAACGTGCCTGCCGTGCATATGAACACGCGCATGATCGCCACGACGAAATGGTGGTTTGGCGGCGGTGCCGACTTAACGCCCGTGCTTGATCGCAATCGAACGCAAGAACACGAAGACACGATTGATTTTCATGCCGCCATGCAAGCGCCCTGCGACGCACACGGAAGCGATTTCTACGTACGCTTTAAAAAATGGTGTGACGAATATTTCTACCTGCCCCACCGCGATGAGCCCCGCGGCATTGGCGGCATCTTTTATGATCGCCACAATACTGGCGACTGGGACAAGGACTTTGCCTTCACCCAGGATGTTGGCCGCGCCTTTCGTGACATATATCCAGAGCTTGTGCGACGTCACATCAATGAACCGTGGACAGAGGCTGACCGCGAAGAACAACTGGTCAGACGCGGGCGCTATGTCGAATTCAATCTGCTTTACGACAGAGGTACGACCTTTGGCCTCAAGACCGGCGGCAATGTGGACTCAATCTTGTCGTCCATGCCACCAGAAGTGAAATGGCCTTGAACTAATACTCCATACGCACGGACAGTCAAAATTCGCTTTTAGTAAGCTTGTTTACTGGCGGTGAAATAGTGCTCATCTGCAAGCTTCCTTACTTTCTTCAAAATATCGGATGGTGTCGCGGGCAATATCAGCCATGAACAGAAACTGCTTTGGATCCGTCATATAAACGCCGTGCAAAACACGAACTTCATCACTGAGAAAAAAACGAGTGTTACATTGACCTCTATAGCTTCCTGGCCCGACGGCATCGAATTTCATGCACCTATACACAATCGGCAAATTGCCTAATGGCGTAAAAACCTCTTCATGCACATGGTTTGCGCCACCCCGTAACCCGAATGCCTTTTCTAAAATCTCATCTTCTGTTGGCGAGTTGATGATACTGGAAAACGTCATTGCATCCATTCGGCCAAGCACTAGCGCCTCGGCCGGGTGCACAGCTCGGCGCCCATATTCGCTGCTGGGAACCTGAATCCGGTTGACGACTTTCAATTCACCCCACCTGTCTCGGTCGCCAAAAAATGGATAGGACACTATGGTAGGGCGGTTGCCTTCTCGCTCGGTCACCTTGGCCGCACTTAGGAAGATTTCCCTGAACTGGCCACCGTCAAAGCGCCTGGTAGATCTAATGCGATCAGCATCAACATAGAGACTGATGCCACCAATATCATAACAACCAGATTGAAGTGGCTCTTCGCACGAAGTAAGCGACAGACAGATAAACGCCAATGCAAATGCCGTCGTATTTTTTCCGATAATCGCACGAACCTTCATGCCGTCATCCTAATCGATTGGAGATTCTTCAGCAGTCGCGACCACCTTAAACAGACTTTTACTGGGCACAACCGACAGCTGTCCTGCTGGGAAGCCAAAGCTAATAGATAAATACTAAAAATGTGCGGCGTAGCCACCATCCACAAAGAGCACATGGCCCGTGACATAAGAAGCCGCCTCTGACGCGAGGAACACCGCCGCGCCGCCAATCTCTTCCGGGCGGGCCCAGCGGCCAAGGCTTGTACGTTGTTCCAGCCAACGATCAATCGACGGGTCAGACGTCAGCTCTTCATTGCGTTCCGTTGCAAAGAAACCAGGCGCAATGGCGTTCACGGTAATCTGTCGCTCGCCGAGTTCTGCCGCCAATGCCCGCGTCAAAGACTCGAGCCCGCCCTTGGCAATCGTATAAGGCGTATCGCCCTTGTTGGACAGCGGTCCAGCAATCGACGTGATGTTGATGATCCGACCGCCCTTGCCCATCAGCGCTGCGGCGCGGCGCGACAGATCAAACGGCGCCACCAGGTTTACATTGAGCATAGTGCGCACGTCATCTAGGGAATGCTCATCCAGCGACCGACGGTCACGGAGCCCTACATTGTTGACGAGAATATCGAGCCCCTCACCTTTCAGCGCGTCAAACGCTGTTGCGACAGCTGTTTCATCTGTGACGTCAAAGACCAGCGGGTGCACATCGCCGCTAGCACACAACTTCTCAGCAGCGGCGCTGGCCCGTACCTCATCGCGTCCATTCAGCAAAACACGAGCCCCAGCACCGGCTAGCGCCTTTGTAATCTCAAATCCCAGGCCCTGCGCGGCACCCGTAACAAGGGCTGTCTTGCCGCTAAGTGAAAAAACGGAAGCATCATCCACGGTTCAATACACCGTCGCCTGCACGACAGCCTTCAAGCGCTCAATGATGGAAAACTCGTCCTCGATGAAGCCCGCATCGACCCACCACTCTTCGACTTCCTTGTAGACGCGGCTCATCTCAGGTCCTTCTGGCACACCAGCTGCCTTCATCATCGATCCATTGAGCATCAATTTGGGCCGTTCCCAACTATCTGCCATCGCCAGCAGCGCCCGCCATTGCATGGCATTTGCGCCCTTCTTGTCGGTAGCCCAGCCAAGCATGACCCGATCTTTGAAACACTGCACGCCCATCAGATAAAGCGCCTTATGCACTTCACGCACGGAGAGATAGCAGACGATTTTCGTGTCATCGGTCTGCATGTTTTTCATGCGATCCCGGTCTTTGTTCGAAAGTTTCAACCGGGATGCCAGCGCGTCGACACCATCGGCATCAAGTTCCAGCGTACTTGAGAGCCGCAAGACAGGATCAGACGTAAAGAGCTGGTTCGCTTCAATATCCACCACTGCTTCCAGCCGGTCGAGGCGAGTTGCTTCAGGCAGAACGATTGGCAGAATGCCCGTCGCCGCCATCTGCCGAAGCGTGTCGCCCGTTTCATCTGCGCCGAGCAGTTTCAGGAGCTCAGTTTGCACCCGCTCTGCCGAAAGCTGTTTCAATCCTTCAGCTTCTTCGGCACAGGCTTTCAGCCCCGCCGCATCTGGTTCGCCCGATCCATAATGAGCGTGAAACCGAAAGAACCTTAGAATGCGTAGATAGTCTTCCCGGATACGGTCATGGGGGTCGCTGATAAAGCGCACCAACCGAGCGTCGAGATCACCCCGCCCACCCAGCGGGTCGTGCACCGTGCCATCCATATCCGCGTAAAGCGCATTCATGGTGAAGTCGCGGCGCTTCGCATCTTCCACCCAGTCTTGCGTGAACGCGACGTCGGCGCGGCGGCCATCTGTTGCCACATCCACCCGAAGGGTCGTGACTTCAAAATGTTTGCCGTCGAGCACCGCAGTCACGGTGCCATGGTCAAAACCTGTCGGCACAACCTTAACACCTGCGTCTTCCAGAAGCTTTGTCGCCTCAGCAGGAGCATGAACCGTCGCAATGTCCACATCGCTCACAGGTTCCATCAGAAGCGCATTACGAACACACCCGCCGACAAACCGCGCTTGCGCCTCATCACCGCCAAGCGCCTTCATCACCGTTTGCGTTGTTGCATTCTTCAACCAGTCGTGGACAACGAGTTCGCCTCGCTTTTGTTCACTCATCACCTGCTCCCAAATCTTACTCGACTGTACCTGATTGAATTTCGCCGTCGATCAATCGCGCAGGCTCATAGTCAGTGCCTGCTGTGTTGGCGGTGTAAATACCGGCAACAACCATGCTCCCAACTCCCAGCGTCAATCCGGCGACGATCAGCCACCCGAAAGGGGCTTCACTCCATTTAAGGTCTGGACGGTCCTCGGCCTTGCGGGAAATAAGGATAAAGACCCAATAGGTCGCAAAAGGCAGAAGGAAAAAAAGGAAGTTAATCAGGAAGCGCGCCATCAAGAATTCGTCCCATCTTGTAGCCGATCATGGAGGTTACGGATCATACCGGCTGTTGCGCCCCATATATAGTGACCCTGATAGGGCATTGCATAATATGCCCGTCGTTTGCCGCGCCAGAAAACACTATGGCGTTCATGGTTATCGACATTCATGAGAAAGCTGAGCGGCACTTCAAATATTTCGGCCACTTCGCCCGGTTCAGCCGTCAAGGAAAAGCCCGGACGCACAAAAGAGATAACAGGCAAGATCCGAAACCCTGTGCCAGTTTCGTAAGGGTTGAGAAAACCCGCAACATCCACAAAGGAACGATCAAGCCCCACCTCTTCTTCGGCTTCCCGCAGCGCCCCATCGACAGGCGTTTCTCCCGGCTCAACTTTGCCACCCGGAAAAGCCACCTGGCCGGAATGGGAATTGAGATGATCCGCCCGCCGGGTAAGCAGAACCGTCGGCCCCGCATCATATTCAATGATGGGTACGAGTACCGCCGCAAGACGAAGGTCTGGCCGGTCCTTTGGGTCAACCCAGTCGTCCGGGTTCAAGTCTTTATCGCCGCGCACACCGGCACCCGTCGGTTCCAGAATGCGGTCCAGCGAAGGCGTTTCCAGATCGATGCTGGCCAGAATGCGTGCTTTATAGTCTTCCATGAACCTCAGGCCACCAACTCGCCCGCAGGCATGAACTTGTAGAAATCACCGGAACTCCAAACGCCGAACCAGCGCGCGCCGTCTATTTCTTCTTCCACACCAAGCTCCACGAGATCGTAAAACACCGCCCGGTTGATGAGCGCTTCAAGCAGAGCACGAACCAGCACGTAAGGAGCAGGTTCACCTGTCGCCTCATCCACCTCAAACCGCATCGGATGTTCTGCATCCACCGTCACACTGTCGCCGACGCTTGTTTCGAAGGAGAGTACTTGAGATCGGTCTTCACCTTCCACGGACATCGCCACCGCCAAAAAGGGAACATCATCGACGGTGATCCCGATCTTCTCGACCGGGGTGACAAGAAAGTAATCATCCTCATCTTTTCGCAGAACCGTCGAGAAAAGCCGCACCAACCGTTGGCGCCCGATGGGTGAGCCCAGATAATGCCAGGTCCCATCCCGCTTGATCCGCATATCAAGATCACCGCAGAAAGGTGGGTTCCAGAGGTGAACCGGTGGCAGCCCCCGGGCCTTTTCCCCCGCGGCTTGCGCGGCTCCCAAGCCTTTGAGAACTTCGGTAGGCGCACGTGCTGAACCGTCCGCAGAGCCACCATTTCCCGTTTTTTCGCTCTCAGACATCAAAAACCTGCTTTCTCACAACCTTGTCATGTCCCCGAAAGTATCCTCAGGACCTAAAGCCGGGCCATAATGGCCAAGTTGGCGGTCACAAAGGGGACACGAGTCCCGTTACACTGGCCAAACGAAGACAAAAAGCCACCGATTCCCCCGTGCCGGGCCTTATTCCCGTCTCACGCAACCATATATGTAGGGCAATGCAGACAGTCAGTGAAGAAGGCGGCGACGTCGTCAAAGAAATCGAAGCCGCTGGTGAGAAGATCGCCCGGGCGAAATCCGCCATTGGCGAGATCATCTATGGGCAGGAAGCCGTCGTTGACCAGACACTCATAACCGTCCTGGCCGGCGGTCACGCCCTTCTTGTCGGCGTCCCAGGCCTCGCAAAGACCCTGCTCGTCCACACCATGGGCACGGTTTTGGGGTTGAACGACAAGCGCGTTCAATTCACGCCCGATCTCATGCCCGCAGATATTGTGGGCTCAGAAGTCCTGGAAGAAAGCGAGAGCGGCAAACGCAGCTTCCGCTTCATTCCCGGTCCTGTGTTCTGCCAACTTCTCATGGCCGACGAGATCAACCGCGCCAGCCCCCGCACCCAGTCCGCTTTACTGCAGGCCATGCAGGAACACCACGTCACCGTCGCCGGACAGCGTCACGAGCTGCCCCGCCCGTTCCATGTGCTAGCAACCCAGAACCCACTTGAGCAGGAAGGCACTTATCCGTTGCCTGAAGCCCAGCTCGACCGGTTTTTGATGGAGATCGACGTACACTATCCTGATCTGGAAGCGGAGCGCCGTATGCTGCTCGCAACCACAGGGTCAGACGAAGCGTCAGCCAAGCAGGTGCTCACCGCAGAGGAACTGCAGCAGATCCAGCGCCTGGTACGCCGCATTCCCGTCGGCGATCAGGTCGTCGATGCGATCCTCGAACTTGTGAGAAGCGCCCGCCCCCACGAAGGTGATGTGGCCGAAGTGACTGAACATGTTGCCTGGGGCCCTGGCCCTCGCGCAAGCCAGGCCCTAATGCTCGCGGTTCGAGTTCGGGCCCTGATGGATGGTCGCTTCGCACCTTCCATCGATGATGTTGTTGCGCTGGCAGAACCCATTCTCCGCCATCGCATGGCCCTCACATTTGCAGCCCGCGCCGAAGGCGTCACCGTTGCCGGAGTGATTGACCGCCTGACGAAACGGCTGGGGTAACACGCCTAATGGCCAAACTGTCGACCAGCCCCGGTGGCACGACCACTTTTGCAGAAGCACAATCTCTTGCGGCAAGTCTGCCGCCATTAATGGCGGAGGCAGAGCGTGTCGCGAACACGGTCGAGCAAGGCATCCATGGACGCAGGCGCACAGGACCGGGCGAAAGCTTCTGGCAATACAGACGATTTGATACAGGCGACACAGCAAGCGCCGTCGACTGGCGTCAGTCCGCCCGGTCCCAGCATCTTTTCGTGCGGGAGAATGAATGGGATGCCTCCCAAAGCGTATGGCTTTGGTGCGATCAATCAGAATCAATGTCTTACCGGTCAGACTTCGCCCCCTGCCTCAAGAAAGACCGCGCCCTTGTCTTAGGACTAGCACTCGCGAACCTCTTGACCCGAGCAGGAGAGCGGGTGGCAGCTTTCGGCCAGGACGGCATGCCGACGAGCGGTCGCACAGGGCTTAATCGGTTGAGCAATCATTGGCTAAACGACAGAGCGCAGACGAGCGGGCAATCCGGCCTGCCACCTCTTCAGGGCCTGCCGCGATATGCCACCATGGTGCTGATCGGAGACTTTCTTGATCCAACAGAAGAGCTTTCGCAGCGTGTCCGGCAACTCGCCGCTTCAGGTGTGACCGGTCACGTTGTGCAGGTGCTGGACCCGGCGGAGACTGACCTCCCCTTTGATGGGCGCACGGAATTCGAGGGCGTCGAGGAAGACCTCAAACTGCTGGTCAGCCGGGCCGAAACCATTCGCACTGCCTATCAGGACCGGCTTGCGACCCACCAGGCTGCGTTGCAGGACATGGCTCAATCCATCAGCTGGTCTTTTGCCACACACCGGACGGACCATTCAGCGACCAGTGCCCTGCTATCGCTCTACGGGATCATTTCAGGCGCACCTGATGCTATTCAGATGGCGAGGTCCTGATGCTCTCCCTTGGCCCTCTAGCCTTTGCGGCCCCCTGGGTCTTGATCGGCCTGCTGAGCCTGCCGGTCATCTGGTGGCTGTTACGTGCCACACCGCCCGCGCCGCAACGGGTGCGATTTCCGGCAATCCGACTTCTTCTGGGACTTGTACCGGAAACGGAAAGCCCCGCGCATACGCCTCTCTGGCTGCTTCTTCTGCGGCTGACATTGGCGGCCCTAATCATTGTCGCGCTGAGCGCTCCGCTTTGGCGACCAGCCGAACGCATCGCGGGATCAGGCCCGCTTCTGATCATCATCGACAATGGTTGGGCCTCAGCCGCGGATTGGTCACAGCGCGAGGCGCTCGCAGCGAGCATCATCACTCAAGCCGCCCGCGACAATCGCCGCGTTGCCATCACCGGCTCTGCACCTGAGGCTATTCCCGAAACACTTGCCTTCGAAGGATCATCCGAGGCTGAAAGCCGCTTAGGCGCCCTTCAGCCCCAGCCCCTTGATGTAGATCGCTCCGCACTGATCGAGAAGCTTCAAGCACTCACTGAAAACCCCAGTCAGACCATCTGGATCTCCGATGGCCTGGAAGATGAGAAGGCAGACGCCCTCGCTACCTACCTGACATCAGTCAATACGGACATCGAACTCATCGAACCGTTGGCAAGTGACCAGGCTCTTGCCCTCCTTCCGCCTGCCACCGGAACGGGAACCGTCACCGTGCCGATCATTCGCGCGACCCAAGCAGCCCTTCACCAGGGTGATATCACGGCTTTTGCAGTCGATGGCCGCCCTCTCGGGCGTGCTCCCTTTGCATTTCCAGACAATGAGCTCCAAACCGAAGCCGTTTTCAACCTTCCCTTGGAGCTGCGAAATGAAATCTCCCGCATCTCTTTGAGCAGCAGTGCGACCGCCGGAGGTACGCTAGTACTAGATGAACGCTGGCGGCGGCGAACACTCGGCATGGTGTCTGGTACAGCCAAAGACCAACCGCTGCTCTCTGACCTCTATTATTTGGAAAGGGCGCTTGAACCTTTTGTCGACGTCCGCACGTCGTCGAGCGAAGAGGAAGGTACAAGTCCTGTCGCACAGTTATTGGCAGAACCCCTCTCCGTCTTGCTTCTGGCAGATCTTGGACGCTTATCACCGCCAGATGTGGAAGTAGCATCAGAGTGGATCAAGGATGGCGGCGTGCTGGTCCGCTTTGCCGGTCCTCGCCTTGCGGCTCAAGCCGATCCGCTCATTCCCGTGCCGCTGCGATCTGGCGGGCGTGAGCTCGGCGGCGCGCTTTCCTGGACAGAACCGCAGACACTGGCACCGTTCGCCGCAGATAGCCCCTTCTCCGGCATCACTGTCCCCGAAGATGTCGCTGTCAAAAGACAAGTTCTCGCCGACCCGCGGGGCAATCTGTCAGGTCGCGTCTGGGCACAGTTGAAAGATGGCACCCCGCTTGTGACCGCACGCGCCGACGGAGACGGATGGATCGTGCTCTTTCATGTCACCGCAAATGCTGAATGGTCCAATCTGGCATTGTCAGGACTCTACGTGGATATGCTGCGCCGTCTCGTTGATCTCGCCCAGGGAACGGCGATCACGCAGGACGCAAACACCGGCGGAACGCTGGCACCGCGCACCATGCTTGATGCCTATGGCAACTTCACCACGCCACCACCCTGGACAACACCAGTCTCTCGTGCGGACATCGCAACGATAGAGCCGACCGCCATTCATCCTCCCGGTCTTTATGGGGACGCCGGGTCCGCACGCGCACTCAACCTCACCAGCGCCGAAACAGTGCTCACCCCCCTACCGGAGTTGGCGGGGGTGACCACTCGCCGAACCTTTGCGCGTGGCAACGAACTGGAGCTTAAAGCCCCCATCTTCGTCATCGCACTTCTCATGCTTCTGGCAGACGGCATTGCCGCGCTGGTGTTAAGTGGGAAGCTTTCACGACAGAAATTTTCCAAAGCCCAGCCTGCTGCATTGGGCATAGCGGCCCTCCTGCTCGTCGCGACACCAGGCACACCCGAAGCTGCAGAGAGCGATGACGCAGCTCTCGCCGCGGTCCTTGAAACCCATCTTGCCTATGTCTTGACGGGAGATGGCGACCTGGATGAGCTCAGCCGAGCCGGTCTCACAGGGTTAAGCGACGCACTGCGCCGCCGCACGGCACTGGAGCCCGGCGCCCCGATCGGCGTCAACATTGAGCGGGACGAGCTTGCGTTCTTCCCTCTCCTATATTGGCCGATCAGTGAGTTTCAATCAGACATATCGCCAGCTGGGCTCGCACGGATTGAGACCTATATGCGCCAGGGCGGAACCATCCTCTTCGACACACGCGATCAGGACCGCACCATTCAGGGTCTCACCACCAAATCGAGCCAGGCACTGCGCGATCTTCTGGAACAGCTCGACATCCCGCCACTGGAGCCCGTGCCAGATACCCATGTGCTGACAAAAGCATTTTATCTGCTGGCCGATTTCCCTGGCCGTTGGGATGGCGGGCATCTGTGGATTGAACGCGCCCGAGCAGGCGACGGCGCAACCTCGACAAGCAATGATGGCGTCTCCGCCATCCTCATTGGATCTAACGACTATGCAGGGGCCTGGGCCCGCGATACATCGGGACGTGCGCTTTATTCAGCCGTTCCCGGCGGCGAACGCCAACGGGAAATTGCAACACGGACCGGTGTGAACATTGTCATGTATGCACTCACCGGCAACTACAAAGCAGATCAGGTTCATCTGCCTGCCCTTCTAGAACGGTTGGGGCAATGACATGAGCTGGAGTCTCGTCACAGATCCGTTGATCGCACCCATATGGCTTGCAGCCCTCGGGGTTCTCACGCTTGCCTCTACCCTCGGCGCAGCCTGGCTCCGGGCACCAGGCACAATCTATCGCGCCGCTGCCTTCGTCGTCTTACTGGCCCTTCTCGCCAATCCGACACTGCGAGAGGAAGACCGTGAACCGATTGACGATGTGGCCGTGCTCCTGATCGACAATAGCGCCAGCATGAAACTGGGTGAGAGATCAGAAACACGCGACGCCGCGGTAACCCGCTTAAAAAGCCAACTTGATCTGATGGCAGATCTGGACGTGCGCATTGTCGAAAGCGACAAAGCTGCCAAAGACGGAGGCACAGCCCTCTTTGGCGCACTGGACGGCGCCATCGCGGATGTTCCCCGTGAACGACTTGCAGGTGTTCTCATTGTGAGCGATGGGCAAGTGCACGATACGCCCACAAGTCTTGCGGCACTGGGAATTGATGCACCCTTACACGGTATACTTGTCGGTGATCCCAAGGCGGCAGATCGAAAACTCATTGTCGAAGAGGCAACCCGGTTCGGTATTGTTGGCGAGCCGATCACCATTCGTTTTCGCGTGGATGAGGAGGGCAACGATCAAGTCCGCCCCGTGAACGTAGAAGTACGACTTAATGGCGAACGCGTAAATCAACTAAGCGTCAGGCCTGGGGATGAAACGACGACCGCGCTGGCTCTGCCTCACGGCGGTGAGAATGTGGTGGAGATCACCGCAGCACCGCTGCCCGATGAACTCACAGCTCAAAACAACAAAGCGACATTGGTCCTCACAGGCATTCGCGACAGGCTGCGGGTCCTCCTGGTCTCTGGCGAGCCCCATGCTGGAGAAAGAACCTGGCGCAACCTCCTTAAAGCCGATCCATCCGTCGACCTGGTTCACTTCACCATTCTGCGTCCGCCTGAAAAGCAGGACGGTACGCCAATCTCAGAGCTGTCGCTCATTGCTTTCCCGACCCGCGAGCTTTTTTCCGCGAAGCTGGATGAATTCGATCTCATCATTTTCGACCGCTACCGTCGGCGCGGTGTGCTGCCCATCGTCTATCTCGGAAATGTCGCCCGCTATGTGGAAAATGGGGGCGCCGTGCTGGCAGCCGCAGGCCCAGCATTTGCCTCACCCTTCTCCATCTATCGCACACCTTTAGCGGGCATTCTTCCGGCCCAACCAACCGGACAGGTTGTCGAGGAAGGTTTCAGAGCCACCCTAACAGAGGATGGAAGCCGCCACCCTGTCACCGCCGCCCTTCCTGGCAGTGAGACAAGCCCGCCCAACTGGGGCCGCTGGTTTCGCCTGATTGAAGCCGCACAAACGTCGGGACGCGCCGTAATGGAAGGCCCTGAAGGCCGCCCGCTTATGGTTCTCGACACGGTCGGCGAAGGACGGGTGGCACAACTTCTGTCAGACCATGCCTGGCTTTGGGCACGCGGCTTTGAAGGTGGCGGCCCTCAGGCAGAAATGCTCCGGCGGCTGGCACACTGGCTAATGAAAGAACCTGACCTGGAAGAAGAACGGCTCCTCGCCACCGGCAATGATGGGAGCCTGACCATAGAGCGGCGGACCATGGCGTCTGAAGCAGAACCGGTCACCGTAACGCTACCATCTGGAACGACAGAGACACTCATCTTGTCGGAGTCAGCCCCTGGCCGATTTACCGGCAGCATCGCAACTAAAGAGATCGGCCTTCATCAAGCAGCTGATTCAGCATTGCAGGCCGTTGCCGCCGTTGGTCCCGCAAACCCCCGCGAATTCAAGGACGTTCGATCAACACAAGAACCGCTTGCCCCGCTGATTGCCGAGAGTAACGGCGGGACCTTCTGGATCAACGAATTGGGCGAAGCACCAACATTGCGCAGCGTGCGTGCCGGGCGTGATGCCGCAGGAGATGCCTGGGCGGGCTTGCGGCGCAATGGCGGCTATGTGCTGAAAGCAGTGACACAAGTGCCGTTGCTCTCACCGTTGATTGCCCTACCTCTGATGATCGGCGTTTTGCTTCTTGGCTGGCGGCGTGAAAGCAAATAGCCAAACCGCTCAAGCGCCCTTCTCTACCGTGCCTGAAACACCGTCAAACCCACCAGGCACAAGCTCGCAGTAAAGCAAACGGCTCTTATCAACAGGTCCAGGCAAGGTAATCTTGCCGGGCGGCACCTGCTGGAAACCGACCTTTGCGTAATAAGGTGCATCTCCGACCAGAATGACAAACTGATGCCCTTCGGCGCGCGCTGCATCGAGCGCTGTTCGCATAAGATCAAGACCGCCACCCTGCCCGCGCACAGACGGGTCCATAGCCAGAGGGCCAAGCAGCAGTCCTTGGTCGCCACCAATCACCAAAGGGGAAAACCGAATACTACCAACCATCCGGGACGCACCGTCTGCGTCAGCAAAGGCAACAAAACTCAAAGACGACACAGGCGGGACGCCTTCGCGCATCCGGTAAGCGGTTTTGGCAAAACGTCCAGGACCAAAACTCAGGTCGTGCAACGCTTCAATATCGGCTTCATGCGCCGGGGTTTCCGGGAGGATGTCGAACACCATGGGAGTAATCTTTCAAAACGGCTAAAGAACAGCAAGCTTTCGGGCGGCGCTTGTCTGGACTTGTCTCCAGCCGTTTAGAGGAAGGCAGGCACGCGCGCACGAAGATCGAGGGATTTAGTCCCCCGCTCGATACGTCGTCGTCGCAAATGGGCTTTCGCCAAAACCATCTTGCCGTCCTCAAATTCGCAGATCTTAAACGACCGCGAAGAGGCTGAGGTAGCAGGGAAAAACCAGGCCGTCCAGAAAAACCGACTTCCTCAGCACCGGTTTCGCTACGGCAGCCTGCCTACCACAGGCAAAATTGGGGAAAAGACTGGCCCCATAAGGGTGCCTTCGGGTAGCTTCAGCGCCAACCAATAAGCCGTTCAGCTCCGCGTGGGCGGCGGCCAGATGAAAGACAAAACAGGGAGATGGCACATGGGATTGCTTGAAGGAAAAGTCGTACTTGTGACCGGTGCGGCAAACGGCATCGGGAAAGAATGTGCGCTGATCGCCGCACGCCAGGGAGCCAAGGTCGTCGTGAACGATCTGGGCGGCAGTGTCGCTGGCGGGGACGAAGGCAGCGCCGGTCCTGCACAACAGGTAGCAGATGAGATCAAAGCAGCCGGTGGCGAAGCCGTCGTCAACTCAGACAGCGTCGCGATCAAAAGTGGCGCTGAGAACATGATCGCACAGGCCATGGATGAGTTCGGCGCCCTCCACACGATCATCAGCCCCGCAGGCATTCTGCGCGATGGCATGTTCCATAAAATGCCAGATGAAGATTGGGACTCTGTTCTGGAGGTCCACTTGAAGGGCTCCTACAACATGACCCGCGCGTCGGTGGAGCATTTCCGCAAACAGGAAGAAGGCAATTATGTGCTCTTCACGTCCACGTCGGGCCTTATTGGCAATATTGGACAGGCGAATTATGCCGCCGCGAAGATGGGCATTGTCGGCCTCTCCCGCATCATCGCCATGGAAGGCGCGATGAAGAACGTTCGCTCGAACGTCATTGCTCCGTTTGCCTGGACGCGGATGATCGCAACCATCCCTGTGAAGGACGAAGCCTCTGCCCAACGTGTTGATCGCATGAAAAATGCTATGCGCGCTGACCAAGTGGCGAACTTCGCCGTGGGCTTGTCCGCGCCGGAGTGCGATGTCAGCGGTCAGATCTTCTCGGTCCGCGGCAATGAGGTCTTCCTCTTCAGCCAACCTCGTCCTGTACGCGCCGTTACGCGCCTCGAAGGTTGGACGCCTGAGACACTCCTCTCTCACGGCTTCCCTGCGATGAAGGGCGACATGACCGATCTCGGCAACACTGCCTCAGTGTTCACCTGGGAACCAATCTAAGCTTCCCATCTTCTGCCAAAGAAAACCGCCGATGCCACAAACATCGGCGGTTTTTTTAATGGAAGTAACGCTCCACCTGCCCAAAGCTGCGCTCTGAGCTGTAGCGGACCCGCAGGGGCAGAGCCTGATGGAAGGTGAGCATATTTGCATCTCCTACCGACCGGACGTGACGCTCAACATCACCGACAATACACCCATTGCTCTGATTGCGGCGCACAACACCAGTAAATGGTCCAACAGAACAGACACGCTGAGCCTGGCGCACAATCCGTGTGTGCTCATTGTTGAGAGACCTCAATTGATCAGTAGAGAAGTCTGACGCTGCCTGCACGGCACTGAGCGGCAGCACGAGGGATGCAACGGCAACAAATCCGGCGAGAGTGTGTTTCATCATCTTTCTCCTTCAAGAAACCACAAAAACTCTACTCCCTCTGCAGAAGCATGATCATTAAGTCATCGTAACATCGCGCAAATGTGACTTATCGCGATCCACACCCTAAGCTTCCCCAAAACCAAAAAGACGAAACATGGGGAGAGAGCCGTGGGTAGTTTCAAAGAATATGAAGATCATGATGCGCTGGGGCTGGCAGAGCGTGTCGCAAAGGGCGACGTCACCGCAACAGAATTGCTGGACGAAGCAATTAAACGCACCGAAGCAATCAACCCGAAAATCAACGCTGTGGTCTTGAAGCACTATGACGAAGCCCGCAAGCTCATATCCGATGGCCTGCCGGACGGCCCATTTAAAGGCGTACCTTTCCTCCTGAAAGACCTCCACCTGCTTTGGGACGGAACCGTCACAACTTATGGATCAGGCGCCTTCGAAGGCTATGTAGCCGATCACAACACAACCCTGACCGACCGCTATCTCGACGCTGGCCTGGTCTTGTTCGGCAAAACCAACTCTCCAGAACTAGGCCTGACAGGCACAACCGAACCACGTCTCTATGGCCCCACACACAATCCGTGGAACTTGGAGCATTCGCCGGGCGGCTCCTCAGGCGGGGCCGCAGCAGCTGTTGCTGCTGGCATTCTCCCATTAGCGAATGCATCAGATGGCGGCGGCTCCATTCGTATTCCAGCGTCCGCCTGCGGCCTGTTCGGGCTAAAGCCAACGAGAGGACGCACGCCAGCTGGCCCCGATCGGGGTGAAGGCTGGGCGGGCATGTCCATCAGCCATTGCGTATCCAAAACCGTGCGCGACAGCGCCGCCCTGCTTGATGCCACAACAGGCATGGCTGCAGGCGACCCTTATCTACCGCCGGAACCCGATCGGCCCTTCTTGCAGGAAGTCGGCGCACCAACCGGCAAACTACGCATCGCATTCAACACCAAACGAAGCGACGGCACAAAACCAGACCCTGAAGTCGAAAAATCAATTCTGGACGCAGCAAAGCTCTGCGAGTCCCTCGGCCATGAAGTCGTAGAGGCGGCACCAACCATAGACCCCGTTGCCATGGGCAATGCACAAGCGACCATTATCGGCGCCAATGTCGCACTGACCCTGGAGCAACGGGGAGAAGCGCTTGGGCGAAACCTCACGGAAAATGACGTGGAGCACGTTACTTGGTTGATGGCCAACGCCGCCAAAGATCGCACCAGCACCGACTATGCCGCCGCGACCCTCTTCATCCATCAGATGGGGCGCATGATGGGCATGTTCATGCAGAGCCACGACATCTATCTCTGCCCCGTTCTTGGGACACCGCCGCCAAAGCTCGGCGTTCTCGACATGATGACGGACGATGTGGGCACCTATCTCGCGAACCTGGGAAAGATCATGCCATACGCTGGGCTCTTCAACATGACCGGCCAACCTTCCATGTCCGTCCCGCTTCATTGGACTGAAGACGGCCTGCCCGTTGGCGTCATGTTCACTGGGCGCTTTGGTGAGGACGCAACCTTGATCAGACTTGCATCGCAGCTGGAAGAAGCAAAGCCCTGGCGGGACAGAAAACCACAAGCGTAAGCGCACAAATTAGAGCGTCACCGGATCAGTCGACAGCCCAATGGTCCGGTGGCGTCAAACCGTCCATCACCTCACGAATCCGGATGCGCGTCGCCTTACTTGTCTCCGCAGGCAGAGCGTCCTGACAAAAAAAGCCAAACTCAGCGATCTCTCTATTGGGCCGCGCCTCGATGTCGAAGGCACGCAACACAAACAAAGAGACATGGTCTGACTTGAATTCTGCGAAGTTGGCATAGAGGCCGAAGAACTCCAGCTCCCCTTTTGGAGTCACCCCAACTTCTTCCCAGAGCTCCCGCTCCGCTGCACTGCGCATGGTCTCCCCCCCGTCCACACCACCTCCAGGCAGGTACCAGCCTGGCAAATAGGTGTGGCGAACCAGCAAAACCCTATCCTTTTCGTCTATCACCAACACACGGGCGCCGGCCGTTAACGGCCGGGAAAAACGCCAGTAAAGCCGCAAAAAAAACCGTGCAAACGGATAGAGGCGGATCAGGAGTCGCATGCGGTCTGGGCCTTATTGGGATGATTTATTCATAAACTGTAAACTCTACTGCAATTACCGTCTATCCAGTGCAAATCGCCGAATGTCGGAAACCGACGCTGGCGGCAAAGGAACGATGGATATGGGGCTTATCAGCAAACTTGTCGGCAAGCGGGGAAATCCTGCCGAGGCAGCGATACCTGCTGTCCCCACTGGTGAAGCAGTCACCCGAGTGATGAAAAGTCTGGCAACAGGTGCGCCGGCAAAAGTTGCCAAGGCCGGAGCTGAGATTGCCACCGCACTCAACACCGTTGAAACCGCCATCCTGGCGATCGACATCGTTGCTGACCTGCTTGTGGAAGCCGAACTCCTTACCGCGACCGCACGCGAAACGGAAAGCGTCGGGCGCAGAGCCTTGATCGCAAACCGTTACATCACATTACTTCATACCATTTCAGACACTATTGAGCGGGCCGAGCACAATGGCATGAACCTGCTCGATGGCGCCAGAAGCACCTACGAAATCAAGCTCGACTCAGAAGAACGTGCATCCATTGCGCTTCATGTCGCAAACCTGACAACTGATGCTGAGGGACTTGATCTCACATCGCCACGTGAAGAATTTGCGAGCCAGGTAGAGATTGAACGCACCATCGCAGAAATCGATGCCGCACGACGCACTGCCTCTCGTATCGCTGATCTTTTTGCCGACAGCTCCGCTGTACTTGCAGAACGGCTCGCCCGCCTGGACCAGGATTTTGGCCCGGACGCTGCTCAGGCCACAAAACCCACCGGCGCGGGCCACTGACCACTCCGTCTTAATGACTGGTCAACCACGTTTCCCGACATATTCTTAACCTTGAACGACTAGCCTTTTCAAACGTCCAACGGAAGATCAGGGGATGCTTTCGGCTCTGGGCAAGGGTGCTAGTATGCAACACAAGCCAGATGTAGCAATACGGTCGCTTCTGGGTGGACCACCAGAAGTGGTTCCCGTCCCGTCAATTGCCGAGACCAAAGGTCTCGTCACCGACGGCGCTCACATGCGCATGGACCCCCGGATCCTGACACGCATAAGCGATGTCGTTTCTGTTCTGGAACAGGACTACACAAAAGTCCTGCTCTCACATATTTCGGATATGGAACGCGCCTATATTGATGGGAAATCTGGCGCCGAGGACACACGGGCTAAGATCTATGAAATCGCCCATGACATCCGCGGCGTCGCCGGAACATTTGGCCGTTCATTATCAGGGCAAATAGCAACAAGAATTTGTGCGCGCTTTGACCAGACACCGGGCGCCATTCCCGTAATTGAAGGTCACATTGAAGCCCTCAACCATGTTGCCAATCTTTCACCAGAACCCGACGGTGCTTTTGCGCAGCTGGTCCTGAAGAGATTGGACGAGCCATCTGACGCTTCACAAAAGCCCACGGATAGGTCGACCGCAGACGAAATGAGGGAGGGGTAACGCGATGACCGAAACAAGCCTTGCCCCCCTTAGAATTTTGATCGTCGAGGACAGCGAGCAAATGCGGACCTTGCTTGAGGCCCTCCTGGAAGCCATGAGCATCACCGACATTCTCATCGCGGAGGATGGCGAAAAGGGATTGGCGCTTTACATGGAAACAGCGCCGGACATTGTCATAACGGATGGTGCCATGGCGCCCATGGACGGGTATGAGCTGACAAATCGTATTCGCACAGCTCCCGACAATCCCAATCCTTATGTGCCCATCATCATGTTGTCGGGTCACCTGGAGAAGAAACATGTCGAAAAGGCACGGGCAAGTGGCGTGACAGAATATCTCGCAAAGCCTGTTTCCTGGCAGACCCTCTATGAACGTCTGGTGTCAATCGTCAGCAATCCGAGCTTTTTTATCCGCACACCAACCTATCTGGGACCGGACCGGCGCCGGGAAACTGACGAGCTATATCAAGGTCCGGTTGAAAAGCACATTGCGCCGCAACCCAAAAGCACCGCAGAAATACTGCCCTTGGACGCCATTCGCAAGCCAAGTCTGATCCGAACTAAGTAGAGCAGTGTTACAAAAAGAAGGTGACTGCCCCGTCATTTTTTTGCCTTCAATAGCAATTTCCGGCTAGGCTACCAACCAAGCCAGTGTTGTAGATCGCTTTGGAGGAGAGTCATGTCTACCGAACAGACGAACATTACAGTTGATAGTGCTTACGAAGCCGTCGCACCGGATGATTTTCCGGCCATGATGGAGGTAGAACGATACGGCAATCGCTCGACAGCCTTCGACAAAATCATCTCAGCAACTCACGACCATTTTTGGGACCCACAGGACCCAAAGTTTGTGGACTTCAGCCAACCCTTCGATATGGAAAATGAGTATCTGGTTGATCCGATTGGTCTTGCTGATTTGCAAACAGCTATTAATGACAAGATCGATGAAAAACAGCGCATCAAGTTGGTGAACCTGGACGTGCAATGGTCGCTCTCATCCATTCTACATGGCGAACAAGGCGCGTTGGCCTTGTCGGCGAGCCTCTGTCACATTCTGAAAGACCCAGGCGCACAGGAATATGCTGCAAACCAAACACGCGAAGAAGCACGCCACGTGGCAGGCTTTTCCAACTACATCAAAGCCAGGTGGGGCAAGCCGGTTGCGGTGGGTCCAGCCCTTGGAGATCTTCTGACAGAACTCGTTCTATCGCCTCTTGTGTGGAAAAAGATTGTCGGCATGCAGATGCTCGTAGAAGGGCTCGCCATGGGCGCCTTCGCGACATTCTACAAACAGTCCAACGACCCTGTCATGACCAAGCTGATGCAGCTCACCATGACCGACGAGGCGTTCCATCATAAGTTCGGAAAAATCTGGGCAGATCGCACAATCCCCAAACTCTCCGAGCATGAACGCAATCAGATCGAGGATTGGGCCTGGGAGGTCTTCCAGGTGCTGCTCTACAATCTAGGCAGTCCGGAGCAGAAGAAGCACATTTATGCTGCAGTAGGGCTTGATTGGGAATGGGTCCAGGGAGCCTTCCTGGAAGCAATGACCGACACGGCCGTCCGCGAAGACATGATGGAAGCAACGAATATCTTCCGTGTTCTCATCAAGACACTTCTTAAAGCAGGCGTAATCACTGACCGCACCTCGGCGAACTATGCAGCCTTCATCGATATGAAAGAGCTTCACCAAGAGGGCGATCGGATGGTTGGTGATGATATTGCCGAAGAAGGCATTAAATACCTCCGTGAACTGAACGGAAACACCAACAAATACATGTCGCTCGATAATATGACAGCGGCTGAATAACCGATCAAAATTTCGTAAATTGGGGCGGTACCTGCGGGTATCGCCCTTTTTATTTACCATTCCCGTGCTAGACTTTCCCCAACGTCACCGTGGGGCTAGGTCATTCCATGAGTGTGGAACAGGCTTTTATTGAACGGGCTTTTCAATGGCACAAACGCCTTGCCATTGGTCTGTCAGCTGCGGCCGCAGCGCTGCTTCTTCCAGCAATCCCCTCATTCGCAAATGTCTTTGAAATAGATGATCGCCGCCTTATCACACCGGACGATCAAATGGGATTTGTCGGTGTCATCGCCTGCGCTGACACGAAGCGCATCCCAACAGCCAGTCTCATCACAACACCAGATGCGAATCCAGCACGACGCCATGAGGTGATCACCACAGTTGCCCACGCTTTCTACACAAAAGACGGAGACCGCTGGCAAGACTGTTCCTTCTTGCCCGAAGGAGATCCCACGCGTGCGCTGCCGATCACCTACGTGACGACCGGAACCTCAACCCCCGGCAAAGGATGGAATGATGACTGGGCTGTTGCTGTAGTACAGGGCCGGGTCTCAATTGACATGCCCATGCCGCTGTCGGTTGACCTAGCCGCAATCGAAGACCACCGAACGGCAGGCGCCTTCATCCAACTTGCAGGCCACAATGGCGAACGCCTACCCATGCTCATGTCTGAAAACTGTGGTCCAAGACACAAAAGAAGCGGCAGTCACAATTTTGGAGACACCCGTGTCTTCAACCACGACTGCGACATGATTTCCGGTTGGTCAGGAGGTCCACTCCTTTTGCGGACACCAACAGATGTCTTCACAATAGCGGTCAACTCCACGCGGTTTAATCCGGTCGTGCATCAAACTGGCTTCCCATTCGATGACCGGTTCAACCCGAACACTGCGATCCGCGTGGACAATGATTTTCTGGCCGTGATAAAGCGCCTGACAGTTGAAGGGACGCCCATCCAACTGGCGGACACCACATCAATTTGCAACGCACGCGGCCAGGCTGACTGCTAACCGCCTTATTTTGGGGTCGCAATCGGCGCGAGCAGAGCTTCTAGGCTTTTTGCATACATCTTTCGCGCTGCATCAGGGTCTTTCGCACTCGCAATCGCGAGCCCCGCCTGCATCAGTGAGCCACCGATGAGATCGGCCAGCGGCTCCAAGGGCTGCTTCGGTAAGATCCCTTCGTCTACGAGATGTTCCAGAGAATGGGTCACCAGCGCTTTGTTGAGTGGTTCTTGGAGCTCACGCCACTCTTCCCAGCCCAATACAGCGGGACCATCAAGCAGGATCACCTGTTTGATGTCATTCCTGCTGTAGAGATCGAGAAGGATGCGTGTCCCCACAACCAGATCCTCCCGGTCATGCGTGATCTCATCCATTGTTTTCTCAAACAGTTCCATGGCGACGTCATTCAGCATGTCGAGGAAGAGCGCCCGAAAGAGATCCTTTTTGTCTGAAAACTGATGATAGAGCGCACCCCGTGTCACCCCGGCACGGGCCACAACTTCCTCAGTACCCGTCTCCGCATACCCTTGAGATACAAAGAGAGCACGGGCGGCCTTCAGCAGTTTTGTGTGATTGCGTGAGGGTTTCTTTGCAGGAGCGTTCATAAAAATACAGCTTGTATGAAAATTTCAAAGCAACTATACACGATCCAATTCATACAGATTGTATGATTTAGATCTGGGAGAACGCAGAATGGTCGCGAAGAGGAAAATCCCCTCATGGCTTTTTGCCGTAACATTGGTCGCCTCGCTGGCGACGGTCATAGGACCTTTGGCGCTTTTCGGTGTGAGCGATCGAGGCTTGCAGCTGGCAGCACGTTATACGGTCCGGGTGAGCTTCCCCCTCTTCCTACTGGCTTACCTCGCCGGTCCGCTTGTCTCCCTCTGGCGAACAAACCTTGCCCACTGGTTGCAGAAGAACAGGCGCTACATCGGCATAAACTTCGCAATCGCACACACAATTCATCTGGGCGCCCTGACCGGCTATTTTGTCTTCATGGGCGTGTCACCCGACGCCGCGACGTTGATCGGTGGTGGTCTGGCCTATGTCCTCATGTTTGCCATGGCCACAACATCAAACGACCGGAGTGTCAGAAAGCTCGGCACCAACTGGCGCAGACTGCACTCAGTCGGGCTGCACTATCTCTGGTTCATCTTCCTGATCACCTATATGGGGCGCCTGTCAGAAGGTGAGGCAGGCGGCAGACCTGAAGATTTAGTTGTAGTGGGTGTCGTAGGGTCAGGCTTGGCTTTTATAGCTCTTGCCCTTCGGCTCACTGCGGCCTGGAAAAGGCGCTCGTGCAAAACCGCCGCCTAACGTCACAGTTTCGCGTGACCTCCCCGCATAGCGCGGTATATTTGCCCCAAAGGGTAAACAATGCCCGCACACGCTAAAATGGGGAGGACCATATGGCCTGGAACTACGGCGATATACTCGACACGATTGCGCCGATGCTGCCGACTGACGCGCCAGCCATGATCCATGGTGATCGGACGATCACCTGGGACGAGACCACAAAGCGCACCAACAATCTGGCGCGAAATCTAATCGAACGTGGCGCCAAGCCCGGCGACAAACTTGCCTTCTATATGCGCAATCGCCCGGAATACATGGAGTCGCTTGCGACAAGTTTCAAAGCGCGGATGGTCCATGCAAACGTCAACTATCGCTACACGGCCGATGAAGTCTTCTACATCTTCGACAATTCAGATGCACAGACCGTCGTCTACGGATCTGAGTTTCGACACATCATGGAAGAGTTGAAAGACCGGCTGACGAAGGTCAGCACGTTTATCGAAGTGACCGAAGACGGCACCACCGCCTCGTTCGCAGAAAGCTTCGAGAGCCTCGCAACCTCCGGTGACGGCTCCCAGCTCGACATTAGGCGCTCTCCCGATGACCAGCTCTTCATCTATACCGGCGGCACAACGGGCATGCCCAAAGGCGTTATGTGGCGCCATGACGACCTACGCGAGGCACAGCTTAACGCGCTGCGACGCCTTGGCCCCGTGCCTGAATCACTGGAAGAACTGCAAGCATCCATCAAGGAAGTTGGTCCGGCAGGCAAAATGATCCCTGCCTGCCCGCTTATGCATGGCACAGGTCTCTTGACTGCACTTGGCAATCAGATGAATGGCGGGTGCATCGTAACCCTCAGCCATCCTTCCTTCAGTCCTGAAGAAATGCTTGCCGCCATCGACAAAAACAAAATCAGCAGCGCGGCCATTGTGGGTGATGCCTTCGCAAAACCGCTGCTAAAGACACTGGATGAAAACCCCGGCAAGTATGACCTCTCCGCCATGGAAGTACTCATCTCGTCCGGCGTCATGTGGTCAATGGAAGTAAAGCAAGGCCTTCTCAAACACATGCCGACCGCCATCATGACCGACAGCTTCGGCTCTTCGGAGGGTCTCGGCTTTGGGTCATCATTGACCACTACGGACGGCGTCATCAACACTGCCAAATTCCAGATCGGTGACCGCTGTAAAGTCTTTGACGAACAGGACAATCTCGTAGCCCCTGGTTCAGGCACACCGGGCTTCATCGCCCTCTCCGGGCCTATTCCTGTCGGCTACTACAAAGACGAAGAGAAGACGGCTGAGACCTTCAAGACAATTGATGGTGTGCGCTATTCAATCCCTGGCGATTGGTGCACCGTCGAAGAAGATGGCACGCTCACACTTCTTGGACGAGGCTCTGTCTGCATCAACACTGCGGGCGAAAAAGTCTATCCGGAAGAAATCGAGGAAGTTCTAAAAACCCACCCATCCGTGGAAGACGCACTTGTTGTTGGTGTTCCTGATGAAAAATGGGGCCAGTCTGTTACGGGCATTGTGAAACTGAGCGGCGAAGGCGACTTCAACGAAGAAGATCTCCGCCAACATGTGCGCGGTGCCCTCGCCGGATACAAAACGCCAAAACGCATTCTGGTTGGTGACGCGATCCCCTTCCGCGCGTCAAACGGTAAAGCAGACTACAAAGGCGTTACCACTTTCGCGCTGAACGAGCTGGGCATTCCCGCTTAACACGCCGGGCAAAGAACAAAGATTTGGGCGGCCTCGGACGGAAATCTCGGGCCGCCCTTTTTTGTTTCAGTGGTCAAGCCAGGAAGACGCCCGCAATTCTTCCACCAGATGATCAACCACGGCACGCACGCGGGCAGAAGTTTGACCCGCTTCTTTGTGCACAACATGCACAGGCAGTGGCGCCCCTTCCGCCTCAGGCAACACAATCTGCAATTTGCCGTCGGCGACTTCTGCGGCGACCTGATAGGACAGAACGCGCGTCACGCCCCGCCCTACGACTGCGGCGGCGATCGCAGCGTCAGCTGTGTTCACGCGCAAACGCGTGTCCGGTCGGTGTGTAACCATTTTGCCGCCTGACACCAACCCCCACTGACTGCCGGATCGGCTTTGCGAAAAATCAATCAGCCGGTGCTGATCAAGATCGGTAACCCTCTCAAGGGTCCCATGTTCGTCCAGATAGGATGGTGCGGCACAGAGAACCCGGCGCACAGAGCCAACCCGGGATGCGACCAGCGTTGAATCCGGCAAGTCGGCTATCCGGATTGCCACATCAATACCTTCATCCATCATGTGAACCACGCGATCGACAAAGAGCGTGGAAACCGACAGCCCCGGGTAGCGATCCATCAGCCTGAACAGGATGGGAGTGAGCGCGAGGCGTCCAAACAGCGCTGATCCCGTGACAGACACCCACCCTTCAGGCTGCCCGTGCCGACCACCGGCATGGGCGTCAGCGTCTTCAAGATCAGCCAGGATACGACGACAATCTTCTAGATAACGGGTCCCCGCATCGGTGAGACCCACAGAGCGCGTCGTCCGATGAAACAACCTGGCTCCAAGGGCTTCTTCTAACTCCGAGATGAGACGCGTCACAGACGGTGCAGAGAGCCTCAGGGCACGCCCGGCGGCGGCAAACCCACCCTCATCTGCGACGGCCACGAAAGCTTGGATCGCGCGAAACCGGTCCATCTATTATTCCATTTTCCAAAATAATGAAGTTCGAAACTAGCATATTCATTCATTTGAAGAAAAGGCCCAGATTTCCGCCATCGACCCAACACGCCCACGCACTCAATGGAGGACTTCATGACCCAAGCAACTGACACCCAGAACCTGACCCAAGGTGCCCACCATATCGGCCTCACGGTCCCAAGCCTTGCAGACACAAAGGCCTTCTTTCTCGATACGCTCGGTTACAACCAAGTCGGCGAGGTGCCAGATTATCCGGCGGCCTTCCTGTCTGACGGCACGACCATGATTACCCTTTGGCAGGCAAATGATCCGGCCACAGCCACAGCCTTTGATCGGAAGAACGTCATCGGTCTCCATCACCTGGCATTGAAGGTGGCTGATAGAGCCGCCCTTGCAACACTTCATGACAGGATCAAAGCGGCACCAGGATGCGAGATCGAGTTCTCCCCGGAATCTTTGGGCGGCGGCGACATCCATCACCTCATGTGCACCATCCCAGGTGGCGTCCGCGTCGAATTCATCGCACCCACAGCTTGAACAATTCAGCAGGAGGAAGTGAGATGAGCCAAGGTTGGACATCAGATACACCGCCATTCCACGAAGGCGAACTGCGCATTCAGGAACGGGCCGGTGTCCGGGAAAGAACGGAGATACAGGGTCTGCGTGTCATTCGCGATCACCTGCCCGATCAACATCGCGAGTTCTACGAAAACCTTCCCTTCCTTCTGCTGGGCTCCGTCGATAAGGAAGGGAGGCCCTGGGCGTCCCTGATTGCAGGGCCCAAGGGCTTCATTGAAAGCCCAGATGCGGAACGCATCCAGCTAAACACAACCCCGCTTGCAGGCGACCCTCTCAACGAGACATTGCAGGAGAACACCTATCTCGGAGTCTTGGGAATTGAACCGGCAACGCGTCGCCGCAACCGCTTCAATGGCAAAGCGTCACGGGTGCAGGATGGAACATTTGATATCGTCGTGGATCAATCTTTCGGCAATTGCCCCAAATTCATCCAGACGCGCGATGTCACATATGTCGCCCCATCAGGAAGCGCGTCCAAGCCCGCGGTGCGGGATGCCTCACTGTCCGATAGCGATGTGCTTCGCACAATCATCACCGCTGACACATTCTTCATAGCCACCGCCTACTCCGACGGCAGCAGATCAGCAGCCATGGGCGCAGATGTCTCCCATCGAGGCGGCAAGCCGGGCTTTGTCAGAATTGCCGACGAGAATTCCATCCTCTTCCCGGACTTTGTAGGCAATAATCACTTCAACACGCTTGGCAATATTGAATTGAACCCCCAGGCAGGGCTCATCTTCATCGATTTTGAAAAGAATGGGCTCATCTACATTAGTGGGAAAGCAGAAACCATCTGGGACGGCCCTGACCTTGATCGATTTGAGGGAGCCAAACGCCTGACGAAAATCACGCCGACCAAGATCACCGCCACCCAAAACACGCTGCCCTTAAGATTTGAGTTTGGTGATTATTCGCCCTTCCTCTCAAAGACCGGGAGTTGGTAGGCCGAAGCCAGCTTGAGGTCTTTAATTTCCTTCGCTTGACAACCACCGCCCCTGCGGAAATCGCGCGAAATACAACCGCTTACACCCAATGTCCGCTTGCCTGGCGGCCCATCAGCGCTATTCTTCTTGCAACGTAACTGACGAAAAATCAGGAAGAGACGCTTATGGACGCTCTAGAGCAATTCCGGGCCGATACCCGTGCCTGGCTGGAAGAAAACTGCCCCCCTTCAATGCGCACCCCCATGCCAGAGGACGAAAGTCCCTGGGGCGGAAAACGCGCTGTGTGGAAGAACCCTGAGTCAAAGCAATGGCTCGACGCTATGGCGAGCCGTGGTTGGACCGCACCGCAATGGCCTGCTGCATATGGCGGCGGCGGTCTCTCCAAAGATGAAAACAAGATCCTGCAGCAGGAACTTCGACGCATCAAAGCCCGCCCTGCTCTCATGAGCTTCGGCATCTGGATGCTTGGCCCAGCTCTTCTTGAATTCGCAAATGAAGAACAGAAGAAAGAGCACTTGCCGAAGATCGTGCGCGGCGAGATCCGCTGGTGTCAGGGTTATTCGGAACCAGGCGCAGGCTCTGACCTTGCAGGCCTTCAGACCAAGTGCGAAGACAAGGGCGACCACTACCTCGTCAATGGCCAGAAAATCTGGACGTCTTACGCTGACAAGGCCGACTGGATCTTTGCCCTCGTGCGCACCGACACAAGCGTCAAACATGATGGCATCAGTTTCCTGTTGATCGACATGGAACAGGACGGTGTTGAAGCCCGCCCGATCACCATGATTTCAGGGGCCTCCCCCTTCTGTGAAACCTTCTTCACCGATGCAACCGCCCCAAAAGGCAACCTGGTTGGCGAGCTCAACAAAGGGTGGACCATTGCCAAGCGCCTGCTCCAGCATGAGCGCGAAATGATCTCCGGTATGGGCATGGGGAGTGGCGGCGGCGGTACCGGCCTCGCAGACCTGGCGAAAGACTATGTCGGCCAGGCAGACGGCAAGATCTCCGATGCCACCGTTCGCGATTCCGTTGCACGTCAAAAAATGGACTCCCACGCGTTCGGCCTGACACTTCAGCGCACAACGGAAGAAGCGAAAGCAGGCCAGGGAACCGGCGCTGCATCGTCGATCTTCAAATATTACGGAACGGAACTGAACAAGCGCCGCAATGAGCTCATCATCGAACTGATGGGCACGCAGGGCCTTGGGTGGGAAGGTGACAGCTTCTCCGCCGAAGAACTGTCGGCTCCGCGCAGCTGGTTGCGCTCAAAGGGGAACTCCATCGAAGGTGGCACCACCGAAGTTCAGCTCAATGTGATCTCCAAGCGTGTTCTCGGCCTGCCGAGCTAACACGCGACGATCACGACTTGAAGATATAGAAACGTACAAAAAGACAGGGATACCCATGGGGTTGGTACTGACCGAGGAGCAAACACTCCTCAAAGAAACAGCATCGCAGTTTTTTCAAGAAAAGCTGCCGGTTGCGAACCTGCGAAAATTGCGGGATGAGAAAAACGCTGACGGTTTTGACCGCAGCACATGGAAAGAAATGGCAGACTTGGGTTTTGCCGGTGTGCTCGTGCCGGAAAGCTATGGCGGCACGGAGTTTGGCCCGGTTGGACTGGGCGTCATTCTGGAACAAGCCGGAAGGACCATCGCGTCAACACCACTTCTTTCAACTGTCCTCCTGGGCACAACAGCTGTTCAGCTGGGGGGCTCCCAAACACAACGCCAGGATATTCTGCCTGCTATTGCAGCTGGCGAGACCATCATGGCGTTGGCGGTTGAAGAAGGGCCACATCACAACCCAACACAGATTGCGACAACAGCGACGGCTGACGGTGACAATTTCAAACTGTCCGGGTCAAAAACGTTCGTGATTGATGGTCATGTGGCCGACACGCTGATTGTTGTCGCGCGCACATCAGGCGAAGTGAATGAGTCGAATGGTTTGACCCTATTCCTGGTCAACACCAGCGGGACAGACGGCCTGGAGATCACGCGGACCATCATGGCAGACAGCCGTAATGCGGCGAACGTCACACTGAAAGACGTGACCGTGCCCGCATCAGCGGCACTTGGTGGAGTCGATGGTGGCTGGGACGTTCTGGAACCTGTCCTTGATGCCGGCCGCATCGGGGTCTCTGCAGAATTGATGGGCCTCATTCAGGAAGCCTTTGATCAGACACTGGTCTATCTCAAAGAACGCACCCAGTTTGGGGAACCGATTGGATCGTTCCAGGCGCTCCAGCACCGTGCAGCAGAAATGTTTGCAGAACTGGAAGTTTGCCGGTCTGTCGTACTGGACGCCCTTAGTGCATTGGAAGAACGCCGGAATGACGTCCCGAGCCTCGCAAGCCTGGCAAAGGCGCGCCTGTCTGAATCATCCAAGCACATCACGAATGAATGCCTTCAGATGCATGGCGGGGTCGGCATGACCGACGAATATGACGTCGGCCTTTTCATGAAGCGCGCCCGCGTTGCCGCGGCAACCTTTGGCAATGCCGGTTTTCATCGGGATCGCTATGCCGGCCTGGACGGCTTCTGAAAACAACTGATTCGCACTGTATTTAGAGGGCTTCGAGGCCACCTCGAGGCCCTTTTTCTATGCGAAGCCTTTCTTGCATTTAGGCAGCGAACCTTCTATCGACAGAGGCAGCGGCGCACATCATACTAGCGCCAGCAAATGAAGCGGGCGGGGCCCACCGCCCTAGCCCCATGACCCTAAATGACAGGATTTCAGCAAAGCTATGGCCGATGAAAACGACGACACCCAGCCGGAGCGCATCACTGTTTTGGCAAAGGACTTCACGCCCGCAGCGATGGAATTTCATCGTCGCAACATGAGCGCGAAGGGGTATCGCATGGAAGGCCAGATCGTGCCGCGTAAATTCCAGATGATTGAAGGCATGGGCGAACCGGCTGACCTCTTTGAGGGCGAACGTTTCTATGCCGTGACTTTTGTCCGGAAATCCGATCAGGAATAGATAGCCTGCACGAGGTCGTATGGCCGAGCAAAACAATCCAGAAGACCAACAGCCTCCTCATGACACTCATGAGGTAGAGAGTGACACGAGTATGGCTGATGTTCTCATGCCCAGTGGTGTTGACCGCTGGACCCTGATGCGCGATGTCACCGTGTTTCAGGGCAAGCTGATTCTGGACGGTCTCCGCGACCTGCTCCTGAGCCCCATTTCTATCGCCGCTGCACTGATAGGCATCATTGGCGGCGGCGACAGACCTGGTCGCCAGTTTTACGACCTTCTCTACCTGGGCAAGCGCTCCGAAAAGTGGATCAATCTTTTCGGCGCCGCCTCCCACGTATCGCCTCCTCCCTTCGACAAAGAAGACAGCGAAAGCGTCGACGCTCTGGTAGACCGCCTGGAGATAGTCGCCCGCCGCAAGTATGAAAAGGGCGGACTGACTCAGAACGCCAAAGATGCTGTCGACCGCGCTCTGGACGCGGTCAACAAAGGCCTTAACACCAAAAAACCCTAGAATTCTGCCAAGCCTGCCAGACGCCTCCGTGAAACCGGCGGCTTTTTGCTGGCTCTGCTGGGCGCACCATGCATCATGCGACAAACAAATGATGTTTGGGGAGGTCGCAATGAGCGCACAAGAAAATTTTGGACACGGTACCGAAGCCGGTGAAGTGGTCAAAGGTGTAAGTCTTGCTGGAAAAAAAGCCATCGTGACCGGTGGGGCCTCAGGCCTTGGCGTAGAAACGGCCCGGGCGCTTCTACAAGCTGGTGCTGCGGTCACCCTACCCGTGCGATCCCTCGAGAGGGGAGATGAGGTTGCCAAAAGTCTTTCTGAGGATACGGGAAATCCAAACATCTCCCTCGCCCAGATGGATCTCATCGATTATGCAAGCGTGCGGTCATTTGCGGATGGGTTTCTCGCCAACCATGATCGGTTGGACATTCTCATCAACAATGCCGGCATCATGGCCTGCCCGCTGGCTCGCTCACCTGAAGGGTATGAAAGTCAGTTCGCCACCAATCATTTGGGCCACATGTTGCTCACATGCAAGCTGGCCCCTGCCCTGATCAAGGCAGCTCCTGCCCGCGTTGTTTGCCTGAGCTCCATCGGGCACCGCCTTTCGCCTATCCGGTTTGACGACATTAATTTTGAAACCACGGACTATGACAAGTGGGTCGCCTACGGGCAGGCAAAAACAGCCAACGCCCTTTTCGCCGTTGAATTGAACCGTCGCCTCTCAGGCAAAGGTGTAAACGCCTTCTCTGTACATCCCGGTGGCATCATGACAAACCTGCAACGGGACATGTCAGATGCGGAAATCAAAGGCATGGGATGGGTCGATGATGATGGCAACGTGCGGGAAGGGTTCAAAACGCCTGCGGGTGGCGCAGCGACAGCTGTCTGGGCTGCAACCAGCACGAGCCTAAATGGTCGCGGCGGCGAATATTGCGAAGACTGTCATATCGCAGAACCGGCCAGAGACGATGTGCCCTTTGCTGGCGTGCAAGCGCATGCCCAGGACGTCGAAGCTGCTAAAAAACTATGGGCTGCATCTGAGAAAATGTTAGATGAAACCTTCGACGTCTAAGTCGTCAAAAGGCGACCTCACTTGAGGTCATGCGGCGAAGTACCCAATGCCGAAATAGAATGCGACGATAATCGCAATCGAAATTAGGATTGAAATTGTAGCCAGCGTCGCGCCCAAGGCGACGATGGCACCATCATGTTCAATCAGACCGATCCCCAAAACAGCAAATGAGATTGCCGGCAGCCAGGCACTAAGAGGGATTGGCAGGCACAGGTTGATTGCAGACGCGAGCAGCAAGCCGCCTAGCAGACGCTCGGCACGTCCTTCAAACAGAAACGACAGACGGGCTTTAGTCAGGCGCGCCACAGGCCGCGCAACTGGCAGGGCTTTCAACGCCGCATTGCGCCATTTTTCTCTCTTTAGATGACGGTTAAGCAGAAATTTTGGCAACCAAAGGTCGGAGCGTCCCATCACCATCTGAACTGAAATAAACAATGCGGGGACGCCAAAAATCAGATTGGACCCGTAAGGCAGAGGCAGCATGTTGAGCAGCCCGACAAGCAGCAGCGCCCAACCGAAGCTCCGGTCGCCCAGCCCGTCCAGGACATCTCCCAATGTGCTGCCCTCTGGGCCATTTCGGGCCCCAAGGCCCGCCAACCCGCGGATCGCATCGCTTCTTTTCTTAGCCATTTACTGCCCGAAACACTGTTCCGGAAGGAAATACCATATTGCGCCAAACGAGGGTAGCGCTCTGTTAGGTCACCATACGTTTGAAGGCGTCATCGTGCTTATCAACGAATTGGTGTTTCAAGGCACCGGCAATATGCGCCGCAAAAATCACATAAAAAAGGATCGGCAGCGCAAGTTTGTGGAGCACCGTCCATGGCACAATAAGGTCGGCATCTGGCGCCCAGAAAAGAGGCGCATCCCAAAAGAAGAAGTGCGAGTATTTGCCACCAAAAGTCGACATCACAAACCCGGTGATCGGAAATCCGATCATCAAGATATAGAGCAACACATGAGCAGCATGGGCAGACCTGCGCTCCCATGGCTTTAGACCAGCATCCAATCCAGGGGTTGGACTTACCCGGTGCCAGAAAAGCCGAAGGACGACCAGCAACAACACTGTCAGGCCGAGGGATTTGTGCACGACATAAAATCCCTGCCGATACCAAACATCTTCCGGGATCATTGAGGTGAAAACCCCCATGGGGATCAGCGCGACAAATAGAATTGCCGTTGTCCAATGAATGATCCGTGTCGCACGACCATATCGCTCTGACTCATTTACAGTTTGCAACGCCAACACATCGCTTCGTTTGGTTTGCCAATAAGTCACCAGCAGCAAAAACAACCCACCAATGGTGAAGGCAATTCCCAAAATCCTCATAAGATTGGGCTTCAGTTCGTCGGTCGGAAGAAATGGTGGACGGACATCGTCTAGAGAGCCCAACAGCTGAAGCCAGCCGATCATCAACCCTATGCCCAATGTCATTGCCGCTGTCAGGAACGTTCCGACAACCCGCCGGCTGGGAGACGCGTGGTTTAACCAGGCCGCAGCAAGCACCACGACGACAAGCATCACGACACCAACAATACTATCTGTCTGGTATGCCATGCGATGATCATTATCGCCTGCATTGGCAATCAGCTTCGCCGTCATTTCATTGCCGGCCTCGGTCGGCGCAAGAGGCCCCTCCGCCAATGCCAATGACGGCATGAGGCTAACCATGGTCAGCATCATCAATAGAACCAAATTTCTCGATATCCCGGTCATGACCACCCTCCCTTATCAATTCGTCCCACTAAATGGGGAAGGATGATATCAGGTGCAGCCCCAGTCATTTTTGAATGGCAAAAGATATGGTAATTTGTGACCAGAAACTTATGCGCACCAATCTTCAACAATAGGCATATTGAGCAGAATGAAAGAAAAGCCCTGGTTTCTCTACATTCTGGAATGTGCCGGGGACCGGCTATACACTGGCATCACCGTAGACGTTGACGCCCGCTTCGCTGCACACGCCAGCGGGAAAGGCGCCAAATTCACCAAAAGCTTCCCGCCTCAGAAAATCCTGTTCAAGGCGGAATTTCCAGACAGGGCGGCGGCGAGCCGCGCGGAGTCGGACCTCAAGAAACTGTCTGCCACAGAAAAACGGCACTTCGTGCAAACCAACTCCTGAATCGGAAAACTCCCTCTATGACCACACCCGAAGAAAACGAAAAAATAGGCAATCTGGAGGTTCAGGTTGCACATCAAACGAAACTTCTGGACGAACTCAATGAAACTGTTCGGGCGCAATGGACGGAGATCGACAAGCTCACAAGGTCGATCACCCTGCTCGCCGACCGCTTGCTAAACATCGAAGCAACCAGCAAAAAGGGAACGCCGGGAGAAGAGCCGCCTCCACCGCACTATTGAAACGACCTATTGCTTCAGGAAGACAAGGGTAAGCGTTCCAATCTCCACGCCGAAGCGGGTGACACTTGCACGGTTGAGCAGCACGCCATCAGGTTGCAGATAAAACCAGTCAGTGAAACGAACCCGCCACATTGTCTCAGGGTCAATGACAAGATCGATGTCGTATGCCCAGGTTAGTGCATTCCCGTAGGATTTGCCGACGGCAACACCATCAATATCCGGGGATGAGCCTTCATATGTACGGTCATCCAGCTTGCGAATGGTCCAGATACGCTGGTCCCTCTCGCCGTCCTTATAGACGAAACGCTCATCCAACGTCAGAACACCATCAGCCACTGTACCCGTCACATCGACCACAAATTCGCGCCTGAGGTTCCCAAACCGGTCCTCAAAAATGCCATATCCGCGACTTTCACCAGCAAAATACTCCTCCAGCACAAGACGTGGTTCGGTTCCTTCAAAACCTTCAACGTGGCCACCGGCACAACCGAGAAGGAAAAGCGACATAAAGGCCACGGAAACGACGAAAATCTTGCGCATAGAACCTGTCCTCAAAAAGTGCTGGCAGTTTTTCTACGCCGACCAAGTCGCCTCGGATCATGTTACCGACCTAAACTTTGCGATCAGATAAAGTGAGCGTATATCTCGACCATGAGCACAGACGCACCACGCCCAATAGTATACGCACCACCACAAGAACCGTTAAAGGTGGTGCATCACGATGCGCACATTCTCATCCTGTCAAAACCATCCGGGCTATTGACGGTACCGGGCAAGCCCGCCGCCCACGCCGACTGTCTTGAAACCAGGGCCCGCGCTGAGTTCCCAACAGCAACGATCGTCCATCGGTTGGACATGGACACATCTGGCATTCTGGTCATGGCGATGACGCCAAATGCTCATCGACACCTGGGCCTGCAGTTTGAAAAGCGAAAGACGGATAAAACCTATACCGCCCGTGTCTGGGGTGAAATGACAGAGGATGAAGGGACAGTTGTCGCTCCCATAATCACCGACTGGCCCAACAGACCAAGGCAGATGATTGATTTTGAGAATGGTCGATCAGCTGAAACCCGTTGGCAGGTGCTTGATCGGGAAGCAGGCGCTACCCGCGTTACACTTTATCCCCACACCGGACGCTCGCACCAATTGCGCGTCCATATGTTGAGCCTGGGACATCCAATCCTGGGGGACAACATCTACGCACATGACGACGCGTTCAACGCGGCAGATAGACTGCAGCTCCACAGCACGTCTCTTACCCTGCATCACCCAGACGGCGGGCAACGCATAACCTTTTCCGATCCCTGCCCTTTCTAAAGCGAGAGCTGACTCCGTTCATTCAGATATTTCGGGGCCATGCGCTCTGATCATCAGAGCAGCTAACCCCGCACCCAAGAGAGCGAGCGCTCCAACGAAGAGGAATGCGCTCTGTTCGCCACCAAATGAAACAGCGACCCCCGCAATCGCTGGAATGGCGATGCCCCCGCACATGCCCATACCAACGAGCAGGCTTGATAGCCTGGGCGACGCGACCATTGGTCGGGCCAGCCAGGCAAACATGTTTGGAAAAAGTAACGATATGGCTGCACCCGACAACACAAACGCATAAGGCGCTGCCTGCTCGTCAAAGGTCAGGAATAAGCAAAGGGCCGCGACAAGGAGGCCGGCAAACACCAGTCGCCCAGGACGCACAAAAAGACTGATCCCCACAGCAGCCAACCGCATACAGGTAAAGGCGACATAGAAAAGTGAGGTATAAACAGCTGCACTAGCCTCGTTCATCCCTTGAGCAACAAGAACAGTCGCGCCCCAACCGACGGCAGATATCTCAATCCCCACACCGAGCGCCATCAGAAACAGGATCCAACGATAGCGCCGAAGTAACACAGAAAGGTCCTCGCCCCGGTCTGTGACGTCAGGCCCCCTGTCATCGCTGAGAAGTGCGAAGGGTAGGATTGCCAAAGCAAACAGAAAGATCGCGAAAAACGCCGCATCAGGGCGACCGGTGAACCACACCAGAAGCAGCGGCGCGCCGATAGCCCCAACTCCAAACACCGCGTTCAGCACATTGAGAACGACCGGGGAACGATCACCAAAGGAAGCCGCTGCGAAACCGTTAAACCCAACCGTTAGAAAGCCATACCCGCACCCGTTGAAGGCGGCACCTATGAGCGCGACCTCCCACGAAGTAGTTGATGAAATTGCCGACGTACCAATAAGAATACTCGCAATGCCAGCAGCCGGGCGCCAGCGCAGCACATATGCAGGCAGACGGAGCGCCATTGCAGAAACACCAATAAATGCTCCAACCCAATGTGCGCTCAATATGAGCCCAGCGGCCCCCGGCGCTAACTCAAAGTCCCGCTCAAAGGCAGGAAGAGAGGGGCCAAACAGTGCCTGGGCGATGCCAATTAGGGAAAAGGCAAAAAAACCAGTGCCTAGCGTCAGTACTTTCCAGGGACCAGACACAACAAACTTTTCTCACTCTTAGAAATTAGGGCCAGATTCCGCAGGCCTTACCAACCCAGAAACAGGCTTAACGCCCTGTTTTACATAATCATTCTGATCGCACCAGCAGCAAAAGCATTAAACATTCGGAAATCAGAAAACCGTAGAGTTCACCTAAGGTTGCAGATACAAAGCCTAGGAGCCGGTCATGAATAAAGATCAGCAGATTGAGTTGGGCGACATTCTGGTCGCACATTGGCGATCGCTGCTCACATGCGAGTGCCTCCCCGCTGCCGGGAAATTTAGGCCCGATGCGAGCCTAAAACCCGTCCTACCGCACCTCCTTATACTTGAAATTGTTGATGGTGATGTGAAACTGGGCCTTATAGGCCCGGGGCACGATGGGCGACTAGAAATCAATCCCATGGGGCATTCGTACCTCGACACAATCCCCGCTGGACGCAGATACGCGACAATGATGCGGGTCCAGGCGATGCTGCAACACAAGTGCGGCGCTAAGATTGAAATAGAAGAAAAAATGGCAAACGGAGAACTCGGTACTGCTTATTTGACTGTCGTGACCTACGCCGCCGACGACACTCGCGGCGCCTATCTCGTTACGGTGGTTCCTCCAAACACATTGGCGGAGGCAGGTGAAACCGCAACCTCGTCATCCTTCCTCAGCAGGCCGTTCAAATCGTTTGAGTATTTGGACCTAGGCTTTGGCACGCCTCCGGCACTGGCCGAAAAGATCATGGGTGTCGACGCTCCCTCACCAGACCTCCAATGGCCTGATCTTAAAACGGTGATCTACGAAACAGTCCCATCATAGAAGTTATGCAGCCTTCATAGCTGGTCGACGCGAACGCCGCAATGCAGGTTTGCGCTTTCCATTCTTGCTCTGACCTTGTGGCTTTTTCTGACCCGGTGATTTTTTCTGACCCGGTGATTTTTTCTGACCCGGTGATTTTTTCTGACCTTGAGGTCTTTTTTGGCCCTGTGATTTGCGCTTCGCTGTGCCGGTAGCGCTCGCGATCTCCGGGGAATGGTAAGGCTGGTCTTCCATGACCGGTATTGTTTGACGAATGGTTTTCTCGATATCCCGCAATACCGCCCGCTCCTCAAGGTCACAGAATGAGAGTGCAATACCGGAGGATCCGGCCCTCGCTGTCCGCCCAATTCTGTGGACATAATTCTCAGGATCATCTGGCAGCTCAAAATTAATAACGTGAGTAACCCCATCAACATCAATGCCACGTGCTGCAATGTCAGTGGCAACCAATGCCCGAATGCGTCCTGACTTAAAACCAGTCAATGCGCGTTGCCGAGCGTTCTGCGCCTTATTGCCGTGGATCGCGTCGGCACGGACACCGCTATTTTGAAGAAATTTGGCGACCCGGTCGGCACCGCGTTTGGTCCGCGTAAACACCAAAACCCGCTTGACGGCCTCGTCCTTCAACAGCTCACACATCAACTCCCTCTTTTTCTCCTTTGGAACAAAGAGAATTTTTTGTGCGATTTTTTCGGCGGTTGTCGCAGCTGGAGCCACTTCAACGCGAACAGGGTCTGTTAGCAAACCGTTCGCCAACCCTTGCACGACCTTGGGCATTGTCGCTGAGAAAAGAACTGTCTGGCGTTCACGGGGCAGCGCAGCGGCAATTTTTTTGACATCCCGCACAAATCCCATATCAAGCATGCGATCTGCTTCATCAAGAACAAACACTTCAACATTATCAAGGAGAATATGGCCTTGTGCCATGAGGTCCATAAATCGGCCGGGTGTCGCGACAAGAATGTGCACCCCGCGCGCCATGGCCTGAATTTGGGCACGGATCGAGGTCCCACCAAATACCACAGCTGTACGAAGATGCAGATGGCGGCCATAGGCAAACAGATTTTCTGAGATCTGAGTTGCAAGTTCACGTGTTGGCGCAAGGATAAGAGCCCGGGGTTTGTTGCTGACAGCTTTTCTGTTTGACAGAGACAAACGATGGAGAAGAGGCAGAGCAAAGGATGCCGTTTTTCCCGTTCCAGTTTGCGCAACCCCTAACAGGTCACGCTGTTCAAGCAGCGCAGGAATGGATTTTCCCTGTATCGGAGTTGGCGTTGCATACCCTTCCTCACCAAGCGCGCGTAGCAATGGTTCAGCGAGTTTTAAATCTTTAAAATCGGTCATAGAAGTGGTCTCACACGTAAGCGCACCCCCCCTTTTTTAACATCACACCAGGGGGCGAACTTCTTTAAATGCACAACGATCAAGGCGATTGCCGTATTGACTTCACCTATCTAACGAAACGCCCACATGTGATGAAAGAAACGTGGCCAACACGCAAAGCGCTGGGCTGGAGACCGACAAATCGACCAAATAGCAAGTGTCGCTGGGTGCAGATGGCGCACCAAGCTGTCTAAAGTCAAGGTGAATTCGGCAATACAACAAACTGCCTCAAATTGCCGATACCTCAAGATCAGTTGTTTTCCATTCCAATAAGCCGAAATATGATGAGTATCGACTCACATAATCAAAGGCTGGCACAGTATGGATTTCACCTACCCGCTCGCAGGTATTGTAACTGTAATTACCCTGTTCATTTACATGTGGATGGCGGTGCAAGTCGGAAAATCCCGCGGAAAACATGATGTTCCCGCCCCTCAGAATACCGGACCTGACGAATTTCTCCGCGCGCTCCGCGTTCACGAGAACACAGTAGAGGGGCTCCTCCTGTTTCTGCCAGCGCTCTGGATGTTTGCATTGACCTTTGGCGACCTGTGGGCCGGCCTGATCGGCATATTCTACCCAATCGGTCGTATCATTTATGCTCAAGGCTATTATCAGGCGGCAGACAAGCGAAGCCGTGGTTTTATGATTGGCCTTATCTCCACTGCTATCCTGCTGATTGGCAGCCTGATTGGGTTTGTCCTCTCAGCCCTGACGCTGTACCTATAGTCCCCGAAAACACAGCAATTGGCGGAAACTAAGTGATTTCCGGAGCGATCAATCTCGATATGCGGTTTGTCAGATTTGTTCAGACATATTTGTTACAAACCACCAGTAGGCTTGCCGTGACTGCCTATGTGAAACACCCTCAGAAAAGTTAGGGACCCTGTTGCAGAAATCAGTTCCTGAAGCGAGTGAGCTCATCAAGAAAGATTGGCTCAAAACCCTCGCCAAGTATCGAGTACCCAGTCACAGACGTAGCCTTTTTGAGCTTGGCGTCACGGCTCTTCCCTTCGTCGCTCTCTGGGGGGCTGCATGGTGGGCTTTATCTGTAAGCTATTGGCTGGCGTTTGGGCTCAGCATTGCTGCGGGCCTTTTCCTCCTCCGGCTTTTCTTGATCCAACATGATTGCGGTCACGGGGCCTTCTTCCGAACGAAGTGGGCCAATGACTGGGTCGGAAGAGCGCTTGGCGTCCTCACTCTTACGCCTTACGACGTTTGGGCGCGCAGCCACACAATCCATCATGGAACATCCGGCAACCTTTCCAAACGCGGCACAGGTGATATCGATACACTGACAGTTCGCGAATTTCTGGCGCTCCCAAAGTGGCGACAGGTTTTGTATCGCCTCTACAGACACCCTCTGGTCATGTTCGGAGTGGGCCCAGCCTACATCTACTATGTCCGCAATCGGTTGCCGCTTGGTTTTATGCGTTCGGGGCCTCGGTATTGGATAAGTGCCATGGGCACCAACGTGGTCACCGCGTTGTTCGTTGCCCTTGCAATCTATGCAGTAGGTCTTGGTCCATTCCTGCTAGTCTACCTGCCAACCACGCTGTTGGCGGCTTCGGTCGGCATCTGGTTATTCTATGTTCAACACCAGTTCGAAGATACGTTCTGGGCTGAGTCTGATGATTGGTCGCTCAATGATGCTGCGTTGACCGGTAGTTCGCATTTCGACCTTCCGCCAGGATTTCGGTGGATCACCGCCAATATTGGCATGCATCACGTGCATCACTTCAGCAGCCGCATTCCGTACTACCGCCTGCCGGCCGTGCTACGCGACTATCCGGAGCTAGCGGATGTAAGACGTCTTACATTCCGACAGAGCTTCGCCTGCCTTAGGCTTCGCCTATGGGATGAACAACAGCAGCGTTTGGTTCCGTTTTCAGCACTCAGGGCGACCTAAACCAGCCGCATTTCAACGCCGCCGCGTCTTACGCCTTCAGACATTCCGCTCTATCCTGATAAAAGTTTGAATCGTTATTGGGAGAAAGCAATGGACAAGAGCCGCATACCAGGTGTTCTGATTTTACTGTGGGCTCTACTGTCTCTCAACGCGCCTGCCCATTCAGGCAGTCTGTACGTCTACAGCGCGACAACACCAGTGCATGGAAACCTGGACACAGACCAAGCCGCCCTTCACACGCTTTCCTATGGCGACCAAGTAACGGTTGCAGATGATACCGTCACATCAACGCCGAGCGAACGGATCAAGGGGAAAGTTGACGTTGAGGCCACAACTATTGAGGGATACATCCGGGCTGACGCCCTTCTCCCACTCCCGGCACCGGACCTTTCACTGAGTGGTTTTCAGTCACTGACCAATCAGCTACAGAAAACGGGCCCCGCGAAATCCGAGCGGCAGGAAGACGTCACCACATTGACTCAATATTACGACCATGGCGTCACACTCAGCACCCGGACATTTCATACACCCTATGGCGACTTTGAGGATCAGAACCTCCTGGTTTTAGACATCACGGTTGCTCAAGGCTTTCTCCTAGCCCGGTCCATTGTCAATCAGGATGGCGTGGAGTCTGAACATATGAACCGCCTCCCCAAGATCGAAGAGGACGAGCAAGGAAACACCTATGTCCTGGATGACGACTATTGGCAAATAATCTCTGTTAGACAAACGCCGGATGGAGTTCTAATCCAGTTCCCTGAACGCGCTGACTAGAGAACCCCCTCTTGTGGAAGCGCGGCGTAATGGACCGAAATGCCTGGAAAAAAGGGCGTTTCCAAACTACCCTTAATGCGCGGTTTCCAATCTCCAACAGACAAAAGCTGTTCCCTTCTTGTGTCTGAACAAACAGGCTGTCTATCCATCATGCAAAACCTATTCGCCAAACGTCGCATTCTAGCCAGCTCCATATGCCTTATTTGGGGGAGCCTCTTCAGCACCATGGCGTCCGCCGAACCTGCATCGACAGCAACCCAGGAAACAACAGCCATAGCGTCCGAAGCAACGTCCGCAAAAAATGTCATTCTGATTATTGGCGATGGCATGGACGATCATCAGATCACCATTGCCCGCAATTACCTGGCAGGCGTCAACGGACGGCTGACCCTCGACACAATGGCACGCAGAAGCATTGCCCAGGTGCTAACCGTCTCCAATATGCAGCCTGACCTACCTGTTTACGTTGCAGACTCAGCGAACAGTGCCACCTCCATCGCGACGGGAACAGTGACAAGCCGCGGGCGCATTTCTACAACAGCCGGCTCGGACGAGGATCTCAGAACCATCGTTGAGTTGGCGAGCGAAGCTGGAATAAAAACAGGCTTGGTGAGCACCGCCAGCGTCACAGACGCAACTGTCGCTGCCTTCTACGCCCATATCAGCCTGCGCGTCTGCGAAAACCCAAGCATGATGCGCGATGCCTTGCTGTTTGATCGCATCCCGATCGATTGCTCCCCAGACATGAAAGAGAATGGCGGCCTTGGCTCTATCTCTGAACAATTGGTGAGCTCAAACCTCGACCTTGCATTGGGTGGTGGCACAAAACATTTTTTTCCCATCATGGAGGGTACGGACATTTCAGTCACTGCAGGTGCTGAAGCCGCAGGCTTCCAAGTGCTCCGCAGCATCGACGATCTAAATTCAGCGTCGCCAGAGACCCGTTGGCTGGGTCTATTCGCTCCAAACACATTGCCCACCAGACTACAAGGAGAAGGCGGACGGTCTGCAGAAAGCCCTTTGCCGTCGTTTATGAACCGCGTTCACTGGAGCCAGGGTGACGTTACCTTGCCGGAGCCGACGACATGCGAAGAAAATCCGGAGTTCGCGGGAACCCCGAGCTTGAGATTGATGACAGACAGAGCTCTTGATCAGCTCAGCCACAACAACACCAATGGCTTTTTCCTGGTGATTGAATCAGCGTCCATCGACAAGCAGTCACATCTCCGCAATGCCTGTGGCAGCATTGGCGAAGTCGCGCAGTTGGAAGAAGCGCTGCAGAGCGCGCTGAGTTTCGCCGACAAAAATCCTGAAACACTTATCATCGTGACAGCAGATCACGGTCAGGCAGCGCAGCTAGTCCCAACAGAAAGCCTGTTCGATGCCTTTGGCCTCCCGGTCTACACGCCCGGCCAGGTCATGCGTATTCGCACCCCTGAAGGCGCCCTTATGACCGTCAACTACGCAACCAACAGCTTTTTGTCAGAAGAACATACTGGCGTGAGTGTCCCTGTCCTCGCCAACAGCACAAAGTCTTTCCCAACCATGCTGACACAACCGGACCTGTTTGAGATCATGGTCGACCACTTAGGCCTGGCCGACTAAGCCAAACCGACTGTTGCGGGGACTGCGCCTTTAGAACTGATACCGGATTGCAGCTGTGATGGAATGTTCCTGATAGTCGGTCTGGAACTCCCCGTCATAGAGGAAGCGGACCGAGAACTGCTCATCCATCTCATAGGTGATGCCTGCCCCAGTGGCGTAGGAGAACTTGTCCCGCTCTGCCGTCTGGCTGATGAAGCTGCCACCTCCGACAACATTCCCGGTTATCGCTTCATTCGGATCAGCGAGCTCCTGCAGACCGCGCACATAGGCTTCAGGGATCAGCTTCGCGCCGTCCTCCAGAACATGGGTGTAACGACCGCTGAGGCCCAACACACCCCTGAGAGACGTTAGGCTCTGACTGCCCACCGTTGTCGGCAAGATGCCTGTCTCGGTGTAGCCGTCAATATCAACCTTGTTGAAGCGTAGCCCCACATGAGGCGAGAGATCCCACGCACCTTCCGTAAACACCTTGCCCACTTCAGCCCGTGCCATGAACTGCGTGCCATCATAATTAGCTGTGTTCACACCACCAGCAGCCAGTCTGCGACTGTCATACTCATTCATGCCATAGCCGATGGTAGCGTTCACATAGAATTCTTCCGGACGGTATGTGCCGTAGAGCAGCACCCCGTAGCCTTCAATGTCCTGATTGCTGTTCGCGCCGGTGCCAATCTCATCCACTTTGGTGTCAGAATAAAAGACCGCGAGACCCATGCGCAGGTTCTCAGCTACATCCCCATCCATCCCAAGGGAGACCGCATAGGTATCAGACTCAAAACCATTCACGCCGGACGGCTCATACTCCGCAAAGCTCGCCCCTGCCCGGCCCCAGAGCGCCCAATTGCCGGCACCGCCGAGGAACTGTTCACCAGCAGCCACACCGCTCTGGCGTTCACCGCTATCCACAACTGTGAAGCCACCGCCACTCAGCCTATCCATGATGAGATCGAGCACCATGTCTGTGGAGACCACTGTGCTTGAACCCGTAGCGCCGCTTTCCGAGGGAAGCGAGTCCTTCACCAGCTGGAAGAGGGCTGCCTCCTGTTCTTCTACCGGGAACTGAGCCAGATAGGTGACGATTGGATTGTCCGTTGGTGCATTATCGATGAACTCATCAATAGCCGACGCAATGACCTCCGCATTGGTGCGGCCATTATTGTTCTCAGTTGCGGTCCGTGCCCGCAGCTCCCGCTTGGTAATGAGGAACAGTTCGCTATTGGTGCGCACTTCTGAGGTGAAGCTGAAGAGAACCGTATTGTCATAGACGGTCGCCCCGCCGACATTATTGTCGACAATCATGCCGCCTTCGCCGCTATCCACACCGGCAATCTTGATGGCCCCGCCATCGGTGAGCTCAACACCCCGCGTTACATCCGCATAAATCTCTGAGCCCGCATTAAACGTCACCGTGCCGTCACCACCATTGAGGTAGCCCGCGCTCGTGTCAGACGCCACGCCAACACGGAAGCGACCACCTGCATTAAACGTCGTATCACCGCTCACACGGATCGTCGACCCCGCAGGCGCCTGCAACGTCCCCCGCGCCGTCCCCCGACCAGAAACATTGAGCTGGCGAGTATTGAGTTGAAAATTCGTCGAACTCGTCGTCAACGTCGCGCCGGAGTTCACATTGATTTTTGTCGGGTCAGAATAGGAGTAGAGATTAATCGCCGTCTCATTGCCAAACTCTGTGGTACCGCCATTAAAATTCACCGTGCCAAATTGAGCAATCGCAAAACCGCCCATGGGCGTGCCCTTGGTCAGTGTCAGCGTATCAGTCTGATTGAAGTTCACCACATTGTCCGCAGCCGCATAACCTGAGCCGGTCGAGATAGCGCCATCAATGACGTTGCCGCTGCCAGAAATAGTCACCGTGTCGTTATACCGGCCACCGACAAAGGCATATGTCCCATTCCCGATCGTGCCGCCATTATTGGTGATGGTACTGGCGAAAGCAGACCCCGGCGCAACAAACCCATTGATTGTTCCAGAGTTGGTAAGAGCCAAGGTCGGCGCTGTCATATAGCGGCCGAGGCGTTTGGTTCTTGCTGTCTCAACATTCCCATTCAATGTGCCCTCATTCACAATAGTGACCGCAGTGGAGTAGCCGAGACTGATGGCTCTATCCGTGCCGGTCACACTACCTGTGGATGTATTGGTGATGTTCACCGTCGGACCAGAGGCAAAAATCGCTGCCGGAGCATATCGCGACATACCGGTGCTACCCGATTGGGTGATGGTTCCAGAGTTGTTGATGTTAGTTGTCGCAACGGTGCGGGAAGCGGCACGCACACCAAAGCTGCCAGTGCCTGTCGCCGTGACCGAGCCTGTATTGTTCACGGTCGTCGTGTTGCCATTTGTATAAATGCCGGTCGCGTTGTTCCCGGTGACAGCTATCGTTCCAGTATTCGTCGCCGTAGATGTCCCAGCATATCCTATTGCGGCAAGGCCGGTGCTGTTATCACCTGTGAGGGTTATGGTCCCGTCATTGGTCGCATTTGCAGTACCACCACCTACAACAGCCATCATCATGGGGCTACTATCAAACGGGTTAACAACTCGTGTGGTTGCGTAAACGCCAACAGAGCCACCCTGGCCACTGTCGGTTATCGTAGCACCGGAACCGTTGGTCGCCGTAGCTGTAGTATTCGTGCTCGCGAAAACACCTATATCCTGATTGTAATAGCCATACTTCCCCGCGTCTGAGACGTTCGACTGCAGCCTGATCTGTCCGGTGTTCCCCGCTGTTGCCGCGCCGTCAGTGCTGAGAGCTGCAACACCAGCCGCCCCATCATCACCCGTAACGTTGATGATGCCGGCATTGGATGCATTTGAACTGGTTGCAAGTTTTCCGCCGATCGAAATGACGCCAGCCGTCAGGTCTCCGCCAACATTAATGGTCGCGCCGCTCGCATTGGTGGATGTCGCCCCTGCACCAGTCGAATAAGTGTAGGAATATACACCGTGAGATTGATCGCCTGTCGTCGTGACAGTTCCGAAGTTTTGGCCGATGGCTGCATTCGCGTTCGAAGCAGCGATACCGTAGCTGCCCTGACCCGAGGTACTAACCGTCCCACGGTTTGTGGCTGTCGATGTTCCGGTTGTAGCCGAGACAACGATCCCACCACTTTCGTAGGCCGTTGTTGTAATCGAGCCCGTCGCTGTGTTTTCGGCAGAGACGTCGCCTGTACCACCAAGAATGTAAAGACCATGATGCTGGCCATATGGCCCGCTGCCACCTTCAGGCACTTCGCCTGTCTTTATGGTGCCGCTATGCTGGATCGTGCCGCCGCTGCCGGTAATGAATATGCCCGCGTTCAAACGTGTCGAACCAACCACATTCGCTGACGTGTCCTGGACGAAGTTCTCATCGGCAACAATCGTAAGGTCAGTGCCAACAAACGCCTGAGAGACTGTGGTCATGCCAGTACAAGTTACCGTCTGACCTGTCGCGGGCATACCCGGCGTACAAACACCCACCGCAGCCGACGGCGAGGACAGAACCACCATCGAACTTGAAGAGAGTAGTGCCGCTGCAAAAAAGCGTTTCAGACCCGTCGCTGTAGAGCGGTCGCCCGAGGGAACAATCGATGTGGCGCCGTAACAGCTATAAGCACTCTGATTGAGCCTCTCCGATATCGTGCGCGCTTCAGTTGAAACGTTTGCTTTCTTCGAAGTCATCGTCTTCGCCCCACCCTTTTCGCCAACTGGCGATACAAAACTCGGCGCGAACCGCAGGATCTGCACCCACGCATCGCATTAAGAAAGGAGTAAGGAATCCAGGCAAAACGGTCACTCACCCAAAAGGGTGAGAGATAAGAAATACGCCAGATTTCTGGGATTTTTGAGCCTTAGAAAATCAAAAAATCATCATGAATATGGTTAAGATGGACGGTCTGCCTCGTCCCAATCCTCAATTGTAATCAGTGATTGAAGATTCGGGTCCATAAGCCCCAATGCCATAGGGTTTTTTACGCCTGGCAGGGAAAACACATCAAACAGCTCGCGGATCTCGCCCACAAGACGCACCCAATGCACAACATCACCATTTCTTGTGTCGATGACCTGCACACCACACCAGGGGGTCCGCGTCTCGCTTCTCCAGCTCGCCATCCAACTCAAGTCCGGAAAAGCTTCCGTCCCGCGGCAGCGACATGCCGACAAAGGCGTAAGGCCCGTGGAAGGCAAGACCACGAAGGAAACCGGGCAAGAACGCGACTGTCTCTGTCGAGCCATCCTCCTCGTTCACCACGCAGAGACGCCCACGCCCGGAATCGAGAACCCATAAACGCCCGTCATGCATGCGCGGTGAATGTGGCATGGAAAGCTTCTGTGTAACGAATTCATTCGACTTCACGTCGATGATGCACCCGCCTTCAGCGCGCCGGTCGCGCCAACCGCTCACCACGTCACTCTTGCATACCGCCGTAACGTAACGGGCCTCTCCCTCATGCATGGCCAGTCCATTCAGATGACAGCGGTCTTCAGGTGCAAGCCGAGAGATGAAGTGCGGCTTCCAGATCGGTTTGAAGCTATGCGTGACACTGGGCGTCGCGAGGCAGGAATATTTTGTGTTGACGAAAATCACGCGGCCAGATGCCTCGACACCCACATCATGGGCGTCGAGATCACCAGTAGTCTGGGCATTCCGTGGAACATAATTCGCGTCAAACCCATCCATCTCCTGACCAGGCGCCAAAATGTTCTCCAGGCGCCAAATCTGAAACTGATTGGCGAGCAGCAGACGGTCGCGGGTCGCCGCAACACCCATCGCCCGCGAAAAATGTCTTTCATGAAAGCTCAGAACACCGCCCGGCTGATGCCCAACGAGATATAGACGCCCTGACTGATAGGAGGTCAGACCGAAGCTAACATTCTGATCTTTCAGCCAGTCTGCAAAACCTCCTGAACACGAAATCTGTGTACCCGGCTGCTCTTGTGGCGCCTCTGCTGATGCCGTTTGCTGCTCTTCTTCCATATGATTTACCGCCGTCCCTATCTCTTCTTACTCTGACCGAAAAACCCTATACACCCTTAGGCGCAGACTCGCTGCGTTTATCAGCATTTGGAAAATTCCTGAAAGACGGTCATCATCCTCGCCTCAACGGGTACCGAATAAACAAAATGAAATTGAAGTTAGCAACGTATTTCTGGCCTTTGGCCGTGCTTGGCATGCTGAGTCTCAGTGGCTGCAGCGCGCCTGACCTGAAAGCGCGCCAGCTAGGGGCCACATCGATCGTCCCTGCAACCTACGAAGAACTTACACTTGTAACGCAGTCTTTTGACCTGCGCAGCTATGCCCCTAGAGACAAAGCACCGAGGCAAGAGCTCCGTGTTTTTATCGAAGGGGATGGATTTGCATGGGAGAGAAGAGACAGGCCATCTTCAGATCCAACACCAATCACACAAACAGTTTTGTCGCTCGTCGCCGCCAGCAACCAAACCAACCTGATCTATCTGGCACGCCCATGCCAATTTGTCGGCGCGAGAAGCCGCAACTGCCAGGAGAGCCTCTGGACAAATGAGCGATATAGCGAAACGGTTGTGTCGTCGCTCAACCAGGCCATTGATCACCTGATGGCTGAGTACAAAGCCAACCACCTTATTCTTATTGGGTATTCAGGCGGCGGCACCCTTGCCGCCCTCCTCGCCGCAAGACGATCAGACGTGTCGGGGTTCGTGACGCTCGCCGCGCCTTTGGATACCGCCGCATTCTCCGAGTTCCACAATGTCTCTCCCATGATTGGTTCCTTGAACCCAATGGATCAGGCCCACCTTCTCGCCCGCATTCCACAAACCCATTTTGCGGGTGATAAAGATGAAATCGTCCCGCTCCAGCTCGTTCTGGCCTACCAACATGCACTGACAAACGATCAGTGTTCCATGATCATAAAGGCGTCGGCGGACCATTGGTCTGGCTGGATCGACATTATCCCTAATCCTGCTGACATCACCCCAACCTGCAAGGCATACGGACAGTGACTGGCTCAAACGAAACCCAAAGTACATTTGCACCGGAAATGCTTTTCTCAGTGCCTATCTGGTTGCGCACAGTCGTCGACCATGAGCGAATAAACAAAAATCTTCGCAAGCAAATTACCGCGCTGGAAGCAAGCGGGTCTTCGATCAAACGGTCCAACGTAGGCGGATGGCATAGCGCCGCTGATTTGCACTTCAGTGATGATTTCGCAGAGATCAGACGCATCATTGGCACAGCCTGCGCTCAATGCGCCGAGTCATTGGGGTTTGATTTTAGTGGGTACCATCTGAAATTTGCGGAAATGTGGGCAAACCGAAATGGTCCCGGCGCCTACAACCGCGCACATATCCATCCAAATGCATTTCTTTCAGGCGCATATTACGTCACGCTACCCCCGGACGCAGGAGACATCGAGTTCTACGACCCGGTACGCGAGCGTGCAATGCAGGCGCTTCCGTTGAAAAGCAGAACCCTTCTGAACAGCCAGAGCGTTGAATATGAATGCGAAGAAGGAAGCTTGGTCATTTTTCCTGCTTGGCTTCAACATGCAGTCGGCGCAAACAATAGCAGCTCCGATAGAATCTCGATAAGCTTCAACATGTTCGTTGAAAAAACATCTCCCGAAAAATCTGCCACCAGTTAATGTCAAAAAAAATCAACATAGCACTCATTGACGACCATCGCATGTTCTTGGACGGCCTAAGGGAAGTCATCAACTCACTTAGTCCTGACTATGTCTGTGAGAGCTATGCATCGCCGCGCGAGACAATCACTGAAATCGAGAATGGCCGGACCTTCGATCTCATCGTTTCAGATTTTGTCATGGAGGAAATGAACGGGATTGCACTCATCCTCGCACTGAAGGCGCGCCAGTGTCAGGTGCCCGTTCTAATTGTATCTGGAATAGACACGCTGCCCCCAGTTGAAAAGGTTCTGCAAAACGGCGCCATGGGTTTTGTTCCAAAATCCGCACCGACAAAAGTTCTTGGCCAGGGCATCTCTGCAGCGCTCAAAGGCGAGGTATTTTTGCCGCCGGAATTGTGGACCGTGATGGAAGCAAGCTCAGCGTCTCCACAAGCGGTGAATGCGCAACCGCCTGCGGAAGGCGAGCCCCTGATAGGACCCCGTCAGATGGAAGTACTCAAGCTCGTCGCAGAAGGATACTCGAACAAACGCATCTCAGATGTACTCGCCATCAGTGAGAATACCGTCAAGACACACGTTAAGCAGATATTCCGACAGCTAAATGTGACGCGCCGCACCGCATGTGTCAGCAAGGCGCAAACACTTGGGCTCCTCGAATAGAAGACCTTCGTGGTTAGAAAGCGTCGCGGGCAGCGTTTGTTTTACGTTCAGCAATCTCAGCCAAGAGGCTCTGAACCATCGACGGTTCAACTGGCTTATGGAGCAGTTTGAGCCCCGGTATCGAAAAATCTTCCGGCGCAGCGGCAATGTCTCCGGTCATAAGAACAACAGGAATGTTTTCGTTAAGCTCGTCACGAACGCGTTCAACGACATCCATCCCGGTTTCTGCACCGCCCAGACGGCGATCAATAAGAAGAACGTCCGGCGTTGCCTGATCATGACTCAAGAGAGCAATCGCATCCTCGCCACTGCCGGCTGAGAGCACCTGACATCCCCAGCTAGAGAGAAGCGTCGTCATGCCCGATCGAATGGCATCTTCATCATCCACAATCAGAATACAAAGGTCACTCGCCACAGGAACCCGGTCTTGCCGTTGTTCTTCGCGGCCGAGCTCGCCATCCCGACCCAGGTTTGCCACGGGAACTCCCAAGCGAAAAACTGTTCCCTCACCCAAGTTTGAAACAAGAGACAGATCAATTTTCAGAAGACCTGCGAGTCTGCGAACAATTGATAGCCCAAGCCCAAGCCCCTTCTCCCGGTTCCGCTCTCTGTTACCAAGTTGCACATATTCATCAAAAACCAGCCTCTGCTTGTCCAACGGAATGCCACAACCTGTATCGGAGATCAGCACCTCAATCACTTCGGGTTGCGCGTTAACGGACACCTCAACACGTCCACCAGAGTCTGTGAACTTGATAGCGTTCGACAAAAGATTCCGAACAATTCGCGCAAACAAAATGGGGTCGGTCTGAGCGACGACTGATCCGCAATCAATTTTGAGATCGACGCCTTTTTCATCAGCGACAGCAGTAAACTCACCGGCAACCCGCCCCGCGAAAGAACCGAGGTCAAGGGTCCGCTGATCGGCAACAATTGCACCGGCATCCAGCCGCGAAACGTCAACCAGTCCGTCAAGGAGATTGCCAAGACCACGCCAGCTATTTTCGATTTTTGCCAACAATTCAAATTGAGCTGGCTCTGTCAGCTTGCCCTTCAGAGCCGCCAAAAAGAAACCTTGAGCGTGTAAAGGTTGCGCCAGATCATGACTGGTAGCCGCCAAAAACCGTGTTTTGTCGTCACTGACCTTTTGCAGCTCATCACGCTGAATACGCAGCTGTTCTAAAAGAGCCTTGTTCTGTCGGACAGCAATAGCGTCACGCGTCGCAAGTTCAACTCGCGCACTAGAAGACATAAAAAAGGCATAGCCCAGCAGCACACCGGCCCCGGTCGCCGACACCGGCCATGGCGCAGTGAGCAAAATGTAGAAGCCGTAAGGCAGCATCACAAAGGTTGCGAGGCCGACATAAGAACGACGGTACGCAGATTGAGGAGAGACGCCGCCCAACGTGATACCGAGCACCATCATACTTGTCGTGAAGACACTGAGCACATCATCAACATTGGTCAGAAAAATACTGCCCAGGCCCCACGTGACGCCAGTGATACTCGAGATAAGTGTATGCCACCAAAGGTAATCGCGCGCATTCTCAAGCGTGATGCCTGTAGCACGGAAGCAGGCAGGCTGTAACAGCGTTACGGCAATCATAAATACCGATACACAAAACCACATCGCGACGCCGGATAAAGGAACCGTGAACGTCAGCATCGCGCAATAAACCGATACAATCATGAAAACTGCAATGGCAGATGAACGCGCGCGCTCATAGAGAAGTTGAGCCTGCTGACGCTCCAGCGTCACACTATCTAGCAACGTCGAGTCAGTATCAGTATCAGTATCAGTATCAGTATCAGTATCCTGCGCCAAAGCATCCTCTTCTGTGGCCTGCGACAAACACCGTCCTGCTGCAACATGACGACTCCAGATAGTAAGGTCAAACCGATGGCGGCGGAGAATACCTCCCACGCCATCGCCTTCGTGATGCTGTTCACCCTTTGACGCGAATAACCGATCATGGAGGCAAGCTCGTCCTGGATCACATCCGTTTGGCCAACTCACCTAGTTTTGCCAGTTGGACTCGCTTCAACACCTAGCACCGCCGCAAACTCACCCTGAGTGTTAAAAATGAGCATCGACGCCACCTGCAGCACCCAGCCTAGCCGGACAATCGGCATCAAGAGACGCTTTCCGGTCGCACCAATACTCCCATTGAAAGGTGCGCCACGAACCAGCACGAGAACGTCTTCGGGCACTTCATCAATATCAGCGACCAATGCGCCTTTGAGATACTCACGTAGCTCAGCCGCTTCCGCTAACCCGAGCAGGTCTGGAGGCTCAAATCACCTCAGAGCAAAAACGATGGGAATTTGTGTTGAAAAGGGCGCGACAGGCGGGGGGGGAAAAGGAGCAGACTTTTCAGCCATCCGTTTCGCCGCACGGTCCAAATGAAACGAGCCTGAACCAGTGATGACGCGGACATCAGTCAGATGCCCCTGCGCATCAATCGTGATCTTCAGCGTCGCCATGCCTTCTTCCCGGCGTCGGCGCGCGGCAGACGGATAGGTTCGATTCACTTCAATGCGGGCCCGGATCAGACCGAGATAAGCGTCCCGTTCGCCCCCGGCTTCTGCATCAGATGCACCAATACCCGCAGTCTGTGAAACGGCACCTTCCCCAATATTGGGGGTTCCAGCATTTGAGGTCCCAACAGGGTTACCATCGCCTTGGTCCCCAGGCACCTGGTTCTCGAGCACCTCTTGCTCTACAGGCTCCCTCACCCGCGGAACTTCCACCGGCTGACGGACGATGGGCTTGGCCCGGACGACCCGTGGTTTCGGCGCGATTGTCTCCACGACCGGTTGAGGTTGTGGTTCTAACCGCGGCTCAGGCGGGAGTGCAGACGCCTCAATAGCAGGCTCGAGGGTCGCCTGCTCGAGGGGCCTAGCTGCACCAAAACCGCCCAGACGAACACTCAGCTGACCGAGGACCTGCCCGCCACCGCCGCCACTGGATGGCGGAGAAAGGAAGAAAACGCCCAACACGAGACCATGTGCCGCAATCGCAAAAAGAATGGCAGTCGGAACATAACGGCCGAGCGTAGGGGGCGGGGTGAGGGCAACCATCGTCACTTCCGCCCCAGTGTTACAATCTGCACATCCTGGACACCTGCCCTTTCAGCGGACTGCAGAAGTGTGATGACCCCAGCCGCCGGGCTTCGTGCGTCAGCTCTCACCTCCAGAACATCGCCACTCCTCCCTAGGACACCTAGCAGAGCGTCCAGGGCATCACCGGTGAGATTGATGCCCTCCCTCGAAAGAACGCCTTCTACATCCATAGTCAGAACGACAGAATGCTGCGTCTCTTCCTTGGGCGCAGCACTTTCTGATCGAAGGGGATCGAACTCAGGCGGCAAGGGCTCCGCAAAAGTACCCGCCATCATGAAAGCCAGAACCAACAACAGAACTATATTGATCAATGGCAAGGTGCCATCTGGCTTGTGACCGGTCCTTCTGGCGCGCAAGCTTTTCATGGAGCCGCGTACCCCACTGCGTCGGAAAGTTGCACCTTGGTAAAACCGGACGCGTTTAATGCTTCGATCACGTCAATGACGCGCTGAATTTCAACGGTCTCTTGCGGCTCAATAAAGACGGTTCTGTCTTTCCCGTGAGATACCAGTGCTGCTATCGCTGGCTGCAATCCTTCAACAGCTTGGTCTCCTAGCACAAACGATCCATCATTCCGCAATCTCAGAGATAGCGTTTGTTCCTCACTCACCGCTTCTGAGAATTGACCCTGAGGCGTCAATTTGATTTGACGCCAATCCACAAATTGAGATGCAAGCATGAAGAAAATGAGCAAAATGAAGACAACATCAATGAGCGGTGTCAGACTTAAAACCAGCTTTGGTCTAGGTTGGCGCAAAACCATGGATGCTACTCCTCAGTCCGCAGCCATACCAAGAGTCTGTGGCAGGTCTCTACGAACCTCTGCCACTTCCCCTATCGCTTGTTCAGCAAGATCCGCAAACCGCGCCAAGCGTCCCTCAAACCATCCATGAGCAAGCGTTGCTGGAATAGCGACAATGAGCCCAGCGGCTGTTGTGAGAAGTGCTACCCAGATACCTGCCGACAAGAGACTGGGGTCAACCGCGCCGCTTGCTTCGGAAAGAGCTCGAAAGGCATCGATCATGCCGACCACGGTCCCAAGAAGACCGATAAGAGGGCTCAACATGGCAATCAAGCCAAGCATTCCGAGACCGCCTTCCAGAGGTCTTAGCTCACGGCGAGCAGCACGAAACCCTGCCCTCTCAATTTGCTTCTCTTCTTTCAGTGCGTCGACCGCTGCTTGGGTTGCCGTCCGGACCCGCGCCAAGCCCCCTCTCTTTGCGCGCTCGCCCAGCCTCGCAGAGGAGAATTGCATCATCTTGGCGAAAATCAGCACAAGGGTGACGAAGGAAAGTGCCGCAAGCAGGTAGAGAACCGGGCCGCCCGCACTGACAAATTCGAGTGCAGCCGCAAGAACATCAACAGCCTGAGGGTCAACAATCGACACGTCAGATCCACTAGAACTCAGAACAGTTTCTTCCATCGTGAAATATCCCTACTCAAAGAGCCTGTCGAAAATCAATGACGGAGGCGCTCCGTCGATGATTGCCTGTCGGCACGATTAGCCTGCGCCCTGTATCCGGGTCTTCGACCTGGTGGACAGAAAGATCAAACACGTCTGCAATCATCGATGGCTGCAGCACATCATCCGGGGCGCCTGTCGCCATCACACACCCATTGGCAAGAAGGACAACCCGCGTTGCGTAGAGCGCCGCAAGATTGAGATCATGAACAACAGCCACCACGCCAACGCCTTTTTCTGCGAGCCTCACAGCCAAATGCAAAACAGAGTGCTGATGCGCGAGGTCCAGACTGGACGTCGGTTCATCCAGGAGAAGAAACCGAGGCTCATCGTCGTTTTCCCGCCAGACCTGCGCGAGCACGCGAGCGAGTTGAACACGTTGTTGCTCCCCGCCTGACAGTTGCGTGTACACCCGGCCAGCGAGGTGGCGTATGTCTGTCTCTTCAAGAGCCCAGTCGACAGCAATTCTGTTCGCCGATGCATCAACCGAGGTTCGAAAAGGATCGCGTCCCATTGCCACCACATCACGCACCTTGAAGGGAAAGCTAAGGGACGCCTTTTGAGGCATCAGAGCTCTTTTGCAGGCGAGAGACGCAGGTGAGAGATGTTGAAGTTCATCGTCGCCTATTCGCACATCTCCGCTCAGCACCCTCTGCTCACCACTCAATACGTTAAGGAAGGTAGATTTACCCGCCCCATTTGGACCGAGAACCGCAACCAGTTCACCAGGGAGGACTTCCATGGAACCGCCGGTTAAAACCTGACGCGACCCCAGCACCACATCCACATTCCGCGCTGTAAGGGTCACCATGATGTTCCCTCCCGTGCCGCTCTGCGCAACAACCAAAGGAAAAAGGGCGCGCCCAGCAGTGCCGTCAAAACGCCGATCGGTAGTTCTGCGGGTGGCGCCAGCGTTCTTGCGACTACGTCAGCCCACAATAGAAGTGCCGCTCCTCCAAGCGCCGATGAAGGCAGGAGAATGCGGTGATCAGGACCAACCACCATGCGCAACAGATGGGGAATAACGATCCCCACAAAACCAATCGTGCCTGACACAGCAACCGCAGCGCCCACACCTGCGGCCACCAGCGCAACACAGAGATATTTAAACCGGTCCACATTCAGACCGAGCGAGGCAGCCTCCCGTTCTCCCAACAACATAAGATTGAGCTTATGCATCAGCAGGGGCATCGCGAGGAGAATGACGCTCATGATCGCGATCGCCGGAAGTATCGTTGTCCAGGTTGCACCGCCTAAGCTTCCAAGCATCCAAAACGTGATGGATCTCAACTGCTCATCATTGCTGATAAACATCATGAGGCCCATGATGGCGCTGCCAAGCGCTGCCACCGCAATGCCGCTCAACAAAATCGTTGTCATTGGCGTCTGTCCATTCACCCGGGCGACTGCAACAACAATCATTGTCGCAACAAACCCACCGGCGAATGCAGCCACTGGAAGCGCATAGAGAATGATCGCGCCCATGGCGCCAAATGCTGTGCCGAGCACGATCGTCGTCACCGCTGCCGCCCCCGCACCCGCCGACACGCCGATAATGCTAGGCTCCGCAAGAGGATTGCGGAACAGCGCCTGCAGAACAGCACCCGAAACTGCCAGCGTCGCACCAACCATGCCGCCGAGCAAAACCCGCGGCATCCTGATTTCCACGATAATGGCGTGTGCGAGAGGGTCTACGGCGCCCTGCCCCGTCGCAAAACTCCACAAGACAGCAACAACGTCCCCAGCCCCCAGATCAGCAGCGCCACTGGCAAGACCGGTTAACACCGCTACAAAGAGCAACACGCCAAGCCCTGGCAATGCCAAAGACCCCAAGACCACCGAAAGATCGATGCGTTCCCGCACCTGGGTCTCGAGGGTGCTCACGGCGCCCCCAAAACCGTCACATGTGACGATGGGACAGCTTCGCGTCCCAATGTAGGAATGTCAGCCTCTGGATAGAGAAGAGTTGCCAGGTCAGCTGCAGCCTCTGGAGCCCGAGGACCAAATCCAAGCAGATAGTGGCTGTCGATTATGGCCACACGGCCCTCAGCGCCAGCTGTGGTGCGAGAAACAATGTCCAATTTGGCAACGCCCTCTGGACCACCCAGCGCCTCGCACACATGGCTGGGCAAAACAATCCAGTCTGGGTTGGCAGCCAGGACAGGCTCCATGGAGATCGCCTTGTACCCTTCCATCTCCGGGAAGGCCAAAGCACCACCTGCAAAATCAATAATTGCCGAAGCCGCGGTGTTTGCGCCAGCTCCCAACAGAGGTCCATTGCCCGCCGAAAGGATAAGCAGCACACTTTTCTTAGGGCCTGCAGGCAGTCCAGCTGCCAAACTATCGAGTTGTGTTGCAACGCTCTGCGCAAGATGCCAAGCATCCTCTGTAAAACCTGTTGCTTCACCAACAGCATTGATCATCGTGCTCAGTCCGTCAGCAGTCCGGCCGACTCGAATTTGTGCCAAAGGAATGCCTGATCCCGTTAGCTGATCAATCGCCGCCGCAGGACCGGCCTCACTAGAGAGTAGAATGAGATCCGGCTCCATGGACAAAACACCCTCAGCAGAAAGCTGACGAAGGTACCCAACCTTTGGGAGCCGCAGAGCGGAAGCCGGATAGGTACTTGTCGTATCTACCGCACGAAGCTTGTCACCCAGGCCGAGCGCGAACAGCGTCTCCGTGACCGCACCGCCGACGGATATGATCCGGGCATACGAACTGGGTTGCGCTAGCGCACCGCCCCTGGATAGGAACACTGCGCTGCCTGCGCCAAGCCCCGCAAGGGCTGACCGCCGGGAGATCATGCGGCCACCCCTTTGTCCAAAACATCCTCTGACACAATGGCTCGCCAATCATCGCGTTCCACCTGCCCAGGTTTCCGCTCACCGAAGAACTGAATGAGCATCACGCCGTCTTTGTCGTAGAGCTCGACCGAAGTTACATCTCCATCTTCAGTCGGCTTCCGCACGACCCAGGCGTCGGTCACAAGGTCGGACCGCAAATGAAGGTTGAAGCCATCATCAAGCACATTGATCCATGGCCCCATGGGCTCGATCCTGGTTACCTGCCCGGTATGGATTTGAATAATGCCCTTATTGCCAACGAAAGCCATGATCGGCGCCCCATTGCCTGACGCTGCGTGAAGCAGGCGCTCCGCCGCATCGACGGGCGCGCGTTCCGCAAAGCGGCCTTCGGCAAGCCGAAGTGCCTGCTGGCGCCCCACTTTAAACTTTCGGATAAGCGGGAAAAAATCATGCGTGTCCTTCAGCATGCTCCACTTGGACAGAAGCCCCTCTGCATCAATCTCGCCGTCCGGACGATCCGGCGTTTCAGCGGGTAGCGGTGTTACGTCAATAAGCGTCGCCTGTTCCTCGTGAATAAAGCGTACGACGAGCGCGTCATAAGCAGTGTCGTTGCTTTCTGCCCGCAGATAGACCTTGTGAAGCGCTGTGCCGTCCTGCCCAAAAAATTGCAAGCTGCGACGGGGACCAGACCGCGTATCCTCATTAACGGCGAAGCCAAACTCCCAATTCTTCAAAAACAGACGAAGGTCAATGTCGTGATTGAGCACAATGCCGCCATGTGCACCAAATGACATGTTGGCATATTCACCGACTTTCTCATGCACCACGCCATGATTGCGCGTCAGCGCCATCACTTCACCCAAATCACCAAAGGCAGTAATCACCTCTGACCAAGGGCCGGTTAGCCTGGTGGCAGTAGTGCCAAGACCCGCACAGACAAGCTGCGCTTCGCTAATCTCCAATCGCTCCGCGAGATCACGAGCTCTGATATTCGGGGTGTTGGCCCGCTCGGTCTCAATTTTGGATCGCAATTGATCAATGGAAGTTGCGGTCATTTGAATCTTCCTCTCCGATTACCAGTTAAGGGTGTAAGTGACATCGACCAGAACCGAGCGGCCTTCTTCAAGCGTGTCAGACGACACCCGCTGATATTCTGCGTCGAAGAGATTTTCCGCTGTCACGCCGAAGCTGAACCCGTCGAGAGGCCCCTCCACCGGACGCCAGCGGGCATAGACTTCATGGATCTGATAACTGTCGCGATGTTCGCTGGTATCAGTGCCTTCACTGAAATCATCAGCAAAAGTTGACTGCCATCCAACGAAAGAGTCGATCTCAGGAAGCTTCACACGAATGTCCGCAGTAACCTGATCGGCTTGTTCGATGCCGATGGGCTGCCCCGTGGCCGTGTTTTCCGTCTCCATTGTCTGACCAGAAAGAGAGATCCGGAAGCGATCAGAGTCATAACTCGTCTCCAGCTCGAAACCAGACAGATCAGCATCTGCAATGTTCACTGTTTGTGTAGTTCCACCACATCCTGTTGGGTCGACAGCAATCGAGACAAAAGCCCGACATGTGAAGCCTGGAACCAGGAAAGGTGCCGGGAAGAATTGTGGATTTGTTACGTCGGCACGTTGAATAACTTCCAACGACAGAAAATTTTCACCCTCTGTTGAATAGTACCCACCTTTGGCCTGGAAAATATCGCCAGCGCTCAAAACATCTTCGAATTCAAAGCCAAGACCTGCTTCCCAGGTCGTCGTGCTTTGTGCTTCCAAGCTCGTGTTGGGGATAAAAGTGTTAAAACCCGCAAGTCCACCAGGCCCAAAGACCGGAAAATGGGTTCCCAGCGGAAAGAGTTCATCCAGGCGTGGCGCGCGGAATGCGTCACCATACGATCCGTAGACAAAGGTCCAAGGCACAGGCGCAAAACGAGCCGTTATTTTAGGGGACACCTGGCTATCGCTCGTTTCTGTCCCAGCCGTGTTTGCACTATCAAATGTGTCAAACCGCACGCCCGGCGTGACGGAAAGCTCGCCATCTTCCAATCCGAACGGAGAGAACCAGGTAAAACCGGTCTGGACAAAGGCACCAAAGAAGTCCTGATCACCGGTAACCACGCCACCGCGGATACCCGTACCGCTTGCGCCTACCGCGCTATCCCTGGCAACCTCGAAGCCACCGGTCACAGCAAGAGCGACATCATCTGACAGCATGAACCGGCTGGTGTTTGTTATTTCTAGACCAACCGTGTCCAGGTCGCGTTGGTTCAATACGCCAGAACCCGTGCCTGTCAGCGGTGTCTCATCAACTGTGTTTGTTGAGCTATAGACGACACCGGAAAAGTCGACAAGATCTTGACCTGGGGGTTTGGAGGTAAACCCAAGAGTGAAAGTCTCACTGTCTATGTCTTTATCGTTGAGCGCGCCACCGGCAGCCTGCCCATTTCCCGGTTCGCGGGCATCATTGGAGAAGCGCTGCCAGGAAAGACGAAGCGCCGTGTTATCTCCAATATCGAACGTGCCCTTCACCAGACCTGAGATGATGTCATCTTCAGCATCAAGTTCGGTCCCATTTCCCAGGCGCACATCGCCAGATTGACGCAACACGAGGCCAGCAAAAATGTCCGCCTCTGCCATAGGCTTTGTGTAGGCCAGAAGACGTTGTGCAAATCCATCATTGCCACTTCGAAAGCTCAAGCCGGTCCGCAGACCATGGGTCTGCCCGTCTCGAAGTAAATCGCCCGCCGTAAGCGTGCGCAACGCAATGACGCCACCGGTCCCACCGGACCCATAAAGTGCGGAACTCGAACCCCGGACCACTTCAAGTTCACCCAAAAAGGCAGGGTCGATAAATGCGCGCCCATCATGGCCCGAAACAAAACTCTGACGCGCACCATCAAGCGTTACGATGATGTCCGCACCTGAGAACCCTCTAATCGTCGGCACTTCGCCTGTACGTCGTGGGCCACCTACTGCTGTGACGCCCGGGATATCGTCAAACAGATCACCGAGATTGGAAGGAATTTCTTCCGCGATTTCCTCTGCGCCTTTGACTGTCACCATGCCAGGGACAGCAAAAGCCTCCATCGGCGTACGTGTTGCTGTCACGCTGATGGGCGCAACTCTGTCACCTGCTTCCTCTGCCATCGCCCCTGTCGAGACAAGTACCGCAGCACCACTGATGGCAAGGGCCGAGACACCGCCCAGAAGAGCTGACCGCCCGATATTGCCCGTCAGGACACCCGCTAAACGTACATTGCGCTCAAAATTCTTACTCATTACCCCAAAAAACCCCTGTAGCTATTTAGACCTATTTGCAGAAACTGAATTTCTTTCAGCCACTTGATCTCCTCGCTTCGGGAGGGTTTTTGTCATTAATAATATTGCGAGTCAATATTAATTGCATAAAAAGTGATCAGGAAACGTCTCGGCATAGGCGATCACGAAGGCAGCACCTCTCCCCGCTTGCCCGCAAGCCTGATCTGAACAGGTCAGTGGCTTGCTGGCCCAAGCGTCACGGACCAGCAGCGAACCTAGTTTGCAAAGTGAGGTTTTGAAGGGTTGGCAGCAGCGGAGAGAACCGCTTCTCCGCCCTCGTAAGGCATTGAATTAGCCGATCTTACCACGACCCGACCAAGCGGTTATTCAGGAGCGCTTCGAGCAACCAGATGTGTCGCCACAAAGCACGCCGCCCACAAGGCGCCGTACGGGGGAAGCATAAAAATAAAAAAGAAGATCATGGCCGGTCCAAAAAACGTGCCGATTATCGGCATAAGAAGCGTCCCAGCTATTGCGCTGCCAAGGAGTGTTGATAGGAATGCGCCAAGTACGGCCACGAGCCCGCCCTTCACGCCAGTACGACCAAAGAGAACCGCGGTAAATGCTCCCGCGATGATGCCACCAACCAAAGCAACAAGTGGCAGGAGAAATCGCATATCTACTCTACCAGAAGAAGGACGGTCCCACCCTGCGACAGTAAAAGCCAATGCACAAGCAAGAGCGGAGAGAGACACGCCAATCCACGCTCTTGTCTCCTTTGCCTTGAAACTTCGCGAGAAAAATGGCTTGAGCTGAAACGTCACTGTTCTAGTCCACCCCCATTTGCTTTCGCCTAACACATGTTCCTACGCGAAGCAGATGCCACACACGCAACCGCGGACTAATTGCACCCTGTCATCACTCAGCGTCTAGTCGCGGAAGCAAGAAACAAAGCAAAACTCGCAGCTACTTAAGTGCAAGCTGTCATGCCCCAAACAGGCGCCCGCACATAGACCGCGAAGGAAAGACTTGAACTCCCGACACGCGGATTATGATTCAAGGACTTTCAAAAGAAGAATCCTGACAAACTCATCCGCCGTCGACAGACAACTTAGCTACCGACTAGTCGCTGCCGCAATGCGCGTCGATAAGAGTACTTTTACATATTCAGAGACTTCACTTTGTGACCCAGGAAAGTCTGCGGCCTCATCACTTTTGACATCGTAAGCGTCATCCCGCCAGGATTTGAAGACAGTGTAGAGATGTCCATCTCGCTTTTCGATCCGATAGATCGCCATCTCTCCCTGACCCGGCTTCAAGCCAGCAAAGTTTGATGTCTGCGGCGCGAGACCACCACAATACAAAGTACCGACCAATACAGCGGCGGTTTCAAGAAGAACTTGTCCAGCCGTATTTTCCTCAGTGCAAACGCCCTGGTACGCCAAATACATTCCCGTAAAAAATTGTTTTGGCGTTCCCTCAAAATCTTTCCTACCTACAATTGTGATCATTTCCTGCCAATCATCAACGGACTGACCATCAGGAATAAATTCGATAATGTATGAGTCACGCGAATTTTGTTCGTGCGCAGCCTCAAACGGCCAATTGGCAGGCGTATAGATGGTGACGATATTGCCGTAGATGGGAACTACGTGCTTCACATCAGCGGGTTCATCATTAGCGAAACTGAGTTGAGCTCCAAATCCAAAGCTGGAAAAGATCACCCCAAGAATAACGCCCCAAAAACGGATCATCCCTCTTGAATGCATAGATCAGAACCTTCTGCTGCGAAGACTTGATTGTATTTTTCAAAAATTTGGAATTCAGTATTAGGTAACTGCAGTTACCTGTCAAAGCGCCTTTTGCATGTTGAATACAAAAGTCGACTGCTTTGCACCCGTGTTTGATCAAGACAACACGTTGTCGCTCACGGCACCTGTTTTAGTTGCGAAAAGGAAATTTGGTAGCGGAGGAGAGAACCGCTTATCCACCCTCTAAGGCATTGATTTAACTTAATTTATTGAACTCTCGGTGTACCAAAGCATACCACATTTTGGTACCAGAAGACAGGCCGATGCGCAGGTATCCTTGTCGGCTAACAAGGCGACTACACCTAAAGCGGATTATAAAGCGAGAAATAGAATTGCGGATCTCGGTCAGTCCCGCGGCTGCTGTCACGGGTTAGCGGCTTAGCAAGCTCAGCTGTTGCGCTCAGCTGTTCAAACAGGCGGAAACGGATGCCGCCGCCAGCAGACGCCAAAGACAGCCGCTCAAAACCAGGCGTTGAATTTCGGTTCCACACCGCTCCAATGTCATAAAAACCGTAGAAGGTAATGTTGTCGGCGACGGGTGTACGGAGCTCCGGTGTGTATTGAAGCTCAAGAGACCCGGCAACGCCATCATCTCCTGTCAGCTCACTATATTCATAGCCCCGCCCAAAACGTGCGCCCCCAAGCCCCATCTCCTCTGAAGACAAAAGAGGCGCGGATGATTTCTGCCCCGCGACCCGGAAGGCCAGTGCCAATTCATCGCCCCATATGCGTTGCCACCGGTAATATTCAGCAACCAGTTTGGTGAACTGCACTTCGCCATCAGCCCGAGACGCGAAACGATGCCCCGCACCAGAGGCACCCAAGATATCCAGCCCCTGCGCAACACCAACACTGACAAAGTTAGAGCCATTCCACTCATCCGTGCGGACATACTCGACTTTCAATCGAGCAACCCTGAGGCGATCATCGAAAATGATACCGAACTCGGTCTCGTCGGTAACATTCCGGATATCAAAGCTACCGCGAAGCCACAACGTTTCATTGCGCATCCGAATGAGCGGATATTGCGCCTCAACACTTCCAAAAACTGACGCACCTTCTCTGCCAATCGAGCTAAGCGGACCGGAAGGGTCTGTCTTGCTATAGGCACCGGACAGCGACAAGGCGAAACCATCAGACCCAATTGGCTGATGCAGACGCAGCTGACCGTATTGAAGCTCCTTGGGATCACGTGGCGTCGTGTAAGCAGACGCGGTGAGCACCTCGCCCAAACCAAGGAGCGAATTCGCACTCGCAGACAGTCCCAGCTGAACCGGCCCGACAGCATCTGTCCCGCGGTTGTCTGAATAGAGTGACCCCTCCCAGGCGTCATAAGTAACTGTTAGACCAAGTATATACGCGCCACTTCCTTCTATCTCCTCCGCCAGCGCGATATCGGTGACTTTCAGCCCCCCAAGGTCGTGCATCAGAAGCAGGTTCCGCTCGAATGTCGACTGCGTGAGAGGTCTTTCCGCAAGAATGCGTTGGGTATAGGGCGCAAGATCGACCCCGGCTGTGTCGCCTTGCGCCTGTATTTCTTCCACATACCCCTCAACAATCCTAAGCTCAATAACACCGGCAATGAGAGATTGGGGCGGAACGAAAGCGCGCGACAGTGTGTATCCTCTGCCCTGATAGAACTTGGTGGCTGCATCAGCAATGTCCATAAGATCAGACCGGCCAATCTCAGTTGCCATATAGCGTTCATATAGATGGGCGAGCTCTTCACCTGAGAAAACCGTCGAGCCCGTGACCGTGACACCAGTAAGAGTAAAGCGTTCTGTATCTGGCTGTCGGTAGGGTGCCACGCCGGGCAGTCGCGGATCAGAAGGTTGATCGACGAGGTCTTCTTTATCCGTATCTTGAATACGTTGTTGGATCTGCCCGGGGTCGTCAGATGCGTGCGCTGAATGCGCATTCAATGCACAAACGAATGCCAACCCGATCAAGCCGGTTGTGCGTCCCCCCGCCCACTTGCAGAACCCGTTCATGTGTCTCTCAGCAACCTAAAACGTCAACCACCCAGACACATACTGAAGTTTTATCCTTAGCAATTTGTGAATAGCTAAAATGAGCCTAAAATTGCTCAGAAAACGGAGGAACTTCTTAGCATAGAACCGGTGTTTTCCTTTCTTTAGCAGCTCTTTTTCGTAAAGTTCAACCTAGTGCAAAAGGCACGTTTGTTTTGGAGAAAGCACTATGCGTACCAATGGTCTGTTTCGTTTTTTCGGTTTCATCACATTGATGCTTGCTTCTATCAGCATGGCATCACAGGCATTCGCACTTGAAAACCGCGCCTGGAACGTGGAAAGCCATGCCGGGACAGTCTGGGTCAAACAGGCTGCTCTCCAGCCAGTCGCTCTGAACCCAAATGAGAGTTTACGTGCCGGGTCGACAATCGAAACCGGAAACGATGGACGCGTTGTTCTGGTTCGCGGAGATGAGTCCATTATCGTGTCCCCCCGCACATCCCTGGCACTCCCGGAACATAATGACAATGGAATGGCAACCACCATTCTGCAGAGCTTTGGAACAATCCTGTTGCAGGTTGAGAAACGCGCCAAACAACATTTCGAAGTTGAAACACCCTTCCTTGCCGCCGTTGTGAAAGGCACCAAATTTACGGTAACCGTGGATCAAAGCGGCGCCGCAGTTCACGTTGTCGAAGGCGCGGTTGAAGTGATCGACCTCGATACCGGCGATGTCGGCATGGTCCGCCCTGGACAGACTGCCCACACCCCTGCGGCACAAGGCGTTGGACTGTCTGTCGGTGGTCCAGGCGCAGTGACCCCAGCCCGCGCAGCAGCCCCCGCGCGTGTTAACAAAGCAGTCCCTGCACCTCGTCAGACCGAGGCAGCCGCTCCTATTAAGGCCCCTGCCGCAATCATTGTTGCCAGCGTGGGAACCGCTGCACTTGACGTAGGCGTGACGACAAACGGTCTCGCACGTGCGGCTACAGTTTCCAATGGCCAGGTCAGCGCAGCATCCTCCAATATGGATGACACAGCCCAGACTTCAGCTGCATCATCTGCTACACAAGCAAACACTGCCGCGGTGGCAGGGGCATCTGGCAATGTACCTAGTGGACTGGTCGGAAACACAAATGCTGTCGCAGCAGGTTTGTCAGATAGCGGTACCAATACCTCCGGAACCTCTACAGCATCACTTTCAAGCACATCAGCCCCCGGGCTTGTCGACAATTCCAACAGCAATGCCGGCGGCAACAGTGCTGCTACAGCAGGCAATGGGTTGGCAGTTGGAAATACCGGAGCCACACCGCCCGGCCTCACTCAAACTTCACCGTCAAACGCAGGAAGTAATGGGAATGGTGTAGCTGTCGGGCTGACGAATTCAACCCCTCCCGGGCTCGCAAACAATCCCAGCGCAACATCAAGCAACACAGATAACGGGCTGGCTGTTGGGCAGACCGACGCGACACCTCCGGGTCTCGTAAACAACCCGAACTCGAACGCGGGCGGCAATGGAAATGGTAACGGAAATACTAATTCCAATGCAGGCGGCAATGGTAAGGGCAACGGGAAAGCCTAGTTAAGCCGAACGTAAGCCCTTCTATCTAATCTTAGCCCGCTATGTGATTTCCCGCATAGCGGGTTTCTTTCGGCGGGCGGCATGAAGACCTATCGACAGCCCCTCATTGTAGGGTGCCTCACATTGTTTTTGATAACACTCGGCGTGCTTGAGCCGATTGAGCGCACACTGTTGGGCTTCCGCTTCAATGTCGACACGCGTCCTGCAAGCGCCGATCTGCTTGTGGTCCAAATTGATGCTCGAACCATCAAAGAGTTGGGCGTTTGGCCCTTCAATCGAGGCGATCATGCAAAAGCCATCGACGCATTGCATAACGCGGGGGCAAGCGCAATCGCCTTTGATGTCGAGTTAGCTCGCAGTCAGAACGACGCAGAAAATACAGAACTTGTTGCTGCACTCAAACGCGCGGGCGGACAGGTCATCCTGCCTTCATTTATTCAGCTAGCATCTGCAGGACAGAGATCTGGTGATACGCTTCGCACTGAACCAGCCCCTCTTTTTCGGGAGCATTCATGGCTCGCAAATGTGAACGTTTATCCATCACCTGACGGACGCATCTGGACCATGACCTATGGCGGCTTTGTCGACGACAAATTCCAGTATTCGCTCGCGGCAACACTGGCTGGACGAGCCCTACGTGATGAACAAGCATTCTATGTCGACTATGGCATCGACATTAACACCATTCCACGCCTCTCCTACATAGACCTCCTAACAGGGAACTTTGACCCGGCAGAGATTGAGGGCAAACGGATTGTTGTCGGCGGCACAGCGGTAGAGCTGGGTGATCAACTCAACCTGCCCGTCATCGGTGTTGTGTCCGGACCGGTTCTTCAGGCCCTTGCCTTTGAAACGATACACCAGGAACGAGAAATCTGGCGAACAAGCACATTCCTTTCGCTCGCTCTGGCGATGATCACACTATTGCTTCTATCAACCACGCGGCATCTCACGAGTCTTCGTTTCTACCTATTCGGCATTGCGGTTTTCTGCGCAGCGGTTCAACTCACCGTGTTAGGCATACAGCACTTTGCCGCCATCAGCGTTGATACAGGCGCCATTCTGCTCGTTGCAAGCCTCATGGGAATCTCGGTGACAATATCAGAGCTAGAAGCACGTCGTGAACAGGTAGCACGCGAAAGAGCGGAGAAAGAAAACCACGTACGAATGCTGGACCGTGTCGTGGAAGACAGTTTCAATGGCATTATCGTGTACAATCAAGACCGCCGCATCGAGAGCAGTAATGCAGCAGCACGAAAAATCCTAAGGGTCGAAAGCGAAACTGCCCTCGTCGGCAAAAAGCTCTCTGCTGTTCTCCCCAACAGCTCACATTGGTGGGCACCTTGGGATCAAGACCAAGTGGAAGACCTGCAAGAGGTCGAATTCACAACCTCCTCTGGGGAAATACACACCATCGAATTTGTTGTTACACGGTCCATTCTCGAGGAAGCCGACAGCACAGAAAGCCGCTCCATCTTCACCGCAACGTTCCGCGACATAACGGAGCGCCGACAGGCTGAACTTGACCGCGACGCTGCTCTCCAAGAAGCTATCTCCGCCAATAGATCAAAAACACAATTCCTGGCGAACATGAGCCATGAACTGAGAACACCGCTCAATGCCATCATTGGTTTCTCGGAAATCATGAAGACAGAAGCATTCGGACCTTTGGGGTCAGACCAATATGTTGGTTATTCGGGCGATATCGAAGACAGCGGACGGCATCTCTTATCCATTGTGAACGACATTCTGGATGTAGCCCGAATAGAGACGGGCGACTTCGGCCTCAATGAAGAGGAGCTGGAAGTTGAAGACCTTCTGCAAAGCGTCAAACGGCTCACCGAAGGGTGGCCAGCAGCACAAGACCGGAACATTAAGATCGAAGTCACCTGTGATCTACCGGACCTCTGGGCGGACCCCCGCCTGACAAAGCAAATGGTCCTGAACCTACTTTCAAATGCCGTCAAATTCTCACCGAGTGGTTCGACAATCTTCCTTAAGGCCAATTTGAATGACAGTGGCGCGATAAGGATCGACGTATGTGATGAAGGCATCGGCATTCCGCAGGAAAGCATTCCAAAACTCACCGACGCGTTCTACCAAGTTGACGCACGCCTTGAACGCGAATTCGAAGGTAGCGGGCTAGGCCTGACGCTTGTACAGAAACACATGTCTCTTCACAGCGGATCTTTGCGGTTTGAAAGTCAGGAAGGCACTGGCACCACAGCAACGCTTACTTTCCCGCCTGATCGTTCAGTTGACTTATGCACCGCTGGTCCAAACACGCAAAGTGCCTAGATGGCGCGTTCCCTAGAAACCTGTCCGCATGCATACCTGCGTGGAAATTTGGTAGCGGAGGAGAGAACCGCCCCTCCACCTCATAAGCCATTGATCTAGCTTATCTTATCGACCTCAGAGTGTCCCAAAGTGTACCACGTTTTGGCACCAGTGGCAGATGAAATTGACCGACACGTCCACCTACGAGGTTTATATCTGCTCATACGTTATGAAAGATTTGATCTCATCTCTATCAAAGCCAAGAGACATTCCGCAGCGGACACCAGGTAGCGTCGCAACATCAAACATTTCCTGCACGGCGCCATCAATGCGGAACCAAGCGACAACTTCCTTTTTCGTAAGGTCGATCACTTGGAACCCACACCAGGCTTCACTGTCGATCTCTTGAAGCTTGGCGTCCAGAGCCAGCCCCTCAAACCGCTGATACCTTGGTTTGGAGAGGCCAACAATGGCAAACCCGTTGTGAAAGGCCAACCCACGGACGAACCCCGGGCAAAATGCGATTTCCTCAAAACGGCCTTTGCCTGATTTGGTTTCGTGCGCGATCCGCCCAACACGTCCCGTTCCAGAATCCAAAACATAAAGCTGACCCTGATACATTCTTGGGGAATGCGGCATCGACAGGCCATCGCAGACAATCTCATCTGTACGCACATCAATGACAACGCCACCATCGCTGCGGCGATCCCGCCACCCATCAACAGTGTCTGACTTGCTCACCGCCGTCACATAGGCGGGCTCACCGTATTCCAATGTGAGACCATTTAGGTGGCAACGATCTTCAGCTACAATTTTTGAGATAAAGGGCGGTTTCCATACCGGCTCGAAGCTGTGTTTGCCAGAAACCGTCGCCAGACAGTTGAACCGTGTGTTTACGAAGACAATTTTACCACCGTCTGTAACGACGACATCATGCGCATCCAGAATACCTGTCGAATAGGTTGTTCGGGGAACAAGACATGTATCAAACACCTCCCGGACACGCTGATCGGGTGTCAGCACGTTTTCAAAACAATGTATCTGATACTGGGTCGCCAAAGTTACGCGGCTGTCGCGAACATGAATGCCCATCGCCTTTTGGAATGCTTTTTCGTTGATCATAATCCCACCCTTGGGATTGCGACCAATCATGTAGAACCGCCCGGATTGGTAGGAACTCATACAGATTGAGAGATCGTTTTTCTCCAGGAACCCCATAAGACCGGGCGACACCGAATAGGTGATCGTGGCGTCTTCTTTAGGAACCTGGGCCGGAGCAGATTCGCTGAGTGCGCCAGGTAAGGCTGCGTCGGTCACAAATACTCTCCAGTTTCATTGCAGGCCGGCGAATAGCGCGTCACTGGCGGCTGAGAAACCGGTCAACGATACGGGTATCTCAAGGGCGTTGGCCCCATCGAGGGTATAGAGAGATACATCCATCTTCGACCCTTTCCGCAAACGCTCCACCACGTCGCTGTTAACAGTCAGCCGCACAACGCACCCAAAATTCTGGCAGGTGCGGTATGGCAAATTCCACCGCTCCCCTCCATCTATTGACATTGACATGCCTTTGCTCAGGTCCAATCCGAACGGGGTGACAACAGCTCCGGACATGCCTCCAGACTGCGTCCAATTCAGCTCAATACGCAAAAGCGGTTCGGTGCGGCCTTCCACCCGCAGAAGCTGGACCATGGCACAGCGTCGTTGTTCTCCACCATCAGAACAGGTGACGGTCCAGTCCTGAAACTGTGTGGACGTGCCCTCACCCTCTTCAGAGAAAGCGGCACTCAGCAAGCCAAGACTCACCCCGAGAACGATCCCCATTTGTGCGACAAATTTGTACATGTAACGGCGCATCCTCTGCCTCAATGTGGAAACGAACCAATCTCACACTGAAACCTACAGCAATCCGTTGTAATGCCCTTGTGTGAGAGGGGTCTGCCTTGTTGACCACTTCAACTCTTAGAACTGGTATCGGATCGCCGCAGTGAGAGAGTGCTCCTGATAGTCCGTCTGGTATTCCCCATCATACATAAAGCGAACGGAGAATTGGTCGTCCATCTCATAGGTGAGACCAACACCTGCAGCATAGGAGAACTTATCGCGTTCAGTCGTTTGACTGATGAAGCTTCCGCCACCCACAACACTACCGGTGATCGCTCCGTTGGGGTCGGCGAGTTCCTGTAGACCGCGCAGATAGCCCTCAGGAATCAATTTCGACCCATCTTCCATCTCATGAGTGTAGCGCGCCCGAAGACCCAACACACCTCGAAGAGACGTGAGGCTCTGACTGCCGATTGTCGTCGGCAACGGCCCGGTCTCTGTATAGCCATCAATTGATGCTTGATTGTAGCGAAGCCCCACATGAGGAGAAATGTCCCACGCACCCTCGGCGAAGGTCTTGCCCAACTCCACCCGGCTCATGAATTGCGTGCCGTCATAATCCGCGGTGTTTACACCGCCGGCGGCCTGTCGCTGACTGTCATACTCATTCAGACCAAAGCCGACCATGGCGTCAACGTAGAAATCTCCCGGGTGATAGGCGCCGTAAAACAGCACCCCAGATCCTTCGATGTCTTGATTGCTGTTGGCCGCCACGCCAATCTCATCTACTCCGGTGCTGGCATAGAAGAGCGCAAGCCCCATGCGCAGATCTTGAGCCAAATCTCCGTCAATGCCGATCGAAATAGCGTAAGTATCTGAGTCAAAACCGTTCGTCGCGGCAGGGTCATACTCCGCAGTACTCGCCCCAACCCGACCCCACAGCGCCCAATTACCGGGACCGCCGAGAACCTGCTCACCGGCAGCAACACCTGTTTTCCGCCCACCACTATCCGCGACGGAAAAACCGCCGCCGCTCAAGCGGTCCATGATGAGATCCATCACCAAATCCGCTGCCGCAACGGTACTCGCCCCATCCGCACCGGATTCCGACGGCAATGTATCCTGCACAAGCGCAAGCAGTTCCTGTTCCTGCTGATCCAGCGGAAACTGCGACAAATACTGCAAAATCACATTGTCGACCGGCGCATCATCGAGGAAAACATCAATAGCCCCGGCGATATTCTCCGCGTTTGTTCCTCCATTGCCGTTGGACGTAACAACAGCAACGTCAAAATCCCTTTGCACAATCAGAAAAAGGTCTTTCCCTGCGTTCCGAACTTCATGGCTGAATTCATAGAGGATCGTATTGTCACTGACCGACAGACCATTGTCGGTAACACCACCGGTGGCCGTCGCAACGCGTATCTCTCCCGCGTTCGTCAGCTCAATACCGCTGGTGACATCTGCATATACCTCTGACGCATCGTTAAAGGTAATCGCACCACCGTCGCCCGTCAGCAGGCCTGCATCAGTATCCGACGCAATGCCGACCTCAAAACGACCGCCCGCCTCAAATACTGTATCGCCAGCCACCCGCAGTTCAGAACCTGCTGGCACAGCAATGGTTCCGCTATTGCTCACTGCTCCCGTGAGAGTTGTTGTACCTGCCTGAAAACGCCATGTACCACCGGATTGGACAAAAACACCGGTTGCCGCAGTCCCATCACCAATCGACAGCATATTGTCTGCGAGAGAAAATATGCTTCCATCCGCGATCTCCAGACGCTCAAAGTTCGTAACATTGGCCCCGCTAAGGGCGACCGTATCCGTCGTTCGCAAGGTATCGATGAAACCATCGGCAACCGAACTGTCATCACCACCATCAAAACTGGTGACGCCACTTATGTCCCCCCCTGCAAGAACAACCGTATCGCTGCCGTTCCCAAGTTGAACGGTCCCCGTGACGGCAGAGCCAGTATTAACAATCACCGTCGCATCACCATCTGAATCCCTGATCGCCGAGCCGCTGGTGGCGCTTACCATACCGCCAGAATTCAGAGTGAGGGTTGCATCTGCGCCGAAAATGTCGATGCCCTCACCGGTGCCGCCTATCACGGCGCCGCTAACCGTGATAGACGTTGCGCCGCTGCCTTTATTGTTCACGGATACCCCTTGATCGCCCCCGGTCACAGACGCGACCTGGATTATCAGGTCTGTGCCTGCGGCAGAGTTGTCGGCATCAATCCCATCGCCGACCGTGGACATCACTGTACCGGTCGCGGTGATGGACAAGGCACCTGATCCTTTATTATCGGCTTCAATTCCATCGTTGTATGCCGTGACGTCCGCCCCCTGGATGGTCAAATCGGTCCCGTTTGAATCACTAATTGCATCAATCCCGATGCCGTTGAGGGACGTCACCGCACCGGTCGCGGTTACCGACAAGGCACCTGACCCTTCATTGTCGGCATCAATCCCATCGCCGATCGTGGACATCACCGTACCGGTCGCGGTGATGGACAAGGCACCTGATCCTTTATTATCGGCTTCAATTCCATCGTTGTATGCCGTGACGTCCGCCACCTGGATGGTCAAGTCTGTCCCGGATGAATGAACTTTTGCATCAATCCCGATGCCGTCAGCGGACGTCACCGTACCGGTCGCGGTGATGGACAAGGCACCTGATCCTTTATTATCGGCTTCAATTCCATCGTTGTATGCCGTGACGTCCGCCACCTGGATGGCCAAATCGGTCCCGTTTGAATCACTAATTGCATCAATCCCGATGCCGTTGAGGGACGTCACCGCACCGGTCGCGGTTACCGACAAGGCACCTGACCCTTCATTGTCGGCTTCAATTCCATCGTTGTATGCCGTGACGTCCGCCACCTGTATGGTCAAGTCTGTCCCGGATGAATGAACTTTTGCATCAATCCCGATGCCGTCAGCGGACGTCACCGTACCGGTCGCGGTGATGGATAAGGCACCTGATCCTTTATTATCGGCTTCAATTCCACCGTTGTATGCCGTGACGTCCGCCACCTGGATGGTCAAGTCTGTCCCAGGTGAACGAACTTCTGCATCAATCCCAGCGCGGTTGGTGGACGTCACCGTACCGGTCGCGGTGATCGACAAGGCACCTGACCCTCTGTTTTCGGCTTCGATCCCGTCATAATCCCCGGTAATGGTTGCCGCCTGAATGGTGAGATCGGTCCCGGCCGCGGAGTTATAGGCATTGATCCCATTATAAAAATCGCCGCCCGTCACAGGACCGCTCGCTGTAACCGATAGAGCGCCGCTACCGAAATTCTTAGCCTCAATCCCGGAAAAATACCCGGACACTGCCGCCGCCTGGACGGTCAGATCGGTCCCTGCCGCATAATTACGGGCAACAATCCCATGATTTGCTGTACCCACAACATCCCCGGTGGCCGTGATCGACAAAGCACCGCTGCCGGAGTTCTTGGCGTAGATCCCTGCATCGCCACTGGACGCCGCCGCCTGGATGGTCAGGTTGGTGCTGGCTACAGAATTTCGGGCCTCAATCCCGCCTTGATAGCTACCGCCCGTAACATCGCCGGTGGCTGTGATCGACAAAGCACCGCTGCCAAAATTGTCCGCGGCAATCCCCTCATAGCCGCCACTCACTGACGCGACCTGGATGGTGAGGTCGGTCCCCGCCTTGGAGTTTTCCGCATCAATTCCTTCATAGCCCCCGAAGACATCGCCCGTGGCAGTGATCGACAAGGCACCGTTGCCAAAATTTTCCGCGTCAATCCCTTCATAATATCCGGTCACTGACGCCACCTGGATGGTGAGGTCGGTCCCCGCCGCGGAGTTTTCCGCATCAATTCCTTCATAACCCCCGGTGACATCGCCGGTGGCGGTGATCGACAGGGCACCGCTGCCATCGTTTTCAGCGTCAATCCCCACCCAGCCCCCGGCCACTGACGTGACCTGGATGGTGAGGTCGGTCCCCGCCGCGGAGTTCTCGGCATCAATCCCTGAATAATTGGTACCGGTCACGTCGCCGGTGGCGGTGATCGACAGGGCACCGCTGCCATCATTTTCAGCGTCAATCCCCTCCCAGCCCCCGGCCACTGACGTGACCTGGATGGTGAGGTCGGTCCCCGCCGCGGAGTTCTCGGCATCAATCCCTGAATAGTTGGTACCGGTCACATCGCCACTAGTCGTAATTGACAGGGCGCCAAAGCCGTTGTTTTTGGCGTGAATAGCTGTGTCATTCCCGGTGATCGTCGACATATAGGTATCGGTGAAGGTGATGTCCGTGTCGCCAATAGAGTTCGTGAGCGTTAACGCGTTCCCCTTCGTAGTGACAATCGAGGTCCGTGCGGTGGTGCTCACAGCCAATGGCTGGCCCGCAGGCGGGGAAAGCTTTTGGATTGTTGTTATCTTTCCGCTGCATTCATAAGTGCCAGGGGCACCGATCGCAGAGCATGCTGCGTAAGCCGCCGTTGAGCCCGACATAAGCAGGGGAGCTGACGCAACCAAAGCAGCGCCAAGTTGAACCACCCCAAGCTGCGGGGCAAAACTCGCCGTCACACCCGCCACTTTAGTCATGCGACCGCCACGCAAAAGGACAGATTGCAGATGCTGAAAAGAAGTAAAAGCCATGGAGTAGCACCCTCACGCGAAGCTAAAACACACCGTCAGGAAGGAAGGCCACCATCATGGAACGCCAATTGTACTGCGAGCCCCCCAGCCCCATATTCCTGAGTAACAGGAATGCTGGCGAACGCCTGTCGAGTTTCCGACAGCGACATGGTTAACGCGGTAAAAATCTCAGAAAGTGCGCCATTTTGCGGTGTCGAGCTACATGTTTCTGGCTTGGACGGAGCGATCACCTCGCTCCGCCACCCAATCAGAAATTTACGAGATTCTCTTATGGACAGCGCTGACGCACTCAGTGGCGCTGAAGTTGAAACCGCTGACTTGCGCCGTCTCATTTTCTCAAGACAATATGCCATTGGACACCAAGGAGAGTGGGCATGGGCAGAAGGATTTCAGACGCAGACGGGCTGGTCCCGGCGGCGCTGAAAGAGGCGGACTTGTTTGCCGCCTGGCCTGACGAGGTGAGGGACAAGCTATCGGCCGCAGCCCAACTATGGGAATACGGCAAGGGTGAGGCTGTTACCGAAGTCGGTAGTGACCCTCAAGGTATATATGTCATCGTCAGCGGTGCCCTGCTTAACGAGCGGAGTTGGGCCAATGGCAAGCGGATACTCATGGGCATCTTGCGTCCAGGATGGGCATTGAAGCTGGCGGCAACCTGGGACGGGTATGAGCATCCCCACGGCCTGACAGCTCGTGTAGACTCGACCGTCATTCTGATTCCCCGAGCAGCGTTCCTGGATGCAGTACGGGGCAATGCAGAGCTCATTAGTCAGATCACAGATTTCGTCTGTTACCAGTACCGCGCGGAACTCACCCGCATCAACATTATCACCTGTGGATCAATACGGTTGCAGATCGCTGCATTCCTGATTTTCTACTTAACCGATGCTCAACTGGTGTTGCAGGACGTTCCTCCTTCGCCGGAACAATATCCAATCCGCCTGGCGGATGTGACCCAAGAGGAATTAAGCGCGATCTGCGGATACTCCCGCCAAGAAGTAAACCGGGTAATGAAATCCATGATCGATGAGGGAATTCTGCGGCGGGTCGGGCGGTTGGTCGAAGTGGTGCGGTACGATCTATTGCTGGAATGCCTGGAGGAAGATGAACCACTCAGCGATGAGTGGCGCCAGAAATTTGCGGCCTGGCAGGAGAGCGTCGCGATCAGCGTAGACGACTGACGAAATGACAGTGTCTCGGCCCTGTGATGCATGTGTCACCTATGTTCAACACCTAAGGGGCATTATTGATCATCAAAACCGATAGCTCAGCTTTTGTAAGGTAAAGATAATTAGCGGAGGAGAGACTTGAACTCCCGACACGCGGAAACAATCTGCTGGGGAGCAAGCGCCAAAAAAAAATTGATACTCACTAGAATCCTTTGCCACTTTCCACGTTCGTGAGCTGACGTCGGATCCAGCGTGGACTAGCACTGTTTGTGCTTACGACCAAAGTTGAGACGCACAGGAAGGATTCAACGCTCTCCTTCAAGCTCTCGCCACACCGCCTCGGAGGTTATCCCGTATAGAAACCCGCTAGTGAACGAATGTGCACTTAGGATAAGGTCAGCCAACAGTTCAGTTTCTGTTGGCGGGGTAGACATACTCACTTGTCCTGAATGCGCCACATTGTTTCGAACCTCATACATTGCGCCTACTGCTTCCCAGAGAGGAATCACATTCCGTTCTGGGTCGGCGCTATTCGAGGTCACCCCCTCTATCCAGAGCGAGAGACCGTTAGAGTCTTTCTTAAAAAGGTTAAATGCTGGAAAGCCATGCGTTATCAAGTATTGATAAACCTTACCTCTCGCACCTGAAGTGGTCGCAGCGCTGCCATTCCGGTGCAATATCGGCCTTCCATCAGGATGGGATAAATTAAAGTTAGAGCCTATATGCTTCTTAGCGATTTGTTCGATTATGATCCAACACCGCCAGTGCTGAAGTGCGGCGTCTCGCTCACCTACTGCTTCGGAGAGCAACGTAACTAGGAGTCGCGCATAATCGGACCGCGCCATTATTGGCTGCCGGTCCTCCACCATCTCTGGGTGTTCGTTAGAAAACATTGGTCCAAGCAGATTCCCGAGATAGTCATTGAATGTCGGGTAAAACGCCACACCATCCTCTCCTGCCACAAATGTTGCGCAGTGCTTCGGTGCTTCTCCTCGCTCAATTGAGATCAACCGCGCGACGTCATTCGCATAGTTAAAGGCAAACTGAGCTGCTTCAGGCGCTCCATTCGCACGAACACCAAAGAGCCGCACCGCAAATATTGCATTAGCAGCCTCGAACTCTGCCTTAGCCTGATCAGAAAATGGTACATCGACTGAAAATACCCTAGCTATGTCAGCAACCAAAGGTGCCTCAACTCCCTCAACTCCCACATGACCTTCAACAGGATAAACTTCTGCACCCTCCAGCAGAAACGGGGAGTGAAGTCGAACCCCAGAGAAATATATTATGGCAGCAAAAACCGGTGAGTCTTCGGTCGAATTTTTCGCAACGGTTATTTGCGTTGCAAGCTCCTGTCTTCTCCTGCGAACTTCCTTGACCTGCGCGCGGGCTTCATCAGCAGTCAAAGTCGCCGGCAGGTCAAAACAAACGTCACCAGCACCTGTGAGATCAGCATCCACCGGCGACCAATTTGATTCAGGCGTCAAAACCAGGGACACCGCGTACAAGCCAGGTTCCAAACCTTCCAGGACAATGTCTGTTTGTGCACCGGGAGCGGGAAGAATTCCAATTGATTTGGACATTCTCCAATTGTCCCGAAGCGGCTTTACATCATGCACGCGTATTTCCGCAAAGGTGGCTTCGGCGGACGAACCGTTGTCCGACGTAGTCAAAGACAAAATAACCTCTCCATTTGTTGACGGTTCTGCCGCAACGGTAAAAACAACAACCAAAGAATTGCCTCCCATCGTTCAGCGAGAGCTATCTATCAGGCGGACCCGCCAATTGCGGCCACAAATATCACAAAACATGAAATTCATCATGCATGCCCTACCTGTATAGGAAGACCTAGTAAGGCGAGTGGAAATCTTGAAGGGTTTGCGCGCTGGCGGTGTAAAACGCTCAGAACAGAAACACCAGAAGGTCCGTACATTATTGATTTTGCTGACAAAAATTTGGTAGCGGAGGAGAGAACCGCTTCTCCACCTTCTAAGACATTGATTTAGCTTAGTTTATCGAACTCTCGGTGTACCAAAGTGTACCACATTTTGGTACCAACTGCGAGCGATCAGTCGTCATCCCTCGCAATTCGGAAACCAAGAGCAGAGGAGTGGTTTCTGAAACTCGTCCACAGGAGTACGTCTAGCCGTTGCCCCATAACCGTATATTCGAAGTACCCTCCCCGATAGTAGGCATGAGTACAGTCGTTATCTTGCCAAACGGATGGGTTTGACGGCTTCATTGAAGCGTCCCAAACGATGCAATCCGATACTAACTCTGCGACGTTTCCATGCACATCATAGAGACCAATCCCATTCGGTGAGTATTGGCCCACCAGTTCTGGTTGAGCGATCGTTCTTGGATGATTGGAAGAGGCATCCATCTGCGCCAAACATTTATCAATCGTCTCGCGCCCTCCCCCACAGCGAGGAAAAAAGTTTGCTTGCTCAGGTTTCAGATACTTTCCTGTTGCGTAGATGCCTGTGGCACCGCCGCGAGCCGCATACTCCCATTCCGTACCGGTCAGCAACCGATAGCTCTTCCCTGTTTTTCTCGAGAGCCATTGAACGTAAGCCTGAGCATCGTCCATGTTGATACCGCTTATGGGAAGCCTGCCTGGCAGGCCCGCATCCACATCTACGAACTCCGAGCTACAAGCATTATCTTCGAAACACGCAAGATACTCCTCGCGTGTGATTTCAAATTTGCTCACCCAAAAATTGTAGTCCAGCAATATTCCGATAGGTGGAATGCGCGGACTAAGGTTCGGTTTCTCGGCCCAGGCTGGGGTGCCCATCCGAAACGAACCTGTCGGCACCAAGATCATCTCTGGTTCGAGGATGTCTATCGCTCTTGCTTGCGAGTGCAAACCCAATGCGAAGCAGCATATCGCACCAACTAAAACAAACACTCGCATTCCCATTCCAATCAAGTAGCTGTGGACCCGCTGACATGATACAATAATTTTACCTTATTCAAACAGACCGATCCTATCGGGGGACTAGCTTGGAGCAGAGGTGAATATTGTGCACCCGGCGACCAGTTCCCCCTACCTCATAACCCGGGGAAAAGACCAAACATGGCAGCTTGGCGAGATGATGTTGTTGACGCACTGAGGTCGATAGGAGGATTTGGTAATCTCGAACAAATATATGCCGCTGTTGCACAAGTACGTGCGGAACCACCGCCACCGAGCTGGCATGCAATCGTAAGGAGAGAGTTGGAATACAATTCCTCCGACAGCGAAAGTTTCCAGGGTCGCCACGACCTTTTTTTCAGCGTTGACGGAATTGGTGGTGGGCGCTGGGGACTGAGGTCTCAGATAGAGGGAACTCCGCTTGCTGCAGACCTTTCCGAACCACCTGCTAGGAGAGAGCAAACGGTTTATCGGGTGCTCCGAGATACGGCACTGGCCAAACTCATCAAGGATTTGCACAAGAACACCTGCCAGATCTGCGGCAAAACCCTAGAATTGAGCGATGGGAAAACATACTCCGAGGCACATCACATCAAGCCGCTTGGTGCCCCTCACAATGGTCCAGATGTCGCCGCCAATATATTAGTCCTTTGTCCTAACCACCATGCATTGTGCGACTTCGGTGCGATACATCTAAATGGCGAGAACCTACTTGAAGTTGATGGTCATTCTGTAGGCCAAAACTTTCTCGACTATCACAACAACTCCCTTTTCAAGCAGACCGACAATCTCGGGGAGACGTAACTTCAAAGAGGACTAGCCGGATGGCCGACGGTGACGTGGATGGTTCCCAACCCAAGACCCACCTGCTGACAGTAAAGGAAACAGGCGTCAAAGGTGTCGAAGAGCTCATTGACCAGCTTGCAGGCATCTCTCGGTTGCCGAGTGCCCGTGCACAGACGCTCTACCGCAGGTACACTGAAAGGGCGCTTCAACGCATGCATGAGACCGGCGAGACTTTTGGTCAAGCAACCGGCGGTCCACCTCACTTAAATCAACCACATGATGAGTTCCGAAGAACAATAAAGCAAACTGACAACGACCTTGAATTCCAACTCGAATGGCTCACTACGAACCTCAATGATTGGTTTATGCATGGGCTACCTCCAGCCCCCTATCCAGCTTGGCGTTTAGCCATCATCCTGAGAAGAATGAAGTATAAAAACACCGAAACTTCATTCTTAACGGCATGGTGTAAGCACTTTCCTGACGGTAATGGTCGTCGCTATCAACAGCTGTTGGAGAGGGCGCGAAAAGTCGGAGCCATCTAATTCAGCACATTGCTATTCTGTGAACAGTGAATGCTCTGGTGCGCCCAAGTAGAATGCCGCTTCTGGAGAGAGAACCGCTTCCCCGCTTCATAAGCCATTGATTTCGCTTGATTTATCAAACTCAAGCTGTACCAAAGTGTACCACGTTTTGGTACTAATCGACAGGTCAATCGATCATCTTGCGCTCTTCATTCTCCTCCAGTGCTAAATTGATATTGCTTGGCTTCTCCAGCATCAGGAGAATTAAAGAGCGAAACTGTGTGCCCACTGCGTATTTTATCTAGAACGAATGATGAGTTGGGATTGGCGACCGTAGTCGTTCCAGAGGTGCTCATTCTTCAGGGCAGCATGCACGAAAATGCGATGATGACTTGGGCACACTGCGCAACTTCTCCCTTGATCAAGAACTGAGCACATTCTCCCTTGATCAAGACAAGTGCGGCACCGCCGCCAAGATTGTTTCGCCACTTCCGTTTGATATTGACTGCAGCACACCCAAAGATAGTCCTTGAGGAGGCAACGGGTGCCCTATAGTAAAAGGCCGTGATCATGGATAAGTTTCTGTAGGATAAAATTTTTTGGATGGGTAGGTAGAAATGACGCCATCAGAATTCATACAAAAGTGGCGCCACGTTGAACTAAAAGAGCGAACCGCATCCCAGACCCATTTCAACGACCTATGTACACTCTTGGACATCGAAGACCCGGTCTCTGCGGACCCAACGGGCGAATGGTTCACATTCGAGAAAGGCGCGTCAAAGACAAGCGGCGGAGACGGCTGGGCCGATGTCTGGCGCAAGAACTCCTTTGCATGGGAATACAAGGGCAAGCGGGCCAACCTCGACAAAGCGTTCGACCAGCTTCTGCAGTACGCGATCGCGCTTGAAAACCCTCCCCTTCTCATCGTTTCAGACATGGATGTTATCCGGATCCACACCAACTGGACCAACACTGTCCAGAACGTCCACACGATCCATCTCGACGATTTGGCCGACGCCGCAAAGCGCGACCTTCTGCGCGATGCTTTCCTCAATCCTGAAAAGCTCAAACCCTCAAAGACCCGGCAACTGGTCACAGAACAGGCTGCGGAGAATTTTGCCGGGATAGCACAACGCCTCAGGGGGAGGGGGCATGAGCCGCACGAGGTTGCACATTTCGTCAACCGTCTTGTGTTCTGCATGTTTGCCGAGGACGTTGGTCTGCTTCCCAATAAAATGTTCGAGCGGATGATCAAGACCGCTCAGCCAGAACCTGAAGACTTCGCAGTGCATGCCAAAAGTCTGTTTGGCGCCATGAAGAAGGGTGGTCTTGTCGGCTTCGAACGCGTTGAGTGGTTCAATGGCGGCCTGTTTGACAGTGACGACGTCCTGCCGCTGGAGGGAGATGACCTCGCCGACCTTGTCCGCACTGCAAAGCTGGATTGGTCCGATATTGACCCCTCAATCCTGGGCACCCTGTTTGAACGCGGACTGGACCCTGCCAAGCGCAGTCAGCTTGGCGCGCATTACACTGACCGCGACAAGATCATGCAGATCGTCAATCCTGTGATTGTCGAACCGCTACTGGCCGAATGGGCGGACGTAAAAGCGCAGATCGAGGCGCAGCTGGACAAGGTACCAAAGGCCACTAAGCAAAAGCTCCTGAGTACCAAGGAAAAAGCCGCGCGAACTCGCGCATTGACCAAGGCGGAAAAGCTGCATCTTGGCTTTATCGAGCGTCTGAAAAATTTTCGTGTACTCGACCCCGCCTGCGGCTCCGGCAACTTCCTTTACCTCTCCTTGCTTGAACTCAAAAACATCGAGCATCGAGCAAATCTGGAAGCCGAAGCTCTGGGTCTGCCGCGTGGCTTTCCCCAAATCGGACCGGAGGTCGTGCTGGGTATAGAGCTCAGCGCCTATGCCGCTGAACTGGCGCGGGTCTCCGTCTGGATCGGCGAGATCCAGTGGATGCGTCGCAACGGGTTTGACGCAGCGAAAAACCCAATCTTGCGAACACTCAACACGATAGAAAACCGCAACGCAATATTGAACGAAGATGGAACACCGGCGGACTGGCCGAAGGCGGATGTGGTTGTAGGCAACCCGCCGTTCCTGGGCGCAAGCCGAATGATTAGGGAGCTAGGTGAGAGCTACACCAAGCAACTTAGAGAAAGTTGGGGAGATGTGGTTCCCGGATTTGCGGACCTAGTTTGCTATTGGTTTGCTAAAGCATGGAGACAAATGACCGATGGAGATCTCCAACAGGCCGGGTTGGTTGCTACCAATTCCATCCGGGGAGGCGCAAATCGGACGGTTCTGGAACCAATTGCGGGCAGCGGTCGGATTTTTGAGGCTTGGAGTGACGAAGAGTGGACGGTCGAAGGGGCCGCAGTCAGAGTGTCTTTGATTTGCTTTGGTCCGCATGGCGAAGGTGAGGTTCGCCTTGACGGAAAAACAACCAAGGCAATTTTCTCTGACCTCACTGGAAAAGCAGGCTCAATTGATCTGACTAAAGCTCGACGGTTAGGCGGCAATGAAAGAACAGCATTTCTAGGGACTAAAAAGGGCGGCCCGTTTGATCTGCCATCAGGACTAGCGCGCAGTATGCTGCCGGCACCAACCAACCCCAATGGCAAACGCAATTCAGACGTCTTACACCGACGTTTCACCGGTACCGACCTCGCAAGGCGGGCGAACGACCGATGGATTATTGATTTTGGCCATGGAATATCAGAGGCAGATGCCATGCTTTATGAACTGCCATTTGATTATGTCGTGGCGCACGTTAAGCCAATCAGGGACAAAAATAGAAGAACAGCAAGGCGACTGAATTACTGGTTACATTCGGAAACTGCGCCCGGACTTCGCCGTGCAATTAGTGGACTAGCACGATTTATAGGCACACCTCGAGTTTCTAAATTCCGGCTCTATTCTTGGTTGGAGATTTCCGCATCTATTGATGATGGCGCAATCGCAATCGCCCGGGACGATGACACAACCTTCGGCATCCTCCATTCCCGGTTCCATGAACTCTGGTCACTGCGTATGGGTACATCATTGGAGGACCGCCCCCGCTATACTCCTTCAACCACATTTGAAACCTTCCCGTTTCCCGATGGCCTCACCCCCAATATCCCCGCCGCCGACTACGCAGCGGACCCGCGCGCGATCAAAATCGCGGCAGCCGCCAAGCGGCTCAACGAGCTGCGGGAAAACTGGCTGAACCCGGATGATCTGGTGGGGCGCGTGCCGGAGGTCGTGCCAGGTTATCCAGACCGGATCTTGCCCAAAGACGAGACAGCGGCAAAGGCACTCAAGAAACGCACCCTCACCAATCTCTACAACGTCCGGCCTGCGTGGCTGGACCATGCCCATAAGGCATTGGATGACGCCGTGGCGGAAGCTTATGGATGGGGCGACGACTGGCGCGCCGGTAAACTGACCGAGGACGAAATCCTGGCGCGTTTGTTCAACCTGAACCAGACCCGCGCACAAGCACAAGCACAAGCAAAGGCCGGTGCGAAAGCCAAAGCGACGTCAAAAGGCAAAAAGAAGACAAAATGACCGAGCCGAAACAGCCGCCCTGCATATGACACTCTAGGGCGTTTAACACCTACAATATCAAAGAGATTTGGCAGATGAGGAGAGAACCGCTTCCCCGTCTCGTAAGCCACTGGCTTAGCTTAGATTATCAAACTCAAGCTGTACCAAAATGTACCACAAATTGGTACCAACAGAAAACATCATGTACCCTCAATTGAGTAGAACAGAGACGATCGCATGCCAAAATACATCCCCGCGCTAAATCCTATCGGGTACTTTTTCGGCAATCGTATCGATAATTTCCCGGGCCTTATCCAATCCCTGACCCGTATCAAACGAGCTGACTGTAAGTTTTTGTAATTCAAAAAATTCAAACGTAAAGACAGCTTTTGGCTCTGCTGCGTCAACTTCATAAAAAACCAGATGGTCGGCCCCTGACTGTACTGCATACCGTGAAAGGTAATCTTCCCAACGATCAAAATTTGGATGAACCATAAGATATCTATTCGAGTTTTTATAGGCTGAAGCTATCGTATCAATGTCATCAACAAAATCAGTTCTCTCCTTTTTGTACTCCATATTGCAGCGCTTACAAGACACAGACAGGTTTGCAGGATCGTACGCGAGGTCGGGGAATTTTCCTTTTGGCAAAATGTGTTCTCGGTCGCGCTGGAACGACCCCGCCAGCATAGTCCGACAGTAGCAGCAGGTTTCGTTCTGTCGTTTCATGTGAAAATCAGCAAGTTTGTCCTTAACAGACTTAAGCAGGTTCCTGACACCCTGCAGTTCTTCGCACTTATGATCCCAAGGATGCTCTAACTCAAGCGCGAGAGCGACCGCCCCCTCCTCCTTATCACTTAGTGTAAAGCTTGCAAGAAGGGGTGTGTGGGCGTCATTCATCATCAGCCTCTATACCTTTGCCTTCCCCCTCTACTTGCATGGCCAATCGCTCAATATCGTCAAAAAATTGCAACTGATGCTCATCGAAACTGCCTTCCCTCATCTTTTTTAACAGGCCCGCAAAAGTTGATGCAGACGATGCACCGCTTCTAATCTTCGAAAATTCGTTCGCCAAGACTTCACTTACAAAATGGTTTGCGGGCGTCACCGTTCCGAAGGCTTGAAACAAAGTCTCTTCCATGCTTTGACTGCCGCCTAGAGATCCTTGACGCTCGATTGGTGAAAGTTCGCCAGTGCTCAACCCAAAGACCCTTACATCAGCGCTTGAGTTTAGTTGAGCACCTGACACCACGATAGGAGCATGAGTGGCTATAATTATTGTTGGTTCGTAGTACACTAGCAGCGCCAAAAGCCGCTCCACGTACTCTTTCTGCCATATGGGATGCAGGCTGTTTTCTGGCTCATCTATAAGCACTACCGATTGTTTGCCAATCGTTGCAGCCAAAAAAACGAAAGATGCAATCAGCGACAATTGTCCTGAGCTTGCAGCGTTCAAGCGAATGCAAACTCCATCCAATCTTCGAATATAAATATCAAATCCAGTAATTAGTCCAATTTCCTTGAGAAGCTTTTCCCACTCAACAAGCCGGACATATTGTTGATCCTTGGAGCTTTGATAAGCATCACTTTCGAAAAAATCTAGCCACCGAATATCGGCTCTTGCATCACTAACGAGCACCTCAACCAAGGCTCGAAGTTCCTCAGCAAGTTGTTCGTCAAGAGCCTGATACAAATAGTGGTGCTCCAGGATGTCAGTTATCTCCCTCACCTTCCTTGAGTTTTGCTCTAGTGAACTAGCAAAGTTCGAAAGATGAGCGTGCATAGAGCCAAGCCGTGGCCTTAGCCCTATTTGTTCAGAGTACCCGCAGTACCTTAGTGTGTTAGCTATCGTACGCAGTCTTACAATTCCCACTTCAGACGCCGAGCGAATAGCATCTTTCAACATTTTCGCAGGAAGGTTTCGACCCCCATTTGCAGATATTCGAGTAATGCCCTGCATGCCTGAAAATTTGTCATACACCGTATTGCTGATCGCATAAACATCACGGTGGTTGCGCAACTGTTCTGCTACACTTCGAAGAAGCGTACTTTTGCCTGAGCCGTTTTCACCCACAATAATTGACACACTCAGTCCGTGAGGGATTTCGTCCAACAATTCCAACATAGCATCCACATTTGAGCTTTCTACAGGATGTTCAATAGTAACGAAGCCGAGTAGTCAGAGCGACGACACCGACAATGTGAAATTTCTTCTCAGTTAAGTCCGAAAGGAGATGCATTCGTATCACTTCATACTTTGACGTCGCCAGGACTGGACCGCTCTTGATGTATCAGACTTGGGTTCACTCTCATTCCATCGATCCCAGAAAGCGACCGTCTGGCTGTCAGGCTTCATGTTGGGCTCTGCAATCCTAACTCGTGCGGGCAATATACTTGCATCGCCAACCACCAGTGCCTCTCCAACGTCCAGCACAGGCAACAAATCTCCAAAGCCGCCCAAGCTGTCAGGAAGTAGACGCCTTATTACGCCCTGGTCATCACCATTGGTCAATCGCATGGCCACTACATTATTACATTGACTAAGCACCGTGTCCGTCGTCAGGGTTTTTGGAACAGATGGCTGGATGATTTAGCGGAGAGATTGGCTCATCTGTATGTTGATCTTAAGCGGCTAGATTGCGGTATTGCAAACGCCGTTGTCTGATTGTGTTTTGTTTGATCCTTTCTCTTTCCAGCAAGATGGTCTGGCCGCGACCGAAGTAAACATCAGCCGGTGTTAGGTTTCCGATGCTTTCATGGTAGCGGTGGTGATTGTAGTGCTCAACGAAGCGTTCAATGCTGGCGTTGAGGTCACCCGGCAGAAAGTAGTTCTCCAGCAAGATGCGGTTCTTGAGGGTCTGGTGCCATCGTTCTATCTTTCCCTGGGTTTGTGGATGGTATGGAGCACCACGAACGTGATCCATACCTTGACCATTGAGCCAGTCGGCCAGTTCTGCCGAGACATAGCTGGCACCATTATCAGACAGCAGTCGTGGCTTGTGACGGACAGCCACCCGATCACACCCAGATGCCTGTATGGCCAGCTCCAGGGTGTCCGTGACATCGCGCGTCTTCATCGTGGTGCAGAGCTTCCAGGCGATGACGTAGCGTGAGAAGTCATCCAGGATTGTTGAGAGATAATACCAGCCCCATCCAACGATCTTGATGTAGGTAAAGTCGGTCTGCCACATCTGGTTGATTGCAGTCGTCTTGTCACGGAACTCGTTGGCCGCTTTGATCACGATGAAGGCAGGACTGGTGATGAGGTCATGTGCCTTGAGTAGCCTATAAACACTGGCTTCTGACACGAAGTAGCGCTGTGTATCAGTGAACCGCACAGCCAGCTCGCGGGGAGAGAGCTCTGGCTCCTCCAACGCAAGGTCGACAATCTGTCGCCGGATATCGTCTGGAATGCGGTTCCAGACCCGCGCAGGCTTTGGAGCTTTATCTTCCAATGCATCGGCACCGCTCGTCAGATATTTATCGTACCAACGATAGAACGTGGTGCGGGGAATGCCGAGTTTATCGAGTGTCTGTTTGGCTGTCAGGTGAGACTGTTCCACCAGTCGTATAATCTCAAGCTTCTCGGATGCGAGGTACCTCATTCGATGTCCTCCCCATCTCCGATCATGCTTTTTTTGAGAAGACGAAGCTCAAGCGCCTGCTCAGCGACAACTTCTTTCAGATCATGTGCCTCACGACGCAAGCCCTGTACTTCACCGGTGTTCGCTTCACGGGCAGTGTCCCCAGCTAACCGTTTGCGTCCGGCTTCCATGAACTCCTTTGACCAGGAGTAATACTGGCTCTGGGCAATGCCTTCCTGGCGGCACAGCTCGGCAATTGTGTCTTCGCCTCGCAATCCCGCCAACACGATCCTAATCTTGTCTTCAGACGAATAGCGTTTGCGTGTCTTGCGGCGGATATCCTTCACTGTGCGATCAGCAGCATCGGTATGGCGTTCGGGTTTATCTCTCATCATTCACTCCTCAATAGTGAAGATGAACCAAAATCTCTCCCTTAGGCAATCAGTCTAATCTGTTCCATTAGTGCTGACGGGGTACAAACAAACTGTTGCAAGAGATGTTCTTTTCGAGAAGCTTCGACAAACACGAACGGTCATTATACATTCTCGTAATTGACGACGAAAAACCTTGAAAGATTGTGCTCCAATTCACCTGATAGGACATAGGATCACCAACAAGTATACAATGCCCACGCTCGTCTACAGCAAAGTCTTTAACCCATCGGCAATCGCTCGTTTAGTGTTTCAAGCGGCAGACACAACAAGTTCTCCACTTGGTGCGACGCCCATCCTTGAGACAAAACTTCAAGATCGCTCAACACGGAGTTGAACCTTCTAGTCATCTCCGGTGATTTTAGAACTTCAGATACAGACCTTCCTTCGAAACAGTCTTTTCTGCAAAACCATCGATCAAATGAGAAGAGCGCTGCATACCGCTCGTCAAACACATTGCAAAGAATTTTTCTAACTCGCACTTCAAGTTCAGCTCCTGTTTCAGAAATGGCTTCATCGACTAGGTCAAAATTTCTAATCTTCTTCTTTGGGTTGTTAGTCGTCAATGGCAATGTATGGTTTTGGTCATATCTTTCTTTTCGCTCAATATTCTCCCTTGCATTCCAATGAAGAGAGTATGAGAAATTCTGCTCATAAAGAAGTGAGATTGAAGTCAAGAGCTCAAGATAGAGAGAGCAGGAAGAGTATGCCCCGAAGAATTCAGGGTCGACATTCCTTGCAGCCCTCTCAATTTTTCTGGGGACATACGAAAACTCCGGGCGAACAAGATGACGTTGTTTTAGTTCGCGAAAGATTTCCGCAGCGGAGACGCCGCTATCCTCACGCTTGAGCCTCTCCAACAAAACACTGACAATTGCTGCCTGCCATACGAGAGGGCGATACCTAAAACACCTCCACCCATGAATTGAAACACCGATACGTAGGGACAGTCCCGATACTATGAAACCATGCGTATCGACTATCGCGCGCGCGGAGGCTTCATGAGTAATGGAAGGTTCTGGGTCTGCAGCACGATACAACTCCAGAAACCCACGAACAACGCCTTCCTCCGCCTGCCGATTTGCTTTTGATTTTGCAATGAGGTCCTTCTGAAATAGCTCAGCTGCCTCAGAATAGACCCAGCGCCTTGGCGCTGACGATACGACTGCTTCACAAACTGTAGTTTTGTCTTCACTAGCGAGAGCTAGGGGCAACACTATCTCGAGCGTGCTCAATTTCTGATCAAAGAGTTTCTTGCGTTTTACATCATCGACTTTGTGGGTCACGCATATCTCAATCGCCAGCTGTTTCCCTTTTGCTACGACTAGTAGGTCAGGCCTTACGTCACCAATTTTCACCTCCGTCTCAACGCTTTCAAACTCTAAGACAGCGCCCTCTCTTATCTTATGCTCTTGCATCTCATGCGTGACCGTCAGAGCCGGTATCCACACCGCCTTTTCCTGTGCCAATACTTGTTTCGCATACAAGTGTAGAGCCGTTTCCGTCGCTGAACTGCATTGTTCTGTCCTGTAGTGAGCAAAATGGTGACGCATGCGTTTCCCTTTGCGCGCGACCAGTTTTTCTCCGCAGGCTGGACAGGTACAATTGCACGCCAACCCGCGTTCTACATCCTGTACACTCTCCAGCTCTCCTGCTGAGCCAGTACCAAAAGCCAACTTTACATCCATCGAGTGTGCCTCACAAAGAGCCCCTAAAAGCTCCAGAATGGGAGGAGCCGTTTCTTACCATAGTACTAGTTGTTCATCTTCTGGAGCGCGGCTCGAAACTTTGGCGCAAGAACATATCGCCTAGCTCGCCCTCCTCTGGATTGCGTCGACGATTTTTGAAGCACACCAGATCGTCGCAAAACATCGATTGATCTCAGAATTCTACCCTCTCTAACCGTCGGATCGTCGCTGCGCCGCCTGCCATTGACTGGAAACGTGATCCCACCACCGGAAACCAAGATCATCATTACCTCGGAAGCTAGCTCCTGATCTCCGTCACAAGCGTTTGCCAATTGTTGGAACACCTCTACAAATGTAGAGATCAAAACGGGTTCGACAGAGCGTGACTGGCGAATAACTGAGAAGAACCTGGAGATGCGCGTAGCAGCGTCTTCACGAGCCAAACGTAAAAGGTCAAACAGGTACTCGGACCAATCCATTCCATCGTAATCGCCAACGGTTGCACCAAGCAACTGCGCCAAATTTCCACGATACTCAATTTCCATACGGACGCGTCTATGTTGTTTTGCATAAGCCTTGAGCTTGATCCCATTTCGGCCGGTTTCGGCTGTAAAGCACAACGAGTTCATACTCCTACTTGTGGGACGAATTTGAACCGTTTGCTCTTCTCTTCGAATACCTACTCCAACGTTTCTCACTGGATATAGAACCCTCGCAACTCCTCGAACCGTCGGGTCGATGATGTCGTCCAACTCTTTTACAGCGCTGAGTGCATCACTTACCCACCGTTCCCAATAAACTTCCGCACACGACACGGTACAATTTTGAAAGTCGCTGTGGGGGGCAACATCCCAGTCAATTCTATCGCTGGTAGGGTTGCTTTCGATGTTCGACCAGTCAGGGTTTCCATCAAATGGAATTTGAAGTTCCCGTTCCACAAGCGCTTGGACACCTGCTAAATAGGCCATAAGCGCCCGGTTGCCTTCTTGTGAGCGCATGATACGTCTGTACGTGTTGCCCGGTAAATAGTTATCGTTCCCGTCGAGAGAGTTTGCAGCTACATCAAGTTTTATGTCCTCACGCGCCCGAAGCATGTCGTCGCTTGGAGTAAAATTTCTTAAACCGCCATCTGGGTTATGAGCCATGAACCGGCTGGGATTGAGATGGAGTTCAGCAGTCGAATATATCCGATAAATTCCATGCCGTTGGGCGCTGAGAGAGAACCTTACTTGGCCAGAAAACAACCATCCCCGCCTGATCTTTAGCGTGTTGCGATGTGTACCACCACGGGTTTCAAATAAATCAAGCGGAGAACGCGCAATCGAGTTTAAGTAGGCGCGAAATTGGCTTAGGGACCGCGCGTAGAGTATGGCACCGCTAAGTCGTATTGATACTTTATCAACGACACCCTCTTCCAGCTCGCCTTCAGCGCTACTCCGTAAATGAGGCAAGCCTGGTGGTATACGATATCGAGCGATTGGCCTTGTACGTTGTGATCCCGTCATCTGTATTTGTTACTCTTATTGTAGCTTTCGCCTACCTTTTATCCCTATAGGTGGCGCACGCATGTCGATTAGTTTTGAAAGAGCTCCGGATCATTGCATGCCAGCACATTCAGACGTATTCTTGATCGTGCTCTTGACAATGCTGCCGGACGGCCTCCAGCCAACGTTCATACCAATACCAATTCCCATCAGACAATAAAATGCCGTAGCCTTTTCCTGTCTTCTTTCCATTAAGTTTTTTCCAAAGCAATGTATGAGCATGCAGATTGAATTTGTGAAACCCTTCACTTTTCATCTGCGATACGATCTGGCCGGGCTTAAATTTCGGCCGTTCGACATCCTTCAAAATAACTCTATTTGCTTTCTCTGCCTCGGGAGAACCTGGTTGCACGATAACGACTGCATCATCAGCATCGCCTCGTTTCTTATCCGTTTTAGAAAAGAGAACGATACGATGTGCATAGTGAGGATGTTGAAATTCCTCTTCGGTGAGAGACTGCTCGAATGTTCTTTGCACAACGCCGATGTTATTCGGGAGGTTGGGTTCAGCTGCCATCTGCACAATTTGGGAGCTTTCGAACCCTGAGAATTGTATTGCAAAACCAAGTTCTTTTTCCAAACCAAATTCGTCACCAAAGAGTTGCGTAATTACTCGTTCAAAATTTAGGCAGCACGCATGAAGCTTTGCTCCAAGTCTGTTGTCGATCTTGGTAGTCATTTGATGTTCAATTTCGTGACGGATTTCGATCAGAAACTTCAGATTGTTTTTTGTGTAGGCGTCTATTGGACAGTGTTCTGACGAGATACACTGTGAAAGCTCCCAATACTTTTCTGCACCGTGCTTAGTCCTTTTCACCTCGCGTCTACCATCGCGAGACTTTTGATAGTAGCGATAGTCAATGCCACACGTCTTGTAGTGAGCATGAAAGAGATAGGTCCAAGCAATAATTGCCGTAACGATGAATATCTCCGACCGAAAATTTGCTCGAGGATTGTTAAAAGTCTGGACAGCAGCCAACATTGCTTCACGAGCTTTGATCAAAAGTTCATCTCCATAGAGATGCAATCCAGTATCGGGATCGACAAGTGGCCAGTTTTCAAGAAACCCATCAAGAAATTGTTTATCTGCGGCTTTGGTTTTGCCGTGCACATCGCCCTTTTTGATCTGAGCGATAAGGCGATGGTTTACGCTCCTCGTAGGCCGGGTAAAATACGCGAGAAGATCTTGGTCATTTTTGTCTGGCCACTTAAGAAACATAGCTTTAACAATTGCGACTTCCCAGTTTTCAAGATTGTTCTTACGATTTCTTTTTTTTGCCATTAACGAGCCTCATCCGCACTTGGACACCTTCAAATAGAAATACGCGTTTTTTAGTTGCAGTGCCCGATTTAATTCAAACTCGGAAAAAGGCTCCGAACTCGTCCATGCTATTTGGGGGTAACAGAATTCACCCCTTAGCTGTTCGTGAGACCGAACAGAAAGATGCAAAAAATTCATGAAAACTGCGGGGTTCAGCGGGGTACAGCGACGTTGCGCAATTTTCTGTTCCGTCACCCATTTCTCATAGCGTGTCAGCTGACACACTCCGACTTCCACCCAATATTGAATGTGGCTGACTGTTTGAAGAAACGCATATGGTCCAATTCGGGTTGTGAACGGCACCACCCATCGAGAATAGTTTTTACTCCCTCATGGGATAGGTCATCCTTCATCAGAGACGGAACCACTACGCAGGCGGAAGCTCCTTTGCGTCCCTCGTTATCTAAGCGATCCCATACGTGGGCTGCATAGTTCTTCTCGTTCGCCGCACAATTGAGATTGTGTTTATGCCCAAACGCATTGAGTGTGCTGGAACGATACCCGGACCGGATGCGAATGGTTCCGAAGGCTTGTTGTAGCGGTTCGAGTAGCTTGGCGCAGAGGTTGGTTCCTGTCTCTATCGCGAGCTCAATGTCATCTGGAATGTTAGGGATGCTATAGGTCACCGCGATTTCGCTATGAAGGAAATCACGCATGAAGAAAGACTGGGATAGGCGGACCCGCCCGAGGCGGTCCAGCTCTCGATATAAGGCACGCCGGGACCGTTTTGTGTCTCCAACGATCATCTGCCGCATCAAACTGTAAGCGCGCCCATAGGTTCCATCTCTCTATCTACTGACCCCCGCAAAATACCTAAGGTCATATCCATCCTGCGCACATAAGTCGTAGGTTGTGTCAGTTTCTATCTGGGAACCGCCCATACCAACCACCGCCGCGATAGTTACAACATCATCAATCAATACCAGGAACATCCTGAACGGCGTGTCTCCGACAAATCCACCATAAGCGTTTCGGGAGTTCACATAGGCGCAGTAAACGATGCAGGTTTCGCTGCTATCGTCATAGCTCTTCACCGCGCCCTGCAGAGACCCCCATTTGAACATGGCCGAAGCGGGATCTCGGAGCCTATCTCGAAGCACATCCGCGACAATCGCTTTCTCTGCTAGAGTAAGATCTCGGGCGTGCGCAGTGGATTGAAGCCCAATAAGGGTCGCGACCACCAACATGGTCCCAATCAGCGCCTGCTCCCACGTCACTTGTCTGTTCAACATCCACTACTCCTACAAATTGTAAGTTCTTCTGTCGCATTGATCCAGATCGCCACAGCTGTATTCACTTGAGTATCTGTCATGGGGAGGGACCTAGCTGCATGCCGCCTGTCGTCCCACATCCACACATTGCAAATTCTTTTTCCGCTACAGGCCTTTCTGCCTTCAAGTCTCAACCGAATAGCTGACATTCCCTGAGGGCAAAACAGAAAGGCGACGAACCCATGTCGATCCAAAACCGAACACCCAGTCTCCACAACGCTTGTCGTTACTGTTCGACCCGATTGCGGTCGTGCTAAAGGTGTCACCGCACTTGGAGGGTTAGCTGTCAGGGCCGCACGCGGTATGGAAGGTGCATTGTATGCAAGCTGACGTGTGGAATTTGTGCCCGCCGCCATGAACCCCACCCAAACGATGATGAGGAAGACTGCAAACAGAAAGGCCACAAGCATTGCACTCTGGTTCGGGTCCATAACCTCCGGTTCTTCGTTAGTTTCTTGCTGCACTTCCTCTGACGAAGTTGAGTTTGCAACTGGCTGCAAATCTTCCGTTGAAACCCTCGCCGCCTCCATTGGCTGAACATCCCTGCTGCAGAAGCGACACACATTTGCTTCCTCGCGGATCAATTCAGCGCAGTGAGGACATTTTCTTTGACCGTGGCTTAGGCCCTTCGCATCAAGGTTCCGTTGGTCCGGAGCCATAAGCAGCGCATGAGGAAGTGCCACGATGAAGAAGGCCATGCCATAGAGCCACCAGAGAATAAAGTTACGCCCCTTTGACTGAGCGATGGCAGCTGGAATAAGCGCAATGAACACGAGGAGTACGAAAACGACAAACATGATAAAGGTCCCAAACAACTTCAACACATAGTCGCATAAAAAATACGTTTTATACAAGAATTTTCGTATTTTTTATCATTTCTAATTAGTGTCGCTCGTACAGAAAATGCGAGCATGAACATCAAGAAAGCAGTCGGTCTTAGGATCAAAGAATTCCGAGAAGCTAAAGGCTTGACGCAAGCTGATCTCGCTGAATTGACAGGGAGAAGTGTCGATACAATCAGTCATCTTGAAAGAGGCGTCAGTCTGCCAAACTTCCGAACACTCGAACTTCTTAGTGAGAAGCTCGACATATCGATGCGGGACTTTTTCCCTGGATCGGACAGAGAGCTCAAGAGCCCCAAAAGAGCATCTCTCGCTGCAAGACTGGATCAACTGAGTTCATCATTGAATTTGCGAGACCTAGAGACTGCAGTGGAACTGATTGAAGCACTTCACAAAAGAGGTTCAGACGCACGCGATTGAGTTATCCACCATCTGCATCTGATTGCGGGTATAGTGCTGAAAAGTCGAGCTCGGGATAGCTAGTCTTTTGCATCTCTTCAAACAGGACCTCTACATCAAACCCATCGCCATAGCGGGCATCCATTTTGCCTTTGGGGTCCCAACCCATTATCGCTTCACGCCTGTCTAAAGGCACACCAGCATTCTTCAGGCAGTCTGCAAACGTTCCTCTAAAGCTGTGGAACACTTTCTTCCGCTCAACCCACACGCCGCGCTTCTTCAGGAAGTTGCTGAACCACTTAGAATACCGGTCCGACAGTTTCTTGTTCTTTCCTGCGCGTGCCTCAGGGAACAAACGCCCCTTCCGCTGATTTTGCACCCAATCAACAAAGCCCAAACGTATTAGCTCTGGATGAACGGGAACCTTGCGTCGCGCGTTGGCAGTTTTCAGTCTCTTTTCTACATCTAGAGCTTCTTGCGATGGATCTTCTGTCACATCGAAATAGGCAACGCCATCCTGCGTTGAAACGTCGCTCTTTTCCAATTGAAGAATTTCGTTCGCGCGCATTCCCGAAAACAACCCAATCAAAGGAACCCAAAAACGATGACGCTTCAAAATATTTGGGCCAGGCTTATCGTAACCGTGTTCGTCATCCTGGCAGCCAGTGTAGAGCGGTGCCGAGAAAATCGTTTTCAGTTCCTTCAAAGAAAAGGGGTCATAGCCGTTGTCTTGCTCCAACCGCCTGCGTTCACGCGCAGAGAGCACCAAGCGTACTTTCTGAGTTGGATCATCTTCCCTCCAATCCAGGTAGACGGCGTGTTGGAAAATCGATTTGAGAATGGCGAGGTTCTTCTTGCCAGCATCATATCGACGTGCAGGTTCGCCCGTCTTTTTCTCGTGAGCTTCAGCAGCCTGTTCGAGCGTCATTTTCGGATAGTGCTGCGTCGCATGCGATGGTATGCGCGGGTAGAACTCAGCAAGCTCTTCACAATGTTGACGAGTGACATCTTCAAGACGAAAGTCTTTACCTAACTTTTCCCGAAGACTACGCGTAACAATTTTGAACTGAGATTGCCGGGAGTAGGAAACGCCTTCCTTCGTTTTGGCCGCTTCAAATGCTTCTGTGAGGTCACCGACTGTATGAAACTGTTGGACAGTGTCACTCACGGGAGAAACTGACCCACCGGGATATCCCGACGCTAAGTTCTCAGGTCGGGCGCCTGTCTGCAAGAACTCAAGCCACCTATGTGACAGTTCAACTTGAGCATCCTGAACATGTCCGGTCAGAAGACAAAAGTTCTCATTGTCCATCAACTCTAGTGGCGCAACCCAAACTGTCTTCTTTTTACGACGTCCTACTTCACGTTGTTCAAATACACCTTCAGCTACAAACTGTGCTTCAATTAGCAAGTCAATGGAAATCTGAACTGCCTCGTGATCTGGATCTGGTTCATCGGCATTGGACAGACCATCTGCTGCTCGAAGTGCGTCTCCATAGTCCGCCGCCGCGTCGGCAATTGCAGAAGCTTTATCAAGATCGGTCCACCCCTTCGCCACCGAATAGAACCTGGAAAGCGCGCGATCTTCCTCAATGCCATGGAAATAATTGACCGCAAGACGCTTGGCGTCGACCTTTGAAAGGCGAATGCGAAATCCAGACTGTTCGGTTGAAGAAGCTGCTTCCTTGTCTTGTGAGTTCGCTAGCAGGTTCCGTAGCCGCTTGATTTCGCCATCCGTCTCAACAGCAAAAAGGTTTGCACCCTCTCTTATGTCTGTGGTCGTCCCACTAACACGTTCAACCCAAGCGCTCTTGCCCGCTAGCTCTCGCAACGCTGCCGGTACATTTCGCCGCAACTTTTTGCCGGAAGTATCTTCGGTCAAATATTTAATTTTCGGCATATCTTCCATCCTCAAAGTGTACCACAAATGTGTACCGCTAGAGTTCGAAAGACGTGCAAAAACATGCACTTATAAGAAAATCAAGGACTTACCAAATATTGGTAGCGGAGGAGAGACTTGAACTCCCGACACGCGGATTATGATTCCGCTGCTCTAACCAGCTGAGCTACTCCGCCCCAAAAAGGGCTTCCACACCAATGCGTTGGTGGCCCGCCTCATAGGCAGGCGGGCGGTCGAAACAGCCCGGAAAGTCAGGGGATATAAGGGTCCAGAGGCCCGCCTGTCAAGGATGACGATAGGCACCCACCCCAGTCCCAATTTCAGCAGAAATCAGGCCGTTTTTTCGGCCGGTTTCTTGAACCGCAGCATGGTGAAAAGACCCATCGGATGCATCGACCGTGCCTCAATCAATTCAAGGTCGGTTATGCCCGTAATCGTCTCGATGACGAAATCAGGATGCCAGCCAAGAAGCCGGGAAAAAGGTGTCATCCATTTCTCAACGGAACCTCGGACCCCATGATCCTGGGCGAAGTGATTAACAATCATCACTTCCCCGCCCGGCGCGCATACGCGTTCAAGCTCTTGCATCACCTTCTGAGGGTCAGGCACCACCGTCATCACATACATTGCAACAACTGTATCGAACTTCCCGTCATCAAACTCCATGGCGCTTGCATCCATCTCATAGATGCCATCGACATTACTAAGGTGATGCTTCCGAACCTTGTCCCGCGCCTTGTCCAGCATGTCAGGTGAGAGGTCGATGCCGGTAATGCGGAGCTGGGGACCGTAGGTTGGCAGGGTGATGCCTGTACCGACACCCACTTCCAGCAGGGCTCCTTTACGCGAATTGATCGCGTTCACAGCCGCTTTCCGACCGAACGCTGCAATGGCGCCAAAGGTGAAGTCATAAACCGGCGCCCAGCGGGCATAGGCCTTGAGTACCGAGCTTCTGTCGAGACGGGCAGATGCAGCCAATGGAAAACTCCCAGTCGGACGGACAAGAAAAACGGATATCGTGCCAGGAGCCGCCTCACCCAACACACGCACATCACATAGGATCAACGCCCAACCGGCATTGATCATGCGCAAGACGAAAACCTATCTTTTCTAGACGAGAAAGCCCCGCCAGAAAACAGGCTAGCCACAAAACAGTCAAAAAAGGGCAGGAATGCGGCACCCGAGCCGGTATCTAGCCCGCATATTGCGCCGCATCGGCGGTAGAGCTGCTTTTTACAGCATTGCCCAAAAGATTGTAGGCAGCTCGGATCCAGCCGCCGCCCAACACCCGCGCGCCAGACGCATCATGGGCGTAAAAAACGCAGGCCTGACCAGGCGCCACCCCGTCTTCACCCTGTTCGAGAATGATCTCAGCACACCCGTTTGGTTTCGCCACCAGACGCGCTGGCAGAGGCGGCCGCGTTGAGCGCACTTTTGCCAGAATAGACAAACCTTCACTCGGAACCTGATCGAAAGGTGTATCTCCGAGCCAATTCACTTCTGACAGCTCAATCCGCTCGGTCAGCAACGCGGGCCGTGGACCGACGACAACCTGCTTCTTTTCTGCATCCAGCTTCACCACAAAGAGTGGATCACCGGTGGCGATGCCAAGGCCGCGACGTTGGCCGATCGTGTAGCGGATAATGCCTTCATGACGCCCTAGAATATTGCCTTCGAGATCGACAATGTCGCCCGGCGCAGCGGCACCCGGACGAAGCCGCTCGATAACATCTGTATATTTGCCATCTGGCACGAAACAAATGTCTTGGCTGTCAGGCTTGCTCGCCACGCCGAGCCCCAACCGCTCCGCGATCGCCCGCGTCTCTGCCTTCGAGAGCGCACCCAGTGGAAAGCGCAGATAATCCAGCTGATCGCGCCGGGTCGTAAAGAGGAAGTAGGACTGATCCTTATCCGGGTCCGCTCCGCCATAGAGATCGCGGCCAGCAATGCCAGGCTTTGAGATGACATAGTGCCCTGTCGCCAGAGCAGCAGCGCCCAGATCCTTTGCTGTGGCCAGCATATCGCGAAACTTCACCCGTTCATTGCAGCGGACACAGGGGATAGGCGTTTCACCCGCCAGATAACTGTCGGCGAAGTCATCCATCACGCTTTCCCGGAACGTGTGTTCATAGTCGAGAACATAGTGCGGCATGCCGAGCTTATCGGCCACCTGCCGCGCGTCATGAATATCCTGTCCTGCACAGCACGCGCCGACACGCCGTACAGCTTCCCCATGATCATAGAGTTGCAGAGTAATCCCGACGACATCATAGCCCTGCTCCTTCAGAAGCGCTGCCGTCACGGACGAGTCAACGCCGCCCGACATCGCGACAACCACACGGGTATCTTCAGGGCGACCGGGCAGGTCCAGGCTGTTTAAGCCAGTATCTGGATCAAATGCTGCTGACATGAAGCGCAATATAGGGGCTGAAGCCACAAGCGCAATCCAAAGGCTGACACTTGCTCGGCAAATCGCGCCGAACCCGGCAGTTCTTGCCGGGAAAACCAGATCGTCCATCGGAATTCGAAAAGACGAAATCTGGTAAACAACTGAATTTATTGAACAAATTCACGCCACCCACCCTGGCGCGCCGATTGCTTATGAAGGATGCACCATTGTACGAAGATCAGGGTAATAGGCATGGAAGTCACGAACACCAACACCAATCAGTTTGCACCAAAAATCGGTCAGACTGCCTCGGACACATTCTCGTCCGACGCGTTTTCCACGCATTTGGCAGAAACCGATAGCTATGCATCCGACGACGCTGACGCCCGCCTAGATGAGCGCAACGCCAAAGCTGACGACCAACGCGCAGAAGAACGCCAGGCCGACGCAGAAAAAGCCGACGCAACTGCCGAAGAGGAACGTAGAGCAGATCAACGTGAACGAGATGCCGACGCACGTAGCGATAACGACGCTGAAACCGTTGATGATCAAGATGCGACTGGTGACGACTCCGCTCCTGACGTGAATCTGGATGCTGCAGAAGTGGTCGCCCCCTTGGATGACCACGGCGCAATATCCGAAGACATTGAGATCTCAGTTGATGCCGAGGACGGAGCTAAAGGTGATGCAAATGACAGCGAACTGACCGCAGGCTCCTCTGAGGAGACCAGCGAGATCAGTTTGTCGGCAAATACAGCAGCCGATACGCAATCTGCTGGCGCTCAAACAGCAGCAACCACCACAGATGAAACCACCGACCCGACAGTGAACCTCGATGACACGGACACACTGACGGCCGACGAGCTCGCGCTCCAGTCAGCTCAGTCATCGAATAACAGTGCAACCGCCAATGCCGATGCAACCGCTGGTAGCTCAGCACAGCAAGCTGCTCGCCCTGTACAAAACACAACGACACAAACAGCCCAACAGGCAACTCAGGCCGCAGCTGGCGCGGATGATCAATCATCCGGTTTGCCCAACCCACTTGACGCTGGTCTCCAGACTGATGTCGATGCTGATGCAGACGGCGAAAGAGGCCTAGGCCATCAGGCGGCAGAAGCCATGGCTGGCAAAGCCAAGTCTTCCGCAACAAATGCACAAACCCCCTCCGCGCCGCAGGCCGTACCAGCCGCAGCTCCCGCTCCCGCCGCAGCAGTGACGCCTTTGCAGGCAATGACCGCAGCTGGCTTGAACCTCAGCTCGCTACCCGCGGACCTAAATCTTGATCTCCTCAATCTCAACGCACCCAACCAAGTCTCGCCGACGGGCACACCGCAGAACAACAATCCGGTTCTCGTCCGATTTGGCGCTCTTCCAGGGCAGGCGCAGGCGACACAAGTGCCCAACACGGCCATTGCACTCCAAATTTCCAAACACGTCGCCAGGGGCGTATCAACTTTTGAGATCCGTCTGGATCCCGCTGAAATGGGTCGCATTGACGTTAAGCTTGAGCTTGCGCAAGACGGCCGCGTGACCGCACATCTGGCGGTTGAAAAAGCAGAAACGCTCGACCTGTTGCAGAAAGACGCTAAGGCTCTGGAACAAGCCCTCAAAGACGCAGGTCTTGATGCAGACAGCGATACACTGAACTTCAGCCTTAAGAGCGGCAACGAAAATGCGGACGGCAACGGCTCAGACACGCTTGCTTCTGGCGAAGACCAATTTAGCGGCGACGAAGATGGTGAAGACGTTTTGTTAAACGCTGTCGCTGCCCGACAGATCGAAGCTGCCGCACGCGGCGGTATCGACGTAAGCATATAGAGTTAGGAACGACCCGATGTTGGAAGCTGTTTCAAATACCCAGCCTGTAACACAGGCTCAAACAACAGAGACATCTGCTTCTCAGTCCGCCAAAGAAGCCGCGGACGAAAATTTCAATCTGTTTCTGTCCTTGCTCACGACTCAATTGCAGAACCAGGACCCGCTTGATCCAATGGATACAGGCGAAATGACAAACCAGCTTGTTCAGTTCTCGTCGGTAGAACAGAGCATTGCAACAAACTCAAACCTCGAAGAGTTGATCTCACTCACCAACTCTCAGTCATCCGACAATGCCGTTCAGTATATTGGCAAAGAAGTGGAAGCGCTCTCCACGGCCAGGGAATTTAAGGACGGCAGTACTTCCGATTGGCGTTTCTCGATTGCCGAAGACTCGCCCGAGATTAAGATCTCAATCGTCGATTCATCGGGCGCAGCCGTCTATTCAGAAACGCTCTCTGAAGACGCAGGCACCCATGATTTCAGTTGGGACGGTTCGCTGGATGAGGGTGGCACTGCCGCTGACGGCACCTACTTCCTCTCCGTCACGGCACTCGACGCTGATGGTGAACCCGTCAACACAGACGTCCGTACATTCGGTACTGTTGATACGGTCGATTTCACATCCAATCCGCCAATCTTGCTCGTTGACGGACTGCCAGTGAGCCTCACAAGCGTCACATCAGTCTCCGAACCTAAAGATGAGGGCTCTTAATGCATAAAAGTGTGCCACTCTGAAACACTTAACTCATTGATTTCATTGAAAATTTACCCTGGCATTTAGCCCTTTTTTAAAGTCGCTCCGATAGTCTAGCCCCAGTCGTGAGTACAAGGATCGGGACGGCAATGAGCGAGCACCAGTCATCTCGGGTCAACTATGTGATAGGACCGGACGGAAGTCCCCTAACCATAGCGGACCTGCCACCACCAAACACAAAACGGTGGGTCATTCGGCGCAAAGCCGAAGTCGTCGCCGCTGTGCGCGGTGGACTTCTAAGCCTGGAGGAAGCCTGCAGTCGCTATACGCTGACTGTAGAAGAATTCCTGAGTTGGCAGCGCTCCATCGAAAAACACGGTCTTGCCGGTCTTCGCGCGACGCGAGTTCAGCAATACCGGCAGTGAGATAGAAAAGTAGCTGCGTACTTATCTGCCGCAAGGCGCTGGTGTCCAAAAGACACCGGCGCCTTTCTGCAATCTGGAGCGACTTATCCACAAGCCAGGCACTTTTTTCCACCGAATCCGTGCGCGTTAAACCTCTGTTTAGGCTAACGGGGTAAATTTTGCCTACTGACACGGGGGCAAGGTCCATATCGGGACCAAATTGCCAATGAGATAGCCACAGGATGTAGCCACTCCCCGTCGACCAAACGCAAGTCCGGCCCAAGAACAGGATCCGGCACGCAAGGGCGACAATGGATGGTGAGCGCGTGGATAGCTTCACTGAATTTTTAAAGACGCTGGGGCCAGCAAGAATCATTTCCCTTGGTCTCGTTGCAGCTGGTTTGTTCGCATTCTTTGCCTTTGTCGGCCTGCGCGTCAGCGAATCCCCCATGTCCTTGCTCTATGCTGATCTGACCCAGGAAGACGCCGCACAAATCATCTCAGAGCTAGATGCTCAAGCCATTCCCTATGAACTCAAAGGCGACGGCACCAAGATTTTTGTCCCCAACGACCGTGCTCTGCGCTTGCGCATGGCAATGGCCGAACAGGGCCTTCCATCCGGCGGATCCGTTGGCTACGAAATTTTTGACAATGCCGATGCACTTGGAACCACCAGTTTTGTTCAAAACCTGAACTATTTGCGGGCGCTTGAAGGTGAACTTGCACGCACCATCAAGGCAATTGATCGCGTAAAAGCCGCCCGCGTACATCTTGTCCTTCCCGAACGCGAAGTTTTTTCCCGCGAACGCCGGGATCCAAGCGCATCCATCGTTGTCCGTATTGCAGGCGAGCCACTCTCGCGCGCACAAATTCGCTCCATCCAGCACCTTGCCGCATCCGCCATTGAAGGCTTAACCCCTGGCAATGTCTCTATTGTTGACGAAAAGGGCACCTTGCTCGCAAGTGGTGCTGATGGTGAAGAAGATGGGCTTCTCTCTTCATCCATTGATGAACGCAACATTGCCTATGAACGTCGTCTGCAGTCGCAGATCCGGACGATTGTTGAAAGCATTGTCGGGCCTGATAACGCACGGATTCAGGTCAGCGCCGAACTCGATTTCAATCGCATTACCCGGACCTCCGATACATTTGACCCGGAAGGTCAGGTCGTTCGCTCGACACAGATTGTAGAAGAATCCAACTCCAGCTCAGACGGACTTCCAAATGACGCGGTGACGGTCGGAAATGCTGTTCCAGGTGCCGGTGACGCAGACGGCGGCGCGAATGGCTCACTCGATCAGTCAAATCGCCTGGAAGAGACAGTCAACTACGAAATTTCCCGAACAACGCAGACAGAGATTATCGAAGCAGGTTCTGTGAAGCGCCTGTCAGTCGCAGTTGCAGTTGATGGAATTTACAGTGTAGCCGATGATGGCAAGACGACTTATTCGCCCCGCTCTGAGGATGAGGTGAACAAGATTTCCGCTCTTGTCCGCTCAGCAATCGGGTTTGATCAGGGACGCGGTGACCTTGTGGAAGTCGTCAATATTCAGTTCGCCGCCAAGGCAGCGCTGGAGCCCCTTGAAGAGATTGAAGAACCATTTCTCGGTCTCACCAAAGCTGACTATTTCCGCATGGGCGAAACAGGTGTACTTGCGCTCATTTCCTTGCTGGTCCTGATGTTCGTTGTCCGCCCTCTCATTCGCGGCATCATTAACCCAACACCTGTTGGCGATCAGTTGGCCCTCGCTGGTGCCGTCGCTGGCGGCGGTGAAGTCGGCACAGTCGCCCTTCCCGGCGCCGAAGGCCAAGCACAACTCCCCGCTCCCGGTGGAACCGTCAACGAAGAAACCGGTGAACCGAAATCAGCCGTCGAACAGATGATCGACATCGCTCAAGTCGAAGGCAAAGTAAAAGAGTCCTCCGTGAACAAGGTCGGTGAACTCGTCGCAAACCACCCTGATGAAACCATGTCCATTCTTCGGTCATGGTTGCACGAAGGGTAAGAGGGGTCATCGACAATGGCTGCGGCTGACGAAAAAATTAAAGACGACATCAAGTCCGTCTCGGGTGCCGAGAAGGCGGCAATCTTCATGTTGTCGCTGACCGATGATCATGCGGCAGCAATCTGGGATCTGTTTGACGAGGACGAAATCAGAGAAATTTCGGTCACCATGTCCAACTTGGGCCAAGTCAGCTCATCCCTGGTTGAAAAATTGCTTGTGGAATTCGCCGGAAAGCTTTCCGGATCTGGTGCCATTGTCGGTTCCTATGAAGCAACCCAGCGCTTGCTAAATCGCTTCCTGCCCGACGACCGCGTCAATCAGGTGATGGACGAGATCCGTGGCCCAGCCGGTCGCACCATGTGGGAGAAGCTTGGCAATGTGAACGAGCAGGTACTCGCTAACTACCTCAAGAACGAGTACCCACAAACTGTTGCTGTTGTCCTTTCAAAAATTAAGTCTGACCACGCGGCTCGGGTGCTTGGGTGCTTGCCGGAAGATTTCGCTTTGGAAGTCATCAACCGCATGCTCCGCATGGAAGCGGTCCAGAAAGAAATCCTGGAAAAGGTAGAACAGACGCTCCGCGCCGAGTTCATGTCCAACCTGTCCCGCACCAATCGCCGCGATAGCCACGAGATGATGGCCGACATCTTCAATAATTTCGATCGTCAGACTGAAGGCCGTTTCATGGCATCGCTAGAAGAACGCAATCGCGAAGCGGCTGAAAAAATCAAGGCGCTCATGTTCACCTTTGAAGACCTCAGCCAGCTCGACCCAGGCAGCATTCAGACCCTGTTACGGGCCTTTGACAAGGACAAGCTGGGCTTGGCGCTTAAAGGCGCGTCTGACAGCTTGCGTGATCTGTTCTTCTCAAACATGTCAGAACGCGCGGGGAAAATCCTTAAAGAAGACATGGAAGTGATGGGCCCAGTCCGTCTCCGAGACGTCGATGAGGCGCAAATGCTGATGGTAAACATTGCCAAGGACCTCGCCGCACGAGGCGAAATCATGCTGGCAGACAGTAAGGGAGAGGACGAGCTCGTCTACTAGACGGCTCCCGGAACCTATGACTGAAGCCATCAAATTTACATTCAACGAAATGTTCGACGACGATGCCGGCGAAAATGACGCCAGCACCGCACAAAAGGTTGTGCGAAAAACACGTTGGACCGAGGAAGAAATCGAAGGCATAAAGGCAGAAGCACGAGCAGAGGGCTCAGCGGAAGCCTTGGCATCTGTCGAAGCCAAAACGCTAGAGGAAAATACCGCAGCGTTTGGGCAGATCGCCACCGCCGCTTCTGCCGCACTCAGCGATTTAACCCACGTAAAAAGTGAAGTCCAGGTGGATGCCGCAGAACTCGCATTTTCCGTCGCACGGAAACTGGCCGATGCCCTTCTCGAGGTTCAACCTGAAAAGGAAATCGAAGCGGTCATCCACGAATGCCTGAAACACCTGAACCGCGAACCCCGCCTGGTTGTCAGGATCAATGACGCCCTGGTTGATGACATCCAAGCATCAATGCAGCAAGCCGCCGCAGAGCGCGGCATGGCAGAGAAGATGATGGTGGTCGGTGACCCGACAATTGCCCTTGGCGACTGCGAAATCGAATGGTCCGACGGCGGCGTGACACGCAGCCGCGCTGAGTTGGAAGACAGCGCTGCTGAGATCATCAACAGATATATCGAGACCTTGACGCGCGGCTCAAAGATGCCCGCAAACATGGAGACCCACAATGTCTGATCAAGAAGAAGGCATGGAATTGCCAGACCTGGCGGATGAAACCAATTTGCCAGTCGAAGGCGATGCTGAAGACGCAGGAGCGCCTGTGGACGACGGAGAAGAGAAAACAGCCGCTGACCTTGAAGCCGTTTTTGACGTTCCGGTCAATGTCTCTGCTGTGCTCGGAAAAACAGATATCGAAATCAGTGACCTGCTGAAACTGGACTCTGGCACGACCGTTGAACTCGATCGCAAGGTCGGAGAGGCCATCGATATATACGTCAACGATCGTCTGGTCGCCCGCGGCGAGGTGGTCATCGTTGAGGAACAGCTCGGCGTCACCATGACAGAGATCATTAAGGGCGGCGCCAACTAGGCCGGTCGGAGTAAATCCATGAACAACGCTACTATCATCGGACTCTTTGCAGGATTAGGCCTCGTCGCCCTTGCCATTGGCTTGGGTGGAGACGCCAGTGCATTTCTCAATGTCCGTGCATTCCTGATTGTTTTCGGTGGCACTGTAGCGGTCACTCTAATCTCCTTCCGCGCTAGCGAAGTGCTCGACGCCCTGCGCGCAGCCGGAAGAACCCTCACAGGCACACCGACGAATACCCGCGGATCCATCGAGAAGCTCATTCATCTGGCCGAAAGCTCCCGCAAAGACGGCGTGCATACGCTCGAACGGCGCATGAAAGATTTCCGCTCAAATCCATTCCTAATGCGCGCCCTCTCCCTTGTGGTTGACGGAGCTGCGCCGGAAGACATTGAACGCCTTCTAAACACTGAAAGAGCCGCGGCCCAGGATCGTGCCACCAAATCATCAGCTGTTCTTAGACGGGCCGCAGAAATCGCACCGGCAATGGGTCTGATTGGTACGCTGGTCGGCTTGGTTCAGATGCTCTCCGTCCTGGACGATCCAGCTCAGATTGGGCCAGCCATGGCTGTTGCCCTTATCACGACTTTCTATGGCGCCATTCTCGGCAACATGGTCCTCGCTCCATTGGCTGCCAAGCTTGATCGCCTGACTCAGGAGCGCAATGTGCACCTTGCTGTTTATTCAGCAAGCGCTGCTGCGATCAGCCGTAAAGAAAACCCGCGCCACCTCCAATCCCTTGTAAATGCCATGCTCCCCCCGTCGGAGCAGGTAAACGTATTTAGTTGAAGAGAAGGAACTGCTCCCATGAGACTTCTGATCGTAGGAACACTGAACGGCCAGCTCTCCACAGCCACAAAGATGGCGATGGAAAAAGGGGCGAAGGTGACCCACGCCGAACGGGGCGAACAAGCAGTTGAAATTCTCCGCGCCGGTCGCGGCGCAGATTTGCTGATGGTAGATGTCGGCATCGATATTGCGCGTTTGATCGCTCAGCTTGAAAGCGAACATATCTGCCTACCCGTCGTTGCCTGCGGCACCGGTACCGATGCCAAAGCAGCCGTGGCCGCCATTCAGGCAGGCGCGAAAGAATATATCCCACTGCCACCAGACGCAGAACTGATCGCCGCCGTCCTCTCTGCAGTTGCAGACGATAGCCATCAGCTCATCTTCCAGGATGAGAAGATGGCAGAAGCAATTGCTTTCGCCGATCAGGTGGCAAAATCAGAAGCCAGCATCTTCATCACCGGTGAGTCTGGGACCGGTAAGGAAGTCATGGCGCGTTATGTACACCGCAAATCAAATCGCTCCGACAAGCCGTTCATCTCGGTGAACTGCGCTGCCATCCCCGAAAACCTTCTGGAGTCCGAGCTATTTGGACACGAGAAAGGCTCCTTCACAGGCGCCGTCGCACGACGGATCGGTAAGTTTGAAGAGGCAAATGGCGGGACCCTTCTTCTCGATGAAATCAGCGAGATGGATATTCGCCTACAGTCCAAGCTGCTCCGCGCCATCCAGGAAAAAGAGATTGATCGCGTCGGCGGCAAAGGCCCAATCAAGGTGGACATTCGCATCATCGCCACGTCGAACCGCGATCTGCAGGAGTCCATTCGAGAAGGCAGTTTCCGTGAAGACCTTTTCTATCGCCTGAATGTGGTCAACCTTGCCCTGCCCGCTCTGCGCGAGCGCCCGGCTGACATTGTGGCGCTGGCTGAACACTTTGCAAAAAAATATGCAGCCGTGAATGGCTTGGAAGGTAAAGCAATTTCGCTCGAAGCCCGCCGCCACCTTGCAAAACATCGTTGGGCCGGCAACGTACGAGAGCTCGAAAACACGATCCACCGCGCTGTCCTGCTTGCGATGGGCCCGGAAATCGATGTAGCCGCCATTCGCTTGCCAGACGGATCACGCCTGGATGCAAGCCCAGCACCCGTCGACGGCTTGGCGGCCAAGGTTGCTGCGACCGCAGATGCGGTTTCGCGCACCTATGTTGGTCAGACAGTTGCTGCAGTGGAGCAAGAGCTCATTCTGAACACACTTGACCACTGCATTGGCAACCGGACGCACGCCGCAAATATTCTTGGCATATCAATTCGTACGCTCCGCAACAAACTGAAGCAATACTCGGACGAAGGCGTCCAGGTACCACAACCTGGCGAAGCACGGTTGGCTGGCTAACCAGCAACGTCTTTAGGTCATTGAGAGTATTTGGGGAACAACAGTATGAGTGAAGTGGGGACGAGCAAGACCGGAGGTGGCGGCTTAGCTAGCCTGACGCCGCAGCGGATCTTTGCAGAGATCGGCAAGCGCAGCGATCTCGGGCTCGCGCTTGGCGTTCTGACAATTATCGTTGTCCTCATTCTCCCTATGCCAGCGTTTATGTTGGATTTTGCTCTGGCGATTTCGATCACTTTCTCCGTTCTTGTCCTCATGACGGCGCTCTTCATTCAGAAGCCGCTTGAATTTAGTGCTTTCCCGACCGTTCTCTTGATCGCCACCATGATCCGGCTGGCGCTCAACCTTGCCTCAACACGCCTCATTCTCTCCCATGGTCACGAAGGAACCGGCGCGGCGGGTAAGGTCATCGAAGCTTTCGGTAACTTTGTGATGCAGGGCAATTTCGTGATTGGCATCATCGTCTTCGCCATCCTGGTGATCGTGAACTTTGTCGTCATCACCAAAGGTTCCGGACGTATCGCAGAAGTCGCAGCCCGCTTTACCCTGGACGCCATGCCAGGCAAACAGATGGCGATCGATGCCGATCTGTCCTCGGGCCTCATTGACGAAAACCAGGCGCGCGAACGGCGAAAAAATCTCGAAGATGAAGCAGCCTTCTTTGGTTCCATGGACGGCGCGTCCAAGTTCGTTCGCGGCGATGCCATTGCAGGATTGCTGATCACCTTCATCAACATTATTGGCGGTATCATCGTCGGCGTCGGCCAGATGGAAATGTCTTTCGCAGATGCAAGCGCAGGCTACACCCTGCTGACCATTGGCGACGGCCTTGTCAGTCAGATCCCCGCGCTCATCGTATCAACAGCTGCAGGCCTGCTCGTCTCCAAAGCCGGAGTCGAAGGCGCCGCCGACAAAGCACTGTTTGAACAACTGTCGGGGTACCCACAGGCACTCGGCATGTCTTCTTTTGTGCTCGGTGTCATGGCGCTTCTACCAGGCATTCCCATGTTGCCTTTCGTGGCACTTTCTGGCGGCACCGGATATCTCGCCTACCGGATCATTTCCAAGAGAAAGAACGTGGCGGCGACCGAAGCTGCAGAAGCTATTGCCTCAACAGAAGCGATAGAAGCAGAGCCCAAAGAAGAGCCCATCTCGCAAACATTGAAAATCGACGAGCTGCGCCTCGAGATCGGCTACGGCCTCCTGCCTCTGATCAACGATTCAGAAGGTCAGAAACTCACAGACCAGATCAAAGCGCTGCGTCGCCAGTTCGCCGCAGATATGGGCTTTGTCATGCCCCCTGTGCGGATCCTCGATAATATGCAACTTGAAGCAAGCCACTATATGGTACGCGTGAAAGAGGTCGAGGCTGGCGCAGGTGAAGTTTATGTCGGCCAGCTATTGGTAATGGATCCTCATGGCGGTCAAATCGACCTCCCCGGACTTCACACCAAAGAACCCACATTTGGCCTTCCAGCCACATGGATTGATGCCGGCATTCGCGAGGAAGCTGCCTTCCGCGGCTACACTGTTGTCGATCCTCCAACCGTTATCACCACCCACCTCACCGAGGTTATTCGCGACAATATGCAGGAACTTCTCTCCTACGCCGAAGTTCAGAAGCTGCTCGACGAAATGGGTGATGAACATAAGAAGCTGCTTGAAGACATTGCGCCGAGCCAGATCACCATTTCCGGCATCCAGCGTGTTCTTCAGACCCTTCTGGCCGAACGCATTTCCATCCGCGACCTCGGCACCATCATGGAAGGCATCGCAGAAGCCGTCGTCCACACCAAGCAGCTCACCCATATCGGGGAGCATGTGCGCATGCGTCTCGCCCGCCAGCTTTGCGCGTCCTATGCCGCCCCTGACGGAACACTGGGTCTCATCACCCTCTCTCCACAATGGGAGCAGGCTTTTGCTGAATCTCTGGTCGGACAAGGCGACGAAAAACAACTCGCGATGGCCCCAAGTGAACTACAACAGTTCATCGCTGCTGTTCGCGACAAATTCGAACGCGCCGCAGAAGAGGGTGAAATGCCTGTCCTTCTTACGAGCCCCGGTGTCCGCCCTTACGTCCGTTCGATCATTGAACGCTTCCGACCGCAGACAATTGTAATGTCGCAGAACGAGGTTCACCCAAAAGCGCGGCTCAAGACAGTCGCAACTGTATAAGACCGGGAACCCAGAGTAGATGCGCATGCGAACCTTCATCGCAGATTCCATGGCAGAGGCTGTAGATCAGGTCCGCGATGCCATGGGAGTGGATGCCATCATTGTGTCGAGCATCGAAGGTGAGAATGGCGGTTTCGAAGTAACCGCCACACTTGATCAGCGCGCCCAAGACCGTCCGACCGCAGCACCCTCCGAAGACACGGTCCTTGAAGAAATTCTGAAAGAACATCTGAGCGCATCACCCAAATCTGCGGATGCAACCCCCGCCCATCCGGCTGAACGCGCCGACGAGCAAGTAGCACAGACTGAGACCGGTCTGGTACTTTCCGAAACCACCCTGCTAAAGGCGCTTGAAGATCAAGGCGTTCCAACCATTCTGGCAAGTGCCCTGACGGCAAAAGCCATCAGTGCTGGGATCGATGATCCGGTAAACGCCCTCGCGGCAGCGCTGGCAGACCGCTTCACTTTTGAGCCCCTGCCTATCGCACCACCCCACCCCATTATGGCGGTCGGACTGCCCGGCCACGGCAAGACTGTGACCGTTGCCAAACTGGCTGCGCGCGCTGCTGTCGAAAATGTACGCGCTCAGATCATTTCAACAGATGCGGAGCGCACCGGTGCAAAAGCCCAAGCAGAAGCTTACGGCGACTTATTGCAAATACCTGTGGACCACGCAGAAACAGTCGACGCGATGGGGCTGGTTCTCGATCAGCGGACCGACCGCATGGGTATTGAAGCAGCTGACCGGCGCGAAGCCTGCTTCATCGACACCGCTGCAGCCAATCTCCTAACACCGGAAGGGCGTCAGTCACTCCGACATCAAATTACTTCCGGACAAAAAATCTCAGGCGCAGAACCTATTCTGGTTTTAGCCGCAAGCGGGGATGCGCGCAGTATGGCTGAAACTGCGCAGGACTTCGCAAACCTCGGCGTCCGTCGCATCATCGTCACACAGCTGGACGCGTCACGTCGCTTTGGTGGCATTCTCGCAGCAGCTGAAATAGCCGAACTTTCTTTCGCTCAATTCTCTGACACGCCCTACCTCGCCCGTGGCGTGTCCGCTGCGACACCACTGCGCTTGGCGCAGATGCTTTTGGGACAAGCGATAAAAGCACCGCTTACGGAACATAGCAGTCCCATTTCGGCGGACTAATGCCTGAAATTTGGCGGAATCCTTGAGCAGTTAACCTCGTCCAAATTAGATCTGGGATAACGCCCCTCTCCTCATGTACCCTAGCAACAGGGAGCCGGGGAGCGGCACCCGGGCGCGACGGAACGACAATTCGGGGGAAGCATAGTGAACGACATTCTCAACCAGGCCATTGCCCTATTCCAACAGGGTTTTGACACTGTAAACTCAATTCAAGGATTGATTATTGCATTGATCGCTGCGTTTTTAATGCGCAGATTTGGGCAGATCATCGCTTGGACCTTTGCCGCCACAATCATCCATGAGGTTGTTTCGGGCGGCCGCCGATATCTTGCAGGCGACACAAGCCCATTACCAGATTTGACCGACGTGGACGGTGATCTGAAACTTATCGGAATTCGATTCCTAGGATATCTGGTTGCGATCGCAGTTCTTTACATTGTGCGCCGCATTGTGATGAACCGATAACCAGCGACGAAAAACTCAGTCGCGGAAGTTTTCGAACTGAAGCGGCTGTTCGCCGCCCTTTTCTTTCAGAAACGCGATGACCTCTTGTAGGTCGTCGCGTTTTTTCCCAGTGATGCGCAGCTCATCGCCCTGAATGGCAACCTGGACCTTCATCTTGGTCCCCTTGATCTCCTTCACGAGCTTCTTGGCGAGATCTTTTGCAATTCCTTGCTTGATTTCGACCTTCTGACGCACGCTTTGGCCAGCGGCTGGCTCGACAGACTTATAGTCAAGCATGCCAGGCTCTATGCCGCGCCGTGATAGGTGTCCCTGCAGAAGCTCCTGAACCTGCTTCAGCTTCAAATCATCATCAGCTTTGATGGTGATTTCAGCTTCATCCAGCTCGACCGAGCTCTTTGACCCCTTAAAGTCGTAGCGCTGGCCAATCTCGCGCATGACATTCTGGAGGGCATTATCGACCTCGGCCAAATCAGTTTTCGAAACAACATCAAATGACGGCATGACAATGCACTCCCCAAAGCATTACCAGGGGAAGTGAAACACTTCACCGTCCGGGAATGCGCAGAAACAAATAGCCGGAGCCCAGTTTGAAGTCGATCAAAGCCGAAAGCGCCCTGGCCCAGGATGACGAGAAGCGCATTCTAACCAACTATTGCATGAGGAAAAGGAGCAAACCGACGCAAAGAGACATCTTCTATCGGTTGCTCGCCTCGATATTGCTCTGACGGTGAATATTGAGAGAAATCTCGTCCATCTCTTTTTGATCGAGCCGGACAGCCTCCTTCTTTGCACGTCGCTTGCGATTTTCTTCCATCAGCTCATATTTTTTGAGATCACGATAGCTGTCAGCCAATTGTTCTTTGGCATCGTCCAGCTGTTTGCTGATCTCATCAATAGACTGAAGAAGGTTCTCACGGCGAACCAGCATCGATTTGGCAAACATCGGATAGGCAAAATGTCCAACATCCGAAATACCCGCCTTATCTTGCTCCGCCTGGACCTGCTTGTTCAGATCACCTTCACGGCGATGGAACTCATCCAACATGGATTCCAGGTCTGCCACCTGGCGCCGGCGTTCATCGACCTGAAATCGATGTAACCGAATTAGCGACTCTTTGTTTCTCATCACTCACCCTCCTGGGCCTCACTAGTGTCCACCGGTTGAGCGCGCAAAATCTCTTCCAGTAGACCAAATCCAGCAGCTCTGTCGGTCTGCTCAGACTTCGCCTGCGATAGGAATCCTTCCAAGGCAGGCTGATAAAAAATGGCCTCATCTACTTTTCCGTCAGAGCCAGGCCGGTACGCACCCAGACGGATTAATTCTTCCATGTCGTCATATGTCGCGAGCAATTGCCGCGCTTCCCTGATCAGCTCCTGCTGCTCAGGTTCGTTACACGACGGCATTGTCCGTGAAACAGATTTCAAAATGTTTATCGCCGGATAGCGACCGCGCTCTGCAATGGAGCGTTCCATAACAATATGCCCGTCAAGAATGCCACGCACGCTGTCGGCAACAGGCTCATCATGGTCATCCCCATCCACCAGAACTGTGAACAGGCCGGTAATTGATCCAGAACCTGTACCAGGTCCAGCGCGTTCCAGAAGTTTCGGCAGCTCAGAGAAGACAGTCGGGGTATATCCCTTGCTCGCCGGCGGCTCTCCACAGGAAAGACCAATTTCCCTCTGAGCCATGGCAAATCGCGTGACACTATCCATCATACAGAGGACTTGAGAGTCCTGATCTCGAAAATACTCGGCCAGCGCCATCGTCAGAAGAGCAGCCTGGCGGCGCATCAGCGCTGTTTCGTCAGAGGTGGCAACCACCACGACAGATCGGGCAAGCCCTTCGGGTCCCAGATCATCTTCAATAAACTCCTGAACCTCACGGCCACGTTCACCGATCAACCCGACAACGGCGACATCGCAGGCCGTATTGCGGGCCATCATGGACATAAGGACCGACTTACCAACGCCGGAACCCGCGAAGATACCCATGCGCTGCCCGGCACAACAGGTCGCGAACGTGTTGAGAGCGCGCACACCCAGATCAATCGGCCCACCCACGCGACTTCGCAAATGAGCAGGTGGAGGTGAATTCCTCAGATGATAGGGATGAGGCCCCTGCGGGAGTGGTCCTTTACCGTCGATCGGCTCGCCCATCGCGTTAATGACGCGTCCAAGCCAGGCTGGTGAAGGGTGAACAGCTGGAACATTTTCATGAATGGCAGCATGTGCGCCGACGCCGATGCCCTCAAGAGAGCCAAATGGAAGACATAAAGCGCGGTCTGACCGAAACCCAACAACCTCTGCAAGGATCTGGCGGCCCCCACGCGCAGTGATTTCCACACGGCTTCCCACGCTCATAGCATGCAAGGGACCTGCGATCTCCACCATGAGCCCTTGTACGCTCACGACGCGACCATAATAGGTAACCTCTTGAATTTCCTGGATTTCTGCCAGCAGAGCGCGCAAAGAACCTATCCCCAATCAAGCCGAAAAACCGGCTGAAATAACTCAGGTAGGCATAATGTGCCGGAAGGCTTTAAGACGCGGTAAACCTTGGGCACAACTATTGGGGATAAGACGATCTCCATCTTAGGACGTTATTTATTAGGCTAACCGGAGTATGAATCCGGTATTCGAAAATTTTGTGTATTTTTTTCGATCTGATTAACCTTTGTTAACCAAATCAGCTTATGTTTCTGAATATGGATTAACCAAGGGGAGCCGGGTTGCGGTGACGTAGAGCCCGGTCAGACTTGCGATGCGAGTTCTGCTGATAGAAGACGATAGCGCGACAGCGCAGAGCATTGATTTGATGCTCAAATCTGAGGGTTTCAACGTTTACACCACCGATTTAGGTGAAGAAGGCGTCGACCTCGGCAAATTATATGATTACGACATCATCCTGCTGGATCTTAACCTGCCGGATATGAGCGGATATGAGGTCCTTAAGACATTGCGCACAGGCAAGGTCGGAACCCCAATTCTCATTCTGTCCGGCCTGGCCGGCATTGAGAACAAGGTTCGCGGTCTGGGCTTTGGCGCCGATGACTATATGACCAAGCCGTTCCATAAGGATGAGCTGGTCGCGCGTATCCACGCTGTGGTGCGCCGTTCCAAAGGTCATTCTCAGTCTGTCATCACGACAGGCAAGCTGACGGTCAATCTGGACACGAAAACGGTAGAAGTCGACGCACAACGCGTTCACCTCACCGGCAAGGAATACCAGATGCTGGAGCTACTCTCGCTCCGGAAAGGCACGACGCTCACCAAAGAGATGTTCCTAAACCATCTCTACGGCGGAATGGACGAGCCTGAACTCAAGATCATTGACGTGTTCATCTGTAAGCTCCGTAAGAAGCTTGCGGCTGCCACGAATGGTGAACACTATATCGAAACTGTCTGGGGCCGCGGCTATGTTCTGCGTGACCCAGTTGCAGAGGTCGAAAAGGCGACAGCCTAAAAGACCCAACGAGCTTCTCTCTCTGCGCTATCTGGGGGAGATGAAAGGACGCCGCTTCGGGGGGAGCGCGTCCTTTCTTTTTGCCTGCCCTCCTGATTTCCAGACAAATATTGCGAACAAAAAAGCCGCCTGCATTGCAGACGGCTTTTTCGTGACTAAGTGTCGATGCGGTTAGGCGACCGCAGCACCCTTCAGCTGGGCCGCAGGAACGTAGAGCCCACGTTGGCCAGCTTGAGGTTTGAATGAATCGGTAATCCCGATCACTGTTTCAGCAGCCCCAAGGAATAAGTACCCGTCAGGGGCGAGCATCTGGGACATGCGCTCAAGAATCTCTGCTTTTGTCGGCTGATCGAAATAGATCAGAACGTTCCGGCAGAAGATGACATCGAACTTGCCCAGGCTGCTGAAATTATCCAGAAGATTCAGCTTACGATACTGGACCATTGATCGAATTTCGGAGGCGACTTCCCAATCATTGCCTTCTTGCTTGAAATACTTCATGAGCATCTGAACCGGCAGGCCACGTTGAACTTCAAACTGCGTGTACTGCCCGAGCTTTGCCCGTCTCAGCACATCCGCCGAAAGATCTGTCCCAACAATTTCACTGCTCCAAGCAGGGTTTTTCTCTGCCCATTCCTTCAAGATCATGGCGATCGAATAGGGTTCCTGCCCTGTTGATGCTGCAGCACACCAGATCCGAAGTTTACGAGAGGCACCACGGGTTTCCTGAAACTTAGGAAGCACTGTCTCTTCAAAGATTGTGAAAGGTGTTTTGTCGCGAAAGAAGAATGACTCATTTGTCGTCATCGCTTCCGTAACTTCATCAAGCAGCGTTTTTTGAGCACCAGACCGCATCTTTTTCACAAGACCGGAAACATCATCCAGACCCTGTTCACGAGCGATAGGCAGCAGACGGCTCTCAATCAGATAGCCCTTGTTTTCGCTGACGACCAGCCCAGATTCCTTCTTCAGGAAATCAGCCAGGTACGAAAATTCCTCAGGCGTCATAGCCGTCTCCCTTCAATAAGCTTAGATGCCACTTCAGACAATTCTTTTAGCGGTACTACCTTGTGGCATATGCCTGCTTGAGCGACAGCACCTGGCATGCCCCAGACAACGCTCGATGCTTCGTCCTGCGCGATGATCGTGCCCCCTTCAGACTGAACTCGTTTCGAGGCGTCCCGTCCATCATGTCCCATGCCCGTTAGAATACAGACCAGCAATGACGCACCGTAAATTGGAATAAGGCTCTCCAGCATCGGATCAACAGCTGGCTTACAAAAATTCACCGGCGGGCCGTCATCCAGTTGAATGCGAACACTTGTGCCCTCTTGTTTCATGAGCATGTGCTTACCGCCGGGCGCGACGTAGATTTTTCCAGGCTCCACAAGCATGCCATCTTCACCCTCCACGCAGACGCGATTTGCGCTACCGCTAAGGTGCTCCGCCAAAATAGCAGTGAAGGTCGGCGGCATATGTTGTGTGATGACTACAGGAATTTTTGAAAGCGAGGGAGATAACGCTTCAAAGAAATCGAAGAGCGCCTTTGGCCCACCTGTCGAGCTTCCAACCGCCAGAATTCTTGGCCGGGTTTTGGACGCTGGCATAAACTGGAGACTTGGAGCGGCCTCAACTGGCGCCATCGCACCTTTTGCGATCGCTGTCTTTTCTGCGGCGAAAACCCGGCGCGGTGCCTTCGGTTTCCTGGCTTGCCCTACAGCTCTGATCTTGTCCACAAGCTCTGTTTGGAAGCCCTCAGATGCATGCCCGTCACGGGTGGATTCAGGCTTGGGCACATAATCTGTCGCCCCCAGCGTCAAAGCCTTAATCGAAATCGCGGCATTTCTGCGTGTCAGGGTCGATGCCATCAGAACACGAGAGGATGGCGACGCCTCCAGAATTTTTGGGAGTGCCGTCAGCCCATCCATCACCGGCATTTCGATGTCGAGAACCACAACGTCCGGCTTGATCCGAGCAACCTGTTCCACAGCATCCTGTCCATTGCGGCATCGGGCCACAACATCCATATCTGGCAAGGCATCAAGCCACCGGCCAATCAAACCACGAATGACGACAGAGTCATCGACAATCATGACTTTGATTTTTGCACCGCTACTACTCGCGGGCGAAGATGGCTTCTCTAACGCTGACACTTTATGCAACCTACTCAATTAAATTCGGAATCAAATAAGCCCGGCTTGGGCGAACTTGGATTCGATAATCTCTTTGTCGAAGGGCTTCATGATGTACTCATTTGCCCCAGCTGAGATGGCTTCGGTGATATGAGACATATCGTTTTCGGTTGTACAGAAGACGACAATCGGATCAGCGCCACCATCTGACTTACGAAGCGCTGTGAGGAACTCCATTCCGTCCATCACTGGCATGTTCCAGTCAAGCAAGATGGCATCCGGCATTGATCCAACGCATTGGTCCAATGCCTGCTTCCCGTCTGCAGCTTCAGCGATAGAAAAATCCATCTCCTCAAGAATCCGTCTGGCGACCTTCCGGATCACCGAGCTATCATCTACTACCAAACATGTTTTCATTATGTTGTCCCTAGCTTCACCACCCAGCTTTAGGCCGCGATTGAACGTCCTTGAAAGTCGAGAACCTTTTCCACATCGATGAGAACCATCAACCTGTCTTTAAGCTGCTGAACACCCATTGAAATGGAGCGCCATCGTGGATCAAGGTTAGAAGGATTGCGTTCCAGCGAAGAGTCGCTCACCCGCAACACTTCACCCACACTGTCAATCACAAGACCGTATGACTCACCGCGATATTCAACACCCACTGCCAGACCGTTCTTCCCATCAGTTCGTGGGGGCAGATCTAGGCGGCGACGCATATCAATCGCTGTCACGATCCGGCCACGCATATTGAGAACACCGGCCACTTCCGGCATCGCCATGGGCACCGGCGTAACAGATTCCGGCATGAAGACGTCCTGCACCATCGGGACTGATATCCCGAAGAGCTGATCACCAATCATCACGGTGATATATTCCGACGTCGCACCATCAAGGACAAAACTATCATCCGCTGTTGTCACAGTTTCATCCAATCCCGTTGTTTCGCTAGGCGCATTCATGCCGCTTCTCCCTTACACGTAACAATTTCGTTCACGACCTGCACAAGGCCATCGCGATCAAATTTTGCAACATAGTCGTCAAACCCGGCGTCGCGACCGCGGTTGAGGTCTTCAGCCGTCCCGTGGGCAGAAAGCGCAACAAGAGGAATGCCCGTCCAAGCACCTTCTGACTTAACAGCTGCGGCAAATTCAAAGCCGCTCATACCAGGCATTTCAATGTCTGAGATGATGACATCAAACTCTTCGCTCTTTTCTCGAAGGGCAAGAGCATCGGCGCCACAGGTAACTTCAGTTACCTCATATCCAGCCATGCTCAGCATTGGCCGCACGATTGCACGGAAGAACGAGCTGTCATCAACCAACAGCACCTTCTTGCCATAAGCCTCAGGAACACCAGCCGGTCCTTCTTTCCTGAACCAGTCCTCAAAGACTTGCGTCAAATAGTGACCAACATCCAGCACTTCCGTAGCTTTGCCGCGAACGATCGCTGAACCCATCATGCCAGGCATCTCTGATGTCAGCTCGACATTCAGCTGGTCGGTCACAATGTCCACGATTTCGTCGACAGCAAGACCGATTGACCGCTCGTCTTCAGTGAACACCAGAACAGGCTGACGGCCCTCTGTTTTGAGCGGCGCATTATCAACAACATTGATAATCGGCATCAGCTTACCGCGATATTGAATAAGGCTCTGATCGTTCGAATGCTCCAGATCAGAAACGTCGAACTCTTCAAGCCGTGTCACGAGAGACAGCGGCACAGCCTTGGGTTCTTCAGAACCTGCACGGAAGACGAGCAGTGACATTTCGCCATCAACACCACCAGAGCCTTCTTCTGCTGCACTTGCTTTGTCGCTCGCCTCAGAGAGTTCGCTGGTGATCGACTGCGCGATCCCATTCGGATCGACAATCATGATGACACTACCGTCACCAAGGATGGTGTTGCCGGAGAACATTGTAATGTCACGAAGGATCGAAGCAGCTGGCTTGACCACAATTTCTTCAGTGTCAAAAACGCTATCGACAACAATACCAAACTGCTGGTCCCCTACATGGGTGACAACGATGAATGCTTCTTCGTTCTCCGCAGTCCGACGTACGGGTTCAGGGTTTGAATTTGCCGCTTCAACGACTTCTCCATCACCTTCTTCAGCAACATCGACATCATCATGTTCGATAACCTCAGGAGCAACCCGGTCAAGTTGAAGTAGGTCATCCATAAAGACGAGCGGCAACAGGTGATTGCGCAACCGCAAGACAGGTGTCTTGTTGATATGCTCAATCCGGTGTTCGCTGTCTGCTTTCGCCCGCACAAGCTCGACAACAGCAAGCTGTGGGATAGCAAACCGTTCATTAGCTGACTCAACAATGAGAGCCGACACAATGGCCAGTGTGAGCGGGATCTTGATTGTAAAGGTCGAACCTTTGCCCGCAGCAGTACGCAGGTCAATCGAGCCACCAATCAGCTCAATATTGGTCCGCACCACATCCATGCCAACGCCACGGCCGGACACACTTGTGACTTCCGCCGCAGTTGAGAGACCTGGATGGAAGATGAAGCGGCAGATTTGCTGCTCTGTCAGCTTCTCAAGCTCAGCTTCAGTCGCCAACCCATTAGAGGCTACTTTCTGCTTAATCCGCTCAACGTTCAGGCCGCGTCCATCATCTTCGATCTCGATAATGATGTGCCCGCCTTCATGATACGCACGAAGTGTGACACGCCCTTTGTCAGATTTGCCTGCAGCGATACGTTCTTCTGGACCTTCCAACCCATGGTCAGCAGAGTTGCGAACCATATGAGTAAGGGGGTCTTTGATGAGATCAAGAACCTGGCGGTCAAGCTCAGTGTCTGCCCCAACCATTTCAAGGTCGATTTTCTTATCAAGCTCTTTGGACAGATCGCGAATGATACGCGGCAGTTTCTGCCAGGCATTACCAATCGGCTGCATCCGTGTTTCCATGACCGCGCCTTGAAGCTCACCGGTCACATTGGACAAGCGCTGCAAAGGAACTTTAAACTCGCTATCATCGAGACGACGGACCATCTCCATGAGCTGATTACGCGTAAGAACGAGCTCAGACACCATCGTCATGAGGTTTTCGAGCGTATCAACATTTACCCGAATTGACTGAGCAGCAACGGAGCCCTCTTTCTTTGGCGCTCCATCATTGGACTTAGCATCCGCTTTCGGAGATTCCACTTTAGGCGCTTCAGCAACCGGCGCGGGCTCTGGTTCTGCAGGGGCTGCAGCCTCGGCTTCTGCCGGAGATGGCACCATATCTTCTGGCCCCTCTGCTTCCTGGAATGCACGCTCAAGTTCTTCTTCTGAAACTTCCCCGGGGCGTACTTCACGCTCTGGTTGCGCTGGCTCGACAGGCGCCTCGGGAGCCGCGGCCGCCTCTCCTGACGCCTCTACCGTCGTGCCGCCTTCAGAGAGCACAACCAATTTGTCGATCAGATCGCCATCGACGCCTTCTGGTTCTGCCTCAGTGGCTTCCAACTCAGCCAAGATTTCTTTAATTCGGTCGATCGAGTGAAGGATGATGGTCACACCGTCATCCGTCACCGCCATGCCGTCTCTGTACTTGCCCATCAAGGTCTCAGCGGCATGTGCGATGGCCTCCAGACGTGGCAATCCTAGAAACCCACAGGTCCCTTTGACCGTGTGAACCAAACGGAAGATGTTGCCGAGTATTTCGTCATTGTTTGGTTCTTGTTCAAATTTGACGAGTTCAACATCAACGACATCGAGACTTTCATTGGTCTCAGTCAGAAATTCACTTAGCAGATCGTCCATCTCAGCCCCTCATATCAGCCTGCTCTTGTGAGCAGCGACTTTGTCTTGGTCCTTGTTAAGCGGACCGACGACATTGGGGAGATCGTGCCTGCGAACTGTTAAAAACCTCTGAAAAACCCGTGCTTTTGGTTTACATCACAACCATAAGGAGAAATTTGCCCAGTTTTTCAGCCGTCAAGACGCGCTCAGACCCGGTTCCTGGTCAGAGCAGGCCTCGAAAGCAACAGGGGTAAAGATGAGACTTTAGGCTCTGGGCTTGGCAATCAGCCGGAAGTCTTCGCCGTCCATCTCTGCGGCAATATCCATCTTGCATTCTCGGGCGACGAGCCCGGTAAAATAAGGCTGAATCGCCCGAGCATCGAGCACGTCGTCCGCTGACCGTCCATTTAAGAAGCGTTCGGTCTCCGTCGGCACGCGCGCGTTGATCCCTTTGGACACCAAAGAGAAAGTTGGCCGCTCTGGATCACCTGAGACATTAAGTGAGATGTTCCCTCCGCGCGGGATTGCAGCAAGTGCAATAAGGATCATATTGAGAAGGAGTTTGACGAGATCCTTAGGCATGACAGCCGAAGGCCCTTCCCAGGTCATCTCGGCCTTCTCGTGAGAGACAAAGCCCATGGCCACATCCTTGGCATCGTTCAGATCTAGCGATGCGCCAGCTGAGCCAGCCGCCCCAAAAGCCAAACGGGCAAACTGCAATTTCGAGGATGCCTGGGTCGCACTTTTCTGTATGAGCTCCATGGCATAGCGCTGCATTTCTGCATCGTCTTCGTCTTCCAGAACCTCAAGACCATTGGTAATCGCGCCGACGGGGCTGATCACATCGTGGCAAACACGGCTGCACAAAAGCGCCGCCAAATCCAAAGCCTCAATCTCGTTCGCCTGTTCCATCGATCCCCCCGGTTAACCATCCGCAATGGCCGCTGATACCATTTCTGGAGGCTCCGGGCCAACCCTGTTGCGATATTGAGGTACCCAGAAAAGATCAATTGACCTGCTGACCCGGAAAATGCTGTTCTCCGGCCTTTCAGGACGGCCATTTTGTGAGGAAAGCGCGCGTGACAAAGTTTCAAGGCGACCGAAATGAGCTCATGGAAGCTCTCTGCCGAATCGCTGTGCAAGCCGGCTCCGCGATCATGGATCATTACGCGACCGATATTGTCGTCAACGAAAAGGATGACAAAACGCCGGTGACGGCCGCTGATCAGGATGCCGAAGACATAATCCTGCCAGCGCTCGCGATTGCTGCGCCGGGCATCCCTATCGTTTCTGAGGAAGCAACTGCGGCAGGCGCCAAGCCGGAAGTTGGACCCGCCTTCTTTCTCGTCGACCCGCTTGATGGCACCCGGGAATTCATCAACAAGAACGGCGAATTCACAGTGAACATCGCTCTTGTTGAAGATGGATACCCCACAATGGGTGTTGTCTACGCGCCGGCGAAAAACCGTATATTCTATTCAGCAGGTTCCGGGAAGGCCTATGAGCAAGACATAGAACCCAACGCTACAGGGTCTCTCGATAAAGCCACAAAGCCTGCCCGCCTGGCAGTCAGGACAGCAGACCCGAAAGGCATGATTGCGGTAGCCAGCAGATCACACCGCGATCACAAAACAGACGAATATCTCGAGATGTACAACATCAAGGATTTTCTGACCGCTGGCTCGTCTCTGAAATTCTGTTTGATTGCGGCCGGTGAGGCCGACATTTACCCGCGCCACGGCCGCACGATGGAATGGGATACCGCTGCGGGCCATGCTGTTCTGTCTGGCGCAGGCGGGCGTGTAGATGAAATGGATGGGTCGCCGCTCAAATATGGGAAGCTAGAACGGGGATTGGACAATCCCTATTTCGTCGCCAAGGGAGGCATAGGCTAAAAGAATTTTTAAGCCTCGAGACAATCACGACCACCACTATCCAGCGGCAATATCTTCAAGTCGGTCGATATCTTTGATCTCTATGATGCCCTTGTCTGCAAGGTGAATAACACCAGCAGTCTTCAGCTTTGTGACCGTCCGACTGACAGTCTCTACGGTGAGCCCTAGATAATCACCCATATCCGTGCGGCTCATTGGCACATAAAGCTTGGTGGCACTATCACCGCGGTCTTCAGCGCGCGCACTCAGCCAAAGCAGAAATGAGGCAAGCCGTTCTTGCGCTGTCTTTCTGCCCAATAGAAGCATTTGCTCCTGCGCCGATGCGATACCACGATTGGCAACCTGCAGAAGCTTGCGCCCCAGAGGTTGCGAGTCGCCGACCAGCATCTCGAAAGTGCTTCGCGGCATCTGGCAGAGTTTGACACCCTCCAGAGCCTCCGCAGTCACTGAATGCTCATCGGCAAATGTGAGCCCAAGAAAGTCTCCCTTGAACAGAAAGCCTGTAACCTGACGGCGCCCATCGGCAAGCAGCTTGTAGAGCTTCAGCGAGCCATCCATGACAACGTAATAAGCCTCATTCGGGTCTCCTTCAAAAAACAGACATTCGCCTGAATCAAGAGATTTATCCCTATTGACGCTCGCAAGCTCAGCCAGCTCGGAATTATCCAGCGCAGCGCAAATCGCCCGTGACCGCACATCGCAATCAGCGCAAGGGTTCGCATCACCCACAGCACTTCCGCCAGAGCGCACTTCCATCCCTGCATCAGAGATCATTTTCATGCCAGACCACCCCGCCGATTTTCACACACCCGCAACCGGGCCTGTTTCATACATTCAGCATCTGTAAAATTAGGCAGTTTAGCGCCGCACTGCAAGGAAGTTAGACAGGCCAAATGACGCAGGCAAAGGGCCTCCCAGCCACATCAAACCGCAATAAGCGAACAAAATTGGATGGTTACGCTACTTCCGCACCCAGGCACCCGAGGCGCTTTGTACATATTGTCCCGCTGGGGTCTGGCCGATAATTTTCGCACCTGCGAGAGCCTCAACATCCGCCAGCGTTGACCCAGACGTCGATTGAGCAATTTCACGGTACCTGTCACGGCGCTTCAGGTTGATATCTTGGACAAGCCGCTGAGTAGCTGCATCCGCCCCTGAGGAAACAATGCCCAGATAGCCATCACGCTTTTCGCCGACAATTCCGGCGGCCTTAGCATCGTCCAACGCATCCGCGAAGGCCGCTGGCGAGAACAGTGTCACAGCAAAGGCCATTCCAATGAGGGCCACCAGCATGCGAAATTTAGAAACAGATTTTCTCATAGCGCCCTCCCTAGAAAAGGTCTGGATTTTCAGCAAGCAGGTCATCCAATTCCCGGTCCACCTTGACCCGAATTTCCTGCTCAATTTTTACGTTCAGATTAATCTCAATAGGCTTATCCGGCGCTTCAATTTTCACCGTTGGCTGACATGCAGCCAAAGCACCCACCAAGACAATTGCCAGCGATGGCAACACAATGCGTTTTTTCATCATAGAGCAAATCCTGTCATGCAGCGGATGAACCCAGGCTGAATAGCCACCCGCACCGTCGGGAGTCCCAAACTTTGTTGTCATTGACCGGTGACTCCTTTGCCCCGAATGAGATCAATCGCGTTCGCCCCTAGCGTAGCAGACCGCAACAACTCCGCAAATGATGCTTCCGTATTGATATTGATCGCAAAGGGATACCCGTCATAAAGCCCCGGGTTTGCGCCTTCGAGATTTAGTTTCAACGTGAGGCGGTCTTGTGCGTTCCCTTCCAGGGAGAGGGTCAGACCAGTATATTGAAAGTCCTCCAGTGCCTGGAAAACCAGAGCACCTTGACCTCCGCCAACAGCATCAGTGCCGCCTCCTTTGTAAGACAGCTGCCCCGGCTCGCTGGCCGTCAGAACTCCACCAGCAATAATGGGATCTCCATCTCGAATGACAATCGGAATGCGTCCGCTGATAACACCCGTACCACTTGCCCCATCAAGTGCCAGCAGGCTGATGAAGGCGGAAAGATCGACTTCATCCACCGCCAGTTCAAACGCCTGTTCAGACGCGCCTGGTTCTATGACCCCGGAAGAAAGGGTAATTGTGCCTCCCGCGAAAGGCCACGCAGCACTTTCAACAATGACGCCGCCTGACCCATCGAGACTGAACGTCACCGCACCATCAGTGAGAACCATACCCGCTTCAACAGAGCCGACATCCAAGCGTTGTCCTTCAGCGGTTCGAGGGGGAAACAGTTCCTTAAATGCAAGGTCACCGCGCACGCCCTCAATGCGGGCGGCTTCGGTGCTAAATCCAAGGTCGTCAAGCCGCGCATCAGCGGTACCTCGGACCACACCTGGGCGCCAATTGATGTCAGCCACCCCACTCATGCTGCCCTCTACATTGGTTAGAAGCCCTTTCAACATCGGAAGTAATGCCTGAGGCTGAAGGCCGGCTGGTGAATAGATAAGCGGCCCAGCGACAACTTGAGCCGAGCCCCGGCCATTAACAGTGCTGTGAGTTCCTTCAACCGAGGCGAGGAGCGAGAACGTAGCGGCATCAGAAACCAGCAAGTCAAAGCTTGTGGAGTCCGCTGTTACGCTGCCATCACCGACAATGTCCAATGGTGCAAATCGACTGGCTTCAGACAAATCGCTTAGTCTTCCAGCAGTCAGACGCCACTGGCCTGTCAACGAGAGGAGGTCATCGAACGCGATCTCAAAGTCTACATTGCCAATGGAGAGGTTTTGCGCTGCGAGCGAAAACTCAGCCTCTTTTGTTCGCAGCTGAAGTTCTATTTGTTGATCAAGCACCGCATCGGCTTGAAGAGTCTTGAATTGGACTTCAAGCAATGTATCGCCAAGGTCAGTCCGCACAACAAGCGGTACAGCGTCAGTGCGAAAGGCGACGCCCGACGTCGCCGGCCAATAAACATCGCCATCCACACTCGTCGTGCAGACTTGGGTTGAAAGAGGATCTAACACAATGCCGCCAAGGCGAAGCTTACCCAAATCAACGTCTACGCAACCGTCCGTCGGTGCGATCCTGTAGCCCGTTCCAGCCTGCTGGATGACTCCAGCGCCATCAACATTGACGGCACCCTGCAGCAAATCGAGAGCAGCGGTGAAGGACGCCACGGAGATAGGTCCGGTTTGAAACCCGCCTCCGCCTCCCCCACCCCCCATGAGCGGCAGGAGCGGTCCAGGATCAAGCCCACTCTCATCCGCAGACAAAGAGACGGCAACAGACCCTATCTCAATTGACCCAAGGCGCTGGTCCAGAAGACCGGCGAGAGTGTAGTCGACGCGAATATCCTCGACCATGAGTGTGGGGCTCACAGGATCGCCAACGATGAATGATTCAACGTGAGCGCCACGAAGCCCCACATCTACTAAAGCAAAATCAAATTCAACAAGCCCCGTCGCTCTCAAAGCGATGCGAATTTGCTCGTCGACCAAAGCAACGCGCTCTGACCACCAACAGGCACCCGCTGCAAATCCACCGACAAGCAGCATCAGAACAATCGACCGGCTCAGCCAGCGCAGACGTCCTTTTTTTCCACTTTCGTCAGGTTTTTTGCTCACGTCGGAGAGTTCCTTGGACCAGCCCTTGTCAACTAGTAGACAAGTGCCTCTGATTTGCCGATTTTTTGCCACACTAGCGTGATGGCATGCATTTTTATGGGACTGCCAGAGATTTTGCGAATTGGCAGGTTAAGCGCTCCTGATTGAACCGCATAGTGGGGTTGCAGGATACCGGAATGTCCGGCGCGCCCAAGGCAGATATGGGGACAACAATGTTGGCAGCTCTTCTTCCACGCCGAAACAAGACCAAAGCGGCAGCAATTGCTTTCGCAGGGGTCCTCTCACTGGGATTATCGGCAGCTCATGCCGACAGCGAGCAAGCCCCCGCCCAAGAGACAGACCCCAAATATTCAGAAGAAGAAATCTACGCAGCCGCATCGGAATTTTTCGGTGGCACAGCTGAAGGGCTGGCAGAAGTCGTGCATCGGGTCTTCTCTGAAAACGGCGAGCCCAACGCCTATATCCAGGGCGAAGAGGGAAGCGGCGCGATTGTGATTGGCGCGAGATACGGTGACGGCACACTTGTCACCAAAGCAGGACCCACTGCCAGAGTATTTTGGCAAGGACCATCCGCGGGGTGGGATTTTGGTGGGGACGCCGCCAAAACCTTCACGCTCGTCTACAACCTTCCCGACACCGATGCCATCTATCAGCGGTTTCCCGGCGTATCAGGAAGCGCCTTTTTTATAGGCGGTGTTGGCGCAAATTATCAGCAGCGTGGTGACATTATCTTAGTTCCCATGAGGGCAGGCGTTGGCCTTCGCCTCGGAGCAAATATTGGCTATCTGAACTACACGCGGGAGCGAGACTGGCTGCCTTTCTAAGGCAATAAGCGCCCGTCATACTCTCCTTACACGCGTTGGGCAGAATATTTAAAAGTGGCAGCACTTTTGCGTATCATGTGATCATCAGGAGTAGGCTGTCCCGTTACAGCACACCCTGACCTGTGTGTGAGACGATAATAGGTAGCGAGCAATCTGATGTCCGAGAGTTTACTTTTCGCCGTATTGGGCTTCCTCGTAGCCTGTCTCCTTGGAACCGTTTTTGCGAGCTTTCTCTGGCGCCGAGCTGTCACCGTGACAACGCGCCAAATTATGGAAGATGAGAATTTTGCAGGCCTGGATGAAGTCGCGGACCTCAAGGCAGACCTGCGCGCTGCGCAGACCGATATTGCTGCTAAAGATCGGGAAATTGGTGCGGCTGAAACAAAAGCTGCTGAGTTAGAGGCGGCAATTGCCGAAGCTAAAGCATCCGGCGAAGGAACCGCAGAAAACCTCAAGCAGGAACTCCAAAACGCAGGAACCGCACTTGAGGCAGCACACAGCGAAAGGGATGCCGCCAAAGCCGCTCTCTCAGCAAAAGATGAAGAGATCAAAGCGGCCGAAGGGCGCGTAGAAGCGGCTCAGAAGCGCGTATCGGAATTGGAAGATGCCATCCGCGCGCTTGTCAAACAAACCTCTCTTTTCGAGGCCACCTCACCTGATCAGGCACCTAAAGCAGCACCCTTGGAAGCTAATGCCTCCGAGGCCAACGCGGTGACACCGACCGCCGCCGCACCAAATGCCGGTGGCAGCCAAGAAGATGAGGCGCCCAAGCTTGAAGAAACAAAGCCGACCGCGCCCTCAGCCTCTGGTACAGACGACGAAGACACAGCAGAACCATCATTGGCAATCAGCCGGTCTTTAGAAGAGCGGATTGAAGCTTTGAAACAGGGCGAAAACGCGTCCGCTTAGGCAAACGCTTTCTGCCCATGGCCCGGCCTGACAATCTGTCGCGCGTCATTATTCCACAATAAAACCTAGTGAAAGTTGCTTGCGGCGACTCAACAGCCGTCGCATGCTTATTAAGCCATAGTCTCATTGGGGATATTTGGCGGTTTTCTTTGGAAAATCGGTCGTTCAATTGATCTACGGCAAGTACGGTGCGACCGAGTCGATCTAAAGAAGAGCAAGGCAACAAGCTTTAGGAGATCTATTATGGCGGCTTCCAAAGAAGCGGCCCCAGGCACATTGACAGCTGCGTCTTTTGGCGTTGGCGGTCTCTTTGTGGTCGGTGCGCTCATTTCAATGTTCATTGCGGCGGGGACACATGACAGCGTCATGGCGTTTCACGCGACCCTTTTCATTCTCTTTTTCGTGCTCGGCATATTTGCCATCGGCAAACGCCACTTTGACGCACAGGAAAATCCGCCGGAGCCACCTGCCCGTGACGGTATCGCCTACCATGACGGTCCAATCCGTGTGGCGACCGTCGCCTCTCTTTTTTGGGGCATCGCTGGGTTCCTGGCAGGGCTGGTGATCGCACTGCAACTGGCTTTCCCGGTTCTCAACTTTGATCTGGCCTTCCTCAATTTTGGGCGCCTTCGTCCCCTCCATACCTCCGCGGTGATTTTTGCCTTTGGGGGCAACGCCCTTATCGCGACATCGCTCTATGTGGTCCAACGAACATGCAAAACCCGGATCGCCGGCGATCTGGCACCATGGTTCATTGTTTGGGGCTATCAGCTCTTCATCGTATTGGCGGCCACCGGCTATCTGCTGGGTGTCACCCAGGGCAAGGAATATGCAGAACCTGAATGGTATGTAGACCTCTGGCTCACCATCGTCTGGGTCACCTACCTCCTGGTTTTCCTGTTCACTCTGGCCAAGAGAAAAGAACCCCACATCTATGTGGCAAACTGGTTCTATCTCGCTTTCATCGTCACCATTGCCATGCTGCACCTGGTGAACAATGCGGCAGTGCCCGTCTCGCTGACATCGCCTAAGTCCTACATCATCTGGTCTGGCGTCCAGGATGCGCTGATCCAGTGGTGGTATGGCCATAACGCGGTTGGCTTCTTCCTCACCGCTGGCTTCCTGGGCATGATGTATTACTTCGTGCCAAAACGGGCGGAACGGCCGGTCTATTCCTACAGACTTTCCATCGTTCACTTCTGGGCGTTGATCTTCCTCTACATCTGGGCGGGTCCCCACCATCTGCACTACACAGCTCTGCCTGATTGGGCGCAGACACTGGGCATGACTTTCTCAATCATGCTGTGGATGCCTTCCTGGGGTGGAATGATCAACGGTCTGATGACCCTGTCAGGTGCCTGGGACAAGCTCAGAACCGACCCGGTCATTCGTATGCTGGTGGTTTCCATCGCCTTCTACGGCATGTCCACCTTCGAGGGACCCGTCATGTCCATTAAGGCCGTGAACTCCCTCAGCCACTACACAGACTGGACCATCGGCCACGTGCACTCCGGTGCCCTGGGTTGGGTTGGGTTCGTGACCTTCGGCGCGATCTACTGCCTGGTCCCATGGTTGTGGAACCGCAAGCAGCTCTACTCGCTTGCCCTTGTAAACTGGCACTTCTGGATCGCCACACTTGGCATCGTGCTCTACATCACAGCCATGTGGGTATCTGGGATCCTCCAGGGTCTGATGTGGAGGGCTTATGACAGCCTCGGTTTCCTCGAATATTCCTTCGTGGAGACAGTAGAAGCCATGCACCCCTTCTACGTGATCCGTGCAATGGGCGGTGGCCTCTTCCTGATCGGAGCCCTCATCATGGCCTACAATATCTACATGACCATCCAGGGTCGCGTGCGTGAAGGCGAAGCCATGGAACCTGCACCAGCCGGTGACGGACAACTAGCCGCCGTCGGCGCGAAATAAGGAGGACAGGTCCTATGTCTAGATTTTCACATGCCACCATCGAGAAAAACTCGATCCTCCTTCTTGTCCTGACCCTGATCGCTGTAGCGATCGGCGGTCTGGTCGAGATCGTGCCCACCTTCCTCATCAAGACCACGGTCGAAGATGTGGAAGGGGTGCGCCCCTACACCCCGCTGGAACTGGCGGGACGGGACATCTATGTCCGTGAAGGCTGCTACGCCTGTCACAGTCAGATGATCCGGTCTCTTCGCTCTGAAGTGGAACGCTATGGGCACTATTCACTTGCCGCAGAAAGCAAGTACGACCATCCGTTCCAATGGGGATCGAAAAGAACCGGGCCGGACCTCGCCCGTGTCGGCGGGAAATATTCCGACGAATGGCACCGGGTTCACATGGCAGACCCTCGGGCTGTTGTGCCGGAATCAGTCATGCCTGGATATCCTTTCCTGGCAGAGACACCACTGGCCACCCACGACATGCAGAACAGCCTGAAAGTTCTGGCTCTGTTGGGCACGCCCTACTCCGAGGAGATGGTGACCGAAACCCTCAACGATCTCTACGTCCAGCAAAACCCGGACGAAGACTACGATCCGATGGTTGAACGCTATCCTGGTGCGGTTGTCTCCAACTTCGACGGCAACCCAGAAGTGGTGACGGAGCTCGATGCCATGATCGCTTACATGCAGATGCTGGGCACGCTGGTGGATTTCTCCACTGTCGAACGCTCAACACTGGTGCAATAGGAGAAGATTGATGGATTACGAAACATTTTCGATCTTCGCCGGCACCTGGGGGCTCGTCCTTCTGGTGATCATGTTCACAGCTGCAATGGCTTACGCGCTTTGGCCCTCCAACAAAGAGATGTTTGAGCACGCCGCCCAATTGCCGCTTGATGCAGACAATCCTTCTGATAAGGGAGAGCCCCGGTCATGACCGATACTAAACACACAGATGACGTGACCGGCGTCGACACAACCGGTCATCAATGGGATGACATTCGCGAGTTGAACAACCCGCTGCCAAAATGGTGGGTCTACAGCTTCTATGCCTGCATTGTCTGGTCGGTTGCCTACTGGATCGTCATGCCAGCCTGGCCGATCTTCATGAACGGCGCATGGACCTATACCGGGGGTGTCATTGGCTACGACCAACGAGTGGTTGTCGAAAATGACATTGCCGAGGTAACAGCGGGACGGCAGGTCTTTCTGGACCAGATTAGCGCTCAGGACCTCCCAACCATCCAGCAGAATGCGGAGCTGATGGAAGTGGCGTTAGCTGGTGGTCGTGCAGCCTTTGGTGACAATTGTGCACCCTGCCATGGCTCAGGCGCACAAGGCTCAACTGGCTTCCCCAACCTCAATGATGATGACTGGATTTGGGGCGGGTCGCTGGAAGACATCCACGTCACCCTGAAACACGGCATCCGTTGGGAAGCTGACGACGATACGCGCTTCAATGAAATGCCGCGCTATCTGACCGATGAAATCCTGACCGCCGATCAGGTGAGCGACGTCACAGATTATGTCCTCACCCTGTCGGGCACTGCAGAGATCACAGAAGCCTCCACACGGGGCTCCGAAGTCTTCGCAAGAGAGTGCACAGCCTGTCACATGGATGGCGGCATTGGAAACCGGGAACTCGGCGCACCAAACCTCGCTGACGCCATCTGGCTTTATGGCGGTGATCGTGCATCGGTTTATCAAAGCGTTGCCAATGCGCGCGCTGGTCAGATGCCTGCTTGGGGCGACCGGTTGGACCCAGTCACAGTGAAGCAGCTCGCCCTCTACGTTCACGCACTGGGCGGCGGCGAATAAGATACGGTCTAAGGCTTGCACAGAGCCTTAGACCACCTTTCAGAATGGTTCGTTGATCAAGCGTTAAGACGAACCTTTCTGAAAGGTGGTCGACAGAGACAGGAACGCAGGCAGATTGCCGCAGCGGCCCTTCGCCACGGCGAATTTTCGTCAATCACCCAGTACATAAAAGTCGCTGCCTTGACGGGAGGCCCCTGCGGGGAAGGCAACGCATAGACCACACACTCCGCTGCGATCCAGCGGTACAGAAGAGGCGGACATGACCAGCGACGCGTCAACAGCCGGACCCGAAACTGCAGGAGCAGGACTTACCTCCCTCATTGGTGAGGCCGAAAAGCTCGCAAATCCACATGGGCACGAAGGAGAAACCGCGACAGCGGTGAACTCCGAGAAAAACCGCTCCCTCTATGCAAGCCGCATAAAGATTTACCCCAAGCTCGTTCATGGCCGCTATCGACTGGTCAAATGGATCGTCATGGCAATCACGCTGGGCGTCTATTATGTGACGCCGTGGATCCGTTGGGACCGAGGCCCCTTTGCCCCGGACCAGGCAGTCCTTCTCGACTTCCCTCATAGGCGTTTCTACTTTTTCTGGATCGAGATCTGGCCGCAGGAGGTTTATTACCTGACGGGCCTCCTGATCCTGGCTTCTGTCCTTCTCTTTCTGGTGACGTCCCTCGCCGGTCGTGTCTGGTGCGGCTATACCTGCCCGCAGACTGTCTGGACGGACCTCTTCATCTATATTGAACGTCTGATCGAAGGAGATCGCTCCGCCCGCATCCGGTTGGATAAATCATCATTTTCTCTCAGCAAACTCGTTCGCAAAGTGTCCAAACATGCGGTTTGGCTGATCGTCGCCGTCGCCACAGGCGGGGCGTGGGTCTTTTACTTTGATGATGCCCCAACACTTGCGGCAAACCTGCTCACCTTCAGTGCGGACCCGGTCGCCTATCTCTTCATTGCGATGTTTGCCGCCTTCACTTATGTGTTCGGTGGCCTCGCCCGAGAGCAGGTTTGCACTTACATGTGCCCCTGGCCACGCATTCAGGGGGCGATGTTTGACGATGATTCCTTCCTCGTCACCTACAAATACGACCGCGGCGATCCACGCGGTCCTCACAAAAAGAACACAAGCTGGGACGGGCGTGGCGATTGCATCGACTGTGGGCAATGCGTGGCCGCCTGCCCCATGGGCATCGACATTCGCGATGGTATGCAGCTGGAATGCATCCAATGCGCCCTCTGTATTGATGCCTGCGACGACATAATGGCGAAGGTCGGCCGCCCACGCGGTTTGATCGAATATGACACGCCAGCTAATATGGACCGACGCCTTGCGGGCGAAAAAGAGCGCTTCCATATCTTCCGACCGAGAACAGTCATCTATATGGGCGTACTTCTCCTGGTGAGCGCCATCATGTTCTTCTCACTGGCAACACGCGGTGCCATCGACCTCAATGTCCTACGCGACCGCAATCCGCTCTTTGTCCAGCTTTCTGATGGCAGCATCCGGAACGGATACACGGTGAAGATCATCAATAAGGTCCACGAGGAGCAGGCATTCTCCATCCGTATTGACGGTCTGCCCTCCGCCCAATTGATCCAGCAGGGTGTCAGCGCCGGCGACAGCGTTAAAACAGCTATCGACCCGGACAGCCTGAAAGACATCAAGACATTTGTCATTCTGCCGCGCGACGCATTAGGCTCACTGGACGCAGGCGAAGCCACCCTTCGGTTTATCGTTGAAAACACCGCAACCGGCGAAACAGTCTACAACGAGACAAGTTTCAGAGGTCCAAGATGAGCATCGACACAAGCACTGACAAAATCTGGACGGGCCGCCGCATACTAATCGGCTTGAGCGCGTTCTTTCTGTCAGTGTTTGCCGCCAACGGCATCATGGTCTTCTACGCCCTGACAACATTTGATGGCGTTGAAACAGATGACGCCTACCGAAAAGGTCGGGCCTACAATCATGTGCTGGAAGCAGATGCCGCACAGAATGCACTCGGCTGGACCACGACGATTGAAATCATGTCGTCCCGTTCTCCAGAAGGAGTCTCGATCTACACAACGGTGACAGTCACCACCGCTGATGGACAGACAGCTCCCTTGGTCAATCCAACCCTCACCTTCTGGCGCCCAACAGTTCAAGGTATGGATGCAGAGGCAGAGATCACAGCAGCCGGGGACGGCACTTATCAGGGTGTCGTCCAGCTCCAGCGTCCGGGAAACTGGATCGTTCGTTTGAATGCGGAGACTGTCGACGGCAGACCGTATGTCTATGAGGAACGCCAGTTCATACAACCCGGCGCCGGATGAGCTTATGACCGACACCACCCTTGAGACAAACCTGTTCGTTCGCGGCGATGGCGATACCGCTCAGATCGATCTTGTGGTGGAAGGCATGCATTGCGCGGGGTGCGTGCAGAAAATCGAAAAAGGCTTAGGCAGTGTTGAAGGCGTGACCAATGCCCGTTGCAATCTTTCGACGAAGCGGGTCGCCGTCTCCTGGCAGCGTGGCACCACAACCGGGGACGACGTGATCGCCGAACTTGGGTCACTAGGCTTCACTGCTGTCCCCTTTGATCCAAAACTCGTCGGCGCGATTGACGAAACAGAAGCACGCCAGCTTCTCCGCGCCATGGGCATTGCAGGCTTTGCCGCCGCCAATGTGATGTTGCTATCGGTCTCTGTCTGGTCCGGCCTTGTAAGCGACATGGAGCTTGAAACACGTGCACTGTTTCACTGGCTCTCAGCTCTCATCGCCCTGCCTGCCGTCGCCTATGCAGGACGGCCCTTTTTTGGCTCTGCTTGGGCAGCCCTTAAAGCACGCACAACCAACATGGATGTGCCCATCTCTCTGGCGGTCTTGCTCGCCTGCTCCATGAGCCTCGTTCAAACGCTGCAAAATGCGGAGCATGTCTATTTTGATGCGAGCATCACACTCCTGTTCTTCCTGCTGATCGGCCGCTACTTGGATGTGCAGACACGCGCCAAAGCCTGTTCCGTCGCACAGAACCTGCTGGCGCTGCGCGCCGTCGCCGCAACGCTTGTGGACGCGGACGGGACCATGCGAGCCGTTCCAGTCGACACGCTGGAGCCGGGCATGATCGTCTCCGTCGCTGCCGGGCAGCGGTTGCCTGCAGACGGGGTCATCACAGAAGGCCTCAGCGACATCGACACAAGCCTCGTGACAGGCGAAAGCCTGCCCACAACGGTCGATACTGGCACGCCGGTCTATGCGGGCACGCTGAACCTGTCTGCGCCTCTGCTGGTGAAGGTGACCGCGAAGGACGATGCATCGCTCCTGTCAGAAATTGTGCGACTGATGGAATCCGCTGAACAAGGCCGCGCGGGATATGTTCGCCTCGCCGACCGGATCGCCAGCAAATATGCGCCGACCGTCCATGCCCTAGCGGCAGCCACACTCATTCTCTGGATCGCCCTCGACGCCGGCTGGCAGATTGGCCTCATGAACGCAATCGCGGTCCTGATCATCACTTGCCCCTGTGCGCTGGGCCTTGCGGTTCCAGTTGTCCAGGTCGTTGCCAGCGGTCGCCTGCTAAAGCTCGGCGTTCTTGTTAAAGCACCCGATGCACTAGAACGGCTCGCGCAAATCGACACCATTGTCTTCGACAAGACAGGAACGCTGACACTGGGCGAACCGAAACTAACAAACGACAACACTATCGCATCAAGTGATCTTGCCCTGGCTGCAGCGCTCGCTGCGCGAAGCAACCATCCGCTCGCGCGCGCGGTATCAACTGCAGCAGATGGCATCTCCCTTCCCGCCCTCACAAACATCACCGAAACACCAGGCTTTGGTGTTGAGGGTGAACAGGACGGCGAAACCCTGCGCTTGGGAAGCCGGGTCTGGACGGATACAGAAGGTCCAGCTGCATCTGGACCAGAGCTCTGGTTGCGTCGGGGAACAGCGGCGCCTGTCCAGTTCACCTTTGCCGACCTGCTCCGCGAAGACGCAAAAGCAGTTGTCAATCACCTGAGCAAGACCTACGACGTGGTTCTGCTGTCTGGCGATCAGAAGCCTGTTGCAAAATCTGTCGCTGAAGACCTTGGCATTGCCAATTGGGCAGCGGAGCAAACACCCGCTGACAAGATTGCCAAAATCGACACCATGACCACAGCCGGGAAAACGGTGCTCATGGTAGGTGACGGGTTGAATGATGCACCTGCGCTGAAGGCAGCTCACGTCTCTATGTCGCCGGCAAGTGCCGCAGACATATCTCAGACTGCCGCTGATTTTGTCTTCCAAGGCACGCACCTTGGCGCTGTTGCGGACACACTCTCAACAGCTACCCGCTCCCGCCGCCTTGTCTTCCAGAATTTCGGGCTGGCAATCGGATACAATTTCATCGCGGTGCCGCTCGCCGTGATGGGCTTTGTCACACCGCTGGTGGCAGCAGTGGCCATGTCATCATCATCATTGATCGTGACGCTCAACGCTCTTCGTCTCGGGCTGAAGTCTGGAAACACACCATGGACGCGCTGATCTTTCTGATTCCGATCGCGCTGGGCCTTGGCCTGTTGGGCCTCGGCGCCTTCCTCTGGTCCCTGAAATCAGGTCAGTATGACGATATGGACGGTGCCGCTGAGCGCATCCTCTTCGACGACGACACACCGCCAAACCAATAGCTGCGCTTAATCTGCGTCTGAAATGGTTGCCCGGTAAGCATGCCATGTCGCATGCCCCACGAGCGGGAAGGCCAGCACCATGCCAATGAAGAATGTCGCCATTCCCACCGCCATCACCACTGCAATAATCCAGGCCCACAGGAGCATGGGACCAGGGTTTTCACGCACCACGCCGACACTGGCAAGCACCGCACTGATAGCGTCCACATCACGGTGCATCAGCATCGGCACGGACAGCGCGGAGACAGCAAAGACGGCAAAGGCGATAAAGGCCCCAACGGCCGTGCCCACAACCAGCAGACCAAGCCCATAAGGCGTCAGAATGAGAGTCGGTAAAAAGTCTGGCAAAGGCGGAAATCCCTCCAGCCCAAAGAACAGTGCAAACAACAGGCTGGCGATCCGCATCCATGCCAGAAGCGCCAGCATCAAAAGCGCTCCCAGAAAGGCGAGTTGAGCCGGGGATGCCGTTTTGACAAGCAGGACATCCTTCAAGGTCAACGCCTCTCCATTTTCAAGGCGTCGGCTTGCTTCATAAAGCCCAACGGCAAAAAGAGGCCCAACCAGCATAAATCCGGCCGCCAACGGCAGAACAATGGCACTGAGCTCCGCCATAAAGAGGGAGAGGGCGAGCAGCATGGAGATACCAGCGAACAACACGCCGTAAAATAGGCTGATGCCAGGCATGGCCCACATGTCGCGCCAACCTGCGGACATCCACCGCCACGGGTCATCCAATGTCAGATTCCCTGACGCCTGTGGTCCATCTTCTGTGGCCGGATTCCCTGTAGCTACCGCCATGTCACTCCTCCAAATCGACCACCAAGGGGACCGTAAGACCCGTCGCTCGCCTGGGCAACAGGCGAGGCCCATATGATTCCGCCAAATCCACCAAAAGCGGTCGAATATCGAGCTCGAAAAACGCCCTTTTTGGCCAGAGCGCGCTGCGTCAAACCAACGCATTTGCAAGAAAAAGTCGTGAGTCTCTCTTACGAGTTTTAAAAAACATACAATATTTTCAAATACTTAGAAGGATATAATACTTACTAAGTTGTACGCAGTTTATTTTGCATCGCACCATTTCCATGTTGACAACTTGTCATATTCGGCAGATAAAGGTTCTCAAGAGCCCGGCCTTACCTCCTCCCAAGGCCATAGGCTTGATAGGCCGCTTGCACACTCCTCCTCCCCCCGTGCGAGCGGCCTTTTTCATTCCGGACGCAAATCCAGAACGTTCAGACGCAAGCCAATATTGGTTTTAGGAGGCGGCGGAAGACCTATTCCGCTACGGGCGGCTCCACCGAGCCAAACAGCGCGTCATCAGCAACAAGCCGAACCCGTCCAAGCTCCACACCGCGCTTGGTATCAACAATGATCACCTCAAGCACACCTTCATTGGTGGTCACGATCGAAAGCCGGTCCTCAATAAAGGTTGTGCGTACAACGGCGGTACCTTCCGCAACAGGCACATCCACAGACCCAAACTGACCCCGTACAGGGGCCGTCGCGGGATCTGGACTCGAACTCAACCGATAGATAATCGTGCCAAACACAACAATCAGCCCGATCACGATCAACACGCCCATCACGATGACAGAAGCGAACAATACAGGCCGCTCTTTCACAGCCTCCATTTGAGTGACGGCCCCCGTTTCACTGTCGGATGGTGTTTCCATGGCACCGTTAGGTTCGCTATTGTCCGGCATGAGTTTATCAACCTTGAAAGTCACGGGCGGCACGCGCCACACCGTGTGTGTCAGTGAAGAGGATGCAGGAGCCCGGCTTGACCGGTATCTCGCAACCGCACTGGAAACCCTTGAACCCGCCCCAAGCCGATCGCGCATACGCATGCTGATCGAAGAAGGACATGTGACGCGAGGCGCATCCAGTGAGGAGCGGACGATAGGTGAGGTCGCGTACAGGGTCAAACAGGACGAGACCTATAGTGTCACCCTGCCAACGCCAGGTCCTGCCACGCCGCAGCCTGAAAATATCCCCCTTACCATCATACACGAGGATGCGCAGCTCATTGTCATCGACAAGCCTGCGGGACTTGTTGTCCATCCAGCGCCAGGGTCGCCTGATGGCACTTTGGTGAACGCCCTCCTTGCCCATTGCGGTCCAGACTTCACCGGCATCGGCACCGAGCTCCGCCCGGGCATCGTTCACCGGCTGGACAAGGAAACGAGCGGCCTGATGGTTGTGGCCAAAACCGAAGCGGCGCTAAAAAACCTGCAGGAGCAATTCGCCATTCACGGACGCGACGGGCGATTGGAGCGCGCCTACACCGCCTTCGTCTGGGGGAAACCACACCCAAGCAAAGGCACCGTTAACGCGCCCCTTGCCCGCAGCCGCCACAATCGGCTGAAAATCACCGTCACACGCTCTGTAGAGGCCCAGGGGGCCCGGGAAGCCATCACCCACTACAAAGTTGCAGAAAGCTTCGGCGCGCCCGAGCCCTTGGTGAGCCAGGTGACCTGCCACCTGGAAACCGGCCGCACCCATCAGATCAGGGTCCATATGACCCATCTGGGCCACCCTATCCTGGGAGACCCGGTCTATGGCGCTGCACACAAGAACCGCTCTGTGAAGCTCTCTGAGGCTGGGAAGAGCGCTTTGAACAAGTTGGGTCGCCAGGCGCTTCACGCCCACCTATTGGGCTTTGAACACCCAGAAACTGGCGAAAAACTGCGGTTTGAGAGCCCTTTACCGCAGGAATTGGCAGACCTCCTGTCCGCTTTAGAATCCCTATAAACAATAAGTGATTGCCCTTTATTTAGCCCCAATCCCCCCCTATATGAGATCGACTTAAGATGCTGAGTACGCATCATCGAAGGGGGTCATCATGGCGACTACACCAACAAGCACCACGTCACGCATGCCGGCGGTTACGCCGGAGCAATCACTGTCGCGCTACCTGCAGGAAATCCGCAAATTTCCGATGCTGGAGCCGCAGGAAGAATACATGCTGGCCAAGCGTTTTAAAGAACACGAGGACCCCGACGCTGCTGAAAAGATGGTGACCAGCCATCTACGTCTCGTGGCAAAAATCGCCATGGGCTATCGCGGCTATGGCCTACCCACCGGCGAAGTGATCTCCGAAGGCAATGTGGGCCTGATGCAGGCCGTGAAGCGCTTTGAGCCTGAGAAAGGCTTCCGCCTGGCGACCTATGCCATGTGGTGGATCCGCGCAGCCATTCAGGAGTACATCCTGCGCTCCTGGTCGCTCGTAAAGATGGGCACGACCGCTGCGCAGAAAAAACTCTTCTTCAATCTTCGCAAGGTAAAGGGCCAGCTGCAGGCCTTTGAAGAAGGCGATCTGAAGCCGGAAAACCTCACCACGATTGCGACACGCTTAGGCGTGACCGAGAAAGAAGTGACGGATATGAACCGTCGCATGTCTGGTCCGGACAATTCCCTCAACGCGCCTATCCGCAACGCAGAAGCAGATGGCGGCGAATGGCAGGACTGGCTGGTCGATGAAAGCACCGACCAGGAAGTCGAGCTCGGTGAAAAAGAAGAACTCAATGTCCGCCGTGACATGCTGCATGCAGCGATGCAGTCGCTCAACGAACGTGAAATGCACATCCTCACCGAACGTCGCTTGAAGGATAACCCCTCAACGCTTGAGGACCTGAGCCAGGAATACGGCATCAGCCGCGAACGCGTCCGCCAGATTGAAGTGCGCGCATTCGAGAAGCTGCAGAAAGCCATGCGCGATGCAGTAAGCGAACAGGCCGCCGAGCGACGTGCAGCCCGGGACGACATGCTGAACTAGAACACAGCGCTTCCTGCCCTAACAAAATCAAGCCCGCGGCCTTACACTAGGTCGTGGGCTTTTTTGTGCCTGATGCCACGCTATGCGTACGACCAATTGGGGAGAAAACATTATGGCTGTGTTGGTTACCGGGGGAACAAAAGGCATAGGCTTAGCCATTGCCAAACGCCTGTCCAAAAGCGGCGAAGAAACCTTCCTCGCCTATCACAGTGACGATACCGCCGCCGAAGACGCACAGATGGCGTTAGAGGCAGTCGGCGCACAGGTCCATCTCATCAAAGCTGACATCGGCACCATCGACGGGGCTGCGACCATTCATCAGGCTGTTGCAAAGACGGGCACAACCCTTTCGGGCGTCGTGCACAGTGCTGCGTTTATCTATCCCACCACCCTGCTCGATGCGGATCTGGAGAAGTTCACGCGCGCCGTGGAAACGAACGGCCTCTCCCTGCTCTACCTTGTACAGAAACTGCTACCGGTGATGGATCGCGGCACCAGCATTGTCTTCATTACAAGCGGCGGTGCGCGCATTCCCCAGCCCCGTTACGGCGCACTGGGAGTCGGCAAGGCGCTCGCTGAAAGCATTGTGCGTTATCTGGTGATGGAACTGGCCCCCAAAGGCATTCGCATCAATGGCGTAGCACCAGGTCTTGTCGCCACAACCTCTGTCGCCGACATGGTTGGCAGCCAGGACGCTGCCGACCGCCTGTTCGAGAAGGCCGCCAAGGCAAACCCGTCAGGACGCATGTCAAAAGACAGCGACTATGCCTCACTCGTGGAATTTCTGATGAGCCCTGACGCCGAGTTCATCCAGGGACAGGTAATCGCGGCCACAGGTGGCGTTGGCGTGGTGGGATGACGACGACTATTCGGCTGCGTCAACCCCAACACCAATCGGACAACTCACGCCTGTGCCGCCAAGGCCGCAATAGCCATTCGGGTTTTTGGCGAGATATTGCTGGTGATAGTCCTCGGCATAATAGAACTCAGGCGCGTCGAGAACCTCTGTCGTGATCGCACCATAGCCTTGTGCCAGAAGCTGTTTGCCGTATGCCACTTTGGAGGCTTCAGCCCCCGCTTTTTGCTCAGCTGAGAATGTGTATACGCCCGAGCGATATTGCGTGCCTTTGTCATTACCCTGCTGCATGCCCTGCGTCGGGTTATGCGCTTCCCAGAAGGTCTTGAGCAGCGTGTCATAAGTGACCAGTTTCGGGTCAAACGTCACCAGCACCACTTCATTATGGCCCGTGCCGCCGGAACAAACCTCTTCATAGGTGGGGTTCGGTGTGTAGCCCGCCGCATAGCCAACGACTGTCAGCTCAACACCTGGCAGCTCCCAGAACTTGCGCTCCGCGCCCCAAAAGCACCCAAGACCAAACATGGCCTGTTGTAGTCCATCGGCAACAGGGCCCTTCAGCGGCTTCCCATTCACAAAATGCGTTTCTGCTGTGGGGATCGCGAACTCGCGGCCCGGCAGTGCGTCTGCGGGATCAGGCATCTGGGATTTTTTCGACAGACCAAACATGGGGCAAATCTCCGGGTTCAGAATTAGGGTCGCTTTAATATGTAGGGCAGCCTATCAGATAGACCAGCCCGCCTCACACCCTGTTGATTGGTCCTGAAACACCAAAATGCCCGAGATTTTAGCCCTTTTTGCGAATGCTGCCCTGACGCCAACTGACATGGGACTGGCTGCAGCGGCCGTCTTTTTCGCAGGGTCCTTGAGAGCTTTTGTGGGCTTTGGCTTTGCGCTTGCCGGCGTGCCGCTGCTTGCCATGACCGTGGGGCCCGCCGCCGCCGTGCCCATGATCCTCGCGCTGGAAATCATGAGCGGCCTGCAGATGCTGCCCAAGGTACGCAAACAGGCCGACTGGCACTCCATTTGGCTGATCCTGCCTGCGGCCCTCGTCGCCGCTCCCTTCGGCATCTATCTGTTGGATGTGCTGGACGCAGACAGTCTGCGCCTCCTCATCGCCATTGCGCTCTTAGGCGCCGTGGCACTCATGGCAAGTGGCGTGAGCATTCCGGCAAAAGTGCCCCTGTCGGTCTCGCTCAGTATTGGCGGCGCGTCGGGCCTGCTTGCGGGCAGTACCGCCATGGCGGGCCCGCCGGTGCTTCTCTACTTCATCGGGCGCGCGGGCACACCGGAAGCAGCGCGCGCGTCCATGTTCATGTATTTCTCGCTGACAGGCGCGATCACGCTGGCGGTCGGGTTCTTCTCAGGAATTGTCGAGGTGAACACGCTGCTGCTGACACTCATGCTCAGCCCTGCCCTCTTCCTCTCAAACGTGATTGGAAGCTGGGCATTCCACGCGACCGGCGATCATCACTATCGCCCAATCGCGCTCGGTCTCCTCACCATCATCGCCCTCGCGACATTGGCGCAGGCGGTGGCTAATTAGGCACACCAGGTACCAAATGCCCGTGTTTCATGGTCAAACGGCTCAAAACACCGAAAACACTGTTTTATCGATGGCTACCATTTGTTAACCATCTCGGGATTCAATGCTTAGTAACCATTTTTGACGGCGGAGTTTCAGATGTTGAACACCATTGGATATGAAGGCGCTGATCTTGAGGACTTCATTCAAACTCTAATCGAGGCCAACGTGGACACTCTCGTCGATATTCGAGAAAGAGCTCAATCGCGTCGAAAAGGCTTTTCAAAGACCGCACTTAGCGAGCGCCTAGCAGAAAACGGAATCTCGTACATCCACATGCGTGAACTTGGCGACCCCAAAGAAGGACGCGACGCCGCAAGAGGTGGAAACTGGGAAAAATTCAGAAAAGTGTTCCAAGCGGTTTTGAAGACTGACGAAGCACAATCTGCAATATCAACAATTACAAACCTTTCTAAATCCCAGAATATCTGCCTCCTTTGCTACGAACGGGACGAGAAGACTTGCCATCGTAAGATAGTATCGGAAATAATCGAAAAGAAACTGAAACGAAAAACTCGCCATCTGGGAGTTAGGCAATTTGAGCGAGAGGCTGCGTAGCTCATCCGATCAAGCGCTGATCCTTGTTAAGGCACTACCTCACCGAAGTAGCAATTATTTCGAGACCGTTTGCTGTGCAGGAATTGGGCGCGATCAAAAATGGCGCCGACAATACCCTGTTCCATTTCGCGTACTTGATCCCCAGCAACAGTTCAAGCGCTGGACCTGGATTGAGTACGAATACACTGCTCCGCGTGATGATAAACGAACAGAAAGCCAGAAAGTTGTTCCTGAATCAATTCAGATAACAGGAACAATGAAGCCCGCAGAACGCGCTAGATTTTTAGCGCCGCTCATTCGAGAATCCACGAAAGAGGCACAAAGCAAGAGCGAAAGCCTTACCCTAATCCGCCCAAGTCAAATGAATCTTACATGGCGGCAGAAGTCAGCTGAGGAAGTCGAAAGCGAAACGCGCAAACATGCCGCTCTCGCAAATCAACTTTCGTTGTTAGACCGGCCTGCGAAACCTATGGAGCCTTGCCCCTTTGAATTTCATTTCGAATGGACATCGCATGCCGGTTCTCATCATCGTCACGTCTGTGATGACTGGGAGACATCAACAGCATTTTTCAGGCGGAGAACAGCACTCGGAGAAGAAGAAGCTCTCGACTCCCTCAAATCAACATATGAGGATGTTTATTTTAGTAGAGGCGTTGCCTTTGCCTTAGGGACTCACAAGCGTCGTCAAGACCAATGGTTGATGGTAGGCATCATAAGACTAGACGAGACCTTACAAACCGAGCTTGAACTCACGCTGCCCACGCCCGACCAGAAACAAGAAGACATATCATCCGAGCCAGCCTCGCTCACTGTGCCCACCAGTCGAGGAAAGCGCAGTGATACTGATGAAGCTCCTTCAAAGGCGCCGCTGAGCACACGAGTTGCGTTGGTGCAAACGGACATGATCAATCTTTGTGAGGCTTTCAGATCCAAAAATTCACCAGACGCAGACACTTTGCTTAAGGTTTTCGTTTCAACAATCGAAACCATCCTCGCTGAACTCAGACAAATTGAGGCGGGACAAAGGTCTATGTTGCACCCTCAACTAATTGAACTTGCGGTAGACGAAGCTGATCGCATAGCTCATCTGGAGCGCAAGCTCGCCGAGAAAGAAGAAGTAGACAATGGCTTGGCCTACCTAATCGCAACAGCTTTGCGAATTGCACGGATATTCGGAGGTGGCTGAATTCAACACCTGACAATCAACCCACAAATTCGGAGGCGGGGACCTGCCCCGCCTTCATTTCTCGCTGGTGCTTGAGTGCTTACTCCGCCGCACTCCCCAGCGCCTTGTTCGAGCGCTGCAGTGCTTCCACATCGCCCTCTTCCATATAGAGCTTGCCGCCGGAATTGTTGAACTGGTCGGACATGTCCGCCATGCCGCTTTCGGCATAGTCGCGCACTTCCTGCGTGATTTTCATCGAGCAGAATTTCGGGCCGCACATGGAACAGAAATGCGCGGTCTTATGCGCGTCCTTCGGCAGGGTCTGATCGTGAAAGTCTTTCGCCCGCTCCGGATCAAGTGCCAGATTGAACTGGTCTTCCCAGCGGAACTCAAAGCGCGCCCGTGAGAGCGCATCATCGCGCATCTGTGCCGCCGGATGACCTTTGGCCAAGTCTGCGGCGTGCGCCGCAATCTTGTAGGTAATCACACCCTCTTTCACATCATTGCGGTCCGGCAGACCCAGATGCTCTTTCGGTGTCACATAACAAAGCATGGCACAGCCAAACCAGCCAATCATCGCCGCCCCAATGCCACTTGTGATGTGGTCATAGCCTGGTGCAATGTCGGTCGTGAGCGGCCCAAGCGTATAGAAGGGCGCACCGCCACATTCTTTCAGTTGCTTGTCCATATTCACTTTGATCTTGTGCATGGGCACGTGGCCCGGCCCTTCGACCATCACCTGACAGCCTTTGTCCCAGGCGATCTTGGTGAGTTCGCCAAGAGTCTCAAGCTCTGCGAACTGCGCTTCATCATTGGCATCGGCAATCGAACCAGGGCGCAAGCCGTCACCAAGCGAGAAGGACACGTCGTACGCACGCATGATGTCGCAAATGTCTTCAAAATGCTCGTAGAGGAAGCTCTCCTTGTGATGGCTCAAGCACCACTTCGCCATGATGGAGCCGCCACGCGAAACGATCCCCGTCACGCGCTTAGCAGACATGGGCACATAGGCCAGCCGCACGCCCGCATGGATCGTGAAATAGTCCACGCCCTGCTCCGCCTGTTCAATCAACGTATCGCGAAATATCTCCCAGGTGAGGTCTTCGGCAACACCGTCAACTTTTTCAAGCGCCTGATAGATCGGCACTGTGCCAATGGGCACAGGCGAGTTGCGGATAATCCATTCCCGCGTGTTGTGAATGTTCCGACCAGTGGAAAGGTCCATCACATTGTCTGCGCCCCAGCGCGTCGCCCAGACCATCTTATCGACTTCTTCTGCAACCGACGACGAGACAGCAGAGTTGCCAATATTGGCATTGATCTTCACCAGGAAGTTACGGCCGATAATCATCGGTTCGAGCTCTGGGTGATTAATGTTGGCGGGGATAATCGCCAGACCATCCGCCACCTGTTGGCGCACAAATTCCGGCGTCACAAATTCGGGCACGTCTGCGCCAAAGCTTTCGCCCTCGGCAAGCTTGTGCCCTGCATTATCAACAGCGCGCTTGCGGCCCAGATTTTCCCGCTCGGCGATATAGATCATCTCTTTGGTGATGATGCCCGCACGCGCAAACTCAAACTGCGTCACAGGACCCGTGCCATCACCCTTGAAAGGACGATTGGCAATAGGGAAGGCGCGGGCGAGATGCTTCTCGCCTACGTTACCATTGTCCTCTGGCCGCACATCGCGCCCTTCGTAAGACACCACATGACCCCGCTCTTCAACCCAGGCTGTGCGATGACGCGGCAGACCTTTTTCCAGGTCAATGGTGGCTTTAGGGTCTGAGTAAGGGCCCGACGTATCATAGACACGAACCGGTGGTTCCATGGCTGAGGGATGCAGTTCGATCTCTCGGTGCGCCACTTTCACATCAGGCGCACTCTCAGGTGTCGTAAAAACCTTTGTCGACGCGGGCAAAGGGCCAGTCGTGACATTAGGTTTGGCGTGCATGTTCATTTCGATGTCCTCTCTAAACAAAGAGGTCAGTCGAGCGAAAGACCGCAGCTTGAAACTAAACAGCTACTCCGTCCCTTCGCCGGCATGACCCGGATCAGGTTCTAAGGGTCTAGCCAATCGGCCATCTCAGTCCGCCTCAAAACACATGAAAACGGACACCCCTCGGATAAGGTGGAGTGTGCACTTTTCGCGGGAAACCGTCAAAGCCGGAGCGGGTTGATTCGCAGCCACAGGCCAATTTTGCTTTGGTGTCCGGGCCGTTTGCCCCTTCCTCTCGCCAAACCGTCCGACGGGAGGCATGATTCCCGTAAGGCCGGTCAAAAATGGGGTCAATCGCAAATATGGCCAGACCTAAACCCGGCCAAAACAAGAGAGAGGGAACCCAATGTCTGTAGAACTATCCATGCTGATGTGGAGTGGCGTGCTTTTGCTTGTCCTTATTGTGATGTCCGCCAATGCGGGCATCATGGCTATGGGCATGCCGTGGGGCTTTAGCAATCGCGATGAAGCCGCAACGTTGGAAGGCTGGGGAGCACGCGCGAAGCGCTGCTATATGAACCATCTGGAAAATACGGTCGTTTTTGCTGCCATTCTCCTGCCCGTGAGCCTATCCGGCATAAGCAATGACATGACCGTGCTTGGCGCTCAGATATTCCTCGCCGCCCGAGTGGCCCATGCGATCATCTATGTCTCCGGCATAACACTGCTGGGGCTTCGCACACTGGCCTACTTTGCAGGCATCATCGGGACTGTCATGATCCTGATCCAGGCATTCTAAACACGTAGGGCGGTAACCAAGACAAGCCTTGGCGCCGCCTTACCGCATCTCGAGGCAACCCGCATGACCCTTGAACTCTGGATGCTCTTCTGGTCCTGCGTGCTCGGCATTGCGCACTTAAGCGCATCGAGCTTCGCCTACAAAGGCCAGGAGGGAAACAAATACACGATCGGGCCACGCGATGAACACCGCCCACCCATCGGCGTCGCTGGTCGCTTCGTCCGCGCTCAACAGAACTTCAACGAAACCTTCGCGATTTTCGCAGCCCTCATCCTCATGGTGCATGTGCTGAACGAAAATGGCTGGTGGAGCGCATGGGGGGCTCAGGTCTATTTTTGGGCGCGTGTCGGCTATCTGCCAGCCTACGCCATCGGCTTGCCTTGGGTACGCACCCTGATCTGGCAGATTTCCATGGTCGGCCTTTTGGGTGTCGGCGCAGATCTCTTCCTCTAGGAACAACAACACTTCGTCAACCATCGAAGCATGTTGACTCCATCCATACTTCGTCTATCGTCTAACCATGGATGACAAACCAGATATTGCAAAGATTGCATCATTGATCGGCGACCCCGCCCGAGCCGCCATGTTGACATCGCTCACAACAGGCGGTGCACGAACGGCGACGGAACTCGCCCACGATGCAGGCATTACCGCACAGACGACCAGCTCACATCTGTCCAAGCTGAAGGCGGGCGGCCTCATCACCGCGCGTAAGCAAGGTCGGCATCAATATTTTGAGCTCGCGAATGCAGATGTGGCCGATATTCTTGAGCGGCTCATGGGGCTGGCAGAACGCGCAGGCCATACCCGCACGCGCCCTGGCCCGAAAGATCCCGCCATGCGCGCAGCCCGGGTCTGTTATAATCATCTGGCGGGCAATGCAGGTGTGCAACTCTTCGAAGGGCTCACAAAGCAGCGTCTAATTAGAGTTGGTGAGGATGACAGCCTGACGCTCACCCCAAAGGGAGAACGCTTTTTCAAGGACTTTGGCATTGACCTGGAAAGTCTTGCGAGGAAACGCCGCCCCCTCTGCAAGGACTGCCTGGACTGGAGCGTGCGCCGCACCCATCTCGCAGGCAGCCTCGGCACGGCCTTGCTCGACCGCTTTTATGAACTGAAATGGGTAACGCGCGTGCCGGACAGTCGGACAATAAAATTCTCACCAGCCGGACAGAAAAAGTTCGAGGCTTTTGTCTCCGGATCTTAATCCCTGACCTAAAGAAGCCCGGTAATGATCCAGAAACGCGGACGGCCAAACCAGGAATTGGCGGGCCAGCGGGTTCGGAAACACGAGCCCCTGGATCGCAATGCCGAAAGCACTCGCAAACATGAGCGCAAGCAGCTCCACCGCTCGCCATTCAGGACTACAACACGGTTTCCTACTTTGAAGTTGGACGCGCGGAACAAGGCGATGAGAGCATAAGCCACGTCTGGAATGAGAAACGCTGGCCAAACCTCAAAGAAGCTGCAGCACGATTCGGGCTTTAAACCACACAGAAAAAAAGCCCAGCCACCGAGAGGGTGACCGGGCTGATAGATATCGGTAAGGAGTAGTCCCTACTGTTAGTCGGCAGCCTCTTCAACTGCGTCAGTTGCGGCGGCAGCGCCATCTTCAGCAGCACCCTCCGTCGCGCCAGTCGCCTCATCGAGCGCCTCGCCGGCTGCATTCGCAGCATCACCTGCTGCATCCACGCTTGCATCGACCGCATCGCCCGCAGCCTCAACCGTTGCATCAACAGCGTCACCCGCAGCATCGATTGCGTCGTCAGCAACGCCCTCTACGGCATCAGCCGCACCGCGAGCTGCCTCGCCTACTGCATCGGCAGCACTGCCAGCGGCTTCGCTTGCATCTTCGAGTATGGAAGAAGCAGGGCTTTCAGATTGCGCATCAGCGGCTGCATCTTCAGCAGCAGCCGGTTCTGGAGCACTCGCCTCATCCTGGGCAGACTGATCATCACAGGCAGAGACAAACAAAGCCCCGGCGAAAGTCAGCGAAAGCGCGAGCTTCATCGGTAGATTAGACATAAGACACATCCCCTAGTTCAAGATGCCCGTATTGACATCTTTTTGGTACCCCAAGGGACCAGACCACATAAAGGCGTCCGCGTTCAAGCAGTGATAATAATCAACCTCTAATCCGCGAACGGATCGTGCATCAGGATCGTGTCGTCACGCTCCGGAGATGTTGAAAGAAGCGCCACGGGGCACTCAATCAGCTCTTCCACATAACGCACATATTTGACCGCTTCCGCAGGCAGGTCCGCCCAGCTGCGCGCGCCAAAGGTCGTTTCGGTCCAGCCGTCCATCTCTTCATAGATCGGCTTGATCCGCGCCTGAAGGGCGGGTGTCGCGGGCAGATAGTCGATGCGCTTGCCATCCAGCTCATAAGCCACACAGATTTTGATCTTCTCAAACCCGTCGAGCACATCAAGCTTGGTGAGCGCAATACCTTGCATGCCATTGGTCTTGAGGGACTGGTTGACCAGCACCGCATCAAACCACCCGCAGCGGCGCTTACGCCCTGTCACCACACCAAACTCGTGACCTCGTTCGCCAAGCCGCTGACCATCTTCGTCTTCAAGCTCAGTCGGGAAAGGTCCCTCGCCTACGCGCGTTGTGTAGGCCTTGGTGATGCCGAGTACATATTCAACGGCGGACGGTCCCATGCCAGACCCGGTCGCGGCCTGACCCGACACAACATTAGACGAGGTCACAAACGGATAGGTCCCGTGGTCAATGTCCAGAAGCGTTCCTTGTGCCCCTTCAAAGAGAATGCGTTTGCCATCTTTCCGCGCCTGGGCGAGATAGCGCCAGACGGTATCCATGTGCGGCAGAATTTTCGGCGCAACGTCAGTAAGAGCATCCAGAATAGGTTCCGCCTCCAGCTCATCTTTGCCGAGACCGCGGCGGAGCGCATTGTGGTGATGCAGCAGCTTCTCCACCTTGTCCGGCAAGGTCGAGGGGTCGGCCAGATCCATCACGCGGATCGCGCGCCGCCCGACCTTGTCTTCATAGGCCGGGCCAATGCCCCGCTTGGTGGTGCCGATCTTGGTGCCCTTGTTAGAGGTCTCGCGGATCACATCCAATTCAGCATGAACAGGCAGAATAAGAACCGCATTTTCTGCGATCTTCAAATTCTCAGGTGTCACCACCACGCCCTGCTCGCCAAGCTTGGCAATTTCTGCCACCAGCGCCCAGGGATCAATCACCACCCCATTGCCCAGCACGGACATTTTGCCACCGCGGACAATGCCGGACGGCAGCAGCGAGAGCTTATAAGTCACCCCGTCAATGACGAGCGTATGGCCCGCATTGTGGCCTCCCTGAAAGCGCACGACCACGTCCGCGCGCTCTGAGAGCCAATCCACAATCTTGCCCTTGCCTTCGTCGCCCCATTGGGAGCCGACGACCGCTACATTCGCCATGAGAATCACCGATTTTTGGCCCAAAACTGCGATGTTTTACGGACCTAGACACAAAGAAAGCCCCCGCGCCATTTCCGGCTGGGGACTTTCATAGCTTTTACCGACTCTGGCCCAGAAAGGCCAGAGGGAAGTGAAAAGGCTTAGAATGTCAGTGCTTTTGCCTGCTTCACATGGGGAATCGCTTCCACAGCCTTTAGGCAGTCTTCTGACAGGTCCTGATCGAGATCGATAAGGGCAATGGCGTCGCCACCCTGTTCATCGCGACCAAGACGGAAGTTGGCGATATTCGCGCCGGAATTCCCAAGCACCGTGCCAAGCGCGCCAATAAAACCAGGCTTGTCTTCATTGGTGACATAGAGCATGTGAGGGGAAAGCTCAGCTTCCATATTAATGCCCTTCACCTGAATAAGGCGTGGCTTGCCATCAGAGAAGATGGTGCCAGCAACTGAGCGTTCCTGACGTTCCGTTTTCACGGTGAGACGAATATAGGTCTCAAAAGCACCGCGGGGCTCTTCCCGTTTCACTTCTGTAAGCTCAATGTCCCGCTGCTTGGCGATGACCGGAGCAGAGACCATATTTACGTCAGAGAGCAGCGGCTTCAGAAGTCCGCAAAGGGCGGCGTTCGTGAGTGCCTTTGTATTGAGCTCAGAAACTTCGCCTTCATACTCAATGATGACTTCTTCAATGCCTGTCTCGGTGAGCTGACCGGCAAAGGAGCCAAGCTGATCGGCAAGCGTCACATAAGGCGCAAGCTTCGGAGCTTCTTCTGCTGTGATGGACGGTACATTGATGGAGTTCGTCACGGCACCCGTCAGCAGATAATCCGCCATCTGGTCAGCAACCTGAAGGGCCACATTTTCCTGTGCTTCAGACGTTGAGGCGCCGAGGTGCGGTGTGCAGATGACGTTCGCCATACCAAAGAGCGCGTTCTCATTCGCTGGCTCTTCTTCAAATACGTCCAACGCAGCGCCTGCAACCTTGCCGCTTTCAAGAGCCGCTTTAAGGTCGGCTTCAACAATGAGACCGCCACGCGCGCAATTGATGATGCGCACGCCGTCTTTCATTTTCGCAAAAGCACCAGCGTCAAGAATGTTGCGTGTCTTGTCGGTGAGGGGCGTGTGCAGAGTGATGAAGTCAGCCCGCTTGAGGAGATCATCAAGCTCAACCTTTTCAACACCAATATCCGCGGCTCGCTCAGGCGTGAGAAATGGGTCGAACGCGATCACCTTCATACGCAGGCCCAGCGCCCGGTCCGCAGCAATCGAACCGATGTTCCCACAGCCGATGACGCCAAGCGTTTTCGCTGTCAGCTCGACACCCATGAACTTGGATTTTTCCCACTTGCCTTCATGCGTAGACGCATTGGCTTCCGGGATCTGACGGGCCAGAGCCGCCATCATGGAAATCGCATGTTCTGCTGTGGTGATAGAATTGCCGAACGGTGTATTCATAACGATCACACCGGCAGCCGTTGCAGCAGGAAGATCGACATTGTCGACACCGATACCGGCGCGACCGACCACTTTAAGGTTCTTTGCCGCTTCAATAACAGGCGGTGTCAGCTTGGTCGCGGAGCGAATAGCCACCCCATCATAGTCACCAATGATTTTGATCAGTTCGTCCCGGTCGAGACCGGTAATCACATCCACCTCAACGCCACGATCTTTAAAGATCTGCGCAGCAGCGGGGCTCATCTTGTCGGAAATAAGGACCTTCGGCATCAGATTGTCTCCTGAATGCGAAATAGAAAATAAATTGGGAAAGGTGAATGGGGGAGCAGCGCTGCCGCTCCCCGAAAATCAATCTCAGGCCTGAACAAGCTCCGCGCAGGCTTCCGCAAAGGCCCAATCGAGCCACGGAGTCAGCGCCTGCATGTCGGAGACGTCGATCGTCGCCCCTGCCCAGATGCGAAGACCGGCTGGTGCATCCCGGTAAGCGCCGATGTCATAGGCGACACCTTCTGCATCGAGAATAGACCCAATCTTCTTGGCAATGGCTGCCTGAACATCCTCCGGCAAGGCCAGAACTTTAGGGTCTACGACCTTGAGGCAGACCGACGTGCAAGAGCGCGTCCCAACGTCTGTGTTCAAAAAGTCGACCCATTCCGTCTGGGAGGCCCAGTCGGCAAGGACAGCAAGGTTTGCTTCCGCCCGGCCAATAAGACTGTTCAAACCACCAATCGATTCGGCCCATTTCAGCGTGTCGAGATAGTCCTCAACGCAGAGCATGGACGGCGTGTTGATGGTTTCGCCTTTGAAGATACCTTCAATCAGCTTCCCGCCTTTGGTGAGACGGAAAATCTTCGGCAGCGGCCACGCTGGCGTGTAGCTCTCAAGGCGCGCAACAGCCCGCGGGCTGAGAATGATGATGCCGTGGGCTGCTTCACCGCCCATCACCTTCTGCCAGGAGAAGGTGGTGACATCAAGCTTGGTCCAGGGAAGGTCCATCGCGAAAGCCGCAGAGGTTGCATCACAAATGGTGAGGCCCGTGCGATCCGCATCGATCCAGTCGCCATTCGGAACCCGAACACCGGACGTTGTGCCATTCCAGGTAAACACCACATCACGGGTGAAGTCGACGGCACCGAGATCCGGCAATTCGCCGTAGCCCGCTTCGAGCTTGCGCACGTCTTCGAGCTTCAGCTGCTTGGCAACATCGGTGACCCAGCCAGAGCCAAAGCTCTCCCAGGCCATCATATCGACGCCCCGTTCGCCCAGAAGCGACCACATGGCCATTTCCATAGCGCCCGTGTCAGATGCGGCCACAATGCCGATCTTGTAATCGTCAGGCACGCCGAGAACCGACCGGGTTAGGTCAATCGCTTCGGCAAGCTTCGCCTTACCCGGCTTAGAGCGATGGCTCCGGCCAAGACAGGCATTTTCAAGATTTTGGAGGGTCCAGCCCGGCCGCTTAGCGCATGGCCCGGATGAAAAATTAGGATTAGCCGGACGCATTGCCGGCGCAGCAGTCTTTGTCATTATCTGTATCTATCCTCACAGATAGTCGCCTCTCGGTGGGGAGAGGTGGCCCACCGCCGATATAGGCGTGTGCGTTCCCCCTGTCAAATGCCTTTGCGCCGCAGCAGAGAAATTCACAGCCACACCCTTAAAATTTTAAGAAAAACAAGGGCTTAACAAGTTGAAAAGATATTGAACTCACTATTGCGAGATACAAAGTTCTATGACCTTTAGGTCAAGGGAGTGTGTGATGGCTAGCGAGTTACGACAGATTGTTTTGTCTGATGAAGAGTTCACGTCGAGCTTGAATTCCTTCAGGCGCACCCATGTCGATTTCCTTCCCACAGGCGAGATTGTCAAATGGGGAGCCGGCGACAATGGAACATTGGACGTCACCGTGAACATCAAAGGCGGGTCGACCATCAACAAGATGACCTTCACCATTGAGCCCCATGACGTCATCGACATTCTCGTGCGGTTCTGCATGGAGAACAACGTCCCTGTCCCTCGCGCGGGAGACAAAAGCTGGAGCAGTTCCGACAAAGGCATCACGCTCGCAATCGCGCTTGTTGGCCCTGAATTGGAACGTGCCAACATCGATCTCGCGGCGCTTGCATAAACCCAGAACCATTGCTCGAAAAACATTGAACCAAAATACGGTTCGGGCGACGCTGCGACCGCCCCGTACATATCAGCGGGAATTGAGTCGGACCCAAACATGCATACTCCTCCTCCTGCGCTGATCTCCAATCAGCGCTCCCTCTTCGACATTCCAGATCACATCGCCTATCTGAACTGCGCCTACATGTCGCCGCTTCTCAAAAGTGCGGCGGCGGCGGGCGGCGAGGCCGTCGCGTCAAAAAAGCAACCCTGGGGCACAAGTTCAGAAGACTTTTTCACGGAGTCCGAAGCAACCCGCAGTCTCTTTGCCAATGTGATTGGCGCTGATGCGGACGCCATCTCTTTCGTGCCCGCCGCCTCCTACGGCATTGCCATCGCCGCCAACAACATTCCCGTTGGTGAAGGCCAGGAAATCCTGGTGCTCGCCGAGCAGTTTCCGTCAAACATTTACGCCTGGCAAAGAGCAGCGGACGAACAGGGTGCACATATCAGAACAGTCGCGTCCCCTGCTGAAACGCCGAACGGTCCCGACTGGACACCGGCCATCCTGGACGCCCTTACCGAGCGAACAGACATTGTTGCCCTGCCCCACTGCCACTGGACAGATGGCGCAATCATCGACCTTGCAATCGTTTCAAAAAAGGCGCGAAAGGTCGGTGCTGCCCTCGTTCTGGATGTGTCTCAATCCCTAGGCGCCATGCCTCTCGACCTCAACCAGATCAAACCAGACTTCATGGTGGCCCCCACCTACAAATGGCTGCTCGGGCCCTATTCCATGGGCTTTCTCTATGTCGCGCCCAAGTGGCGGGACGGACGCCCTCTTGAAGAAAACTGGTTGAACCGAAAAGGCTCGGAGAATTTTGCAGGACTGGTTGACTATGAAGACGACTACCAGCCAGGCGCGCGACGCTATGACATGGGCGAACGCGCCAATTTTCAGCTCATGTCGACGACCCAAGCCGCATTGCAACAGATCGCAGACTGGGGCGTCGAAAACATCGCGGCAACTCTGCAGACAAGGACCAACACCATTGCAGAGCGGGCAAGCAACCTGGGCCTGACGGTTTCAGCACCTGAATTGAGAGCATCGCATTTCCTCGGCGTGCGTTTTCCAGGTGGCGTGCCAGATGGTCTTCTCGAACAGCTTGCCAAACAGCATGTCTATGTAAGTCTGCGCGGAACCTCCATGCGGGTCACACCACACCTCTACAATAGCGACGAAGACGTGGACCGCCTGTTTGCAGCGTTGCAGGCCGTTCTGTGAGCGCACGCCAACACACGAAAGCCGACTATCGCGACTTGGCGCTGCTCGCGGTCCTTTGGGGCGGGGCATTTGCCCTGACCGATCTGGCTGTAGCAACCATGACGCCAGCCTGGTCCGTTGCGATCCGAATGCTGGTATCTGCCGCCGTCCTTGCACCCTTCATGGTGATCAATCGCGAACCCATTCCGCGCACACGAAAAATGTGGGGCTGGCTGACGGCGCTCGCGCTCTGCGGTGACCTCATTCCCTTCTTTCTGCTGTCCTGGGGCATCACCCTGATCGCATCGGGCCTGTCAGCCATTCTCATCGGCGTCATGCCGCTCATCACGCTGGTGCTTGCGCGTGTTTTTGTTCCCGGCGAAACACTCACCGCGACACGGATCGCAGGGTTTGTGGTCGGTCTTATTGGGCTCGTCATCGTCGTCGGGCCGGACGCGCTTGATGGCGCATCAAACGAGGGCACACCCCTTCTCGGCGAAATGCTGGTGCTCGCGGCAGCCTTTTTCTTCGCCATGAACGCCATCATCGCACGCCGCGCCCCACCTGCCCCGCTCTATTCAAAAGGCTGCCTGACAACCGGTCTCGCCGGCGTCCTCATGCTGCCGCTCGCCTGGGCAGAAGCCCCGCTGAACGTCGACGCAATCACCCTTCAGTCATGGATCGCTGTGATCGTGCTGGGGGCACTGCCCGTGGGCTATGCCACGATTGTATATTTCCGGGTAATCGAAAGTGCAGGTCCATCTTTCATGGCGATGACGAACTATCTGGTGCCCGTCATCGCCTTGGCCCTTGGCGCGGTTTTTCTGGATGAGACCATCACGCTGCACGCACTCATTGGTCTCACCGTAATCTTAGGTGGCATCGGATTGGCAGAGCTCAGACGGTAATCGTACCTTTGAGATAGTCCACAGCACGACCCCGCATAAGGATGCGCTCGCCTGTGACTGTGCAGAAGAGTGTGCCACCACGTTTCGAGATTTGCCGCGCTGTGATGTCGTCTTTGCCGAGCCGCTTCGCCCAGAAGGGCACAATCACTGTATGGGCCGAGCCGGTCACAGGGTCCTCTGGAACGCCTACATTCGGCGCAAAGAATCGCGAAGCGCAGTCCCAACCAGAAGCCTCATCGCCAGGGGCCGTTGCAATCAGCCCCATGCCCGCTTCATTGCAAAAGCGGGTCAGCTTTGCGAGATCGGGCTGCAGTGCTGCTACCTCACGCATATCCTCAAACACCGCAAGAACAGATTTCGATTTGAGGACCATCACAGGCCGTGCGCCCAACACATCAGCAATGCCGTCCGGTACCATGGTTGGTTTGGGCATGTTTGACGGGAAATCCATCACATAAAGATCTCCATCTCGCGCGACAGTCAGCGCGCCGCTCTTCGTCTGAAATGTGATCTCAGGCTTAGAGAACCCCAAATGCGTGAAAAGCACATGGGCCGACGCAAGCGTTGCATGCCCACAAAGCGGCATCTCGGCCACAGGCGTGAACCAGCGCAGACCATATCCCTCACCTTCCGGAACAAAAAATGCCGTCAGGGCAAGATTGTTCTCTGCCGCTATTGCCAACATCATGTCGGCTGGAAGCCAGCTCTCAAGCGGCACGATGGCTGCAGGATTGCCTTCAAACACGCCATCAGCAAAGGCATCAACCTGAAACATCGTGTACTCGGTCATATCAATTCTCCATACGCGTCAACTCAAGGCGTCTCATTTAGGCATGGAAGAAAACAGATACAATCATTATATTGTCACCATGACATTTTGGACAACAGCCCTCAAAACCGGAACCGGCCCTGCCTACAAGCGGCTCGCAGATGGCCTTCATGCAGCAATCACAGAGGGAACAGTGAGTATTGGCGACCGCCTGCCGCCACAGCGCGAGTTGGCCTATAAACTTGGCGTCTCAACCGGCACCATCACCCGCGCTTATGATCTGGCGACCCGCCGCGGCGACGTGACAGCCATTACCGGCAAAGGTTCCTTTGTCGCCTCCCCTGCGGTGCGCCGGGATGAGGGGCCCATCAATCTGCGGATGAACCTGCCTGCAGACGTCGGACAAGGCGTCGATTTGGCGGCCGCACTTGCACGCCGCAGCGCCGCGGAGTTCCTGTCCTACATTCCCTTTGGTGGATCAGAAGCAGATCGGCGCGCCGGTGCCGCTTACATGGCACTGGGTGGCGTGAGAACATCGCCCGATGATCTTATCGTTACCGCAGGAGGCCAGCACGCACTTACAACCGCATTGATGGTCACCACAAGACCAGGCGACACCATCCTCTGTGAACCCTTCACATTTGCAGGCTTCCTGGATATAGCGCGCCTAAGCGAGAGACGCATTGTTGCCATTCCGACAGACAAAGAAGGCATCCGTCCCGCCGCTTTTGAGGAGCTTTGCAAAAAGCACAAACCTACAGCAGCTTTTCTCACCCCAACAGCACAAAACCCCACCGGCACCAACCTGCCAGATAGCCGTCGAAAAGCTATTGCGAAATCAGCTCTTAAACATGGCCTCACCCTTATTGAGGATGGGATCTACGATCCGCTGGTGCCAGAACCTCTTATGAGCTTTCACGAACTCTTGCCTCAACAGACCCTCTATATCGCATCGCTCTCAAAGACAGTGGCGCCCGGGCTGCGCGTCGGTTATCTCATCTGCCCACCCGCCTTCCGCGATGCCGCAAACGACATGCAACATCTCTTGGGCATGGGGCCACCGCAAGCAATGGCCAACCTCACAACCATGCTGATCGAGAGCGGGAGTGCGGAATCCATGACCAGAGCTCAGGCAAAGGAAATAGCTGCGCGTCAAAAACAGGCGCGCACTATCCTTGTGCAACCAGACAGCGACGAGAAGGCCTATGCGCCCCATTTCTGGCTGCCTCTCCCCAAAACATGGACGCCGGATCAGTTTGTTGCGGCGGCAGAGGCAGACGGCATTTTGGTGTCCCCGTCCAACCATTTTGCCGCCCATTCTGCTCATGAGGCGGGATCAAATGGAGCGGGAGCAGACCATGTGCGCCTTGCGCTTGGCGCAGCCCCGGATCGCAAAACACTGGAACAGGCCTTAGCCAAACTTGCTCACTTATTGGAAAAAGCACCTGCCCGTGCCAGTCGTTCCGTTTAACCCGGAGCGGTCACTCTGACTGCTGAAACGGATGCATGTGATTGAGCGGCCCGTGGCCCTTGCCAAGACCAGGCGCGGTTGCAATTGCCTCATGCACATAGTCCCGCGCGATCGCGACAGCATCTCGCATCGGCGCCCCTTGCGAGAGCAGTGCCGCAATAGCTGAGGCCAGCGTGCATCCGGTGCCATGAGTGTTGAGAGTGTCGATGCGCGGGCTCGACATAACTTCGATGCTGTCCTCGGTCACAAGCACATCATGCACGTCGGTGCCCTCACCGTGCCCGCCCTTCACCAGGACGGCCCTGGGTCCAAGCCCCATAAGCGCATCAGCCGCCCTTTTTTGATCATCCAGCGTCTCAACAGTTTGCCCCGTCAGACGAGCGGCTTCGGGCATGTTGGGTGTGAGGATCGTCGCCGCAGGCACCAGCAGGTTGCGAAGCGCGATCATGGCATCGTCTTGCAAAAGTGGATCACCGCTAGTCGCCACCATCACCGGATCGACAACCAGCTTGAGACCCGAACGCGCATCAAGCTCCTGTGCCACCGCTTCAATAACTGCAGTTGAGTGCAGCATGCCTGTCTTCACAACATCGGCGCCGATGTCATCAAGAACAGCCTGCATCTGCCGAACAATGATATCCGGCTCAAGCGGGAGCACATCAGAAACGCCCTGCGTGTTCTGAACCGTGATGGCACTCACAGCAGTGGCTGCATATGCACCGAACATGGTCACTGTTTTGATGTCTGCTTGAATTCCCGCGCCGCCGCCGCTGTCAGACCCGGCAACAATCAACACCCGCCCCAGGGGCGGGACGGGTGCACTATCATTGTCATTCATGGAGATCAGGCAGCCGCGTCTGCAATAGCGGCAGTGATATCGCCTACAACATTTTCAACCAGGCTCTGATCATCCCCTTCCGCCATCACACGGATGAGTGGTTCCGTACCAGATTTCCGCACGACGATCCGTCCGCTTTCGCCGAGGCGTCCTTCGCCCTCTTTGATGGCGTCCTGAACATTGGCACACTCAAGCGGGGCACCCGACTTGAAGCGAACATTCTTCAGAAGTTGCGGCACCGGCTCAAACAGATTGCACGCCTCACTCACAGGCTTGTTCGTTGACTGCAACACAGCCAGCACCTGCAGTCCGGCAATCAGGCCATCACCTGTGGTCGCGAAATCAGACAACACAATATGTCCCGATTGCTCACCACCGACATTAAAGCCGTTTGCACGCATATGCTCGACCACGTAGCGGTCTCCTACCTGCGTCCGCGCAAGCTCAAGGCCGATACCCTGAAGATAACGCTCAAGGCCTAAGTTCGACATCACCGTCGAGACAATGCCAGGCCCGGCGAGCATTTCAGACTCTTTCCAGGATTGCGCAACGAGACCCATAATCTGGTCACCATCAACAATCTCGCCCTTTTCATCACAGATAATCAAACGGTCCGCGTCCCCATCCAGGGCAATGCCAATATCTGCACGGCGCTCCCGCACCAACGCACACATACGCTCCGGCGCTGTTGATCCACAGCCTGAATTAATGTTCGTGCCATCCGGGTCCACACCAACCTCGACAACTTCCGCGCCAAGCTCCCACAACGCCGTTGGCGCAACTTTGTAGGCTGCGCCATGGGCGCAATCGATAACAATGCGCAGACCGTCCAGACTCAGGTGCTTTGGAAAAGTGCGTTTTGCAAATTCAATATACCGCGCTTGAGCATCTTCAATACGCTTCGCTCGGCCAATTGCCTCCGGCGGGGCCAGATGGTCCATGATGCCATTGTCCATCCGCCGCTCGATCTCGTGCTCCACAAGATCTGAAAGTTTGTACCCATCCGGCCCAAAGAGCTTGATGCCATTGTCTTCGTAAGAATTATGGGACGCAGAAATCATAACCCCGAGGTCTGCACGCATGGACCGGGTCAACATCGCAACCGCAGGCGTCGGCAACGGGCCAAACTGGAACACATCCATCCCTACAGACGTAAAGCCAGCCACCAGCGCGTTCTCAATCATGTAACCAGAGAGGCGCGTGTCTTTACCAATCACCACCCGATGACGGTGATCACCGCGCGTAAAAACACGGCCAGCAGCCATGCCCACGCGCAGCGCCATTTCTGCAGTCATTTTCGATTGGTTGGCTGTGCCGCGAATACCATCGGTGCCAAAATACTTGCGTGACATTGAAGGTCTTTATCCCAGTAAATTTATCGTCCCCAGGGGCGGCACTATATAGCCGAACCGCTGGATAGTCGGTTAACGATTTATTTCTTTATTTTACGGGGTTAATGCCCGCCAGGTGGCGAAAGATGACCCCAAATTGCGAGCGAATCCGCCAATTGTCGCGGTTCGTGGGTCCGGATCATGTCCGCTCCGGCAGATGCCGCAAAAAGCTCAGCAGCGAGCGTTGCCGCTGCTGCCCCCCCAACATCAGCTCCGGCAAGCTTACGAAGGAAGCTTTTCCGCGAGACGGAGACGAGAATGGACAGACCAAACCGTTCTTTCAGCGTGCCAAGACCGCGGATCACCTCAAGGGAGGGCTCCGGCTGATTACCAAGGAAAAAGCCCATGCCAGGGTCCAGGATCAGCCGATCCCGCGCAACCCCAGCTTGCTCTAGAGCGCCAAAACGCTCCTCAAAGAACCGCGAGACATGATCCACCATAGACCCCGCAGGCTGTGCTGCCCGGGTGGCGGGGCCACGTCCCTGAATGGAATGCATGACAATGAGCTTGGCATCCGCCGCTGCGAGCTCTGGGTAGAAACCCTCATCAGCAAAGCCCTGAATGTCATTGAGATAAGCCACGTTTTGCGTGAGCGCCCAGCGCTGCGTTTCTGTCTGGAATGTATCGACAGAGACCACTGCCCCCTCTTCCTGAAGAACGGGCACCACTGCCGCAAGGCGCTTGATCTCTTCAGCAGCGCTCACCGGCGCGCTGTCCGGGTGCGAGGAGGCTGGCCCGATATCAAGCACATGCGCCCCATCCGCCATCAGCTGACGCCCGTGGGCAAGTGCCGCGGTCGGGTCGAGATACTTCCCCCCGTCAGAAAACGAGTCTGAGGTGATATTGAGAATGCCGAAAATCTGCACAGCTGAAGTCATGCACCGCTCATAGCATGGCAATGGCCCCACAAAAAAGCCCTGCCTCGAAAGGCAGGGCTTTTGTCATATCAGTCACGAAATGCCGTCGATCAGGTGCCTTGCGGCTCCGGATCGATACGACCTACACCGCCACTTGTCGGCACGGAAGACGTTGGTCCGCCTGTCGGCTCCGGCGGCTCACCACTCTCGCGATGCGGTGTTTCGCCGACCAGAAGGCCTTTGATTTCATCGCCCGAGAGGGTTTCAAACTCGAGCAACCCTTTGGCGATCTTGTGCAGATCGTCAATGTTGGTCGTCAACACTTCATTGGCTTTTTTGTAGCCATCATCGACGATCCGTCGAACTTCCTCGTCAATCATGCGCTGCGTTTCCTGAGACATGTTCTGCGAGCGCGCGACTGAGTGACCAAGGAAGACTTCTTCCTCATTGTCTTCGTAGGCCAGCGGACCGAGCTTGTCGCTCATGCCCCATTGCGTGACCATGGCTTTCGCCATCTTGGTTGCCTGCGAAATATCAGACGATGCACCGGACGTGACCTTGTCATGACCGAGGATAAGCTCTTCTGCCACACGACCACCCATGGCGACTGCCAAGTCGGCATACATCTTTTCACGAGTCACCGAGAACTGGTCAGCTTCCGGCAGGCGCATCACCATGCCAAGCGCCCGGCCACGAGGGATAATCGTTGCCTTATGGATCGGGTCTGAGGCGGGCATATGAAGGGCAACCAATGCATGGCCACCTTCATGATAGGCCGTGAGGCTGCGCTCTTCTTCAGACTGGACCATGGAGCGGCGTTCTGCGCCCATCATCACCTTGTCTTTGGCATCTTCAAATTCAGACATGGTGACTAGACGACGCCCGCGACGCGCGGCCAGAAGCGCTGCTTCGTTCACAAGGTTGGCGAGGTCAGCACCGGAGAAACCTGGGGTCCCGCGCGCAAGTGTCTTCACTTCCACATTGGGTCCAACCGGCACTTTCTTCATGTGCACTTTGAGGATTTTCTCGCGGCCAATAATGTCCGGGTTTGGCACCACAACCTGACGATCGAAACGACCAGGACGTAAGAGAGCCGGGTCCAGAACGTCTGGACGGTTCGTCGCAGCAATCAGGATAATGCTTTCATTGGGTTCAAAGCCATCCATCTCCACCAGGAGCTGGTTGAGTGTCTGCTCACGCTCGTCATTGCCGCCGCCAAGACCGGCGCCACGATGGCGACCGACCGCATCAATCTCGTCAATGAAGATAATGCAGGGAGAGTTCTTCTTTGCCTGTTCGAACATGTCACGGACACGGCTCGCACCGACCCCAACAAACATTTCCACGAAGTCAGAACCGGAAATGGTGAAGAACGGCACATTCGCTTCGCCCGCAATGGCACGCGCCAGAAGCGTCTTACCAGTACCTGGAGGACCCACCAGCAGCACACCCTTGGGGATGTGACCACCAAGGCGCTGGAACTTAGAAGGATCGCGCAGGAAGTCGACGATCTCTTCCAGATCGTCTTTGGCTTCATCGATACCGGCCACGTCATCAAAGGTCACCCGACCATGACGTTCAGTCAGGAGCTTGGCTTTGGACTTACCAAAGCCCATGGCCTTGCCGCCACCACCTTGCATCTGGCGCATGAAGAAAATCCACACCCCGATCAGAAGCAGCATCGGGAACCAGGAGACCAGAATACCGAGCAAGGACGGTGAACCGTCATCGGCAGGCTTTGCTGTGATTTCCACATTGCGCTGGTTCAAGCGCTCAACCAGGTTCGGGTCACCAGGATTGTAAGTGTAGAAACTCTGACCGTCAGAATAGTGTCCTGAGATCGTGCTGCCGGACATGGTCACATCAACCACATTGCCCTTATCAACTTCATTCAGAAGCTGCGAGAAGCTGATCTCATTGGTGGTGGCCCGCTCGACCGGGCTCTGGAACAGATTGAACAGCGCCACAAGCAAGAGCGCGACAACAGCCCACAGAGCAAAATTCTTAAAATTGGACAAGGTGCTTTTCCTGTCTGGAAGTCCGGTCCCACAAGCGGGACCAAGTTTTTACCGGCTAATTTGGATTTGTTCTAAGTCTATTAGAAAGATAGGGTCGCGACAAAGTTTTACTAGACGGGGATAAGTCTCCCCAGCCCTCTTTTTCATGCTTTTTCGTTGAAATGTGATGATCCGTCCCACTTTGGCGCACTTAACCCTTCTGTTGGAAAAAGACCCTATCCCGCTTGGGTAAAAACCCCGTTAGCCCATTCAGTCTTTTTGACGAGATATCGGGTCAAAACAGCAGACAGAAGTGGCTTAGATTTCGCCCAAAAAGCGGCTTCGAAATGTGGGCGCACCGGTCGCAAAGTAAGCGAGCTGCGGTTGCACCAGAAGCTCATCATCCCGCCAGAGCGCCGGAAGAGTCTCCAGCGCAAGCTTTGGTACGTCAGTTGGGAGGGGCAGACCCTCTTCTTTGACCTGACGCAGGCCGACGCGGCCAAGCGCCCTCACGGTGCCACTTGCTTTGCGTCCGGTCAGTCGCACGTCAAAGCGCCCATCCCAGACAAGTGGAGCCCCGGAAACAAGATCAAGCCCCTGTCTAACGGCAGCTGCCTCACGAAGCACCCGAAAGTGCGCCAGCCGACTTGTAAACTTTACCCCTCCAAGGGTCCGCCCCCGACCCAAAGCCTCGCCGCGCACCGCCTCCAAGAGCGTTTCGAGGGAGTTGAGACGCGGCGGGTAATCTGACCCACCCACACGCTGAATGAGCCGCGCGAGCAACCGAAGCGCAATCTCATCTGGCACGTCAGCGAGACAGGCTGTTTCCACCTCTGCATAGCCGAAAGGTTGCCAGCGCACGGCTTTGCGCTCCAGCACATCTGTAGAGAATTCAAGCCCTGCGCGCGCCCTCCCCATGGCCTTCGCCGTTGAGACCAGGCGATCGCGGTTGAGACCCAGACCTTCCAGCACTGGCAGTGCATTCCGCACCTGCACCCGTAAAAAGCGCTCATCCTCATTGCTTGGGTCATCGACCCAGCTCTGCCCCGCTTTAAGCAGCGTGGAGCGCAGTCGCTCCCGGGGCACATCCAAAAGCGGACGCAAAATTCTGACGCCTTGATGCACCCTCACTGGCGCCATCGCAGATAAGCCATCCACGCCACTGCCCCGCTGAAGCCTAATGAGAAACGTCTCCGCCTGATCATCCAGATGGTGAGCCGTTAGAAGGTCCGCTCGACCGCGTCCAGACCTGCACCAATCGGTCATGAGGCGGTACCGTGCGGTCCGTGCCTCCGCCTGCAGATTGGCCGAAGGTTTGTCCCCTTCCCAAAGAAGGGTCTTATGTGGGAGCTGAAGTGCTTTTGCCCAAAGCGCTACTTGAGCAGCTTCCTCAGCCGCTTCCGGTCGCAAGCCATGATCGACGGTGAGGACAGTGACCTTAGGAGCTTCTTTGCCCCGCGCCTCCAGCCAATCACACCAGCCAGCGACCAAAGCCATCAAGGCAACAGAATCCGGCCCGCCGGAAACGGCAACGCCAAGCCGGGCAGCAGGGTCGAGCGGCCGCATCAAACGGCCGAGTTCAGGGGCGGTTAGTGCACGGGGGGACCGGGCTGGAGCCATGGCCAGTCGTCAGCAGCCAGCGCGCGTGCGCTCTAGCTGCGCCCGCTGCTTCACCGCTTGCGCCGCAGACGGGAACCGCCGGTTAAGCTCACCCAAAGTCGCACAGGCCTGTTCTTGCTGACCGAGCGCTGCGAGCGTCATGCCAAGCTTCAGGAGGCTGTCCGGCGCTTTCGTCGAGCTGGAGTATGTGGAGTAGCCAGTGAGAAACGCTTCGGCAGCCTGTCGGTACGCCCCACGAACATAGAAGGTTTCCCCCAGCCAATATTGCGCATTGCCCGCGAGATTGTGGTTTGGGTAGCGTTGCAGGAAATTCGCGAATTCCGCTTCAGCCACATCAAACTGCCCGCGCTTCAGCTGGTTGATCGCCGCTTCATAAGCATCTTCGGGCGCGCTGGCTGTAGGCGTGGCTAAGGGTGCTGAATAGGTCTCCGTCGGCAATCGAGCTGCATCATTCACAGAGACGCGGGTACCTTCTTCTGGACGGTCTTGGGGTATCGACGCCAAAGGCACTTGCCCAAGCGTCCCCACCGTTGAGGCTGCGGCATTGCTGATTGCACCACCCGCTGGTGGCGTTAACACAGGCGCACCGGATGAAGCAGCGAGACCGCTTGGACCGCTGCCAGAAGCACCCAGCTCCTGGAACCGGAATTCGACATCTTCAGAAAACTGCCGGAACTGGGATTGGGTCTGCGTCAGGTCATAGGTGAGCTTCTCGATCCGGCCCGTCAGGTCACGGAGCGAGGTCTCAACTGATTGAAGTCTGAGCGACAGGTCTGCGGCACTCTGCGGATCGGGACCAAATCCCGCCGCACCGGAAAGCTGACCCGCCTGGCCCGAGACCTGCCCTGCGGCTTGATAGGTCTGGCGCTGAACGTCGATCAGGTCTCGTTCAATCTTCTCAAGTCGGTTGTAGAGGGCACGGGTCTCGACGCTGTCGGGCTCAGCCTGAACACCCGAACCGCTGATGCCGACCAATGCCGCAACACAAACGCCCAATAGACCGGCACGTATGCCGCTGGTTGTCCTAGCGTGGTTCTCAAAATGTGCCACGTTCATTGCCGCTAACCTTCTCATTCCAGACCCCGAAATTCAGATGTTCCACAATAGCAGAGAGTTCGGCCAAATTGAGGCCAAGATACTTCTGGTCCCACCCAACATAAAAACGCCCCCGAAGGCGCACCCTCGGAGGCGTTAAAACTGATTGGGATCTGGTCTTTTTAAGAACCAGCGCCGCTTACAACAGAAACCGCACGACGGTTCTGGCTCCAGCAGCTTTCGTTCGAACAAAGCGCGACAGGGCGCTCTTTGCCGTAGGAGATTGTCCGGATCCGGGATGGATCGACACCAAGGCTCACAAGGTAGCTTTTCGCAGCATTCGCGCGACGTGCGCCCAGAGCTAGGTTGTAGTCCCGTGTGCCGCGCTCATCCGCATGGCCTTCCATGGCGACTGAAAGGGCTGGATAAAGTTTCAGCCACGCTGCCTGGCGCTGCAAAGTTGCCCGCGCAGCAGATGTGAGATCAGAACGGTCTGTTTCAAAGAAAACGCGGTCGCCAACATTGACCACAAGATCCTGCTGGGACCCTGGTGTAGGTCCGCTTGGCTGAGTCTGCGTTACTGGGGCAGACGGTGTTGAGGTTGCTGACGCGTTTTCATCCGGTGTCGAACTACACGCTGCTACAACCACCATCAGGCCAGCCATTGTCACGACCCGCAGGCCGGCATTCAGGATCTTCATGGATGATGTCTCCTTACATCTTTATCGCAGTACGACCGAAGCCAGCGCTTCTCTGAAGCTTTGCCGCCCGTTTTAAGCTGATACAGCCTAAAAGTAATCTACCGGGCCGACTTAACACTGCGTTCTTTAACATTACATGACAGCGCCCGGTGAAATTGTTTGTTTTCAACATCCCCGGTCCCATCGCACAAAGCCCCCCAGAAGCCTTACGAAGCAAGAAACCTATCTGCCCCTTGATCTTCTCGCAAGCCATCCCTCACTCATTAGGCGGATTTCCTGCAGTAAACCAATCAAGTTCCAATCATCTTTTGGTCAGACCAAAGGCCTCTACTTGAAATAACCACCAATCTTAGTTGAGCCCGGTTAGTTGAGCCCGGTTAGTTGAGCCCGGTTAGTTGAGCCCGGTTAGTTGAGCCCCTTTAGTTGAGCCCCTTTAGTTGAGACGGGGCGACCAGGCAGGGTCAGAGGCAAAGGCAGGCGTATAAACAGGACGCTCATTATAGCCGGTGAGATCCACAGACCATAGGCTCGGCCCCCCATTCTCTCCCCGTGTTTCCCGGAAGAACATGAGAACCCGCCCATTGGGTGACCAGGTCGGGCCTTCATTATGATAGCCCTCTGTCAGCACACGCTCACCTGTACCATCCGGCTTCATGATGCCGATCACAAAGCGGCCCTTGGTCATCTTGGTAAACGCGATGAGATCACCACGCGGGCTCCAGACAGGCGTTGCATAACGGCCTGTCCCGAAACTGATCCGCCGCGCACCTGATCCATCCGCATTCATAACGTAAATCTGCTGCGAGCCGCCCCGATCGCTTTCAAACGTGATGTAGCGCCCATCAGGGGAATAAGACGGTGCAGTATCAATAGCAGCCGTATTCGTCACCCGGCGGGTCTGCCGGGACCGCAAATCCATTTCATAGATATCTGCGTTGCCGCCGCGCTGCAGGCTCATGATGATCTTCTGACCGTCTGGCGAAAATCGCGGCGCAAAGGTCATGCCTGGAAACTCACCGACAACTTCCTGCTGGCCTGTCTCAATATCAAGCAAATAAACCCGAGGACGGTTGCCGTAATACGACAGATAGGTGATTTCCTGGTTCGATGGGCTGAACCGTGGCGTGAGTACCAGATCAGCGCCATTGGTCAGCATGCGCGGGTTGTGTCCGTCCTGATCCATGATCGCCAGACGTTTCACGCGTTGGCCTTTAGATCCGCTTTCTGACACATGGACGATCCGCGTATCAAAATAACCCTTCTCGCCTGTCAGTCGTTCGTAAATGGCATCAGCAATAATATGAGCGACCCGGCGCCAGTTTTCCGGCGTTGTATAGAACTGAAGTCCCGTGATCTGTTGCTCGGCATAAATATCCCAGAGCCGGAACTCAACTTTCAGCCGTCCGTCAGGCTCAACCACTGTCTGACCTGTCACCAGGGCCTGGGCACTGATGACCCGCCAGTCGCCGAAGCGCGGTTGCACATTCACGTCCTGAATGCGCTCAATGTAGGAAGCAGATGGAAGAGGTCGGAAAAGGCCGGAGCGTTCCAAGTCAGCACCAATGACTTTCGCCACATCCACACCGATCTGGCGTTCCTGGGAACCAGGCCCGAGAAAATCAACAACAGCGATGGGCAGCGGGTCGATATTACCCTGGGTGATGTCAATCTGAAGAGCTGCATGAGCCTTCGGGCCACCAAGGACCAGGCCCATCACAACCGCAAAGGCTGAAAGCCCGCCACGTATTCCCCCAAAGCGCAAACCCATAAGCTGGAGACTCCCTCGAAACCCTGTCATTTCCCGAACCATATCTCGTATTTCCTCACTATCACCCTTCAGGTGACCGCAATGTGGCAAGAACGTTAACCGCCCAACATTTCTCTAGGGTCGAAATTGAGATCAATCTCGCGCCAGGACGCATATTTGTCAGCAGGCATCCGGAAAGGTGCGCACCGCCGTATGGCCCGCATGGCACTGTCCGCAGCAGCTCTGAAATAGCTGTCGCCGGACAAAAGCCTGGAATTATTGATCAATTGCGGCGGCTGGGAGAGCGATCCGTCGGGGCGCAAAAACACTTTGATGCGCACCACAAGGCTCGCTGCATTGGCCGCGCCCGCTGGCACGCTCCAGCAACGGCGCATCTGAACCTTAAAGGCATCAATTTCAGACATGGTGAGCTGGGCAGCAGGCCCCGCCTGCCGCGCCGGTTGAGGTTCGCTGCGGCGGACCGGCTGAGGCTCTTCCTCTGGGAGCTTATCCAAGAGGGCCGCGATCTGCGTTGGATCGAAAGCCGGTTTTGGTTCCTCGCGAGGCGGCGTTGGCTTCGCCTGCGGCTTGGGTTCCGGTTCAGGTTCAGGTTCTGGCCCTGGAGCTGGCTCAGGGGCCGGTTCAGGCTCCGGTGCGGGCGCTGGTTCTGGCTCAGGAACTGGCGCAGGTTCTGGCTCTGGCAGAGGCTCTGGCGGAATTTCTGCAATGGGTTCTGGTTCAGGCTCAGGTTCGGCGATTTCTTCTGCAGGCGGCTCCGGCGTCGGTTCAGGGCGGGGAATGTCACGCAGGTTCGTGAACTCATCGATCGTGACAAGCTCAACCGGTAGCGCCCGACTGGGGGCCACCTGAAGCGGGGCCGCATCCGGCAGCGCAATGAACATGGCGGCCAGAAGCCCTCCATGGAGCGCTGTCGAAAAAAGGATCCCTGCGCGCATAAAGCCTACCGTTCAGACGGAGATTGGGGTGGAGCTTCTGTGACAAGGCCGACACGGGAAAACCCGGCAGCCGAAATCCGGCCCATGACTTTCATCACCTCGCCATATTCAACTTCCGTGTCCGCACGCACATAGATGCGTTCCTCATACCCGTTTTCGCCAATGGCAAGCAGTCGGGCAACGAGCTCTTCCGGCTCAACAATGGTTTCTTGCAAATAGACTGTGCCGTCCCCCTGCACGGTAATTGTGAGCGGCTCATCATCGCCTTGAAGCGGCTCGGAGCGTGTTTGCGGAAGATCGACAGGCACGCCAACAGTAAGCAAGGGTGCTGCCACCATAAAGACAATGAGTAGAACCAGCATGACGTCCACGAGCGGCGTCACGTTGATTTCGCTCATGGGCTGCATGCGGGACCCACGTCGTCCTCGACGACCTGACCCTCCGCCATTCCCTAGAGAAGCACCCATAACTATCTCCGATCGTCTACTTGGCGAGAGACGATGGCCGAAAACTCGTCTGCAAAGCCTTCAAGCCGCGACCCAAAGCGGCCAATCTCACTTGAGAACTTGTTGTAGGCAATCACCGCAGGAATAGCCGCGAGCAATCCAAGCGCCGTCGCAAAAAGCGCCTCGGCGATACCCGGCGCCACAACAGCCAAGTTCGTATCACGGCTGATTGCGATGGACTGGAAGGAATTCATGATCCCCCAGACCGTGCCGAAAAGACCAACAAAAGGAGCGATGGAACCAACGGTGGCGAGGAAGAGAAGATTGGTTTCGAGCGAAACCATTTCTTTGTTGAGGGTGACGGACATAACCCGGTCCACCCGTTCCTTCACGCCCGCAAAATGATTGGGGCCGGCTTCAGATGAGCGCTTCCATTCCCGCATGGCTGCTGCAAAGAGCGCCGACATGGGATGGTTGGGACGGCTGCCAAGATCCTGATAGAGATCATCCAGCGACCGGCCTGACCAGAAAGTCGTTTCAAAATTGTCGGCCTTCCGCCGCACACCGCTCAGCCGCCACCATTTGTCAAACATGATGGCCCAGCTCCAGATCGACGCACCGATAAGACCGATCATCACCGATTTCACAACCCAGTCCGCCCGTGCGAACAGCGACCACAATGTGAAGTCCGTCGCATCCGTCACCAGCGTGGCGTCCTGAATGATCTCGCCAACCGGCGCAGGCGTTATGGCATTCTCAGCCCGAAGCGATGACACAACATCCCCAACACCGCCTCCAGGCAAAGAGAAGTCTATCGCCGAAAGGGTTTGCACGGCGAATTCGACGACTTGTATGGGATCCATGAAAACAGCTCTCCGTCAGATGCCTCAGCATTTTCAGGATAAGTTGAAGCACTTATCCATCCGAAAACGCGACAAAACAAAGCGTTTGGGCCTCACCAGAAATCGAGGCTCGCAAAGCATGAATGGGCGCCTGCTCCACGAAGAGAAGCGAATACCCCCAGAATGGGGCAAAATTAGACGAGAGAATGTGTCAAAACTGGGGCACAGAGGGCTTTTTGCCCTAAACGTCAAAGGCTTAACCCGATTGTGATGCTGCCGCCACATAAGGCCCAAACGCTGCAATCATCTCAGGAGTCAGCCGTCGCGGGCGTCCACTGGTATCAATACAGGCTGCCTTTATGATGGCCCGCCATATGGGCTCCCCGTCGCGCGTGATCACCTGCTCAAATTCCAAGCGCGCACCGCGCGCTGTGACACAATGGCTTTCCACCTCCAGCAGATCATCAATTCGCGTAGGTGCCAGAAACTCGATCTCCATTTTCTGGATGGCAAAGGCTAAAGGAGGGTCAAGCTCCAGAATCTCTGAGTGATGTACTCCTACCCGACGCAAAAAATCACTCCGGCCGCGCTCGGCAAACTTCAGATAATTCGCGTGATAGACGATGCCGCTGAAATCTGTGTCTTCGTAATAGACACGGATCGGAAGCCGATGGACCCCATCAACAATCTTCCCCGAAATATCGGGCCAATTCGTGTCACTCACTTACCATCTCCATCAAACAACGCGCCCTGCCCCGGCACGCCGGAGGGCGTAGGAAGCCGTAGATGCTGGAACGCAGCAGATGTCAGCACCCGCCCGCGTGGCGTGCGTTGAACGAGCCCGTTCTGAATGAGGTAGGGCTCAACAATCTCTTCAATAGCATCGCGGGGTTCAGATAAAGCCGCTGCGATGGTCTCAATGCCCACCGGACCACCGGAAAACTTGTGCGCAATGGTCGTGAGATACCGATGGTCGAGACCATCGAGACCCAAACGGTCTACTTCAAGGCGCGTGAGAGCTTTGTCCGCCAGATCAGCATCAATTTGCGCTGCATCTGCCACCGCCGCAAAGTCTCGTACGCGTCTGAGTAAACGCCCGGCAATCCGCGGTGTGCCTCGCGCACGCCGTGCAATTTCAAGCGCCCCATCGTCGGTGATCTTCATCCCCATCACACCCGCACCACGGCGCACAATCAGTTCCAGCTCATCCACTTCATAGAAATTGAGGCGCACCGGAATGCCAAAACGATCTCGAAGAGGCGTGGTGAGAAGCCCCGTCCGGGTCGTGGCACCCACAAGCGTAAAGGGGGCGAGCTCAATCTTCACCGAGCGCGCGGCGGGGCCTTCTCCGATGATGAGATCAAGCTCGAAATCTTCCATCGCCGGATAGAGAATTTCTTCAACCGCTGGATTGAGCCTGTGTATCTCATCAATGAAGAGCACGTCGCGCTCATCCAGATTGGTGAGCAGCGCTGCAAGATCGCCTGCCTTCGCTATGACCGGCCCCGAGGTGGACCGGAAATTGACCCCAAGCTCCCGCGCAACAATCTGCGCAAGGGTCGTTTTGCCAAGTCCTGGCGGTCCCGCAAAGAGCACATGATCCAACGCTTCTTTGCGCTTCGCCGCGGCTTCAATAAAGACAGAGAGATTTTCCCGTGCCTGGCGTTGGCCGGTAAACTCCGACAGGCGTTGCGGACGAAGCTGCGCTTCGCTCATGTCCTCTTCATGGGGCGCGCCGCCCACCAACCGCTCACTCCCAGTTGATCCCTCACTCATCGTGCCAACTCCTTCAAGCCGACACGGATGAGCGCTTCAGCACTTGCGGCCTCATCCAATTGTTTCGTGGCAGCCGCGACAGCCGTTGCTGCCTGAGCATGCGCATAACCCAGATTAACGAGCGCAGACACCGCGTCCCGAACCGCACTGCCTGCTCCAACAACAGCTTCTCCATCGGAACCGGCCAGAACCGGCGCAAGCTTGTCAGGGACGGGGGCTTTATCTTTCAATTCACTGACAATACGACCGGCAAGCTTCGGGCCGACACCTGGCGCCTGCGTCACAGCTTTCTTGTCCTCAAGCGCAATAGCATCCGCCAGGCCGCTTGGACCAATAGTGCCAAGCATCGCCATGGCGTGTCGTGCGCCCACGCCTTGGACCGACTGCAACAGTCGGAACCAGTCCCGCTCATCACCAGTCGCAAACCCAAAAAGCCTCAGCTGGTCTTCACGCACATAGGTATCGATCAGAAGGGAAAGCGGTTCGCCTTTCGCGGGCACCTGACGAAGCGTGAAGCCGGAGCAGGAAACGAGATAACCAACGCCGCCCACATCCAGGATCAGCCAATCCTCGCCAGCCTCATCCACAATACCTGTGAGCTTGCCGATCATGCGCGTGTCACCCGCGCTTCTGTCGTCTCGACATAGGAAATCGCCGACCGGTAATGCGCATGACAAATAGCGACAGCCAAAGCGTCCGCTGCATGCTCACTCTCGGTCTTGCACCGTGCCAACAAGGTCTCCACCATCATTTTGATCTGCTGCTTGTCTGCGTGTCCGGAGCCGGTCACCGTTTTCTTGATTTTGTTGGGCGCGTATTCCGCAACGTCCAGGCCGGACCGTGATGGGACGAGTAGCGCCACCGCACGGGCCTGGCCGAGCTTCAATGCAGCTGCCGCATCTTTTGACACAAAAGCCGTTTCAACGGCGGCTGAAGCAGGTGAATGGTCGGCAATGACAGACACCAAGCCTTCTTCCAGCTGAACCAGACGCTCTGCGAGCGAGAGTTTACTGCTGGATGTCACTGTCCCGTTCGCTACATGTGACAAGCGATTGCCGGTCACATCAATCACGCCCCATCCCATGGCGCGCAACCCGGGATCCAATCCCAGCAGTCTGACGGTTTCGCTCATTGTCTCGCCTGAATACAGCGCCGACTTCAGCGCCTACATACCCGATCAGGCGGAGAGCTGTTCCATCACCGAATCGGACATTTCGAAGTTGGCATAAACCTGCTGCACATCATCGCTATCGTCCAGCAAATCCAACAGGCGGAGAAGAGTCTCGCCCTGATCAGCTTCTACCGGGATGGTATTCGTCGGCTTCCAGATGATCGTGGCGCTGTTTGCCGCCCCAAAGGAAGCCTCCAGCGCGCCCGCAACTTCATGCAGGCTTTCTGCATTGCAGATGAGCGTGTGACCTTCTTCGTCTGAGGTACAATCGTCAGCCCCAGCTTCAATGGCCGCCTCAAACATGGCATCTGCATCCGCAGCATCTGCCGCATATTCGATGGAACCAACCCGTTCAAAGCTGAACGACACCGACCCGGTCTCGCCCAGATTTCCGCCATTCTTGGCAAAAATCGTGCGCACCTCACTGGCGGTGCGATTGCGATTATCTGTAAGGGCCTCAACGATCACGCCAACGCCAGCTGGTCCAAAGCCTTCATAACGGACCTCTTCGTAATTCTCGCCGCCTTGTTCCGTACTCTTCTTGATCGCGCGCTCGATATTGTCTTTGGGCATCGACTGGGCGCGGGCTGCATTGATAGCTGCGCGGAGCCGCGGATTATGCTCCGGATCGGGCATTCCCATCTTGGCTGCGACCGTGACTTCTTTCGCAAGTTTGGAGAAGAGCTTGGCGCGCTTCTTATCCTGCGCGCCCTTGCGATGCATGATGTTCTTGAATTTGGAATGTCCCGCCATGGCGTTCGCTCTTTCAACTTTAGGGTGTTGTGGGCGTCATCAACTCCAACGCCATTTTGCGCCCTTTATAGGCAGCGTGAGCCTCAAAATCCATAGGCGGACTCTAGCGGTCAAAAAACATCCTTCCCACCAACCCAGTCTCCGGATGGCCGGTCTCCAGAGCGCAGACAAGAAAACATGCGTTCTTAGGTAAAACGTTCATTGTCCATTAACCTATCTATAGTTGTATAAACAAATCGATACAACTTCTTGGTGTGTCGATCAATTCAAAGCCTGAAGACAACCGCCGTCAAGGCGTCTGAAGAAATCGAGACCACCACTGGGGTGCCCAGCCGTCAATGCGACGACATTAGGGACTTTAGAGATCAAGAGGGGAACAGCCAATGTTCAAGAAAAGAAGTGCAGCTGCTGAAACCGCTGACGTGATCAGCATTGCCTCAGAACAGGATGCGGGGCGCGTCGACGGCGAAACCCTCCTGACCATGCTGGATAACATGCCCATCAATGTCATGATGGCAGATCCGGTCGATCTGAAGATCAACTACATCAACAAGACGAGCGTCGAAACACTCAAAACTGTACGCGACCTCCTCCCTCACGAAGTTGACCCTGAAAACATGATGGGCGTCTGCATCGACGTCTTCCACAAACAACCCTCGCATCAGCGCGGCGTGCTGGCAGACCCAAGAAATCTCCCCCACAGCGCCAAAATAAAGCTGGGCCCGGAAACACTTGATCTCAACGTCTCAGCGGTTCACGACAATGCCGGCAACTATGTAGGGGCAATGGTCACCTGGAGTGTTGTCACCCAACTCCAAAACGCGATTACGGATTTCGAAACCAATGTGAAGGCCATCGTGTCTGATGTCGGCAACAAGTCGACAGAAATGAAAGGCATGGCCGAGTCTCTCGCAGAAACAGCAGAACAAAGCACCAAACAGGCAAGCACTGTTGCAGCAGCAGCCGAAGAAACCACCGCGAATGTACAAACGGTCGCAAGCGCAGCTGAAGAAATGTCCAACTCGATCAGTGAGATCACCCGGCAGGTCGCAGACAGTTCCAACATTGCGCAGGAAGCTGTCGCCGAAGCTGAACGAACAAACAGCACCGTCCAGGGCCTGGTTGCAGCATCAGAGAAAATTGGTGAAGTCGTGAACCTCATCCAAGACATTGCGAGCCAGACCAATCTCTTGGCGCTCAACGCCACAATTGAAGCTGCCCGCGCCGGAGAAGCCGGCAAAGGATTTGCGGTTGTGGCCGCAGAGGTGAAGGAGCTCTCCAGCCAGACGGCCAAGGCGACCGAAGAAATCGCCACGCAGATAGGCACCATTCAGCAGGAAACCGAGGGCGCTGTTGATGCGATCGAGTCAATCGGCACGACGATCCAGAAAATCAACGAGATCGCCTCATCAATTGCTGCCTCTGTGGAAGAACAAAGCGCCGCGACAACGGAGATCAGCCGCAATGTCCAGGAAGCCGCCACCGGCACGCAGGACGTGTCCGCCAACATCGGAACTGTGACGCAGGCGGCAGCCGATACAGGAGAGGCTGCCGGGCAGGTCCTGCAAAGCTCCGCAGAACTAAACAGCCAAGCTGATGTGCTTGGAGAAGAAGTCGAGAAATTCCTGACCGAAGTGAAAAAACTCTAACCACCCTTTCGACAGCACCCCGAGATAGCTCTGATCCTGACCCGCCACCCGTATGGGGTCAGAGCTTGAGTACCGTCTGATCCCCGACGGTGCACGACACCCCACCCCAACGCACCACCCTGCGTTGTGGTGGGGTTTTTTTTACACCCTTAGGAAATCGGGATGGATCACCTAACTCACAATCCGCCAGCTACCATCAGGCTCCCGGCACGCTGTGCCATAGCCGTGCTCGGTTTTTCCGCCAATAGTGATCGTCTGCTGATACTCACGGCAATATTGGCTTTGAGGAGTTTGATAGGCAGGCTTCGGTGTCACCGCACCATAGTGACCGCTATCGGGATTTGTCCAAGTCTGCGCAATACCCGATTGACCATACTCCAATGCATGCCCCGTCGTGCGCTCTAGATAGAGACGATCAGCGCGATCAAGAGAGCGCCCAACTTCACCGCCGGCCATCGCACCCAACAAAGTGCCAATCCCAACTGCCACCAGACGACCGGAACCCGAGCCAATTTGCGATCCTGCAAGGCCGCCGGCAATGGCACCGCCAACGGTCCCGATCTGTTGCTTAGGGCCAGCTCCCGGCTCACAAGCTGCAAGGCCGAGAACAAGGACACCAGCAATCCCAATTTTCATCATGTTCATTTTTCAACTCCTTAGCAGAGCAGGCGACTGACTTCAGGCCAGAGCTACGCTCAAAGCCCCCATCTGCAGTTTATGGAAAAATCTTGAGAGGAATTAGACCTAGATCAATTCAGGCAGCTTGTTTTGGCACCAATGAGGGTTTGCGCCAAAAAGCGCTATCGCTTTTCCGGCGCCATTGCGACAGCAAACAGGAAAGGAACAAGCGCAAGCGCGCTGACCCACCAGCTTTGCCACAACCCATGCGAAACAGAAGCAATTACGAGAAAGCAGCCAGCTCCAGCCAGACAAGTGGCGGCCGGCCAACGGTTCATCTCAATGACCCGCCTGATTAGCGCCATCCAAACAAGGGCGGCGCCGACGGCGCCCATCAAACCAAATTCCAGCCATATCTGGAGGACACCGTTGTGGGGATGATGCATTAGCGACCCTTGAAAATACGTCTGATCCATATCGGCAAGCGAGAGGGTTCGTCCTGCTTCCAATCCGTGGCCAAACGGGAACAGGTCTATGATCCGACCGCCGACAAAAGCCCACAATTCCAACCTTGGCAAGATTGTCCGCTTCGCCACCACAGACTGTCCAACAACCTCTCCCAAGTCAGAAAGGGCAAAGAAAAATGGCATACCCAGGATCAAAACGACGCCGCCAATAAGGCAGGCCCATCCCACGGGTCGGGGCCAGACAAGCGCTAGCGCTAGTACAATGGACCCGCTCAGCAGACCCAGCTGGCTCGACTGACTTTCAGCTGAGAAGGACGCGAGCAAAATCACCAATAGTGCAGCCGTCGCCACCAGCCCGCCCAGGCGCTGCGCCAAGACCAAAACCACCGGCCAGACCATCAACGCAAGAACAATCATCGGTCTGTTCGCAGCGATCAATGCATCACCGATACCTACATCATGAGTAAGCGAAAAGAACCACCCACCGGTCAGCCCCTCCATCAAGCCGAACAGGATGGCGATCCCCATAACACCAACCATGACCGTCTTGAGAGGGCGAAGCACGTGACCTTGCTGCGCACACGCCCAGATCATCAGCGCACTGAAACTAAACATGGCGAGCTTGTTCACCCGCTCCCATGCATAATCAACGTCAAAAGCAATCGTTGCGGCATACACGATCAGGGCCATAAAAACCGCCCAGATACTCACAAGGCCAAATGACGGAAGGGGAAGTCGCCGATACTGCCAAATAAAAAGCACACTCAGAATAACGCAGGCGCCAGGAACAATGGAGCCCAGCGCGCGCAACGACACAAACGTAATTGAAGGCGCGAGCACGACGAGGACCGCATAAAGCCACAATTCGGGAGTCTTTATGATCGCAACTAGATCGTCACGCCAGACATTGTCGAAAAAGACCTTGGGAATATTCATTGTCTTTTGAGCGCTACTTCATTCAAACCGGCAAGAGTTCTTTCAACCGACCACCAATCCGGACCGGATCCACACGAAGTGCAAGACCAGTCTTATCATCGGTTTCGACAAACACGCCACAGACCGTTGCAGCCCCCGACGCAGGTGTAAAGCGCCCGCTTGGAATTTTGCGCGTAAACCGGTTGATCGGTTCATCCTTTTCCATACCAATGACGGAATTGTAATCCCCGCACATGCCGGCGTCGGTTTGATAGGCCGTGCCCCCATCAAAAATTTGCGCATCCGCAGTGGGAATATGACTGTGTGTCCCCACCACGAGACTGGCGCGACCATCACAGAAATGTCCCATAGCCATTTTTTCTGACGTCGCTTCCGCGTGCATATCAACGATCACCGCATCGGCCACCATGCCCAACGGGCATTCCTCAAGCGCTTCATCGATACTCGCAAAAGGATCATCCAACGCATTCATAAAGACACTGCCGAGCACGTTCACAACCATCACCCGCCGACCATCCTCGGTCTCAAACAGATCGCTTCCTTTGCCCGGCGTGCCGTCGGGATAGTTGCGGGGACGGATCAACCGCGGCTCCCGTTCAATATGAACAAGCGCTTCCTTCTGGTCCCAGGCATGGTTGCCAAGTGTGATGACGTCTGCGCCTGCATCGAAGACCTGGTCGCAGATTGAGCCCGTGATACCAAACCCACCAGCAGCATTCTCACCATTCACCACAACAAAATCAGCATTGAGATCTGCACGCAGGCGCGGCAATGCGGCGATAGCAGCGTCTCGACCTGCTCGACCGACCAAATCGCCCAAAAACAATAATCTCACAAACTCGTCCTTTCGAAGCAGCGGCTGCCTTTTTCACTCACCACCCAATCCAGAGGCTGGTCATACACATCATGAGGGATCGTGTCATATTCTTGAACCGAATAGGCGAGACCGACAGCAAGACAGGGGCGTTTCGCTCGAAGCACCTCCAAGGTCCGGTCGTAAAATCCACCGCCATAGCCTAAGCGATGGCCGCTTAAATCAAAGGCGACGAGCGGTACAAGCAGAATATCAGGGATGATCTCTTCCGCCTTTTTCACCGGCACCCGCGTGCCAAAGGCGCCCTCGTCTGTTTGATCACCCGGCGCCCATCTGAAAAAGCGAAGCGGTTTTTCAGCGCCAACAACCCGCGGGAGCGCGCATGTATGCCCAAGCTGACCAAGCTCTTCCATCAGCGGAACCGGATCAGCCTCTGAGCGGATCGGAAAATACCCAGCGATGGAGGCGCCAGACGTCCGCGGCACATCAGCCAGGAAATTGTCGAGAATGGCTTGGCCCACGGCCTCGCCGAGGGACTTCCTGGCATCAGACCGGGTTTGCAACGCTTGTTGTCGAAGCACTGACTTGGAGACGGTCGACGTGGCGGAGTGCGTGGGATCAGGCATTGGAGCTCAACTAAGCAGAAGGACCAAGCCATGAGAGACTGGCCGAAACGAAGTGGGCCCACCGGATCGTTGGAACAGTGATTCTCGGAGACCTACAAGAGTAGGTGGGCACCGTGTGAAGCGGGCCACGGCCCGCCCCAGGGACAGTTCCCTAGAGAAACGTAAGGCCCCGAGCAATAGCGTTCCTGACGCATCCGGCAGCACCCGCGTTGACTATAACATGCTTCCATCCCGAGCGTTTTCAATAAAAGTTGCAGACTTTTAGGATTCGAAAACGCGACACACAAAGAACAAGAACGTCGCAGACAATTCCCGTTGGGCCGCAAGGACAAGAGCACTCAGGAAGCTTCGAGCGTATCCGCCATCTTCTCAATTCGGACCGCCGCATCGCTGATAAAAGTCGTGAGCTTCTGCTCGACGGCTTCCTCCCGCCCTATCTCGCTCTCCTGGGCTTCCTTCAGGCTTTTCATTTCAGCCGTCAGAGCTTCAACACGTTTTAACGCATCGGAATATTCATCTGCGAGCAACAACCCCGCCAGCAAAAGAAGGCGTGTATCACCAACCTGGCCAACAGATTTGGCAAGATCAGCAACGTGCCCATCAAGATAGCGCGCCAGTTCTCGCAGATGTTCTTCTTCCCCATCACCACAGGCAACGGAATAGGAACGATCATTAATGGAGACATTGACTTGGCCCATGAGCCACGTCCTTTCAATCTGAGCTAAGCAAGCAGTCGGTCGATATCTTTGAGTGTCGCGTCAATCTCGGCAGAAGCCTGGGCGTTGAGACCATCCAGCCGCCTGACATCTGCGTGCGCAATGTCTAATTCTTCAGCAAGCCGCGCCCGGTCTTCTTTCAGGCTCGCGATCTGATTTTCCAATTCAGAGCGCGCCTCCGCCCGCACTTCATGACCGCCCAGAGCACCTTCTAGTTTGTCCAGGGCAGCCGAAAACGCTTCCATGGCTTTATCAAGCTCGCTCATATCATTATGCCTTTTGACTGGTCTCGAAGCGTAAAAACGCCGCAAATCACAGCGCCTAAGATAGGGGGCCGTCATAAACTCGGTCAACAGAAGGGTTTGGAACCAATTTCACGGCATCCCCTGTAGAAATTAGCGACAACAAGGCAAGCCAAGGCCGCTCATCGCGGGGCATATTCGAATGCCCATTCCAATCAGGGCGAGGCGCTCGCCAAATCAGGCCAAATACCCCCGAATCCCATTGACTCTCTATAGGCAGATAGTCATTGTGGCGCCGCTCTGGACAGGGTTTTTCAAGGCTGGCTTTAGCATTTTGCATGAGGTGCCTTGAGCAAGACTCAGACGGAGCAGGAAGTGATCAAAGGGCATCAGTTGATTGTCCTTTTCGCGTGGCTCAGGGGGCTGGCCGCACAGATCGCTCTTCTCAATAGTCCCGCCGACTATACTGCGCTGCCAGATCACTCTCGATTTGGGCAGCCCACGGCAACAAGAGTTTTAAAATGACGCCATCAGAGCAATCGGCAGCGGCCTCTGTTTCCTCAGAGAACGAATCCGCGGCTGTACCAGCAACCCATCACATGATGGCGAACGCAATCCGCGCCCTGTCCATGGACGCGGTCGAGAAAGCCAAATCCGGGCATCCGGGCATGCCCATGGGCGCCGCCGACATGGCCACCGTCCTCTTCACCAAATTCATGAAGTTCGATCCCCGTCAGCCAAACTGGCCTGATCGTGATCGCTTCGTTCTCTCTGCCGGGCACGGCTCCATGCTGGTCTATTCTCTGCTCTACCTTCTGGGCTTCGAGGACATGACGCTGGATGAGATTAAAAACTTCCGTCAGATGGGGTCCAAGACCCCGGGCCACCCGGAATTCGGCCACACAGCCGGTGTGGAAACAACGACTGGACCCCTCGGCCAGGGCATCTCAACAGCTGTTGGCATGGCGCTCGCTGAGCGACTGCAGCAAGCCCGTTTCGGCTCTGATCTGGTGGATCACTACACCTATGTCATCGCCTCAGACGGCGACCTGATGGAAGGCATCAGCCACGAAGCCATCTCCATTGCCGGGCACCTGGGACTTTCGCGCCTGATCGTTCTCTATGATGACAATGACATTTCCATCGATGGCCCCCTCAGCCTGTCTGAGTCTGGCGATGCGCTGAAACGCTTTGAAGCCGCCGGCTGGGATGCTGTCCGCATTGATGGGCACGATGCAGACGCCATCGAGAAAGCCATTGCCGAAGCGCGGAAATCAGACAAACCAAGCCTGATCGCCTGTAAAACAACCATTGGCTTTGGCTCGCCCAATAAAGGCGGCAAATCCTCATCTCACGGCGCTGCTCTGGGAGCTGAAGAAATTGAGCTCACCAGAAAAGAGCTGGGCTGGCCCCATGAGCCTTTCGACATTCCATCCGACGTCCTGGACGCCTGGCGCGTCGCTGGCTTGAAGAGCTGTAAACCACGCAAGTCCTGGGAAGAACGGCACCAAGCGCTGGACGCAGAGACAAGAGCAGAATTCGACCGCCGCCTTGCCGGCGACCTGCCTTCAGGCTTCGAACAGGCCATCAATGACTTCAAAAAACAGCTAAGTGCCGACAAGCCAGGCTGGGCTACCCGCAAAGCGTCAGAGGAAACACTGAACGTAATTAATGCCGTGGTGCCGGAAACCATTGGCGGCTCCGCTGACCTGACCGGATCAAACAACACCCGCTCGAAAGAGCAAGTGGCTGTGACCGCTGATGATTTCAGCGGCAGCTTCATCCATTACGGCATTCGTGAACACGGCATGGCCGCAGCCATGAACGGCATGGCGCTGCATGGGGGGCTTATTCCCTACTCAGGCACGTTCCTGGTCTTCACAGACTATTGCCGCCCGTCTATCCGTCTATCCGCGCTGATGAACCAGCGGGTTGTCTATGTGATGACCCACGACAGCATCGGCCTTGGCGAAGATGGACCAACTCATCAGCCCGTTGAACATCTGGCGGCACTCCGCGCGATGCCAAACCTGAATGTGTTCCGCCCGGCAGATGCCGTGGAAACAGCAGAATGCTGGCAGCTCTCGCTGGAAACGAAAGACACACCGAGTATTCTGGCACTCACCCGTCAGGGTCTTCCACTCGTCCGCACTGAACACACAGATGAAAATCTCTGTGCCCGCGGTGCTTATGAGCTGAGCCCTGCCAAGGGAGATGCAAAGGTCACCCTGATTGCAACCGGGTCCGAAGTTGCCATTGCAATGGATGCCCAGAAGCAGCTTCAAACCGAAGGCATCGGCGCGCGCGTCGTATCAGCGCCTTGCCTGGAGCTCTTTGAACAGCAATCAACAGAATATAAAAAGCAAACCCTTGGCGAAGGCACGGTTCGCATCGCCATTGAGGCTGCAATCCAGCAGGGCTGGGACCGATATATCGGGATGGATGGTGCCTTTGTCGGCATGACAGGTTTCGGCGCCAGCGCCCCCATCAGCGATCTATACAATCACTTTGAAATTACAGCAGAAGCGGCAGTGGCGGCCGCAAAAGAACGGCTCTAACCGTGAAAGACGGTATGGGGCGGAGAGGCTAAGGAGAATTAGAACATGGCAACACGCGTAGCAATTAATGGGTTTGGTCGGATCGGCCGTTTGGTCCTTCGGGCCATTGCAGAATCTGGCCGCAAGGACCTTCAGGTCGTTGCAATCAACGATTTGGGCAGCGTGGACGACAATGCGCACCTTCTGAAATATGACAGTGTGCACGGCCCCTTCCCTGGCAAAGTTCGCACAACCAAGTCGTCCATGAATGTGGGCCAGGGCTCCATCAAAATCACAGCTGAGCGCGACCCATCAAAACTCCCTTGGGAAAAACTCGACGTCGACATCGCTCTGGAATGCACAGGCCTCTTTGCTTCTAAGGAGAAAGCCTCAGCGCATCTCGAAGCTGGTGCCAAGAAAGTTCTCGTTTCTGCACCTGCAAGCAATGCAGACCTCACCGTCGTTTATGGTGTGAATGAGAAAAAGCTGCGCAAGAGCCACAAAGTGGTGTCCAACGCATCCTGCACCACCAACTGCCTGGCGCCTGTTGCACAGGTTCTCGACAAGCTTTGCGGCATCAAGCAGGGCTACATGACGACGATCCACGCATTCACTGGCGACCAGCGGACAGTGGACACACTCCATTCCGATCTCCGCCGTGCACGTGCCGCGTCGATGTCCATGATCCCAACATCAACCGGTGCGGCCAAAGCGGTTGGCCTGGTTCTGCCACAGCTCGCTGGCAAGCTTGATGGCACAGCGATCCGTGTTCCAACACCAAACGTTTCCATGATCGACCTTTGCTTCGACGCTGGTCGTGCGGTGACTGCGGAAGAAGTGAACAAGGCAATTGTGAAAGCAGCTGACGGCCCGCTGAAAGGCGTGCTCGGTTATGTTGATGAGCCTTTGGTCTCCATCGACTTCAACCACAACAAAAACTCTTCCACGTTCGACCTGACACAGACACAGGTTATGGGCAGCCGCTTCGTGCGCGTTCTGTCCTGGTACGACAATGAATGGGGCTTTGCGAACCGCATGGGCGATACAGCCGTTGCCATGGGCAAACTCCTTTAATCAACCGCACGTGATGCAACGCCCCCGGATGTGAGTTCGGGGGCGTTGTTGTTTAAGCTCCGCGATATCCGCAGATACATTTTCGGAAAGAAGACAGATGGCCAACCACAAGACGCTTGACGATCTATTCGGACAAGGCCCCCTCACAGGCAAACATGTGCTTGTCCGCGCGGACTTGAATGTCCCCGTCAACGAAGCCGGTGACGTTAGCGATGCCACCCGCCTGGAGCGTCTTCTGCCAACACTGAAAGACCTGAGCACCAGGGGCGCCAAGATCGGGATTCTGTCGCATTTCGGACGACCCAAAGGAGAACGCAAGCCGGAGATGAGCCTGAAGCCCATCGCAGCGGCTTTAAGCGACCTTCTTGGCGCACCCGTGGCCTTCGCTGAAGATTGCATTGGCCTTGCCGCAGGCGATGCCCTGTCCGCTCTCAGCGACGGCGGCGTGGTGGTTTTGGAAAACACCCGCTTCCATGCAGGCGAAGAGAAAAACGACAAGGAGTTTGCCGAAGCCCTCGCCACGAATGCAGAGATCTATGTGAATGACGCCTTCTCTGCCGCCCACCGCGCTCATGGCTCAACGGAAGGCATCGCGCATTTGCTGCCTGCCTTTGCGGGCCGCGCCATGGAACAGGAACTCGATGCCCTTGGGAAGGCTCTTGGACAGCCCGAACGCCCAGTGGTGGCCATAGTGGGTGGCGCCAAGATCTCCACCAAACTGGATCTCCTCGGAAATCTGGTGGCGAAAGTCGACGCTCTCGTAATCGGCGGGGGTATGGCGAACACCTTCCTCGCCGCCAAAGGCGTAAATGTGGGCAAGTCACTCTGCGAACATGACCTAGCTGACACAGCTCGCGAAATCATGGGCAAAGCCGAGACGGAAGGCTGCACCATCATCCTGCCGACAGACGCTGTCGTCGCGGCAGAGTTCAAAGCTCATGCTGTCTCAAAGACTGTTCCTATTGACGCAGTGCCTGAGGATCAGATGATCCTCGACGTGGGCACCGACACCTTGGCAACCCTTGCCGGCCATTTTGAAACCGCCAAAACCGTGGTCTGGAACGGACCGCTTGGCGCGTTTGAGGTCGAGCCTTTCAATATCGGGACAGATACCGCTGCCCGCCACGTGGCCATGCTCACCAAAATGGAAACCATGGTCTCTGTTGCAGGCGGCGGCGACACCGTCGCTGCGCTGAATGGTGCAGGTGCCGCTGACGACTTCACCTATGTTTCCACAGCAGGCGGCGCCTTCCTCGAATGGCTTGAAGGAAAGACCCTCCCAGGCGTCGCAGCTCTCGAAAACGGGTGACACGGGGCCTCTGGTCGCGATAAACCGGCTGCATGACTGAGCCAACACACCCTGATTGTCGCCTGTACCTCATCACGCCACCGCGCCTTGAGCCGGAAGGCTTCGCTGAAACGCTGAAAGCGGCCTTAGGCGCAGGCGATGTTGCTTGTGTTCAGCTCCGCCTCAAGCAGGAAGACGGCGAAACCACCGCTGACGCAGACACCATCGCGCGTGCGGCCGAGATCCTGATGCCTGTCACTCAGGCGGCAGGAGCGGCCTTTTTGATCAATGACCGTGCAGACCTCGCAGCTGAGCTCGGTGCAGATGGCGTCCATATCGGCCAAAACGACACTCCCTATGAGGAAGCCAGAAGACTTCTGGGTCCCGACCATATTGTCGGCGTCACCTGTCACGCGACCCGCCATCTGGCCATGGTCGCAGGCGAAGCAGGCGCAGATTACGTGGCCTTTGGTGCCTTTCATAAAACCGACACAAAGGCGGCTATAAGTAAGGCCGAACCTGAGATCCTGACCTGGTGGTCGTCGCTGTTTGAAGTTCCCTGCGTCGCCATTGGCGGGATCACGGTCGACAATGCTGCACCATTGGTCGCAGCGGGCGCTGACTTTCTGGCGGTTTCTGCTGGAGTTTGGGGCCATGCCCACGGACCTGCGGCAGCCGTGGCTGATTTCAACCGCATCATCGGCGAGGCCACCAGGTCCTAAAAGGGCGGTCTCGGTCAAACTAACGCCGACCTTATGTTTAGAGAAAGTTCGCCTATGCCTCGCTTAACCCTCTCCTCCCTTGCTCTGAGCGTAAGCCTGGCATTCTTGCCCGCAAGCACGGTTGGTGCGCAAACTTTTGAAGACGCCGCACAGGCCTATCAGGCAGGCGACTACACAACAGCCCTGGCAGGTCTGAGAGAGATCGCCCTTGGCGGCAACGCAGACGCGCAGCTATTGCTCGGCACAATGCTCTTTAACGGCGAAGGTGTTGAGGCGGACTATATTGAGGGGCTTCGCTGGTTCAAGTCTGCCGCAGATGCAGGCAACCCAACAGCAGCTTTCGCGCTTGCCTCTGCCTATCGCACCGGCGCTGGCACAGCACGCAATGACACGGAAGCGCGGCGCTATTTTGAACGGGCAAGCTCAGGCGGCCTTATCCCTGCCAAATTCGAACTCGCCAACATGTTGGCCGCAGGTCAGGGCGGAAGTGCCAACTCTGACCGCGCCGTCGAGCTGTTTCAGGAAGCCGCTGATGCCGGTCATCCAGGTGCACTTTATTCAATCGGTGCCATTTACGCAGCCGGAGAACTCAAACCCCAGGATATGAGCCGCGCCGCCACTTACTTCCGCAAGGCCGCTGAAAAGGGCCAGGCAGATGCCGCCTACAATCTGGGCCTCATGATGGTTGAAGGCACCGGCGTTGAAAAACACCCGGCAGGCGCGCTCGAATTCTTCCAGTTCGCCGCCGCTGAGGGCTTGGCAGAAGCGCAGACCGCCCTTGCATTTCTCTATGCGAACGGGACGGGCGTTGAGAAAAGCGATGAAAAAGCAGCCACCTGGTTCAACGAAGCCGCACTCCGCGGCGATACGTTGGCCCAGACACGGCTTGCCCGAATGTATTTTCTCGGCAAAGGCGTCGAAAAGGATCTCATGGCTTCCTACACCTGGCTCAGCATTGCGCGTGCAGGAGGTCAGGATGATCCAGAGCTGGCAGCTTTGCTCGAACCAGAAATGACACCAGAGCTTCTGGCCCAAGCAGAAGAAGCTCTGAAAGACTGGGAAGCGGCGACCCGCCCGCAATAGGCCCTGACAAGCATCCCCGGAGCCTTTTTCCGGCGATTTGGTCAGGTTTTCGGTTCAACCAGCGATTCCGGTTGGAACCAACCCCGCTCAAGTGCTATCCAAGCGCCGGACAGGGTGTTCCAAGACGCCCAAGTCCTTTGTTTTCTGCCAGCTTTGGCCTAGTTGCTCAAACCTGGCCCTTCCGGATGTAAGCGCATGAAGATCAACGGCAACGAAATTCGCATTGGCAACGTCATTGAGCACAAAGGCGGGCTTTGGGTTGCGGTAAAAACGCAGCACGTGAAACCCGGCAAGGGTGGGGCGTTCGCGCAGGTTGAGCTGAAAAACCTGATCGACAATTCAAAGCTGAACGAGCGCTTCCGGTCCGCTGAAACGGTCGAAAAGATCCGGTTGGAACAGAAAGACTACCAGTACCTCTATGAAGTAGACGGCATGCTGACCTTTATGGACACCACCACCTACGAGCAGATTGAACTGCAAACAGATTTTGTAGGTGAGCGCGCAGCCTTCCTGCAGGACGGCATGGAAGTAACAGTGGAAAGCCACGAAGGTCGCCCACTAGGCATCAGCCTGCCCGACCACGTGACTCTGGAAATCACCGACACAGAACCCGTCGTCAAGGGCCAGACAGCCACGTCATCCTACAAACCCGCTATGATGGAGAACGGGGTCCGCGTCATGGTGCCGCCCTTCGTCAACACGGGCGACAAAATTGTTGTCGACACAAACGAAGTCACTTATGTGAAGCGCGCTGAATAGCACAACCGCACGAGACGACCCGACCGACCATCCTCTGACCCGAAGGCACCCCATATGAGCCGCCACTCTCCTACCCTCACCGTGATGGTGCAGGCTGCCCGCAAGGCCGCCCGCACACTGATCCGCGACTTTGGGGAAGTGGAAAACCTTCAGGTATCCGTGAAGGGTCCCGGCGACTTTGTCTCCGCAGCTGACCTGCGCGCAGAGGAAAGCCTGCGCGAAGAATTGACCCGCGCCCGGCCTGGATACGGCTTTTTGCTGGAAGAGGGCGGCACTGTTGAGGGAACAGACAAAAGCCACCGCTGGATCATCGACCCGCTGGATGGCACCACCAATTTCCTTCACGGCATCCCACTCTTTGCGATCAACATTGCACTAGAACGAGAAGGCGAGATCATTGCCGGCCTCACCTACAACCCGATTTCCGATGAACTCTTCTGGGCGGAAAAAGGCAAAGGCGCATTTGTGAATGACAGACGCCTGCGTGTCGCGGCCCGTCGCGACCTATCACAAGCCGTCGTTTGCACTGGGATTCCGCATATTGGCTGGAAGAACCATGCTGCTTTCTCAATGCAGCTTGCCGAGATTATGCCGCAGGTTGCCGGTGTTCGCCGCACGGGCTCCTGCGCCATCGACATGGCTTTCGTCGCAGCTGGTCGGTTTGACGCTTATTGGGAAAGCGGTCTGAACGCCTGGGACCTGGCCGCAGGTATTATTCTGGTTCGCGAAGCTGGCGGCACCATCACAGACCTGAATAACAAGTCGGATGTTCTGGGCACTGGAAGCGTGCTGGCGTCCAATGAAACGCTACACCGGCCTCTCATGAATATCCTGAAAAAGGCTGGAAGCGCCTGACGGGCAGCCACCCGCCCCAATTCTGCCCCCTTCATGCTCAACCTTGGCGCCCTTGACCCTGGCCTCCTTAACCTTGGCAGGGGAAAATATCCGTCTGAGACTGGCAGCGCCTGCAAGAGGCGGCAATAATGTCTAGTGAGTCGGGATTTTGGTCGCCGGTGACGCGACACGGCCAAGCTCGGAATCTAAGGAACGTTAAGAATGCGCCCAGCAGGCCACACCACCTTTGTTATGCCAGCTCTATTGCTTGCATTGACCACAGTGCCGACACTGGCCGATGTACAAGTGGACCTGACCGCTATCGGTGGGCAGACTGCAGCGGATGCACGCATCGCACCGGGAAAGGCACCCGTGCAACTGCGCTATCCCGGCGAAACCCCGCCCACACGGATATTGCTCACCCCACCTGCGTCGGTGCGCCAATCACAAGAAACACCAAAAATTTTGGGACCTGCTGACGCCATGGCTGTTGAAGTACAACCAGCGGCAACTTCACCTGTTCCGGCACGCGTTCCATCGCCAGCAGCAAGAACCGCCGCGCCGACACCTGTTACAACGCCGACCACAAGAGCTGCCGCCCCAACACCGCAGCGTATCGAGGCCCTTCCGGTGCCCCCCGTTGAGCAGGCAACACAAAACGTCCAGCCTACGCCCTCCGTGGCACAACAAGGACCTGCCGCCACTGCACCAGCTGCAGCTGCACGAGCACCTTTGGTCCCCCCTATCCCCCCCGCGCCCAGCGCAGCACCCGTATCTCCAGTAACCGCACCGACATTGACACAAACACCCGCTGAGACAGTGCAGGAGCCGCCCGTTCAGGTAGCAAGCCTGCCTGCCCCGCAATCAGCAAGCCATCGCCTAAACTTTGAAGGAAGCACAGCTGATATTCTGGGCGGAGCCCGTGACGAGTTGGAAATGATCGCAATAGAGCTGATGCGTCATGATGATCGGATCGAGATCCAGGCCTTTGCAGGAACAGCCGGAGACGTGAGTTCCGATGCCCGCCGCCTGTCTCTTAAGCGGGCACTCAATGTACGCAAGTTCCTCGTCGAACGAGGCGTGTTGCAAAGCCGCATTGATGTACGCGCACTCGGCGGCACCCGCGACAGCGGCCCTGCCAATCGGGTCGATATTCTGTTGAGCAGTCGATAACACCAAGCAATCCGAGGGGGAGAGAATATGGACAGTCAGGATGGCGTGACTTTATCGCGACCTCGCCCCTATCTCACCCGCATGCTGCTCTTCTTAACGCTGGTGGGCTTTCTCGGACTTATTCTGTTGCCGCAATTCTCCGAAGCCTTTATGGCCAACCCGGGCCTGAATGGTCTGATTGTCGGCGTCTTGATCATCGGCACCCTCTATGCCTTTCGTCAGATCCTGGTTCTGGGACCAGAAATCCGCTGGGTGAATTCCTTCCGTCGGTCTGATCCAGGCCTCGCGCTTCCAAAACCGCCAAAGCTTTTGGCCCCCATGGCGACCATGTTTGGGAACCGCACCACCCACGTGGTTCTAAGCGCCTTGTCTATGCGCTCCCTGCTCGACAGCTTGGCCTCGCGCCTCGAAGAACAGCGGGAAATCTCGCGCTACATGATTGGGCTTTTGATCTTCCTAGGGCTTCTGGGCACCTTCTGGGGCCTGCTTGCCACTGTCTCCTCCATCGCCGGCACGCTCGACTCCCTGGACGTCGACGCCGCAGACAGCCTCACCGTTTTCAGCACCCTTCGCGAAGGCTTGCAAGAGCCGCTCCGGGGCATGGGCACAGCCTTCTCCTCATCCCTGTTCGGTCTTGCAGGATCCCTCATTCTGGGTTTCCTCGACCTCCAGGCGGGTCAGGCGCAAAACCGTTTCTACAATGAGTTGGAAGAATGGCTCTCCACAGTCACCGACATTGTCGGCACCAATGGCGACACAGCGCCCTCAGCTGACCCAAGCCAAACATTGATGGCGCTCGCCAATCAGATCGCCGCTCTTACTGAGCAAATGCGCGCAGAACAACATCTGGTGAATGGTCTTGCACGCAACCAGGAAGCCCTGCAGCCCGTACTAGAGCGCCTCACCCGCGCGCTGGAGCAAGAGGGCCGCTAACGCCCGGTAGATCCTATGGCCATTTCCCACCGCATCAGAAGCAGAGCACCAAGCGCCGACTATTGGCCGGGCTTTGTGGACGCTATGGCGACACTTTTGCTGGTGCTGGTCTTTCTGCTCTCCATCTTCATGCTGACCCAGTTCTTTCTTGCGCAGTCCATTACCGGAAAGGACAGCGCGCTCGATCGCTTGCGGTCCCAGGTTTCTGAACTGGCCGATCTGCTAGCCTTAGCCCAACTTGAGAACGCTGACCTGCAATCCAGCGTGGCGTCCCTGTCCATCGCCCTTGCCAGCGCGGAGGACGAACAATCGCGGCTAGCAAGTCTCCTGGCAGAAGGCGCCGGGTCAGGCGACCGCGAGGCGGTCCTTCTGTCTGAGTTGGATGAAGAACGGCAAATCAGTGCGCAGGCTCTCGCACAGGTGGAACTAGTGAACCAGCAGCTCGCAGCGCTCCGCCGTCAGCTGGCGGCACTCGAACAGGCACTCGAAGCTGCCGAAGCAAAAGACAGAGAGTCCGACGCGCAGATCGCCGATCTCGGCCGCCGCCTCAACTCAGCCCTTGCCCAGAAGGTTCAGGAGCTCGCCCGCTATCGTTCTGATTTCTTTGCCCGCCTGAAGGAGGCACTCGGCAATCGTGACGACATTGAAGTTGTCGGCGACCGCTTTGTGCTCCAGTCGGAAATTCTCTTCGCGTCAGGGTCAGCAGAGATCAGCCCGGCCGGCCAGCGAGAGCTTCGCAAAATCGCTGTGGCCATTCGGGAAATCACCGCGGAGATTCCCGGTGACATCAACTGGATCCTGCGCGTGGACGGGCACACAGATTCCACCCCCATCCGAACCTCAGAGTTCCCATCAAACTGGCATCTGGCCAATGCCCGTGCCCTTTCAGTGGTGCAAAATCTGATTGATGGCGGCGTCAGCGAACGCAGGCTCTCTTCTGCCGGCTTTGCGGAATTCCACCCGCTGGCCGACGGCAGTGGTGAAGGCACTAACCGCCGCAATCGCCGTATCGAGTTTAAGCTCACCGAGCGCTGAAGCGTTTCCAGGATAAGGGAAGCCCGTTGTCCATCCGGAAACGCGGACAGGTAAGAAGTCCAAACTCAGCGCTCGGCGCGTTTATCAAGCAGCTGTCGCGTTGGACGCCGGTGTCTCCAGATCTTCTTTTGGTCCAAAGAACTCAAAGTGAATTTGTGAGCGTGGGACATTCCAGCCAACCAGCGTTCTATTTACCGCTGCCATAAACAGTTTTGGCCCACACAAATAATAGTCCGCATCCCGCTGACCCACGACACTTTCAATAAGGTCAGCATCGACGAACCCATCGCTCACGTTTGCCGCCGTCCCTTTTGCGATCTCGTCGGAGGGGCGGTCACTATACCGGTAGTGAACTTTCAGATTGGGGTGATCCTTCTGCAGCCCATCAATATCCGCCCTGAATGCCTGATGTTTTTCATCAAGACACCCATAGATGAAGCTGACGTCGCGCTCCTGCATCGTTTCCAGCGCAACGAGGAGCATGCTGAAGACCGGCGTAATCCCGACACCACCAGCGAGCAAAACGAGCGGGCGGTCTGACGCCGTCGACTGGTCGAGGACAAACTCACCGCTAGGTGCCGCAAGTTCAACCGTCTGGCCGACATCCACAGATTTGTGCAGCAGATTGGAAACATATCCGTCCGGCACGCCCTGACCTGCTTCCCGCTTCACGCTGATACGAAAATGCGCCTCGCCTGGTCTGCCCGACAGGCTATAGTTCCGCAATGTCGTTGAGCCATCTTCGGATGGAACTCTAAGCGAAATATACTGCCCTGGTTTGAACGGCGGCACTGCTGTGCCATCATCGGGAGCGAGATAAAGCGATGTGATGACCTCGCTTTCCTTCGCCTTCTTCACAACCTTGAATGCTTTGAAATCTCGCCACCCGCCAGGTGCCGCCGCCTGTTCGTCGTAAATTTCGCGCTCACGCCCCGTCAGAATAGCTGTAAGCACGTCATACGCCGCCGCCCAGGCGTCAATCACCTCATCGGTCGCAGCCTCCCCAAGAACCTCCTTGATGGAGGCCAACAGGTTCTCACCAACAATCGGGTAATGCTCCGGCTTGATCTGTAGGGAGGCATGCTTCTGCGCAATAACCTCAACGGCTCCCGTCAACGCCCCCAGATTGTCGATGTTCGCAGCATACGCACAGATCGCAGCCGCAAGCGCTTGCTGCTGTCCGCCAGATGCCTGGTTCGCCGGGTTGAAAAAAGCACGAACTTCCGGGTTCTTTTCAAACATCCGTACATAGAAATGGCGTGTCAGCGTCTCTCCATTTTCCTGAAGAGCGGGTACTGTAGACTTGACGATAGATATTTCTTTTTCACTAAGCATGTTTGACCACCTTAAATATGTATTTCAAATACCTATTTAAGGTGGTAGGGATTATTGTCAAGTGAAGACAGGTGGAAAATGAAACTGACTGCATTCACAGATTATTCGCTGCGCGCCCTGATGTACCTTGCCGTACATCCCGATCGGCTTTGCACAGCCAAGGAGATTGCGGAGACTTTTCAGGTTTCCCAAAACCATATGGTCAAAGTGGCGTACCAACTTTCCAAGTTGGGGTATGTCGAAACCCAAAAAGGGAAGAATGGCGGCATGAAACTGTCGCGTCCGCCAAAAGACATAAACCTGGGCGAAGCAATTCGGGGACTGGAACCAGACTTTCATCTCGTTGAGTGCTTCAACCGGAAAGACGACAACTGCAGGATCAGCAGTGCGTGCCAGTTCAAATCGGTCCTCTTTGAAGCACAGAGCGCCTTCCTGGATGTCCTCGATGGCTACACATTGGCGCAGATCACAGAAAATGAGCTGGACCTGCTGGGCGCACTCGGCACCGCCTAGCGAGCAGAGCCGCGCCGAACATCAACACCACCTCCCCACCGTGAGCAGCTCTGCTGTCCAAATTTCAAACAAACGTTTGACTCAAACATTTGTTTGAATTATCTCTTGGTCATGACCAAGCCAACAAAAGAACGATTGCTCGATGCCGCCGAGCGGCTCTGTGCAGCTCATGGCATCGACGGAACTTCCATTCGCGCCATCACGGACGCGGCAGGCGCCAATGTTGCAGCGGTGAACTTTCATTTTGATGGCAAGTCTGGGCTCATTCGAGAGATGTTCACCCGACGGCTTGTGCCACTGGCTGAGCGACGCCTCGAACTTCTTAACGCCCTGCAGAGCGATGAGCGCACCGCAAATGCAGGCGAGCTGCTGGACGCTTTCATGACCCCTCTCTTGGAGCTCATGTCAAAAGCCGATCCCAACACCCAGGCATTCGCCAAGTTGTTCGCCCGCACAGTTGTCGAGCCCACCGACGCCATCAAAGAGGTTTTCGGCGGGGAGCTCACGGCCTATTCTGAGACGTTCCTCAAAGCCTTTGAAAAAGCCCTCCCCCACCTCAGTCGCCTGGAACTCGTCCTGCGGCTCGACTTCGCCATCGGCGCTATCGCACACGCATTGAGCGACCAGACACGCCTCGCAGCGCTGGGCGCAACGCCGGACTCGAAGCGAACACACGCAAGCCTTCGAACCTTTCTCATTGCAGGTCTCGAAGCGCCAGCTTTCAGTGAGTGAGGAAACATGTCCAAACGGTTTGAATTCCCCGTCGGCTACCGGCAACTCCATGCTGATGCCAATTATAATTTTCAACTCAACCGGTGGCTGACCTATTGGGACGAGGATGAAGTCCAGCGTGTCGCCGCCAACATCTCCGATCTGGCGACATGGAAGTCTGAGTTGCTACAGGCGGCAAAAACCTGTGAAGCCGAAAACAGGGCACTCAATGCGGCTTTTTTCTACCGCGCCGCTGAGTTCTTCATTGCGCCCAATGACCCCGACAAACTCATTGCCTACAACCGCTTTAGAGACCTGTTTTATGACGAAATAAACGACCTGCCGATGACGCGGATCGATGTTCCCTACGAAGGCGCCACCCTGCCCGCGCTCATATTCCCTGCGAATGGTCCCAAGCGCGAGACGGTGTTGGTCCATGGCGGCTTCGACTCCTTCAAGGAAGAGTTCATTGAGATGGCCGCGACATTCACCAGCCAGGGCATCGAGTTCATCCTGTTTGAAGGCCCCGGACAGGGCGAGCCTCTGATGCTGAACCACATCGCCATGCCAAACGATTGGGAAAAGCCTGTTGGCGCGATCCTAGACCATCTGCAAATCTCGTCCTGCAGCCTCATCGGCATCTCACTGGGTGGCTATCTTGCACCGCGCGCCGCAGCCTTCGACAAACGCATTAGACGCGTTGTGGCCTATAACGTGCTCGAAGATTTCCTGGGCTGCCTGTCTGCAAAGCTCGACCCTGCTGCGCAAAAGCTCTTGGCGCTCCTTATGCGCTTTCGCGCGCGACGCACCATCAATACGCTGATGTCCGGTGTGATCAAAAAAGACGAATTCGCCAGATGGGCATTTGGCCATGGCATGCATGTGAGCGGAACAACAAACCCCTATGACTACCTGAAATGGGTCGAGAGCTTTACGACCAAGCCATTCGCCCATCTCATCGACCAGGACTTCCTGCTCCTGGGCGGAACGGAAGACCATCTGGTTCCCCTGCCGCAATTTTTCAGTCAGGCCGGGAACTTGCCCAACGTCCGCTCGCTCACGACTCGTTTATTTACCGACAAAGAGCAGGCGAGCAGCCATTGCCAGGTAGGCAACCTACAACTTGCAGCGGATTGGATCGCGAACTGGCTCGTTTTTCAGCTGGAGCATCCAGACAAGTAAGCAGATTACTCGGCGCGTGGCGGCAACATCTCACAGACCAGGATCTTCGGGTCAAAGACGCCGCTGATCAGCATCTTGTCGCCATAGGACGCAGCGGTGCTCGATCCCGACAGTTGGTCACCCAGATTGAGATAGACCGTGTCAGCAGTACCGCCACCCCCTTCTCTTGGAATGAGACGTACAACCTGGCTCGGCGAAATCTGTTTCGCGTCTGCCGCGTGGTTGATGAAATCAACAAGCTTTGGATGCGCCCCGATCAACAGTGTGCCATCCGGCGCCACATCCACATTGTCGAGGCCAGAGCCGAGCGAGACAAAATCAAATGCGGTTAGATCGCCTGTCTCAATGTTTCGATCGTAAATATTGAGTGCCATGCCGCTCGTCTCAGCCACATACACCGTCTGGCCATCTGGAGAGACATTGACGCCATTGGCATAACCCAGATCGCCCGCCACTTCGCGTACCGACGTGCCATCAAAATAGACAAGGCTCGCTTGGTTTAGGATCAGAACGTCACTCAACGCATTCCAAAAATCTGAAGCGCTGCCATGATCATTTGTCGCGTAAAAAGCGCTGTGACCAACAGGCTGCACATCATTGAGTGCGAACATTCCCTGGTCTTTCACGGTTGCCCGATGGGACAGGATGCCGTCTTCCGCCACATCAAACAGTTCAACGCTATCGACATCGCCTGTGTGATTGACAACGGCGAGGGTGCGCACGCCTGCCTCATCCACATAGAGGCCAAGACCATGCGGTTGGAACGCTGCCGGCACATGAGCCGTAACTGGTCGCAGCGCCCAGGTCGAGGGATCCCCCTTAAGATCGATCACGTAAATGCCGCCACGCACATTCTCTGCGCCTGCCGTGATCGCCCGACGGTCAGTCGCGGACACAAAAGCCATGCCCCGTTCATGATCAATCACAAGATCTTCAGGCCCCGGCGGTGATGCCAGCACCGTGCATTGAGGAGAGACCTCCATCGCCGCTGTCAGTGTTGTGAGCTGACCCGCATTTGTGAAAAACCGCACGCCGATAAAGCTCAACGTGGCGATAATAACAATGACGGTTACAACGATGTTACGAGTAAGCGGTGTCATAAATTCCCCTAAACCTGGAATGTCCCTTGGAGGCTAGTCATTGGCGGCGAAAGCAGGCGGCGATGGCTCTTCAGCCGCAAGCGCCAGTGCATCGGCACTGAATTGCAAAGCAGCAAGGCGCGCATAAAGCCCCCCTTCTGCAACAAGTGCATCATGAGTGCCTTCCGCAACAATACGTCCGTGATCCATCACAATAATACGGTCAGCTTTGCGTACTGTGGCGAGACGGTGAGCGATTACGATCGTCGTACGCCCAGCCATGAGCCCTTCAAGCGCCTGCTGCACGAACTTTTCGCTTTCTGCATCTAGCGCACTTGTTGCTTCATCGAGCAGCAGGACCGGTGCGTTCCGCAGAATAGCCCGCGCAATGGCGATGCGCTGACGCTGACCGCCAGAAAGCGTCACCCCACGCTCCCCAAAAACCGTGTCATAGCCCTGCGGCAGGTCGCTTAGAAATTCATCAATGTGCGCTGCCTTCGCCGCAGCGCGCACTTCCTCGTCGCTTGCATCCGGGCGACCATAGCGAATGTTCTCCCGGGCACTCATGCCGAACACAACCGTCTCCTGCGGCACGAGCGCAAAGCGGCGACGCACCTCGCTTGGGTCTCCGTCTGGAAGGGCAACACCATCAAGCTGAATACGGCCTGACTGCGGATCAAAGAAGCGAAGCAGGAGTTGGAAGAGAGTACTTTTGCCAGCACCCGAGGGGCCGACAATCGCCACCGTCTCGCCCGGGCGCACAGAGAGGTTTAAGCCATCCAATGCCGACACATCTGGACGGGTCGGATAGGAGAAGCCGACATTCTCGAACCGAAGATCACCCAGCGAGGGTTCTGGCAAAGCAACAGGATTGGCCGGTACTTTGATTTCCGGCTCAATATGCAAGAGCTCCATCAAGCGCTCTGTTGCACCCGCCGCCATCTGCACATCACCCCAGACCTCGGACAGGGCGGCCATCGACATCGCGGCCATCAATGCATAGAGGGTGAATTGCAGAAGCTCACCACCCGTCATAGTACCTGTGATGACTTCCTGCGCACCCACCCACAAAACGCCAAAGACGCTTGAGAGCCCCAAAAACATGACCAGCGCTGTGAGCACAGAGCGCGCCTGGATACGGCTGCGGGCTGCGACGAAAGAAGCCTCAACCGTCTGCGCAAAGGAAGATCGGTCGATCGCCTCATGATTAAACGCTTGCACGGTCTGCATGGCATTCAGCGTTTCACCACCAAAGGCGCTGGTATCAGCAATACGATCCTGACTGAGGCGCGAAAGACGGCGCACCCAACGACCGAAAACAATCAGCGGCAGCATAATGACCGGTATAGCAAGTAATACGAGACCGGAGAGACCAGGACTCGTATAGGTCATCATCGTCGCGGCACCGAAAAACAGAAACATATTGCGCAGCGCAATGGAAGCGCTTGAGCCAACCACAGTCTTAATCAGGGTCGTGTCTGCGGTCAGACGAGAGAGCACTTCCCCGGTCCGCATAGTTTCAAAAAAAGCAGGCGAAAGCCGCGTCACATGATCGTAAACCGCCGAGCGCAGATCAGCGACCACCCTCTCACCAATCCAACTGACAAAATAGAAGCGCGCAGCGCTCGATATGCCAAGCAGGGCCGCGACCAAAATGAGCACAAGGAAATATTGATCAATGAACTGGACATCGCCCTCACTGATCGCATCCATCACCCGCCGCGCGGCAACTGGAAAAGCAAGGGTCGACAGGGTGGCGATAACAAGCATTACGAAGGCGCCGGACAACATCCCCTTGTAAGCCAACACAAAGGGGATCAGGCCCATAATAGGCCGCACAGCACGGCTCTTCGTCCGCCGCAGGGCTTCTTCTTCGATCGCTTCCGCGACCGTGTTGGCAGTCTCGCTCATATATGTCCGGCTTTGGCTGGCTTGTGGTCGTCCCAAAAGGGTAAGGAGGAGATATAGCAACAGCGCCTGGTAGAAACTAGGGCCAGGCCGCCTGAATCCCGCTGAATCCCACCCTGAATACATGCGCGAAAGGCCGCGGAAGACCGACCAGCCCCGATCATCTGTCAGGACCCTGGTCAGGGCTCAGCGAGAGCGTCCACCTGAGCCTTGCAATAGGCTGAAAGCTCGGCTATACACCTGCTTTCCCGGGCGCTTTGTGCGCCTGAACGGGCGGACTTGGCCGTCTGACACTTCTTTTGAGCGAGCAAGCGTTATGAAAAAGGACACCCATCCTGACTACCACACGATCACCGTGGCAATGACGGACGGCACAACCTTCCAGACCCGGTCCACATATGGCGCCGAAGGGGACACGCTCACGCTGGATATCGATCCAACGACGCACCCAGCCTGGACAGGTGGCACAGGCGCATTGCTCGACCGCGGTGGTCGCGTGAGCCGGTTTAAGAAAAAATACGACGGCCTCGGCGTCTAAGCCTAGCCAGTCGATCTGGAGACTTTGTCCTCCACGCACAACCAAAAAAAAGCCCCGGCATGCCGGGGCTTTTTGCTGTTTGGAGACTTAAAGCGTTTCCAAGAAAAGTGTGCGCGGTTTTCTGTTCGGAAACGCTCCAAGAAAGGTCAGTGCCGGGTCGGGCGCGACCCAAGCGCTTCCTGGAAAAAAGCTTCTGCCCGCTCCCGCTGTTCAGCCAGGCTCAATTGGTCAATCTCTTCGCCTGCGCGCATCTGGGCATCCAGCCTGTCGATCCGACGGTAGATATTCTCTGAACGCACAATCAGCTCCTTCAGCGCATCGGGAAGAAGATCCGTCCCATTGAGCTTCTTTGCCCGCCCGAGCTCACGTCCGCCCAGCGCATATTTATCCGACAGCGCATCGCTTTCAGTCATGTCGCCTTCGTTAACCGCCTTCTGAACCAACAGCCACGCGGCAACCTGCATCAAGCGTGTCGTAAGACGCATGCTTTCAGTGGCATAGGCCAGAGCTGTGGCCCGGGGAAAGTCTTTCGCTTGGTCCCGACCAGGACCATCAAGATAGGTCGCCGCCTCTTCCACAAGCGCCATGCCTTCACGATAGGTACGCTGAAAGAGCTGCGACCCGCCAAAAGGCGACCGACCGTCTCCGTTTTCACCACCACCGCTTGTTTTGTTGCCGAAACTCATAAGACCACTCACTGTTAATCATGTTGCTGGCGCCCATGAGCAAGCAGACACCAGCACGTAGCCAGCGACCGTACCAACCAAGGACGCGTTGTGCTTCAACTATCAACAAGCATGCCATCCGGTTTTGTCTCAAATTGAGACAAAAAGTCCGGCGTCAAAACCTTGCCAGGGATTGATCACATCGGATTTGGACTAGATGTAGTGGGGAAGCCGCTGAGAGACGGAACGTGTAGTTGGAGCACTACACAAAAAATGAGCCACAGTTGCCTGCGGCTCAAGTTCTAACAGGGAGGCGTCAAACAGAGTGGATAGGAGCCACTCAAATCCAGATGACTGGATTACGCCTCTAAACAATACATAACGACTGGCTAACAAATAGTTAAAATTGAGCGAGAGCGCAGTCACAAGACCTAAAACAGCCGCTCTATACTTGATCAGAATCAAAAGAGCTCATTTGTTACAAGGACTTAACAAACCCTTTGGCAGAATCATCATTTTCGAAAAACTGCCTCAGCTTCGCTCAAACTGCCCTGCTTTGAGGCGATCATGGCTTCGGAACGTGCAATTTCATCCGTAAGCAAAGTGATTCGTTCTTTGAGTTCATCGACACCCAGAAGAGAAATATCCTCCTTCGCCAGCACCTGAAGGCTGTCAGGCACGCGTTTGGGCTCTAAATCTTCTTTGTCCATATGCCCTCTCCTCATCTTTGGATCGTGATCCGCTGCCCTGTTGCGCGAACCGCCCAATCATTGAATGGTGAGCCACTTTGCCATTTCATATCGCCACCTCCAAAGACAAAGAGTTTCATCAATGCCTTCAAATCTGCCGACCAATATGACCGCCATCAAAATCCCCGAACCCGGCGGGCCTGAAGTCCTCACCCCAACAGAGGTGCCGCTGCCAACACCAGGACACGGCGAAATTCTGGTGCGCATCGCAGCAGCCGGTGTGAACCGCGGGGACCTTGTGCAGCGCGTCGGCCTCTACCCCGCGCCCAAGGGTGTCACAGACACGCCGGGCCTGGAGTTTGCGGGAGAAGTTGTTGCACTCGGCACCGGTGCAACGCGTTGGTCCCTCGGCGACAATGTCTGTGCCTTGGTTGCCGGTGGCGGTTATGCCGAATATGCCATCGTTCACGAAACCCATGCCCTGCCTATCCCAGACGGTTATTCAATGGTAGAGGCCGCCGCCCTGCCGGAAACAATCATGACGGTCTGGACCAATGTCTTTGATCGCGGCCGATTGCAGCCCGGCGAAACACTTCTCATCCATGGCGGCACGAGCGGCATTGGCACCACCGCCATTCAGATGGCTGTTGCCTGGGGCGCGAAAGTTTTTGCGACTGCCGGGTCTGATGAAAAAGCCCGTAAATGCGAGGAGCTTGGCGCCAGGCGCGGTATCAATTACCGAGAAGAAGATTTTGTCATGGTGATGGATGAAGCAACCAGCGGCCAGGGGGCCGACGTGATCTTTGACATGGTCGGCGGCGATTACATCCAGCGCAACATTACCTGCGCAGCGCGCGGTGGCCGCATCGTCAACATCGCCTATCAACAGGGCTCGGTGGCAGAGGTGAACTTTCTGCCCCTGATGTTGAAACAGGTGACCCTCACCGGCTCTACCCTGCGCGCCCGACCGCTGGAGGAGAAAACCGTCCTCACAGAGACCGTGTTGAAGGAGGTCTGGCCTTGGATTGCGGCGGGCCGCCTTAAGCCCATCGTAGACAGCACTTTCCCGCTCAGAGACGCAAAAGCTGCCCACGAACGCATGGAAAAGGGCGGCCATATCGGAAAAATCATCCTGACCGTTTAATTGCGGCCGGAATTGCTGATCAGAGGTCTTCCCAGATCGCCCGGAAGGGCATATAAGACCTCTTAATCCGTTCATTTTCAGTGGCATACGCCGATCTCAGGCGCCAATCTCGGGGGAAGGCTCCCCAGATTGCCTTGGGGGCAAAGGAGAAGATATGTCTAAGCCGCTCATGCCAAAGGCTGCTGCCGTCTGGCTCGTAGATAACACCTCACTGACCTTCGACCAGGTTGCCGACTATTGCGGCCTGCATCCACTTGAAGTGAAGGGCATTGCCGACGGCGACGTCGCTCAGGGCATTAAGGGCATGGACCCTGTCGCCTCTGGTGAGCTGACGCGTGCCGAAATTGAACGCTGCCAGGAAAATCCAAACGAGCGGCTCCAGTCTGCAGAACGCAAGCACGAAGTGCCTGCACCGAAGCCCCAGAAGGGCCCCCGCTACACGCCTGTGTCGCGCCGTCAGGACCGCCCGGACGCCATCGCCTGGCTGCTGCGGAACCACCCTGAGCTGCCAGACGCGCAGGTTGGACGCCTTGTGGGCACAACCAAACCAACCATCCAGTCAATCCGGGATCGGACCCATTGGAACTCCCAGAACATCAAACCTGTCGATCCGGTGACGCTGGGCCTCTGCAGCCAGATGGAACTGGATGCTGCGGTACAGAAAGCCGCTGACAAGTTGGAACGCGCGCGCAAGAAAGCAGAAAAAGCAGCCCGGAAAGCTGGCACGCTTCTTCCTGCAGAAGAAACCACGGGCGAAGCAACAGCCGATCCACTGGGCCTTGCCCGTCCTGCAGCACACGAAGTTCCGGCAGATCAGCTGAACGTGCCGTCCATCGATGATGCCGATCCGTCAGAGCCTAAGCCTTTTGCTGTGAGCGACGTATCGGACGCCTTTACTGCTGCACCGAAGCCCAAGGAAGTTGAAGCCGCACCGGATGCGGACTCTGTCTTCGCAAAACTCAAAGACCTGAAGGTCCCCGACGATAGCGGCGACGACGAAAACAAAGAATAACGCTCACTAAGCAAGCGATAATGATCAGGGGCTGCCACCGACAAAATGGGGCGGCCCCTTTTTTGTTACCCTGAGCATCGCGAACAGACTTAGCCGCCGGACACCAGACCCGCCTCAGTCATCACCGCCGTGATCTCATCAAGGATCACAGGATCGTCAATGGTCGCCGGCATCTTCCAGTCTTCCCCATCAGCAATCTTGCGCATTGTGCCGCGCAGGATTTTGCCCGACCGTGTTTTGGGAAGCCGTTGAACCACCAATGCGGTCTTAAACGCAGCCACGGGTCCGATCTTGTCCCGCACCAGCTGCACGGCTTCGCGCGCAATGTCGCCATCGCTACGATCAACACCCGCATTAAGGACGAGCAGTCCGACTGGCACCTGGCCTTTCAATTTGTCGGCGATGCCCATGACGGCACACTCGGCAACATCCGGGTGGCCTGCCAGCACCTCTTCCATACCACCTGTAGAGAGCCTGTGCCCCGCCACGTTGATGATGTCATCTGTGCGGCTCATAATGTAGAGATAGCCGTCGTCATCCATGAAACCGGCATCAGCGGTTTTGTAAAAGCCTGGATAGTCTTCAAGATAGGACGCGCGAAAGCCCTCTTCATTTTCCCAAAGCGTTGGAAGACAGCCCGGCGGCAAGGGAAGCTTCACGACAATCGCGCCAGTCTCACCGGTCGCGACAGGCTTTGCTGCTTCATCCACCACTTGCACGTCATAGCCAGGCATCGCCACTGTCGGCGAACCGTGTTTCACCGGCAGTGCGCCAAGGCCAACTGGATTTGCCGCGATCGACCAGCCGGTCTCCGTCTGCCACCAGTGATCGATAACCGGCACCTTAAGTGCCTTCTCCGCCCACTGGATCGTGTCCGGGTCGGCCCGCTCGCCCGCAAGGAAGAGTGTCTCAAACCCGCTCAAATCATAATTCGCAATGAGGGAGGCTTTTGGATCTTCCTTCTTGATCGCACGGAACGCCGTCGGCGCCGTGAAGAAAGCCCGGACCTTATGTTCTGAAATCACCCGCCAGAAGGTTCCAGCGTCCGGGGTGCCAACAGGCTTACCTTCAAACAGGATCGTTGTGCAGCCATGTAAGAGCGGCCCGTACACTATGTAGGAATGCCCAACGACCCAACCCACATCCGATGCAGCCCACCACACATCGCCGGGATCCATCCCGTAGACGTTTTTCATGGACCATTTAAGCGCCACCATGTGACCGCCATTGTCCCGCACAACGCCTTTCGGCTGCCCCGTCGTGCCAGATGTGTAGAGCACGTAAAGAGGATCAGTCGCGGGGACGTCTACGCATGCCGGTTTGTTTCCAGCAACGGCAGCCTTCTCCATCTCTTGCTTCCAGTCGAGATCACGACCGGGAGTAAGCTCTGCTGGTTCCTGTTCCCGCTGCAGGATGATGCAGTGATCAGGTTTGTGGGAGGCGAGCTCAATCGCGCCATCGAGAAGGGGCTTGTAGGCAATGACGCGACCAGGCTCAATACCGCAGGATGCCGTGACAATGAGCTTTGGTTTCGCATCGTCAATCCGCGTCGCAAGTTCGTTGGCCGCAAATCCACCAAACACGACAGAATGAACAGCACCAAGACGCGCGCAGGCAAGCATCGCCACCGCCGCCTGAGGCACCATCGGCATGTAAAGGATCACCCGGTCACCAACACCCACGCCATTTGCCTGCAGCACACCGGCAAAGGTGGCGACTTTGTCCAGCAATTCCGCATAGGTGAATGTTTTCTGCTTGTCCGTAATGGGAGAATCGTAGATCAGCGCCGCTTGTTCACCGCGCCCATTTTCAACGTGACGGTCGAGACAATTGTAGCAGGTATTGCATACGGCTCCTGAGAACCAGTTGGCGCCGCCGCCATCTGTTTCCAATACGCTGTCCCAGGGCCGCGACCAGTCAATTTCCTGTGCAGCATCTGCCCAGAAACCTTCTGGGTCATTTTTCCAAGCCTCATAGGTTTCAGCGTAACGACTCATGGTACTTTCCTCCCGGCCTTGATCTTCTTCGCACAGCCTCACGTGAAGCTGTGTCTTTCTCTTTTGCTGGAGACTGTTTCAAGCCTGCTGGAGCTTTGCAAGCCTCACGTGGTGGAAGTCAGGCCTGACGGAGAAAACGTTCTATGGATATGATTGTTGACCCCTGGTTCTACGCAGCTGCCATTCCGGCTGTCCTGCTCGTCGGGCTCTCGAAAGGCGGCTTTGCAGGGGGCCTGGGCATTTTGGGCGTGCCGATGATGGCGCTTGTCATCTCGCCGCTACAGGCGGCGGGCATCCTGTTGCCCATTCTCATCGTTATGGATCTGATTGGCGTCTGGGCCTATCGCAAGAGCTTTCATCTGAAGAACTTGGCAATCATGGTGCCGGGCGCTGCCATCGGTATTCTGATTGCCGCACTGACCGCCAGCTATCTCTCTGACAATTTCGTGCGTCTTTTGGTCGGGGGCATCGCCGTCGCTTTTGCCCTTGATCATTGGATCGGACGCCGTGCAGAGGCCGCACCGAAAGACGTCAATCAGACAAAGGGGACTGCCTGGGGCGCTGTCGGGGGCTTCACCAGCTTCGTCGCCCATGCGGGCGGCCCACCTTTCCAGATTTACATGCTGCCGCAGAAGCTCGACAAAAGACTCTATGTCGGTACCAGCGTCATGTTCTTCTGGGCGGTGAACCTGATCAAGGTGCCACCCTATGCACTGCTGGGTCAGTTCGAGATTACGAACCTTTCCACATCGCTCATGCTGATGCCCTTAGCACCCATCGGCATGTGGATGGGCATCAAGGCGCTTGACTTAATCCCGGAGAAACCATTCTACCGCTTTGCTTACATGGCCCTCTTTCTGGTGGGCTGCAAACTCGTCTGGGACGGTGGCACGGGCGCCTTCCTGTGACCGGCGCGACCATCGCTGCTCAGATATAGAGAAGTACAATGGAACCGACGATCAAGCTCGCCATTGCTCCATTGAAGAGGCGCAACGAACGCGGCGACGTGAGGAACCGTCCAATGACCGTGCCGAATGAGCACCAGAAGCTCGACAGGGGAAAGGACACAGTGAGAAACACCCCTGCGATGATGAGTGTCTGCAGCTCGTAATTTCCATCATCGGACGTGAACGCCGTAAGGCCCGCAATCCCGACCATCCAAGCCTTCGGATTAACCCACTGAAACAAAGCGGCTTGCACAAACGTAAGTGGCGCACTTTCAGCCTGCGCGTCTTCCGGCTTCGCCGCAGTCCCTATCTTCCAGGCAAGAAACAACAAATAGGCCGTGCCCATCCATTTAAGGATTTCGTGCACCTGAGGATAGACCGCGAACAGCTGTGACAAACCCAAGCCAAGGGCGAGGACCATCCCGGAAAACCCCAATGCGATACCGAGCATATGGGGGATAGTCCGCCAGTAACCGAAATTGGCACCTGACGCCATCACCATAATATTATTGGGACCGGGCGTTCCTGTACTGGCAATAGCGAACGCGAACATGGGCAGAAGAACAGACAACATCACTCACCTCAAACGCTAAGGCCGTAATATTGGTTCTTTCTCCCGGATTACAAACCGGCTGCGCAACACTCGCTCCTATTTGGGTACGGTGTCGGCAGCGGTCGTTCTTGATTGCGCTCAAGCATGCCCGATGCGCGGCGCCCCACCATCAGCGGCAGAGCTTGGTCCAAATGACTTATCAAGCACATGGGTAGAATCTTCCGCGAGCTTGATGGCCTCGCTCAACAGCGATAACACCTGGATGTTGTTTTCCAACACGTGATGCGCTTCTTCGCGATGATCATCCACGATTTTCCCACACCGCTTAACGACATCGGCGCGCACCGCAGTCAGAATATCTTCCAGGCGATAGCCGTTTTCATTGTCATCGGAGACGAGGAAACGGGTCATGATCGGCCTCCTTTCTGAGGTTTGAAAGGCCTTTATTCTCCGATGTCCGGCTTAAAATGGCCTGAAAAAACACGGTTACCGTCAAACAGGGTAAGAACCGAAATTCACCCCGAACCCGCGAACTTCATGGTAAAAAGCCCCTAAACAAAAAGGTCAAACAGGGGAGAAAAGCCATGACCGGCATCTATGATCAGGATCTGGACAAGAACGCCGCCAACCATCAATCGCTTTCTCCCATCTCCTTTTTGCGCCGTGCTGCGCGCATTTACCCTGACAAGACAGCCGTCATTCACGGAGATCTGCGCCGCACCTATGCGGATTACTACGCCCGCTGTCGCAAGCTTGCGAGTGCGCTTGCCGCCAAAGGTATCGGCAAAGGCGACACCGTAGCAGTCCTCGCACCAAACGTGCCGGCCATGCTTGAGCTTCACTACGGCGTGCCCATGCTTAAAGCGGTGATCAACACATTGAACATCCGTCTGGATGCAGCCGCCCTCGCCTTCATTCTAGATCACGGGGAGGCCAAAGCCCTCTTCGTGGATCACGAGTTTTCCGCGCTCGCCCACGAAGCAGTCTCGCTCGCCAAATGCGATCCGCTCATCATCGACATCAACGACCCGGAATATGACGGCCCAGGCGAAATGATTGGCGAAGCCGAGTACGAAACCTTCATCGCCAATGGCGATCCAGAGTTTGATTGGTCCCTGCCGGATGATGAGTGGGATGCCATCGCGCTCAACTACACCTCGGGCACTACAGGAAACCCCAAGGGTGTCGTCTATCACCATCGCGGCGCTTATCTGCTCGCCGCTGGGAACATCGTGACGGCCGAGATGACCCGCGACAGCGTCTATCTCTGGACGGTACCCATGTTCCACTGCAATGGCTGGATCTTCACCTGGTCCATGAGCGTGGTCGCAGGCACCCATGTCTGCCTGCGCAAAGTCGCCGCCCCCAATATTTATGCGGCAATCGCAGAGCACAAAGTCACCCATATGGGCGGCGCGCCTACCGTCATGAGTTTCCTCATCAATGCGGACGCAAGCGAAAAACAGAAACTGCCCAACGTTGTGAATTTCTTCGCGGCAGCTGCCCCGCCGCCAGCCGCCACCATCCGTGCACTGGAAGAAGAGGGTTTCAATGTCATCCATGTTTACGGACTGACCGAAACCTATGGCCCGGCTGTTGTGAATGCCTGGCACGAAGAATGGGACGCGCTCCCAGATGGCGAACGCGCTCAGGTGAAAGCCCGCCAGGGTGTCAACTACCCGGTATTGGAAGACCTTGCCGTGATTGACCCGGAAACCATGAAGCCTGTCCCGCAGGATGGAGAAACCATGGGCGAGGTCATGTTCCGCGGCAACGTCGTGATGAAGGGCTACTTGAAAAACCTGACCGCCACCACTGACGCCTTCGCAGGCGGCTGGTTCCACTCTGGTGACCTCGGCGTCTGGCACGCAGACTCTTACGTGCAACTGAAAGACCGTTCCAAGGACATCATCATCTCAGGCGGTGAAAACATCTCATCTATTGAAGTTGAAGATACGCTCTACAAGCATCCCGACATTCTGGAAGCAGCCGTTGTGGCGATGGCCCACGAACGCTGGGGCGAAACGCCCTGTGCCTTCATCACATTGAAGAGCACAGTGCCAGAGATGGCCGAGGCAGATCTCATCGCTTACTGCCGCGAGAATTTGGCCCACTTCAAATGCCCAACCAAGGTCGTCTTCTGCGACCTTCCCAAAACCTCCACAGGCAAAGTGCAGAAGTTCAAACTGCGCGGCATGGCCGAAGATTTGGCGGGCGGTAAATCTTTCATGCCGGACTAAGCGTTTTCAATAAAAGTTGCAGACTTTTATGGTTCGAAAACGCGACAAGATATTGGATGAGGGCATTCTCAACAAAAGTTGTGAGAGCTCAGTGTTCCCTAAAAACACAAAACGCCGGGCCATCCTGGCCCAGCGTTAAAACGCACTTGGAAACTGTGGTGACGCGATTATCAGGCGGCTTTGGCCTCTGCCGATAATCGCTCAATCTCTTCCTTTATTCGGAGTTTTTGTCGCTTCAATTGAGTGACCTGCAAATCATCACTTCCAGGACTGAGTAACTCGTCCTCAATCGCTCGTTCCAGGAGTTCGTGCCGCTTTTCCAACTCGGCGATGCGCGACTCAACAGCCATACATATCTCCTTCTGTCTTCTTCGGTTGACGTGAGAAGTGTGACTCTTTCCGATCCATCTGTCGAGTTTGGCTGAATTCTGCGCCGGATTTTAGGCGAATTCTTCCTTGACACGAATCGTGAAAAACCAATCTACATCCAACTAACAGACTTGTTCGAAAGGCCCAGGATCGCTAGAACGCTTTGAGGGGCCATCGTAAAATTCGCTCCAAGAAAACAGAACAAACCGGACATGGGGCGCACGCGCATGGATGATGAAGCTGAGCTCAGAAAAGAGCTTATCCAGCTGAAGCAAGAACACCGGGACCTTGATGGTGCGGTGCAAGCGCTTGAAGCCATGCCCTATCCGAACCATTTGCAGCTGCGGCGCTTGAAGATCAAGAAGCTGGCGCTCCGCGATCGTGTTTTGGAAATTGAAGACCGACTGACGCCCGACATAATTGCCTAAGGCAACATCGCCCAAGGCATTCTCACGCAAACTGTAAAGTCACAAAGAGCTAGTGCGAGGACCGCGAAAAACGTTTCGCGGTGTACATTGCCTTATCAGCCCGGGCCAGCGCGCCTTCAGGCTCATCATCAGGGCCAATCATCACCGCCCCAATGGAAATTGTCACCGCCAGGCTCTGGCCTTCCATCAGCACCGGGTCACGGGCCACAACGTCGGAGATAGAGCTGGCTTTGGCCCTGGCCGATTTCTCTGCCGCGTGGGGAAGAATAATCCCGAACTCATCGCCACCCAGACGACCGGCAATATCTGACTCGCGAATATGCGCGATGATCTTGCGCGCGACATCGTTCAGGACAGCATCCCCTGCCGCATGGCCATAGGTGTCATTGATCGCCTTAAAGCCATCAATATCGATGTAAAGAAGGCTGAGCGGTGTCTGGTACCGCTTGGCATAGGAAATAGCGGTGGAGAGTTCCCGGACAAACGCACGGCGGTTTAGCAGCGGCAGGAGAGCGTCATGATCAGCCAGAGCTTCCGCGCTGCGCAGACGTTCGCGCACAGAGCGCATTTCCTTGCGCATCTTATCCACCTCGCCCATGAGGGTCATGATGGCAGTGCGCACGCTTGGGGTGAGCTCCGGCTCGGGAATACCCATGATTGATGTACTGTCTTTGATCACACGACCATCTACACCAACCACATCGGAGGGCGTCGTATTGGCCGCTGGCGCAGCTGCACCACGGATACTTGTCTTCCCAACAGGCCTTTTCTCACCGATCTTCATCGCCTGCCCCCTTTGTTGAGCTCCACCTGACCCCTGCAAAACCCGCAGAAAACTGAGTGATTCGGCGTGACTTCCTGCCCAGAATAGGGCGAAGGATGATGCACCGCCACCCCTTGATCACACAGGCTTTGCGGGGCTCTCATCACAGCTTGCCAAGCCGGACCCCATGCCTATAATCCGCCGCTTTCCGCGCACCGCCGCCATTTTCGGCGCATCGCGCGTTTCGCGAACGGAACCGGACTATGGCCGAGCCAACAGCCTCCCAAACACCACAGGTCGGTATCATCATGGGCAGTCAATCAGATTGGCCAACCATGAAGCATGCGGCAGACATTTTGGAAGCGCTGCAGGTTCCCCATGAAGTCAAAATCATCTCCGCCCATCGCACGCCCGATCGCATGGCCGACTATGCCAAGACGGCAAAGCAGCGCGGGATCAATGTGATCATTGCAGGCGCAGGCGGCGCGGCCCACCTGCCCGGCATGACAGCATCCATGACACCGCTGCCAGTATTGGGGGTGCCCATCCAGTCAAGAGCCTTGAGCGGGCAGGACAGCCTTCTTTCGATTGCGCAAATGCCTGGAGGCATCCCCGTCGGCACATTGGCCATTGGGGATGCAGGCGCAAAAAACGCAGCCCTGCTGGCAACCAGCATATTGGCCCTGCACGATGATGCACTCGCCGCCCGATTGGATGCCTGGCGCCAGGCACAAACGGATGCGGTTGCAGAAACACCAGATCGCAATGGCTGATTTAAGCTCAGCAGAACCGCTTCCCCAGGGCAGCACCATCGGCATTTTGGGCGGCGGTCAACTAGGACGCATGCTGGCGCTGGCTGCTGCCGAGCTTGGCCTGCGTGTTCACATCTACGCACCAGAAGAGACAAGTCCGGCAGCTGAAGTAGCAGGCAGCGCAACCCGGGCGGCTTATGAAGACGAAGCCGCCTTGATCGCGTTTGCAGACGCTGTCGATGTGGTGACCTATGAGTTTGAAAACGTGCCCGGCGAAACAGCACGCATCCTCAGCGAACATGCGCCGGTCCGTCCAGGGCCCAAAGCGTTGGCGATTTCCCAGGATAGGCTCGACGAGAAGAATTTCCTGAACGGCCTTGGGATCGCAACGGCGCCCTTCGCGCAGGTAGACACACTCGACGACCTTGTCAGCGCATTGGCGAAGCTGGGTACGCCAGCTGTTCTTAAAACCCGCCGCTTTGGGTATGACGGCAAAGGCCAGGTCAAAATAGATGACCCGTCAGAAGCAGCTGCTGCCTTCGACGCCATCGCCAGCGCACCAGCTATCCTTGAAGGCTTCATGCCCTTTGAAAAAGAAGTCTCGGTCATTGCAGCCCGTGCTTTGGATGGCGCCTCAGCAGCATATGATGTGGGTGAAAATGTTCACCGCGATCACATATTGCACACGACAACCGTTCCAGCGGAGCTTGATGGAGTCATCGCAGACGAAGCGCGGACGATTGCTGAGCGCATCGCCCATGGCCTCGACTATGTCGGCGTCATCGGTGTCGAGTTTTTCGTGCTCGCGGATGGCGACAAGCGACAACTCTGCGTCAATGAATTCGCCCCCCGCGTTCATAACTCCGGCCACTGGACCTCAGACGCCTGCACTGTGAGCCAGTTTGAACAACACGTTAGAGCCATTGCGGGCTGGCCTTTGGGCAACCCTTCCCGTCACAGCGACGCCGTAATGACCAATCTGATCGGCGCAGAAGCCGATGAGTGGATCACCCATGCGTCGGTGCCTCATTGCGCCGTGCATCTCTATGGCAAACGCGAAGCGCGGCCTGGCCGAAAAATGGGGCACGCAACAAAACTTAATCCGGGTTTCACCAAACCGGAATAGTTATGACAGGTAGATCGCCCGACCTAGTTCTTTGCAAATTAGAGCCATTCCCAATTGCATAAGAAACTGAGAAACTGTCACCCAAGTTGAGTCGGCTCCGCCGTGTATAGGCCAGAGCTTTGAGTTGAAGTGCGTACGGGTCGGGGGACCATGACAGAAAAAGATGACAAAAAAGACAGCCCCAAATCGACAAGCTGTAAGATAACGGATCAAGTCGACAATCCAGCTCTCAAGCCATTGTGTGAATTTTGGGATGAAGTCCGCGGTGACAGACTGCTTCCCAACACCAGCGACATTGATCCCTCGCAGATCGCTTACATCTTGAAAGACATTGCTATTCTGGATGTCGTTGATCCCATGAACATTCTGTACCGCCTTGCCGGAACAGGTATCGCTGAGCGAATGGGCGAGGACCCAACAGGGAACAACCTCATAGAAATGACGGCGCCAGACACACGGGCCATGGTCTCAAAGATTCTTCACTTGATCGTATCCCATCCAGTGGGAGCCATTGCGTCCTATGAGAATGTCTACAGCACTGGCAAAAGGTCCATCGTCGAGAGTCTTTACTTGCCACTGCAAAAGGCCGAAGGCCAATCTGACCGCATCGTCAGCGTTCACTCACGTGAGAAAACAGTCACTTATGAAGACGAACAGGCTCACTCGACGGTTGCCGCAAAAATCCTCGAGCTCGAATGGATTGATTTAGGAGCAGGCACACCAGACGAGATACCGGCCTAGGCTGCGTACCTACCTAGCCCGTTGATCCGTACCGGATGCGGGCGATCAGTCCCAGCGGATCTGGCAATGCATCTATTACCTTTGTCGCCTGAGCTTTGACTTTTTCGATCTGCATCACATCAGAAATACGGCGATCGAGGAACGCCCATGTATCAGCATGCCCATCACTCTCATCGGCAAACCAGCACGCCAGCGTGGTCGTAAAGACGCCCGCAAGCGTCGCCCGCTTGGTATAGAAATTATAGTCGGTCGATGTGTCGCCGATCGCGACCCAAATCGCATCAACCGTATTGTAGAGAGATTTCGCTGCGCTGCCTGAGGCAGGTGGGATGAGCAGGGACGTACTCGCGCGGCGCAACGCCTCTCTGTTGGCCGTATCCGCTTCAAGACGGGTCCGAACAGCAAATGTGATTTTCTCTCTAATCTTCATCGAAGCAAGGTCGCTTTTCGCCAACCGCTCGATCATGCGACGATCACCGTCGGCGAGAAAATACTCAGCGAGATCCCGTGCGCCATTGGGAAAGGCCAGCCGAGCAAGACCGTGATCAACCCCTGCTGTTTTCGCAGCACGCATCAACACGGCGCCCGTCCATCCATCGAAGGGAACATCCGGAAGAGCCGCTTCAAGAAGCTTGCTGCGCACGCTTTCCAGCTGATCTTTCTTCGCCTCAGTTTGCTTTCGCTCAGTCATCATCTGATACCTTTTCACTTGTTTCTTCGAGCCAGTGCTTAACTTCGCTCTCGAAGATCAGCGCTCGCATGTCTGGCATGCGCTGGGGATACAAAATGCCGTCCAGGTGGTCGCATTCATGCTGCACCACCCGCGCATGAAACCCCTGCGCCCGGCGTTCGATTGGTTGACCATCCAAATCCACACCACGGTAAATGATGCGCCGGTGACGGGGCACGAGACCACGCAGACCCGGGACAGAGAGGCACCCTTCCCAACCGAGCTCCAACTCTTCACCAACCGGTTCTATCTCCGGGTTGATCAACACTGTAAGCGGTGCTGTCGGGTCAAATTCCTCTTCCGCGTCAATTTCAGCAGTTGCCCGCGCGCCAGGTGCCTGGAAAATCACGACACGTTGGGGGACATAGACCTGCGGCGCAGCAAGGCCGGCACCGTTCGCGTCTTCCATCGTCTCGATCATATCGGCCACGAGATCGAGGATCTCCGGCGCGGTCGGCTCAGAAACGGCTTCAGCGACACCCTGGAGAACAGGGTGGCCCATGCGGGCAATTTTGCGGATTGTCATGGAGGGAATATGGGCTTGGACCCCTCAGCCGTAAAGTTACCAATCCGCCGCAGAACCCCGATTTAGAAAGCTCTCCCTAAAAGCACCCAACATCTGACAGAGAAACCCCGGCAATCAGCCAAAATTCTCTATTGCTAAGGTGGACATCCCCCGATTCTTTTGCTACCTATCCGGCCTCGCTGCGCAGGAAAGGCCCCGCCGCAGCGTTCTGCGGTGAAAATCCGCTATTTTCGGCCAATTTTGGCCATTTCTGACCCAATTGGGAAAAGGCAGGGATAGCTCGTGCAGGTACTCGTTCGCGACAATAACGTCGATCAGGCTCTCAAAGCGCTCAAAAAGAAAATGCAGCGTGAAGGGATTTTCCGCGAAATGAAACTGCGGAACTTCTACGAGAAGCCATCTGAGAAACGCGCACGCGAAAAAGCTGAAGCTGTTCGCCGGACCCGTAAGCTGGCCCGCAAGAAAATGCAGCGTGAAGGCCTTTTGCCAGGCAAGAAGCGCTAACCCAGCTTCTGATAGCTAAATTCCAAACGAGCCGCCTTAACGGGCGGCTTTTTTGCGTTTGGGTATCGCTACGTACCTATGAAATCAAATCGTTTGTTTGACTTAAAACACCGCACGAATGTCCCACACTCACTCATGAGTTGATGAAACAATGCGCCACCATTTCAATGTGAGGCGCATTCATGAAACTCTATCTTATCCCCTCAGCCTGCTCTTTAGCGGCACACATAGCTGTAAGGGAGGCGGATCTGGCGGTGGATTTGATCAAGGTCGATCTCGCGACGAAGATGCTCCCCGACGGGTCGGACTATGCCTCAATCACACCGAAGGGCCAAGTTTCGGCAATGACGTTAGACAATGGCGAGCTGCTGACAGAAAACATCGCCGTCCTCGTTTATCTGAGTTCGCTCGCACCGCGTCACGCGCTCATGCCTGATCACGGAACACCCGCCTATTTTCGAACGTTGGAATGGCTCACTTTCGTGGCGACGGAAATACACAAGCAAATATTCTGGACCACCTTTAGTCCGGCGGCACCAGACACTTATAAGAATTATGTCCGATCCCTGCTGCCCGATCGTTTCAAAGCAGTGGAAGATCAACTCAACGGGCGAGAATTCATCTCCGCCCCGCATTTCACAGTTGCAGACGCCTATTTCACATGGGCGCTTCACATGGTCGGACTGCTCAACGTGGACCTAGCTGAATGGCCAACATTGCAAGCCTATCAACATCGAATGTTTGCGAGAAATTCTGTCATCCAGGCTCTCTCCTTCGAGGCGTCCTAAATATCTATTTCCTTCGCGGACGTATGCGATAGGCGCACCGTCGGGCGCCACTCAGAATATGCTCTTCCCGGGTAACCTCAGCCCCCCGCCCGGCGACACTTTGAAACAGCTCCAGCTCATATTTACAAAGCCCCTGGCACGTCGCCGCAGCGCTACAGACCGGGCAATGGTTCTCAACGAGAAGAAACGCACCCTCCTCATCGGGAGCAGCCGTTGAAGAGGCCATATAGCCCTCCTCAGTGCGTATTTCGGCAAGCGCGCTGAGCTTCGCCTCAAGCGTCTCAACGCCCTTGAGCCGCTTCTTATAGCTCTTCTTTTGATCCGCCGTTCTGGCCGCAAGAAGACGTTCCACGCCCTCTTCGCCAAACACCTCCCGCATCTCGGTCAGAAGGCTCACCGCCAGGTCTCCATGGGCGTCAGGAAAATAGCTATTTGCCGCGTCCGTGAGAGCCCAATATTTAGTCGGGCGCCCTCGTCCCTCGGCTTTTTCTTCAAATGAGACGAGGCCTTCTTCCTGCATCGCATAGAGATGCTGGCGCACCGCCATGGGGGCGACCCCCAATTCCTCGGCCATTGTCGAGGCGTCTGCGGGGCCTGCATTCTTCAGGATTGTCCGGATCGCCGCGCGGCTGCGACCTGCACCCCGTGACCCACTTTGTGAGGAAGCTTTAGTCATCCAAAATAGATAAACAGTTTTCTTTAGAAAAACAATTGCGACCGTTGAAAGGCTCTAGAGATTCTTCCGATACACCTGTTCATAGGAATGCCAGCCGAGGCGCTCGTAAAATGACCGCGCTCGCTTGTTCTCGCTCAGCACACCAAGCCGAATGTTGGTGAGACCCTTTTCACGGAAAAAGTCCTCCGCCGCCCGCATCAGCGCGTCAGCAACGCCTGTTCCACGCGCTTTTTGACCGACATAGAGGTCATTTACATAGCCATACCGTCGATGTTGGGGCTTCACATACTCCCCATTGTCTTCGTCCATCGAGCACATGAGACAGCCGACCCGCTGCCCCTGAAACTCCGCAACAAATACCGCACCCTCCTTCGCGGCAACCTGACCCAGCACCCAGTTGAGGTGAGGCTCAGCCGATGCATCAACAGAACTTCGGTTCGCTTCGATTTCTATCTCAGCTTCCTGCAGACCTCCCATGCAAGCTGCCAGAAAAGCATGGTCCTCCGGCAGAGCAACCCTCACAGCAATATCACTCATCAAAAGAGTTCTTCCCCTTGGACACGCCCGGCATCTGGAAAGTCACGATAGAGCGCAAACCGAACATTTGCGATGAGAGAGTTGACCGCAAAGTGCGGCCCTTCGATGGGAGCCGCCCGCGACGCCACCAGACCAAAAGCTTCATCCAATTGAGCCAGGCCTTCCACTTCAATCATGAAATGAAACTCACCAAGTCCCTCGCCGCCCAGACCAAGCTTTCGTCGTGTCAGCCGATAGCCTTCGATAAAGCCGTCTGACTTGAGCTTCTCCATGTAAGTCATGAAAGCTTCAGCGAAATCCATATCGCTCACGCCGTCTTTGAGGTCGCACCACCCGTGATAAATGTCCATGCCTAATGCCTTTCCCCGGAAGCCATCTTAAGTAAATGGGCGACGCCGGGCAGAATTGCAATGTTATGGCGATTGAGAACATCCGGCCTGCGCAGGTCACGAATGACGCGTTGCAACACATTTTTGTCGAGATAGAAAATCTCGTAGGTGTAAGCCTTTAAACGCAGTTGGTACCACCAGACACGAAACGGAGACAAAACACGTCCTTTCTGCAGCGCGCGCAAACAACTGGAACCAATCCGCGCAATGCGCCGCAATCCAATGGCGAGTCTGTCTAGACCGTCTGACCGCATCGCAGAATTTTGACGTGCACATGTCTGAATCTCCTTTGCGAGCGCTTCCCAGGCCAGGAGACGCTCGGCAATGCTACGCGCCAGGTCCGGGTCGCCGGTCTTCGAGAAGGTCACCACGTCTACCCGAAACTCTCGGCCGGTCATGCTTTCTGCAGGCAAGTGATCAACCAACCGCCGCATATCGGAATACCGCTCCACATCTGCTGCGGGGAATAGCCGTGGCAGCATGCGTTCGAGAAGCAATCGTCGACGACGCAAAAAGGGATAAGCCGCGGGTTCAATAAGATCAGCGAAACGTCCAAGCGTCTCCTCGCCAACGCCCTCATAAAGCTCCCCACAGGCACGCGCCGCATGTCCTTGATGCCGGGACCCCGCCGCGGTCAGGTACCGCTCAAAGACGTCAAGTCGGGCATAAAGCGTGTCCGCCCCGCGCTCATCACAATAAGCCCGCGGACTCCAGAACCTTTCAGCGATAGCGGCCCCTCTAGGCCAGGTCCGCATATCCAGATTGCCACCGTGGATCGTCTCCGCCCAATTGGTCATCTCCGCACCAACCATATTAAGGCCCTCAGGCGGCGCATCGCCATTGATGGTGAAATCAAGGGGGTCCTTGCGGTAGAGCCAGTCAGATGGTTGTTGAAGATCAAGATAAGTGTTCCACGAGGTCAGAACTGGATAGCGCGCAAGGTCTTTGGCATAAGCCCCATCTTTCCAGAGATGCACAATCACATCTTCGGGCACCTCACTGTGCAAAACCTCTTCCCAGCCGATGGGGATTTTCCCATGTTTCGCCACGAGCGCCGCATAGCGTCCGGTAAAATAGGCTTGCAGGTCCCGCCCACGTTTAAAGCCCTGCTCATCCATGAACGCCTTGATACGCGGATTTTCTTTCCAGGCGGTCGGGTTCACTTCGTCCCCGCCTGTATGAAAATGGGGGTCTGGGAAGACCTCCGACATTTCACCGACAAACTTGTCGATAAACGCATAGGTCTCTTCGCGGGACGGATCGATGGGAATAGAAAATGCACCGCGGGTCTCACCAATGCGTGTGGGCGGATCATCCGATGCTGAAAGTTCTCGATAGGCGACCTGCCAGGAAACCGAGTGACCCGGCAAACAGAATTCCGGCACCACACGAATGCCCCGGTCCGCTGCAAAGGCTATGATCTCCGCCATGTCCTCCTTGGTGTAGTACGCCCCTTCACTTCCCTCTTCATGCAGCTTGGGAAACGCCTCACATTCCATCCGAAATCCCTGATCGTTCGCCAGATGAAAGTGGAGCACGTTGAGTTTTGCCACTTCCATACAATCGAGAAGACGGAGCACATGTTCCTTGTGCATAAAATGCCGGGATGTATCGAGCAACATGCCACGCCAGGAAAAGCGGGGACGGTCTTCTATCTCACAACAAGGAAGCCGCCAGGACCCTTCCACACAATCGAATAATTGAAGCAGGGTCTGCAGCCCACGGAGCGCTCCGACTTCGCTCTGAGCGGTCAGGCAAACACCGTCAGCGGCAATGCTCAGGAAATAGCTCTCATCCATATCGGGCATGGGACAAGTAGAAACAACAGCCTGCACTTCCATCAAAAAATGCGTGCCCTGTCCTTCATCCACGATGGGAAGAGTAGAGCCGCCCGAATTTTCCACACGCCCCAGAAGACGAAGGAGAGCGGCGTGAAGGCGTGGCGTCGGGGCATCAACAGACAGACCTGTGAGAACAAGCGTACCCTCACTGGGTTTCACAACCACCGGCATAGGTATCAAATGATCGAGTGTGTGCTGCATGTCTCCCCCAAAACAAAAAAGGGCGGTGTTTCAACCGCCCCTTCAAAACTCGCATGAGATAGCCATAAACGTCAGAGTGACATCAAAGCGCTTTCACAATGTTCTCGACCATCTTCTTCGCATCAGAGAACAACATCATTGTGTTGTCGCGGAAGAAGAGCTCGTTCTCAACACCGGCATAACCCGCCGCCATGCCGCGTTTGATGAAGAGCACCGTCGCTGCATTCTCTACATCAAGAACCGGCATGCCGTAGATTGGGCTCGCCGTATCCGTCTTGGCAGATGGGTTGGTCACATCGTTCGCGCCAATAACGAAGGCAACGTCTGCTTGAGAGAACTGGCTGTTAATGTCTTCCAGCTCAAATACTTCGTCATAAGGAACGTTGGCTTCAGCAAGAAGCACATTCATGTGGCCCGGCATGCGACCCGCAACAGGGTGGATCGCGTAGGAGACTTTAACGCCTTCCTTTTTTAGCTCATCCGCCATTTCACGAAGCGCGTGCTGCGCCTGCGCCACCGCCATGCCGTAACCAGGCACGATGATCACAGAAGACGCGTTCTTAAGAATGAACGCCGCATCGTCTGCAGATCCCTGCTTCACAGGACGCGTTTCCACATGACCGCCACCAGCTGCAGCTTCTTCGCCGCCAAAGCCACCGAGGATCACGCTGAAGAAGGAGCGGTTCATACCCTTACACATAATGTAAGAGAGGATCGCCCCAGATGAACCGACAAGCGCACCCGTGATGATGAGCGCCATATTGCCAAGCGTGAAGCCGATACCTGCCGCTGCCCACCCGGAGTAGGAGTTCAGCATGGAGACAACCACCGGCATGTCAGCACCCCCGATGGGGATGATGATCAGGAAGCCGATGACGAATGACAAAAGCGTCACGATCAGGAACATCTCAATCGTCTGGTTGGCCGGATCAATGCAGATATAGGCAATACCGCCGACAATTGCCGCAGCCAGCAAACCGTTGATCAGATGGCGACCTGGCAGCATGATCGGCGCGCCCGACATATTGCCGTTAAGCTTCGCAAATGCGATCACAGATCCGGAGAAGGTGATGGCCCCAATCGCCACACCGATCGACATTTCAACAAGGCTTGCGACCTTGATATTGCCAACCGCACCAATGCCAAAAGCATCAGGTGCCATAAAGGCCGCCCAGGCAACCAAAACAGCTGCCATACCAACGAGCGAGTGAAACGCCGCCACAAGCTGCGGCATGTCCGTCATCGCGATCCGGTTGGCAATGATAGCGCCAATACCGCCACCCAACACAATACCGCCGGCAATCATGCCCCAGGTAAGACTGGTCGTTGACTGCAGCAGCGTGAGCGTCGTGCCAACAGCAATGGCCATACCGACCATGCCATAAACGTTCCCCTGCCGGGACGTCTCAGGCGAAGACAGGCCCCGAAGAGCCATAATGAAGAGTACGCCAGAGGCGAGATAGAGCAGTGCGATTACGTTCGCAGACATGATGTCGCCTCCTTACTTTTCTTTTTTCTTGTACATGGCAAGCATGCGTTGCGTGACGAGGAACCCGCCAAAGATATTGACCGAAGCCAACACCACCGCACCAAACCCGAGCCACTTGGAAACTGTTGCACCGTCGCTAAGCGCTTCGACACCCACAGCAGTCACTGCACCCACGATGATCACGGAGGAAACCGCGTTCGTCACAGCCATCAGCGGTGTGTGGAGCGCTGGCGTCACCGACCAGACCACGTAATAGCCAACGAAGATGGCCATCACGAAAATCGAGAACAGAAAGATAAATGGAGCAATCTCACCCATTATGCAGTCTCCCCAGTTAGGGCCGGATGGATGATCGCGCCATCGCGCGTCAATGCCGTGCCGGTAACAGTTTCGTCGTCCCAATCAAGGTTCAGGCTTTTTGCTTCCTGATCGATCTGGGGCGTAATGAAATTGAGCAAATTCTTGGCATAGAGCGAAGACGCATCAACCGGGATGCGGCCCGCCATATTGGTCATGCCAACGATAGACACACCGTGCGCCACCACTGTCTCACCTGGTTTGGAGAGTGGGCAGTTACCACCCTGCTCCACCGCCAGGTCAATGATGATCGAGCCAGGCTTCATGCTTTTCACCATATCTTCGGTGACCAGCACGGGCGCTGCACGACCGGGGATAAGCGCGGTCGTAATAACAATGTCCTGCTTCTTGATGTGCTCAGCCACAAGCTCTGCCTGACGGCGCTTATAGTCTTCGCTCATCTCTTTCGCATAACCCGCAGCGGTTTCGCCGTCTTCATCGTCGCTCTCGACCATGATGAACGTACCGCCCAGGCTTTCAATCTGCTCACCAGCAGCGCGGCGAACGTCTGTCGCGCTTACAATAGCGCCAAGACGTTTAGCCGTTGCGATGGCTTGAAGACCCGCGACACCTGCACCAAAGACAAAGACACGGGCCGGAGCCACGGTCCCAGCCGCCGTCATCATCATGGGCATGGCGCGGGAAAACGCGTTTGCGCCTTCCAGCACGGCTTTGTAGCCCGCAAGGTTGGACTGCGAAGACAGAACGTCCATCGACTGTGCACGTGTGATACGCGGCATGAACTCCATGGCTATGGCCACAATGCCAGCATCCGCATATTTCTGGACACGATCCTTATCCCCATAGGGGTTCAGGATCGCGGCAAGAAGAGCGCCCTTTTTCATCGCGCCCAACTGTTCGTCATCCAGACCGCGCACAGCAAAGACCGCATCCGCGTCCTTGATAGCGTCTGCAGAAGAGCCAGCAATACTGGCGCCAGCTTCCTTGAACACATCGTCCGAAATGTGAGATCCCGCACCTGCACCTGTTTCAACGACAACGTCAAAACCAAGCCCAGTGAGTTTCTTCACCGTTTCAGCAGAAGCCGCTACACGCGGTTCTCCTGCTGTTCTTTCCTTGGGAATTGCGAGCTTCATGGATTAATCGCCACCCTTTCAACACGGCCGTTCTTGAAGACGCCGTTGCCTGATAGTGGAACAGTGACAAACGCACACGTCCCACGTCGATTGCACAATGCTAATGCTTGAACCACATGAGGCGCCGCACGGAAATCCGCAACCGACCTCACGAAAAAGAGACCTGACTAGAGGAGAAACACAGCCATCAGGATCAAAAGAACCGTACACCCGATGGTGCCGTACTTTGTCAAAGCGACAAAACCGTCAAACGTGCGTTCGTGTTCTGCCTCGTCCATGGTGTCGCTCCAAACGCTGTCGGATTTTCCTTCGCTCATTGCCCTCTGCCTTTCAAAAAACCGCGTATTTGCGCGGACTATAGCAAAAGCGGCCCCTCCGGCAACCTTCGCTGATGCACTAATTTAGAGCGGGGTCAGGAAAAGTGTGTGCGGTTTTCCGTCCGATCCCGCTCTACTCCTCAAGATTCGATCACGTTTATCTTTTTTAGGCGGGTTTGCCCAAAAAAGATCGTGATCTAGTCGAAAATGATCAGACAGGAGAGCACTGGTGATCAGCCAACTCTGTGGGTGGGGTCAGAATGCTCCCAATCCGCCAAAAGCGCCCGGATCGCCGCCACAAAGGCGAGCGGTTGGTCCAGCATAACGTGATGCCTCGCCTGGGGAATTTCGATCACCGGGGCCGCCCGGCCCAGCAAATCGAACATATATTCCCCGATTTCCACCGGCATCAGGACCGAATATTCGCCCCTCATCAGCGCGATTCGACATTTTGTGGCTTTTAATCGGCCAGCTGTGTCCCCGATCTCGAACCTTTGCCAGATTTTCGGGTCAAATTTCCACGTCCAGCCCCCCTCAACCCGTTTGAGCGAGGTCCGAGCGATATAATCTGTGGCATAGAGGTTTTCACACGGCTGCGGCGGTGCCAGTCGGAACCGCGAAACCGCCTCATCCAGCGTCTTGTAGACCCTGTGAGGGCGCACTTGTCTGTCTGGTGGACCGCCGGGGCGATCTGGCGGGTTTACGGGGCTATCCACAATCACCGTCCCTGCAAGCCGGTCTCCATAGAGAGCACCCGTCAAAATGGCGATAAAGCCGCCAAATGAGTGCGCCACAATGATCGGTGGCTCAGAGTTCTCGAAAAACCCAGCCGCATCGCAAACCGCCATTTGCTCCTCAGCAAACATTTCGACGGAGTACGTATCCCGAAACCCGCTGTCGCCCATGCCCGACATGTCCATGGCGACGACGGAATATTCCCGAGCTAGGAAAGGTGCAATGAAGGACCACCAGCGCGCATGCGCCCCGTTACCATGAACCAGCAAAAGCCCGGGCTTCGACGGATCACCCCATTGCAGATAGTGAATGGGACATCCCTCAACGTCGACCGTGTGACTATTGGGCTCCGTATCAAGAGCGCGGGTAAACCAGGACGGGGGCTGAATAACATCGGGACCGACGCTGTCGCCGGGCGCGAGATCAAACGCCTTTTTGTCGACCGGTTGATCGACAACCAGCCCGTCCTTGGGCTTATTCGTCACATCATCGCTCATGGGCGTTCTCCGAGCGCTTTGAAGACACCGCTCCCCGTCATAACGGTGCGCTCTCCAACCCAGATCTTGCCCGACACAGTGATGAAGCCGTCTTCTTCTCCGGTGATCTCAGCAGACCCTTCCACCCAGTCACCCAAATGGGCGGCGGAGACAAAGTCCGTCAACAGGCGGACGGTCACCCAATAGCGATGATGCGCGACAGTGACGGCATGACCAAAGGCCGTGTCGGCAAAAGCCATCAACATGCCCCCATGGCAATTGCCCATGCCATTGGTGTGATGCTCTTCAACGCGAAATGCCCGCGCATAGGCCTGCCCGTCGCCCTGGCGTTCATAGAGAGGACCAATCTGGCGGCCAAACCCTCGTGACCAGTTCATCTGCTCATAGCCATCTGGCACGGGCAGCAGTGTTTCTTCTAAAAGATCATCAGTCATAGGATGCCGTTTAAGTTAGGGTGCTGAAAAATCGGGGGTCGGCACACCGGCTTTTGCAAGGGCCGCGGCCTGACGCTGCTGAAGCTGCGCATACTCAAAGTCTGCGATCGTCTCATTAAAGAGCCGATAGAAGTTGAGTTCAGCGCCCAGGTGAAGGAACACCCCACCCAATCCAATCGCCGCGCGGTCCATAAAAACAAACTCGCGCGGCGGCGTTACCGGCCCATGTTCCTTAAGGGCTGCATGAACGGAACTCGCCTGCTTGCGCCCATAATCCCCTGGCGAAATACCATCCGCAATTGAGCGAACGCGGTCATCCAGAAGTGGCCCATATATAAAGCCCGCCCAAAGGTTCAGAATATCGATCAGCTCATTCGACAGGTTGCGAAAGCCCCAGGTTTCATATGCCGCAACAGACATATCTCGATCATCAGCTTCCAGGGACCGGTAAAGCTCAATCACTCCCTGCACGAAGGTCGGCGGAAAAATGCGAATACAACCATAGTCGAGAAGGTTGATACCGAGATCTGGTCGGACACTGTAATTGCCAAGATGCGGGTCCCCATGGATCACACCATAATGACTGAACGGATACCACCAGGCAGTGAACATGGCTTCAGCAATAGCATTACGATCTTCCAGCGAGTGTTCGGTAAAGTCGAGAAGTGGCTTGCCATCCAGCCAATCCATCGTCAGCAAACGTTCCGTCGACAGGCTGTCGTGAACACCTGGAACAGTGATCCGGGGTTCATCCTCAAACACATCGGCATAGAGACGCATATGCGCCGCTTCGCGTTCATAATCCAATTCTTCACGAAGTCTGAGGCCAATCTCATCTGCCATCTCACTGGTATCGATGGAGGTATCCATGCGCCGGTGAATGGAGAAGATGAGGGACAGCTGACTGAGATCAGCTTCCACAGCTGATTGCATATCCGGATATTGCAGCTTGCAGGCAACGGCCTCGCCCTCAAGCGTCTCAGCTTTGTGGACTTGCCCGAGTGACGCGGCAGCGGCTGCTTCACGCTCGAAGGCGGTGAACTTCTTTTTCCAGCCCGGCCCAAGTTCTGCCGCCATGCGCCGCTTAACAAACGGCCATCCCATGGCAGGCGCCATAGACTGAAGTTGAGAGAGCTCGGCAGCATATTCTTTCGGCAAAGCTTCGGGAATGGTCGCCATCATCTGGGCGACCTTCATGATGGGACCTTTGAGCCCCCCAAGCGCTGCCTTCAGATCCTGGGCATTCTTATCAGACGATCCATCACCGCCCATCAACCGTTGACCCGCAACCTTGGCCGCGACGCCGCCCACATTGACGCCGACTTTTGCATAGCGGGCAACCCGGGCGCTTAGCCTGTTTTCTTCAGCATCGCGTTTGCTCAAGAGAGCGTCTCCAACTCATCAATAAAGCCTTCAATCACGCCAAGACCCTTGTTCCAAAAGGCAGGGTCCGACGCATCAAGCCCGAACGGCGCCAACAATTCCTTATGACGCCGCGATCCACCGGCCCGCAACATATCGAAGTAGCGTTCCTGGAACCCGTCTTCTGAGGATTCATAAACCGCATAGAGCGAGTTCACCAGACAATCCCCAAACGCATAGGCATAGACATAGAAGGGCGAATGAATGAAGTGGGGAATGTAGCACCAGAAGGTCTCATACCCTTCAGACAAACGTACGGAGGGACCAAGACTTTCGGTCTGCACCTCCATCCAGATCTTCCCGATATCCTCTGATGTGAGCTCACCCTCACGCCGCGCGACATGCAACCGGCGTTCAAATGTATAGAACGCAATCTGGCGCACACAGGTGTTGATCATATCCTCGACCTTCGAGGCAAGCATGGCTTTGCGTGAGGCCGCGTCCGTCGTCTCCGACAGCAAGCGTTTGAAGGTAAGCATTTCTCCAAAGACAGAGGCTGTCTCCGCAAGTGTCAGCGGTGTTTCTGCCATCAAGGCGCCCTGGTCGGCCGCCAGCACCTGATGCACCCCATGCCCCAGCTCATGGGCGAGCGTCATCACATCGCGCGTACGGCCCATATAGTTGATCAAAATGAACGGGTTCGCCGACGGCACTGTCGGGTGAGAAAATGCCCCACCGGCTTTCCCTTCGCGCGGTGCCGCGTTGATCCACCCGCGATCAAAGAAGGGGGCAGCATGGCTCGCCAGATCCGGCGCAAAATCGCCATAGGCCGAGAGCACAATATCTTTGGCTCTGTCCCAGGGGATGAGATCTGTCTTCTCTTCTGGAAGCGGCGCATTCCGGTCCCAGGTCTCCAGCTTGTCGAGACCGAGCCATTTGGCCTTCAGCGCATAATACCGATGCGAAAGTCTGGGATAAGCCTCTTGCACCGATTGCATGAGGGCATCTACCACAGGCGCCTCGACACGATTGGCAATATGACGGGCGCCCGCCACATCCTCATAACCGCGCCACTTGCTATCAAGTTCAAGGTCTTTCGACAGCGTATTGGTGATGTGGGTGAAGAGTGGCTGATCGGCCTGAAAACGCGCGGTCAACGCCTCAACGGCTTTCTGGCGCAATACGCGATCCGGATCAGAGAGTTTATCAAGTACTTGTTCGAGGGAGACCGAGCTTCCTTCGAAATCAAACCGCATCCGCGCCATGGTCTCATCAAAAAGCCGCGTCCAGGCAGACCGGCCCGTGAGCGACTTATCTTGCATGAGCTGCTCAGATTCCGTCGCCAGGTCATGTTCGCGGTGCAGGCGCAAATCATTCACCCAAGGCTGATAGTGGGCAAACGCCGACGAGGACGCAGCGAGTTTTTCAATGTCCTGGTCGCCGAGACCGTTAAGTTCCAACCCAAAGAACAGGAGGTCAGAATTCAGTTCCGTAAGAGCGGTCTGCATATCGCCGTAAAAGCGCGCGTGCTCAGGAACAGTTGAAGAAGTCGCGAACAAGAGCCCTGCATAGGAGGCGATGCGACCCATGCGATCTTCCAGCGTCTCATATGCTGTGATTGCGGTCGCAAGCACATCACCCCCATCTGAAGCTGCAGCATGCTCAGCAAGCTTTCCACGATAGGTCTTGGCAAAATCAGCCACTTTTTCCTTCAGCGAGGCAATATCAGCAGCGATTTGAGGGTCGTCGACCCCCTGATAGAAAACACGGAGGTCCCACTCTGGCAAATTGCCTAATTTCTCTGTAGGTGACGCACTCATATCCATAAAACCACTCGCCGCTCGTTAGTGACAGGAACATGGAATATGGCCCCGAGAGCATGAGTCTCAAAGGGGCAAAGTGGGGGAAACGGTGTCCCCAAAAAGAAAAGGCCCCGGTTTTTCAACCAGGGCCTTCCCAAAGTCTATGTGTGTCGGCTTAGTCGACCGTCACAACCGCACGGCGGTTGAGAGGCTCACGCACACCATCACCTGTTGAGACAGCAAGATTGCTCTCACCAGATGTTGTTGAGCTTGACACGCCTGCGTTACGAGCCTGCAGAGCGCTAGACACTGCATTGGCGCGACGCTGACCAAGTGCCGTGTTGTAAGCGGAGCTACCTGAGGTATCGGTGTGACCGACAACGCTCACGGAGCGGCTTCCAACAGTGTTGGCAATTTCGTCAACAACAGACTGAGCTGCAGCTGTCAGGTTCGACTTATCGTAGCCGAAATAGATGGTCCAAGGACCAGCTGGAGCTTGTTCGCATTCAGCAAGAGCTTCGTAGAAAGCTGCTTTTTCTGCTTCAACACGGTTTGGCTGTACAGGACCGCCAACGCCACCGAAGTATGAGCCATCAATGCCCATGTCGTTGTCGCTAGCTTGTTCAACCCAACCATCATAGTAGCGCTGAGCTTTTGCACACTGACAAGCGTTGTCGCCTTCGCGACCACCATTGTCGAGCGCAGCGAGAAGACGTGAACGGCCTTCCTGCAATTCGCCAAGAGCTTCAGGCAAAACTGCGAAATTCGCTGGGTCATACGGCATTACCGTCTGACCGGCAGCTGCAGCGCGGCCTTTTTCTACGATGCGTGCTGTATCGATCCAGTCGCAATCAACATATGCTTCTGAAGTAGCACGGTCTTGATATTCCCGCGCGAGACAGGCGTTAAAGTCACTACCTGAAATTTCCTCGCTGAGGTAGGACTCAGCATGCCAGGTACCGCAAGCGGCCAAACCCAACATCGCCCCTACCGCAATCATCCGGGATAGAATTTTCATCCCACTCTCCGTCGTCGTTTTAAGCACACCCCCCGTACATACGGAGGACCCGGACCCCACCGGACTGCCATTCATGAAACCAATTGGTCGCACGTATCGGCTGGTTCCATCAAGGTGGTTTCAGGTTTTAGCCTTAATTGCGAGCGCAGAGTCACCCCTCCGCAACACCTATGGACCAAAATGTGACAGTTTTACGCACCCCGCACATACATTAACCATTATTGGCGGGGATCAGCGAAAAAAACGGGCACGAAACAATCGAATCTCCCCCTCTTTAAACCCGCCTTTACCTGTCTGCCCCATATTGGGTCACAGCCGCTGAGGGGCGCGAACACTCGTTTCCTATCTCAGTGGCCTCGTTTTGTGATTCGTCGCCCGCGGCCTTAAGCGGACGGCAGGGAACTAGAGGTAGGCATGGCTCAAACGGTATTGGTCGTCGATGATGACCCAGCACAGCGGCGTATTCTGGAAGAAGTCGTCAGCCGTGATGGCTACCGCGTTGTGAGCGCTGACGGGGGCGACCCAGCTCTCGATATCCTCAATGGCCCGAGTGGCAAGGACATTTCCTGCATGATTCTCGACCTGGTGATGCCAGGCATGGACGGCATGGACGTGCTCGAAGCCATCGCGCCAACCCACGGCGAGCTGCCAGTCATCGTTTTGACGGCGCAAGCTGGTGTGGAGACCGTTGTGAAGGCCATGCGAGCCGGTGCAGATGATTTTGTCATGAAGCCGGTAAGCCCAGAGCGGCTTTATGTGTCTATTCGTAATGCGCTGAAGGTGACCGCCCTAGCCGGCGAAGTGAACAGGCTCAAGAAGAAAGCCAAAGGCCAGCTGACCTTTGACGACATTATAGCGGGCGCCCCCTCCATGAGCTCCGTACTCAAACTCGGACGGCGGGCCGCGCAATCCAACATTCCCGTTCTTATTGAGGGGGAAAGTGGTGTTGGTAAGGAATTGATCGCTAGCGCCATTCAAGGCGAAAGCGATCGGGCTGGTGGGCCACTCATTACAGTCAATTGTGGGGCCATTCCTGAAAATCTCATTGAGAGCATTCTCTTCGGCCATGAAAAAGGGGCGTTCACAGGGGCCTCTGAAAAACATGCCGGTAAATTCGTGGAAGCCAGCGGCGGCACTCTCTTCCTTGACGAGATCGGCGAACTGCCGTTGGAAATGCAGGTAAAGCTGCTCCGCGCCATCCAAGAAGGGGAAGTGGACCCTGTTGGTGCCAAACGACCGGTGAAAGTCGACATTCGCCTCATTTCAGCGACCAACCGTGACCTCATCCAGATGGTAACCGACGGGCGCTTCCGCGAAGACCTCTACTATCGACTAAACGTCTTTCCTCTCTTCCTCCCGCCAGTCCGCGACAGGAAAGAAGATGTGCCAGACCTTGTGACTCATTTCGTTCAACGCATCGCTGCAGAAGAAGGCAAGAAAATTGCCGGCGTCTCGCCGGACGCCATGGGCATGTTGGCCGCCTATGATTGGCCGGGAAATGTACGCCAGCTCGAAAACACTGTCTTCCGCGCCATCGTGTTATGCGATGGTGACATGCTGACCATCGCGGACTTCCCGCAGATCGCCGCCCAGGTCGAGGGATATGACCCGATCGTGGCAACAGCCCCAGCATCACCGATGGTTCAAGCGGAACCTCAACCTGCCATGATCACAGGCGACCCGGCGACATCGTCAAATGGGATTGCTGCGTTTGCCCGCTCCACCTTTGGTGAAGGCATCACAGTCACCGATGATGGTGGCGAACTGCGCAAACTGGAAGATATTGAAGCGGATCTCATCCGCATGGCCATCGACAAGTACAAAGGCCATATGTCTGAAGTTGCCCGACGTCTGGGCATCGGACGCTCTACGCTCTATCGCAAAGTCCGCGACCTCGGCCTCGATGTAACGCGATAAAACCTCCAAACAAGCCAACGCCCCCTTCTTGACAGAACACCTCGTCCGACTTAAACGTATGTTATACGTTTCTATTGGAGGGAAGAATGGCGCGCGCGCGAACCATTGATGACGATGTGCTCATCAAGACAATGAAGAAGGCAAGTCAGCCCCTTTCTGCTTATGACCTTCTCGATCTATTGCCCGAAGGACCAAAGCCAAAGCCACCCGCCATCTACCGGGCACTCGACAGATTAAGCGCGGAAGGTCGGGTGCATCGCATTGAAAGCCTCAAGGCGTTTGTTCCCTGCGACGGACATCATCACAACCACGAGACTATTTTCGCAGTCTGCAGCGACTGCAATCAAGTACAGGAAATAGAAGACCACCAACTCTGCAATTTACTTGGCGACTGGAAGAAGAAGACCGGCTTCATGCCATCACAAAAGACATTTGAAATTCTCGGCCAATGTGCCGAGTGCAGACCAGCATGACTGTCTGACTTAAGCGGCTAGCCCGTAACTCTGAATTTGAACCATCCCCTTCATCGGGGACACGAACTCGTATGTGACAACAGGGGGTAAGGATGAAACACGCCTACAATTTGAAACACCACAAATCAAAACGAGGGGCCAGAACAGCATTCATAGCCTGCGCTACCCTCCTCGTTCCAATCAGCGCAAATGCCGAACCGATAAGCGCACCATCAATCGTCATCACAGCTTCCCCGCTCGCACGGACCACCGCCGAGCTTGCGCAGCCGATTACAATTATTGAAAAAGACGAAATCTCCCGGAGTGGGGCCTCAACACTTGGAAGCCTGCTTGGCGCCAAACCAGGCATCGCGCAATCCTCTTTTGCGAGAGGGGCAAGTCGCCCCATCATTCGCGGTCTGGACAATTCTCGGGTCCGTATTCAGGAAAACGGCCTTGCTGCCCATGATGCCTCTGCCTTGAGCGAAGACCATGGTATTCCCATCGATCCATCGGCCGCTGATCGCATTGAGGTCATCCGCGGACCCGCAGCCCTGCGCTATGGCAGTGAAGCCATTGGGGGACTTGTGAGTGTTCTCAACAATCGCATTCCTGACCAAGCACCTGACGGTGGATTTGAAGCAGAGATTGAGGCAAACACAACAACTGTCAATAGTGGCCTCATGGGACGGGGCTCCGTTGATTTCGGCGAAGGACCGATCGCTGTACACATTGATGCTTTCGCGCGCTCAGCAGATGACTATTCAACACCGCAAGGAACGCAGGCAAACAGCGCTGCTGAAGCCTCTGGCCTGTCAGCAGGTGTGAGTTATCTCTTACCCAACGGCCATGTTGGCGTCTCCGTCACCCAATACGAAAGTGACTATCGAGTGCCGGGTGCTGAAGCCGCCGCAAACCGTCTTGCCATCGATCTGGAGCAAACACGGTATGCCGCTGCCGCCCGCTTTGAATATCTGGACGGCATTTTTACCGGTCTAAATGCAGATATTGGCTATTCCGACTACACCCATGATGAAGTTTCAAAGGTCGCCGGCACCATCGGGTCTCGTTTCGACAATGAGGAATGGGAAGGACGCTTGGAAGTTCTCCATCGCGCCATCGGCAGCGTCGAAGGTGCCTGGGGCATCCAGGCAGCAACCCGTGACCTCAGCGCCATTGGTGAAGGGGGCGAACTCATTGCGCCGTCTACCCGCGACAGCCTCGCAGCCTTCCTGTTTGAAGAGTGGAAGATCAATCCAGACCTTCGGCTTCAGGTGTCAGGTCGGATTGAGCAGGTTGAACTTGAAGGATTGGGGGTAACACCGCCAACGCTGCAAGGCGTGACCTTGCCCGGTCAGGAACTTGCCGACTTTGGCAGCCGTCGGTCACTTGACTTCACACCTATCAGTGGGGCTGCTGGACTGGTCTTCGGCCTGACCGATGACATCAGCTTGGGTCTTAACGCGCAATATGTTGAGCGCGCCCCGGATCTGTTGGAGTTGTTTGCGAAAGGTCCGCATGAAGCAACTGAAACCTTTGAAGTCGGCGACCCAACGCTGGGCAAAGAGAGCGCAACCTCTTTCGACGTCAGCTTGACACAAAACACGGGCGATCTGACACTGGAAGCCAACCTCTTCTACACATCTTTCAGCGACTTCATCTTCAAACAAAACACAGGCTTTGTCTGTGGTGAAGAGTTTGACACCTGTGGCATCGATGGCGCGCCAGGCGTCGAAGACGAGCTAACCCAGATTGCCTATCGTCAGTCCGACGCAGATTTTCATGGTGCTGAATTTGCCGCGCGTTGGTCAGCGTTCGATGTCGCTGACGGGCGTGTTGGCTTTGACGGCCGATTCGACTATGTCCGCGGTAAGCTGGATGCAGGTGGCAATGTGCCTCGCATCACCCCGCTTCGCTATGGCGCAGGTGTCTTCTTTGAAAACGACAATCTGTTCAGTCGCATCAGCTTCCTTAGAGCGGACGAACAGGACGATCTCGCCATCAACGAAACAAGCACCAACGGCTACACCGACCTTCGGGCAGAAGCCACCTACACATTCTTCCTGCCTGACTCAGACCGGGAAATCGAACTGGGTGTGGTCGGCACGAACTTGCTGGATGATGACATTCGAAACCATGTGTCGTTCAAGAAAGATGATGTTCTTGAGCCGGGCGCAAGCGCACTCTTCTTCATCCGCGCAAAACTCTAAAGCGGCGGACGCTCGACGCTTCAACTAGGCAGCATCAAGCCTGCACCTCGCAAAGAAAGAAGGTCGCGCCATTCAAGCGCGGCCTTCGTCGTTTCGTAACAGCGCTATCCGGACAACGTCTGCCTGATCACGGGCACCGAGCTTCCCGCGCACATCTACAAAGTGACTACGAATTGTACTGATCTTTACATTCTGATCGGCTGCTATTTCCCGGAGTGTTCTGCCTTCCAGAAACTCAGAGAGAACTCTGGCCTGCGCAGGTGTTAGCGAAAAACGGCTGGCCAATTCGTCCGCAGCGGGCAAAGGGCGCGCAACTTGTGCCTCATTACCACGACCTGCGCCATCTAAACGCTTCTCTACAAACTCAAGCAACCAATCTTCGTCATTCTTGGAAGCCCATTGCATGATCTCGCCAACACGTTGATCTATTCCCGGCACTTCCGACGCCGGAACATCAGGCCAGAGCGCTGCACTCGTGCTTGGCGCTTTTTCTTTACGCGTCATACCAAGGCCACCCTTCCCTCAATGCTCCACTGACGCGGAGCTCGGCATCATCTCTTTCAGAAACTCACTTATTTCTGTGATGGAACGCTTCGTCTCGGGAATACGTGTTCCCAACGCATGCCAACCATGCGGCATTCGCGGATAAACATCGCACCACGCCTTACAGCCTGCATCCCTTAGATTTTGCGCCAGCCGCGCTCCATCGTCACGTAGAACTTCAGGAGCGCCAACGTGAATGAGAGTTGGCGGCAGACCATAGAGGTCCGCAAATAGAGGTGATGCCTGAGGTTCCTCCGCCGAGCTTCCCTGCAAATAGAGCCGCACAACGACTTTCATGGCCTCAAGAGAACTCACAATCGGATCGGTCTCGAGATTGGTAAGAATGGAATTACCCGACAAGGTCAGATCAACCCAGGGAGAAAGCAGCGCAGTTGCTGCTGGAAGAGGTGTCCCTTCATCCCTCAAGTAAACGAGTGCCGCGAGAGCAAGGCTCGCACCTGCTGAGTCCGCGACGATGGCAACCTGCGACGGATCAGCGCCACTTGCCAGGAGCCACAGATAAGCGGCCTTCACATCCTCTATGCCAGCAGGAAAAGGATCTTCCGGTGCCAACCGGTAGTCCAATACAAACGCATCTGCGTCCGCCTCACGACTGATATTTGCGATGAGCGCGTTGTGCACTGCTGAACGTCCCAGGACAAAAGATCCACCATGAATGTAGAGCAGAGTGCGTCGCCCTGGATGATCTGGAAAGCTCATCCACTCGCCGTCGACCGGCGCTTCATCTACATTGCGAAAGCTCGCCTCGCGGGGAACATTGGCAACGACATTTTCCAGAATCCCATTACGTCGACGCATAGCCGCAATATCTGGCGCCACTCCCGCATCAGCGTCAGATGACCGGACAAGAACTTTACAAAAAAGGCGCAACACCCCGATCCAGAAACGGCCACGCCAACTCGTATCGCTGCGCTGCACACGCCAGCTCTGCTTCTGTTCAGCTAAGACCTGTTCCACCAACTATTCCTTTTGATCAAGCAACATTGTCACCCAGCAAGACCCCGCGGTCATCGATAATATTTTGGCCCATCCCCTACAATTGTAGGATGAACGGCGATTTTGAGAAGCCTAACCTGCCCCAATTGCCGATGCACCTGCCAGCACAAAGGCAGAGTTTCCAAGGGGTGTTCCATGTCTCGTCTATCAGAATTGTTAAGGCCAGCAGCGCTCGCTGGGGCCATGAGCGCTGCAATGTTTGCGGCGAGCGGCCCTGCTAGCGCTGTCGACAACAGCCACAATCCAGCCCTTCCCCAGTATGAAGTCGCTGGCACTGACCTCATGCTTTACAACAGACTCCTTGCAGAAGGCCTCGGCGATCCTGTTCGCGACGCAAGAGCCGCGATTGCGAGCTGCGACAGGGCAAAATGGGCCGAGGCTAAAAGGCGTCTTGACCTGGTGCACAATACTGCAAACACCGCACATATCGGTACCGCTGGCGCAATTCTGGAAGACAGCGCAACGGAAGACCTGGATGCGATCAACGATCTCACCAGCGACCTGCAAGCCCAATGGATAGCGAAGTGCCGCAATCAAAGAGCCGACAATTCAGACACAAGCTTTACCGCTGGTGGTAGCTTATCCGTTGGTCAGTTGAGCTTGCCCCAGCAGCGTTTTCTTGGATTTGAAGCATTGGGAACGCTGATACAAACCCTCGGAGTTGCGAGTTTCGAAGAAGACGCACGCGTAACAGCAGGTTCGTTTGACGGGAGCGCGCACTTTGCTGACGCAGGCCTATTTGGCTCCAACGGCTTGTGGACAGCCATTGGATATGTCCGCACAACAGCAAATGCATCTGCTGGTGTGATCAACATCGACCCTGCAGGAAGCCGCCTTCTCATCCCGGGCCCGCTCGGTGGGGCGTCTGGCTTCTCGCTGGCGAGTGCTGGGGGTCTCAATCTTGTGACCCTGGCTGACTATGAAGCCCACTATGAGTGGGACAGTTTCTATGCCAAAGCAGGACTGCCATTTGACTGCGGACCATGGCTCTTCATGCCCTTCCTCGGCGTGGCCTACACCGATCAGGAGCAAACCTCACGCTTCTCTGGTTCAATTCCGGGCTTCGCGCGGAACTTCGCCTACAATACAATGGTTGACGTTGAAACCATCAGTCCGCTTGCCGGGTTCGATGCTGTACGCCATTTCGACAGCTTCAGCTTGCATGGCGGCGGTCTTCTCTCCGCAGACTTCAATGATGCGCAGGGATATGATCGTCTGTCTTTCACAGGCGTTGCCGACAGTCAGGCACCGCTCAACCAAGACGATACAAGCCTCGGGGGTCGGGCCTGGGCGGGCATAACTTTTGGGACGCCTAAGTCACCTTTTAAACTGTCGCTTGATGCATCCTATGTCTATGTAGACAATATTCCGGTCGTGACCCGAGACGGTACAAATCCTTCGTCTCTCGGCTTTGAGAGCGCCGACGGCATCCTCGGCACAATTCGAGCCACATTCAGGTTCTAGATAGCGCAAGCCTCAGACGGGGCCCTCTTGCGGACCAAGAAGCGCGATACGCACGACATCGGCCTGATCACGAGCACCAAGTTTCCCACGGACCTGAACAAAATGGGTCCTGACGGTATTGATGGTCACGCCCTGCGCGTCTGCAATCTCCTGCAGAGACTGTCCCGCGAGAAATGCGCAAAGCACCTTGGCTTGAGCAGAGGTGAGATCAAACCGGACGGCCAGAAAATCTTCTGGAGGGATCTTGCCATTGAGCGCATCCGGGTCATTTTCCTGAATGGCTTTGGATCGCGCGTTTAGAAACTCAAAGATCCACTCTTCATCATTCTCTTCTGCCCAGCTCATAATCTCGCCAAGACGTCGGTCCGTTTCTGGCACCAGCCCTTCGTGAAGACCCGGCCAGACTCGCGCGCTGATCCGGTCCTTAGAGCGCCGGTCTTTGATGTACTTGTCCACCATTCCTCAACCGACCTTACGTTTTTCTTCTGGACGTCCGGGAAGCATCTGACACAGAAAGTCACCGATCTCTTTGATCGACCGTCGTGTCTCCGGCAGCAACGGCCCCAAGCGATGCCAGACATGAGGCATGCGCGGATAGACATCACACCAGGCTTCGACACCAGCTTCGCGCAAGCGTGTCGCCAGTCTCGTTGAATCATCTCTTAGGATTTCAGGTGCGCCGACATGGATCAATGTGGGCGGCAATCCGCCAAGATCCGCAAACAGAGGAGAGGCAAGCGGATCGGTCGGTGGATGACCCTGCAAATAGAGGCGGGAACACATGTTGAGCCCTTCAAGCGAACTCACCATGGGATCATTCTCAAGGTTGCTCAAAATCGAATTGCCGGAAAGCGTCATGTCGACCCACGGGCCCAGCAAAACCATCGCCCCAGGCATCGCCACACCTTCATCCCGAAGAGCGATGAGCGCTGCAAGCACCAGACCACCGCCGGCAGAGTCCGCGACCACAGCAAACGTCTCAAGATCAACCCCTTGCTCGATCATCCAGCGATAGGCCGTTTTCACGTCTTCAATGCCAGCAGGAAACGGGTTCTCAGGCGCGAGACGATAATCAAGCACAAAGGCGCGCGCGCCTGTCTCCTTGCAGATATTGGCAATCAGAGCGTCATGCACACCAGATCGTTCAAGCATGAACGACCCTCCATGGACATAAAGCAAAGTGCGTGTTTGGGGTGCGTCCCTGATCTGGACCCAGGGTCCCGCAACTGGGGCGTTTTCGGGTTCTTCGAATATGGCACTGGATGGAACCATCGCAATTATGTTCTCCAGAAGTTTCACCCGCTTGCGGGCCGTAACGACATCAAACGGTTTCGCCTTCTGGTTCTCAGCGCCAACAGACTTTCGAAGAAGCTTGTTCACGGTCTGAACGAGCCCGATCCAAAATCGCGCGCGCAGACTTGCCCCTCTTACCTGTGGCCGCCAGCTTCGCAGCGTTTCATCCGCGACCCGTTCCAGAACAACCTCCCACCATCAAATACGTCCTTCGGAGTAGAGGCTAAAACATGCCACCGCCTCATACAAATGTATGACGAACCACCTATTTTCCGTCCGTAGGTTTGCCCCCTGTCTCAGGTCAGCGTCCTTAAGGGCGTCACAACAGGGGTTTCACATGGTCCTTCTCTCCCAAAAACGCAGAATTGCGACGGCCGTCGCCATCGCAGGCATGACACTTTCTCTCCTCGCAGCGCCTGCGAGCGCCGTTGACAATAGCCACAATCCGGCGCTCCCACAGTTTCAGGTCGGAACTACCGATCTCATGCTTCACAACAGCGTACGCGCGGCAGACTTAACTCAAACTGTCCGAGATGCAGAAGCAGCACTAGCCAGTTGCGACAAATCGAAATGGATGACTGCAATTGGACGCTTAGATTCCGCCAGCATTATGGCCAAGCACGCCCAAAGTGGCCCAGCGGGAATGATTGTTGTCGACACAGACGAAGAGGATGAAGACGCAATCGATGCGTACACCGCCAAACTACGCGCCCAGTGGGCAGCTAAATGCGGCAACAGAGAAGCGGCAAACGCTGGCACAAGTTTCACCGCTGGCGGTAGCTTATCCGTTGGTCAATTGAGCCTGCCTCAACAATCATTCCTGGGATTTGAAGCACTAGTAACGCTGGTACAAACCCTCGGCGTTGCGAGCTTTGAAGAAGAAGCACGGGTGACGGCGGGGTCCTTCGATGGCAGCGCCCATTTTGCAGATGCTGATATCTTTGGTTCCAATGGAATTTGGGCAGCACTTGGATATGTCCGCACAACGGCAAATGCATCAGCCAGTGCGGTCAACATTGACCCCAACGGCGACCGACTCCTGATCCCAGGCCCGCTCGGCGGGGCGTCAGGCTTCTCTCTCGTAAGCGCCGGTGGCCTTAATGTGGTGACCCAGGCTGACTATGAAGCCCACTACGAATGGGACAGCTTTTACGCGAAGGCAGGTCTGCCATTTGTTTGCGAAGAATGGCTCTTCATGCCTTTCTTCGGGGCGGCTTACACCAATCAGGAACAAACCTCGAGCTTCTCCGGTAACATTCCAGGCTTCGGACGGAACTTCGCCTACAATACCCAGGTCGATGTTGAAACCATCAGCCCCTTCATTGGCTTCGATGCGGTTCGCCATTTCAACGGCGTCAGTGTCCATGGGGGTGGCCTTCTTTCGGCAGATTTCAATGATGCCGATGGATGGGACCGCTTGTCCTTCACTGGTGCCGCCAACAGCCAGGCATCCCTTAGTGGAGACGACACAAGCCTCGGTGGACGGGCCTGGGCAGGCATCACCTTCGGCACGCCACAATCGCCCTTCAAGTTGTCGCTCGATGCATCCTATGTCTATGTCGACAACATCCCCGTTATCACACGGGATGGAACAAACCCCTCATCCTTGGGCTTTGAAAGCGCAGATGGTGTGCTTGGAACCATTCGCGCCACGTTCCGCTTCTAAGAACAATCCTCAGACAATGAAAAGCCCGGCAAGGTAATTCCTCTGCCGGGCTTTTTAAGTTTCAAGATATGCAGCTTTAGCCGAGCATGCCGAGTGCATGCAGGTAAAGCTCGAGCATCGCTTCTTCTTCCTGGCGCTCAGCCGTATCTTTTTTCCGAAGCGAAATCACCTTGCGAAGAACCTTGGTATCAAAACCGTTCCCCTTGGCTTCCGCATAGACTTCCTTGATATCGGCTGCGAGTGCGGCCTTTTCTTCTTCCAACCGTTCAATCCGCTCAACAAAAGAACGCAATTGTCCCTGCGCAATCGTTGTTGACCCTTCGGGCGTGGTGCCATCCGCCATGTATCTGACTTCCTTGAACTGGTATCGAAAAAAGGAGGAGCAACCATCAGCTCCGAGCCGCGCACCATATCGGCGCGCTCCCTCGCCAGCAAGGGACAGGGGCCATAAAGCTGTGGATTATTTGGCGGCACAATCATGCTAACCTGTACGCACACGAAAAGAGGCTCTGGGAGGGTCAGATATGCGCGCAGTTTTTATCAGTCTGCTACTAGGTTTTTTCATCACGTCAGCCCACGGGGCACCGATTGAGCGCTATACGGACCCAGCGATGGCAGACGCCAATCTGCCTTTCTCGCAGGCTGTCCGGGTCGGCGATATGCTTTATCTCTCAGGTCAAATTGGAAATGTACCGGGCACACTACACTTGGCACACGGTGGCATGGAGGGTCAGGCGCTCCAGGCGATGGACAATATTCAGACGGTGTTGAAAGCCAATGGCGCCTCCTTTGCCAATGTCACCAAATGCCTGGTGATGTTGTCTGACATGAGCCAGTGGGCGGTCTTCAACGAAGTCTATGAGACCTATTTCGAGCCGGGACAGTATCCAGCGCGATCTGCCTTTGGCGCAAACGGTCTGGCGCTCGGTGGCGCCTTGGAAGTTGAATGCGAAGCTTACCTAGGCGATTGAGCGCAACATCTTACCTGAGCCGCCCAGTCCACCTCAGCTCCGTTTCTTAAACGCAACGTCAAACGCAGCCATTTGTTCAGGCGTTGCTTCTTTTTGGTGCTTTTTCTTCCAGTCTGAAAACGGCTCGCCATAAATGTGCTCGCGCGCTGCGTCTTTGCTCATCTCCAGCCCTTGAGCTTCTGCAGCGTCTTTGTACCAGTCCGCCAGACAGTTTCGGCAGAAGCCTGACTGGATCATCAGGTCGATGTTCTGCACGTCTGTACGCTCCATAAAATGAGACACCAGTCGACGAAAGGCAGCAGCTTCAAGCTCAGTTTGTGTTGATTTATCCATGTCAGTTCATCCTTGCATCGCAGTGAGATCAAAGCCCCACCGCAGTTTCCTCAATTAGGTGGTCAACAATCGCTGTCAGTGCTTCTTTGCTTTCCGCACCGTCCTTTATCGCTCCCTCGTAAATCCGTCGCTGCTGATCCGCACTCGTGCCACGCCGGGCGATCCGCTTGATATGGGATATCTCATCACGCGATCCAAGCCTGGCAGCATCTTCTGCCGTCATCTCGATGATCTCATCACACAAAGCATCAAATGACGTAAGCGTGCCCTTGCCGAAATCAATCAGCTCACCACTCACCCCATAGCGCTGGGCCCGCCATCGATTTTCACCCATGAGTGTCGACGGATAGAGCCGCCAGCGCTGGTTTTGTTGGCGCAACCGATAGAGCATGGAGAGAAGCGCTTGATAGGTTGCGGCAATCGCAATGCCATCATCCAGGCTGGTACAAATATCGGTAATCCGGCTTTCCAGCGTCGGAAAGCGGCCAGACGGGCGAATATCCCACCAGAGCATTGTCGCATCGGGAATAATGCCTGTTTCCACCAATTGCTGAACAAGCCGCTGATATTCAGAATAGCCGTCAAACGTATCCGGCAATCCAGTCCGCGGCAGAGCGTCCCAGATGGTCAGCCGGTAGGACTGAAGCCCCATATCTTCCCCCTGCCAGAAGGGAGATGATGTGGAAAGAGCGAGGAGATGTGGCAGGAAATAGCGCACCTGGTTCATAAGATCGATCCGCAGATCATCGTCCTCAATCCCCACATGCACATGCATGCCAGAAATCACCATTCGCCGGGCGGCACCGGCTAAATCACGGGCAAGCGTGTCATAGCGCTCTTTCTTCGTGTGCTCCTGCTCATCCCAGTGGCTGAAGGGATGAGTGCTGGCCGCGATAGGCGCATATCCAAAACCATCGGCCACTTCCACGACCAACCGCCGCAGGCGCGCGAGTTCGGCACGTGCCTCCCCAATTTCGGTGCAGACCCTGGTGCCCACCTCCACCTGACAGCGCAGAAACTCTGATGTGACTTGCTCACCTATTGCTTTGTGGAGCTGATCCATCAGCGCGTCCGGCGGGTTCCGCACCAGGTCACGCGTTTGACGATCCACAAGAAGATATTCTTCTTCTATTCCAAGGGTGAGTGTGGGTGCATCCATTGCATCTCGTTCCTGGGCTGGTCCGTTAGGTCGGGTCTGTTCTCGAACCATAATGAGTGATTTCGCGTACACCGTCTGCAGCAATCAGGTCAGGCAATAACCGGGCAAGCCGATCCGCCCATTCAGCCTGACTTCTCTCCGTATCGATAAGATCCTGCCTGATCTCGAGAAGCGCATGCGGCAAACCTCTCTTCGTGCAATGTCGGTAAAGCGTATCGCCTTTAAGAAACCCGCCATATGGCTCATTATCCCCGACAGCGAGCCCTTCCTGACCTGCTAAAACACGCAACAAAGGCATTGCCAGACGCGGGTCTTTATCCCATAGCACGCCAGCGTGCCATTGCCGCGCCTTGCCCCGCCAAAAAGGCGTGAAACTATGGATCGAGATGATCACCGGCACATGGCCTTGAGCGAGCGCAGACTTGATCTGAGCATCAACGGCACTGTGATAGGGCTCATGATAACGCGCGATCCGGGATTGGAACTCTTCCCCATCGCGAAAGCGATCCACATCTGCATTGGCAGGAATGACCGACCCGTCAGAAAGCTTCATCACAATGGTCGGATCATCCGGCCCGCGATTCAAATCCACCAAAAGACGTGAATACCTGCCAAGGATTGCAGGGCAATTCAGGTGAGAGGCCAACGCGCGCACCACCTCCGCACATCCTATGTCATAGGCGATATGGCGATGAAATTCGGTCGCAGGCAGACCTAGCGTGTCATACTTCGACGGCAGAGCCGCAGATGCATGATCACAGAGGATCAAAATATCAGGATTACCTTGTGCGTTAACCAGTTCAAAAGGTGATCCATCTACCGCTGAATCAATGGGCGCTTTGCTGGTAGACTTGGACGAACTCATATCGGGCATGGCCGGACTATAATCGGACAAGACCAGGAATGCGACACCAGGCGTCAATCCCGATAGCCCAAACCTCATTTGCCAGGAAAGAGCACCGTTCAGAATGACGCTTCATGAAGACCCAAGAAGATTTCTGCTGAACCTGTTCGAGGCGGCCGTTCGGGCCGTGCAACCGGCTGCATGCCTGCGCAAACATTTGCCCGCTCCTCCTGAAGGACGCCTCGTCATTCTCGCCGCGGGCAAGGCCGCAGCTGCTATGGCAGCTGAGGCAGAGGCCTTCTATGAAGAACGCTGGCCCGGCACGGAGATCGAAGGCATTGCCATCACACGGTACGGCCACACGGTCCCAACAAATCACGTCGCGGTTCATGAAGCTGGCCATCCTTTTCCAGACGGCGCAGGAGAAAATGCCAGCAGAGGCATGCTTTCCCTCGCAAATTCTCTGAGAGAGGAAGATCTCGCCGTTGTGCTTCTATCAGGCGGCGCATCGGCCCTCCTCTCCCTGCCACCTGCGGGGGTCAAAATTGAAGAAAAGCAAAAACTCACCCGCGCTCTTCTCTCAACCGGCGCACCTATCGCAGACATAAACTGCGTACGGCGCCATCTCTCCTGTATCAAAGGGGGCAGGCTGGCCGAAGCGATTTACCCTGCCCGCTCCATCACCCTCGCCATTTCGGACGTGGCGGGCAATGACCCGAGCGTCATTGCCTCCGGTCCAACAGTTCCCGCCCACACCACGGCACTTGATGCTTTAAGCATCATTGAGCGTTTCCGTGTGCCCATCGCAGAACCTATTATTGAGTGCTTCAAACAAAACTTGGCCTTACCAGCACCAGATGCCCCCTGTTTTGACCGCGCCAATTTCAGGATCATCGCGACAGGGTCCCACGCGTTGAGCGCTGCTGCGGCCCTCGCCCGAGAAGCCGGCTGCGAAGTATCTATCGTCGGCGACGAACTAGAGGCGAGCGCCCTCGAACTCGCAGCCTCCCACGCGCGCATGGCCAGGTCCCACACCAATCCAGGCGTTCCGCGGATCATCCTCTCAGGTGGCGAAGCAACCGTCGCCCTTGGAAAAAACCATGGCGCAGGCGGGCCTAACCAAGAATTTGCCCTGGCGCTGGCTTTGGAGCTTCAGGGTGAACGCAATGTGCATGCGCTTGCCTGTGATACAGACGGCATTGACGGCGGATCAGGCGCTGCCAGTGACCCAGCAGGCGCCGTCATTTCATCAAGAACCCTGTCACGAGCAAAAAGATTAGGGCTTGATGCGGAAATGGCGCTTGCAAGCCACGACGCGGGAACCTTCTTCCAGACATTGGGGGATCTGATAACCACGGGACCCACACTCACTAATGTGAATGATTTCCGTGCCATCCTCGTCTCTGCTTAAGCACTCAGCTATTTCTAAACGCCGCTTTAACAAGACATTGACGGGTCGCAGCTAGGCTTAGGCTAAAGTGACCTGTCTTGATCACGTGACATTTGACCTTCAGGGTCAAGAGGCGCAAGAAGACGGGACTATTCCCTACAAACTGCCGGAGAGGCCAATCCCGGCGGTTGAAGAAGGAGCAAGAGCAAACATGCGGCGCCGCAACGTCAAAATCATCGCAACACTTGGACCCGCCTCAAGCTCAGCGGAAATGATCCGCTCACTTTTCGCCACGGGCGCAGATGTGTTCCGGCTCAACATGAGCCATCTGGACGCTGAGGGCCTCCGCAAGGTCCACAGCACAGTGCGCAGCGTAGAAGAAGAGCTGGGCCGCCCGATAGGCATTCTTGCAGACCTTCAAGGCCCCAAGCTTCGCGTCGGCGCCTTCGCAAATGACAGCGTGGACCTCAAATCAGGAAACGACTTTCGGATCGACCTGGATGAAACACCAGGCGATGTGAACCGTGTCTGCGTGCCCCACCCAGAAATTTTCGCAGCCATCGAAGAAGGCAGCCAACTCCTCCTCGACGATGGGCGTATCCGTTTGCGGGTGAAAGAGGTTCAAAAAGATCACGCCATTACCGAAGTCACCATTGGCGGGAAGCTATCCAATCGCAAAGGTGTCAACTTGCCAGACACTTTGCTGCCGCTCACGGCTCTCACCGATAAAGACCGGAGAGACGCAGAACTCGCTCTTGAGTTGGGTGTCGACTGGTTGGCACTCTCCTTCATCCAGCGACCCGAAGACGTGGCAGAAGCCCGAAAGATTGCCCGGGGGCGCGCTGCCATTATGGCCAAGATCGAAAAGCCGCTCGCTCTCACCCATCTGCAAGAGATTGCAGATATTGCTGACGGCATGATGGTCGCACGTGGCGATCTGGGTGTTGAACTTCCCATTGAGCAGGTGCCGGGATGGCAGAAACAGATCACCCGACTTTGCCGCAGAAACGGCAAGCCAGTTGTGGTCGCCACCCAAATGCTGGAGTCCATGATCACATCACCCTTGCCAACACGGGCTGAAGTGTCCGATGTGGCCACCGCCGTGTTTGAAGGCGCGGACGCAGTGATGCTATCCGCTGAATCCGCCGCAGGCGAATTTCCTTCTGAGGCTGTCGAGATGATGAACAGGATCGGCGCTCAGGTGGAATCCGATCCCACCTACCCAAGCATCATGTATGCTCGCGAGACACAGCCAGAAGCAACGGGTGCCGATGCCATCAGCGCAGCGGCCCATTCTGTTGCCGACACGCTGAATGCAGCTGCCATTGTCTGCTGGACAAACTCCGGCTCAACCGGCTTGCGCGCAGCACGGGAACGCCCTCAACTCCCGATCGTAGTCCTGACCCCGATTGTGGAGACTGCCCGGCAGCTGGCGCTCGTGTGGGGCGTCCATTGCGTTCTAACCGAAGACGCCAAGGATCTGGATGATATGGTCGACCGGGCCTGCAACATCGCCTTCAAGGAAGGCTTTGCTCAGCCCGGCCAACGCATTGTTGTCATGGCGGGTGTGCCCCTTGGAACACCGGGCGCCACCAACATGCTCCGCGTTGCCTATGTGGGATCGACGTCAGCCGGAACTCCTGAATAAGCCTTGAGTCAGGCGACAGCAGCTTTCTGTGCATCGCTTTGCGGTGGATGCACGTGGGCGCCTGCCGCAGGTGCCTGTCCGCTCGCAAGACGCTCCAGCGCATCGATGACAATGTCAGGGCGCACGTGATGGGGCATGTGCCCTACGCCCTGAAGCTTGATGAGTTCAGAACCTGAAATCTGCTCATGCAGCGCGTAGGAATGGAGTTTGGCCATCACGGTCTGATCGCGATTGCCCGTGACAATAATCGTCGGAACTTTGATTTCGTTGTACCGCATCGATTGGCGCGCAAGATGCGTGCGTAAGTTTGACGTGTCCACACTATTGTTTCGGAAGTGGTTTGGGCGGAAGAGCAACGAGAGACCAAGCGCCTCCTCGTAGCCTTCGGGGGCACTGTCCGGCGTGAACGTTGATTGCACACCAGCAGACGCCATCAATCGCCCGAAGGGCAGCACAACCAGCCACAGAAAGATCGATCCAAGGATCGGTTTCGCAAGTACCCGATGATACCAGGATACAGGTCCCTTCCAGGGATGAGTTGCGCCGGCCAAAACCAGCAGCCCCGACAGATCCGCACCAAACCGTGTGGCAAAGGCTGTTGCCACAGCGCCACCCCAGGAATGCCCAAGCAGTACGGGGCGCTTAACGCCCAATTGCTTCAGGGCCGCATGGATCAACGCCGCCTGGCGCGCAGGGTCATGTGCATCGGAGACATCTGGACGTGCGCTCCATCCATGTCCCGGTCTGTCAAACGCAAGCACACGATGTGTCTTGGCAAGCTCTGGGAGAATACTCGCTTCAAAGTCACGCAGGTTTCCGCTAGCCCCATGAATGAGAACAATCGGCGCCTTAACTGTGACTGTCGGATCATCGGGACCCACATCGACATAATGCAAACCCACACCGTCGACCGTCACAAGATGTCCGTGTCGGCCATAGCGGCGCTCCGCTCGCCAAACATTGATCCACGCAAAAACAATGACGGCAAGAACCGCAATCAACACCCAAGACAATTTTTAGATTCCCCGGCCTTCAATTTCCACAGTGAGACGGCTCTCAGCTTCTCCCGCACCTTCAAGGTAAGGATAGACCGCCAGCACCCTGCGATAGGCATCAAGCGCACCCTCTTTGTCGCCCAAATCCTCCAGAACCAAAGCAAGGCCGCCAATAGCGCCGAAGTGGCGAGGTTCCAGAGCCAGTGTAGCTTCCAAATCATTCAGTGCGCTTGCGTAATCGTCTCGCAAAAAATGAACGGTCGCCCGTTTGTTCCAGCCTTCTGAATATCCCGGCGCAAGATCGACAACTTCATCGAGGAAAGTCAGAGAATTTTCATAGTTCCCAACCGCCAATGCCTCAAGCGCCCGGTCCATCAAGAGGTCAACACTGACGCTCCCGGATTGGTTCCAGACACCCCAGATAAGATCTTCTACGACCTTGGCATCTTCAGGCGTCTTTGATTGCGCCAACTGGCTGAAAAGGCGGTCCAATGCGACAGAAGCCGCAGTGGCTGGCGTCAATTCGGTCTCCGCGACAGTCGGAGCTTCATCAGCATGCGCCAGAGGGACAAGGACCGAACTGGTCAGTCCAATGAACAAGAGAAATGGGGCGCGGCGTAGTTCCATATCCTTGAAGATAGAGTGCAAGACAAATTCCGCAAGCGCTCAAAATCACACTTTCGCGAGGCCTAGGCGTTCAAATCCTCACGTACGCACCCGTCAAATGTCGTGATGTAATCTGGTCCGAGAAGCGTTGACGGCGTTTGAAAACCAGGTTTTGCCTCACCTGCCAGAACCCGCTCAACAACATCGAGGCCGGTTTGAATGGTGAGCGAATAACCCTCCGGGGTCCGAAGGCGGGAAACCACCTTCTCCCCAGCTTCATTGGTGGCCTCCCCAATCAAAACACTGGAGCCCGCCGCACGTTCCTGCTCTGTGGGGCCATCAGGTTCTGCGTCAACCTTCGCCTTAAGCCGTCGCTGCATGAACCCTCGGCTCAAGATGAAGCGCATAAAGCCGCCTATGCTTGCCATTTGCTGCAGTTGCGGGCTTGCTTCAAAATAGACGGTGATATTGGGAATACCGGTTGAGTGGTAGGCCGTGGAGACATCCCCCCAGCCAACACCAACCGATGGTTTGTTGCCATCCCCAAAATTCATTTCCCGTTGGGGCGCCGCGCCAAGCGATACGATCCGGCCGTCTCGACGCACGCGCGTGCCCGCGCCAATACTTTCAATCATTGTTTTGGAAGTGCCGCGTGAGGCCGTTCCGATTCCAGAAATCCCCAGAACAAGGTCAGTAGCATCTGGCATACGCCGCTTCATATGCGCAGCTAAGCAGTCGCTCGGCACCACGTCAAAGCCGACACCAGGCATGATCATGATGCCAGCTTCTTTGGCCGCCTCGTCCCGACGCGCGCAGGCTTCGAAGACGCTGATCTCACCCGTAATATCTAGATAATGAGTTCCCGTCCTGAGACAGGCATCGACCATGGGTTTTGACGTGGCCGAAAAGGGCCCCGCCGCATGCAGAACCACATCGACATCATCCAGTGCCTCATCAAGAGCTTTGCGGTCTGAAAGGTCAAATGCGCGAAACTCTGCCCCATATTGGTTTGCGAGACTTTTGAGCTTTGCCTCACTTCGCCCTGCGATAATCGGAGACAGGCCTTTGTCGCGGGCCAAGCGCGCCAACAGTCTCCCGGTATACCCTGTCGCCCCGTAGATCATGAACCGGCCAGCGTTCTCACCACTCATCTCACCTGTTCTCTTTGCTATCATGGTCTGGACGCATACTCTTGACCATCAACGGCTCTGAAGCAAGCCAAGGCCTTCTAGTTCGTCCCTAAGTGCTTTCGCATTGGTAAACCTAATTCCATGCAGCCCCAGACGATCCGCGGTCGCAATGTTTTCGCTCAAATCATCGACAAACACCGCCTGCTCCGGCAGCAATCCAAACTGCTTAAGCGCATGGTCGTAAATATCATCATTGGGTTTATGCATCTGCACCTGCCCCGACACGACAATATCTGCAAAATGGTCCAGAAAATCATAAGCCTGCTGCGCATCTGCAGGAGGGCGCGGTGGCCAGGTTTGATGAGGCCAATTGGTCAGGCCGTAGAGCGGGACGCCTGCTTCGACCAGGTCATGCAGCACCTCGACCGTCTCGGTCAGAGGGCCGCGCACAAACTCATGCCAGCGGTGCTCAAACACTTCGATCAAATGAACCATGTCAGGCTCTTGGCGTTTCAGCGGCGCGAGTGCATCCGTGAAAGACCCTCGCGCATCATGAGCGGTATGATGCATGCGAGGAAACAGCCCTGCGAAGAACATCAGCTGTTCCTGATTGTTCGCAAAATGAGGCTGATAGACCGCTTGCGGGTTCCAATCGATCAGCACATTGCCCATGTCAAAAATTACAGCATCTCGCATCATCTCGCTCCAAACACACCAAGCTCTTCGAGATGAGCTTCCAGTCCTCCAGCATGCTTAAAGTGGTGTGAAACCATACCAAGGTCAGCCGCGGCATTTGCATTGACCAACGAGTCATCCACATAAAGCGTGCGCGCCCGATCTGTCCCCATGCGCGTCAACGCCCGCCGATAGATTTCCAGATCTGGCTTACAGATTTTCTCATCCCCAGACACAACGACGGTCTTAAGTCGTGCGACTGGCGGGAAAGCTTCCGTAAGAAGCGGATAGATAGATGATGGCATATTGGTGAGCCCGTGAAACTCAAGGCCTGCACTCTCTGCACGATCCATGAGCGCGCTCACCCCCTCGATCTCTCCAGGCGACATTTCAAGGTAGCGCGCGCCCCAGATATCAATGAGCTCTGCGTGATCAGGATGCGCCTCCTTAAGGGACGCGGCGTTCTCCTCAAACGAGATTCCCTGATCATGCGCGAAATGCCACTCCAGGGTGCAAACATCCTTCAGAAAGGTCTCAACAGCCGCCTCGTCGGGCAAGAGCTTACGATAGAGATGTCTTGGGTCCCATTGAACCAGTACATTGCCTACATCGAATAGAATGGCATCAATCATCGCCATAAGCCTGACCCCCAAATATTCCCTAAGTTCTAAGGTTGGAAAAAGACAAAAGAAAAGGCCGCCTCCCGAAGGAGCGGCCTCTCAAGAATACTTTGCGGCTTAGAACAAATTAAGGCGCAAAGAAAAATACTAGGGCGTGATACTCAGCCCAATCCAATGCCTAACCTTGACGCGCCTTAAAACGGCGATTGGTCTTGTTGATAACGTAAACACGACCTTTGCGACGGACCAAACGGTTATCCCGGTGGCGATCCCGGAGCGATTTCAACGAGTTACGGACTTTCATGATGCTCTACCTTGGGCTCGGACGGGATAAGCGGGTGCCCTGCGGCCCCGGACATATCGCCGGTAAATGTCTGAAATTTGGCCGGAAACTAAGCCGCGGAGGCGCGCCTGTCAACCGCACATTGCAAGAGCCTTGCCCCAATCAACCATGAACCTTTGGATCACTTTACAAGGACCCGTCCAGGTCATAGGACTGGGCGCAACTGAAAATGACGCTGGCGCCACTTTTACCCCCTAAAAGTCGAGCCATATAACCAGCCCAACCTAAGAGATCACCCATGAGCGAAGAAGAATACGAGAATCAGGGTCCAGACATTCCACCTCTCCCGGCAGAAGACTTCATTACCCATGAACCCCGCTGGTTTCAGGATGTGTTGGCAGAAAAACCGGAAACGCGCTGGGTAAACTCAGAAGGTACGAAGATCCACTACCGGAAATGGGCCTCCAAGGCGGATAATCGCCCAGGCTTGTTGCTCGTCCATGGCAATGGGGCACACGCCCGTTGGTTTGACTTCATCGCACCGCTCCTCACCGATCGCTACGAAGTTGCGTCCATTGACCTGCCCGGCATGGGCGACAGTCATTGGCGGGACGAATACACCCGCGAGACCTATGCCCATGCCATCAAGACGGTGGCGTTTGACGCAGGGCTCGGGCCGCGACCCGTCATTGTCGGCCACAGCTTTGGTGGCTTCGTGACCCTCATTACAGGCGCGCTCTTTGGTGCGGATCTGGGTGGCGTGATTCTCGCCGACTTTAAAGTCCGTCCAAAACACGATGGTGTTGAATGGTTCCTGGGCGATGCTCCCCGGAGACCAACCCGGATTTATCCAGATCTGGAGACAGCGCTTGGTCGTTTCCGTCTGGCACCACTTCAGGAATGTGCCAACAAGTTCATCACAGATTACATTGGCAAGCATTCACTCCGCGAAGTCAGCGTCGGCGAGAATGACGGTCGCCGCCCCTCGGAGGAAAACGGCTGGAGCTGGAAGTTTGACCCCTTCGCGTTCAACGGTCTGCGCATGGGCGGTGAAGAACATGAAGACATGTTCAAAAATCTCGCCTGCAATGTGGGCGTCATGTATGGCGACATCTCAAAAGATCATGACCTTGAGACCATGGCCTTTATGAGGAGACTGCGCCCTGAAGCACCAATCTTCACCGTACCCTTCGCACAACATCACATCATGCTGGATCAGCCAGTCGCCTTCGCATCCGCAGTAGGAACGTTGATGGCAGATTGGGAAGCTAAAGACGCCCTATCGACAAGTGCAGGAAAAAGCACTGCCGCTGCTTAGGCTTTCCTTACATCAATGAGGATGGAGATCCGCATCTTCATCCTCTTCCACGTTCGCCTGAACACTGCTGATGGTTGGATGAAACAAAGCCATCAACAAAATGACAACCATCAAACCGATTGCGATCATGAACGGTGCCGCCGGAAGCACCAGCACCTCATAGAAGATAAAAGTGATCACCGGGTTGAATATATGCCCGGTAGCTGCCGTTGATCCAATGAGACCTGCGATGGCACCTTGATCGCGCGGTGAAACGGAGAGCGAAGCCCCAGCCATCAGGCCAGGGCGCAGTAGACCAAACCCAAGTCCGGCAAGCGCGAGTGAGGAAACAAACAATCCATAAGAATTGGCCGCGATCAGCATGCCGAAGGAAACGATCATCACCGCGGCCCCGACACGCAGTAGAAACTGAACCGAGAGATCAAATCGCTGGATCATCACCATTTGCGCAAAGAGTGTAGACATGGCCATCGCCATAAGGCCAACACTCACAAGCTGGGTTGCCTCCTCCAGAGAAACTTCGAAAGCCGCCATGAAGTACCATCCAACCAACTGCATCGTAATCGACTGAGCGAACGACAACACCACTCCGAGAGTTAACCAGGGCAGCACCCGGGGGTCTGTGAGTTTCAGGCGGCGGCGTTGCTTCTGCTTTTCCGCAAGCTTGCTGCGCGGTGTCGTGCGCTCCGGCAGCAAAAGCCAGATGAAGAAGGCCCCACCAAACGCAATCGTCGAAACGGCAAAAAAAGGCGCCAAAACATGAAGCGTTGCCGTAGCGGCAGCAAAGCCAGGCCCAACAACCGTTCCCATGCCAAAGGCCGCCCCGATAGAGGCAACCCCAGACGCCCGCTCTGACCGGCTGGTCCGGTCAGCCACATAAGCCTGGGCTGCGGGCATGGTGCCTGACCCAAAAGTCCCAAAAATCGCACGCACGGAAATCAGAAGCGGAAACATGAGCGCAAGAGAGAGCCAACCCCACATGCCAGCCATCACCACAATTGCGAAACCGAATGTGGACACACCAAATCCCACAAGTCCCATGAGTATAATGGGTTTTCGTCCCACAAAATCCGACCGCACCCCCCAGAAAGGGCTGGTGAGCACCCAAAGCAGCGCGGAGAGCGAAAAGATCATAGTCGTCTCGAACGCGCTGACGCCAAGACCTTTAGCGATCGGTGGAAAAACGCCGAAGAACAGAGATTGTCCCATGCCCACCGACAGTAGGCAGACGAACAGGATACCAAACGCACGCTTGCGTTCCTCCGGCGTCGTCGCCTTCAGCGCAGGAAGATCGTCATCTTCTTGCATATCGCTCTCTGAGTTTCCGGCCATACCCCAGCCCAAAAGAAAAAGCGCCCACCGAGCAGAAATGCCGGGGCGCGCCCTTCATGTAAGGGAGTTTGGCTCAAACGCCAATGGGGAAGACAAAAAAACTCTTTTGCTTATGTAGGACGGTGCCTTGCATACATCTCTTTAATCCACTGAGTTCCGGGATGATCTTTCCACCTGTCCATCCAGGCCCGGGTCGTTTTGGACATAGGTTCAGGCCGTTTCATATCCGGATGATCGGGATTGGCCGTGATTGAGAGAAGCGCTGCTGCCGACAGGTCCGCGACTGAAAACCGGTCCCCCACAAGATAGCCTGTAGCCCTGGATTGCTCAGCGATTAGATCCAGCCCCACCTCAGTGGCTCTCAAAGCTGCAGGTTGCTTGTCCATAGTGAGATCCATGGCAGAGCGCATAAGCGGTCGAACCAGTGGCAACATCGCTCCATAGCTCTTTCGAACGAGCCATGGCTTCCCACCGGCAAAAAGGTTCGCCATGTACGTAGCATCGTTCATTGTGTCGAGGAACAGGGCCCGGCGGACTTCCGGCCCCACTTTTTCGTCAAAATGGGCCTGGAGACGTAAGGCTTCCTCTTTCTCTGCTGGGTCAGCGGGATAGAGCGGGGGCTCCGGCTGCACCTTTTCCAGGTGGTCGATGACCTCTGCAGACCCTTGTATGTGGTTCCCGTCCCACTCAAGAACCGGCGTGAAACTTTCCGGGCAGAGCTTTTTGATCTGACCGCCATGCGGCCCGGGCAGATAGTCCTTCCGTGGCAGATCGAGCCCTTTGAAGGCGAGCGCCCACCGCGCCTTCTCGTTGAAGTTCGAATAGCGAAACTGGTGCAACAGCCGTGCGGGCTCGCCCATAGGTCAACATCTCCCATTGCATGTTGCTCAACATGCTACTTGCATGTCAGATGACATGCAATACATAAGGAAGCATGCGATACAGTTCAGACCATAAGACCAAGACCCGCACCCGAATCCTCGAACAGGCCGGCCTGCTCTTCCGCCGCAAAGGTTTCAACAGCGTCGGAATTGATGAAATCATGGGCGCAGCTAAACTCACCCGTGGCGGGTTCTATGGGTACTTCAAGTCGAAGGCGGAGCTCTTGACGGAGATTGTCCGCGATGAAGCCGGGCTTGGGCGCATGATGCGTCGGCGTGAAGGAGTTACTCCCGCAGCGCTGCACAGCGAAGCCACAGAGACATTGACCGGTTATCTCGACCCCAAGAATGCGAACGTCATTGCAAAAGAATGCACCCTCGCCTCTTTGCCCAGCGATGTTACACGCGCAAACGTGAAACCGGCCAAAGATGCATACACAGAAAAAATCCTGGAACTCGCTCACGAGTATGACCGAACACGAACCGGCACCACACCAGAACCTGGTGCGCATCCGAGCCAGGAAGCTTTGGCCGCAGTGGTCTTGAGCATCGGCGGCTTCTCCATCGCCCGCGCCATGAATGACGAGGACATTTCGAGAGCGTTGCTTGACGCAGCGCGCGACAAGACTCTGGAGCTACTCAAGTAAACATACGAAAACTGTCTGTTCCCAAGATTGACTTGGGTGCCCCCACCCCTACTCTCCTTCTCAATCAGAAATTTCGGGGAGAGACCCATGGAACTGGGATTAGGTGCGAAACATGAGGCGTTCAGGCAGGAAGTCAAAAGCTTCCTCGCAGACGCTATGACGGATGATCTGAAACAGGCCGGCGCTGGCATGACAAGCGTCTATTCAGACTATGAAACCACCCTCAAATGGCACAAGAAGCTCCACGCACAAGGCTGGGTCGCTCCTGGCTGGCCTCTCGAGCATGGCGGCACTGGCTGGGACATCGTTGAACGCTATATCTGGCAAAGCGAATGCGCCACTGCAGAGACACCGAGCCTCTCTCCTATGGGGGTTGGCATGTGCGGACCAGTTCTCATCGGACACGGCAATCAGGAACAGAAAGACTATTTCCTCCCACGTATTCTTTCCGGCGATGATTGGTGGTGCCAGGGCTACTCAGAGCCAGGCTCAGGATCGGACCTAGCCAGCCTTCAAATGACCGCGGTGGAAGACGGTGATGATTTCATCTGCAACGGCACGAAAATCTGGACGACCCACGCGCAGCATGCGAACTGGATATTCTGCCTGGTGCGCACCGACAATTCGGACATCCCTCAGCGTGGAATCACATTCCTGCTGATCGACATGAACACGCCGGGCATCACCGTCGACCCCATCGTGATGTTGACGGGCGAACATATTCAAAACCAGATCTTCTTTGAGGATGTCCGTGTGCCAAAGAAGAATGCTGTTGGCAAGGTGGGCGATGGCTGGACGGTTGCAAAATATCTCCTACAGATTGAACGCGGCAATGCTTATGCGCCGAAGCTGCACGGATTTCTCAACAAAGTGCGCGTGATGGCAGAAACCGAAAGCGGGCGTGACGGGACCACGCTCATATCAAATCCCGAATTCCGGGCGAAACTGGACCAGGCGGAAATCGACATCACAGCGATTGAGTTCACCGAACACCGCATCCTCTCAGAACTGTCCCAGGGCGGAGCACCAGGAGCCGCAAGTTCCATGCTCAAAACTCGAGGCACAGAGATGAGCAACAGGATCACCGAGCTCGCCGTTGAAGCCATGCACCATTATATCGCGCCCTTCCAACCCCACATGACAAGCCCCGGCGGACCCGTATTGGAAGCGCCAGTCGTGAGCGCCAACGAAACGGCGATTGGGCCAGATTATGGAGCGACGGTCATGCCAAAATATTTGAATGACCGCGCCGGGCCGATCTACGCCGGATCAAATGAGATTCAGCGCAACATCATGGCAAAGGCGGTTCTGGGGTTGTGACCATGCAGTCGGCGTTTAAATCAGAACGTCGATCACCCGCTCCATGAGTGCACCTCCGACCCAGGAGATCACCGGGATCGCAAGGTAGAACGAAAACGTACCGAGCGTTGGCAGGTCAATCGGCCACTCCGATGTCTTCTCCAAACGCGCTTCATAGGCGACAAGACCGGTCAAGCGATGCGCCGCGTTATTCGTTGTAGTCGGATTCGTGCCGTGCAACACCTCATCACGGAATTTGGCAATGGATGTTCGGACGGTGCGCAACTCCTGTTGCTTCGCAGCCGAAATTTTTCGATGAATGCCCGTAAGCGGGGCGATCAGAGCGAGCGATGCCACAACTATGATCGCGAGCACAAATGGAAGCAATCCTGTTGGGCTCACCGCTTCATTCAAGAATAGGAGCAGGCAAATCGACGACCCGACTATCCACAACAAAGAACGCCGCAGTGCCATGCGCGTAAAAGGTTTCAGCTTATCTGGATGCAGGAGATCAATTTTAAGATAGGCATTCCGGGTCGCACGATGAAACCTGTCGTCAACAATCGTGAAATAGACGCCCTTTCCGATCAGGGCGAAATTGAGCGGCACGAACACAAGAAACCACGCTGCAGGCACTTGTTGAAACCAGGAATAGATTTCGGGATCATGCAGGCCAAACAGGTCAGACGTGCCAGGTATATTGTCGACGACGACTAAGACACCGACGATGAAGAACAAAAATGCGATGATACGGCCGCGCACAATGCGTGCGCGTACATAGCCAATCCATTCATCGGCCAGTTCGTCCGCGTTCCTGCCGATAATCTCGGCAATCGCTTTAATATCCTTGACGTCTTGAGCGAGCGCAAACGACGAAGCGCTAAATCCAAAACCGGTGAGCACGGCCGTAACGAAGGCTGCCCAGGTATAGGGATCGACGCCGAACGTCCATGCAATGTCTGGGATCGCACCACTATAAACATGCTCATAAATGCCAAACCCAAAGGCGAGCGCTAAAAACAGGAGAAAAGCCGAGGCAGCGACCACAATGCCCGATGTCCAGGGCCGTCCGCCCAACAAGCGAACAAGCTTCTGATCCCCATACATCAAGAACTTGTCCGGTAAATCAGCCATCGTATTTGATGTCACTTCACGTCCCCCCGAGACCGAGGCCGCTCACAAGCGCCTGTGTCACGTGCTCCACTAACGCCTTCTGCGTCGGCGCGCCCATACTTTCTCTGCTAAAACCGGAATCGATGAGCAAGGTTGCCAGGCCATGCACGATCGACCAAGCCGCCATTGTGTCTGCGTCCAGCGTCCCACTCTGAGTATCCATTTCATTCCGGCGCGCCTCCACGGCTGCCCTGATCATCTCATAACTCCTGGCACCACTAGCGAGTAGGTCGGGATAGTTTGCCTTGTCAGGCACCTGGGGACCAAACATCAATCGAAAACGGCCCGGGTTCGCAGTCGCGAACGACACATAGGCGTGCCCGAGCGCTACGATCTGAGCACCAGCGCTCTCAACACCCTGATTGTAGGTACCCATAGCCTCCGACAGTCCTCGAAAGCCTGTTTCAGCCACCGCGGCGAGCAAAGCCTCTTTGTCAGCAAAATGATGATAAGGAGCGGTCTGCGACACCCCCGCCTGACGCGCAACGCCCCTGAGCGACAGCGCCATCACCCCCTCCGTCTCGACTATCTGGGTTGCAGCGTCGATCAGTCCAGCGCGCAAATCACCGTGGTGATATCCGGCTGTTTTGCGGGTTTTTCTGTTTTTTTGGGTTGCCATCTTGATCTATCTTTCAAGCCTCATCTTGACAATGTCAAGTTATCTCATATCTTAACACCGTCAAGATCAAAGGAGACAAGGGCATGGAAAACCGACGGGCATTTCTCAAGATGGGTGGCTGTGCAGTTGCTGCAGGGACCATCAGCCTATCAGGGGGCAAAGCGATAAGCGGGCCCGCGTCTTCGCTCCAGCAAGCAGACTGGCGGACCCTGATTGGCACCTCGATAGCCGAATCCGATCCTGTGAAGCTCAAGACCGGGGGTCAAATCCCGCAAGCCCTCAAAGGCTCACTCTACCGGAACGGCCCTGGTCTTTTTGAACGCGACGGCTACCGCAAAACCAATGCGCTTGATGGAGACGGATTGGTGCAGCGCCTAACGTTGGAAGATGGCGAAGCCACTCATCAAAGCAGGTTCGTGCGAACGGAAAAATTCCTGACCGAGGAAGCCGCAGGAAAATTCCAATATGAAACCTGGACCACCCGCGCGCCGGGCACGTTCCTCAACAATCTGGGAGCGGACTTCAAAACCCAGGCAGGCGTCACTGTTTACAACGTCAATGGCAGGATCTTCGCACTAGACGAAGTGAGTCCCATTTATGAGCTAGAACCGTCTGGCCTAGACACCCTCGGCACAACCACCTCCGGGATGTCTGATGGTGCTGCAACCAAAGCTCACACCAAGATCGACAGCAAAACCGGCGACTGGATTGTGATGGGCGGGGAGTTTGGTCCCACAATGAAGATCCACGCGGCCATCCACCATCCAGATGGTCGCATTACAACACTTCCACCGGTAGATGCTCCACGACAGGTTTACACACACGATTTCTTCGCGACAGAGAACTATCTGATCGTAAATCTCCAGCCCGCTGAAATTGGCTTGATTTCATTCCTAGGTGGCATGTCGAGCTTTACAGACAGTTTCGACTGGAAACCAGAACAAGGAAACATTGTTGCGGTCATTCCAAAAGATGGATCGGCCGCTAGATTCCTTGAGGCACCCGGTGCTTGGATGTGGCACGCCGCCAATGCCTATGAAAAGGGCAATACAATCATTGCGGATTTCGCTGGCTATGATGATCCCGGTCATTTCATCGGTGAAGACCCTGTTCTCACCGCCCTGATGTCTGGGCGCATTGGCGAGGAAGGAGGTCCCGGCACTATGCGCCGTTACGTCATTGACCTTGAAGCCAACACATTGAGGGAAGACATCGTTGCAACAGGCGCTTTCGAATTTCCCTCAGTTGACCCCCGCACTGCCTGCCATAACCACCAAACCGTATATGCGACTTATGGGCCTCGGAACAATTTCCTTCACACGGGCCTCGCCGCGATCAACATGGAAACTGGAAACATCGCCACCTATGACTTCGGACCGGCAGCATATGTAGGCGAGCCCGTCTTTGCACCGCACCCTGAATCCGCAGATTCAGGCTGGATTCTGACCCAGGTCCTAGATGGCGTCAGCAGCAGCACGTTCTTCGCCATCTTCAACTCAGAGCACATTTCTGCGGGACCGGTAGCAACAGCACATCTGACCCACCATCAACCGATCAGCTTCCACGGGCATTGGGCGCCCGCTTAGACGATCAATTTGTGGTCTCGCGAAATACGGACGCTCATGCTATCCCCTCCCCAACAAAAACACACGGGGTGGTTCCATGGATCTTGATATTGCACTCGACACGCGGCGGTCTGTGCGCGCCTTCAAAGACACGCCAGTACCCAAAGAGATGGTTGAGGAACTCCTCACCCGCGCTGCGCGATCGCCATCAGGCACCAATGTTCAACCGTGGAAAGTCTATGTCGCAATGGGGGAGACCCGCGACCGCCTGTCAACCGAACTTCTTGCTTACCGCGAAGCACACTCGGAAGACGGCGGCAAGGAATGGCCGTCCGAAGGCAAACGTATGGAGCCCTATACCTCCCGCATGCGCAAACTCGGCAAGGACATGTACACGCTGCTCGAAATCCCAAAGGGTGACAAACAAGCCAACTGGAACCAGTGGGGCCGCAACTACAAGTTCTTTGACGCGCCGGTTGGTCTCATCTTCACCATCGACAAAGACCTCGACCGCACAAGCTGGCTGGACATTGGCATTTTCATACAAACCCTCATGCTCTCCGCGACCGCAAGAGGCCTCGACACATGCGCACAAGGTGCCTGGAACCAATTCTGGAGAGTGACCAAGGACGTTCTCGACATTCCTGATGACGAATATGTAGTCTGCGGCATGTCGCTTGGATATGCAGATGAAACTTCACCAGTGAACACACTGATCGCAGAGCGCGAGCCGATGGCCTCCTTCGCTTTCTTCAGGTAACGCTGCGACACCCTGCGTCCAAGACGCGGTACAACACATCGTGTCGCTTGCCGGTTTGCCAAACACACCCTGCCCGCTATGCTCCCGCCAACAAAAACCAGAACATAGGGAGCAGTGACATGGCTGAATTCAAACGTCCTTTGCCAGAACCCACGCCGGAGACGGAACACTTTTGGGAAGGATGCCGCTCAGGCGAACTGCTGCTGCAATCCTGCGACAATTGCTCAAAGACCTATTTTCCCCCGCGCCCCTTTTGCCCTGCCTGCGGCTCGCGCAAGGTGACGGTGAAATCAGCCAGCGGTAAAGCCACACTTTATTCCTACGTCATCAACCACCGACCGAGGCCAGACTTTGGCGACGAACCACACTCCATCGCCGTGGTTGAGCTCGCAGAAGGTCCACGCATGATGACCAATATTGTCGACTGCCCGCAAACACCAGAAGCCCTTATGTTGGACATGCCGCTGGAAGTCACCTTCGAAAAAGCGAGCGACACAATCAGCTTGCCGAAGTTTAAGCCCGCCAGTTCTGCCCAAACGGGAGTGTAGGCACATGAAACAGAAATCGATTGCCATTGTCGGGGCTGCAGAAACCACCGAACTCGGCAAAATTCCGGACATGTCTCAGATCGCGCTTCATGCAGACGCCGCGCTCAACGCCATGGCGGACGCTGGGTTGAAGCCATCGGACATTGACGGCGTTGCCACCGCAGGGGAAAGCCCGACCGAAACCGCCCACTATCTGGGCATCACACCAAAATGGGTAGACGGGACGAGCGTCGGCGGCTGTTCCTTCATGCTCCATGTGCGCCATGCTGCAGCGGCCATCAATGAAGGTCTCTGCTCAACCGTTCTCATCACCCATGCCGAGTCGGGCAGAAGCCGTGTGGGCGCCAGGCGCTTTGCACGCTCCCCTCAAAGCCTGCAGGGACAATTTGAACTTCCCTATGGCGTTACGAACCCGCCCACCATGTTCACCATTCCAGTGTTGCGCTACATGAAAGAACGCGGCGTCACGGAAGAAAAGCTCGCCAATGTCGCAGTTGTTCAGCGCGAATGGGCGGCGATGAACCCACGCGCAAGCTTCAAAGACCCAATTACCGTCGACGACGTTCTGAACAGCCGCATGATCGCTTACCCGTTCCGGCTCCTTATGTGCTGTCTGGTCACTGATGGAGGCGGTGCGCTTATTCTGACGAGAGCGGATCGCGCCAAGGACATGCCGCAAAAACCGGTCTATATCTTGGGCACGGGCGAAAGCGTCGAAACCCCGATGATCAGCCAGATGGAAGACTTCACCTCTTCCAAGGCCTTCCGGGTCTCAGGCGCACAAGCCTTTTCAGAAGCCGGCATTGCCCACAACGATGTCGATCATCTCATGATCTATGACGCCTTCGCCCACCTTCCCCTATACGGGCTTGAGGATTTGGGTTTCTGCAAACCCGGCGAAGCCGCTGATTTCATCTGGGAACGCAACACCGCGCCTGGTGGGAAGCTGCCGCTTAACACCAATGGCGGCGGCCTCTCCTATATGCACTCCGGCATGTATGGCATGTACGCATTGCAAGAAAGTGTGCGTCAGATGCGAGGCACCGCACCCGCGCAGATAGACGGTGCCAAAATCTCTGTGTCGCACGGCGTCGGCGGCATGTTTGGGGCTTCCGGCACGATCATCTTCTCAAACGAAGCGCCCTAATAGCATTTCCAGCTGAAGTGGTCCCGGTTCAGCGTCCGGAAATGCGACACAAAGGGACAGGCATAAAAGAGGCCGCGCCAGAAACTGACGCGGCCTCTCTTGATTTTCAGTGCAGCACTTTTACCTGCGGGTAATCCGGCGACGAAGCTCCTGTGGAACAAAAGACGACTCGATCAGATCGTTCGCCGCAAAATCGATACCTTTTTCTTCATTCTTCAAATTCTGCACAACATAGCGCCCTTCGATCAGGTCGTAGACGACATCAGAAGCATTAAAACAGGTTGGCACATCATAATACTGCATCAGATGTGCTTCCTGTACGCGCCAGAGGCCACCGCGTGCGTCGTAGAGATTGCTTGACGCGAGGTTCCAACTGTCTTCGTCAAAATAATTTGTGCGTCTGGAATAAACGTGCCGAGTTGTGGGCTTCAACGTTGCTTCAACCGCCCAAACACGGTGACGCTCATACCGCACATGGTCCTGGTTCAGATGCCCCGCCTGGACAATATCTTCATATGTCAGGCTCGGTGAACTCAGCCGATAAGAGTTATACGCGATGTATTTCTCTTCCTTACCAAGCATCGCCCAGTCATACCGGTCAGGGGGTCCTGAGAACATGTCAAAATTATCAGCGGTCGACATCGCATCAGAATAGATCTGGGGATTATCATAGGAGACAGCTGTCGTACGCTGAACGTTTGGCGCTGACTCCGACCGGCCAACTGTGTACTGCCAGGAGATACGGTCCGCAATGTTAGGGTCAATGGTTTCGTGAACCAGCAGAAGCTGACCGGCACGACGCGGCGGACTCAATGTTTCCTGGATATATTTCAAAGAAATATTGTCCAACTCATCAATCGACCCAAGAGTTGGGTCAGCATATGAGAACACTAACTCGTCCTGCACGCGAATGGGTGTAAATGCCCCAGCACGTGAAGGGGCGGCTGATGCAAACGTGCGACGCACTTTATGTCCGCGGAAGCGAAGGTTGTGGTTCCAAACAAGTTCGACACCGCTTTGCGGAATGGGGAACGGCACACCAAGTGCAACCCCCGACAGCTGTCGCCCATCATCTGAAATATTGCCATTGACTGCATTGACTCGGGTCGCGTCATAGACGGCGTCAGGAAACGCACAAGTTCGGCGCGTTTCATACACATCCATTTTGTAGGACGGATATCGGTCCAACATGGCGCGCTGCCCGTCGGTCAGTAGTGAAGCATGCTCCTCGGCGTTTGCGCCCGTTATGGTGGTAACGGGAGCATCACTGGAGAAAGGATCAGGATAATGCCCCCCGACAAAGGCGACCCCTTCCGGCACCGCCGTCAATCCGCCATCCCATGCCGGAATAGATCCATCAGCATTTCCGGCCATTTCAGCACCGATCGGCGTTAGATCCTGACCCAACCGCGCAGCTTCTGATTCAGACACACCAGCAACAGCAGCACCGGACCAACAAAGTCCTGCCGCCAAAGAAACACTTAAAACCCTCACAACACTCTCCCCCAACAGATAAATATGTTTTACTAAGAGTGCCTCAGCGCGCCGACCTTGACCAGTCACAAATTGGCAGGTTTACCAAAGCGCGTTTTGACGGTGCTGCATCCTCCTGGCTACCACGGGGGGTGCTGGGGAGGGGACCGAGTGAAATTTGTTGAGTTAGCAGTCTTCAAGCTGCGATTGATAATCTTGTTGGCCCTTGCGGCGTTCACGATTGTGATGGGAGTCTACGCAACTCAGTTGCGCATGGACGCTGGCTTTTTCAAGCAAGTCCCTACGGAACATCCCTATATTCAGACATTCTTTGAATATCAGGACGAAGTGCCGGGCGCCAACCTGGTGCTCGTGGCTGTCCGCGCTGAGAGTGGGGATATTTGGCAACCAGACTTCTTGAAGACATTGCACGCCGTGACAGAAGAGATCACTTTTTTGCCTGGTGTGCGGCGCACAAAGGTCCGTTCGCTCTGGGCGCCAACGACGCGGGTCACGGAAAACACCGAATATGGCATTGAGTCACAACAGGTCATTCCAAGCCGCATCACGCCAGATGGTCTGACGCCAGAGGATATTGAAGGCATCCGGGACCGCGCCATGAATGGCGGCCACCAGGGCACACTTTTCGCCAACGATAATTCTGGCGCGCTGGTCATAGCTGAGCTCCAGGAGATAGACCCGCTCACCCGAGAACGTCTTGACTATCTTGATCTGGCAGCCCGCCTTGAAGCTCAGGTCCGCACCCCTTTCCAGTCCGATGGCGTCCGTATCGAAATTATCGGCTTTGCGAAATTTGTTGGGGATCTGGCGGATGGAGCGGGAGATGTGTTCCTCTATTTCGGGTACGCCTTCGTGCTGACTGGCCTCGCTGTCTATGCCTATGTTCGCTCAGCCTGGCTCGCCTTCTTGGCCATCTTCTGCTCGCTAATCTCTGTCGTCTGGCAGTTTGGACTTCTCAACATTATGGGGTTTGGGCTCGACCCGCTTGCGGTCCTGGTGCCGTTTCTGGTCTACGCCATCGGCGTGAGCCATGGTGTTCAACAGATCAATCTGATTGCCTCTGAAGTCAGTGATGGCGCTTCCTCGATGGACGCCGCAAGACTCACATTCACAAGGTTGCTGGTGCCAGGCAGCATGGCGCTGGTAACCGATCTTGTGGGCTTTTTTACACTCTATCTCATCCCGATTGATGTGATCAGAGAACTCGCGATCATGGCGTCACTGGGCGTCGCCCTAAAAATCATTACCAATCTCATCATGCTGCCCCTTTTGGCCAGCTACCTTCCCGCAAACCCCACTTACGCCTTCACCTATCGACGCATTCGTGTCCGTCGCGAAGCGGCCATGAGGTTTTTAGCCCGTGTTGCAAAACCCCGGAATGCCACACTGGTTCTGGTCGCATTTGCAGTGCTGCTGGGAACTGCAATCTACCAGACGCGGGAACGCCACATTGGCGACCTTGTCCCTGGCTTTTCAGAACTTTGGCCAAACTCGCGATACAACATAGACACAGCCTCAGTCGTCACCGACTTTTCCATTTCCGTTGACGCTCTCATCATCGTTGTGGAAACACCTGTCGATGGCTGCGTCGACTACCCCACCATGCGTCTGGTCGATCGTTTCTCCTCTCACATGGACAATGTGGCGGGGGTCACCTCCGTCCAATCCCTGCCTGTCTCAGCCCGTTCGGTTTCGGCGATTTGGCGTGAAGGGAATCTGAAATGGCAGGACCTCCCCCGAACACAATCAGACCTCATCCGCACAACCTCACACATCGAACCAAGCTCGGGCTTGCTGAACGAGACCTGCACCATTCTGCCGGTCATCGTTTACATGGATGATCATATAGCAACGACAATTGACGAAGTTATCGCCGCGGTGGAGAATTTTGTCGCTACAGATCAGGAACTTGCTGCGCGCGATGGCATCAATATCCGACTTGGCATGGGTGGTGTCGGCGTGATGGCCGCAACCAATGAGGTGATTGAAACTTCTGAGCTCCCCATGCTCCTATGGGTTTACATCGCCATCATCTTCCTGGTCCTCATCGCTTACCGAGATTGGCGCGCGGTAATTTGCTGCTGCATGCCTCTCCTCCTCGCCACCTTCCTGGGCTATTGGTTCATGACCTGGCTTGGCATTGGCTTGAAAGTCTCGACCTTGCCGGTTCTTGTACTTGCGACAGGCATTGGTGTTGACTATGCGTTCTATATCTACAGCCGCCTCAACATTTTTCTCGATCAGGGAAAACCGCTTCAGGAAGCTTACACTCTTGCACTTGAACAGATCGGGGTGGCGGTGGTGTTCACCGCGCTCACGCTGGCAGGGGGTGTGGCGACCTGGGCATCCTCCAGCCTGAAGCTACAGGCGGACATGGGAATATTGCTGGCCTTCATGTTTATGGCCAACATGATCTCGGCGATCTTTGCTCTTCCCGCCTTTGCAGTAACCTTGGATCGGTTCGTGCCCCGCAGCAGAGTCGCACCATCGCAAGAATAGGGTATGCTGTCTCAAACGTGTGATCAGGTGAGACAAAGGAATTCTGATGATCGATGAAAGCAAGTCAGAGGAGGACGGCCTGCGGGCATTCGATATCAGCCCAAGCCATCCACTCTGGACCCAGATGGAGCGCGGCATACAGATTATTCTGGGTTTCTCCCTGGTAACCGGTATGCACTTTTTGGGGGAAAGCTGGGGCCAACCCAACGTGCCCTATGAGTATTTGTTTCCTGCGTTGGGTTCTGTAGGTCTTGCCTTTATCTATTCCATGCTGCTGACGCCGGTGGCTGGCTATCTGGGCATGCTTCTTCGTGCTTTCACCTCACTGCCAGGATACCGGATCAATCAGATCAGAGCAGTCCTGTTCAACATTGCCCTATTGGGCCTGGTGGTGGTTTTTTTCACCGAAGCCAGCATCTTCATCGCCGCTCTTGCAGACGCGGCGGGTCTTGATCCAACATCCCCAGAAATGTGGGAGCATGATTTCAGCGACGAACTAAGAGAGCGCGGAACAACACCGCAGGGAGACAAGTAATGAGTTACAAAAACATCGACGTTCAGCCCGTCTCTGGTGCACTCGGCGCAGAGATTTCAGGCGCAGACCTGGATGCAGATCTCGACAATGAAACCTTCGATGACATCCATCAGGCATTCTTGGACCATCAGGTCATTTTCTTCCGCGACCAAAATCTCTCGCCTGAAAAGCACACAGCCTTTGGACGCAGGTTTGGCTCTTTGAATGTCCATCCGTATGTGAAGGGTATGCAGAACCATCCAGAAGTGATGGAAATCATCAAAGAGCCGGAAGACAAGGTGAACTTTGGTGGCGGCTGGCATTCCGACATGTCATTCCTCGACGAACCCGCGCTGGGCTCTATCCTCCACTCCATTGAAGTTCCGGCCTTTGGAGGCGATACCCTCTTTGCAAGTCAGTACAAGGCCTATGACGCCCTGTCTGATGGCATGAAAGAGATGTTGGACGGTATGGTCGCCATACACACCGCCGAGCGTGAATATGGGCAAGGGGGCAATTCCGCAATGAAGCGCTCATCAATGGCTATCGACAATGCCGATGACGATGTGCCGAAATTTGAGCATCCCGTCGTCCGCACCCATCCGGAAACCGGACGCAAAGCGCTTTACGTGAACATGGCCTTCACCATGTACTTCAAAAACATGACCCGGCGGGAAAGCCGTCCGCTTCTGAACTTCCTGTTTGATCATTGCACGCAGGAACAGTTCACCTGCCGCTTCCGTTGGACACCAGGCGCCGTCGCCTTCTGGGACAACCGCGCTGTTCAGCACTTTGCGCTCAACGACTATCATGGCCAGAGGCGGCATATGCGGCGCGTCACCGTCAATGGCGACCGCCCGCATTGATCCTCCCTCTCTCGCATTTGTGAAGAGACAAGGCGCCAAGCAAGGTTAGGCTCTCCCTTGGAGACCATCTGAGGAACCTGCGCCAATGGAATCGATCTACTACGTCCTGACCTGGGCCTGCCACCGCCGGTGCAAGCATTGCTATGACACGCGTTTCCGCCCCTATGTGCGAGATGCTCTTGAGGACGTGCTGGTGGAGAGTGACACCCATTTCGAGCGGGTGATCGCCAACCTGCCCAGCACGATGATTTACCAGGACCCCAAAAATCTCACGCCAGAAGGAAAACCGGAGGAACGCATCGGCCGCATCATTCTCGCTGGTGGCGAAGTCCTGATTGATCCGGTCCGCGAACGCATCTTCTATCCTGCCCTCAACGCCCTGAACGCCAAGTACGGCAAAGGTGGCGTCAACATATCCATTCAAACCACGGGCGATCTTGTCACACCGAAAATTCTGGATGAGATGCTGGAACGCAATGTCTGGATGATCGCCATCGCAGGCATGGATGATTTCCATGTCGGTATGGAGGGCGACAAGCGCCTGCCGCTGATGGAGAAACTGACGGACATGTTTGAGGAAGCCGGCATGCAACCGGTCCCTGATGCTTCCACAGGCCGGGACTACCTGACCGAAAAAGGGCCTTTCTATTTTTTCTTCGGTGCTCAGCCCGATCAATGGATCGGCGAGCTTTGGCCAAGAGGGCGAGCCTGGGAAAACTCTCTCACCAAAGCCGACATGAACACGAATTTCTGCGCCCGTCATTCAGGAGGCCGCAACTTCCTAAATCATGGAATGGCTGGTTCCGAAGTTGCCATTGAACCCGACGGATCGGTGTTTCCCTGCTGCCTTAAAACAAAGGTCCCGATCGGCAACGTCGCGGAAGAACCTCTGATAGACATTCTCGAGAGCCTCAAAGGACATCCTGTGTTTGAAGCACTGAATGAAGGCGCACCTGACAGGATGGGCCTCACCCAGGGGTGGTCGGAGGAGAAATTCCACCAGGCCTCCCACACAGAGCTTCCAAATGGCACGCCTTTCGCCAATCTCTGCATTGGCTGCGATAAGTTTCATGAAGAAGTCATGGAGCCCGTCATCCGTGATCTGACTGAAAAACGTCGCGCAAGCAGGAAGCTGCTCGCGGGCTAAGCCTGCTTTCTTCAAAAAAAACCTGAGCTGCCTCGCAAAACACACCCAATCTGCACCTCTGGCCGCACATCCATGTCTCCTGCTCTCTCGTTACAATACGAAACTGTCCCGAAATCTTTACGACACACCAATCCTCGATGTTTCTTGCCAGTCATTTTTGAATACGGGCTCTTGACGTTTTCGCGAGAGCCTCCTAGATACTAGACCAACCGGTCGGTTTGTGAAAATGAGGGGCTATGGCACAGACACCAAAGACAATCCAAGCCGAAAAAAGCGAGGATGCGCGGCAAATTCGTGGTGAGCGGACCCGCCAGGCTCTGCTCGAAGCCGCTTTTGATGAAATTCATCAGCATGGGTACCGCTCGGCCAGCCTCAACGACATTTTGAAGGCGGCCGGATGCACCAAAGGTTCGCTCTACCACCATTTCCCAGACAAACATGCCCTTGGTCTCGCCGCCATCGTCGACAATGTTGACCGTTTCATGAGCACCACCTGGCTCACTCCACTCGAGGAAACAAACGATCCGGTCACCACCCTTCTCGAAATTCTTCAAAGACACGTCAACGGCGAAATCTTCACCGATGTCCGCCTTGGCTGCCCACTCCAGAACCTCAGCCAGGAAATGTCCGGGCTGGACGAAGACTTCCGCACCTATCTGAACGGAATCCACGAACAATGGCGGGCTGCCATTGCCGGTGCACTGAGAAAAGGTCAGGACGCTGGTCAGGTGCGTAAAGACATCTCAGCTGAAGCTGCAGCTACGATGATCATAGCAACCCACCAGGGAACGGTCGGACTTATCAAAACAGCTCAGAGCACCGACATCGGCGCATCGAGCTTTGAAGCATTTTACCAATATCTCAACAGTCTGCGGACCACAGGCAATTGTACGCCTGGCCCCAAAGAAGGACTTACATCATGAATAACGGATGGGTCACGACCTACGCCAATTGGATCATCAAACTACGCTGGCTCGTTGTGCTGGTGACAGTGGCCGGCGCCCTGGCGATGGCATCTGGCGGTCAGTACATCAAATTTTCAAACGACTACCGCTATTTCTTTACCGATGAAAATCCAAACCTCAAAGCCTTCGAGCAGTTGGAGCGCACATATACAAGTCCAGACACGCTCCTCTGGGTACTGCGCCCCAATGAAGGTAAGGCGACCGATCCTGAAATCCTGGCAATTGTGAAGGAAATCACAGAACGGGCCTGGCAAACTCCGTACTCCATTCGGGTCGACAGCCTCACCAACTATCAGCATACGACCGCGTTAGAAGATGATTTGTATGTCCGCGACCTGGTCATTGACCCCGCAGAGGTGGACCCTGAGGAAATCCTTCGGATTGGCACAACAGAACCCGCTATTGCCAAGCGCATCATCTCTGATGATGGAACCACCACGGCAATTTTCGCGACCCTCAAAATCCCCCGCGACGACATCACCGCGACTGCAGCACCGGTTGCCCATGCGCGTGCCATTGTTGCCGATATTCGCGAACGGTTCCCGGACCTACGGATCGAGCTTACCGGATCGGTCATGCTTTCCACCTCTTTCTCTGAGGCAGCAACCCGTGACCTCACAACCCTCACGCCGGGCATGTATGTCGTTCTAGCGCTGACAGTCTGGTTTCTCATTCGTTCAATCAGCGGCACAATCGCGACCCTCATCGTGGTGGGTCTTTCCGCGGCGGCGGCCATGGGTCTTGTGATGGGCTGGATGGGCGTCAGATTGACGCCGCCCTCCTCCGGCGCCCCCACCATCATTCTGACCGTCGCCGTCGCAGACTCAATCCACATACTGGTAACAACACTGGTATCCATGCAGAAAGGCATGGCCAAACGCGAGGCGATCATCGAAAGCATGAGGGTAAACTTTCAACCTGTATTCCTGACATCGGTGACAACCGCCATAGGCTTTGCGAGCCTGAACTTCTCCGATGCCCCGCCCTTCCGCGACCTCGGCAATACGTCGGCCGTCGGCGCCCTTGTGGCCTGGGTTCTCTCTATTTCTTTCCTGCCAGCGTTGATGGCTATTTTGCCCATCACGGCCAAAGGGTCGCTCAGCAAACAGTCTGAGTTCATGGAGAGATTCGGCGAGATGGTGATCGGCAACCGCCGGAAAATTCTGGTCGGCATGACGGCGGTCCTGATCGGCTTCGCTTCTCTCCTGCCGCAATTCACGTTCAACGACCGGTTTGTTGAATATTTCGATGATCGTATGGAGTTCCGTGTCGCCAGCGACTGGGCATCCGACAATCTGACGGGCATCTACCAGATCAGCTATTCGCTCTACTCTGGTGATACGGGTGGCATCTCAGATCCGGAGTATCTGGAACGACTGGAAGCCTTCGCCAACTGGTTCCGTGAACAGCCGGAGGTCGTTCATGTCGGCACATTCTCAGATGTCATCAAGCGGGTGAACAAAAGCATGCACGGTGATGATGAGAGCTACTACCGTGTCCCGGAAGATAGACAGAGCGCAGCCCAATTCTTGCTGCTCTATGAAATGTCGCTGCCTTATGGCCTCGACCTCAATGACCAGATCAATGTCGATAAGTCAGCGACCAAGCTGACCATCACCCTGACCGATGTTTCCACTGAGGAAATGAAGGGCATCATTGATCGCGCAGAGACTTGGCTCAAAACCAACGCGCCCGACAGCATGTATGCCTACCCGGCAGGACAGGCCGTCATGTTCTCCTTCATCGGCATCAACAACTTTGAAGCAATGACGGTCGGCACAGGCTTTGCGCTTTTGCTCATCTCTGGATGTCTGATGCTCGCCTTGCGAGATTTGAAGCTCGGGATCATTTCCCTGGTGCCAAACCTCACACCCCCCATCGCGGCCTTCGGTGTCCTGGCTTTGTTCAGCACTGAAGTAGGTTTCTGGTCCACATTCGTGATCGCCACTGCTCTAGGGCTAATTGTGGACGCCACTGTCCACTTCCTGTCCAAATACCAGCGGGCGCGCTCAGAGCAAGGCAAATCGGCCGAGGATGCAGTCCGTTATGCCTTCTCAACCGTTGGCACCGCGCTTTGGGTTTCAACCTTTGTGCTGATCATTGGCTTTGCGCTATTGGCCTACTCCCCATTCCGGGTGAACGCCATGCTGGGGACAATGGTTGCTGTGACAGTGGCTTGTGCCCTCATCATTGACTTCCTACTTCTGCCTGCTCTCCTCATCACGCTCGATAGCAAACGGAAGTCCGACAAAGCCGCTGACGCTGAAGCAGACCCGGGGTCGGCAGACGCGCCAGCGCCTGCTTAGGAAGGGAGATCAAAAGATGACTCGCTTTTCAATTCTGGACGCCAACCCTATCCTGCGTCTTACGGTAAACCTGAGAGAGGAAAATCAGCCCATGCGTATAAACGCGCTGAACCTACCCAACCTGGTCCTGGCTTGGACCATCGCTGCGATGCTGGTCATCGTTCCTGTCGGCATCTCCACAGCATTTGCAGAGGAACTTGCCGGCCTCGAAATCCTTCCCGGCGCCGACGACCCGGCTGCACGGGGTCTCGCCATCGCCCAGGAAACTGAGCGGCGAGATGTTGGCTTCAACAACACCTCTGCCAACATGCAGATGATCCTCACCAATGCATACGGCGAAACCAGTGAGCGGGAACTACGCAACCTGGTTCTGGAAATCACCGAGGAGAATGAAGGTGACTGGAGCTTGATCGTCTTCGACAAACCCCGCGATGTTGACGGCACAGCCCTTCTTTCCTATGCCCACATTCTGGACCCTGATGATCAATGGATGTACCTGCCAGCAGTGAAGCGCGTTAAGCGCATTTCATCGGTCAACAAGTCCGGTCCGTTCATGGGCTCAGAGTTCGCGTTCGAGGATTTTTCATCCACTGAAGTTGGAAAATACTCCTACAATTGGCTTCGGGATGAAGCTTGCGGTGAGCGCATGTGTCACGTCTCCGAGCGCACGCCGCTTTATGAACATTCCGGATACACCCGCCAGATAGCCTGGACAGATACAACCGACTACCAGCCTCGTAAGCTCGAATTCTACGACCGTAAGGCTCAGCTGCTGAAAACGCTGACCTTTACCGACTACCAGCTTTATGAGGACAAACACTGGCGTGCCCACGATTTGTTCATGGAAAACCATCAAACTGGCAAAAACACTCGCCTTGTCTGGAGTGATTTCGTTTTCCAGGCTGGTCTCACGGAATCCGACTTCACCACCAATGCGCTAAAGCGCGCACGGTAAAGATTCCAAAGGCATTTGAAGGCGGGCGCGAAAACGCCCGCCTCTTTTTTGGGTCGCCCTGCTGGGAGGGGTAAATGAAAAAGTTACAAACAACATGCATCGCCGGCGTATTTGCGTGCGGGATGGCAATGACGACGCCATCTATGGCTACCGAATTTGAGTTTACCGGATTTGTTGAGCCTGAATTTCAGGTGTTTCCAAATCGTGGCAATGTAGCTGGACAAAAACGCTTTAACAGCTCGGTCGCCATAGAGGTAACAGCGGAAGCATTCTGGGACAATGGTGATCAGTTTGTTGTGTTCACGCCTTTTGCCCGCCTGGACCAGAATGACGGCAACCGCACACACGCTGACATACGTGAACTGAAATACGCCTACGTGACGGGCGATTGGGAGTTCCGGGTCGGCATCGATAAAGTCTTCTGGGGCGTCACCGAAGTTGCGCACTTGGTCGACATCGTCAACCAAACGGACCAGGTCGAAAGCCTGGACGGTGAGGAGAAGTTGGGGCAGCCCATGGTCGCCGTTTCCACGGTGCAGGACTTTGGCGTCTTTGACTTCTACGTCCTGCCCTATTTCCGCGAACGCACATTCCCCAGCATGGGTGGGCGCCCTGCCTTCGATATTCCAGTCGATGAGACCCAGACCATGTATGGCAGCAATGACAAGCGGCAGCATCTGGATTTCGCAACCCGCTACTCAAACACATTTGAAGACTGGGATGTGGGTGTTGCGTATTTTCAGGGCACTGGCCGTGATCCCGTCCTGACGCCTGGCTTCGATACCGGTGGCAATCTGGTTCTCATTCCCTTCTACGCACAAATCAAGCAAGCCTCAATCGACGTGCAGGCCACAAAGGATGCGTGGCTCTACAAATTTGAAGGGTTCTGGAGGCGCGAACTGGGCGAAGAATATATCCAGGCAACCGGCGGCATTGAGTACACATTCTATCAGATTTTCGACGGCGCCAGCGATCTGGGCATAGTGGCGGAATATATCTGGGATGACAGAGGTGCCACCAACGCAAACGCGTTCGCTAACGATGCCGTCGCAGGCTTGCGCTGGACGCCAAACGACGAGGCTTCTACTGCTGTTCTTCTGGCGTCGGTGGTCGACATGGACACGCAGGCTGTAAGCATCTCACTCGAAGCAGAACGCCGTTTCGGTGACGACTATTTTGTCTCCCTGGAAGCACGCGTCTTCGAGAATGTACAGCGCACAGATGCGCTCTTCTCGTTTGCTGACGATGATTTCGTTCAGCTAAGAGTAGCTCGTTACTTTTGATCAGATTATTCTCAGGCAATCAAAAAGGCGGCTTCGATGGCCGCCTTTTTTTGTCAGTAAATGTCATTCTTTTCACTCTCATCCAACGCCTGATCGATCACCTCTGGTGGGACTTTGTCGAGCGCTAATTGATCGCGGTACATTGTACCAGTAGATGGAAGCGCTGAGCGCTCGACCTGCTTCTCGGCATTCCAGAGCTCCGAGCGAACAAGCGCTTTGGTGCAGTGGAGGTAAACCTCCTCAACATGGATGACCGTAACGCTGCGTGGGTTGCGCCCGCGCATTTCAAACTGACCCGTATGAGAAGGATCAACCGACACCTCCGCACGCCCGTTTATCCTTAACATGTCGTTTATTCCCGGAATGAAGAACAAAAGCCCGACACTTCCGGAGGACACGATATTTGTGAGCGAATCCAACCGATTATTGCCAGGCCAGTCCGGTAGCAGCAGCGTCTTAGGGTCTTGAATTTTCACAAATCCTGGCTCTCCGCCCTTTGGAGAGACGTCCGGCAGCGCGCCATCACGCGACGTACCGATACAGACGAACGGTGAGAGCCCAATGAAGGAAGCGCAATGCTTCTCCACATGATTGAGCTGTTTATCGATCACACCAGCCATTGGCGTTGCGTAATGCTCTCTAAGATCCGCCTCAGATGTCAGGACATTGCTCATCTTCATTCTCCTGTGGGTTTCCTAATACCAGCACCATACTGACGTCCTCCTGACAACCCACCGTCAGTAGATCGGGTAATTTTGAGAATAATTATTAATATTACAACATTTCGTTTTCTGATGATATCATCACTATTGACTTGTTCCTCATAGTGACTACGTTCCTAAAAAGGTGGTCCCCACATGTTCAGGAGCCGACGACATGGATTTCTCTCTGGAAGAAACACTTCCCGTTGATCCCCGCAAAGTAGACAGAGTCGCCGCCCCCGTCACCAAAGCATGGGATCTAGCCTATCTGCGTTTCGGGAAGCCCGATCTGGACGAGCAGGCTGCCTTCTTCAGGGACTTCGGCTTTGTCATTGCAGAACAGACTGATGACCGACTCTATGTGCGTGGCGCCGGGCCAAGTCCGTACTTCATCGTCGTCGAGAAAGCACCTAAGGCAGCCTATCTTGGGTTGGGCGTCGAGATGAAGAGCCGCGAAGACCTGGAGGCGCTTGGTACAAACGATAAGGTGACCATAGACACTGCTGACGGACCTGGTGGCGGCGAGCGGGTACGCCTGACCGACCCCAATGGCTTCACGGTTGACGCCGTCTTCAATCGCACTCTTCAAGCAGAACGATCTATGAGAAAGGCGCAAGCACACAACACGCCGGAGGAAAAAGTCCGCATCAATCAGGGTCAGCGCGCGCCATTGACGCCACCCGACATCGCACGGCTTGGCCACGTGGCAGTTATGACGCCCGACTTCGAGACTTCAATGGAATGGTACAAATCCCGCCTCGGTCTTATCTCGACTGATGTTCTCTGTCTGGATGATGGAGCACCAGCTCTCGCCTTCAACAGGTTTGATCGCGGAGAGCACCCCGCAGATCACCATTCCATTGTACTGGGAACCTATCCCGTCAAAGGGTATGAACATTCGGCCTTCGAGGTATACGACCTGGATGCGGTTGGCCTCGGCCAACAAGTGCTGAGACAAAAGGGTCATAAACACGAATGGGGCATCGGGCGCCACATCTTAGGCAGTCAGGTCTTCGACTATTGGTCAGATCAGGATGGCTTCAAATTCGAACATTATGCAGACGGGGACGTATACACGTCTGACTATGAAACCGGATATCACCCGCTCAGCACCCAAGGTCTGTATCAGTGGGGTCAGGACTTCCCCACAACGTTTACAAAGCCACACCTCAGTGTGGGCTTCATACTGGAAACAATCCACAATCTCCGAACGATCCCAAACTTCACGTTCAAGAAGGTGAAGCTGATGATGGCAATGATGGGCCGCAAAGCCCGTCCGTGGCTCTAACGATCGTCAAATCCAAAGAAAAGAGAAATGCACCATGGCAATCAATGTTGCGCGCTATGAATTGAATGGAAACATCGGATGGGGCGTGGTCGCCGACGGCGGCCTCACACCACTCGTTGGCACCTATGAGACAACGGGTGATTTCATCCGCGAGGGACGAGAAGAAGCACGCAGCATTGCCACTTCAGGGACAGAGAACAACATCCCGCTTGATCATGTGACGCTTCTCTCACCCGTCACCCAGAACCAACAATATGTCTGCCAGGGCACGAATTATGTCTCTCACCTGGTGGAGAGTGGCATTGATCCAGAGCAGCAAACGTTCAACATGATCTTCCGCAAAGCATCGTCCTGCATTGCTCCACCCAACACGGATGTCGTTCGGCCTGCCCACGTTAAGCTGCTCGACTATGAGCTTGAACTTGGCCTCATATTTGGCAGAAAAATTGATGGGCCGGTCCAAGTCACCTGGGACAATCTCGCAGACTATGTGGCTGCTCTCGTGGTCAACAACGATATTTCTGCCCGCGACGTGCAACTCCCGCAATGGCAGTTCTACAAAGGCAAGTCCTATCGCACATTTGGCCCAACCGGCCCGTGGCTCACTCTCATTGAACCGGACGACGTCAAACGCATCCGGGAACTGCGTCTACAGCTATTCGTAAACGGCAAAAGCCGCCAGGATGCTCTGGCTGATGATCTGTTCTTTCAGCCACCTGAAACGCTGACTGAACTATCCGGCGTTCAGGATTTTTCTGAAGGTGATCTGCTGGCTACCGGCACACCCGGCGGCGTTGCCATGCAGGCCCCGAAAAGCAAATTGCTGATGTTCATATCTAAGCTGATACCTGAAGCAAAAAAGTGGGAAATATTCATCAACAAAAACGTAAGCAACCCCGACTTCTTAAAACCTGACGACGTCATTCAGTCGCGCATCGCGACAGCGGATGGCTCTTTGGACCTCGGCACGCAAACCAACAAAATCGTTCAGGGATAAAGCAGGGGACTGTCATGGTGCGTCGACTGGAAGCTGACATCATCATTAAAGGGGCCGGACCCGTTGGGCTGTCCATGGCCAACCTTCTCGGCGTCTATGGCATTCGCACGCTCGTGCTTGAGCAAAACCCGACAACCGTTGAAGAGCCCCGCGCTATTGGCCTTGATGTTGAAAGCGGGCGCGCACTACAATCCATGGGCCTGGAAGAGATTGCCTCGGCAGAAATGATACAGGGGTTTCACCTCGATTATCTGAACGCCAAGGGCCACACCATCATGGATGTTGAGGTAGGCGAGTCGCCGTATGGCAAAGCGCAAATGTCCAGCTTCATTCAACCGGTCTTTGAGCAGCAACTGCTCGGCGGCACAGAGCGCTTCGACCATGTAACGGTGCTTTTTAACCACCAGGTTGAAGAGGTTTCGCAAACTGAAAACCTCACGACAGCTCGTGGCGTCACAAAAGAGGGTGAAGCTTTTGAGGCACAGGCTCAATACCTTGTGGGTTGCGGTGGCGGCCGATCGCTAGTGCGCCGGACGTCAAACATCCAAATGGAAGGGTTTTCAAATCCCGAAGCCTGGCTGGTGATAGATACAATCGACCCCCTTCTTGATGACTGGGTCGACTGCCGCTTTTTCTGCGATCCCGAACGCCCAGCCATGACAATGAAAAAGAAACAGAAACACCGACGCTGGGAGTGGATGCTGCATGAGGGAGAAACCGAGGAAGAATTTCTCGACCCAGACCGCATCAACGAACTGCTGGCGCCACACACAGACCCGTCGCAGGTCACCATGCTGCGAAAATGCGTCTACAACTTCAACTCAATCGTTGCAGAACAGTACCGTGACGGGCGTCTGTTTATCGCAGGTGATGCGGCACACATGATGCCCCCGTTCGCTGGCCAGGGCATGAATTCCGGCATCCGAGACGCTGTGAACCTGAGCTGGAAGTTGGCTTCTGTCGTAAAAGGCGACGCCAACGCAGCCATTCTTGATACCTACAAGACAGAACGCCGCGATCATGTTGTCAAACTCACCAAGGTCGCAAATCGTCTGGGCGCGATCATCATGCCAACGTCTAAAGCCAGGGCGTGGCTTCGTGACGTGGTCTTGACCGTGGTCAACGTATTTGATTTCACCAAAGAGGCACTACGAAGTTCCTTCTTCGTGATCCCGAAGTTGGACGCCGGGTTGTTCGTTTGGGACGGACCTGGTGCGTCCTCCCGCAGCGGCGAAATGATCATCCAGCCGAAGGTTGAAGATGCAAACGGCGAAAGAGCTTACTTGGATGAATTCCTGCCCGAAGGGTTCGTCCTGATGGGAATTGGCGCCGACCCAAACATAGACCTCAACAGCGAGGCAAAGTCACTATGTGCAGAGCTCGGAGCCGAGTTCGTGTCCATCACTTCAAAGACAGGAGCACCCGAGTCGGCTCTAAAAGACGTTACAGGTGCACTAACAGAGTGGAGAGGCACGTGCCCGCCATTCGTCCTTCTGCGTCCCGACAGGTTCACGGCAGCAATGTTCGACGCCGAAGACGCAGCCGCATCACTCAAGAACTTTATGGCGCGCTTTAAATCTTGAAACTCACAGAGAGGGGATAGGTTTCGCAATCAGCTTTCTGGCCTTCTCCGGCGTGATCCCCAGATGGGTTACCAACATCGCCAAGCCCTCAGAAACCTGATCGTCATCAATTACACCCGACAAACGTGCATTCACGAGCGATAGAACACCGCCGCCTACCAGGTTCGCAACGACATCAATGTCACTGACGACAAAATCGCCAGCCTCGATGGCTTTTTCGACATCACGACGAAAGCGCCCCATCAATCCCTCGTTCAGCATGTTCAGTGTCCTCGACGATCGAAGAACAAACCACCCCCAGATAGGCTCAGAGACCGTCAGACTCACGACCTGATGCCAGGCCACAATTTGCGCAAAAAAGGGATCGTCGATGGGTGCAATCAGCTCATCGATCTCATCACCAAGGCGCTCCACCATGTCCGCCATAGCTGCATCGACGATCTCTTCTTTGGATTTGAAATGATTGTAGAAAGTGCCAAAGCCTAGATCTGCGGCCTCTGTAATGTCTGCAATCGTTGTCGCATCGACACCTTTCACGCTCATCACTTCCCGCGCTGCTTCTATAAGCGCAGCCCGGCTTTTCGCCCGGCGACGTGAGCTTCGGTTGGGTGGTTGGGAAGCAGTTTCGGCAGCCATGCTGAAGCTCGTTCTTGGAGTGAAACAGACCCAAAAGATGAAGTTGGGTCCAGAATCATATTTGATGATTGCATCACCTTAGCGCAGTTGCATCGCAGAACCGATGGGATTGTTTGCCGCAATAGAAATCAATCGATACATTTTGACTCGATTGTTTCGATATGACTATTCTGCGGTCACAGAGACAAAAGAGCAGGACAAACAGATGACCGCCGACACAAAACCAGTGACCCCCGCCTTCTTCGCACATGCTGTCCTTAAGACCGGACGCTTCGAAGAGATGGTCGCCCATTGGAAAACACTGCTGAATGCTACCGTCGCATTTCAGAATCCCATGCTCTGTTTCATGACGTTTGATGAAGAGCATCATCGCTTGGCCATCGCCGGACTACCTGGCCTCAAAGACGTGCCCGACCAGACAGTGGGGCTAGACCACCTGGCATATACGTACGCGTCGATCGAAGATCTCATTGCCACCTACGATCGTCTCAAGGGTGAAGGAATAGCACCGTCCTGGTGCATCAACCACGGCCCAACATTGTCGCTCTATTACACCGACCCAGACGGCAATCGCGCAGAGCTGCAGATTGATGTGTTCCAAACAGCCGAGGAGGTTGACGCCTTTCTAACCTCAGACGCATTCGCTGAAAACCCGATTGGCATCAAGTTTGATCCCGAAGACCTCTTTGATAGATACAGAGCCGGCACACCTCTCAAGGAGCTAACAGACCGACGTCGACTGAAAGAGGGTGAGTCATTTTTCGACCATCTAGACCTATGACCAGATCAGTAAACACGCCCCAGCCAGAGCGGGACAAAAAAAAGAGACTTCAGATACTCGACTCTGCTGCTGACCTTTTTTCACGTCGCGGTTTTGACAAGACGTCAATCCGGGGACTCGCCTCAGAGGCGCGCGTCTCCACATCCACGATCTATGCCCATTTCGCGGACAAGGACGATCTTCTTCTTCAATCGATTGACCGGCGTCTGTTACTCGTTGAGCAGAAGGTCCGAGCGCTTATTGAAGAGAATGCGGACCCGCTTCACCAACTAGCATCGGTCTTGTCCGTCATCCACCGCGCGCTGAAAGACGACCCATTCCTTCGCAAGATTCTGATCTTCGACAGCCAAGTTGTGGACCACCAGCTGCACCAGCGCACAGACCTCGCTCGTGAACGCATCAAGAACCTCGGACTCCAGGGATTGCGAAACGCAGTAACCAATGGCGTTCTGGACTGTAACGATGTCGATGCCCTCGAAACAGTTCTGCGGGTCTCATTCCAGGGATGGGTTTTGAGCATTGAAAATGGCACTGACGAGATATCCGAAGAACGCCTGACAAGCATGCTGATCCACCTTGTCGAAGGACGGCGCAAATGACCACGGCACCCCGATCCACGGAAAAAACGCCGATCCTGATTGTCGGCGGAGGTCCAACAGGCCTCCTCGCATCCATCCTGCTTTCCCGCCTCCAAATCGACCATATTCTGCTCGAGCAACGTCAGACCCCCCAACCTGCTCCTGCGGCCCATGTCATCAACACCCGCACCATGGAAATTCTGCGCGCAGCCGGTTTGAACACTGAAGCTTTCTACTCACTCAATCGACATAGTGATGCGAATTTCGTTAGCTGGGTTGGCACCCCGCGAGACCCAGCAATCGGAAAATTCTCTTTGTTTGGAAACCCGGACTCCGTTGACGATCAACGCAGACTTGCAGCGCGGATGGCCGCATCCCCAGAGCACATCACCAACATCTCACAAAACCAGTTTGAAGAAGCTCTGCTCAAACAGGCCACTATGTTTGAGCATCAAAGCATTCGCTTCGGCCATAGCTGGCAAGAGTTCATTGATGGCGATACCCACCGTGCTCGCGTGACAGCTCAGAATGGGACGGTCTACGAGATTACTGCCGACTTTGTCCTCGCCGCAGACGGTGCCTCCAGCACAATTGCCCGTGCTTTGGGCATTTCCAAATCTGGACCGGCTTCACTCGCAACCTTCCTCAATCTGAGTTGCGAAGTCGACCTCACCCAGATCGCTTCTGAGAAACAGTCTCTCCTCTATTGGTGTCTCAACCCGGACACGCCAGGCGTATTGATTGTTCATGACCCCAAATCGCTGACCGTCTATATGAGGCCCGTCCATGAACCCTACGAAACGGCGGAAGATTATACAGACGAGCGGTGCGAGACCCTGGCAAAAGAAATCTTCGGGCACGAGATACCTGTTCGCATCACCTACAAAGGTGTTTGGAACATGTCTGCGCAGGTCGCTGATAAATTCTCATTAGACAATGTCTTCTTGGTTGGAGACGCCGCACATCGTTTCCCACCAACCGGCGGCCTCGGTTTGAATTCAGGTGCCGGCGACATACACAATCTGGTTTGGAAATTGGCGGCAGTTCTTAAGCGACAAGCACCACCCGATCTATTGGCCAGCTATGAAGCCGAGCGGCAACCAGTTGCCGAACGCAATTGCGCCACAAGCGTCAATAACTTTCAAAAAATGGGAGAGGTCGTCGAAGCAATGGGTCTGGATATGACCAAAGCGCACATTCCAGCCATGCTGAAATCATCGGCCCTTCTCAACTGGTTACCGGTCAGTGCAACAAACCGCATTCTAAAAGCAGTGACGACCCCAGCGCGTCGAGCAATCGCCGCCGCAATGGCGCCCACCGCCAACGGCAAAATGCGGAGACAGAAGGTACAAACGGCGATCGACAACCAGGCTGAGCACTTCGATATGCTGGGTGCGGAGCTTGGATACATTTATTCGGAGGGGTGCGCAGTTGATCAGAGCTCAAACGCAACACCAACAAGCACCGCTCGGGATTATACGCCGACTTCCGGCGCTGGTGCACGCTTGCCCCACATCTCCTTGGAAGAGGACGGCACGATCAGATCAAGTCTGGATCTAGTTTCTTATGAAGGGTTTCGTCTCATCTCAAATGGGACAGCGAGCAATCCACCAAACACATCATGGACGCAAGGGCTCCCCTGTCAGACGGTAAATCTCGAAGACTTCAATAACCACGCAACAGCTGCTGCGGCCTTTGGTTTGGAGCCTGGCGCCTGGATCCTGGTGCGACCCGACGGGCATGTCGCCACGCGCTCAACACCAACCCTTACATAGGAAAATTTCATGCGCCTTTACACTACCGATCGCGGTATTGCGAAACAGGTGAATGAAGACACTCTTGCTGTCCTCGATCTCCCTCACGCAGACCTTGGTTCTCTCCTAACGATAGACCCCGACCTCTCAACGATTGCTGACGCACCCGTTCGAGAGATGGTACCGATCCCTGAGGCAACATTACGGGCACCTATCCCACGGCCCTCAAAAGTTTTTTGCATGAGCGCAAATTATCACAGCCATTTAGACGATGAAGTTGCTGGTGTCTTAAAGATGTTGAACCCAGAGGGCGGTGACGACCAGATCAAGGCCCTAAAGTCCACCCCCACCTTCTTTGGCGTCCCGTCCAGTGCCGTGACCGGACCAAACGATTCAATCAAGCTCCCCGTCATAGCGCCCGACCAGGTGGATTATGAAATCGAGGTGGCCGCTATCATCGGAAAGGGCGGGCGCGATATAAAGCCAGCGTACGCGTGGGGCCATGTCGCGGGCTTTACACTATCCAACGATGTCTCAGCCCGTGATCTGCAACAACAAGCAATGAGCGCACCTTTTTTTGAGTTGGGTCATGCGAAAGGACTCGACACCTTCAAACCTCTGGGTCCGTGCCTTGTGACACGCGATGTGTTTTCGCAGCCCTTCGACATCTCTATCGAAACAAAGATCAACGGAGAAGTCAGGCAAGCAGCCCGCACGACCGACATGGTCCACTCGGTCGAAGCCTCAATTGCGGAAATTTCGCGTTACTTCACCCTCAACCCTGGCGACGTCATCTTGACGGGCTCCCCAGCCGGCGTCGGCTTCTTTCAACAGAACTTCCTGAAGCCGGGGGACATGATTGAAATGTCGGCAGAGGGCATCGGCACACTCCGCAACGAAGTGGTTGGCTGACCACTGAACGAATATCCAAGGTAAATGGTGGGCGATACTGGGATTGAACCAGTGACCTCCTCGATGTCAACGAGGCGCTCTCCCGCTGAGCTAATCGCCCTTCCATGCCCGCAGCGCCAAAAATTGGCGGAATAACTACCTTCAGCGAAGCTGACCGGACGGCACGTAATATCGGGAATAGGATGTGGACGCAAGCCGTCCTGGCGATTTCCGTGAAGAAATCTGCAACAGATCTAGGCCGCCATCAAGCGATCAACTTCATCGACCAAATCCCGCAGATGGAAGGGCTTGGAAAGCACTTTCGCGTCCTTAGGTGTTTCTGACTCTGGATTGAGCGCAACTGCAGCAAAGCCGGTAATGAACATGATTTTGAGCGTCGGATCGAGTTCAGCTGCCCGGCGGGCCAGCTCTATGCCATCCATCTCAGGCATCACGATATCGGTCAGCAAGATATCAAACACATCATGCTGAAGCGTCGCGTAGGCAAGATCGCCCTGTCCGAAGGACAACACCTCATGACCGGCTGAATCCAGCGCTTTTGCAAGGAAACGCCGCATTGATTCGTCGTCTTCAGCGAGGATTATCCGTGCCATGTGCCAATTCCCGTCTGTCTGGGTCTCTGTCCGTCCCCTATTTATAAGCGGCAAAGAGTAAACGAGATGTAAAGGCACGGTCAGGACGGCTGCCGTAGGAAGCCAGACGCAGCGTCAAATTTCAAAGAAAATGCCACACCTCATGGTTAAAAAAGCGTGATCTGCACCGGAAAGGCGGCACCGGCAGCCAGAATCGCCTAAGCTGACGACGCGCCTTCAAAACCGGCCATAGAAGTCGGAAACACCCCTGTTTCAGCTGTTCGGCCTTTTTCATGGATCTCAACCAAACCCATTCGCAATCTGATCAGGAGATCGAGGGCTTCAGCGATAATGACGCTGTTGACGATCGCTCGCCTGCGAAAGCCGACTTTCAGGAGCCTTTCGAAGTCCTGGAACCTCGGAAACAGACGCTGCCATTTGTGCTGAACTCACCACACTCCGGCCGCGTATATCCACCCAGGTTTTTAGCATCGTCAAATCTCGACCCCCTAACGCTGCGGCGTTCGGAGGACAGTTTTGTCGATGAGATTTTCGCGGGTGCGGTTGAACTCGGCGCCCCGCTGCTGCGTGCCCATTTTCCGCGTGCCTATCTGGATGTAAACCGCGAGCCCTATGAGCTCGACCCGGCAATGTTCACGGACCCTCTCCCGCCCCACGTCAACACACGTTCAATCAGAGTAGCAGGTGGTCTGGGCACCATTGCCAGGATCGTGGCGGAAGCAACAGAGATATACAAAACACCACTCCCCTATTCAGAGGCGGAGACACGCATTCGCGACATCTACATGCCCTTCCATGAAACACTCAGGGGCTTGCTAGAGACAACACACCGGCAGTTTGGCCAGGCCGTGCTGATCGATTGCCACTCCATGCCCTCAACAGGCGGTCCCTTCGACGATGAAATCGATGCAAATCGCCCCGACATTGTCCTCGGCGATCGATACGGAACGTCTTGCGCCCAAGAACTCGTGGAGTCCGCAGAGCGTATCCTGAAGTCTATGGGGTACAGAGTGACCCGCAACAATCCCTATGCAGGCGGCTTCAACACTGAGCACTATGGCGCGCCCTCTCAGGGTCTTCATGCGATACAGGTTGAAATAAACCGGACGCTCTACATGGACGAGCAAAAGGTACAACGTCGTGCTGGCATTACACGGCTGTCTAAGGACATGACACGTTTGGTCCGCAAACTGGGTCGTGAAATGCGCCGGGGAACCTGGACTGCATCTCAAAGAAAAGCGTCCTGAGCCCAATCCTCACCGACAACCGCGAGCACTGCCCCCAAAAAAAAGGGGCCATACTGTTGCCAGCATGGCCCAAGTCTAGGGAGGAAACGCCCAAGAAGGGCTGCTATCAGGGAGCTTAAACTCACGCCTGATCGCCCTTGAGATATGCGCGTGCAGTGCACAAAAATCAAGGACAAACACCTGCGACACTTTGGAAAACATTAGAAAAATAGCTTAATATTTGGGCATTTTGAGACTTTTCCCTGAAATTTTGAAGATTGCGTTGCAACAATTCAACATGACTGGTGCCTTGGCAACAGACGCCTAACGTAAGCGTTCATTAACTCTTTCAGCGCACCATAAGGCTGTTGAAAGACGCAAAGGGACCCAGCGCGCTGACAAATGTCTGGCGGGCGGGAAAAGGCACATGAAGGCTTGGACACCGTCACAGATACTGATTTGGGCTGTTGCCCTATTCGGCATCGCCTTGACCGGTGCGCCAGCTAGTGCTGACGATTGGGACGTGTGTCGAAATGCGGCTGCCCGTATGGAGCAGCAACACAACATGCCCACAGGCATGATGACATCCATCGCCCTGGTTGAATCTGGACGCCGTTCCCCCACAGGGGATGTCAAATCCTGGCCTTGGACAATCAACGCTGAGGGCCGCGCCTACTATTTTGCCACTCGCAACGATGCTGTAGACGCTGTACGTCGGCTAATGTCTGAGGGCATGCGCACAATCGACATCGGGTGCATGCAGGTAAATCTGCGCTTCCACCCAAGAGCATTCACAAGCGTTGAAGAAGCATTTGATCCCATGTCGAATGTCGCCTATGCCGCCTATTTTCTGAGAGACTTGGAAACGCGCAGTGAAAGCTGGGACCAGGCAATCGGGCGCTACCACTCATTCTCGCCAGCGTTAAACGCACGCTATTCGGCACGTGTTCAAGCTGTATGGGGAAAAGAGCGGGAAACAGCACGCGCAAACCCGGACCGGCATCCTTCGACAGCTGAGACAACCACAGCTGAACATGCAGGATTGCGCCTCTCATCCTATAGCGATGAATTGCAGCGCTATTCAGACGATTTTTCAGAAGCGAGCGTGATCCCAGGTCCAATCACATTGACCGAAACAGCCAGTCTTTCACGCTAGCGCCGTAAAACGCCTGGCCATCCTTGGCTGACCAAAAATCCCCACATTTCTGTGACTCAATTTGATAAGCCTAAAGTTGCATCAAGGCTTAACTGTTTGTGTGCATAATCGATAAAACTTGTTCGTATGCGTTCAACCCTTTGACCGTGAAAGACCAACATGGAAACGACTGCTGCGCAAGGAGCCACACCTTCAATGGTTCTCACCTTCATTGATGCGATGTCCGCTCTTTTCCTATTTGGCATTGGCCTGATTGTCCTTGGCCTGGTTGTCGCCTACATCGTTGATCGCACACAAACGACCCATGCAATCCGCCGCAACTATCCGATCATCGGACGCTTTCGCTATTTCTTTGAAAGTCTCGGCGAATATTTTCGCCAGTATTTCTTTGCTATGGATCGCGAAGAAATGCCGTTCAACCGGGCTCAACGCGCCTGGGTATACAGAGCCGCCAAAGGTGCTGATACGACCGTTGCATTCGGTTCGACCCGCGACTTAAAGCCAAACGGGACCATCTTCTTCGTCAATTGCCCCTTCCCGACCCTGGACGAAGATTCTGTATCTCCTAGCCAGATTGAAATCGGCCCCTTTTGCGACAAGCCTTACAAAACCTCCTCCATCTTCAACATCTCCGGTATGAGCTATGGGGCTATTTCCAAACCTGCCGTGCGTGCTTTGTCCAAAGGCGCGGCAAAGTCAGGGTGCTGGTTGAATACCGGAGAAGGCGCCCTGTCCCCCTACCACCTAGAAGGCGGAGCTGACATTGTCTTCCAGATTGGTACAGCGAAATATGGCGTCCGGGACCGAGCAGGCAGCCTCTCAGACAAGAGGCTCCGTGAGATAGCTGCGCACGACCAGGTCAAAATGTTTGAGATCAAGCTAAGCCAGGGAGCCAAACCGGGCAAAGGCGGCATCTTGCCGGGCGCCAAGGTGAGCAAAGAAATTGCTAAGATCAGGGGTATCGAGCAAGGCCAAGACTCAATCAGCCCAAATCGTCATCCGGAAATCAACAGCCCGGAACAACTCCTCCAGTACATCGAGCGGGTGCGCTCGGTCACAGGTAAGCCTGTCGGAATTAAGTTTGTTCTAGGGGCGCACGGCTTTCTGGATGACCTCTTCTCGATGCTAGAGCACAACCCGGAACTGGCACCTGACTTCATCACGCTGGACAGCGCAGATGGCGGAACAGGCGCCTCTCCACAACCCCTGATCGACTTCGTTGGCATGCCGATCTGGGAGAGCCTCCCAATCCTGATCGACAAACTTGATCAATATGGCCTGCGCCCACGCGTCAGAGTGAACGCTGGAGGCAAACTAATCAATCCAGGCGACGTCGCCTGGGCCCTATCTGTAGGTGCTGACTTCGTCACCAGCGCACGAGGCTTCATGTTCTCGCTTGGATGCATTCAAGCACTGCAATGCAATCAAAACTCCTGTCCAACGGGTATCGCAACACACCAGAAGAAGCTTCAGCGCGGGCTCGACCCAAAAGACAAGGCAGAGCGTGTCCGACGCTACCAGGAACGCATCACAGGCGAAGTCTGCATGATCGCCAGATCATGTGGTGTGAGCGAGCCGCGCCTGCTTCAGCGCAAGCACGCACGGATCAACACCCCCACAGGCTTTTCCGTAGACCTTGACGAATACTACCGGCGTGTCATGAATGGCGAACTGCAAGCAATTGATGCGCGCCCAAGCGTTGCCGCCGTCGGCTAGAAACAAGGCAATCGGGCGTCTTAAATCAGGGAACGCCACTTGTCCAAATCACTTCCACCGCTTCCAACCGCCATCCTGTTTGATTTGGATGACACGCTCATCTCCGCCTATGGCCAACCCCGCGGCGCATGGGACACGGTCGTCGCAGAATTTGCCGATGCGTTGAGCCCCCTTAGCCAAACCGAGGCTGTAGACGCCATCAGCGCCTTCGCATTGGAGTTCTGGACAGGCACCCAGGCGCATCACAAGAAATGGCGCTTGCGACTAAAAGATGCCCGCCGGGAAATCGTCCGCGAAGCATTGCTGCGGACGGGAAAATTCGGCGCTGACGGTCCAGATGTCGACTTCGTTCACAAACTTGCAGATAGGTTCTCTGACTTTCGCGAAGAAGAGTTAAAGCCCTTCCCTGGCGCCCTTGAGACAATTGATCATTTGAAAGACCTCGGGGTCAAACTCGCGCTTATCACCAACGGAGGGGCAGAAACCCAGCGCCCCAAAGTCACCCGGTTCGCCCTGGAGCACCGCTTTGATCATATCCAGATTGAGGGAGAGCATGGTTTCGGAAAGCCCGAAGAAGAAGCTTACAAGCATGCGTTGAGCGTATTGAAGGTATCGCCCGAAGAGACCTGGATGGTCGGCGATAACCTGGAGTGGGAAATTGCTGCGCCGCAGCGTCTGGGGATCTATTCCATTTGGCATGATGCATACAGGCATGGCCTTCCAGAAAACTCGGATATCCAGCCTGACTGGATCATTCACGGCATTCCCGAACTGCTTCCAAACAAAAGTTAGGCTTTAGGCACAACCAAGCGCAGGAATTGGGTACCCTGGCTGATGGTCATTGGAAGGCTCTGAAAGGCTTCTCCGTCCACTTCCACGGGCACAGGCCCAGCACTCGACAATTCGAGCTTTTGGAAACGAGACACATGCACACCTGGCATGTGGGCGACCTGCCCAAAGGCAAGACCCAGAAAATAACCCGCAAATGCCAGGCGAGAATGCTTCTCAAAAATGAAGGCCTGCAGATGCGGGTCTGCAATGTCCGCAGTAGGCGCGAGTACAAAGGGACCCGCATAGTGTCGCGCATTCGTCACAACAACCCATGCCGCCTCTTCGGCCACACCATCAATTTCCACTGAAATTGGGTATCTCGGGCCTTTGAGCCATATCTTCAGCCCTTCAAAAACAAACGCTAGCTTTTTGAAGCGCCGCTTCATTGAGGGTTGAATTGACCTGACGACGGCACCATCAAAACCTGCGCCCACCATGAGCAGGAACATCTCACCGTTAACCAGGCCGGTACCGATGAGCTTGGCATCACCGTGAAGAAGCGTGTCGGCAACCGGTCGCGCCCGGAGCTTCTGCCCCAATTCAATTGCAAGCACATTTGCCGTACCGAGTGGCAGCACGCCGAGGGGCGTTGGATGACCGATCAGCCCATGTGCCACCTCATTGATTGTACCATCACCACCCGCTGCAACAATCACATCTGCATAAGCTTCCTGCGCACATTTAGCTGCGAGTTCGGTCGCATGGCCTGGCCCCACTGTGTCAAAACACCTGACGACAGCCCCTTTGTCATGAAGCCGTCGCACTACGGCATCAAAGAGTCCGCCGTTTCTCGATCCGGCAGCAGGGTTCACGATGATATCAATGTTTTTTCTACCACTCATAATCCGCCCTCGGAATTAACCCTACACAAATGTCTAACCGTTTCGACATCAAACGGTCATGTGACAGACGGATTCTCCGTCTGTCGAACAGAGCCCAACGCGATTCGATACAAATCAAATTTGGTGGGCGCATGTTTCTAATAATTTGGAAAGTGTGACAGCGGCATGACATATCTCGAAACCGGCCTTGAAAAAGACGCAGGACAACAACAACCTTGGTCAAAACCCAATCTGCTTGGATTCCTAAGGGATCGAAAGACACCGTCAGAAGAAAAACACCCCACCATAAAACAGGCACCCTCCCGCCGTCGGCAGACCCCCTTCGACAGGACCATGAAAACGCCTCGCCCCGCCTCTCCCATTCGTCACCGCACTCTTTTCCTATCTGACATTCACCTGGGTACCCCCGGCTGCAAAGCAGATCTGCTGCTGGACTTTCTTCGAAACAATGAGGCTCAGACCATCTACCTGGTCGGTGACATCATCGATGGCTGGCGCATCAAACGATCCTGGTTCTGGCACGAAAGCCACAATGCAGTAGTTCAGGAAATCCTCCACAAAGTGCGACACGGCACGAACGTTATCTATGTACCGGGCAATCACGATGAAGCCTTGAGAGACTATACAGGCCTCGACTTTGCCGGCATCGACATCACCGATGAAGTTGTTCATCGTACAGCCGACGGGCGCGACCTTCTGGTGCTCCACGGTGACCAATTTGACAGCGTTGTCCGCTATGCAAGCTGGCTTGCTCATCTGGGAGATCGCGCCTACGGGATGGCCATTGCACTCAACAACTGGCTGCACAATGCGCGACGTTTTTTTGGGATGCCCTATTGGTCTCTATCATCTTACCTGAAGCTGAAAGTGAAGAACGCTGTCGAGTACATCTCGAGCTTCGAAACTGCGGTCGCCCGGGCAGCGCGGGAGCGAGGCGTTGACGGTGTTGTCTGTGGTCACATCCACCACGCTGAGATGCGCGAGATAGACAACATCCTCTACTGCAACGATGGCGATTGGGTCGAAAGCTGCACCGCTCTCGCAGAAGACATGGCGGGGCAGCTCACCATCGTGAGTTGGCACAATTTCTCCTGGGAGAACGATGGAACAGCGCCAACGGATCTCTCTCAATCATCGACGGTTGCAGAAAATCCGTCAGAAAAAGCTGCGTGAACACCACAACGGACCATTGCGTCGCAGCCCACCAAATGGAACGCCCATGACACAAACCTCCGCTCAGGAGACGCAGAGCACTTTTGGAAAGCTCCGCATTGCGCTTGTCACTGACGCCGCCCCACCACAGGTGAATGGCGTTGTTCGCACGCTCAAACAACTGGGGAAAGAGCTGGAACAGTTCGGTCACAAAGTCACGTACATCACGCCAGACCTGTTCCGAACCGTACCTCTCCCCACTTACAAGGAAATCCGCATTGCGCTGGGCGCAAAACGCCGTGTTGCGCAGCTTTTGGAAGAATTCAGACCAGACGCCATTCACATAGCGACAGAAGGACCGCTTGGCCTTGCCGCAAGACGGCACTGCCTGAACAACGGACTATCTTTCACAACCTCTTTTCACACCCGCTTCCCGGAATATTTGCATGCCCGCTTTCGGGTGCCTGAAAGATGGACCTATGCTCTTGTCAGACGCTTTCACGCACCTGCAAGAGCAGTTATGGCCGCAACACCGCTGCTGATCAGCGAACTCGAAGGACGCGGTTTCAAAAACCTTCGCCTCTGGTCAAGAGGCGTTGATACCAACCTGTTCAAACCAAGCCCCGAGACGACGCCAAAAACCACCGGAAAGGAGCCGCTCTGGCTCTATGTCGGGCGGGTTGCGATTGAAAAGAATATTGATGCCTTCCTCGATCTCGATCTGCCAGGAACCAAGAAGGTGGTCGGCGACGGTCCTCGCCTCGACTTTCTGAAGAGAAAATATCCAACCGCGGAGTTTCCTGGCTCTCTGTTCGGTGAGGACCTGGCTGAGACCTATGCTGAGGCGGATTGCTTTGTATTTCCAAGCAAAACGGACACGTTCGGGCTTGTTCTCATCGAAGCACTCGCCAGCGGCACGCCTGTTGCCGCTTACCCGGTCCAGGGGCCTTTAGACGTCATTGCCGACGCACCTGTTGGCCGCCTTGATAACGACCTCAAAACAGCTTGCCTGGCAGCACTGGAGGCAGATCCTGAGACCTGCCGCGTCTATGCGATGAACTTCTCTTGGGAAGCCTGTAGCCGACAATTTCTGTCAAATCTCTCCATAGAAAGCGGGGAGATTGACGCAAACACATCAAAAGAGCCCACACCCGCCGTCACTGCTCCCTAAGAGGTTTCTCGCAGCCTTGTGATCGCAATATTGAGCCACAATGTTACAGTCATTGTGAGTTCACATAGGGAGAGCAGGACAATGAAATCAACACTCGTCGCCGCCGCGTTGAGCGCGGCCCTCACGGCGGCCCCAATGGCCGCTTTGGCAGCAAGCTATACAATCGACGAAACCCACGCCCATGCGGCTTTCAGGGTTTCCCATCTTGGATTTTCGCACACACTGGGCCAATTCAAGGAAATTACCGGCACACTTGAGTTTGATGAAGCTGATCCAACCGCGAGCAGCGTTTCGGTCACCATCAACACCGCAAGCGTGGATTCCGCCAACGAAGCTCGCGACGAGCACCTGCGCAAAGCGGATTTCTTCAATGTGGAAGCGTTCCCAACCATGACTTTCACATCAACGGCGGTCGAAGTGACCGGTGAAAAAACAGGAAAACTGACCGGAGACCTGACACTTTTGGGCGTCACCAAGCCGGTAACCCTGGACGTCACCTTCAACCAAGAAGGACCTCATCCGTTCGATCCGAGCAAAATCGTGGCCGGATTCTCCGCTTCTGGCGAGATTAACCGTACCGACTTCGGCATGGCCTATGCCGCGCCTGCGATTGGCGAAACCGTCGAACTCATGATCGAAGTTGAGGCCCGCAAAGACTGATAACCTAACCAGCGGCTTTCGCTTGAGCCCTCCTCCTTTCTCTTGAGGTCAGGCGGACAGCAGCGTATAAGGCGGCAAATGTGATCGACAGCCCGTAGGCCTCTCTAAGGCCCGCGGGCTGCTTCTTTTGAGCCATGAATGCTCTGACAGGACCGACATGCCGCTTCGTAATATCGCCATCATCGCCCACGTTGACCACGGGAAAACCACCCTCGTTGACGAACTTCTCAAGCAATCCGGGGCTTTTCGGGCCAACCAGGACGTTGCCGAACGAGTTATGGACTCCAACGATCTGGAGCGGGAGCGTGGCATCACGATCCTCGCCAAAACAACCAGCGTTGCATGGACCCCACCAGAAGGTGGAGACGAAACCCGCATCAATATCGTCGACACCCCCGGTCACGCCGATTTTGGCGGCGAGGTCGAACGTATTCTTTCCATGGTGGACGGCGTTGTTTTGCTGGTGGATGCCGCTGAAGGCCCAATGCCTCAGACAAAATTCGTCCTTTCCAAAGCTCTTGCCCTCGGCCTGAAGCCTTTGGTGGTGATCAACAAGGCAGACAAGCCTGATGCGCGCCCTGATTGGGTTCATGACGAAATTTTTGATCTCTTTGCAGCTCTTGATGCCTCTGACGAGCAGCTAGACTTCCCCATCATCTACGCCTCAGCCAAACAGGGTTGGGCAACCGAAGACCTGGACGCCGCCGACGCCAAAGACAACGGCCTGCTTCCGCTCTTCCGTAAAATCCTCACCCATGTTCAGCAGCCGACAGCTCTCTCCGACGGTTCGAGCGATGAACCGTTCGCGATGCTGGTCACCACCATTCAAAAAGACCCCTATCTTGGTCGTATTCTGACAGGCCGAATTGAAAAGGGCGTTGCCCGGCCAAACATGCCCGTTTATGCGCTGCGCAATGGCTCAGGCATTGTTGAGAAGGGCCGCATCACACGGGTCCTCGCCGTGCGCGGCCTCAACCGCGAGCCTGTAGAAGAAGCAAGGGCAGGCGACATCGTCGCAATCTCTGGCATGGAAGAAGCCACTGTCGCGGACACGATTGCTGATCCCGCCATGACTGTGCCGCTCAACGCACTGCCAATTGACCCACCAACCCTGTCGGTACTCTTTGGCATCAATGACAGCCCGCTTGCAGGGCGCGAAGGATCAAAGGTCCAGTCGCGGGTTATTCGCGAGCGCCTGATGTCAGAAGCAGAAGGCAATGTTGCCATTGAGGTCCGGGACACAGAATCCAAAGATTCCTTCGACGTAGCCGGTCGCGGCGAGCTTCAGCTCGGCGTCTTGATCGAGACCATGCGCCGCGAGGGCTACGAGCTCTCCATCAGCCGTCCACAGGTTATTTTTCGTGACGGGCCGAACGGCGAACGCCAGGAGCCCATCGAAGAGGTCACCGTCGACGTGGACGACGACTATGCCGGCGTCGTGATCGAAAAGCTCGCGGAACGCAAAGGCGAAATGACCGATATGCGCCCAACCGGGGGCGGGAAGACACGCATTCTGTTTGATGCGCCTTCCCGTGGCCTCATCGGCTATCACGGCGAGTTTCTGACCGATACCCGCGGCACAGGCATCATGTACCGCGTCTTCAAAGAATATGGTGCCTATCGTGGTCCAGTCGAAGGCCGCCGAAACGGAGTGCTAGTCTCCAACGGAGCCGGCGATGCCGTTCCCTTCGCACTCTGGAACCTTGAGGATCGAGGCTTTCTCTTCATTACCTCCGGCGAAAAGGTCTATGAAGGCATGGTAATCGGCGAAAACGCCCGACCAGACGATCTGATCGTCAACCCACTGAAGGCGAAACAGCTCACAAACATGCGGGCCTCTGGCAAAGACGAATCAGTAAAACTCACGACACCCCGACGTCTTACACTCGAACAGGCGATCGCCTACATCGATACAGACGAGCTTGTCGAGGTCACACCGGAATCGATCCGCATTCGCAAGCGCCATCTCGACCCCAATGAACGGAAAAAGGCAGAGCGCGCCGCAGGTTAAGCTGCGCTCTTGCCCTACCCTCAAGCCTGGCGTAAGTCATGATCACCTGTTTGCAGAGGATCGCCCATGACCAACGCACCTAGTTCTTTGGCCGACGAAGAAGCGATCACGTTCGCTAATTTCGCCTGCACCTTGGCTGATGCCGCAGCAGACGTGACACTCAAGCATTTCCGCTCAGAGCTGGGCGTGGATAACAAGCTTGCCGGAAAGGCGTTTGATCCGGTGACCATCGCCGACCGCGATGCGGAAACGGCAATCCGCACACTTATCGAAGAACACTACCCAGATCATGGAATTCTCGGCGAAGAGCACGGGACAAAGCAGGGCGCCTCAGCATTTAAGTGGGTGTTGGACCCAATCGACGGTACACGAAGCTTCATTTCAGGCGTGCCTTTGTGGGGAACCCTGATTGCCTTCAACGATGGCAAATACCCAGCGGTTGGCGTTATGGACCAGCCCTATACCGGCGAGAGGTTCGTTGGGCGACCAGGACACGCAGAGTTTCTTCGTGACGGACAACCCAAGAAACTGTCCACACGAACCTGCCCGGGTCTCTCCGAAGCTATTCTTGGCTGCACCGATCCTGCGATGTTTACAGACACTGCTGAGCTGGAAGCATTTTCTGACGTCCGCTCAAAAGCACGCCTCACCCGCTACGGCACAGATTGTTACTTTTATTGCCTCATTGCCGCCGGGCATGCCGACCTAGTCATCGAAGCGTCCATGCAGCCCTACGACATCCAAGCGCTCATCCCCATCGTGGAAGGCGCCGGAGGCATTGTTACCAATTGGCAGGGCGAAGACGCTCAAAATGGTGGGCGCATCGTCGCTGCGGGTGATAAGCGCGTGCATACTGAAGCTCTCGATATTCTCTCACGCGTGGACTGACACTTTAGCGTCGGACGACGACATCACCTGCTTTGTAAATGCATCAAACGCTGTCCAGAACACCTGCTGATACTGGTCCTGCTCCATCAGAATTTCGTGCTCAGCACCTTCGACCAGAACATATTGTCCTTTTGGCAATCCATCAGCGATTTGCCGAATGGACCGACCACGGACCAATTTGTCGACTCCGGCTTCAAACAGCAGGACAGGCGTGGTGATTTCCGAGAGATAGGCAGGGTCAGAAATTTCATCGACGGACTTGAACGCCTGATGGACCCACCCGACCGTCGGGCCACCCAGCCCAAGACTAGGCGCTTGTGCAATGACAGCCTTTTGTCGGGCGTGCCGGACCGGGTCTGAGGTAACAACATTATCCTCAAACGCCTCTTCGTCTACCGCAGTTGGCCCGTTTCCCGGCGCAAAGCTGGCATGTTTGCCGAGCAGGTTTAGAAAAGACAAAAGCCAACGGGTCACTTTTTCTTGGAAGGGACTGCCAACATTGAGCCCCAACATTGGTGCACTGAGCACAATTCCCGCAAACCTGTTGGGGAGGTTATGTCCTGCCCTGAGCATCAGATTGCCGCCCATAGAATGCCCAACACCGATATAGGGCTCAGGCAGGAGGGGTTCTACGACCTCTTTCATAAATGCGATAAAGTCAGCATCAAAGGTCGAGAACTCATCCACATGTCCTTTGCGGCGGTCATCCAGCATGCGTTCTGACAATCCCTGGCCCCTCCAATCAAAGGTTGCCACGGCAAAACCCCGCTCAAGGAACGACGTGATGACTTCGAAATATTTTTCGATGAATTCCGTCCGTCCACTCGCAAGCACAATCGTCCCTCGGCAAGGCGCCGAGGCGTGATCAGGCGACCACACCATCGTCCGCATCCGAGATCCATCTGGACAGACGAACCAGCCAGGAACCCCGCCCGGCGGACAGGGAAGATCAGCCGTCTCAACAAAAATCCCCATTAGGCGTCCTCCCCCGGAATACGAAATGCGGTCGAGACCAGCGGCCCCAACTTGAGCGCCACAGCAATATTCCCCTTAATGCGCATGCGTCCCTCCCGAAAGGCGGTTGTCCGATCAAGCTCAAACCGAAGCATCTGAGCGTGGGTCTCAAGCGGAAGAGACACGATACAGTCAGCATCTTCGTCTTTCTGAGAAATCCGGTTGGCACTCCCTGTTCCATCAATGACCAGGCATCCACCGTCTGGATACTCAAACTTCAGGACGGCACCAATTGGCGGCGCACCGGAAACCTCGTTTTCAAGGTAGGTCACCAGAGCAGACAGGAGCTGTTGCGGGGATAAATCTTCAAAAGTCATACGCTGATCATTTCTTATTGATGACCGAAAGGCCAGCCTGGAGGCACCTGCCCCGTAGATTTTTGGCCGATTTCGGTTAGGGTTTGCCACTCTAGAAGATTGAAGGAATCTCAGGAAGGAAGAACCCGCCCATGAGTTGGGAAAAAGAAGCCGAAGAAATCAAGGCACGCCGCAACTTTGCGAAGCAGCAGGGAGGCCCGGAGGGTGTCAAGCGTCAGCATGACAAGGGTCGCCTTACCATCCGTGAGCGCATCTCCCACCTGGCGGATGACGCCAGCTTCAAAGAGCTGGGTGAAAGTGCCGGTGTTCCTGAATTCAACGACGATGGCAGCCTGAAAGACCTTCAGCCTGCCAACTATGTCCTGGGCTTCGCCAAAGTAAACGGGCGCCGCGTCATCATTGGCGGTGAAGACTTCACACTTAAAGGCGGATCGCCAAATCCGGCAGGTCTGCGCAAAAGCGTCTACGCAGAAGACGTTGCCATTGACTACAAAGTGCCCCTAATACGGCTGCATGAGGGTGGCGGCGGCTCCGTTGCAGGCTCTGGCGGGAACAAGCCATCCCGCCCTGTCGGCGATCCGGTTTTTTCCCGGTCCAGATTTCAGTCTATTGCGCAAGTCATAGGCACGGTTCCCGTCGCCACGGCAGCGCTGGGCCCGGTCGCAGGCATGCCAGCTGCCAGACTTGTTGGCGCGCACTTCACAGTGATGACGCGCAATGCACAGGTTCTGATTGCTGGGCCGCAGGTGGTGAAACGGGCCCTCAATGAAGACCTGACCAAGGAAGAACTTGGCGGCCCGGACGTGCACACCAAAAGCGGCGTCGTAGACAATGTGGCAAAAGACGAGGAGGCAGCCCTCAACGAAATTGCCAGATTTTTGTCCTACATGCCCGACAATGTCTGGCAGCTGCCGCCTTACATCGATCCGCAAGATGATGCAGAACGTACGGAAGAGAGCCTGATAGACATTGTGCCACGCGACCGGCGCAAACCATTCCAGATGCGCAAAATCCTCAAAGCCGTGGTCGATGATGGCAGTTTCTTTGAAATGACAAAGAAGTATGGCCCATCCCTCATCACTGGACTCGCTCGGCTTAACGGACATGCCGTTGGCGTGATCGGCAATGACTGTATGTATTACGCCGGCGCCATGACGGCAGAAGCGGCGCAGAAGCTCAGGCGCTTTGTCGACATGTGCAACACATTCAACTTGCCTGTGCTCTCATTCGTCGATGAGCCAGGCTTCATGATCGGATCAGCCTCAGAAAAAGCCGGGACAATAAGATATGGCACGGAAGCAATCGCCGCAGTGATGCAAAGCCGTGTCCCCTGGGCGTCCGTCATCGTTCACAAAGTCTTTGGTGTCGCAGGCGCTGCTCATTTTGCGCCAGACGGCTTTGTCCTCTCTTGGCCATCGGCCGCGACAGGAGCCCTTCCAGTGGAGGGGGGCGTCGCTGTGGCCTTTGCCCGCCAGATTGCCGAAGCAGAAGATCCAGATGCTCTACGGGCGGAACTGGAAGAAAAGCTTGCGGCCTCTCAATCCCCATTCCCGCGAGCGGAAGGCTTCTCCGTCCACGAGCTCATCGACCCAAGGGAAACACGGCCGCGACTTATCGAATGGCTGGAATGGGCCCAAAATGGCCGTGAACTTACCCTTGGACCCTACCTCACCACGATGAGGCCCTAAGATGACCCGGACCGGACCTGTTCAGGAAAACGCGCAAGACCACAATCCAAACAACCTACCCATGCGCGTCGCTGCCGTTTATGAGCGCGTAATTAATGCAAGCCTCGCCCGCGCCTGGGAAAATGTTCTTGATTGGGAGCACCTCCCTCACCTTCATGATTCAAGCTTTTCATCGCTTGAATTGGAAGACGCGGGCCAATGGGGCTGGCGCGCACGCACAAAAGGCGTACCAGAAGAGACAAGCCCGGAAACGCTTATCGAACTTGTCGTTGATCGGCCAAACAGCCGGTACGTATCCCGGACCCTAGCAGGCGGCCTGCCCGGCATGGAGATCTGGACACATTTCGCTAAAGCCGACGAACGCAAAACGGACATCAAGGTCGAGTTCCATATTCCACATGTTGAAGAAGAGGGTGCGGCAAAGCTCGGCGTTATCATGCTTGGCCTCTATGAAACATTGTGGGATGAAGATGAACGCATGATGAGGGAGCGGCAGGATGCACTCGATGCCAGATCAAAATCCAGTAGCTCCGATCACCCACAACAAATCGACCTGGGCATGGCTGATGCTCTCGCCGACAAACTGCCCCTTACCATTGAGCTGGAGGGAAGGCCGGTCAATATCGTCAAAATCGACGACAGACTTCATGCCTACAGCGCTGAATGCCCGCATATGCTTGCCCCCTTGTCCGAGGTCCCCGTCGACCAAGAAGGCTGCATAACCTGCCCGTGGCATGGTTACCGGTTTGACATTAGGACTGGAGAAGTAACAAACGGCAAGGACCTGACCCTCACACCCGATTTCAAAGTGACACTCACCGATCAGCACCATGTTATTGTGAGCAGACAATAAAAAAACCCCGCTCCTTCGAGCGGGGTTTTCTGTTGGGCGCAATGCCTCACCGATAAACGGTGTGGAGAACCCGGCCTGTACGTGCACAGACATTGAGCGTTACGTCTCTTCCGCGACGGTCACGGGCACCCACCTGGTAGTAGTCGTCGTGACGGGTGGCGTTACCAAAGTGGCTGTAACGCTGCTGTTGCAGACCTGACCGCCAATGATCAAAACCACGAACCTGGTGACGCAGGTGGTTAGGCCCATTGTAGTTGCGCGCCTGATTGACGGACAGAACCCGGCCATTCCGCGCATTCGCGACAATCCGAACGGGGTTGCCACGGCGGTTCAAACCCCGAACGATATAGGTTCGACCATCCCGAATGACCCTGTCAAAAGCGTGGAAGCCACGGTCGCGAAGACCCTTCAGCAGACGAGGGATGGGTTTTCCGTTCGTGGCCACATGTCCACCACCACGGACCCGTTGAACATCGAACACCTCACCGGTTCGAGCATTGGCTTTCGCAGTGACATAGCGCCCGCCGCGGCCAACACCCTCAATTGCATAGACACGACCATTCCGCTTCAACCGGACCGAGGTTACCCGGCCTCCAGTGTCACGCTGGATCTGGCGAACAAGGCGGGCAATCGGAATAACCCGGCGCTCATTCTGCCATCCATTATCCTGACGGTGGTGACGGGCACCTGATCGGTATGACACATCCGTATGTGTAATTACGAGCTGACGCAGCACGTCTTCAAAGGACAGACCACGAGCTGATGCGTGCCCGGCTTGGGCAGGAGCAGCAAGAAGGAGGGGGGCGGTAAGGCCAGCAACAACAAGAAACTTTTTCATGAGACTTCTCCAGAACAGAAAGAACAGAACCAAACGGTGAAGCCCATTCTGCAGATCAGCGCTGAACCAAGTCTGGGAGGAAGATTCATCTGAGGTTTAGGTGCTGTTCACCTGGCACTCATAAAGAAAGGCCCCGAAAATCGGGGCCTGTCCTCGTGTTTGCTACAAATTTCTTAAGCCTCAGTACGGGCGTTGATGGAACCGTACAAATTTTCCGGTGTTTGCGTTTACCCGCAACCAGTAGAATGAACCCGATACATGTCGCGCTCGGACTACATAAAACCCATTGCGCAAAACCGGGTTCCCAAATCGGGAGTAACTTGATCGAGCCAACGCCCGACGCCAATGAGCGAATTCACGTACAGGCGAATGATAGTGCCGAGCATGACCGCGACGATGAACATAGACAATCGGTGCTTTCGCGGCCTCAGCACCCAGCAATGGTGATGAAAGCCTGGCTTCAGCAGGCGCGATGGTCAGTAGTGGAAGTGCAACAGCCCCCAGGGCCATAAGCTTTTTCATGATCTCAATCCTTAGATTTCAATCACCCCTATGATGCTGAAAATAGGTTCTTTCGGCTAAATTTAAGCTGACCGTCCCATTCATCGGCCGTTCATGTAGACCGCGCCGATCACCTACCCACCAAGGAAAAGGCGCCCGACATCAGGATTCTCCAAGAGCGCAGGTCCATGATCTGCCATCGCAACCCGGCCAGAGACGAGCACATACCCAACATCTGCGAAGGCCAGCCCCTTCTTTGCGTTCTGTTCAACCATGATGATGGTCTTCCCATCCCGGTCTTTAAGGTCACCCAGAATTTCAAAGACCATGTCAATGTAACGTGGCTCAAGGCCGATGGAAGGCTCATCTACGAGCAACACCTTGGGATCCATAATGAGTGCACGACTAATTTCGAGAAGTCGACGCTCACCACCTGACAGCACACCAGCTTTGTCGGTGCGCCGTTGCGCAAGCCGGTCATAGCGCTCAAACACACGCTCCGCCGCCTCTTTGGCCAAACTCGGGTTGGGAAGCAAATAGCCACCCATCAGGAGGTTTTCTTCGACGCTCATGTCCGGAAAGACCGAGTTGTCCTGCAGAATGTAAGCAATCCCAGCATCCCGCAGCCGCTCGCTTGGACTGCTTTTGGTCACCTCAAGCCCATCGACCCTGATGCTGCCTCCAAAAATATCCGTAAACCCGAAGATTGAATGCAGGATCGTTGATTTGCCCGCCCCATTCGGCCCCACAAGACATAGGCTTTGACCAGCGCCCACAGCGAGATCTACCTCATGGAGGATTTCCATTCTCCCATAGCCCGCGGTCAGCCCTCGGATCTGTACAAACGGCCTCTCACCAGCAAGCTGCAAGATCTTATCACCAGAAACCTCGAGCCCGAGCGCCTGTGCTTCCTCAGCCACTGCATCAACCGAGAGAACCGTGTCGGTTGTGCCGTCGCCATACCCGCTGACAGATGGTGTTTCGTTGTCGCTCATGCACTTGCCCCCAAATAGGCTTCGACAACAATCGGATTGTCCCGCACCTCCTGAGGACTTCCTTGGGCCAGGACCTCACCATGAGCCAAACAGGTAATATGTTGGGCAAGGTTCATGATCACACGCATGTTGTGCTCAATCACCAGAAGCGTCACACCGAGCTCCTTGTTTGCTCGGACCAGACGGTCAATCAACCCATTGATGAGGGTGGGGTTTACGCCCGCCGTCGGCTCATCCAGCAGGAGAAGCTTCGGCTCACTCATAAGCGCCATAGCAAACTCTAATAGCTTTTGCTGGCCAAAACTCAACGACCCTGCGCGCAGGAAACGTTTCGATGCAAGCCCCACGAAATCAAGCAGCTCTTCGGCACGAACATCGACCTGACTTGAGAAACCAGACAGCAATGAAAGAACAGAACTACGGGCATCTGGTGCGCTGATCCGCATATTCTCTACACAATTCATCTCCGCATATATGCGAGTCTGCTGAAACGTCCGGACAAGCCCGCGCCGGGCAATGACGGGCACAGTGAGCTTAGATATTTCCTGTCCCTCGAACCGCACCGAACCCGAGTCAATAGGATGCGCGCCCACAATCGAATTAAAGAGCGTCGTCTTACCCGATCCATTCGGCCCGATGAGCCCGGCAATATCGCCCTCATTCACTTCCAGGGATACGTTCCGGTTTGCGACCACACCACCAAAGGTCTTGGTGGCATTCTCAACCTTAAGAAGCACGCTCATGCCCGCTCCTGCACTTTCTCGCCAAACCATTCCGGGCGCCGCTCACGCAGCGTGCCCAAAATGCCATTGGGAAAGAAGACAACAATCCCGACAATCAGGAGACCAAGCGCCACACGCTGCCAACCCAGCAAATAGGTCCAGAACAGTTCCTGAGTGATGTGAAAGACAACCGCGCCGATAACCGGGCCCCAAAGCGTACCCTTCCCCCCAAGGATCGCCATCAACACCATCCATACGCCGAACGTGGCGCCCGCAAATGCAACATCGCGGGGGTCAATGAATCCCAAGAGATTGCCCGCCAAGCCGCCGCCAATTCCCAAAAACAAGGCTGACACCGCCCAGGCAAAAGATTTGATTTGCGTCGTCTGCAAACCCATCGCCTCTGCTTTGTCTTCATCATCACGAATAGCATTGAGAGCGAGGCCGAATTTTGTCGCGTAAAGAGCGCGCAGCACAATAAACGTCGCCAGCGCCAACGCAAACATCAGGAAATAAAAGAAGAGTTCGCGACCTGCCAATTCGGTCGGATAGAGCGGAGGCACCATGCCCGACCCAGCGCCAACATAGTCCCAACCACCTGCAATTTCCCCTGCCGCAATGCCGAGCCCCAACGTGCCAATTGCAAAATAGTGGCCCCGCAAACCCAGCATGCCGAACCCGAGGACTATGGCAACAAGAGACGACAAGACCGCAGCAAAGACGAGCCCTACCGCAAGACCTGCAAAATAGTCCAAGCCCAGATCGCGTTGAAGCACCGCACAGGCATAAGCACCAATGCCGAAAAACAGAATATTGCCAAATGAATTGTAACCCATCTGTCCGCCGAGCGTGTCCCAGGTCAATGCGAAGACAACCATCAGCCAGAGCATGGTGAGCTGTGTCGCAAATTGAGGCATCAGGAAAGGAGCAACAAGGGAGAGGAGAAGCCCCCCACCGATGAGGGAGGCTTTTTGTAGGTTCGTCATTCCAGATACTCCCGCTTGCGCCGGAGCCAGAAATTACGCCCCACCAGGAGGATCACCATAAGGACGAAGACAAAGGCAATCTGATATTCCGCGCCGAGTATAAAGCCCGCCAGGTTTTCAAGTGCGCCAAGGCCCAGCCCCGCCGTGATCACGGCGACAATATTGCCAAGACCCGCAACAATCACCACCAAGAAGGAGCGCACTGTGTAAGGAAGGCCAATGTAGGGATGAATCGTCCAGGCCATGACGACCAAGCTGCCAGCCGCCCCGCATAAGGCCGCATTGAGCGCATAGGTCGCGGCATAAACCCTATCGGTATCAATTCCAAGGATACGGGCCGCCCGCGCATTTTGTGCTGTCGCGCGAATTGCCTGTCCTAAACGAGCTCTCTTTAAAAACGCCCAAAGAACGAGACCGACCGTCAGGGCCGTCGCGAAGGACACGAGTTTAATTTCTGCGAGGACTATCTGACCGTCAAACAGGACCATCGTGCCGAGACCTGTTTCGAGAGTGCGTACATCTGCCCCAAATATCTCATTTGAAAGCTGTTGCAGAATGATCGAGAGACCAAACGTCGCCAAAAGCGACACAAACAAATCTCGGTCAACCACCCGAAAGATAACCAGGCGATAGAGTCCCCACCCCAGAATAAACAGCGCAATAGCCGCAAGTGGAATAGTCAGGAGCGGCGGCACACCCAGCCCTGCCGCAGTCAGCGCAACAAAACCGCCAAGCATCACAAACTCGCCCTGAGCAATATTGATGATGCCAAGAACACCCCAGACCAAGGCCATGCCAAAAGCCGCGAGCGCGAATATGGCTCCGATCATGAGACCGTTTGCAATAAGGTCCACCCCAAGTGACGGGTAGTCGATAAGAAGCTGGAGATTTTCAAACATGGGGGTTAATCAGCGCTCCGACCAGCGGGGTGTCGGATGACGCAACTCAGCTTCAGATGCATCTGACGGATAGACAACCCGGTATTCGCCGTCCTGTATCTGAAAGAGAACCATAGGCTTAGCGATGTTACGTCCTGCGTCATCAAAATTGATGCCGCCATAAAACGTCATCATATCTGTTTCCGCGAGCGCGTCTCGAACAGCCGCCGGATCAAAAGACCCTGCCCGTTCAAATGCATCTGCAAACACCATCACTGCCGCCGCGGACTCAGCTGATTGATAGGGTGGCGCATAGTCGAACGTCGCCTCAAACAGGTCAGCAAAATCACGTGCAGAACCAAATAGCTCATCAGAGTAGGAAAGGCCTGACGCCCATTGAGAGGCACAGAGGGCAAACTCCGCCTTCTCCGCAAACTTCTCAATCACCTGCGCCGCATCGCAATGGGTCAAGGCAAGCATCGGAATATCAATCCGGCTGTCCGCGATTTGCCTGATCGCCAGTGCCGCACCCTTCGCATGGCCTGAGACCACCAGAAGATCCGGCCGAAGTGCTCGCACCTTTGCGAGCGTTGCCGACATGTCATTCAGCTCAGGTGGCAGCTTGTCATCTATGACAATCCGCATCCCCAGCCTTTCGGCATCAGCAATAACGCCGGCCCTCACATCCTGGGAGAAGGGATCATTCTCCATAGCCAACCCAACGCGCAGGGTCTGGCCTTCACCAGCGGTCTCCGCAGCAAGGGCAACTGCCCCTTGTAGATACTGTTCAGTCGTCGACAAAACGGCGAAGAGATACTTGTACCCCTCCTGAAAAAGCGAGATGGAAGCGCCATTCGCCTCAACCATGGGAATGCCGTACTTTTCTGTGATGGGGGCCATGGCTCTGGTGAGGCCGGACGAATAAGGGCCCAGGATGAACTGCACACCGTCTTGCTGGATTAAGCGTTCCGCCAGTTGGGCGCCACGGGCGGGAGTGGACTCATCGTCGTAATAGATAATGCCCAGTTTGTAGGCCACCCCGTCGACAGTGACCCCACCGGCTGCGTTAATCTGCTCTACAGCCAGGTCATATCCCTTGCGGGTGTGCGCACCATTGGTCGAATACTTGCCCGTCAGCGAGATAGCAGCGCCCAAATACACCGTATCACCCTCGACTTTCGCGGACGCACCGACGGCCGTCACCGTGGCGACAGCGGCTGCCGTCAGAACCACACCCAGTTTCCTCAACACATTCCCCAAAATCATTGTGTGGATCTCCAAAAACACATGCGCCAGGTGACATAGTAACTCCCCCCCTCAGAGCATCAATCGTGCCCTTTTTCAAGCCACCAAAGGGTTGAAAGGCGGAAAATCAGCTCCTATGTCAATGAGACCGGGATGCCACGGATTGGGTTCCGAACCAATGTTAACTGGCGAGCTGCCACTGAAAATGGAGCCGCTTGGGCACGAGATGCCCAACCACAACATCGCTTATGAAAGGATGTGCAGACATGCGTACGTTTGATTTCTCCCCTCTTTATCGCTCAACAGTAGGTTTTGACCGGATGGCGTCTCTTCTGGATGGCGCCGAGAGTGACAATAGTAATGGCTACCCGCCATACAACATTGAGCGCACAGGCGATGCGTCCTATCGCATCAGTATGGCCATCGCTGGCTTTGGCGAGGATGAAATATCCATCGAAGCCCAGCAAAACAAACTCACCATCACAGGCAAAAAAGACGCCGTCGACGAAGACAAGGTGAAATATCTTCATCGCGGAATCGCAACGCGCAGCTTCCAACGCCAGTTTGAGCTGGCCGACTATGTCGAAGTGAAGGGGGCCGCGCTCGAAAACGGACTCCTGCACGTAGATCTCGCACGAGAAATCCCAGAGGCTATGAAGCCGCGGACAATAACGATTAAACAACAGTCATCAGGTCAGCGTTCAATCGAAGGTAAGGTCGAGTCTGAAGCAGCATAGGCCCGCCGACAATGGCTCCCAAACACATCTAGGCGCCCTTATCAGGGCGCCTTTTTGTGTCTTCATCGCCCCGTGCTGATGAAACCCGCCTTCTAAGGTTAACAACGTCCTAACACGTAGCGAGCCAGCAGGCGCGCTGCCAAAAAATTGCAAGCTGCAAGTCCGGTTTTAAGACATATTTCACAGGCGCTACCTAGTCTCAGGAAAGTTTGAGATAAATGCGGTGGTGGCTGTTTTCTATGGGTGAAACAAGAAAAGCGCAATTTGCGCCACGCTCTCTGTTGCTGGCGTTCGCAGGCATCGCTTTCTCCGCTGTACTGCTCCTAACTCTCACGCCTCTCGCAGTAATCCATATGCTTGAAAACCACGTTGTGTCAGGCAGTCATGATGATGCGTCGGCAGCATACTACTTTAATGCCCTTATTGCTGTGACAAGCTTCACGCTGGCGCTCGCAGTCGTGAGCTTTCTAATCCACTATTGGAAGAGAAGTCTGCTCGCACCCATTCGCGAGATAAACCGGCTCCTAATCAAAAACGGAAACCTGGAAGAGGCAGAGATCGCCTCCCTTTCCAATGGCAACCTCACAACGACAGCCCGCACCTTGGCAGACGCATTTGCCCAGTCGAAATGCGCGAAAAACGAGGCCGACCGGTTCCGATTGGTTGCAGAAGCAATCGATTACTCCGTGCTCATGGCCGACGCGGAGGGATATCTAGTCTGGGCGAATCCGAGCTTTACCCGAATGACAGGGTACGCGCTTGCAGACGTGATCGGTCGGAAGCCAGGTCATTTCTTGCGTGCGCCGGAGAGCGAACCCTCAACGACGGCTGCGATCGAGCGACACATTCGCGATTACAAAGCCTTGGACACTGAAGTCCTGAACATGACGAAAGATGGTCGCCGTTTTTGGGCTCATCTGGAAATCAGGCCCGTTTTCGGTGCGGACGGCGCTCCGACGAACTTCATCGGGATCGAACGCGATATCACCGAGGACAAGCGGACTGAAGCCGCTCTTGAAGCGAACCGTGTCGAACTACAACAACGCATCATCGACCTACAGAATGCCAAAGGTGAACTTGAGGCAGAGCGTGCGAAATTGGCGTCCTCCGCCGACGAGCTCTCCTCTGCTAAAGACGCCGCAGAACAAGCAAATAGAGCAAAGTCAGAGTTCCTGGCGACAGTAAGCCACGAGCTTCGCACCCCCATGAACGGTGTTCTCGGGATGGCTGAGCTTCTGATCGGTAGTGACCTTGATCCAGAACAGCGCGACCATGCGTCAGCCATCAAAGACTCTGGAGAAAGTCTGCTCGTTCTACTAAACGACATTCTTGATCTCTCCCGCCTAGAAGCTCAGGGCCTTGAGCTGGAAACCGTGCCGATACGCCTCGCAGACATCGTCGCCGCAGTGACAGATGTTATGCGCGCAAATGCAAGCGATCGAGGACTGGAGTTAAAGACAGAAATATCTCCAGACGCTCCCGAGATCGTTATGGGCGACCCGACACGGCTGCGCCAGGTCCTCTTTAATCTCACAAGCAATGCAATCAAATTTACAGATCACGGAAGCGTAGAAGTTTTTGTACGTCCTGACCCTATCAAGGGTGGAAATTTCATCCGGATTGATGTGACAGATACGGGGATTGGCATATCGCAAGAAGCACAAGCCCGCCTGTTCGAACGCTTTTCGCAAGCAGACAGTTCGATCTCACGAACACATGGGGGCACAGGCCTTGGCCTCGCGATCTGTCGTGAGCTCGCACGGCTCATGGACGGAGAAATTTCGGTCGAAAGCACGCCGGGGAAAGGCAGCAAATTTTCAATCTCAGTACCACTTGCCCGACCAAACGAAGAAGCAACTTGTCTTACAGACAATAGACTGCCTCGTGAACTCCCGTCCCCGGGAGAGGCAGCGGATAGCTGGCGCATTCTGGTCGCCGAAGATCAGCCCATAAATGCCAAACTGATGACCGCCATTATGGGCCGCCTGAACCACACTTTAACGATCGCGCCAAACGGCGTTGAAGTCATCAAAGAGCTGCGAGCAGGTGAATTCGACCTGATCCTTATGGATATACAAATGCCGGAAATGGACGGTATTCTGGCAACGAAGGTTATCCGAAGTTCAGACGAACAGTGGCATGACATTCCCATCATTGCGCTCACGGCTCATGCAATGGCTGGAACACGCGACACCTATCTTCAGGCAGGGATGAACGGATTTGTCTCAAAGCCGATCAGCATTGATGCGCTGGTTCACGAGATCAATATCGTGATGAACCCTGCTGGCTCCAGTGCGCATGATACTCAAGGTCTGAAACCAGAAGAACAAGCAGCAGAGCCTCAGCCGGGCGCGCCAAGCGAGCCGCGGAGCGAAGACGAAGAAGCATTCCTTGAAGACATGCTAAGTGATCTGGTCGACGGTGACGATCAGTCTGCTGCCTAGCCTTGACCTAAACGTCTGATGGAAATCTAGGAATTCGAGTGCAGGTCACGCAGCGATTGAACGATCTTCTGACCTGTCTCACCGCCATCGCCAACAATGCCCTTGGAAACGACGCGGTCCAATACCTGCACATGCTGCCCGACAATTTTTACATCATGCGAACTGAAATGCCCTGCCTGCTGTCGAAGCAAATCACAGAGTGAGGCCGCAATGGATGTAACAAGGTCATACCCAAATGATCCCGCCTGACCTTTAAGGTTGTGCGCAACACCGAAAAGGTCTTCCAGAACCGTGGCCTCTGGATCTTTAGGAGTCACCAACGCAAAGATCTTGGCAAGCTGATCCACATCAGTGCGCAACTGTTGGGAATACTCACCTTTGAGTGCGTTGATCGCCGCCTCGGCCTGAGCCAAACGGTCCGCTCGTGAATCTGTTGTATTGGCGTCCGCCATATATCTACCGCTTCAAGCCGAATTGAGTTGAAACGCCAGTTTAAGCGGGTGCCCTTAAAAAGCTCTGAACACCCGATATGGCCAAAAAGAAGGAAAAATGGGCATTGGAGAGACTAATCCAATGCCCAGAAACATCTAGGACAACTTCTGCTTAATCAGATGGTCGATCGAAACCACGCCAGCGCCCCGAGCCATGAGGTAGATCAGGATGCTCGCCCAAAGCAGGTGGAGCGACCAGGCACCCGGATAGACAAAAATCTGGATGACCAGGGTCATTGCCAACAGAGCCGCAGCCCCAAAGCGTGTAGCAAATCCCAGCACGATCAAAATCGGGAAGAAATGCTCAGCATAGGTCGCCATATAGGCCGCAATATTATGTGGGATAAGCGGCAGAGCATATTCATACTCGAAGAGGAAGAACGTGCTCGGTTTCAAAGTCAGGAACCCCTCAACCTTTGTCCGTGCCGATGTCCAAAACACCATCGCAATGCTCACCCGCATTGCGAGTTCGAAAACAAAAGAGGGAATACGGTCGAAGAGACCGACAGCCCACTCAACCAGCGATGTGATTTGCCCTAAAGGACCGGTATTGATCTGTGTTTCACTCATTTTTTCAATCCATGCGTTAAGAGCGGATGAGACGGGTAAAACCGCCACCGCTGAGAAGAAGATGTAGAATTTGGCTAAGGTCAAAATCGCTCTGCACATTCAGAGCGGCAGCCGCAGCAACGCCAAAAGGCTCACCAGATCTGAGGGCATCAACAAACGAAATGGCCCCCGCCTCAACCTTATGCACAACCACTGAGAGGTTGGATCTGAGAAGAAGCACGGCTTCTCCACCCTCGCCAATATTGGCCGACCCCGGCTTTTCGCCCGGCTGATGCGCCTGCCAAATCGATGAAACCGGATAGGCTGATTGGAACGCCTGCAGGGTCGGATGAAGAATGAATTTCGCTTCTGGCAGGTCTTCCTGCGCAACATTCGAAATTTCGTCAGGGGCAAGAATAATATCATCAGCGGCGTGATAGCTCCGGAGCCACAAAAGCTCGAGCCGCCCCACATCACTCAGATATGGCAGGGATGACACCGGTGGAAAGGCATCCAGGAAATCTGGCAGGCCATCGCCAAACCCGACCAGCGTTCCACGGGTGGGCATATGATCCCGCAGGTACTCCCGCGCCATCGCGCGGAAAAACTCTTGCCCTACCAATTGCAATACAACGGGGAAAGCCTGTTCCAGGCCGTCAATCAGACTGGAATGAACATTGTTTCGGTAAACGTCTATTCGGCGTTCTAGCGGAATCGGATCTGCCGCATAGACGCCAGCAGGAAGAGCTGGCGCGCCACGCACAGCAGATCCAAAGGCATTCTGAAAATCACGCAGGGATGACATCATCATGCCTCCTGCCAAGAACCATGTTGCTTTGCTTCAACAGAGCGTCAGCCCTGTCCGCTTCAGCTTTTAAGACGCCCCACGCGGGCACATTGGTGTCCCATTCAACCAGCGTGGGCTTTGGCCCGACGCGCTCGATCAAACGTCCAAACAATTTCCAGACGTCATCGACGACAGCAGATCCATGATCATCAATGCGAAGCTCGGCGCCGTTAATCTCTTCCACCGCATGGCCGGCAACATGCACTTCGCCGATCCGATCTGCAGGGATGGCGTCAACGTAGGACACTGGATCGAACCCGTGATTGCAGGCGGATACAAACACATTGTTCACATCAAGAAGCAGCCCGCATCCCGTTCGGTCAGCAAGAGAGATTAGGAACTCCGGCTCCTCCATCACCTCTGCCTCAAAGCTCAAATAGGTAGAAGGATTCTCAACAAGAACCTGCCGTTTCAACGCGGATTGCATTTGATCAACATGTTCGACCATGACATCCAGCGCTTCTTGCGTGAGCGGCAGCGGCAAAAGGTCATTCAGAAAATCGCCCTGATGTGTCGCCCAGGCAAGATGCTCCGATACCAATGCCGGCTGGTAGCGCTCAATGAGTGCTGCAAACCGCAAGAGATGATCGTCATCAAGTGGGCCAACACCGCCGAGAGACATACCGACTCCGTGCAGCGACAACGGATAGTCTTGTCTGATTGCGCTGAGGTAAGCGTGAGGGCTGCCCCCGTCACCCATGTAATTTTCTGGGTGGACCTCGAACCAGCCAATATCGGGCTTTGTATTGAGGATCGTCTTGTAGTGGTCAGCCTTCAACCCGACCCCGGCGCGGGCCAGGATCGGGTCGGGCTGATATGCCGGATGATTGGTCATTGGGGACGTTACCGGGAGGGGCACCCGGCACCTTTCATCCAGCCAGCACTTAAGGGCGTTCTACTTCGGCAAGGCTGCCCTTACCGTGAGGCGTATCGATGGTGGTGCAGGTACCCGCAGGAACCAGCGTCCAGGCATTGCCTTGATAATCGATAGTGGAGGTTCCAGCGCACGATGTACCCGGACCAGCTGCACAATCATTCGCGCCAGCAAGTGAGATGCCGTAGCATTTTTCCATGCCCGATGGCGTTACAGCAGAAACAGGTGCAGTGGCGAGCGTCAAAGCGGCGCTCATAGCACCAGCGAGGACGAGGGCAGAGGTGGCAGACTTTTTCATGAGTATTCTCCAGATGGGTTTGCGGTATCAGTTCAAAACGTTTCCCCGGCCCGAGCGACAAATGCCACTCGGCCTTGTGGCTAAGAGAATGGGGATGGAACCTCTCAACTGGAAATCACGAATACGCGCCTTCGGTCACGATCTCGTTCACTGCCTTGTGATCTTGAAAACGGCAGAAAGCCTGATCAGAAAGGTACTTTCCCAGCAAGGATTGTGAGGTCTGTTGAAGTTCCGTCCGGACTAGAAACTGTGACCGTGTCGCCGACAGACGCCTGTTCACCACTCAAGGGGATACATGCAGGTGCCTCAGCAGAGGCCCAGACCATGCATAGTGTTCCGTCTTTGGCTTCCCAGGTGCCAATATCCGACTGGCCATTAGAGTTCGCCTGAGAGACTGAGCCGTTTTCGTTGAAATAGTAGCGGGTCTCCACATCGGCATCCGAAATCGAGACGGTATTTCCGATTGCAGCTTCCAGTATCGTCTCTGCAAAAGCCGGTGATGCAAAGGCACATGTGATCGCCATACCGAGAGCGAAAATCTTCCTCAATCTATCCATCATCTTCCTCCTCATGGTTAATTTGCATTTGAACCTTTGCGCCGAGGATTCGCTTTTAGGGAGTCAAAAAGACGGATCTCACAGCCATTTGAGGGGCAGTGATCCGACGGCATCTGCGACTATTTGGAATTTAACCAGAGAGATTCACCTAAGCATTTGAAATATATGAGGTTTTTATAGGTCAACAAGACTGACTTACTCTCTTGATCCATCCCCCCCTTATCTGGCAATATCCCCTCCGCTCCAGACCTGCGGATGGAGCTCCCTAGCGCTCAGTCAAGCGGCGGCGCGCTAAGGGTAAAGCGCCTGGCCCAGGCGCAATTAAGTAAAGGGCGTCCAGCAGAAAGGTCCGCCAAGTGGCGGCACTGCACCGGACACGTGGCAGAGCGTTGTGATCCAACCCCCTGTCGCGCGTTTCTCGCGGGATGTACGCCGTGGAACGGCAATTGGTTAAGCCTCTGAGCGTGGTCAGCGCAAAGAAGCTCGACAGTAGATCGTGAAAATGCCCGCCGGGTCACGCTCGTGGCCCAGCAAGCAGGATCAGAAGACGAATTTAGGTTGGGATGACAAAGCGTATGAAAAAGAACCAGACAAGCACAGGTTCAGCTCCAGAAGCACTGACGGACGACGAACGGGTCAAAACCGTGCGCCCTGCAGGCCTTCCGGCTGCGCAAGGTCTTTATGACCCGGCAAACGAGCATGATGCATGCGGCATCGGCTTTGTGGCGAACATCCACAATCGCAAAAGCCACGACATGATTGCCAATGGGCTCAAAATTCTTGAGAACCTGGAGCACCGCGGCGCTGTGGGGGCAGACCCCAAGGCAGGTGACGGCGCTGGCATTCTCATTCAGATGCCCGACGCGTTCATGCGCAAAGCTGCGAAAACTGAACAGATCGATCTTCCCGAAGAAGGCGCTTATGGCGTCGGTTTCTTCTTCCTGCCCAAGGACGCTGCCGGTCGCGCAAAGATCGAAGCCCTCATCGAAGATATGATCGCCGCGGAGGGTCAGACACTTCTCGGCTGGCGCGATGTGCCAGTGGACAATTCAGATCTCGGCTATTCCGTATTGCCGACTGAGCCTTTCCATCGTCAGGTTTTTGTTGCCAGGGGCGCTGACACAGCGGACCAGGATGCGTTCGAGCGGAAACTCTATGTTATTCGCAAACGCGTCGAACTGGGCGTGGGCGCAATGGGTGACGATGAAGCCGCAAGCTTCTTCTACGTGCCGTCCTTTTCGTCGCGGACGGTGAACTACAAAGGCATGCTGCTCGCCGCGCAGGTCGGGGAATACTACAAAGACCTGCAAGACAAAGAGATGGTCTCGGCCCTGGCACTTGTTCACCAGCGTTTTTCGACAAACACATTCCCTACATGGAGCCTGGCGCACCCGTTCCGCCTGATCTGTCACAATGGTGAGATCAACACCAAGCGCGGCAACGAAAACTGGATGTTTGCACGCCAGGGCTCAATGGCGTCCGACATTCTGGGCGATGACCTGAAAAAGCTGTACCCGGTGATCCCAGAAGGTCAATCCGATACGGCAGCCTTTGACAACGCCCTCGAACTTCTCGTGGCAGGCGGATACTCGCTGTCTCATGCAATGATGATGCTGATCCCAGAAGCCTGGGCCGGCAATCCCCTCATGGGCAAAGATCGCCGCGCATTTTACGAGTACCACGCCGCACTGATGGAGCCGTGGGACGGCCCTGCAGCTGTTGCGTTTACAGATGGCCGTCAGATTGGCGCCACACTCGACCGAAATGGCCTCCGCCCAGCACGCTATTACGTCACCGACGAAGGTGACGTAATGATGGCATCCGAAATGGGCGTGCTGCCACCTGAAGAAAGCAGTGTCACCCAGAAGTGGCGTCTACAGCCCGGTAAGATGTTGCTGATCGACCTCGAAGAAGGTCGGATCATTGGCGATGATGAGCTGAAGACAACACTTGCGGCATCCCACCCCTATCAGGAGTGGTTGGATCGCGGTCAGTTGGTTCTCGAAGACCTTCCCGATCCAAAGAACGCTGTAACGCCCCGTGTGCACGCGGAACTGCTCGATTGCCAGCAGGCCTTTGGCTACACGCAGGAAGATCTGAGCCTCTTGATGGCGCCAATGGCAGAAACCGGCCAGGAAGCCATCGGCTCCATGGGTACGGATACGCCCATCGCTGCGCTCTCAGGGCATTCAAAGCCCCTCTACAACTATTTCCAGCAGCTGTTTGCGCAGGTGACCAACCCACCCATCGACCCTATTCGGGAAGAAACGGTGATGTCGCTCGTGTCCCTTATTGGGCCGCGCCCGAACCTGCTTGAATTGCATTCTGCTGGCGATCAGAAACGTCTCGAAGTGCGTCAGCCAATTCTCACGAATGGCGACCTGGAGAAAATCCGGACCATCGGCGATATCCCGGACAATAATTTCCGTGCCTTCACGCTCGACATGACCTATCCCGCCTCTGAAGGCGCGGAAGGGATGGAAGCCGCTCTGAAAGAACTCTGCGCAGAAGCAGAAAAGGAAGTTCGCGCAGGCGACAACATCATTATCCTGTCTGATCGCAAGATCTCCTCAGACCGCATCGCAATTCCAGCACTTCTCGCAACAGCGGCAGTGCATCACCACCTGATCCGCAAAGAACTGCGCACTGCAGTCGGTCTTGTTGTGGAAACAGGGGAAGCACGCGAAGTCCATCACTTTGCCTGCCTCGCAGGCTTTGGTGCCGAGGCTGTGAACCCCTATCTTGCTTTTGAAACACTTATTGATGCGAAAGACCGCCTATCAGCGGACCTTGATGCAACAGAAATCACGAGCCGATATATCAAGGCGGTGAACAAAGGCCTCCTTAAGGTCATGTCCAAAATGGGCATCTCTACGTACCAGTCCTATTGTGGCGCGCAGATATTCGACGCGGTGGGCCTCAGCACTGAGTTTGTAAAGAAATACTTCACAGGCACATCAACCACCATCGAAGGTGTGGGGCTGGCAGAAGTCGCAGAAGAAACCGTGCGCCGTCACCGCGACGCTTTCGGGAACGTGCCTGTTCTCGAAGACGCACTCGCAGTTGGCGGCGACTATGCCTACCGAGTCCGTGGCGAAGAGCATGTCTGGACACCAGACTCCATTCGCGACCTCCAGCATGCTGTGCGGGGCTCATCCAAGGAAGACTACAGGTCGTTCGCTAAAGCCGTGAACGTTCAGAACGAGCATCTCTTCACCATTCGCGGCCTCTTTGACATCAAAAAGGCTGAAGATGATGGACGGAAGCCGGTTCCACTTGACGAAGTGGAAGACGCTAAGGAAATCGTGAAACGTTTCGCGACAGGCGCCATGTCCTTCGGCTCCATCAGCCGGGAAGCACACACCACACTCGCCGTGGCGATGAACCGCATTGGCGGTAAATCCAACACCGGTGAGGGCGGCGAAGAAACAGATCGCTTCACTCCAATGGCCAACGGCGACAGCATGCGCTCAGCGATCAAGCAGGTGGCCTCGGGACGTTTCGGTGTGACAGCGGAATATCTCGCCAACTCTGACATGATCCAGATTAAAATGGCTCAGGGTGCCAAGCCTGGCGAAGGTGGACAGCTTCCAGGCCATAAGGTCGACGCTGTAATCGCCAAGGTGCGCCACTCTACACAAGGCGTTGGATTGATTTCGCCCCCACCGCACCATGACATCTATTCCATTGAAGATCTGGCACAGCTGATCTTCGATCTGAAGAACGTGAACCCTGCTGCCGACATTAGCGTCAAGCTTGTGTCAGAAGTGGGCGTGGGCACCGTTGCCGCGGGTGTTTCCAAAGCACGCGCCGACCATGTCACAATCTCTGGCTATGAAGGCGGAACGGGTGCAAGCCCGCTTACCTCCATCAAGCATGCTGGGAGCCCATGGGAAATTGGCCTCGCTGAAACCCATCAGACTCTCGTAATGAACCACTTGCGGGACCGGATCACAGTTCAGGCAGATGGGGGATTGCGCACAGGCCGTGACGTGGTTGTAGGCGCGCTACTGGGCGCCGATGAGTTCGGCTTCTCAACTGCGCCACTGATCGCGGCGGGCTGCTTGATGATGCGCAAGTGTCACCTCAACACCTGCCCTGTCGGCATTGCCACTCAGGACCCGGTCCTGCGGAAGCGGTTTGTTGGTGCACCAGAACATGTCATCAACTATTTCTTCTTCGTCGCAGAGGAAGTCCGCGAAATGATGGCAGAGCTCGGCTACCGCAACTTCAACGAAATGGTCGGTCAGATGCAGATGCTCGACAAGCGCCGCATCGTGGACCACTGGAAGGCGAAGGGTCTCGACTTCTCTCGCCTCTTTGAGAAGCCAGTCGCTGCTGAAGGCGTCGGCATCTATCAGACGAAGACACAGGATCACAATATTGACGAGATCCTGGACCGGAAGCTGATCGAGCTTGCACAGCCAGCTATCAATGACGGCAAGGCGGTTTCGATTGATCTGCCAATCAAAAATACAGACCGCACAGCCGGTGCCATGCTCGGTGGAGAGATCGCTAAGCTTCACGGCCACAAAGGTCTGGTTGACGACCTTGTTCACATCAAGCTCAAAGGCACAGCCGGTCAAAGTTTCGGCGCCTGGGTCACCCGCGGCGTGACCATGGAGCTGGAAGGCGACGGCAACGACTATGTTGGCAAGGGCCTTTCCGGTGGCCGGTTGATTGTCTACCCGCCCAAAGAAGCTCAAAAAATCGTGCCGGAGGAAAGCATCATTGTCGGCAACACCGTTCTTTACGGTGCGGTCGAAGGCGAATGCTATTTCCGCGGTGTGGCCGGCGAACGCTTTGCAGTTAGAAACTCTGGCGCCATCGCCGTTGTCGAAGGCGCAGGCGATCACTGTTGTGAATATATGACAGGCGGTGTTGTTGTCGTGCTCGGCGAAACAGGTCGGAACTTCGCAGCTGGCATGTCTGGCGGGATCGCTTACGTCCTGGACGAAGATGGCCAGTTTGAGCGCCGCTGCAACATGGCCATGGTCGACCTTGAGCCCGTTCTCGCGGAAGAAGAGGTCAATCAGGACCGTCACCACCAAGGCGGCGATCTGGAAACCCACGGACGCGTCGATGTCATGTCAGACATGACCCGTTTTGATGGGGAACGTCTACGCCAGCTGATCGAAAATCATGCGCACTACACGAATTCCACCCGTGCTCAGACGATCTTGGAAAATTGGGAAGACTATCTGCCGAAATTCAGGAAGGTCATGCCGGTTGAGTATCGCCGCGCCCTTCAGGAACTGGCAGCACAGCGGGCCGAACAGCCTCAGCTCGCAGTGGCAGGAGAATAAACATGGGTAAAGTAACTGGCTTCCTTGAAATTGACCGTCGCGACCGGACCACACGTCCAGCCGCTGACCGCGTTCGCGAATTCAAAGAGTTTGTCATTCCCTTAGGGTCTGAAGGCACAAAGGAACAAGCGGCTCGCTGCATGGATTGCGGCATCCCGTTTTGTCACAATGGCTGCCCGGTCAACAATCAGATCCCTGATTGGAATGACCTGGTCTACCGCGACGAATGGCAGACAGCGCTGAAGAACCTGCACTCAACCAATAATTTCCCTGAGTTCACAGGTCGGATCTGCCCTGCGCCCTGCGAGGCGTCCTGCACCTTGAACCTGATCGACGAACCCGTAACGATTAAGACGATCGAATGCGCCATCGTGGACAGAGGCTGGGAAGAAGGCTGGATCACACCCCAGCTGGCTGAGCGCAAACTGGGTAAGAAAGTCGCTGTCATCGGTGCTGGCCCCGCAGGCATGGCCTGCGCCCAACAATTGGCACGGACAGGCTATGACGTGCACCTTTATGAGAAGCATGCAAAGGCCGGTGGCCTGCTTCGCTATGGCATTCCAGACTTCAAAATGGAAAAGCACCATATCGACAAGCGTGTTGAGCAGATGGAAGGCGAAGGCGTGACCTTCCACTACAACTCGAATGTGGGCGTGGATGTTTCCTCCAAAGACCTCATGGACGAGTATGACGCCGTTGTTGTCTCCGGCGGCGCAGAGCACCCCCGTGACCTTCCTATTGAAGGCCGCGATCTGGCCGGTGTTCACTACGCCATGGACTTCCTACCACAGCAGAACCGTCGTGTAGGCGGTGAGGCACTCGGTACAGTCGAACCGATCATGGCCAGTGGCAAACATGTGATTGTGATCGGCGGCGGCGACACGGGCTCTGACTGCATCGGCACATCTGTCCGTCATGGCGCACTTTCAGTGACACAGCTGGAAATCATGCCCATGCCGCCGGAAAAAGAAGACAAGCTCATGACCTGGCCTGATTGGCCGCTGAAGATGCGCACCTCAACAAGTCACGAGGAAGGCGCCGAGCGTGAATTTGCGGTCATGACCCAGAAGTTCACCGGCCCGGATGGTAATGTGGAGAAGCTCCACTGCATCCGTGTGGATGAGAAGATGCAGCCTATTTCCGGTACTGAGTTTGAATTGAAGGCTGACCTGGTGCTGCTTGCCATGGGCTTTATTCACCCAATCCACGAAGGCTTGCTCACAGAGCTTGCCCTTGAACTGGATGGGCGTGGCAATGTTGCAGCCGATACCAGCACCTATCAGTCGAGCAATGAAAAAGTCTTCGCGTGTGGCGATATGCGTCGCGGGCAGTCTCTGGTTGTCTGGGCCATCCGCGAAGGACGCCAGGCTGCAAGAGAAGTAGACGTTTTCCTCACAGGCTCAAGCGACCTGCCAAGGTAACAGCTAAGCCTCAGGAACCGGACGTTTCCAAGACCGCGCCGCGCAACAAGCCGGTGCGGTCTTTTTCATGGGTCTCTGCTGCCTCTTCTACCTCACCCAACCGCAGGTCAGGGTCCGCAATAAGGACATCATCCCAGGGCCGCTGAACAAACTCGGCCACCCGCGTACGGATGCCAGAGAGCACATCAGCAACGCCGTGCCGCTCCATCTCTCCGTGCCACGTCTCAGACATAACAATGACCGTGTCCTGCACAGGGCCGATAGAAAGCCCCTGAACCAGCTGCACCAAGCCCGCGCTATTCAGGAGCAACAGCACCAGAACAGTAATGGCGAACGCGCGCCGCACCCGGGTAACACTTTTGCGGGTTGTGTCTTCATCGCGAATGTCAGCTTTCGAGAGCGCAGCCCAGCCCTCTTCAAGAGGGCCCATATCTTCGAACCGCTCGACAACACCTTCCATTTCAATAGGAGTGATTGCATTCATGTCTCACCTCCTAAAACTGGAAATAGATGAAGGGCGCAACGCCCTCGGGCGCGACCGCCCAGATGAAAAAGATAACCGCACCAAAGGCCGGACCAAGTGCTGGTGAGGGAAGCCATTTCATGCCCTCTCCAATCCAGCGCCCAAGCGATGGCGGCGTGAAGTGGAAGGCCAGTGCGCCCGCAATCAACAAGGCGAGGAACGGCGTCGCGTGCTGAACAGGCGTACTCCAATCGCCAAAACCCACAAGATAATCAAAGGCGAGACCAAAGCTCTCCGCGCGGAAGAAAATCCAGGCAAAGCAGACCATGTGGAACGTGAAGATGACGCCGACAACCCAGCTCGCAGCATCAGATATCCGCGAAACCGCCTGAGGCTCTCCGTCTACCGGCGGCGCAAGCGAGGCGAAACGCCTGCGGACATAGCGCTCAATCCCCAGCATCGCACCATGAAAGGTTCCCCAGAACACAAAGGTCCAGGCCGCGCCATGCCACAGCCCGCCAAGGAACATGGTGAGGAACAGGTTCCGATACGTACCCCATTCTCCCTTCCGGCTCCCGCCCAAAGGAATGTAGAGATAGTCGCGAAGCCAGCTTGAAAGGGAAATGTGCCAGCGCCGCCAGAATTCCTGCAGTGAGGCGGAGCGATAGGGTTGGTTGAAGTTCGCGTTGAACTTGTAGCCAAGCAGCGCCGCAATACCGATAGCGATATCGCTATACCCTGAAAAGTCGCAATAGATCTGAATGGCGTACCCATAGACGCCGATTAGCAGATCCACCACACCTAAGACGCTGGGGTCAAAGAAGACCGGGTCAACGAGTTCGGTCGCGAGGTAATTGGCAATCACCATCTTCTTGATCAAGCCAGAAAGAATAAGTGTGATACCGAGCCCCACCATGGCAGGCGTGAGGGTCGGCTTTTCTTCAAGCTGCGGCAGGAAATGCGCGGCCCGAACAATCGGACCGGCTACCAGTTGCGGGAAAAAGGAGATGTAGAGGCATACATCCACGACGGATCGCTGGGCCGCGACATCACGCCGGTACACGTCAACAATGTAGGAGATGCCCTGGAAGGTGAAGAAAGACACGCCTACCGGCAGAATGACCTGGAGGAACGGCAGGTCGCGTTGCAGTCCCAACGTGATGAGAATGTCGTCGAGGCTCTCCAGAAAGAAGCCGTAATACTTAAAGAAGCCGAGAACTCCCAAATTGGCAATTACCGCCAGGCCAACAATGGTGCGGCGAAGCCCATCCCGCTCCAAGGCACCTAAGGCGCGTCCAAAGAGATAATTCGCGAGCGACGAAACAACCAAGAGACCAACAAAGCGCCAATCCCACCAGCCGTAGAAAGTGTAGGACGCGGCGAGGAGGAAAAGTTTGCGCAGGTCCGCGGTCCGTCGCAGCTCCCAGCTGACAACGAACACAATCAGAAAGAAAATACCGAATTCGAAAGTCGGAAAAAGCATTCCGCCGCCTCGGCCCCTAAACTTATTGCCCCACGCCGCTGAAGGTTAATTATCGCTTCAGCCTGACAGTCGAGTGTCCCGCGAACGCCGCAGATTCACAACGTTAGGGTGATATTTACCTTAACAGGACGGCCCGAAAACCAAGCTATCCTGCCAGGCGACGACGGCAGACAAGCGCCTCATAGGGCTTAATCAACCTGTCCCACAAATTGGCCGCCAGATGGTCCGCACCAGCTGGGGTGAGGTGGACATGGTCCCCATAAGCCAGCGGTGGCTCCTGAAAGACATAGTCGTGAATGGCACAGGCCCCGCCCATCGCCGCAGCGCCGTCCCAGTAAGCCAAGCCTTCCGACCGGGCAACATCACGCTGCACCGCTCTGACCGCACGGAGGTTTGGTGGTGCGTGCCAACGTCCCAAGACCGGGTCCCGGTCTTCATTCAGATCGGCATAGGTCGCACGTTCATTGAGCGCGAGCGGCTCGCAAGGCAAGGCCGCCCGAGTAGCTGCCTGCTGCGAGGGCCGCAATTCCGCCCAGGCAGGCAAGCGCGCGCCGTCAAAAGCCCCCAGCAACAAGATTGTGGCGTCCGGCACCCGTGTTTTGAGCCGCCGAACCTGGTTTTCCAGGTGGACCCTGTAAAGGTCAGCGTTTAACGCATCATCAAAGCCCTCATTGGTGCCATAGCCGAGAAGAATGAGGTCTGGCTGCATCTCATCAAGCTCTGGACCCACGATGCGCTCATCCCAGGCGTCCATCACCCTGACCGTCGCGCCAGGGACGCCATGGGCTTCATACACCACACCAGGACCACTCCCCTCACCACCCCAGCCGAGAACCGCCACTGGCCCGTCTCCAAAGGGGCGAAGAACAACATGCCGAGCAAGGCTCACATCAGCGGAAACCTGCATCAGACGAGAGAAGGCACCATTGGTTTGGAAACTCGCCCTCTCTTCGCCATCCACCAGAAGAGAGAGTGATCCACCCCCTGGCTGCTGAAGCAGGTTGAGAGTGACCATTGTGAGTGGAACACCTTGGTCGATAGATAAACTCATCCACTCTTCGTCGGAAGCCGCCTCAGCCCTGTATCCGCTGAGGCCAAACGGCCCAACCGCCGATCCGGAAAGGCTTGAGAAGATTGTCCAACCCTCGCTCATCTCAACACTGATGCCCTGACGCCGGTAGTAGGGAAAGGGTGATCCAGGCGGCAGCTGGCCACGCCCGGCATCACCAAAGCGCGCTGCAAATCGACTTTGCAAAAATCCAGAAAACCGGTCACCGGCAATATGGCTGTCACCTAGATGCAGGATCCGCAACTTTTCAACTCCGGTCCCACTCTCAAGCGCATAGAGTCTGTCATAGAACGCACTGAGCGCAGGGTCGGCCGGGATCGAGGGATCACACGGCTCGGCAGAGCAGCCGGAAAGGGCTATCGCGAGAAGACACGCAATGAATTTTGATTTTTGAGCCCCAAATTTCAGAGCCCCAATCTTCAGAGTCTGGGCCAACGCCAGTCATCCGCTCGCCCTGGGCGAAGCTCGGGCATATCGCTTGGTTGCTTCTCGACTGAGGAAGCAACCAATGGAGAAGCCTCAGCAGGAGGCGTGGTGCTCGCCGGTATGGATGTCACCTCAGCGACTTCAGACGGGTCCTCGGCCTGCACCGCAGAGCGCTGAACGGGCGCTGCATCTCCGGGGAGAATGCCAGCATTTCTATCCCTCACGAGATCATCTGCAACCACCGATGCCAAAACCCTGTATCCGGCGAGCGTAAAATGAATGCCATCATCTGCCCGGAGCAACCTGCGCCGACCATTCGTATCAGGTCCATAGGCCTGATAGGCACCTGACGCATTGGCGAGATCGTTCCACGTCGGGATAAACGGAATACCGTTTGCTGCAGCACGTTCTTCGTAAATCGTATTGAAGTAGCGCATATCGCCGCCAAAGCGCGGACTACGCATCACCGGCAGGCCTACCCAATAAACCAGTACACCACGCTCTGTCAGAGACTCTGTGAACCGATCAACCCGCTCTTTATAGGCAGCTTCCCAGCCTGGCGCACGCAGCCGGTGGCGACGTCCTTGGTCATCGACCAAAACCTGTCGATCATTGGTCCCGATCATCACAACAGCAATATCGACCTGCTCTTCGGCGAGCACTTTTTCAACTTCAGCATTCCAGTCAAAATAGTCTTTGCGGACAAACCCCGTCGACACTTTGGAACGCTTTGTAATGTTGAACCGGGGGTCTGATTTCAGCTCACGGTAAAGACCGGCCCAGAGTCCGTCGCCGAGCGAGTCCCCCAAAATCACGACATTCATGATCCGATCAAGAAGAGGCGGTGCCCCTCGGTCGCCAGGCGAGGTGATGGGCGGCATGATGGAGACAGGCGCATTGGGCGCCGGAACAACCGGGGTCAGTGCAGCACTGCGCGCCATCGCAGGGCGCGGCATCGGGATAGGTGCAGAAACCGTCCCAAATCCGCCCGGCTCAGCCCGAGATGGCCAAGCCCAAAGCGCTGCCGCCAAAATCACGAACAGCGCCAGTGCAAACCGGAAAAACCATTTAAATTCAATACTTTGCGCGCGCAACGCCCCATCCCTCACAAAATCACTCGGCCAGCCTGTCCCATTATGAGACAGCATTTCGCCCTTCTATGAGGGACTGGTGCAGCAGCCATGCCGGAAGCCAGATGACCACTAGATCAATAGTAGGAGGGTTCCGCCCTGCTGCCAATCCGATTTCGTGGGGTCCCGGTCAAACAGCGGTACGGAGAATATCGCTGACAATCCGTTCCAGATCGTTCAGCGAGGAACAGACCACAGCCCTGTCACAATGGGGGCTCAACCGTTTCATCTCAGAATCCCCGGTATTCCAAAGGGTCTTGCCCTCTGGATTGAGCCAGAGAACACGCCGGGCCCGGTCGTGGATTTTGTCGAGGATATCTGCACGCGGATCGCCAAAGTTCGATCGGGCGTCACCCAAAATGAGAACGGTCGTGCGGTGGTCGATATCGTCGAGCGCAATCGCTTCAAAATCCTCAAACGCCTGACCATAATCCGTAGAACCGCCACCATGGACGGAGAGAGCTTCAGCTATGGCTTCTTCGATCTTCTTTTCAGCAAAGAGGTCCGTAACCTCACCCAGCTGATTGGAGAAAGCGAAGGCTCGAACCTTCGGCAAGACCTCTGTCAGTGAATACAGGAACATCAGGAGAAAGGTCGCATATTGCGCAACAGAACCGGAAACATCACAGATCGCGACCACTTTTGGACGGTCGACTTTGGTCTGTTTCCAGGCGATATCGAACATGAGACCGTCATACTCAATATTCTGGCGGATCGTCCGGCGAACATCCAACTGACCCCGACGGGACTTCTTTTTGCGTCGTGAGTTAAGCGCGAGAAGACGCTTCGCCATTTTGCGCACAAGCGCCTGCATCAGCTTGAAATCACGCCGATCGACATTGGAGATATTGATCTTCGAGAGAACTTCTTCCCTAAGTTGTCGGCCTGCATTGGCAGTATAAAGTTCCAACTGCCGCTCAACATAGTCGCGCACTTCCAGACGAAAAGCCTCACGCAACTCACGCAGATTTTCTGCACGCGCCTCCCCGGCGGAGGTGCCAGATCTTTGTTCTTGAGAAATCGTCTCGTTCAAACCATCGAGGCCCATCGCTTCCATGATGCGACGGGTAAAAAGCCCACGCTGCGTGAAAAGCCGGATCCGATCCGCCCCTACTTCACGCCCAGCGGCGGCAAGCTGCCCCTGCAGCTCAACATCATCACCACTTTCAAGCAGGGCCGTCAGATCCCGATCTGGCGACGCCTCGCCTCCTTCGGCAGCACTGTCGCGGTCATCTGACCCAGAGCCGCCAGAGCCTGGCGCGGAACCACTGTCACTTGGCTGCCCGGACCCCTCACTCTCTCCACCTTCGCCGTCCTGGTCTTCGCCTTCTTCGCCGGCTTGACCTTCGCCATCGGCGGACTGTTCACTCTCAGCTTCCGCATCATTTTCGTTGCTTGCGGGCTTAGGCGGCTTGAACTGGTCAAAGGCGAAAAATTGGTCAAAGCACTCATTGAAGGCGAACTTCTCGTCATCCGTTTTGGCGAGAACTTGCGAGAGTGCGTCTTTCAACACCTGCCGGTCTTCAAACCCAACAAGCTCCGCAACGCGACCAGCATCCACGCTCTCAGAAATGGAGACGCGGACGTCCTGGGCGCGCAGTGCACGAACGAAATTGGAGAGAACCTGGCTCATGGCATTACTCCACCCCCATCACTCCGCAGCCGAGCGGGCCTTGGTGGTCAGAGCATTGATATCACTATCAATATTGTCGATATCATCCTGGAACTTCAGCAGCACATTGAGCGTATTGCGCACCATGTCTGAATCCAGCTCCTTTGCGTGGAGCAAAACCAGAGTACGGGCCCAGTCAATCGTCTCGCTGACCGCAGGTACTTTTTTCAGCTCTAGCTCGCGCAGGTTTTGAACAAAAGAGATCAGCTGCTTTCGCAATCCCTCTTCAACTTCTGGAACACGGGAAGTGATGATCCGTGTTTCAAGATCGGCATCCGGAAAAGGAATGTAGAGGTGAATACACCGACGCTTCAGCGCATCCCCGATTTCGCGCGTATTGTTTGAGGTCAGGAATACAATTGGCGAGCTCTTCGCTTTGATCGTTCCAAGCTCTGGCACCGTGATCTGATATTCAGACAAAAGCTCCAGCAGGAACGCTTCAAACTCATCGTCCGATTTATCGATCTCATCAATCAGAAGAACTGACCCGTCTTCCGACCAAAGGGACTTCAAGAGCGCCCGTGGTTCCAGAAATTCTTCCGAGAAGAACGTGTCATCAAATTCATGCAGACGATCCATGGATGCAGCAAGTCCTTGCGCACCTTCCATCAGATCACCCAGCTTCTCTTTTAGAACCTGCGTATAGAGAAGCTGCTTGCCATATTTCCATTCATAGAGAGCTTTTGCTTCGTCGAGACCTTCGTAACACTGGAGGCGGATCAGCTCGAGATTGAGATATTCGGACGTCGCCTTAGCAAGTTCTGTCTTCCCAACACCAGGAGGACCTTCAACCAGGATCGGCTTATCCAGATTGCGGGCCAGGAAGATGGCCGTCGCGATATGGGCGTTACAGATATAGCCCTCTTTCGCGAACCCATCCTGGATGTCTGTAATTTCTACTCTTGGCGCTGTCACGTCGTGTCTCTCTATCATCAGTCAATATCGGTTGGGCCGGACAATATCACAGGAACCCAAACACGCACGTCCTGATTGAGCACCTATACAATGAAGTCTGGTTCAGCGATTTAACGCAGCGGTACGGAGGATTTTTCGCACGACAGCGGCCTGGTCCGCCGCCCCGAGCTTGGTCTTAATGTGAGAAAACTGGGTCCGGACAGTAGCCATAGAGACACCCATCTCAGATGCATATTCAGCCAGCGGTGTGCCGCTGACAAAGCGAGCTGCCAGTTCTGCTTCCCGAGGTGACAATCCATACCAGGTACATAGGGCTGCCTGATCCACCTCTATCGGTGGTTCATCATCCATCATCAACCGCAGCATCGCGACAGGTGGGGCGATTTCGTCAGCGCTCACCGCCTCCAGTCTGTAACAACGCAGAAAGAGAGGCGCATGTGGCTCCGCCGCCAATCGGGCGAGTGAGGTATCGCTCGAGACTAGGTTTGCCTGACGTCTATGGAACTGTTTCTGAAGAACGTCCTCCAACGCAGCATCTGCCTCTGCAGACACACCTGCCAGCCGGCCATTTCGCCGGCACAAATGAGCACTTCTCTCCAGACAGTCTTCGGCCCGCCGATTTGCATGCAGAATGTATCGGCTAGCGGTAAGCAAGATCATCGCTTCGTCATAGTCTGAAAAAATTCGCGAGAACCAGTCCTGGTCAAGTTGGTGTTGTGTCACGACAGCGCCATGGGCCAATCGCTTTTCAATGAACGACCAAACCCAGTCAGGCCCATGCTCTTTTGACCAGGCAAACATCTCTTCCACCCGCGCGCGCATGTGAGGCTGAATATTGTCTTCAACAATTTCCAGATAGTCTTCCTGCAAACCTTCCGAACTCACCCGATGCGCCTGAGACCGTCGCCCGGAATGCGCGCGAACAAAATGTCCGACGCTCGAAAAAATCGCTTCCATTTGCGGTGAAAAAGGCTGGTCCTTCTGCAGCGTCTCTGGAACATCGTCCCAATAGCTTAGCTGCACGGACACTTGTGCACTCTTTGCCCGCTCCGCCAGCAGTCGTGCATCATCGGCAAGAATATCCGTCACATTCGCATGGATGCTCACAGGCGGCAGGCGGCTTAAATCTGCGAAGACCGGTGATGCCAATGGATCGCTGGGATCTGCGCCTTGCAAATAGTCGGTCAGGAGCGTTGCCAACAGTTCCAGATCAGAGACCCTGCCATCATCCTTGATGTTACTCACATAAGCCCCGCCCATCATGGTGAGGTCGACCCAGGGGAAAATTGCTACAGCGCCGGCGGGCATCGGGTCACCTTGGTCACGCAGTGAAACCAGCGCAGAAAGCGCAATGGCTGCACCTGCAGTATCACAGGCAAAGACAATCCGATTGCTAGCAATCTCTTGAGTCAGCAGATAGCGGTAGACGGCGACGATATCTTCGATCGCCAGTGGAAAGGGATGCTCAGGAGCGAGAGCATATTCCGGCATCACCACCTGGCCGTTGACTTCAGCAGCAAGCCTTTCAGCAATGCGCGTGTGCGACGGCCCTGGGTTCATCACGAAGGTACCGCCATAGACATACAGCACCACCGGACACGCCCAAGATGCCTCGCTCGACCTGAACCATCTGGCTGGCTGAGAGAGCCCCTCGTCTGAAGTTTGCGTCACACCCGCTACATTCAATCTTTTGTCCCCTCCCTCCTTTATGCATCCCTAAATTTGATGAACCATCATCACTAATGATGATGCCAGAAAACTTGGAAAGTGAAACCCTAGGCGAAATCAGGTTTTCGCACGGGGGTGGATCATGAAGAAGAAAACGGCTGAAAAGCTGATGTTTTTTGGCGTTGGGATGGCAGCACTTGTCGCCAGCACCGCTGCTCAGGCCTCACCAGGGTGCGACGCAGCCAACAACGGAACATTCACAACATCTGCGCCCGCCAATACCAACACCATCCGGCAGTTCAATACGACATTCGATATTGGCGACACTGTCTTTGCGACGGCGACAGGAACACCACTGGGCGTCGGCGTCGACATACAGCCTGGACTGCAGACTGTGCTTGTCGTGAATGGAGCCAATGGAACCGGCTCAACCGTCGTCAACAATGCTGGCCCACACACCCTCGACATAACGCTCGCAGGTGGCCCCGGTGGATCCGCTTTCCTGAATTTCAGCTGCACACCGACGTCTGGCCCTCCAACGCCCCCAGTGACCACGCCCACAACACCCACAACACCCACAACACCCAACGCAACAGATCAATCCGACACAGCAACCAACGCCACGACGACTTCGATCATTGCTCAAAATACTGGCATAGGCCTCATAATTGCCGTCGCAGCCCAGGAAGATCCTGAATCACCAGGAGCCCAGGAAGACCCTGGTCCATCACTGGTCGATGTAGCGGCCCAAAAAGCTGCGGATGACCTTCGAAATGAGCAAATCGCGCTGGAGGATCGTCAGGCAGAACTCGAAGCCGACATCAAACACTTCAAAGAGAATCCGGAGTCATTCAATTCAACAGCGGCATTCGATTACCGTGGCGGCACCGTTTTTCTAGGGCTCGAAGGCGCAATGGGTCTGGGTACTGATATTGCTGCATCGAATGATGCCGAGCAGGCATGGTTGGCAGGGGCTGAGCTGGAACTGAAAGCAAACATAGATCGCCAGGCTGAAATTGAAGAAAAACTGAAGGGACTTCCTCAACCAACTATCCATCGGGATTTCACACCAGCTGATCCAGAAGATCTCGGCGATGGAGAGGAAATTCTCTTCGCGGGTCGCGATCCCTTTGCCCGCGCTTTGATGCGCTACCGCGGCTTCCGGCTCGATGTGGCGGACACCGGCGAAGGCTTTAACGACACAGTAAAGCCGCTCTCCTTCACCCGCACGCTTTCATCCACCGTCGTGGGCTGGGTCCGCGCAATCTACACAGACTATGAGCAGGATGACGCCTCCCGGCAGGAGGGTGACAACATCCTAGTCGCCCTTGGTATCCACAAGGACTTCAACGATGACTTGCGTATTGGTCTCTTTGCGACCAGCACCTGGGGAGACGTTACATCGCCGGTGAACAATCTGGACATTGATACAAGCGGCTATTCGCTGGGCGCCTATGGCCGCTACAAATGGGGTGAGATTGATGTAAACGCCTCAACTCGGATTGGCCTGACGGACAATGATATCTCTGTTAGTGGAACAACCGGCTCTTACGACACGAGGCTCGCCTCTTTCACCTTCGGCATCTCTGGGCAGGAACAATTATCGGACGATGTCTGGATGCGGCCCGCCATCTCCGTCACCAACACCTGGGTGAACCGGGAGGATTATGTGAACTCGACAGGTACTGCCATTGGCGGCAACACGACCTGGACGGGTAATGTGTCCGCTGGTCCCACAATAGGCACCAGCCTCACCCCGCCTTCTGGCTTCAAGCGCCTGGAACCTGCGATCGGATTGCAAGCCACGTACAATTATTCAGACCAGGACACTCAAGCGGGCACTGTGACCACGAGCGAAACAGACTATCTCTCACTCTCCGTCTCGCCACAGCTCTCAATGGAGTTCGACAATGGCGCAAGCCTTGATGTTTTCGGGTCTTACTTTGGGATCGGGGCGGACCTCGATGGCTGGTCCATTGGTGGCACGCTTTCGATACCCCTGAATTAGCCCCAACCCGAAGTCGACACTTGCAGGATCCGGCGGACAACATCGGCCTGATCTACCGCACCGAGCTTCGCGCGGATATGGGCGAACTGGGTTCTGACGGTGTTCATGGAAAGCCCCTCCGCAGCCGCATAATCAGCGAGGCTGGTTCCCTCCGCAAAGGTGGCAGCAAGGCACGCTTCACGCTCTGACAGCCCATACCAGGCCCGTAACGCTCGCTCATCTACAGATGTTTTTTTGTTAGACGGCGCAATTGTCAGAAGTGTCACAGGTGGGGCGATCACGTCAGCCTCATCCGAATTCAGCTGCTCCAGCCGTGCGAAAAAACGCTCATCTCCCACCCCCACGAAAGCAAATGAGACAGGAGACACCCCAGCTGCTAGCTCTGTAAACGCCTTGTGCAACGATATTTCCACATCATGTCCAAGACCTTGCAACCTTCCATGGCGCTGGATAAACAGTTTGTCCCCTTCGCACATGGCATCCGCTGTTTCATTCATCAGCAAAACATGACGACTGCTGCTGAGGAGAAACACGGCATCTGAGCTGCGCGCAAAAAGCTTGTAAAGCCACTCCCGTTCGCACTGTTCGTGCGTAACAAGAGATCCCTGCCCCAACCGCCTTTCCATAAAGGGCCATACCCAAGCCGGCCCGTGATCAACAGACCAATCCATGATCTGCTTTACACGCTCCGTCATATGAGGCTGAACATGACCATCGAAGATGTTCACAAATTCCTCAGCAATCGCGTCGTCTTTGGGAATGATGTCTGGAGAACGACACTGTGACCGAACAAACTGACCAGTACGAATAAGGGCCGCAGATGCTGCAGAAGAAAGAGGTGCCAGCTTCTGCCAGGTTGAGGGCAGACCATCCCATTGATGGAACTCAACCCGGCAGCCGCACCCACGCATGCGCTCTGCCAACATCACACCATCATCGCAATGAACTTCATTTACATCGACATGGATTTGGGTGGGAGGCATGCCACCCAGCTCCGCGAATACTGGTGAGGCCAGCGGAGCGCGCGGGTCCTCCCCCTGCAGGTAATCGCCAGAAAGCATAGCAAGGATTTCCAGCTCTGAAACCTTATCGCCACCTCTGAAATTGCGCACATAGGAGCCGCCGGAAAAGGTCAGGTCCGCAATCGGACAAAGCGCCACAAAACCAGCCGGCAGAGAGACGTCTCTTTCTCTGAGCAACAACAGCGCAGAGAGCGCAATAGCACAGCCTGCAGTGTCACCCATCAGCACAATCTTGTCGGGTTCTTGCCCCTGTTCGAGCAGGGCCTCATACACATCCGCGATATCCTCGATCGCCGCCGGAAAAGGGTTCTCGGGCGCAAGCCGATAATCACAGCAGAGCACACGGGCTCGCCCATGCACCGCAATCTTTCCGGCAATCACCTCATGCATGGGCCCGCGGTTCAAAACAAACGTGCCCCCATAGACATAGAGCACCACCGCCTCATCCGGCACATCTGCTTGTCGCTCTACCCACACACCCGGCACAGGCAGGTCCTTAGCTGAGCGGTTATCAAATCCCTGACCAGGCTGGCTTTGGATGGAGGCCACAGACAGACCCTCTTCGGCTTTTTTCATGGTTTGGGAATATTCCATCACAATCAGCAAAACATCACCAAATTTGGTGATGCCCAATTTCCCATAGCGACCGACCATGCCCCTTCAAATTTCAATCTTGTGGGGTCGGCCGTGAGTCAAATTCGAATAAACCATTGGAAAAGCTTGGTATTTTCTAGCGCAGTGCTGTGTGGAGGTCTCACAATGACGACGCCTGCCTTGGCGTCACCTGGGTGTACAGCAGCCAATGCTGGCACCTTCAATCTGACAGTGCCTACCGGCACCAACCGGATACAGCAGTTCAATGCGCAGTTCGATGCAGGTGACCAGCTGGTCGCCGCCATGACGGGGATTCCCCTATCAGTCATCGTTGACTTTATTCTTGGCGGCGGTAATCCCATCCTGTTTCTAAATAACTCGAATGGAACAGGCAGCCTGACAATTCCAACCGGCGGGAGTGGCGTCATAGATATCGCCATCGCAGCAGGCGCTGGTGGTGCGGCGAACCTCGTATTCACCTGCACGCCGGTTGCTGCACCGACGACGCCAACCACGCCGACGCCAACCACACCACCTACACCGGGAAGCACGACGGACGCAGAAGAACAGGCCGACACCGCAACAAATGCCACCACCACATCTGTCATTGTGGAGAACCAGACGGTGAACGGCATCATTGATAGTGCAGCACAAGAAGATCCCAACATCAAAACAGATCTCGATGTTCTTATGCAGAAGCAGGCCAATGAAGTTTGGCTCGAACTGCAAGCACTCCGGAAACGCGACGCGGAACTCGAAGCCGACATTCTGCATTTTAATGCCAATGCTGATGCGCTCCCGGAAAACAACGTTTATCGGGAAGGTCAAAGCACTGCTTGGGCAATTGAGTCAGCCCTCTCCGATCCAACCGAAAGAATAGAGATGGAACGACGACAGCGAGCGTGGTTGGCCGCAGCACATCAGGAACGAGACGACTTAGATGCCCGGATGGAAGAGCTAGAAGTTGAACTGAAGGGATTGCCTCAGCCAAATATTGGTACGCCGCCCACAGACGACTCAGAACAGGGAGACGGCGAGCAGATCCTCTTTGTTGGTCGCGACCCGTTCGCCCGCGCTTTGATGCGCTATCGCGGATTCCGGCTCGACGTCGCTGATACCGGAGAAGGCTTTAGCGATAGCGTGAAACCTCTCTCCTTCACCCGCACCCTCTCTTCCACCATCGTTGGCTGGGTCCGTGCAGTCTATACAGACTATGAGCAAAATGATGGCTCTCAACAGGATGGCGACAATATTCTGGTCGCGCTTGGCATCCACAAGGATTTCAACGATGAGCTGCGTGTTGGTCTTTTCGCCACCACCACCTGGGGCGACGTCACATCACCAGTCAACAATCTCGACATTGATACGACCGGGTATTCGCTGGGCGTCTATGGTCGCTACACATGGGGCGAGATTGACGTGAATGCTTCCACCCGTATTGGCCTTACCGACAATGATATTTCTGTCAGTGGAACCACAGGTTCTTATGACACCAGGCTCGCCTCGTTGACTTTAGGCGTCAGTGGTCAGGAACAGCTTTCAGACAGCATCTGGATGCGACCGGCTGTCTCTGTCACCGGCACATGGGTGAACCGGGAGGATTATCAGAACTCTGCCGGCACAAATATTGGTGGCAACACCACATGGTCCGGCAATGTGACGGCGGGACCGACTGTGGGCACGAGCCTCACGCCACCCTCCGGCTTCAGACGTCTCGAACCTGCCATTGGCCTGCAAGCCACCTACACCTTCTCAGACCAGGACACGCAGGCAGGTACAGTGGCTGCGAGCGAGGACGACTATCTGTCTCTCTCCCTCTCACCACAGCTCTCCATGGAGTTTGAGAGTGGCGCGAGCCTTGATGTCTTCGGTTCTTACTTTGGGATCGGTGCTGACCTTGATGGCTGGTCCGTCGGGGGCACGCTCTCCATTCCATTGAATTAGACCAGATCGCGGCTGTCTCAGAACAACCTGTTTGAGGCAGCCGCAACAAGCACTTTGCGCACGACCGCAGCCTGATCGGATGCACCGAGTTTCGCCTTCACATTCGCGAAATGGGTACGCACTGTTGTGATCGCGACATCTGTCGCTTCCGCATATTCAGTGAGCGACATGCCTTCAGTAAAAGCTGCAGCCACAGCGGCCTCCCGCGGCGAAAGGTCATACCAAGCTTGTAATGATTCAATATCAATCGGCATCTTGTCCGGGTCCGCGATAATCCGAAGCAGCACAACCGGTGGTGCACCTCGGTCCTCTGGCAACGCCGCAAGGCGCTTGCACCGCACAAGCATCGTGGCACCTTCTTTGGTGGAAAGACGCAATGCCCGCCCGTCATCTGTCTCAGAGGGAGAGAAGAGCGTGTCCAGAGCCTGCTGCAAGAGCTCCTCCGAACCATCGCTCGTGCCAACAAGCCGCCCGTTCTTCAGCTCCAAAGGGGATTTCTGATCAAGCACCAATCGCGCCTGTTCATTTGACAGGAGGATGTGTCGGCTTGCACTCAACAACACCATCGCGTCCGCTGCCTGTGTAAACAGAAGAGAGAGCCAATCCCGTTCCACCTGATCCTGGGTAACCAGGGCTCCATGCTTCAGGCGGCGCTGAATAAAGGGCCACACCCAATCTGGCCCCTGCACCCGCGCCCATTCAAACACCTGATCAATCCGGTCTGCTGTATGGGGCTGGATATAGCTCTTGATGTGTTCCTGATAAGCATCAACGAGTTGATCGGACTCTTCTCTGGTCATGCTCAGGGGACTGCTCGTCCGACGGCGGACAAACTGCCCGATTTTCGCGAGACAGGCAGTACTCTGGTTGGACAAGGGCGCGAGCTCCTGCCAGGTTTCAGGCAATCCGTCCCATTGATGGAAATTCACCTTGCCACCAACACCGCGCAACTTCTCTGACAGTAAAATCGCATCGTCATAGAGAACGTCGTTTACGTCCCCATGTATCTCCACAGGTGGCAGCCCACTCAAATCCGCCAAAGCAGGCGACGCCAAGGGATGGCGCGGATCGGCACCCTGCAGATATTCAAACGCCAGAGTCATGATGAGCTCTACATCTGACGTCGTCTCTCGCGGACGAATATTGGCCACATAAGACCCACCGGAGAACGTTAGATCAACAAGTGGGCAGAGCGCCACAATCCCTGCAGGAAGAGGCTTGCCCTGGTCCCGAAGCGAAAGCATCGCCGCAAAGGCGATGCCAGCTCCTGCCGTGTCTCCCATGACAACAATTTTCGAAGGATCCTGACCCTGTTCCAAAAGCGCGTCATAAGTCGCCACAATGTCTTCAATGGCCAGCGGGAACGGATGTTCCGGTGCCAATCGGTAGTCGAGAAGAAGAACACGTGCCCGTGCGTGGGTTGCAAGCCGGGATGCAATAACCTCATGCATCGGCCCCCGATTGAGCGCAAATGTGCCGCCATAAACATAGAGAATAACGCGCGAGTCCGGCTTTGCGTCCGGCTGCATCACCCATAGACCGGAAACCGGCAACCCCTCAGCTTGAACCTTCACGGTCCCAAGCTCATCAATTTCCGTTTTACTCATCACTCGGCCCCCACCACTGGACAAAATATCTAGGGCAAATGAACTTTTGGCAACTCATCACTTTTGATGAGGTGCGATGACTTATCCCCAGAAATACTCCGCCCAAACGAGTCATCAAGAGGGGTTGAGTGATGAGTAAGGGGCAAACAAACCTAAAGTCTGCTTTGGGGTTAGTGGTCGCATTAGGTGGATTTGGCTTCGCGGGCGTTTCGCCTGCGGCGGCGGCAACCTCGGCTGGCTGCGCGGCAGCAAATGCTGGAACGTTCGATTTGAGCATTCCAGTGGGCAATTTGCTCCAGTTTGGCGGGTCTGTATCCCAGACTTTTGCCGCGGGCGACGTGATCACTGCAACGACGACCGGGGTCCCAACCGGAACTCAAGCCTTCCTTTCGCCGGGCTCTTTGTCGATCGTGAATGCATCCTTCGCCGACGTAACCGGATCTGCAACAATTCCCTCTGCTGGCACATTCACGCTCACCAGAACGCTGTCAGCCAACCCTGCGAATGGTGGGACACTGACTTTCACTTGTACGCCTGGTCCGATGGTAGTCGCACCGGTTACACCGACAACACCGACAACACCCCCAAATACAAATGGTCAGGAAGAAGCAGACACAGCAACAAACGCCACAACAACAGCTGTCATTGTTGAAGACCGGGTTGTCGGCGGCATCCTGGACGATGTCATCACCACCAATCCAGCGCCTCAAGGTCCACCTCAACTTTCACCGGAAGAAAAGCGGAAGCTTACAGATGAGCGCGCGAAACTCGAGGAAGAGATTGACGCTTTAGATGCAGAAATTGAGGAAATACGCGAAGATCGTCAACAGGCATTGGAGCTCAGGGATCGCGACCAACACCTGCTAGACACGGTGAAAGCAGGCGACATCAGAAACGATTCTGATGTTCGAAATGAAAGCCGGGACATCGGTCAGATCCAAGCTGCCATTGCCGGCCTATTGCCCATAAATGTTGGCGAGACCAGACTAAGGCATGCCCGGGAGAATATCGCCGCCACGCCAAAATATGTGGAGTCACTTGACAAGGACATTGCCGCCCTCGAGGAGCGAGTAGCAGAAGCCAAAACACAACAGGAAGCCATAAACAGACGCCTGGGGCTTACCCCAACGCAGGAATCAGCACCAACATCCGGACAACCAGAAGTTTCAGATGAGTTTGATCTCGATAACCTACCTTCTGGCAGCACAAGTGAAGGCGAGAGCATTCTCTTTGTCGGTCGTGATCCGTTTGCCCGCGCACTGATGCGCTATCGCGGCTTCCGGCTTGATGTGGCAGACACAGGCGAAGGCTTTAGCGACACAGTGAAGCCCCTCTCCTTCTCCCGCACACTCTCTTCTACAGTCGTGGGCTGGGTCCGCGCTGTCTATACCGACTATGAGCAAGACGATGCCTCCCAGCAGGAAGGCGATAACATCCTCGTGGCTCTTGGTGCCCATAAAGATTTCAACGATGAACTGCGCATTGGGTTGTTCGCGACAACAACCTGGGGAGACGTGAGTTCGCCGGTCAACAATCTCGACATTGACACGACCGGCTATTCACTCGGCGCGTATGGCCGCTACAAATGGGGCGAGATCGATGTGAATGCCTCAACCCGTATCGGCCTCACCGACAATGATATCTCTGTTGGTGGCACAACCGGCTCCTACGACACACGCCTCGCCTCTGCCACACTCGGCATTTCAGGCCAGGAACAACTATCAGACACTGTCTGGATGCGTCCTGCGGTTTCCGTCACAGGCACATGGACGAACCGGGAGGACTATCAGAACTCGGCAGGCACAAATATCGGTGGCAACACCAACTGGTCTGGCAATGTCACCGCTGGTCCAACCATCGGCACGAGCCTTACGCCACCCTCCGGTTTCAAGCGTCTAGAGCCCGCCATCGGCCTGCAGGCGACCTACACGTTCTCAGACCAGGACACGCAAGCCGGTACGGTGGCGGCGAGTGAAGACGACTATCTTTCACTCTCCCTATCGCCCCAGCTCTCCATGGAGTTTGACAATGGCGCGAGCCTCGATGTCTTCGGCTCCTATTTCGGGATTGGCGCAGATCTCGACGGTTGGTCTGTCGGGGGAACGCTTTCTATTCCGCTAAATTGAGGTATCCGACTGCTTAAGTCCCTGGAGGCTGATCCGTCTCCAGGGGCTGACACCCGCCAGCACCAGAAGCCCTGCGAGAATACCCAGATTCTTGAAAAAGTTCTGGGTCTCATGCTGTCCTTCGATTCCTGTGAAATTCCAGAAGTCGTGCAGCATCAGGTTGATCACGAGAATGTAGAGCGCGCACCCAAGCGCCGTGAGCCGTACATAGCGGTTTGTGAACAGCAGGATACCCGCCCCCACATTAGCGATCCCAGCCACGATCAGCAGTACCTCCGGCGAAGGCACCCCATGGCGCGCCATCAGCTCCAGCTGCTGGCCCGGAGCCAGGAACTTCGCCAGACCCGGCCCGAAAAAATAGAGGCCCAAAAGCAGGCGGCCGGGCGTGATGAGAAGGGGCGAAGGTGTTCGGTCCATGAGAATGCATCCAGCGAGAGGAAGGAAACCGCCCTCCTAGAGCAAGTCGCATGGGCTGGCTAGCCTCAAATAGGTCAGTTCAAGCGCATTTGATCCCAAGACCCGCCAAATGGCGCCCAAAAACGGCACATCACCGCGACGGAAACACCCTTCCACAATCCAACAGCGATCTGTTCAAACCTGAACAAGAGCGTTTCCGATTTGGCACAGCCAAAACAAGCCACAAAACGCGCAAACCTGGCGTGTTTTGCGGTTCCGCTTGATCGGACAACGCTCTGGCGCTCGGGCGGATTCTAGGTAAAATCGCGCCCAACAAACGAGACAATAAACGCGATAACAACCGGGAGGCTTCCATGGCCGCGATTAATGACGTCGCCGATCTATCAAATGAAGGCGACATTGCTGTTCTTACCCTCAATTCACCACCGGTGAATGCGCTCTCAGCTGGGGTCCGTGAAGGCATCCACACAGGCATCGAAAAAGCGATTGCCGACGATAGCGTCAAAGCAATCGTTCTGATCTGCGAAGGCCGCACCTTCATCGCTGGCGCAGACATCACAGAATTCGGCCAGGCGCCTAAGGGCCCAAGCCTTTTTGAAGCGCAGAAGATGATCGAAGATGCACCAAAACCAGTTGTTGCTGCCATTCATGGCACAGCACTTGGCGGCGGTCTGGAAGTAGCACTCACCTGTCACTACCGCGTCGCTGTTCCTTCAGCCAAATGCGGCCTGCCGGAAGTAAATCTTGGCCTCCTGCCAGGTGCAGGCGGCACCCAGCGCCTGCCACGCATCGTGGGCCCTGAAAAAGCTGTTCAGATGGTCACATCCGGCATTCCAATGCCTGCCAAACAGTGTGCTGAAGTAGGCCTTGTCGATGAGCTCGCTGGTGAAGACAGCCTGCGCGCTGATGCCATCGCGTTCGCTAGCAAGATTGTTGCAGAGGGTCGTCCGCTCAAGAAAGTGCGCGACTCAAACGAAAAAGTGGAAGCTGCTCGCGGCAAGCCGGAGATCTTCGACAACATCCGCAAAGCCATTGCGCGGAAGACACGCGGTTTCCTCGCACCGGAATATAACATCCAGTGTATTGAAGCAGCGGTAAACCTGCCCTTCGATGAAGGCATCAAGGTTGAACAGAAGCTCTTTGGCGAACTCATCACCGGCCCACAGTCAGCAGCCCAGCGTCATGTGTTCTTCGCAGAGCGCCAGGTCTGGAAGATCCCGGGCATCGCGAAAGACATTGAGCAGATCCCCGTCAAAAAAGTCGGCATCATTGGTGCGGGCACCATGGGCGGCGGCATCTCCATGAACTTCGTCAATGCAGGCATTGAAGTGGTTATTGTGGAACGCGATCAGGCACCGCTCGATAAGGGCCTGGGTGTTATCCGCAAGAACTATGAGCGCACTGCAAGCAAAGGCCGCATCACAGCTGCCGATGTGGAAACCCGCATGGGTCTTCTCTCCGGCGCCACCGACATGAAAGCACTCGCAGATTGCGATCTCATCATCGAAGCGGTGTTTGAGAACATGGACGTGAAGCAGGACATCTTCAAACAGCTTGATGAAATCTGTAAGCCCGGCGCAATCCTGGCGACCAACACGTCAGCACTCAACATCGACGAGATTGCAAGCGTGACGAAGCGTCCGGAAGCAGTCATCGGCCTTCACTTCTTCTCCCCGGCCAACGTTATGCGTCTGTTGGAAGTTGTGCGCGCAGACAAGACGTCCGACGCAGTGATCGCCACATCCATGGCGATCGCCAAGAAGATCGGCAAGATCGCCGCTCTCGTTGGTGTTTGCCCGGGCTTTGTCGGCAACCGCATCCTGGCCCAGCGCCAGCGCGAAGCCAACAAGCTCATCATGGAAGGCGCCATGCCGTGGGATGTGGACCGCGTTCTCTTCGGCTTCGGTCTGCCTATGGGCCCGTTCGCCATGTCTGACCTTGCAGGTCTTGACCTTGGCTGGCGGAAAGAAACGTCGAACCCCGATGGCGTCATGCGCGACCGTCTGGTGGAGATGGATCGCCGTGGCCAGAAGACTGGCAAGGGCTTCTACGATTATGACGAGAACCGCACAGCGACCCCGTCCAAGGAAGTCGAAGACATCATCATCGAGTTCTCTGAGAAGACCCAGCACACACGCCGGGACATTTCAGACGATGAGATCCTGGAACGGTGCGTCTATCCAATGATCAATGAGGGCTTCAAAATCCTCGAGGAAGGCAAAGCGATCCGCGCAAGCGACATCGATATTGTCTGGATCAACGGCTATGGCTGGCCTGTCTATCGTGGCGGCCCCATGTTCTATGGCGCACAGGTTGGCCTTGATAAAGTGCTCGCCAAAATGCAGGAGTTTGAAAAAGCCCACGGGCCGGAATTCAAACCATCTGCGTTGCTGGAACGCATGGTCTCTGAAGGCAAAGGCTACGCAGAGATGGGTTTTTAAACCCGTCTCTCACTACTGACGAAATCAGGGCGCTGGGGCAACTCAGCGCCCTTTTAATTCAGACCTCTGTCAGATCAGACACACTTCAAGAACGCAGTACGTTCGCGCCCACGTCTTGCCACTCTGGCGCCTGATATATCTCCGCCAATGTCAATCGTGAACGGCTCAAGATGTAGTCTTCTGGTTTCGGCAACATCTCAGTAAACTCCCAATGGAAGGGCACTCCGGGAAGGTTCGGATCTCGATGCAAATTCTCATCCAAGCCAACAGATACGCCCATTTCGGTGATCATCTGCAAAACAGAGATGTGCTCGCCATCTGCTGTGAAAACACGGGTTCCAAGACGAATTCTGCCTTTGTCCCGCACCAAAATACTCCGTCCTTGCCGTTCACCCGTAATTGCCCACACGAACTGGTCTTCCAGCGATTCTAAGGGAGCTAATGTAGCAGCTCTTACCTTGGTTCCATCTTTGAGAACCAGGGCTCCATCAGATCGCAATATATCAATGACCGGCAGGTGATGACCTTCATATTCGCCATCACCGCACAACATCGCGTGACCAGGTGTCACTTGCACGCCAAACAGGTCAAGGATATGAGGCACTTGATGCTGGAAGGTATGCCTGACCCGTCCTTCCTGCAGGTTTCCAAATTGATCATAGGAGACAACGTCATCTCCGGGTCGGATCATTTCGATCGATTTTTGTGTTCCATCCCACATATCAATCATCGTGCCCGCGAGAAAACAGCCGTCACCTTCAAACGCAGACTCAACGCGCACAAGCGCTTGTCCAAGCGCATCGAAATCATCCAGCCCTCCGAGCGCGCGAAGATCCTCCAACACATCTTCCAAACGAACGCCCTCAGGCGTCGCTGAGTTTAGGTCTTGTATATAGGCTGTGAGTAAAGTCTGTGCTTCGCCGCGACTTAGGTTGATAACCTCTTGCCTCGTCAATGTCCCCTGATGAGAGTTACCTTCTACCGGACCGAAATCCTCGCCCTCGCCAGGCGTGACAAATTTCCCCATCAGATAGGCCTCTATTTCTGCGGCATTCACAACATCTGCCCCAAAATCCGCGATAAGCTGATTCTCAATCAGGTTCTCAAGCGTTGCCGCTTCCGCCATGAAGATATGCGCCGCCCCAGCAAGTTGCGCATCCATAAAAATAGAAGCCCACCCTACGCTGCTGAAGCTGGTCCCATTACTGATAAAATCGATGGAGAACTGGGCATTGGATTTTGCAATATGCGTGTAGTAGTTGGTGAAGGCCTTGCCGAAATCCAATCTTTGGGCATCCGTAAAGGAACCAGCATCTAATTGATTTTTGTAGTGGTCATAGGAGACAAAGCGCCCGCCATAGGTGAAGCGCTCAGTAAAAACCTGACCACCGTTGTCACCCCAAGGTTGGGTGCCGTCACTTATCAAACCCAATCCATTGAGTTGATCCCTTAGAACGATCTCAGCATCATATTCATTCAAGTCATGCGCCTTGGCGACATAATTGTCGAAACTGTCGAGCCCCGTTAGACCCCGCTCAGCTTGAGAAAGAATGCGCTGAACCCCGGCCGCTTCGAAAGGCTGCGACTTCGTCCCCGCTGTCCATCCGGGCCCTGACCAATTTCCATACTTAAGCAGATCAGTCACAAACTCCGACATCACCTATCCTCCCATTTCCATTTACCCACCAATTTCATTCATGACCGTTTATTCAACACCAAGACTGTCTCCATGCGGTGACAAAGGAGGCAAACGCACGCTCTCTCGTTCTCCCGTATCCATATCCAGCAGCCACACATCAAGGGTCGCCGTCTGAGCGTCAATCGACGGGCCGACGAGCAACAGCTTTCGTCCATCGCCGGACAGGGCTATTCCAGACAACTTTTGAATATCAAAATCCGAGACCACGGCAATCTTCGTCAGAACACCCTCACTCAGTAAAAACACTTCTTTCCAAAGCGTAAAAACCACATCCCGCCGCAGGTAAGAGCCTGTTTCATGCACAGAAGTGCTGAGGTATTGCGGTTCATTTGTGCCAGGCATTGTGCCAAGATTCACAATGCCTCGATATCGTGGGTCGTAAACAAGCTCAATGCCTGAAAGGAACTCTTCCTCAAGGTCGTGAGCGGTATTGAGAAAGAAGCCAAAGGCTTTTTGCTCAAGATATTCCGCTTCCCGTGCTCCATCATATCCTCTGCGGCCGAAAATCGCATAACGGTCAGGGCCTGAAGGTGCGATCGTCCCATATCTGCCGAAATGCAGTGCATCATCTGCTTCATCTAACACAAAACGATCTTCTTCTGTTCGAAGGTCAATGACCCTCGGCGAAAAACCGTATACGCCTCTAACACTTGGATTCGAATATCCAGAAAGATAATAAATTTGTGCCTCGTCATGAGAGAATATGGGCATCGCTTTTACGATGGAACTTGGATGTCTTTCTCGAGAAAGCTTGGGTGGTTCATTCACCCCATAGGTCGGCCGCCAATTGTAGTGCGTCCCGTCTGAGGGAAGTACGCGTACCTTCTCTGTCTCAAAATCATAGATGGCAATGGTTGAGCCCAGTTGGCCTTCAGGGCATCGCACCTCCTCAGAGCCAAAAAACTCAAGACAATGTGCGACGAACGCCAGATACCGGCCTGACGGTGAAAAACTGGGTGTAAAGACGCGCGAAGGCCCCTTTATTGTCCGAACATCTCCGCTCGCGATATCCAAAACTGCGATCTGTTCATCGGACAGGGCACCTTTTGCTCCCGGATTCCTGAAGTCAAAGGCGATCTTGGTCCCGTCCCAGTTCAGAGCAAAGTCGCTATAAGAAAGGCTGGGAGGTTCTTCGCGCGCATAGCGATAACTAGGATGCGTACAGGCAGCAAGAGAAGCCATGACACACAGACAAATGACCCGAGATCGTGCATGGATCACACTGCCCGCAAAATTTCCGACAAACTTGAACACCTCAACACTTCCTCTCCTGCACCATAGCTCCTGACAGCCCATCATAAAACCTTGATACCGTCAAACCTCCCGCTCTATCGCCGGATCTTTCACAGTCCGGAAGTTGTGCACACCCAGAAAGTAAGGATTTCAATCGTCGCGCTCACCCCTTCACAGCCCGGAGCGTATACATGAACGGCAAGTTCGTGCGGGTCTCGGGCATCCTGTAGAGGCCATTGCCCGCGTCTTCCAGAACATTCCAGACCTTCACCATATGGGTGTCGTGCTCGGTAAGCTCCGTGATGCGAAGGCCCGCCTTGATGAGCGCTGTCACAACTTCCCCCAATGAATGGTTCCACTGCACCGTGTCATTGTGTTTTGTGACAGCCGTCGGATCTGCATAAGACCCGGCCTCATGCATCGCGAGGCCTTCCTTGGGCGTGAAATAATCATACCCCGGCTTGAAATTCTCGTCCCAGATCCACTCGGTTGGATGAAACTCCACGAAATAGAACTCCCCACCCGGCTTCACGAGATCGGCCATGACTTTTGCCCAGGCATCGATATCCGGCAGCCAGCAGATGGCACCTATACCCGTATAGACAATGTCATACTGACGCCCTAGAACCTCCGGCGCATCATAGACGTTCGAGACTACAAACTCTGCGTCGACGCCAATCTCTGAGGCGATCTCCCGCGCTGCTTCAATCGCGGTCTCGGAGAAGTCGAGACCCGTGACATTCGCACCGGCCCGTGCCCAGGAGAGCGTATCGAGCCCAAAGTGGCATTGCAGATGCACAAGCTCCTTGCCTGTCACATCACCAACGGCCTCCAACTCGCCATTCACAAGCGAGGATCGCCCAGCTTTAAAAGCGTCAATGTCATAGCCATGCATGGAGGAGCGCACATGGATCGGCGCCCGCTCGTTCCAGCTCGCTTTGTTCAGTTCCAACCACTTGTCAGACATGCAATCCCCTCTTCACACCACCACCGTCACCCCCGGACCGACGGGTCTGGCTCTGCCAGCCCGAGGATAAACTCGGCCGGGGGTCCAGGGCGGAACACGCAGGCCTATATTGGCAGCCCCTGGATGCCCGGAACAAGTCCGGGCATGACACTGAGTACAAAATGAACAAACAAAAAAACCCGGATGCTTCCGCACCCGGGCTCTTCAAATCTGTTTGTGTCGAAGACTTAAGACGCGAACTGCTGCATCCGGCCTTTGATGATCTCTTCAGCTTCTTTCACCATGCCACCGACAAGCTCCTCGCAAGACGGGATGTCGTGGATGAGGCCAGCGACCATGCCGCAAGACCAGGCGCCTGCTTCCATTGTGCCTTCCTGCATGATTTGCGGGTACACACCGCCAACGAACTCAGCAACATCTTCAATGGTGGTTGCATCGCCTTTTTCTTTTTCAACCGCGAGCATTTTCTCAACAGCCGGGTTGGTCAGCACGCGTTCTGTGTTGCGCAGCGGGCGCATGACAAGACGTGTGTCGAGCTCGGAAGCCTGAACCAGTGCGTCTTTCACGTTCTGGTGCACTGGGGCTTCTTTCGTCGCAATAAAGCGTGTGCCCATATTGATGCCATCAGCACCAAGCGCAAGTGCGGCCACAAGCTGCTGCGCATTGCCGATGCCACCAGAGGCAACGAAGGGGATCTTCAGCTCTTCTGCAGCGCGCGGCAGCAGGATCATGTTCGGAATGTCATCTTCGCCAGGGTGACCACCGCATTCGAAACCGTCAACGCTTACCGCGTCACAGCCAATGCGTTCAGCTTTGAGCGAGTGGCGCACAGACGTACATTTGTGAATGACCTTGATGCCTGCTTCTTTCAGCGCTGGCAGATAGGCTTCTGGCGACCGGCCAGCGGTTTCCACAATCTTCACACCGCCATCAATGATCGCTTTGATGTAGCCCGGATAATCAGGCGCTGCAAAACCCGGCAGGAAGGTCAGGTTCACACCGAACGGCTTGTCGGTCATGCCCTTACATTTCTCAATCTCTTTAGCGAGATCTTCCGGCGTCTTCTGCGTGAGACCGGTAATGATGCCAAGGCCGCCTGCGTTGGATACAGCCGCTGCCATCTCGGCAAAACCGACATAGTGCATGCCGCCCTGAATGACGGGATGTTCGATACCGAACATTTCAGTGATTTTCGTTTTCATGTGGCTCTCCCTGCCAAAACTTGTCTTCAATTTGATGCGGAGTATGACCAAACTCGCTAGGCAACGCGAGTCATTCCCTGACCGTAAATGACAAGGAATCTGATCAAATTTGGACGGATGCGTTCTTGATTATCGACGAAGCCGACCCAGGAGCGCAGCTGTCGGGTAGCCGTCCGCGGGAAGGCCCTGAGTGACCTGCCAGTTCCGCAGCGCCTTGCGGCTGTTCCCACCGATAATCCCATCGACGCCGCCTGTGTCATAGCCTTTGGCGGTGAGCAGGCGCTGAAGTTCCTGACGCTCCGTGCGACCGAGCGGCCGGTCATCCGTCGGCCAACTACCCGCAATCTGTCCCTTCCCACGAAAACGATCCGCCAGCAGGTTCACCGCCAGCGCATAAGAGGTCGAATTGTTGTAACGCAGGATCGTGCGGAAATTATTGCGCACCAAAAAGGCAGGACCCTTATGCCCCGCAGGCAGGATGAGCCGTGCTTTCAGGTCATCGCGCCTGAGCGCCCCGCCTTTTGCGCCGGTAATGCCTAGGCCTGCCCATTCGCCCATCGTCTTCTCAACGCGGGCATCCGCGAGCGCATAATCGAAATTGCGAGGTAGTTTTACTTCGCCCCCCCAGGTTTCCCCGGTTTGGAACCCTGATTGCGCAAGATAGTTCCCGGCTGATCCCAACGCATCCCCAATCGTGTTCCAGATGTCGCGTTTCCCGTCGCCATTAAAGTCGACAGCATGAGCGTTGTAGGTTGTCGGGATAAACTGTGTGTGCCCCATGGCGCCAGCCCAGGACCCTGTCATCGCTTCCGGCGTAATGTCACCGCGCTGCAAGATCTTCAGCGCTGCGAGCAACTGCTCGCGACCGAACTTGGTGCGACGGCCATCATAGGCAAGGGTCGAGAGCGCCTGAGTCACGCGGTGGTTGCCCATGAACGCGCCATAGCCGGTTTCCAGCCCCCAGATCGCGACCAACACTTCCTTGTCGACCCCATAGCGCTCTTCCAACCGCCCAAGAAGCGTCCTGTAGGCGCGGAGCTTTTCCTGGCCATTGGAAACCCGCGTATCGGAAATGGCGGATGCCAGATAGTCCCAGACAGGCCGCACAAACTCCGGCTGATTATTGTTTGCATCGACCACTTTGGGGTCCGGACGCACACCGCGCATCGCCCGGTCAAAAACAGGGCCGGAAATACCAGCGGCCAGCGCTTCCTGGCGGAAGTCGGTCAACCAGCTCGCAAAGGCTTCATCGACAAATCCCGGCGGCGGGTTGGGGAGCGGCGGCGCAGCATGCGCCGGAGACACAATTGAGACACAAAAACCCGCAAAAAGAAGACTCAAACCCCGAAACATGCACATATCCTCATGGCAATGATACGAACCGCTAACGCTTTCCTCCGACAATAAAGCCTATGACTGTGGAAAACGACAGAGATAATCATATACCAACCGGTGGCGCGCAAACGGCCAGCCTAGCTCGGCCTTTGTTTAGCGCTCAACGGCGGCTCGCCTTGACCGGATGGAGCATTATGATGCTCGCAATCGCGGCGCTTTCCTTGTGGCCACAGGGCGTGGTCTCAGACCACCACCATCTGGACAAGATTGGTCACTTCCTGGCCTATTCCGCGTTGGCATTTCTGCCGAGTCTTTTTGCATCTTCGCTGCGCCAAGCGGCAGCTATTCTGGTCGCGATGTGTCTGATTGGTCTGGGCCTGGAAGGTGGGCAAGCCTTTTTACCCGATCGCGTGCCATCGATACTGGATACCGCAGCCAATCTGGCAGGAGCCGTGTGCGGCACTTGCGCTGGCTTTATTGCCCGGCCCTACCTCAAACCGATCGTACGAGGCTTCAGCGCCTAATTCTCTTCGGCAACCCGGCCATACACATCATCGAAGCGCACAATATCGTCTTCCCCGAAATAGGCCCCGGTCTGAACCTCAATAATACTGAGCGGTTCACTGGTCAGATTTCTCAGGCGATGCTTTGTCTCAACGGGAATGTAGACAGATTCATTTGCGCGCAGGGTCTGCACCTTGTCGCCGACCGTCACTTCAGCTTCGCCGCTCACCACAACCCAATGCTCTGAGCGCTTATGATGCATCTGAAGCGAAAGAGAGGCCCCAGGTTTGACCATCAGATGTTTGACCTGATGTGTCTCCCCCTGATCAAGCCCCTCATAGAAGCCCCAGGGTCGATAAACTTTTGTATGCGCGTGATGCTCGCTGCGCCCGGCCGACGCGATGTCTTTGACAAGAAGTTTCACATCCTGGACCCGGTCGCGTGGTGAAATCATCACCACGTCGCCGGTCTCAACAACCACAAGGTCTTTAACGCCCACGGCCGCGATCAGATTGTTTTCTGCCCGGATGTAGCTGTTTTCAGCATCCAACTGCAGAACATCGCCCGCCAGCACATTTCCAGCTTTGTCTTTTTGCCCGATTTCCCAAAGCGCTGACCAGCTGCCAATGTCACTCCAATCCATGTCCACAGGGATCACCGCGGCTGACTTGGTGTGTTCCATCACTGCATAGTCGATGGAGTCGGATGGGCACTGACCGAACGCTGTCTCATCCAGCCGGAAGAAGTCATAGTCCTTCGCACCGGATTTAACGGCTTCTGCCGCATGGGTGCGAATGTCAGCGCAGTGTTCAGCCATTTCCGCAAGGATCTGATCCGCCCGGAACATGAAAATGCCAGCGTTCCAGTAATACCCACCTTCGTTCAGATAATCCTGAGCCGTATCTGCTGATGGCTTTTCGACAAATCGAGCAACATCACGTCCGCGGCCGCCTTCTAGAACAGCACCTTCTTTGATGTACCCATACCCTGTCTCTGGACCGGTAGGAATTACGCCGAAAGTGACAAGACGACCGTCGGCCGCAAGCTTGGTTCCTTCATCGATCGCCGACCGGAAAGCTGCCTGATCGCCAATGTGATGATCAGCTGGCAGGATCAGAAGAACGGCATCCTTGTCATGGGTCAGCGCAATCTCAGCAGCAACAGCGGCAGCAGGAGCGGTATTGCGCCCCATGGGCTCCAGCACATGAACCAGGGACGCCATCCCCAATTCCTGCATTTGGGCTGCAATAATGAACCTGTGTTCTTCATTGGAGATGATCATCGGTGGCGCGAAAACCGAGCTGTCAGTCACCCGATCAGCGGTTTCTTGCAACATGGCCCGCTCAGACACCAAAGGCAGCAATTGCTTTGGGTAGAGCGCGCGCGACGTTGGCCACAAACGCGACCCCACGCCGCCAGACAAAATGACGGGGAATACCTTCATCGTCAGAACTCTCCAAATCGGACAGAAAACCGGCCCCAACAGCCTGCCGCGCACACTACCCCATCCCTCCTGCAAACGGGAAGCCCAAGCTGGCAATCTGGACCGGATTGAGCGGACAGTTAGCAAATGTCGTTAACTCGCAAGCGCGCAGCTCCAATTTTTGTGCAAATTCCCCATGAAAAACGGCCAGACCGCCGAATTACGTCACAATTTGGTAGGCCGTTGATTGTAAACTTCGGCCAACCGCGTGCGGCGGATCTACGAAACGGCGCCTTCTGGCGACGGAAGGGTATGAGGTCAGAGAAGTGACGTCCAAAATCAGAAAAGTTGTCTTCCCTGTGGCCGGGTTGGGCAGCCGGTTCCTGCCAGCCACAAAATCCATTCCAAAGGAAATGCTCCCGATCGTCGACCGCCCGCTAATCGACTATGCGGTGGAAGAAGCTCGGCAAGCCGGCATTGAACATTTCATCTTCATCACCGGCCGCGGCAAGGGCGCAATCGAAGACTATTTCGATCATGCCTTTGAGCTGGAAACGACTCTGAGCGAACGAAGCAAAAAAGAAGCGCTAGACGTTCTCTCAACAACGCAACTCCGACACGGCGCAGCAAGTTTCGTACGCCAGCAGCAGCCGCTGGGCCTCGGCCATGCCATCTGGTGCGCGCGCGACATTATTGGCGATGATCCCTTCGCGGTTATCCTGCCAGACGAGATGGTCCGCCACGAGCGGGGCTGTCTTGCGCAGATGGTCGATGCATGGAACGAAAAAGGCGGCAACATTGTCGCCGTCGCCGAAGTCCCAGATGATCAAACCTTTCAGTACGGCATCGTCGCGCCAGGGGCCGACGATGGCCAGGTGGCGGAAGTAAAGGGGTTGGTTGAGAAACCTGCGGCAGGCACAGCACCGTCAAACCTTGCGATGACAGGTCGCTACATTCTCTCACCCGAAGTCTTTGAAAAACTCAAAGAAGGCAATCTGGGTGCCGGTGGCGAGATTCAGCTGACCGATGCCATGGCGGAAACCATCGGCAATGTGCCCTTCCACGCTGTTCGGTTCGAAGGAGAACGCTTCGACTGCGGCGACAAGGCAGGGTACTTGGCGGCAAATCTAGCTTATGGCCTGGCAAGAGAAGACATTGGTCCACGACTCGTCGAGCTAATGCCGCAACTCAGCAATGGCTTAAAGAGCTGATCTCAAGCGGACACCGAAAATCTCACGCGAGAAACTATCTCCGGCGATGCTGGAGTCACGCTCCTCATATCCAGCAAACACGCCGATAGAGAAAATCTGGTCGATGAGGTAATCAATGCCGACCTCCACCTCATAAATTTCATCCTTGCGCGCTGAACTCGCAAAGTCTTCTTCCGTGTATTCAACGTCTAGACTGGCGACGAGGTTGCGGAGGAATTCGTGATCGACCCCAACACCCACTGTTTGGCTTTCAAAAGCTGATGCGCCGCCGGACGTCGTGTCTTCAATGGCGGTATCTGCACTAAAGCGAAGGGTCGTAAGCGGGGTAACATACCAATCAACCGACGCACCATAGGCCACGCCGGAAACTGGAGCAAAACTGGGATCATCAAAAGATTGTTCTTGATACCCGGCAAACACCTCACCCGTCGCAAGACTCCCAAGCTCGAAAGAGGCGCCCGCAACAATTTCATACCCGTCGCTGTCGCGGTTGACCGCTACTGCTGGCGTGTCCAGATCATAGTCCCGTTCATTGTAGGTGCCACGAAGAAAGACAATCGTATCGGCGACCAGTTCATATCCCACCTCGACAGCAATCTCGAGGGCGCTCCGATCTCGGTCATCATTCTCGTCAAACCCACCGCCAATGAGGGGCGTGTCATCAAAATCCAATTCGGAATATTCAGCCCCAACATCGAACAACACACGGTTAAACCGTTGCGTCACGCCCGCAGACACCTCAAAGAGACTGTAATCCGTCGGCTCAGCAGCAGCGCCAATATCTTCCGGTTCTCCCCGGTCCTCCGTGAGCGATCCGTAAAGCACCCCTGCCCTCAACTGCGTATTATTGAGAACATCAACACGTCCCGATAAGCCAACGCTCCAATCGGTTGAATCTTCGCTGTCTTCAGACGTATGCAGACTCTGCTCAAGATCAGCCTCCAATCGCAGGGAGTGGTTGGCCCAATCTGACTCAAAGACGACATTGGGATTAACCTCTGTGACAAAATCGCTGACCTCGCCGGTATTGGAAGCAAAGACATTGCTGTCATAAGTTTCTGAAACTGTAAGGGAGGGGCGAAGCACGAAACTCCCTAACCGCACACCTTGCGCTGTATAGGCGTCATATTGACGTTCGGCGACGCCTTGTCCGCGAATGTCTTCCGCATGCACACTACTTTGCAAAATCATTGCAGCAGCAAAGGTGCCGAAAGCAGCCATCCATAAGGGCCTGCTCGACTTCGCGGAAAACCGGCAATTTTCTGCTGCGTGACGCATTCATTAATCATGAGGCCAAATGGTTACCGGAAAGCAAATGATGCACTTGTGCAGGCTGCCTGCGTCTCTGCTATAAGCCCCAGAGGCGCGGGCGCGCGAGCGCGCACCGACGAACAGAAACCGCAGAACAAGCCGATTTCGGCACCGGACATCAGACTATGGCGAGCAATGACCCACACCCCTATCTCAAGACGGCGCGCCGGACACTCGAGCTAGAAGTTGAGGGAATTGAGGCATTAATCGCCTCTTTGGGCGAGCCATTTATTAACGCGGTTGAGACCATGGGCACAGCCACGGGTCGCATCATCGTGTCGGGTATCGGCAAAAGCGGCCATATCGGCAAGAAGATCGCAGCAACCCTCGCCTCGACAGGGACGCCGGCCAACTTTGTGCACTCAGGCGAAGCAAGCCACGGCGATCTCGGCATGATCACCAAAGATGACGTCGTTCTTGCTCTATCCTGGTCGGGCGAAACGGCCGAACTCCGCGATCTCATCAGCTACACGAAACGCTTTGCGATCCCGTTGATCTCCATGACCTCCGGCAGCGAGAGCGCCCTGGCAGAAGCCGCAGACATTGCTCTTCTCCTACCCAAAGTCGCGGAAGCATGTCCCAATGGCCTCCAGGCACCAACGACATCGACAACAATGCAGCTGGCGCTGGGTGACGCACTTGCCACCGCCTTGTTGGAGCGGAATGGGTTCGACACCAATAACTACAAAGACTTCCATCCCGGTGGAAAGCTGGGCGCGATGCTGGCTCATGTCAGTGACATCATGCATAGCGGCGATGAACTTCCGGTAACATCGCCCGACACGCTGATGAGCGATGCGCTGGTCATCATGACCCGAAAGGGCCTCGGATGCATTGGAGTTACAGCTGCAGAGGGTGACCTGATTGGCCTTATCACAGACGGCGACCTGCGCCGTCATATGGGCGCAGATCTGCTTTCCAAACAGGTCTCTGAGATTATGACCCCTGATCCTAAGGTGCTCGCACCCTCCACCCTGGCATCAGAGGCATTGAGCTTCTTGAACGAAAGCCAGATCACCAGCATCTTTATCGTCGATGAAGGAAAGCCCGTTGGCCTGGTTCACATCCATGACTTCCTTCGCGCCGGCGTCATCTGAAATTCCAAACCCTGACTAAACCCCTGTATTCAATAGGGAAATGCGTGATTCGAGGGACTGTGCGACATAGACGCCCATCCTGGCGCAAGACACCCAATGTAATTGACAATCATTCTTAAAGTCCGTAAAACTCTTGTCAGACGAAAATGACAGGCATTCGCATGTACGCGTGTATTTGTAACGCTTTGAATGATGAGAAGGTGGATGACGCTCTAAGCAAGGGCGCCACAACTGTTTCTGACGTCTTCAAACATCATGGATGCTCCCCGCGATGTGGTTCCTGCGTCAATCACATGCGGGCCAAAGTTCGCACCGCATCGCAATTGCAGGCCATTGCAACGGCATCACCGGATCTTGCGATCGCGGCTGACTAGCAAGTCACTAAAGCCTTGTTTTCCTGAAGAAATTTCGAGATTGTGCCCAAAAGCCCCGTTGTTCAAGACAGCGGCCACTACGCACTTACGTCCCGAAGGAGATCATCATGCAAGGCGACAAAAAAGTTCTCGAGTTTCTGAACGGCGCCCTCAAGCTGGAACTGACAGCGATCAACCAGTATTTCCTTCATGCACGCATGTTCGACAATTGGGGCCTGAAACGGCTGGGCAAAGTCGAGTATGAAGAATCCATCGATGAGATGAAGCATGCAGACACGCTGATTGAGCGCATCCTCTTTCTGGAAGGCCTTCCAAATCTGCAGGATCTGCACCGTCTGCGCATCGGCGAAGATGTGAAGGAATGCTTGGAGTCAGACCTGGCTGCCGAGCATGACGGGCACAAGTTCTACAAAGAAGCGATCAGCTATTGTGAGAGCGTTTCTGACTATGTTTCCCGCGAGATATTTGAACGCATCCTGGAAGACGAAGAAGAGCATATCGATTTCCTGGAAACGCAACTCGATTTGATCAGTCGCGTTGGGATCGAGAACTACCAGCAATCACAGATGGAAGCTGGCGAATAGCACCATTTAATCTTCGCCTGCTCTGCCCCATGGACCCCGCTGCCGACGGGTTGGTGCGTCGCGAGATGGCTCACCTGAGCTGTCTTCACCCGCCCCTATCCGTGTCCAGGGGCCTGGTGACCGTCGCGTGTCGACCACTTCAGCTGAAGGCGATTGCCAATACGGCACGCCCTTTTGCTTGAAAAGGGGCAGTAGAACCATGCCGGCAACAAAACCGCCTACATGCGCCCAAAAGGCCACGCCTCCGCCCTCAGGTGAGCTGTAGGCAGCACTGACAAATTGAATGGCAAACCAGATCCCCAGCACAATAATTGCCGGAACAGCAAAAATCTTGAAGAACGGGATGGGCAACGGCAAAAACAGGATCCTGACCCGCGCGTGCGGGTAGAGCAGCAGATAAGCCCCCAAAACCCCTGAAATAGCCCCACTGGCTCCAATCATCGGAATCCCGGACGCTTGCGCAAGCGCGCCATGGGTAAGGGCTGCGGCAATGCCAGCGACAATGTAGAATGCCAAAAACCGCAAATGCCCCATAGCAGCTTCCACATTATCCCCGAAAATATAGAGATAGAGCATGTTGCCGCCCAGATGCATCAACCCGCCATGCAGGAACTGACTGCTCACAAGTGTCATTTCTGGTGCAAACGGGGGAACGACTCCGGTCGGAGTTCCAAAAATGTTCGCTGGGATCGCTCCATAAGTGATGAAAACGACCTCAACCGCGCTATCTGGTAGAGAAGATTGCCACGCGAAAATCGCGACGCAGGCCGCGATAAGAAACCACGTCACAATCGGCGAGGAGTGGGTGGGGTTATCGTCAGCAATCGGAAACATGAAGAGGGTCCAGTAAGTGTCCTATTTGAAAAGAGTCCGCTGATCCTCTAACAAAAGGCAAGGATAAAGCTGCATCAGCCGGAAAAACCGGGCTTTTTGGCGGCTTGGGGGAGAGTAAATGTCATCTAAGTTGCGTTTCGGTGGACCTGCCACCGCTGTGAGTTTTCTAATCTCAGCACTTGCGCCTGTCGCAGTCGCTGCAGCCGACGAGCCGGTTCTGATGGATGAGTTGGTCGTCACGTCCACGGGCGAAGGCACGAGGCGCGCAACCCATCCCAGCAACATCAGCAAGATAAGCAGCGGCGACATTGAGCTCATTGCCCCCGATCACCCGAGCGAAGTCGTCAACCGGGCACCGGGGGTATTCGTGCAACATGGATCAGGGCAGGAACATTTGACGGCGATCCGCTCTCCCGTCCTGACAGGCGGCGCAGGTGCCGGTTCTTTTCTCTATCTGGAAGACGGCATTCCCTATCGCGCACCAGGCTTTGCAAACGTCAATGGACTCTTTGACAGTTTCATCGCTGCATCCGACAGCGTGGAGATTGTCCGCGGCCCCGCAAGCGCTCGCTTCGGATCAAATGCCGTACACGGATTGATCAACGTACTATCAGCTGCACCAACAATCGAACCTGAAGGAGAACTGCGCACACGCGTGGGGCCACATGGGATCCTAAATGTTTTTGGAACAGCAAGTACAGGTGAAGGCAATCATGCTGCGCGTGCAAGTGTTGAGCTCGCCGAAGACAGTGACGGGTTTCGCGCCAATTCAAGCTACGGCCAACAGAAGTTCCAGATGAGATACGACTTTAGTGGCGCACAGGATTATGTCCGAGCGACCCTGTCAGGGCAGAATCTCAACCAGGAAACAGCCGGGTTTGTTGAAGGCAATGACGCCTACAAGGTAGATGCCCTGCGCAAAACCAACCCAAACCCGGAAGCGTTTCGCGATACCTGGTCTACCCGTATGGCGGTGCGTTGGGAACGGGGGCTAGACAATGGTGACTCGCTCGCCATCACACCCTATGCACGCGTCAACGATATGGACTTCCTCCTACATTTCCTACCGGGGGATGCGTTGGAAGAAAACAAGCACTGGAGCACCGGGGTCCAATCAGCCTATTTCATGAACCTGGACGGCGGACATCAGGTCATCTTCGGAACCGACCTGGAATATACGCAAGGGTCACTGAGAGAGTTCCAAACCGGCCCTACGGTCTTTGGCGCTTTCGTTCAGGGGCTTCATTATGACTATGACGTCGAAGCTCTGGTCACAGCACCCTATATTCATTCTGTATGGTCTTTGTCTAACGCAACAAAGCTGACCGCAGGTGCACGGATTGAATACACGCGCTACGACTATACCAACAACGCGCCGGACAACACGGTTGGGCGGTTTCAGCGTACCCCTGATCGGATAGATGAGTTTTTTGATATAACACCCAAGCTCGGAATTACGCACGCGTTTAACGACAGCGTCACAGGGTTTGCAAACCTCGCACGCGGCGCACGCGCACCTCAAACAACCGATCTCTATCGTCTTCAGGACAATCAGATCCCAGGCCAGGTGGAAAGCGAACGCACAGACAGCATCGAACTGGGCGCGCGCGGCAACCTTCATGGGATCAGCTACGAACTTGCCAGCTACTATATGGAGAAGAGCAACTTCTTCTTCAGAGACTCAGCCCGCCTGAACGTGCCGAACGGCGAAACGAAACATTACGGGATTGAACTTGAAGCCTTCGCCCCTTTGGGCGCGGGCTTTGATATTTCAGGCTCCGCCACCTATGCCGTCCATAAATATGCTTTTGACCGGTCAGCCGCCAACCCGTCCAATGCCATCGCTTCCGGCGACGACGTTGATACAGCACCTAGAACACTGGCAAATGTGCGCCTTGGCTACACGTTCTTGGATGGCAGAGCCCGCGCTGAACTCGAATGGGTTCATGTCGGCGACTACGCCATGGATTCGGGCCATACCTCAACCTACCAGGGGCATGACCTTCTGAACCTACGGGGTCAATATGACATCACCGACGCATTTGGTCTCTATGCAAGCATCACCAATCTCGCAGACACCCGGTTCGCAGATCGCGCCGATATCATCGTGCGTGGCGGAAACGCCATTGAACGCTTCTTTCCAGGCGAAGACCGGGCGGTACAAATTGGCGCATCGGTACGTTTTTGACTCAAAGCATGACATCGCCCGCATCCGCCGCTTAAGTTAGGGGCATGGAGCCACAAGCAAGCCTTGAACTTTGGCCCGTCTTTCTCGGGCTCATCAACCTGGCCGCGGCAATAGCCGCAGCGGGCCACGCACTTGTTACAAAACAAGATGTCCGGGCAGCGGTTGCATGGATTGGCGTCATCATTCTGCTTCCCGTCTTTGGCTGGGCCATTTACCTCATTTTCGGCATCAATCGCATTGCCCGCCGGGCGGAGGAACTTCGCGGTAGCGGCCACATTACCGGCGATGTCGAAATCGCAGACCATCGCGGTTTGGTCGGACATGAGGGGGATGGAAAAATCACGGAACGGGTCGTGGAGATGGCCCGGCTTGGGCGCCGCATCGCTAAAGTTCCCTACATCGACGGGAACCGCATCGAAGTCCTCCGAAATGGCGAAAACGCCTACCCGGCCATGGTCGCAGCAATTGAACGGGCGCAGAGCAGCGTGGCTCTGTCCACCTACATCTTCAACAATGACGACGCCGGACGTCAGTTCTTGGAAGCTCTTAAAAATGCTCACGCACGGGGCGTCAAAATTCGCATCCTGATCGACGGGGTTGGCTCCTGGTACTCCTTCCCCTCGATGGTCAGAAAGCTGCGCGAGGCAGACATTCCTCATGCCCGCTTTCTTCATTCCTTCCTGCCCTGGCAGATGCCTTATCTCAACCTCCGCAATCACCAAAAAATCCTGGTGGTAGACGGCAAGGCTGGGTTTACCGGATCCATGAATATCGCAGCAGGAAATTTGTTGCGGCCGCGCGCAAAACACCCCATTCGAGACATCCACTACGCCGTTGAAGGCCCGGTCGTTGCCCACCTCATGGCCGCCTTTGCCCATGAATGGCGCTTCAGCACCGGCGAACTTCTGGTTGGCGAGTTTTGGCGACCAGAACTCGAAAGTAAGGGCGATGTCATCGCACGAGGCCTTCCGGCCGGCCCAGATATGAGCCGCAACACCATCAGGTGGACCTTTCTTGGCGGTCTATCGGAGGCGCGCGAGCATATCCGGATCGTGACCCCCTATTTTCTTCCAGACAGCGATCTGATCACCGCGCTTTCACTGGCTGCCATGCGCGGGGTACGGGTGGACATTGTACTGCCCCAAAAAAACAATCTCTTCTATATGGCCTGGGCGAGCAGAGCCCTGCTGGATGAGTTGGCATCAAGCGGCTGTCAAATCTGGATGACCGATGGGCCTTTCGACCATGCCAAAATGATGACGGTTGATGGTGTCTGGTGTTCGATCGGATCGGCGAATTGGGACCCCCGAAGTCTGCGCCTTAATTTCGAATTCAATCTCGAGTGCTTCAGCCCCGATCTGGTGGGCACCCTTGAGGCAACAATCGACGAGAAAATTGCAACAGCCCGACAAGAGACCGTTACGACGCTACGCGGGCGCCCGCTATCCGTGAAGCTGAGAGATAATGCTGCGCGGCTCCTCTCACCCTATCTGTGAGCCAACAGACTCATAGATCCCGATTGATGTCGTCGCCTACGCTTGGCTAAGCTAAACAAAAGAGCACAGGGAGAAAGAAATGAGCTGGAAAACCGCCACCGTCGAGAAACAAGGTCCCGTCGCCCTGGTCCGTTTTGACCGAGGGGGAAATCTCAACGCCTTCAACGACCAAGCCATCGCAGACCTGACAGATATTGCCCGAAAGTTTCAGGACGATCTGGAAACCCAGGCCGTCGTCCTCACAGGGACCGACAAGGCCTTCTCCGCTGGGATCGACCTGAAGGAACGTCAGCAACGTTTCACCGGCACCCAATCCGACCTTGAGCTCCGACGGACTTACTACGCAGGGGTGCGCCTTTGTCAGGCCTGGGAAGACATGCCTCAGATCACCATCGCTGCCATTGAACGCATGGCCGTCGGTGCGGGCGTCGCGCTCCCGATTTCCCTCGACTGGCGTGTTATGGGACGTGAGGCCTTTCTCTATGTCCCCGAAGTAAAGATCGGCATCAATTTGCAATGGGGCGCTCTACCGCGTCTCATCACTCTGGTGGGCCCCGCCCGAGCAAAACGCATCTGCATACTCTGCGAACGCATGAGCGCAGAACATGCTCTTGACTGGGGTCTCATCGAAGAGATTGCTGATGATGGCAAGGTCGTAGAAGCCGCCCTCGAATTGGCACGCACGGCGGCAAGCATGCCGGCTCCAGCGGTCCGCATGGTCAAGGAAGCCGTCAATGCGACAGCAAACGCACTCCACAGGGCCGTCAGCTATGCAGATGCCGACCAAAGCCAGCTCTCCAGCAATTTCCAAACTGCTCAAGCCGCATCTAAGGACTTCAACTCATAATCCTTAAGGCTTGAATTGACCAAGCCCTTCAATCTAAAGCGTTGATTCTCTTCTCGAACGAACATTTTATTAGCACTTCGTCCCTACAAATGACGCTAACCAGAAAGAGGGGATATCTGGGTGGCGGGACAGACGGGACATAGGACAACACAAGAGCATGCGCGCGGAAGCATTCTGGTTCCAAGCGCTATGGCACTGTGTGGCCTAGGTGTAGTCGGCCTCCTGCAACTACTCCCAGCCCCAACAGATCGCGACGTAACAGCGGTCTTTGCCCCTCATATTTCCTTCGATCAAGCCGCAGCCCGCGTAAACCACGCCGGTGCTTCGGTTTTGAACGTTGGCTTTGCCGGAAACGTCATCACTGCGCGTCTCGGCGAAAACGCGAAATCACAATCACTCAGAGATGTCGGTGCGTGGCTCATCCTTTCAGCCCCACCCTCAGAGCTCTGCACGGCTGGTGGGTGGACCAGAGGCCAGGGAACAAAGACGGCAAATTCTTAAAGCGGGATGAGAAAATGAAAACGACGGACAAAATTCGGGAGAAATCCTACCCTTACATGCTGCCCTATCTGTGGGCACATGTGCCGGTAATTGCAGCTCTGGGCATCTGGAGCGGCACTGGTTGGTTCACCGCACCGGCGATAGCAATCCTGTTTGCTGGAGCCACCACGGCTTTCTGGAAAACAGCTGGCAACTCACCCATGGTGAGAAACGCCTTCGCCGTTTCCTTGATGATCATGGCAATGCTATGCGTCTATCAGCTTCAAGGCACGTCTTTGCAGATAGATGCCCATCTCTACTTCATGGCGTCCTTGGCCACTCTCATTGTTTTTGTCGACTTCAGAGCGCTACTGGCAGCCGCCGGTGTTGTGGCGGTTCATCACGTGGGTTTCAACTTTTTGGTCCCAGAATTCTTGTGGGCAGGCGGCGCAGACTTCAGCCGCGTGGCCGTTCATGCTGCCGTTGTTGTCATTGAAACAACGGTGCTCGTCATGGCTGTGAAACAGATGCGCGATGCTTTTGAAAGCGCCGACGCCTCACTCGACAGAGCGGAAGAGGCGCTCGCTCAAACAGAGCTTCTCTCTGCAGAGGCCGAAAAACTGCAGCAGAAAAGCGAAGTTGAACGTGCCGAGGCGATGAGCCAGGTTGCGACCCGGTTTGAAGAAACAGTGGGCGACCTCGTGGCATCAGTCACCAAAGAAACATCAGCCATGGCAAATGTTGCCGGCATCATGAGCGATACGGCAACTGGTGCAGCTGAGAAGAGCGGCGCTGCGGCGCAGTCTTCTACAGCAGCATCTGAGAATGTCACAGTGGTTGCTTCAGCAGCTGAAGAAATGTCTGCCTCCATTCGCGAAATTGCGGCGCAGGTTGGCCATTCAACGGATGTGGCCGAGACAGCTGTCGGCGATGCTGAAGAAGCAGACAGCCGGGTCCAAGAACTGGCAACAACAGCCAACAAGATCGGTGAGATTATTAGTCTCATCACCGACATTGCCGAACAGACAAATCTCCTGGCGCTGAATGCGACCATCGAAGCAGCCCGTGCCGGTGATGCGGGCAAAGGGTTTGCTGTTGTTGCTTCGGAAGTGAAGAGCCTTGCGAGCCAAACCGCGAAAGCGACGGAGGAGATCACATCGCAGATCAACTCAATTCAAGCGGCAACGAACGGCACAGTGAGCTCAATTTCCGCGATCCGTGAACGCATCGACGAGATGCGCACTGTGAGTGGCGCCATCGCTGCAGCAATCGAAGAGCAATCAGCGGCAACCGCCGAAATCACCCGCGCAACGCAGCTCGCTGCCGAGGGTGCAGAAGAGATGTCGCGTCACGCAGGTGGTATCCAGACTGGCATCACAGAAACAAGTGAAGCTGCGGATAATCTGGTGCAAAACTTCCAGTCACTAAGCGGCTACACAGCAAACCTCGATAGCGAAGTACGGCGCTTCCTGGAGAGCATCCGCGCCGCGTAACACCATCTTCGACAGCACTCATGAGAAAGCCCGACGCATGCGCCGGGCTTTTTTGAGTTTGGCAGTTGAGAACAGGTCAGGCTGGCTCAACAACCAGCATGGTCCCGTCAACGTCAGTCACGCGAACCGACGTGCCAACATCTGCGTCTGATCCAGAGACAGCCCAAAGCGTATCCCCAACCTTCACCTTGCCGCGCCCATTTTGAATGGCTTCTGCGACAACAAATGTGCGGCCCACATAGGACTGGCCGCGCATATTGAGATTGGGTTTGTCAGACATCTGCTGACCTGGTTGGTTCGACCACCGATAGCCCGCATAGGCAAAGAGAACCGACAAAACAGCAAACAGGGCCACTTCCGCCTGCCACTCCAGCGGCAGTAGAAGGTCAACCAGCGCCACGACAAGGGCGGCACCGGCGAGCCAGATCAGCAAGATCCCCGGAACCACCATTTCGAGTGCGGCCAGACCAACAGCCAGGATCAACCACGTCCAGCTGCCAAAGCTTGTAAAGAATTCCTGCATGGCTTATGCCCCCGGCGTCACGCGAGGAACAGAGCCTGAACCACCGCGGGAACCACCCTCGCCCGAACCATCACCATCCTTGCCAAACGCATCTTTGGCGATTTCTGAAATACCGCCAATGGCGCCAATCAGGCTCGACGCTTCAAGTGGCATCATCACCAGTTTCTGATTGGGGGCAGCAGCTACTGCCTGCAGGGCTTCAACATATTTGGTCGCCACAAAATAGTTGATCGCCTGAACATTACCGTCAGCAATGGCCTTACTTACATCAGTCGTCGCCTGAGCTTCCGCTTGGGCTTCCCGTTCCCGGGCTTCTGCATCCCGGAACGCTGCTTCTTTACGCCCTTCAGCTTCCAGAATGGCACCACGCTTCTGACCTTCCGCCTTCAAAATCTCAGACTGACGATCGCCCTCCGCCTCAAGGATCGTCGCACGCTTGTCACGTTCCGCCTTCATCTGGCGCGCCATCGCGTCGACCAGATCGCGAGGCGGATTAATGTCTTTGATCTCGATACGAGTGACTTTCACGCCCCAGGGATTGGTCGCCTCATCAACAACAGCAAGAAGCTGCGCATTGATCTTGTCGCGCTGGCTCAGCAGTTCATCAAGGTCCATGCTCCCCATCACGGTCCGCGTATTGGTCATCGTGAGGTTGAGGATCGCATATTCAAGATCATTCACTTCATAAGACGCCTGCGCGGCATCCATAACCTGGAAGAACACCACCCCGTCTGCGGTGACCATCGCATTGTCTTTAGTAATGACTTCCTGGCTGGGAACGTCCAGAACCCGCTCCATCACATTCACCTTGTTGCCAATGCGATTGATGAAAGGCGTGATGATGGAAAGACCGGGTTGAAGGCTCTGCGTATACCGGCCGAAACGTTCCACCGTGTAGACAAATCCCTGCGGCACCATAACCACAGCCTTGATCAGGATGACAAGGGCGAGAGCAAGCAGCACAAGAACGAAAATAGTTCCACCGGACATGAGACAGAACCTCCTTTTGATTATTGTTTCTTCTAGAGCATGCCATGTTTTGTGGGATTCGTAAGAGTGCCAAAAAGCGCGTGAATTTGGCGCGTTTTTTGGTTCAGACTAGACATGACTTGCTCTTATTGAATATAGGCGATGTGAAAGGCGCGCGCGTGCCGAGATCATGGCAAAAAAAACGGCGTGACCCACAAATGGACCACGCCGAAACACCTTAACTCATTGAACTTGCTTACAAAAATTTACCGCCACGGTTCAACCAGGATTTTTGCGTGCTTCTCAGGATTGGCCAGTTCGTCAAAGGCGTTTTTGACACCATCAACACCGACTTTGTCAGTGACCAAAGGCTCTGCTCTGATTTTCCCCTCAGCCAAGAATCCGAGTGTTTCAGCAAATTCCTCAGGACTGTATCCAAGCACAAACTGAACATTGAGCTCCTTGTTGATCCCAAAGAAGGGCTCGAACTGATCAGGCTCCATGCAAACACCGACAACCACAATGCGGGCAGCTTTGGGTGCGCCCTCAAGGATCTGCTGGATGATCCCGGGAACACCGACACATTCGAAGATCACACCCGGCCGCAACTGAGGTCCAATCCCCATCATGGTCATCCAGTTTTTTGGATCATACCCTTCCGGAGCCGCTTCATCCTTCCAACGCTCATAGGGCGATGTTTCAGCGGGGTCGAGCACAATGTCGGCACCCATTTTTTCCGCCAACTTGCGCCGGGCCGGTGAAAAGTCTGACGCAATGATGGGGCTGACACCCGCGATCTTAAGACCGGCAATAACCGCCAGACCAACTGGGCCACATCCGATCACCAATGCAACATCTTCGTCGGTAATGTTCGCCTTTTTGACCGCATGCCAGCCCACAGCCATGGGTTCTGTGAGTGCTGCCTGCTCAGTCGGAAGGCCATTGGGGACTTCCAACAGCATCATTTCACTGAGAACCATCTGTTCAGCGAAACCGCCAGGGGTGTCGTTTGAATATCCCACCGTGCTGATCCCATCAGCCCCGATCGCAATCGGCATAGAACAAACCCGCGTGCCTGGCTTCAGTGTCTTCTGGGTGCCTGGCCCGTAATCAAGAACCTCTGCGCAGAATTCGTGCCCAAACACGATATCGCGCTTCAGGTCCATACCGAACCCACCACCAGATCGCTCCGCAATCTCCACCATCTTCGGGGCATGGTGAAAGGCATGAAGGTCCGACCCGCAGATGCCGCACGCCAGCGTCTTGACCACGACCTGGCCTTCACCTGGCGTTGGGTCCGGCAATGTGTCGACGACCATGTCGCCATCTCTGAAAATTGCTGCGCGCATATCTCTTCCTCCCAAAACTAGACTTCGGTCTATTTTTCTTAGACCTTAGCCTCAAGTGCCCTGGGAGAAAAGAACCAAGCGCAAGCGGGGAGCTCTCCTAAGCCGCCCAGCCTTGCAATCGTGCTGCTTCTTCGCGCACCCGTTCCGGTCCACCGAGCAATTGCCGATCAAGCCCGATCCGCTTGAACCAGTAGTGAAGCCCTACAAGGTCTGTAAAACCCATGCCGCCATGCACTTCCGTTGAGGTCCGAGCAACAAACCGCCCGACTTCAGAAAGATGTGCTTTGGCATGGCAGGACATGAGCGCCCCTTCCTCTGGAACAGCGTCCTGAGCATAAGCCGCGTACCAGACAAGCGACCGGCAAGGCTCAAGTTCCGCCGCCATTTCCGCACACAAGTGCTTCACGGCCTGGAAAGACCCAATCACACGACCAAACTGCTTCCGCTCTTTGGCATATTCCACTGCTTTCTCGATCATCATCTGACCGGCACCCAGCGTGTCCGCAGCAACCATGGTCCGCCCAGCGTCAATCATCTGCTGAACCACTGCTGGGTTGGAATTTGGCAACCGTTCCGCTGCGACATTTTCAAAGCGCAGCTCAGAAACCGGCCGCGTAAGATCAATTGTCGTGAGGTCGATCCGCTCAAGACCCTTGGCCGATGCTTCGACCAGGAAGAGCGCGCCATCCTTGTCCGCAACGATAAAGAGATCAGCACCCGGTCCATCAATGACAAAAAGCGCAGAGCCCGACAGCACATCACCCTGCGAGCTGACACCAGCCCCATCGCGTGTGCCGATCGTTTCTGTTACTGCAACACCAGCAACAATTTCTCCGCTGGCAAGGCGTGGTAACCAGGCGGCCTTCTGCTCATCGCTGCCGGCTAAGTTCAATGCCAACGGCGCCATCACAGCTGTGCCAACAAAGGGGATAGGTGCCACATACCGTCCGGTCATTTCAGACATGAGCGCGGCTTCGAGCATGCCGAGGCCAAGTCCACCATGTTCTTCCGGGATAAGGATGCCTGCCACCCCAAGTTCTGCAAAGCCCGCCCAAATCGTTTTTGAGAAGGCTTCATGTGCCTCTGCGGATTTGCGAACAGTGTCCAGTTCAGACCCGTCTGCGAGGAACCGACCCACGGTATCCTGCAACATTCTTTGTTCTTCGGAGAGTGCGAATTCCATTATGCAGCTCCTTCCTTGCGGGCAGGTTTTGGTTCGCGGGGCATGCCGAGTCCGCGTTCAGAGATAATGTTCTTTTGGATCTGCGCCGTCCCACCGCCAATGATGAGGCCCAGATCAAACATGTACGAGCGTTGCCAGCGACCGCCTGCGCGCAGATGCGGACTTCGCTCATAAAGCACACCAAGCTCACCCAGCGCATCAATCGCCAGTGCCGCCAGCTGATGATTGAGCTCGCACCCCATCAGTTTCACAACCAGGCGCGCAATGCCTGGGTCTTCCTTCTTGGCACTCGCGGTGAGCAGGCGCATGCCGTGGAACTGCATTGCAGAAACCCGTGCCTGCAATTGAACCAAACGGTCCCTGAAAAGCGGATTATCGATCAACCGCTCTCCCGACACCGTCTCCTCGTGCATTAAGTCAATGATCGCAGCGAGCCTTGTTCCAGCCTGATTGGGATCACCCAGCATGCCACGCTCATGTTTGAGCGTCGCGTTTGCAACAAACCAGCCCTGCCCGCGCTCGGCAACAATCTGGTTTTTCGGGACGCGAACATCAGTGAAGAAGACTTCATTGAATTCCGCATACCCCGTCATGGTCATCAACGGCCGGACTTCGATCCCCGGCGTGTCCATGGGGAAGATCAGATAGCTGATCCCTTCGTGCTTACGGGCATCCGGTTCTGTGCGCACCAAACAGAAAATCATGTCTGACACTTGTGCGGTGCTGGTCCAGATCTTCTGACCATTGATGATGAAGTCGTCGCCGTCTTCCGTCGCCTTGGTTTGCAGGCTGGCTAGATCAGACCCGGAGCCGGGTTCTGAATAGCCCTGGCACCACACAACTTCCCCGCGAATGGTTGGCTCGATCCACTGTTTCTTTTGCTCTTCAGTTCCCAACTCCAACAATGTCGGAACCAGCATGGACACGCCCTGGCTTGCAAGACCCAGTGGTAGAGCAGCTTTCGTGAACTCTTCGGCGATGATCCGGCTTTTCAGAATATCCGGCTCCGCACCATATCCGCCGTATTCTGAAGGGATTGTGCGGGCGGCATAACCATTCTTGATCAGAAGGTCCTGCCACTTGCGCTGATCGTCCGAGGGGCGGCCAGTGCCGGATTGTCGAGGGGATTTATCCTTGTTCTCAGTGACGAAGCGCTTCACTTCCTCGCGAAACGTTTCATATTCCGCACCATATGCGAGATCCATGATCCACCCTCCAAGCAACACGACACCCGAAAGGGGTCGCTAATGTTGAGACATCTTGGAGGTTTTACTAGCAGTCCATGAACGCGCCGTCATCTGGCACCCTGGGAGTGGCAGGTTACGCGACGGAAACAGGCAGGCGAGATTCGGAGGTCTCGTCCAGTTTGGTTTCCCGCGGAAAACAAACTTTTTCCTCAAGCATCTCGACAAACGCACCAGATGGCACTGGCGGAGAAAACAGATAGCCCTGAGCCTGACCACAGCCCATGGAAAGGAGAAGTTCTCGCTGCTCTTCGGTCTCCACACCTTCAGCAATCACACTCACGCCAAGGTTTCGAGCAAGATCGACAATCAATTGTGGGATGGCGTGACTGTTCAAGTCATCCGTCATGTCGGACACAAAGCTGCGGTCAATTTTTAGAGTCTGTACCGGGAATTGCTTGAGATAGGCCAGCGATGAGTAGCCAGTTCCGAAATCGTCAATACTGATACTGACGCCCAGTGCCCTCAAACGCCGAAGGGTGCCAATCACCTGATCAACATCGTGCATCACCGTACTCTCGGTCACTTCGATCTCAAGATATTTCGGTGAGACACCCGCCCGTACCAGTGTCGCAGCAACCTGGTCCGTAAAATCCGGACGGCGTAGATCAAGCGCAGAAACGTTCACTGCAACACTCACCGGCGACAGACCATTGTCCATCATGCGGCGGATCTCAGCGCATGCTTCCGCAAGCACCCAATCCGTGAGCTTACATATGCTGCCATTTTTTTCTGCAACAGGAATGAAAACATCCGGCGGGATCATGCCGCGTTCTGGATGACGCCAGCGGATAAGCGCCTCCGCGCCCACAATACCACCCGTCTCTGTATCAACTTTCAGTTGATAGTAGAGGACGAACTGTTCTTCGGCGATCGCCGTCCGCAGATCCCTTTCAATGGCATTCCGCTCAATCACCTTCAAGTGCAGCTCATGACGATAGAGCTGAATATTGCCCCGCCCTTCTGCCTTGGCTCGATACAGCGCAAGGTCTGCATTCTTTAAGAGGACGTCCGGATCTCGCGCATCCTGCGGATAGCTCGTAATACCAATGCTGACACCCGGGTGAACCTCATGTCCATTAATCCTTTGCGGTTCAGACAGCGCCGTCAAAATTCGGTTTGCATGCACAACGACGCCATCAATACAGTCAAGATCATCGGCAATGATGGCAAACTCATCCCCGCCCAACCGAACGACCGTATCCACCTGCCGCGAGCTCTCCTTAAGGATCGCCGCAACGCGTTGAAGAAGTTGGTCACCAACATCATGACCAAGTGTGTCATTCACATCTTTGAAATTATCCAGGTCGAGAATCATCAGGGCGACAATCTTGCCTGACCTTTCCGCATGCGCGAGCGCCATATACAGGCGCTCTTTAAACAGCACTCGGTTACCCAGCCCGGTCAGGCTATCGCTCTGTGCCTGGACCTCGAACCGATTGGCATTCTCCCTGGCTTCCGTAAATGACTGCAGGACGCTGCGGGAAAGCTCACCAAACTCATCAAGCCGACGCGTAAAGGGTGCCATTGTCTCTGGATCTACAGTGCGCGCATGAGCGATTGCAGATAATTTCGACAATGGAGAGATGACCAGATCGTAGAGAAGTTTGGATGCGACAAGCATCGCCAGCGCTAGCGCGGCAAGCAAGCCAATCACCAATTGTTGCGCCATCCCGCTTGACTGCGCTGTGACACTTTTCGTTTTCAAGCGAACAAATATGACCAGCTCTCTCGAACGTGCGCCATCAAGCCGGAGGCTGGGGGCAACCACGGCATAGCTGGCTGTATTGGCTCCCCACATCAGCATTCCGCGCGACGACGGTTCCTCAATGCTTTGAACAACTTCTGAAACCAGCGCGCCATCTGAGAGGTCGCGAGCCATGCTTTCCCGGAAAGCGACACGGTTGCTCACAAACACATATTCAGTTGCTGGGTCGACGATAAGCAGCAGGTCGACATCCGCCTCTGCACCAAGAATCGCAACATATCGTTCCAATTCGGTGTGATACCGCATGGTCTCAAGCGCATAAACGATACTGTTCGACAAATGCTTCGCGCGGTCTTCGACAACCGAATCCTGATATCGGCTGAATGCCACAAAGAAGAGCGCAATCAGCGAGAGTCCGATCACGCCCGCAAGAAAGCAGAAAGGCGCAAGTATCTTCCACTTTACAGACAGGTTATCGAGCCAGGAATTTCTATTGAATGACATGAGTTTATTCCATGCCTGCCCAAGAGACGTGTGCCGACTCTCCGAAAAAACGGCCAACGGAGCGGGCATCTACACCTGCTTCATCCGGCCACAGGATGGCGCTAAGCGTCTGAATGCCGTCAGCCAAAGGTCCATCAGGGCGCAAGAACTCAGCCTGCCGGTCAGCAGAAATAACCTCTATTCCCCGATACGCATCATCAAGGTCATCCGCATTCATCCCGATATGACGACCAATCAATGCATAACTTTCCTCCGGGTTTGCGCGCATAGCCTCTACCGCACGCCCCCACCCGCGAACAAACGCATCAATATCCGATGACCGCCTGGAAGCCGTTTCCCGATTAAAAGAGACCACATCAGCAACTTCACCTGGAATTTCGGCAGAGGAGAACAGCCGGGCCAAAAGACCTGTTTGCTCAATGCCGGTGGAAATAGGTGGATAGGTCACCACTGCGTCAACTGCGCCTGCCTCAACTGCCTCTTGAAGGCCGACTTGGGGAAGGCTGACGATCTCCACATCGTCCATCGTAAGACCACCGTGAGCGAGCGCACGCGCTAAGATGAACCGGTTGAGAGAACCGGGTTCCAACCCAATCCGTTGGCCTTTGAGTGCGGCAATGTCGGTGAGGCTTCTCTTCGCCAAAATTACATCGGCGCCATTGGAGTAGTCCGCCACAAGTGCAATCACTGGCCTAAGCTCGCCATTTCGGTCGGCGTCCAAGACCTCAACAAGACTCGACGCCATGCCATCTATTTGGCCTCTTTCAAAGGCGCGGCGAACATCAGCCAGGGATGAGAGCTCTACCAACTCAACCTCAACGCCTTCATCCGCGAAAAAGCCCTTGTCTGCGGCAAGAAACAGCGGCGCATAGCCCGGCCAAGGATTGATCCCCACGCGCAGCGGTTGGCTTGGCGCTTCTGAACACGCAGCCAAAGCGAACGCGGCCAGCAGCCCAACAAAAGCTATGTAATATCTGCGTGTTCCGGGCATTCCTTGTCCCTCTCCATGCCAACTTCTGGACATTTGGATCTGATTTTCATCAGTTTTGAAGGACCCGGTCTAAAACTTCGTTACACCATACAAGATGGGGAGAGGCACTTGTCGAAACGGTTAAGGGCTCCCTAATAGTCAGGCAGCATTGACGCATTCTGAGACAAAAAAAAGGGCGCCCCAAGGGACGCCCTTTCCAATTCTCTTCTAAGCGGAGTTTAGGCTGCCGTGTAACCCATGACAGCTTTGATTTCGAGGAAGTCCTCAAAACCAAACTCACCCCATTCACGGCCATTGCCTGACTGCTTGTAGCCGCCAAATGGTGCATTGACGTCCGGGCCCGCACCGTTGAGATGGACATTACCTGTCCGCAGCTGTGAAGCAACGTCACGCGCACGCTCTATAGAGCCAGAAGACACATAACCGGAAAGGCCATAGACCGTGTCATTGGCGATGGCGATCGCTTCCTCTTCGCTCTCATAAGGCATGATGGCAAGTACAGGACCAAAAATCTCTTCCCGAGCAACCGTCATGTCGTTGGTAACGCCACCAAAGACCGTTGGTCGCACATAATAGCCTTTGTTAAGGCCTTCTGGACGACCTGTACCACCAGCAACCAGCTCAGCACCTTCATCAATACCCTTTTGGATCAGATCCTGGATCTTGTTGAACTGAACTTCACTGACAACGGGGCCAATCTTCGTATCTTCTGCAGCGGGATCACCCACTTTAACTTCCGCAGCAGCCGCCGCAGCAATCTTCAGCGCTTCGCCATGCTTGCCGGCTGGAACCAGCATACGTGTTGGCGCGTTACAGGACTGACCTGAATTATTCATCACGCTCTGCACACCACCAGAGACGGCAGCAGCAAGGTCTGCATCTTCCAGAATGATGTTCGCTGACTTGCCACCAAGCTCCTGAGCAACGCGCTTAACCGTTGGAGCTGCAGCTTTTGCAACTTCAACGCCTGCACGCGTAGAACCTGTGAAGGACATCATGTCGACATCAGGGTGAGAGGAAAGCGGTGCACCTACTTCAAGGCCGTCACCGTCTATCAGATTGAACACACCGGCAGGAACACCAGCCTCGTCAAAAATTTCAGCAAGAAGGTGCGCATTGAGCGGCGCAACTTCAGAAGGCTTGAGGATCATCGTGCAGCCCACTGCAAGCGCAGGAGCAACTTTACAAGCGATCTGATTGACCGGCCAGTTCCACGGCGTGATGAAACCACACACACCAACAGGCTCTTTCACGATGCGGGTAGCGCCGCGGTCTTCTTCAAAATCATATTTCTTGAGGATCTCAAGGGCAGTCGCAAAGTGAGCTGGCCCCATTGCCGCCTGAGCGATTTGTGCAAGCCACGCTGGTGCACCCATTTCCTTAGAAATGGTATCAGCTACTTCTGCGTAGCGGCCTTTATAGACCTCAATGATTTTCTCCATAAGAGCGATCCGCTCTTCACGCGACGTGCGGGAGAAAGCAGGAAATGCAGCTTTTGCGGCGGCTACAGCTTTGTCCACGTCAGCAGCACTGC